>NZ_BCTO01000021.1 GCF_001571325.1 Delftia tsuruhatensis NBRC 16741
CGGCGTCCCTGGGTTGGGGCCGTAACGTTTTATGTGCCGTTGACAATGCGCAGCGCCAAAACCTCACCCTGTCGACCGAGACAACCGGTAACGCAGGCTGGCCGGCACAGGCGTAATCTCGCAGCCGGCCCCTAGAATGACGAACCGCTTCCATGAGTTCCTTCACCGTCCCGCCCCATGACGCCACCAGCCCTGCGCCGCTCGACTACGAGCGGCGCATGACTGCGCGCTCTCCGCTGGGACTCAATCTTTTCTGGCGTACCTTCTGCCTGCTGGCCCTGCTGCTGGTGGGCAGCATCCTGGCGTGGCTGCAGACGCTGCGCGCCTTCGAATTCGAGCCGCGCACGCTGCACACCGCCCAGCAGATCGCCTCGCTGGTCAACCTCAGCCGCGCGGCCCTGGTGCATTCGGATGCCATCAACCGCGTCTCGCTGATCAAGACCATGGCCGACCAGGAAGGCGTGCGCATTCTGCCGCGCGAGCCTGGCGACAGCTTCGAGCTGCTGGACCAGAGCACGCTGGGCAAGCGCCTGACCGAGGAGCTCACGCGCCGCCTGGGCTACGGCACCATCGTGGCGCGCAGCGTCAATGGCGAACCGGGGCTGTGGGTGGGCTTCACCATCAATGGCGACCGCACCTGGCTGCTGATGGACCGCTCGCGCTTCACGCCAGCCAGCGGGCGCACCTGGCTGATCTGGCTGATCACGGCCGGCCTGCTGTCCCTGGCGGGGGCGGCAGCCATCGCGCGCCTGATCAACCGGCCACTCAAGCAGTTGAGCTATGCGGCCAACCGCGTGCGAGATGGCGACTTCGACGCCAGCCAGCTGGACGAGGAAGCCGTCACCAGCGAGATCCGCGAGGTCAACATCGGCTTCAACCGCATGGCGCAGAAACTCGCCCAGCTGGAGCAGGACCGTGCGGTGATGCTGGCTGGCATCTCCCACGACCTGCGCACGCCGCTCGCCCGCCTGCGGCTGGAGACCGAGATGAGCGTGGTGGACGACGTGGCGCGCGAGCACATGGTGGCCGACATCGTGCAGCTGGACGCCACCATCGACAAATTCCTGGACTACGCCCGCCCCGACCATGTCACCCTCAACCCGGTGAACCTGCATGCCGTGGTGTCCTCCTGCGTCTATGCGGTGCAGGACCACCGCGAGCTGCAGATCAGCATGGCCGTGCCCGAAGGCGTCTATGTGCTGGCCGACGAGGTGGAACTGGCGCGCGTGATCTCCAACCTGTTCGAGAACGCACGCCGCTACGGCAAGACGCCCGAGACCGAAACCACCCACGTGGATGTGACGGCATCGGAACGCGAAAGCTGGGTGGTGATCCGCATCCGCGACCATGGCCGTGGCGTGCCGCCCGAGCAGCTCGCCAGCCTGACCCAGCCCTTCTTCCGTGGCGACTCCGCGCGCACGGCCGCAGCGGGCGCGGGCCTGGGCCTGTCCATCGTGGACAAGACGGTGCAGCGCATGGGCGGCGTGTTTGCGCTGTCCAACTCCTCCACGGGCGGGCTGGTTGCCCATGTGCAGTTGCAGCGTGCCTCGGGCGTGGCCAAGGGTGCCGAGCCCGAGCAGCGTCTGCAGCGCCCGCAGATCAAGCGCCAGCTGCCCCCGCGTGCGCAGGACGGCGCCCTGGACGGCGAGGACTGAGCCCGCAGCGCGCGTTCGGCAGATACGTTCGGCAGATACAAAGGCCCCGGCGATCGTTGACCGATCGCCGGGGCCTTTTGCATGGGGATGGCACCCCGCTGGTCAGGCGCGGAACAGCAAGGCGGCGGCGCGCGCCTCCATGGCCTGCTGCTGGCCCACGGGTCCGAGCTTTTCGGCCGTCTTGGCCTTGACGTTGACCTGGTCCAGCGCCAGCCCCAGCGCCGTGGCGATGCGCTCGCGCATGGCGGGAATGTGCGGCGCCAGCTTGGGGGCCTGGGCAATGATGGTGCTGTCGATGTTGCCAATCTCCAGCCCCGTGGCGCGCACGCGGCGCGCCGCTTCCACCAGCAGCACCAGCGAATCGGCGCCACGGAATTCGGGGTCGGTGTCGGGGAAATGCCGGCCGATGTCGCCCAGCGCCGCGCCGCCCAGCAGCGCGTCGGTGATGGCGTGCAGCAGCACGTCGGCATCGGAATGGCCCAGCAGCCCCAGTTCGTGCGGCACCTCGATGCCGCCCAGGATCAGCTTGCGCCCGGGCACCAGGGCATGCACGTCCCAGCCCTCGCCAATACGAAAATTCATGTGAAACATTCCAGGTTCAGAAAAATGGATTGCCCGACGCCTGCGGATGGTCGCGCTGGCCCCGGTATCGCTCCAGCGTGGTGCTGCGCTCGCGCTGCGACAGCACGGCGGCGGCCAGCGCGAAATCGTCCGGATAGGTGACCTTGAAGTTCTGCGCGCCGCCGGGCACCAGGCGCGGGCGCTGGCCCACGGCCTCCATGGCGCTGGCCTCGTCGGTCACGGCCGAGCCGGCGTGCTGCAGCGCATCGAGCAGCGGCGCGATGCGGAACATCTGCGGCGTCTGCGCCAGCCATTTGTCGCTGCGGTCCACCGTGCCCGCCACGCGCACCCCGCTGGGCCCGGCCACGGCCGTCTTGAGCGTGTCGGGCAGCTTGTGCGCCAGCAGGCCGCCCACGGCATCGTGCTCGCAGGCGTCGATCAGGGCATCGATGAGCGCGGGCGTCACCAGGCAGCGCGCGGCGTCGTGCACCAGCACCCAGTCGTGCGCGCCCGCACCGCGCGCCAGCAGCTCCTTCAGGCCGTTGGTCACGGATTCGGCCCGCGTGGCGCCTCCGCATGCCGCCGTGGAGTAGCGCGTGGGCGACGGGCCCGGCAGGCCCTGGCGCCAGAAGTCGTCGCCAGGCGCGATCACCACCAGCGTGTGGTGTACGCGCGTTGCACCCGCAAAGGCGGCCAGCGTGTGCGCCACCATGGGCGCACCGGCCACCAGGTGGTATTGCTTGGGCAATTCAGGCGCAGGCGCATCGGGTGCGATGGCGCGCGAGCCCGTGCCCGCGCAGGGGATCAAGGCCCACAGGCGGGCCGGCTCCAGGGACGCGGGCGCAGCCGCCGCAAGCAGATCTGTCATGGTGGCGCATTGTAGTGACGGCCATGCGCCACCATGGACATGCGGGCATGCCTGCATGGCCGCCATGCGTGCTGGCTAAAATGGTTCGATACCCCTCTGCGCGTGCCGAGGGGTTTTGTCGTTACTTCGCCCAGGCGCTGCGGCGCCCACGTCCAAGCACCATGGAACTGCCCAAGCTCACTCCCGGAAAACGCTTCACCCTGCCCCGCCCCGTGGGCAGCGCCGACGCCCTGCTGCTGGCCCGCCTGGGCGAGCGCGAGAAGGCGGCAGGCCGGGTGACGGCCATCGTCACGGCCGACGCCTCGGATGCCCAGCGGCTGATCGACGAGATGGCCTTCTTCGCCCCGGGCCTGCGCTGCGCGCTGTTCCCCGACTGGGAGACCCTGCCCTACGACAGCTTCTCTCCCCACCAGGACCTGATCAGCGAGCGCCTGGCCACGCTGTGGCGCATCAACCAGCGCGACAAGGAGCATGGCGCCGACGTGGTGCTGGTGCCCGCCACCACCGCGCTGTACCGGCTGGCGCCGCCCTCCTTCCTGGCCGGCTACACCTTCGAGTTCAAGAGCGGCCAGAAGCTGGACGAGGCCAAACTCAAGGCCCAGCTGACCCTGGCCGGCTACCAGCATGTCTCCCAGGTGGTCAGCCATGGAGAGTACGCGGTGCGGGGCGGCCTGATCGACCTGTTTCCCATGGGCTCGCTGCAGCCCTACCGGGTGGACCTGTTCGACGACGAGATCGACTCCATCCGCACCTTCGACCCCGACACCCAGCGCAGCCTCTACCCCGTGCCCGAGGTGCGCCTGCTGCCCGGCCGCGAGTTCCCCATGGACGAGGACGCGCGCGCCAAGTTCCGCCAGCGCTGGCGCGAGCTGCTGGAGGGCGATCCCACGCGCAGCCGCATCTACAAGGACATGGGCCAGGGCATTGCCACGGCCGGCATCGAGTACTACCTGCCGCTGTTCTTCGACGAAACGGCCACCGTCTTCGACTACCTGGGCGCCGATGCCACCGTGGTGATGCATGGCGACCTGGAGCCGGCCTTCCAGCGCTTTTGGCAGGACACCAAGGAGCGCTTCCGCCTGGTGCAGGGCGACCCCGAGCGCCCGGCCCTGCCGCCCGAGGTGCTGTTCCTGTCCGCCGACCAGTTCTACACGCGCGCCAAGGAGCACGCCCAGCTCGCGCTGCGCCCAGGCACCGAGGACGTGGCAGACAGCGCCATCTTCCAGAAGCTGGAGGACCTGTCCGTGGTGCGCGGCGCCGAGGACCCGCTGGCGCGGCTGCAAAGGCACATTGCCGCCAGCGCCCACCGCATCCTGCTGCTGGCCGAGTCCGATGGCCGCCGAGAAAGCCTGCTGGACTTTTTCCGCGCCTCGGGCGTGAACCCGCCGGTCTTCGACTCGCTGGCCGAGTTCCAGGGCGATGCGGGCGAGAAGGTGGGCATTGCCACGGCCGGGCTGATGAACGGCTTCGCCTGGGTGGAGGAAGGCCTGGACTTCGTCACCGAGACCGAGCTGTTCGCCACCAGCCCCACGGGCCGCAGGCGCCGCCGGCAGGAGCAGGTCAGCGATGTCGAGGCACTGATCAAGGACCTGTCCGAACTCAAGGTGGGCGACCCCGTGGTGCACTCGGACCACGGCATCGGCCGCTACCAGGGCCTGGTCCACATGGACATGGGCCAGAAGAACCCCGACGGCACGCCGGCCGTGCAGGAATTCCTGCACCTGGAGTACGCTGGCAACGCCGTGCTCTACGTGCCCGTCAGCCAGTTGCAGCTGATCAGCCGCTACACGGGCGTCTCACCCGAGGACGCGCCGCTGCACAAGCTCGGCGGCACGCAGTGGGAAAAGGCCAAGCGCAAGGCGGCCGAGCAGGTGCGCGACTCCGCGGCCGAGCTGCTGAACATCTACGCACGCCGCGCCGCACGCCAGGGCCATGCCTTCCGCTACTCGCCCCAGGACTACGAGCAATTCGCCAACGACTTCGGCTTCGAGGAAACGGCGGACCAGCGCGCCGCCATCCACGCCGTGATCCAGGACATGATCAGCCCCCAGCCCATGGACCGCCTGGTCTGCGGCGACGTGGGCTTCGGCAAGACCGAGGTGGCGCTTCGCGCGGCCTTCGTGGCCATCACGGGCGGCAAGCAGGTGGCCTTTCTCGCGCCCACCACGCTGCTGGCCGAGCAGCATTACCAGACCCTGGTGGACCGCTTCTCCAAGTGGCCGATCAAGGTGGCCGAAGTCTCGCGCTTTCGCTCGGGCAAGGAGATCACGGCGGCCGTCAAGGGCATTGCCGACGGCTCGGTGGACATCGTCGTGGGCACGCACAAGCTGCTGTCCGAGTCCACGCAGTTCAAGAACCTGGGCCTGCTGATCATCGACGAGGAGCACCGCTTCGGCGTGCGCCACAAGGAAGCCATGAAGGCCATGCGCGCCGAGGTGGACGTGCTCACGCTGACGGCCACGCCCATCCCGCGCACCATGGGCATGGCGCTGGAAGGCCTGCGCGACCTGTCCGTCATCGCCACCGCGCCCCAGCGGCGCCTGGCCATCAAGACCTTTGTGCGCAACGAGGGCACGGGCGTGATCCGCGAGGCCGTGCTGCGCGAGCTCAAGCGCGGCGGCCAGTGCTACTTCCTGCACAACGAGGTCGAGACCATCGAGAACCGCAAGCAAAAGCTCGAGGAAATCCTGCCCGAGGCCCGCATCGCCGTGGCCCACGGCCAGATGCCCGAGCGCGAGCTCGAGCGCGTCATGCGTGACTTCGTGGCCCAGCGCTACAACATATTGCTGTGCTCGACCATCATCGAGACCGGCATCGACGTGCCCAGCGCCAACACCATCCTCATCAGCCGCGCCGACAAATTCGGCCTGGCCCAGCTGCACCAGTTGCGTGGCCGCGTGGGCCGCAGCCACCACCAAGCCTATGCCTACCTGATGGTGCCCGACCTGGACAGCCTGACCAAGCAGGCCCAGCAGCGGCTGGAGGCCATCCAGCAGATGGAGGAACTGGGCTCGGGCTTCTACCTGGCCATGCACGACCTGGAGATCCGCGGCGCCGGCGAGGTGCTGGGCGAGAACCAGAGCGGCAACATGATGGAGGTGGGCTTCCAGCTCTACAACGAGATGCTGTCCGAGGCCGTGCGCAGCCTCAAGGCCGGCAAGGAGCCCGACCTGCTCAGCCCGCTGTCGGCCTCCACCGACATCAACCTGCACGCGCCGGCCCTGCTGCCGGGCGACTACTGCGGAGATGTGCACCTGCGCCTGTCCTTCTACAAGAAACTGGCGACGGCCCGCACCAGCGACCAGATCGACACCCTGCTCGAAGAAATCGTGGACCGCTTCGGCAAGCTGCCGCCCCAGGCGCAGACGCTGATCGACGTGCACCGCCTGCGCGTGCTGTCCCAGCCCTACGGCGTGGTCAAGGTCGATGCGGCGCCCGGCGTGATCAACATCACCTTCAAGCCCCAGCCGCCGGTGGACCCGATGGCCATCATCCACCTCATCCAGAAGAACAAGCACATCAAGCTGGCCGGCAACGAGAAGCTGCGCATAGAGCGCGCCCTGGACAACCCCAAGGACCGCGCCCAGATGGTGCGCGACGTGCTGCGCAGCCTGGGCCAGCCGCTGGTGGAGGCAAAGGCGGCCCAGCCCGCATAGAAGGGTTGTCCTAGCCATGTTCCTCGAAGCGAGCATCGCCCTGCTGGCCCTGGCCGCCGCGCTGTGGCTGCGCCCCTGGCGCATGCTGGCCGGCCGCCCGGGCCCGGGCGGGCCGCTGGACCGCATGGCCTCGCCCCTGGTCACGCCGCTGCTGGGCGTGCTCGTGCTGCTGCCCTGGATCTGGGCCCTGCCCACGCTGCACCGCATGCCGCTGCAACTGCAGTGGTCCTCGGCGCCGCTGGTGGTGCTCATGCTGGGCTGGCCGCTGTCCGTGCCGCTGCTGCTCGTCGTGGGCGGGCTGGCGGCCCTGCTGTCGCCGGCCCTGGGCTGGGGAGATGCGCTGGGCATCTCGGTCTGGCAGGGCATCGTGCCCGCCACGCTGGCCATGCTCTGGGGTGCGGCGCTGCGGCGCTGGCTGCCGCACCAGATCTTTGTCTACATCCTCGCGCGCGGCTTTGCGGGCACGGTGCTGTGCGTCTTCATCTCGGCCCTGCTGGCGCAGGCCGCAGGCCACTCGCTTCCCGGTGTCAACGAGGACCTGTCGCGCATTGCGCGCTGGCTCATGGCCTGGGGCGATGCCGTGGTCACCGGCATGGTGACGGCCATCTTCGTGGTGTTCCGTCCCCAATGGCTGGCCACCTGGTCGGACGCCATCTACCTGCGCCGCCCGCCCGCGCCCTGAGGGCGCATCCAGGCACAAGCCGTGGCGCGCCGCAGTGCCAAGGCCAGTGACTGCGCCGCGCGGCCCTGGCTCTGGATATGATTCGCGCCTGATACCCGCCAGCCCGGCGGCCCGTCCCTTTTTGCTGCCCCACCCATGACCGATGTCACCGAATTCGCGCCCGGACTGCTGATCCGCGGCATCCAGCCGCCACTGAAGCTGGCCGACTACAAGCTCATCGCGTTCGACATGGACTCGACGCTGATCACCATCGAATGCATCGACGAGATCGCCGACGCCACCGGCAAGAAGGCCGAGGTCGCGGCCATCACCGAAGCCACCATGCGCGGCGAGATCACCGACTTCAAGGACAGCCTGCGCCAGCGCGTGGGCAAGCTCGTCGGCGTGACCGAGGCCGACATGGCCCGCGTGCTGGCCGAGCGCCTGAAGCTCTCCCCGGGCGCCGAAACCCTGGTGCGCGCAGCCCAGGCTGCGGGCCTGAAGGTGCTGCTGGTCTCGGGCGGCTTCACCTACTTTGCCGAGCACGTGCGCGGCATGCTGGGCATCGACTTCGTGCGTGCCAACGTGCTGGAGATGCGCGATGGCGCGCTGACCGGCGGCCTGATCGAGCAGCCCTGGGGCGACATCTGCGACGGCGCCGAAAAGCGCCGCACGCTGCTGGAAGTCGCCTCGCTGCTGGGCATTCGCCCCGACCAGTGCATCGCCGTGGGCGACGGCAGCAACGACATTCCCATGATGCAGGTCGCAGGCCTGTCCGTGGCCTACCACGCCAAGCCGCGCGTGCGCAACGAGGCCAAGGTCTCCATCACCGAAGGCGGCCTGGACCGCCTGCTGGAAGTGCTGCGCTGAAAACCGGCGGCGGGGGCTGGCGCAGGCCGCTGCACTGCTCCGCAATCAATAGCTGAGAATGTTTTGTGGGCTTGCTTTTCCGGCAGGCCCCGGTCTTTTCTACAATGCTTGATGCAGCCCCATAGGCCACCGCCTCAGCGCCGGTGGCTCTCCTACAACAGCAGGCTGCACACCGGCGTATCCGCATGCCGGTGCTTGGAATCTCCTGCCCCATCCCCATGTGACACCCAAGGCCGCAGGCCTGCCCGCAGACGGGCGGCCTGTGGCGCTCCGACCGGCGCAGGCCCGCCTGCGCCGACCGTGCACATGACCACCATGATTGGAAAAACCTTCGTGAAGACTTCGTTCCGCACCACTGCCTCCGTGATCGCCCTGGCCATTGCCTCGCTGACCGTGCCCACGCTGGCCCAGGCCAAGCGCATGGGCAGCGGCGGCAAGTCCGTGCGCCCGGCGTCGATCGGCAAGGCCCCTGCCCAGCCCGCAGCGCCTGCGGCGCCCACCGCCAGCAAGGCGGCAACGCCTGCCAGCCCGGCAGCTCCTGCCACGCCAGCAACGCCGGCCGCGCCCGCCGCAGCCGCCGCTCCGGCAGCGGCACCTGCCACTGCAGGTGCAGGTGCTGCAGGCCCGGGCATGATGGGCACGCTGGGCGCCGCCGCCGTGGGCGCCGTTGCCGGCTCCATGGCCGGCAATGCGCTGGCCGGCGCCATGACCCCTGAAAAGGACGCTGCCGCCAAGGAGGCCGAAGCCAAGGCCAAGGCCGCCGAAACCGAGGCAGCCGAGCTGCAGCGCAAGGCCGATGAAGCCAAGGCCAAGGCAGAAGCCGCCCGCGCCGCCGCCAAGTAAACCGCCTGCTCCTTGCAAAAGGCCGCGCCTGTCGCGGCCTTTCTGTTTTGTCCAGCGGCCTGCTTCAACGGCCTTGCGCATGCTCTCCACGCAGCGTCATCACGGCGCTGGCGATGCTCGCAACGGTCTTGCCATCATCACGCTCGATTTCACAGCGGTAGTGGCTGATCGTGCGCCCACGGTGCTCGGCCCACGCCCGCGCGCACAGCCTGGAGCGCCAGACCGGGCGCAGGAAGGCCGCCTTCAGGTCGATGCTGGTGAAACTCTGGCCTGGCTCCATCAAAGTGGAATGCGCCGTGCCTATGGCAGCATCGGCCAGTTCGCACAGCATCCCGCCATGGACCGTGCCCTGCTGGTTGCCATGGCGCTGCGCATCGGCGTCGAACTCCACGACGGCCATGGCTTCGCCGACGGCCACTATGCGAAACCCCAGCATCTGCGAGATCGCGGTCGGATAGCGCATGTGCGTGGCCTCGTCTGCGGCAAGCCGCCCTTCGATCTGCCGCTGCAGATAGTCGAGCACGGGGAGATAAGTGCGGGGAAGATGCATGGATTTCCTGTCTGGAGCGGGAGGGCAAGGCCCGGGAATGCCCGTCTCGCCAGTGTGATGACCTAGACTGGAACAATCAAAAAATTGTCCTAACTACACTCCATGGCTGCCTCTCGCGTTGCTCTGCTGACTGAACGGCTGGCCGAAGACATCCGCGCCGGCCGGCTCGCCCCCGGCACGCTGATGCCCACGCACCGCGACCTCGCGGCCCGCCATGGCATGGCCGTGGCGTCCGCCAGCAAGGTGTATGCGCGGCTGGCCTCCCTCGGCCTGGTCATCGGCGAAACCGGGCGCGGCACCTTTGTGCGGGATCGGCCGCAGCAGCGCGAATGGGATGGCGGCGACGAATCCCGCCTGAGTTCGGATACGGCCGACCTGTCCTTCAACCATCCCACCTGGCCGGGGCAGGCCGGGCTGTTGCGCTCCATGCTGCGCGAGCTGGCTGCTTCGGGCGACCTGGCTGCGCTCATGCACCAGCAGCCGCCCGGCGGCCGGCTGCACGAGCGGCGCATCGTGGCCGACTTCCTTGCCCGCGAACGCGGCCTGGCTGCCGAGCCGGAACGCATCTTCCTGGTCAACGGCGCGCAGCAAGGACTGGACATTGCCGTGCGTGCGCTGCTGCGGCCCGGCGATGCGGTGGCCGTGGACGCGCTGACCTACCCGGGCTTCAGGATGCTGGCCGAGCTCCAGGACCTGGACCTCCAGCCGGTCCCTGCCCTTGACGAGGGTCCCGACCTCGATGCATTGGAGCGGCTGTGCGCACGCCGGCGCATACGCGCCATCCATGCCATGCCCACGCTGCACAACCCCCTGGGATGGGTGATGCCGCTGGCGCAGCGCCAGCGCCTGGTGGAGATCGCAAGGCGCCACGATTGCCTGCTGATCGAGGATGCTGCCTATGCCTTTCTGGCAGGCAAGGCGCCCGCAGCCCTCGCAACGCTGGCGCCAGAGCGCTGCATTCACGTCTCCAGCCTCTCGAAAAGCGTGGCCAGCGGGTTGCGCTTCGGCTTCATGGTGGTGCCCCAGGCATGGGCAGGCCGCGTCAAGGCCGTGGTGCGCGCCAGCCACTGGAGCATGCCGGGCCTGGTCACGGCCATGGCCACGCGCTGGATGGCCAGCGGCTCCGTGCGGCAGCAGGAACAACGCATGCGGCAGGAGGCACGGCGCCGGCAGGCGATTGCGCGCAAGGCGCTGGCAGGAATGCAGATGCTGGCCCACCCCTGCTCGCTCTTCCTCTGGCTGCGCCTGCCCGGGGAGCTGCGGATGGACCGGGTGGCCACGGCGCTGGCCCAGTGCGGCATCGCCGTATCGCAGGCCCACGCCTACGCAACGACTCCCCATGCCCCGCATGCGCTGCGCCTGGGACTGGGTTCGGTGCCTCTGCCGCAACTGGAGGCCGTACTCGTTCAGTTGCGGGATACCGTGGAAGGCTTTCCGCCCTGAGCCTGTGCCGGGCCAGGGCCCGGTTCAGCGGCCTTGCGCTTCAGCGCCGCCCGTCGCGCAGCGGCTGCAGCAGGTGCGACAGGCCGTTGTGGTCCAGCTCCTGCATCAGCGCCAGCAGTTGGCCCAGCTCTCCCTTGGGAAAGCCCTCGCGTGCGAACCAGTTCAGATAGTTGCCGGGAAGATCGGCGATCAGCCGGCCCTTGTACTTGCCATAGGGCATTTGCACCTGCACCAGCTTTTGCAGCATTTCGGAGTCCATGGCGGCGATGGTACGCGCTGCGCCATCGCAAGAATCCGCATAAAAAACCACAGCCTTATAACCAAATATCAAAAATGTTCAACGCGGCCCCTGGCGCAGCACTAGACTATGCGCCTGCCTGCCGCCAAGCCCGACGCGGAGCCGTTCTCCCGGGCCGGCGGCGTTTTATCGCAACCCGTTGAAGAAAGTCCTCCGGTCATGTTGAAGAAAGCCCTCTCCGCAATCGCGATTGCCACGCTGGCACTGACAGCCCAGGCCGCCGACGTGCTCAAGGTCGGTGCCACGGCCGTGCCGCATGCAGAAATCCTCAATCACATCAAGCCCGCGCTGAAGGCCCAGGGCATCGATCTGCAGATCAAGGAATTCAGCGACTACGTGCAGCCCAATGCGGCCGTCGAGGACAAGCAGCTGGACGTGAACTTCTTCCAGCACCAGCCCTACCTGGACAGCTACAACAAGGACCGCAAGACCTCGCTGGTGGCCGTGCCCAATGGCAAGGTCCATGTGGAGCCCTTCGGCGGCTACTCGCAGAAGATCAAGAACGTCAAGGACCTGAAGGACGGCGCCACCATTGCCATCCCCAACGACCCCTCCAACGGCGGCCGCGCCCTGATCCTGCTGGCCAAGCAGGGCCTGATCGAGCTCAAGGACCCCAAGAGCCTGACGCCCACGCCGCTGGATGTGGCCAAGAACCCCAAGAAGCTCAAGTTCAAGGAACTCGAAGCCCCGCTGCTGCCGCGCGCACTGGGCGATGTGGACCTGGCGCTGATCAACACCAACTACGCCATCGAGGCCAAGCTCAATCCCACCAAGGATGCGCTGTTCATCGAAGGTGCCGACTCGCCCTACACCAACATCGTGGTGTCGCGCCAGGACCGCGCCAACGATCCCAACATCGCCAAGCTGATGAACGCACTGCACACGCCTGATGTGAAGAAGTTCATCGTCGAGAAGTACAAGGGCGCCGTCGTTCCCGCGTTCTGAATGCGAGGTGGCCGCAGCCTTGCCGGCTGCGACCGTTGCGAAAAAAAAAGCGCTGCCGGGGCAGCGCTTTTTTTGTGGCTGGCATTCCTTGCCTCAGCCTGCGGAGGCCACCTCCGCCGGCGCCTTGGCCGCAGCAGCCGGCCGCGTGATGGCGCTGCCCATGGCCGCGCCCATGATGCAGGCAATGGCCAGCCACTGCGTTCCCACCAGTTGCTCATGCAGCAGCAGCATGCCCATGAGGGCGGCTATCGCGGGCTCCGTTGCCAGCGCGATGCCGAAGGTGGCGGGCGGCAGGCGGCGCAGCGCCATCATCTCCAGCGTGTAGGGCAAGGCGCTGGAGATGGCCGCAACCATCAACCCGAAAAGAAGTATGGATGGCTGCAGCAGCTTGGCCCCCGCCTCGGCCACGCCGAAGGGCACCACCACCATGGCGGCGAACACCAGGCCCAGCGACACGGCCTGGCCGCTGGGAATGCTGCCCAGCCGCTGGCCCAGCAGGATGTACAGCGCCCAGCAGATGGCGGCGCCCACGGCGCAGGCAATGCCCACGGGCTCCAGCACCAGGGCGCCGGCGCTGGCGCTGGCACCGCCTATGGGCAGGATCAGTGCCAGCCCCGCCACCGCCAGCGCAAGCCAGACAAAATCCACGGGCCGGCGCGAGTGGTAGATGGCCACGGCCAGCGGCCCCGAGAACTCGATGGCCACGGCCAGGCCGAAGGGAATGGTGCGCAGCGCCATGTAGAACAGCAGGTTCATGGCGCCCAGCGCCACGCCGAAACGCAGCAGCGCCCAGGCCTGAGGCCGCGCCAGCGTCCAGCGCCAGGGCCGCCAGATGGCCACCAGGATCAGCGCGGCAAAGCCCACGCGCAATGCCGAGGTGCCTTGGGCACCCAGCACCGGAAAAAGCTGCTTGGCCAGTGACGTTCCCACGCCCAGCGCCGTCACCGAGCCCAGCACGGCCAGCAGCGGCCAGGCGCGGTTCCATGTGATGTTTGTTGTCATGGCGCGTACGATATTGCAAGCGCACCGCGCAAACAGCTCGTTTTTGAGCCGCTTCACGCAATATTCGCTCTTTTCCTCTTCTCGCCGCCAGCCGCCCATGCCCGCCATCGCCCTGGACTCCTTCGACCGCGCCATTCTCGACGTGCTGCAGCGCGACAACCTCACGCCACAGCGCCTCATCGCCGAGCGCGTGCACCTTTCCGCGCCGGCCGTGCAGCGGCGCATCAAGCGGCTGCAGGAGCTGGGCGTGATCGCGGCCAACGTGGCCGTGGTCGATCCGGCGCGCATAGGCCGGCCGCTGACCGTGCTCATCAACGTGCAGCTGGTCAACGAGCGCCCCGATCTGTCGCAGGCCTTTCGCGCACGCGTGGATCGGGAGGACGCGGTACAGCAGTGTTATTACGTGACCGGTGAAGCCGACTATTCATTGATCGTCACGGCTGCCGATATGGAGGAGTACCAGGCGCTGGCGGCTCGGCTGTTTGCGGGGGACGACAACATCCGGCGCTACACCACCTCGATAGCGCTGGAACGCGTCAAGACCGGGCTGCAGCTACCGCTGCAGCCGCAAGCCACGGATGCCTGACCACCGTCATCAGATCGTTTTGAACATAGAACGCCATCACAGGCAGGGAGACTTCAATGAGCGCACCGCATCCGGACAGCATGGCCAATCTGGTGGCCATCCGCACCCTCGACAAGTACGAGAACGACTATTTCCCCAAGCGCGACCGCATCACCATCGCCTTTCGCGGCGATCTGGCAGAGCAGTTCAAGTACGACAAGATCCGTCCGCTGTCGCCGGCCCAGCGCCATGGTCACCGCGTGGTGATCGAGGCCGAGAGCCAGAAGACCGGCACCACCGGCCACTACTGCATCGAGTGCAACAGCTGGAACCTCATCGAGGCCGTGGGCACCTGGGCACCGGAGCCGGAGCAGGCGGCGGGCTGAGCCTGCCGCTTCTGGCCGGCCCAGGCCCCGGCCGGCGCCCAGACGCTGCCGGCCACCCACCAGGCCAGCGCCAGCATCATCACCCCCGTCAGGCCATCGAGAATCCGCCAGGCACGCGGCTTCTCGAACAGGCGCCTGAGGCGGCGGCCCGCAAAGGCCAGCAGCACGAACCATGACAGGCTGGCCGAAGCGGCGCCAATCACATACACCCATTTGAGCGCGCCTTCCTGGCGCGCGCCGATGGAGCCCATCAGCAGCACCGTGTCCAGATAGACATGGGGGTTGAACAAGGTGATAACGGCCAGCGTGGAGACCACGCCCAGCAGGCCGCGCGGCGCCAGCTGCCCGCCCGAGGCGGCCAGCTGCGCATCGGGCGCCATGGCCATGCGCCACAGCGCCATCAGGCCGTAGGCCAGCAGGAACAGGGCGCCGCCCAGGGTCAGGTAGCGGGCCAGATCGGGGTTGTCGCCCAGCAGCCGGGCCATGCCCGCCACGCCCAGGCCGATGAGCACCACGTCGCTGACCACGCACCATGCCACGCAGGCGCGTACATGCTGGCCGTGCACGGCCTGGCGCAGCACATACAGGTTCTGGGCTCCGATGGAGACGATGAGCGACAGGCAGACCGTGAAGCCCGCCAGCCAGGAAGAAGAAACATTTGCAGTCCACATGGGCAGGGATTGTCTGGCTCGCAAATGGTTAAGTAAAATTACATTTACTCAATCAAATGAAGAATATCTAAATGCTCGACTACGCCGGACTCGAAGCCCTGGCAGCCGTGGTGCGCGAAGGCAGCTTCGAACGCGCGGCGCGCAAGCTGCACGTCACGCCCTCGGCCGTCTCCCAGCGCATCAAGCTGCTGGAAGAGCGCGTGGGCCAGGTGCTGGTGCTGCGCGGCCAGCCCTGTTCAGGCACGGAGGCAGGCCGCCGCCTGTGCCTGCATGTGGAGCAGGTCGCCCTGCTGGAAAACGACCTGCGCCGCAAGAACCCCGAACTGGTGCCCGAGGGCCAGACGGCCCTGCCCACGCTCAAGCTGGCCGTCAATGCCGACTCGCTGTCCACCTGGTTCATGGACGCCATGTCCGCCTTCACGCGCGACGGCAACGAGCTGCTGGACATCAGCATCGACGACCAGGACCACACGGCCAAGCGCATCCGCGAGGGCGAGGTGCTGGCCGCCGTCACGGCCACGTCCTCGGCCATTCCGGGCTGCAACACCTGGCCGCTGGGACGCATGCGCTACGTGGCGGCCGCCAGTCCCGATTTCATCCGCCGCTACCTGAAGGACGGCATCACGCCCGAGGCCATGGCGCGCACGCCCATGATGAGCTACGGCCGCAAGGACAGCCTGCAGGACCAGTGGCTGCAGCGCCTGGGCGCGGAAGGCCGGCGCAGCACGCCGCGCCACTTTCTGCCGTCCAACCAGGGCTATACGCGGGCCTGCGAGCTGGGCATGGGCTGGGGCATGCACCCGCCGCTGATGATCGGCGCGCAACTGGCCGAAGGCAGCCTGGTGGAGCTGCTGCCCGGCAACGATCTGGACATTCCCATGTACTGGGCCCATGCGCGCAATGCGCAGGCCAGCCTGCAGCGCCTGACGGACTGCGTGATCCAGGCCGCGGCGGCCTGCCTGGATCCGATGGAGTGAATGGGCGACGGCGATGGCGACGGCGGCGCCGTCCGCGCCCGGCTCAGGGCTGGCGGCCGGTGTCGTCTGCCGGGGTGGACGGCTCAGCCTGGGCCTGGTCGTTGCGTTCCGGCCGCTGTATGGTGCGCACGGCCGCGCGCACGCGGGTCAGGGTGTGGAAGTCCAGCAGGCTGGTGGCCATGATGGTTTCCCAGAGAAAGCAGGCCAGGGCCGAGAGAAACATCAGCACGCCGAACAGAAAGCCCAGCACCGCATAGCCATGGCCGTTGATGCCGTAGGCCTCGCCCAGGAACAGCAGGGCAATGGTCAGGCCGATGCAAAAGCCGCAGACGGTCAGCAGCCCTATGCAGACATTGGCCAGCCGGCCGCGCTTGCGCAGAAAGTGCAGCTCGGTCAGGCTGCGCGCGATGAATTCCTCCTCCTGCGGCGTGCGCAGCAGTTCCTCCAGCTTGCGCGCGCGGTCGATGATGCGGGCCAGCCGCCCGGCCACGGCGCCTATCATGCCGGCCACGGCCGTCAGGAAGAACACCGGCGCCAGCGCCAGCTGGATGCTGTGGGTGACGGTATCGGCGTCTAGCGACCAATTGATCATGCGGTCCTCTGCGTGCTTTCTGTTGTCTGGTCCGGCCGTGCTGCCGTGTTTTCGCGCGGACAGTATTGTGGCCGCAACCGGGGGCCGCAAGAAGCCATGTCGCCCGCTTTCAGCGCGCCGGGGGTGCCGGCAGAACCTGCGCGCACAGCGAAAGCATCTGGTCCAGCAGGGCGGGCGCCCGGTCGCGGCGGCGGACCACGCCCAGCGGCGCCAGCCGGCCCGTCAGCTGCACGTCGAGCCGGCACACGCGCGCATGGGTCTGCAGGCCCGGCGCGATGCTCAGCGGCACCAGGGCCACGGCGCCGGGCTGGCTCAACAGGCCTTCCAGTATCGGCAGGGAAACGGTGGAGACGGGAAACCAGGGCGCATCGGGCAGTGCCTGGAGCACCTCGGCCTCGAAAATCCCGCGCACGGCGATGTTGGCCGTGGGCAGTACCCAGCGCGCGCCGGTCAAGGCCTGCAGCGGCACGCCACGGCGCCCGGCCAGTGCATGCGAGCGTGCGGCCACCACCACGGCCGTGTCGGCCAGCAGCGGCTCGAAGACGAAGGGGCCGGGCAGCAGCGCCGGCTCGCGGCAGAACACCGCGTCCAGCCCGCCGCCCAGCAGCTGGGACAGCAGCCGGGTGCTGGCGTCTTCGTGCACATCGACATGCACCTCGGGGTGTTCGGCATAGAACCGCGCCAGCAGGGGCGAAAGAATGGCCAGGGCCGCCGCCGGAATGGCGCCCAGGCGCAGCGCGGCCGCGGCGCCCCGGCGAATGGCGGCCAGCGATTCCGCCACCTCCTCCAGCGCGGCCAGCACGCCGCGCACCGTGTCCACCAGGGTCTGGCCGGCCAGCGTGGGGCGTATGCCGCGCGCATGCCGCTCGAACAGGCGGATGTCGAGCACGCGCTCCATCTCGGCCAGCGCCTGGGTGGCGGCCGACTGGCTCATGTGCAGCGTGGCGGCGGCCTGCACCACCGAGCCGCATTGCTGCAGCGCCACCAGCAGCTGCAGCTGGCGCAGGCGCACATGCTTGGTCAGGCGCGAGAACAGCAGCCGGCCCTGGGGCGTGGCCGCATCGTCCAGGCCTTCGCGGTCGTCAAAATCGTGGCTCATGGGAATCTCGGTGTTTTCCCCAGGCAGGCCCTGGCACGCCACAGGCGGCGAAGGGCAAGCTATCGGAACGGCTTATAGCTTGGCACAAATACCGTGGCCCACGCGGGCGGCAGTATTTCTATAGTCGCCTGCATCGGGAGCCGGCACGGCCCAGGCTGCGGCTCCCTCCCCGTCGATGGAGTCCATGCCATGCAAGCCAAGCCCCTCTTACAGCCTCTCTCTCACCTGCCGCGCCGCACCCTGCTTTCCCTGGGCGCGGGCCTTTGCGCCGCGCTGTGCGGCCTCACCCTGGCCCGCACGGCCCATGCGGCCGACGCCTATCCGAGCAAGCCCGTCAAGCTCATCGTGCCCTTTGCGGCCGGCGGCTCCACCGACATCGTCGCGCGCGTGATCGCCGAAGGCCTGCGCAGCACGCTGGGCCAGCCCGTGGTGGTGGACAACAAGGCCGGCGCGGGCGGCCTGATCGGTACCGAAAGCATTGCCCAGGCCGCGCCAGACGGATACACCATCGGCATGGCCACGGTGAGCACGGCCACCATCAACCCCTCGCTGTACACGCGCGCCGCCAGGCTGGAAGGCAGGCTCCTGCCCGTGGCCAACCTGGTGACCATGCCATCGGTCTACATGGTCCATCCCAAGATGGGCGTCAAGGATTTCGCGGGGTTCCTGGCCAGGCTGCGCGCCCAGCCCGGCGCCTACAGTGCGGGCGTGCCGGGCCTGGGCACGCTGGGCCATCTGATGGTGGCGTCCTTCAACGAGACCATGAAGACCCAGATCCAGATCGTGCCCTATCGCGGCAACGGCCCGGCCCTCAACGACGCCCTGGCGGGCATGGTGCAGGTGATGACCGATCAGCTGCCTTCGGCCATGCCCCAGATCAAGGGTGGCAAGCTCATCCCCGTGGCACTGTCGGGCGACAGCCGCTCGCCCGATCTGCCCGATGTACCCACCTTCAAGGAGCTGGGCTATGCGCAGCTCAACGAGCTGGGCATCAGCTGGTTCGGCCTGGTCGTGCCGGCCGGCACGCCGCCTGCCATCGTCCGGCAGTTGCAGGAAGCGTCCACGAAGGCCGTGCGCCTGCCCGAGGTGCAAAAGCACCTGAAGCTGCTGGGCGCATCGGTCACCGAGATGGACCAGGGCCGCTTCCCTGCCCAGATCGCCAGCGAACTGCAGCGCAACAAGGCGCTGCTGGACAAGGCAGGAGTGAAGCCGGAATGAGCGCGGTCGATCATCTCCAGGATTTCTTCCAGCAGCAGTCCGCGCGCATGGCGGCCCTGGCCGACAGCATCTGGTCGCTGGCCGAGCTGCGCTATGCCGAGACGGCTTCGGCCCAGCTGCACATCGATGCGCTGGAGCAGGCCGGGTTTCGCATCACACGCGCCCTGGCCGGCATTCCCACCGCCTTTCTGGCCGAATGGGGCGACGAGGGCCCGGTGCTGGCGTTCCTGGGCGAGTACGACGCACTGTCGGGCCTGAACCAGCAAAGCGGCGCCCTGGTCTGCACGCCGTCCACCGACAGCCCGGGCCTGGCTGGCCACGGCTGCGGCCACCACCTGCTGGGCACCTCGGCGCATTTCGCGGCCATCGCGCTGCAGGAGCACCTGCGCCGCAGCGGCGCCAAGGCGCGCGTGCGCTACTACGGCTGCCCGGCCGAAGAAGGCGGATCGGGCAAGACCTTCATGGCGCGCGCCGGGGTCTTCGACGATGTGGACACGGCGCTGACCTGGCACCCGGCCAGCTTCTCCGGCGTGTTCAGCCAGAGCACGCTGGCCAATATCCAGGCGAAGTTCGTCTTCCACGGCAAGGCCTCGCATGCCGCGCACTCCCCCCACCTGGGCCGCAGCGCGCTCGACGCCGTGGAGCTGATGAACGTGGGCGTGAACTACCTGCGCGAACACATGCCCACCGATGCGCGCGTGCACTACGCCATCACCGACTCGGGCGGCCTGTCGCCCAACGTGGTGCAGGCGCGCGCCGAGGTGCTGTACCTGGTGAGGGCCGCGCGCAACCACGAGGCGGCCGCACTGTACGAGCGCGTGCAGAACGTGGCGCGCGGCGCAGCGCTGATGACGGATTGCCGGCTGGAGATCGTCTTCGACAAGGCCTGCTCCAACCTGCTGCAGAACCGCACGCTGAACCAGGTCATGTACGAACAGATGCAGGCCCTGGGCCCGCTGCGCGTGGACCCCGGACTGCACAGCCTGGCCGGAGACTTCCAGGCTACGCTGGACAGCAATGACGTAGACCAGGTCAGCCGCCCGCTGGCCAGCGTGCTGCGCGGCAAGGTGCCGGCCGTGTTCGAGGGCCTGGCGCCCTACGACCCCGCTGTGGAGGGCACCCTGTTCGGCTCCACCGACGTGGCCGATGTGAGCTGGATCACGCCCACCGTCCAGGCCTGGGTGGCCTGCTACGCCTTCGGCACGCCGCTGCACTCCTGGCAGATGGTCTCGCAGGGCCAGTCCGGCCTGGCCCACGCCGGCATGGTGCGCGCCGCCCAGGTGATGGCCGCCACCGCCATCGCCCTGCTGCAGCGGCCCGAGCGCATGGCCGAGGCAAAGGCGGAGCTGCTCGAGCGCCGCGGCGGCAGGCCCTATGCCTGCCCGATTCCTGCGGAGGTGCCCTTGCCGTTCATGCGAGGGTGATGTCCTTGGCATCGACGAATGTAAGGAAAATTCCTTACACTCATCTCCCAAGTCATTTGTGAAGGATTGCGCCATGCCCGACATCCATGAACTGGCCACCCTCACCTCCAAGGGCCAGGTCACGCTGCCCAAGCCCATACGCCAGGCCTTGGGCGTCGATGCGGGCGGCAAGATTGCATTCCGACTGCGCGAGGATGGCCTGGTCGTTGTCAGCCGCGCCGAAGAAGGGCATCAGGACCCCGCCATAGCGGCCTTCCTCGATCTGCTGGCTGCCGATATCCAGTCCGGCCAAAGGCTCCAGAGCCTGCCCGACGACCTGGCCCGCGACATGCTTGCGCTCGCAGGTCGTACGGTGGACCTGGATGACGATATCCAGGGCGATGTGGTGATCTGATGCAGCGCCACGGCTGGACCCTGCTGTTCCATGACTGCGTGGTGGAACAGTTGCGCAAATTGCACCAGGCCGCCCGACGCGCAGAGCACAACAGTCCGCAAGACTTCGGCTCCAATGCCAACGTCAAACTGTTCAGGGCTCTGAGCCAGTTGATGCTGGAAGTGATTCCCGGCGATCCCTCACGCGACGAATACCGCCAGGGCAATACGCTGGGAGCCAGCCACCGCCACTGGCGGCGGGCCAAGATCGGCAGAAGGTTCAGGCTGTTCTTCCGGTACGACTCCCGCTCCAGGGTGATCGTCTTCGCATGGGTCAACGACGAGCAGACCCTTCGCTCGTCGGGCAGCGCGTCCGACCCCTATGCAGTTTTCGAAAAAATGCTCGGACGCGGCCATCCGCCCGACGATTGGGAAGATCTGAAAGCGGCCAGCACGGAACATTGGCACGCTGGCCCGCGGTAGCCGGGCACCCGGCCTTTGCGCTGCCGCAAACCCGCCCCGCCGCCGCGTTGACCCATCACAAGCCCTCCACGCCATGCCACGGCGATAGTCGGATCGGGACCCCACCGATACCTACAAACCACAGGAGGACTTGTGAAGCTGATGATCGATCTCTTTTCCACCGACTACGGGCTGATGAGCCTGGGCGTCATCGTCTTCATCCTGATCATGGCGGGCTTTTTCCTGCGCCTGTTCCTGGGCAAGATGAAGCACGTGGCCAACAAGCCGCTTGAATGAAAAGATGCCCAGGCAGGGCCTGGCCTGGGCATTCGCATGCAGCCCTGCGCACTCAATAGTGCGGGGGCAGCTCGTCGCGCAGATGGGTCGCACCGCCAGCAGGCCCGCCCTCCGGCACCCGTCGGCGCAGGTCGCGCAGCTCGTCCAGGAGCCGGTCGATCTGCTGCTGCTGGCGGTAGATGGTCAGGTTCAGTTGCTCCAGCAGGTCGTCGGTGTAGCTGGCCTTGATCTCCAGCTCCATCACGCGCGCCTGCAGGGCCTGGGCCTCGTCGCGTTCGCCGCTGCGCTCGTTGTCCCCAGCCACGCTCACGCCTTGAGCGCCTGGGCCAGGCGGGCGATGCCTTCGCGGATCTTGTCCTCGTCGGCCGTGGCGAACGAGAGGCGGAAGCTGGTGGCATCGGGGTTTTGCGCGAAGAACGGCGCGCCCGGCACAAAGGCCACGCCCTGGGCGATGGCCCGCTTGGCCAGCTCGCCGGCATCGGCCAGCGCGCCGCCCTTGCCGGTCAGGCGCACCCACAGGAACAGGCCGCCCTGGGGCTGCAGGAATTCCACGGCATCGCCGAGGTGCTCGCGCAGCGCATCGCCCATGGCCTTGGCGCGGCGCGCATAGACCTCGCGCACATGGGCCAGCGTGGCGGGCATGGCGCCGGACTTCAGGTACTGCGCGGCCGTGGCCTGGGCAAAGGTGCTGGTGTGGGCGTCGCTGAACTGCTTGCACATCACGGCGCGGGCCAGCAGCTCGGGCGGGGCCACCAGCCAGCCGATGCGCAGGCCGGGGCTGAGCACCTTGCTCAGCGAGCCGCAGTGCGCCAGCCAATCGCGGCTGCCGGGCACCTGGCTGGACAGGGCCAGCAGGCTGGGAGGTGGCGCCTCGCCAAAATACAGGTCGCCGTAGGGATCGTCTTCCACCACCAGGGTCTGGTACTTGACGGCCAGCTCCAGCACCTTCTTGCGGCGCTCCAGGCTCAGCATGGCGCCGCTGGGATTGCCGAAGGTGGGGATCAGGTAGACCAGCTTGGGGCGGTGCTCGGCAATGAGCTTTTCCAGCGCATCGACCTGGGCGCCTTCGGCATCGATGGGCGCGCTGATGACTTGCGCGCCGTACAGGCGAAAGCACTGGATGGTGGCCAGGAAGGTCGGGCCTTCCACGATGACCTTGTCGCCGGGGTTGATCATGGTCTTGCCCAGCAGGTCCAGCGCCTGCTGGCTGCCCGTGGTGACCACCAGCTGCTCGGGGGCCAGCTCACGCACGCCCTTGCCGGCCATGAAGGCGGCGATCTGCTCGCGCAGCGGCTGGTAGCCCTCGGTGGCGCCGTACTGCAGCGCCGCGCCCGGCTCCTGCTGCAGCGCTGCCTGGGAGGCGGCGCTGATGCCGGCCACGTCGAACATGGCGCTGTCCGGGAAACCACCCGCGAAGCTGATGATGCCGGGCTTGCCCAGCAGCTTGAACAGCTCGCGGATGGCGGAGGTTTCTACGTTGTTCAGACGGTCGGCGAATTGCATGGGCAGGATTCTCGTTGTCGATGCGATGAAAAGGCGAAGCCTGCATTGTCGCCAATCCTGCCGCAGCTTTCCTGCACGATTAGAAGTCCCCTGAGTCGCTTCGCGCCTTCCCGTTGCACGGCGCCCCCCCAAGGGGGACGACGCCATCTCTGCCCCCTCTCTCCCGGAAGGCAGCTGCGTTCAATCCACCTTGATGTCGGCCCTGGCGGCCACGGCGCGCATCTGCGGCAGTTCGCGCTCTATGCGCTCCTGCAGCGCGCTGCCCGGACCCCATGCGGGCGACAGGCCGATGTCCACCAGCTTCTTCTTCATGGCCGGCTCGGCCATGGTGTCAGCCAGCGCCTTTTCCAGCTTCTTCTGGATGGGAGCGGGCAGGCCGGCCGGTGCAAGGAAGGCAAACCAGGTGTCCATGGCAAAGCCGGGGTAGCCGCTTTCGGCCACGGTGGGCACCTGGGGCAGCAGGGGCAGGCGCTGCGGGCCCAGCGCTGCGATGGGACGGATCTTGCCGGCCTTGATCAGCGGCGTGGTGGCCACCACCGTGTCCACGGCCACCTGCACCTGGCCGCCCATCAGCGCGGTCAGGCTGGGCGAGCTGCCGTTGAAGGGCACGTGCACCATGCGCATGCCCGTGGCGGTCTTGAGCATTTCGCCACCGAAGTGCACCGACGACCCCGTGCCGAAGGAGCAGTAGGACAGCTTGTCCGGATCGGTCTTGGCCAGGGCCACGAGTTCAGGCAGGGTGCGTGCAGGCGTTTCGTTGTGCGCCACCAGCACCAGCCCCATGTCGGCCACCAGGCCCAGCGGCGTGAAGCTGCGCAGCGGATCGTAGGGCAGCGGGTTGCGGATCACGGGGTTCAGCGTCAGCGTGGTGCTGGCGCCCAGCAGCAGCGTGTAGCCATCGGGCGGCGCCTTGGCCACCAGCGCGCCAGCCACCACGGTGCCCGCGCCGGGACGGTTTTCCACCACCACGGGCTGGCCCAGGCGCTCTCCCAGCGATGTGGCCAGCAGGCGGCCCAGGATGTCGGTGGCGCCGCCGGGCGCAAAGGGCACGACCAGCTTGATCGGGCGATCCGGGTAGGACTGGGCCTGGGCATGCGCCAAGGGCAAGGCAAGCGCAGCGGCGCCGGCCATCAGGCACGACAGAAAACGGGAACGGGACAAGGCCATGGCACGGATCTCCTGGGGAACGAGGGAACGGGAACCTGGGAACAAGCTCAATGCGGCAATTCAGTCGTCAGTCGTCAGTCGTCAGTCGTCAGTCGTCAGTCTTCAGTCGAGCAGCGGGCTGCGCACGCGCGACAAGCCGCTGGCCTGGTCATAGGCATGGCCGATCTGCAGCACGGCCAGGTCGGCCTGCGCCGGGCCGATGATCTGCAGCCCGGCAGGCAAGCCCTGCGGCCCGAAGCCCGCAGGCGCGGCCAGGGCCGGAAGGCCGGCCATGGTGGCAGGCACCACGGTCTGCATCCAGCGGTGGTAGGTGTCCATCTCGCGGCCGTCCACGGCGTGAGGCCAGTCCAGCGCTGCGTCGAAGGGAAAGACCTGGGCGGAAGGCAGCACCAGAAAGTCGTAGCTGTCGAACAGGCGGCGCAATGTTTCATACCAGGCCGAGCGCACGCGCGCCGCGTCATAGACGGCCATGGCCGGCAGCGCCAGGCCGCGCTCGATTTCCCAGACGGCCTCGGGCTTGAGCAGGGCATGCGTGACCGGGTCGCGGTACAGGGCGGCGTTGGCACCGGCCACGCTGAAGCTGCGCAGGTCGATCCAGGCGCGCCACAGGCGTTCGAAGTCGAAGGCCGGCACGGCCTCTTCCACCGTGCAGCCGATGGTCTTGAAATGCTGCAGCGCCGCGCGGCAGGTCTCCAGCAGGCCAGGCTCGGTGGGCAGGTGCCCGCCCAGGTCCCCCAGCCAGCCGATACGCAGGCCCTTGCAGTCGCGCTGCAGCTGCGCGGTCCAGTCCTGGGGCGGCTCGCTGCGGCGGGTCAGTGGCAGGCGCGCATCAAAGCCTGCCTGCACGGACAGCAGCAGGGCCAGGTCGGGGATGTCGCGCGCCATGGGGCCGGCGACGCTGAACTGCTGGAAGAACACCTCTTCCGAGGGGCCATGCGGCACGCAGCCCACCGAGGTGCGCAGTCCGTAGACATGGTTGAAGGCGGCCGGCGTGCGCAGCGAGCCCATCATGTCCGAGCCATCGGCCACGGGCAGCATGCGCAGCGCCACGGCCACGCCCGCCCCGCCGCTGCTGCCGCCTGCCGATCGCGAAGGATCGAAGGCATTGCGCGTGGTCCCGTAGACCGGGTTGTAGGTATGCCCGCCCAGGCCGAACTCGGGCGAATTGCTGCGTGCCACGAAGAGCGCACCGCCTGCGCGCATGCGCTCGAACACCACGCAATCGGCCTGCGACAGCTGGTTCGCGAAGATCGGCGATCCCTTGGTCGTGACCATGCCTGCGGCCGGCATGATGTCCTTGGGCGCCTGCGGAAAGCCGTGCAGCGGCCCCAGGCTCTGGCCGCGCGCCAGCAGCGTATCCAGCTCGCGGGAGCGGCCGCGCAGCCAGTCCCGGTCCAGCGGAGCCACCAGCGCGTTGACCACGGGGTTGAGCCGGTCGATCTGGGCGCAGTAGGCATCCAGCACTTCCAGGCAGGACAGCTCGCGGCCGTGGATGGCCTTGGACAGCGCGACGGCCGACATCTCCACCACGGCACCGCCCCCGGTGGCCAGACCCGGCTGCAGCGCAGCGGCGCTTGTGCTTGACTCCATGGATTTCCTCGTTTTCGTGACAGAACGAAGTCAGCATAAGCAGGCGCAAATATTTCGACAATCGCCATTTTCTCGGCTTATCGTTGCGTTTTCCGCAAACCATAAATGGGAGCCACATGCTTTCCAACCGCCTTCAGGACACGGCCCTGCGCTACTTTCTCGAAGTGGTGCGCAGCGGCTCGGTCAGCGATGCCGCCGCGCGGCTCAACGTCTCGCCCTCGGCCGTGAGCCGCCAGGTCGCCGGTCTGGAAGAGATGCTGGGCGTGCCGCTGTTCGAGCGCCGCCCGCGCGGCATGGCGCCCAGCCCGGCAGGCGAGCTGCTGGCCGCCCACGCGCGCCGCGGTGCGCTGGAGGCCGACCGCGTGGTCTCGGACATCGAGGCCCTGCAGGGCCTGCGCCGGGGCGTGGTGCGCGTGTGCAGCTCGGGCGGCTTTGCCATCGAATTCCTGCCGCGCGCCATGGCGCTGTTTCGTGAACAGTACCCGGGCATGCAGTTCCACCTGCGCGTGGAAGCACCTGCCGCCGTGACCCAGGCCGTGCTGGGCGGCGAGGCCGATGTCGGCCTGACCTACAGCCGTGCGGCGGCACGCGATATCGAGGTCTGGCACCGCCAGGTCTCGCCCGTGGTCGCCATCATGCGGCCCGACCACGCACTGGCCCGGCATGCCAGCATCACCCTGGCCCAGATGCATCCCCATGCCATTGCCCTGCCCGAGGACGCCAACACCGCGCGCCAGCTGTTCGACATTGCCTGCAGCCACCGGCGCCTGGTGTTCGAGCCTGCCCTGGTCAGCGGCCAGTTCGAGACCCTGGTGCACTTCGTGCTGCATGGCGGCGGCCTGTCATTGGGTGGTGAGGTCACCATGCGCGAGCGTGTGCGCCGTGGCGAACTGCATGCGGTGCCCATACGCGAACGCGGCATGAATGCACGCGCCATCGAGCTGCAGACGCTGGCAGGCCGCACGCTGTCCAAGGGAGTGCGGGCCTTCGTGGAGCATCTGCGGGAGCTGCTGCCTCCCGGGTAAGAAGACGAAGTAGAAGAAGCAGAGAAAGACGGAAGGGATGGACTGCAGGCCGGCGCCCGTGCTCAGCCCTGCCCGACTTCCAGGTGGCACTGTGCCCAGTGCCACTGCGCCCGGCGCGTGGCCTCCCGCAGCCGCTGGGCCAGCACATGGCGAGCAGGCAGGCCGGGCAGATACTCGGCCATCTGGACGCCGCCGCGGCCCAGCTCCAGCAGTTCGATCTGCTCCGAGCTGTTGCCCGAGCACAGCATGATGCCCAGCGGCGCATCCTCGCCCGGCTCATGCTCATGCCGATCCAGCCAGCGCAGGTAGTGCTCCATCCGATCCTTGTCCTCAGCCGCGAATTCGCCCACCTTCAGCTCCACCGCCACCAGCCGCCGCAGCCTGCGGTGGTAGAACAGCAGGTCAAGCTGGAAATCCTGGTCATCCATCTGCATGTGCCTTTGCCGCGCCACCAGGCTGAAGCCCATGCCCGACTTCAGGAAAAAGGCTTCCATCTCGCGGATGACGGCCGCCTGCAGGTCGCCCTCCTGCCAGGCATCGTGCAGCCCCAGGAAGTCGAGGATGTAGGGGTCTCGCATGAACAGCGCTGGCGACATGCGCTCGGTGGCTCGCTGCGTGGGCTCCTGCGCGACCAGCGTGTCCGCATCGAAGGACAGCACGGTGCGCTCGTACAGCCGGGAATCGATGCGGCTGCGCAGCGTGCGGGCGCTCCAGCGCTCAATGCTCGCCATGCTGGCGTAGTACTCGCGCTGCAGGGCGTCCTTGAGCGGAATCAGCGCGATGAAATGCGCCCAGCTCAACTGCCGCGTGGGCGAGATGACCAGGGGCTCATCAGGAAAGGTGGTGGAGAACTGCACCATGCGCCACAGGTTCTTTTCCGAGAAACTGCCGCCATAGCCCTGGACCAGATGCCCGGCCAGGGAGGGCAGGACCTTGTCGCTGCAGCCGGCCTGCCGCACCTCGGATTCGCAGTCATGGATGTGCTGGCCGATATGCCAGTACAGCAGGGTCATTTCGCTGTTGATGGTGGAAGCCACCCGAAGCCGCGCGGCCTCGATCAGGTCGCGGACATCACCCAGCAGGGTCTGCGCCGCCGCGATCGCGGGAGAAACGGATATCTTGCGAGTGGCCATGCGGTCGCCCCCTCCTGGTGGCGTGTTGTCTGTATGTGTGGTGTCGGCGGAATCGATCCGGCCCACTATTGCCATGCGGCCCCAGCACGTCAACGCCGCAACGGCATAACCAGACGATCTGGCCCTCGCAGACATCAAAAACCAGAACAGTCCTAGAAATCACACTTGCACGACAATGCTCGCCACATCGATGGACACGCGCTTCCCACAATGAAAACCACCAGCATCGAACCCTTCTTCGCCACACTCAAGGCCGCCAACCCCTCGCCCCAGACCGAGCTGGAATACACCAACGTGTTCGAGCTGCTGTCTGCCGTGCTGCTCTCGGCCCAGGCCACGGACGTGGGCGTGAACAAGGCCACGCGCAAGCTGTTTCCCGTGGCCAATACGCCCCAGGCCATCCTGGACCTGGGACTTGAAGGGCTGGAGGGCTACATCAAGACCATCGGCCTGTACCGCAGCAAGGCCAAACACCTGATGCAGACCTGCCAGATCCTGGTCGAGCGCCACGGCGGCCAGGTGCCGCGCACGCGCGAGGAACTGGAAGCCCTGCCCGGGGTGGGCCGCAAGACGGCCAACGTGGTGCTGAACGTCGCCTTTGGCCAGCCCACCATGGCCGTGGACACGCACATCTTCCGCGTGGGCAACCGCACGGGCCTGGCGCCAGGCAAGACGCCGCTGGCCGTGGAAATGCAGCTCATGAAGCGCGTGCCGCCGGCCTATGCCGTGGACTCGCACCACTGGCTCATCCTGCTGGGCCGCTACGTCTGCCAGGCCCGCAAGCCACGCTGCTGGGAGTGCGTGGTGGCGCCGTACTGCGACTACTCGCCCAAGACGCCTGCGCCGGCTGCGGGCAAGCGCTGAGCTTCAATCGGCCTTGAAGCCCGTGGCCGCCACGGCCTTGCCCCAGGTGACCGTGTCGGCGCGCATGATGCGGGCGAGTTCGTCGCCCGTGGTGCCCGTCACGCGGAAACCGGCCTCTTCCAGCCGGCTGCGGCTGTCGGGCTGCTGCAGGGCGCGCACGATGTCGGCCTGCAGCCTGGCCACGATCTCGGGCGGTGTCTTGGCGGGCGCGACCACGCCGAACCAGGAATTGAACTCCAGCGACGGATAGCCCTGCTCCCGGATGGTCGGCAGATCGGGCATGGACTGGGTGCGAGTGGCGCCCGTGCTGCCCAGGGCTGCGAGCTTGCCGGCCTTGACCTGGGGCGCGGCCAGGGCTGCCGTGGCAAAGACGGCCTGCACGTCGCCGCTGAACAGGCCGCCCAGGGCATCGTTGGTGTTCTTGTAGTGCACGGGCTCGGGCCTGAGCTGCACGGCATTGCCGAACATGAAGGCGCCGAAGTGGCCTGGCGTGCCGGCGCCGAAGGTGGCGATGAACAGCTCCTTGCGCTGGCGCGCCCAGGCCACGAAATCGAGCACATTGCGGGCCGGCACTTTCTGCGGATTGACCAGCAGCACGAAGTCGGAGGTGACGACCTGGCTGACGGGCACAAAGTCCTTTTGCGGATCGTAGGGCAGGCGCTGGTAGGTGTTGGGGGCAATGCTGAGCTGGCCGGTCTCGCCCAGCATCAGCGTGTAGCCGTCAGGCACGGCGCGTGCCGCCTCGCTGGCGGCGATGAGGCCGCCAGCGCCCGGCTTGTTGTCCACGACCACGCCCAGGTTGCCCCATTGCTCGGACAGCTTTTGCGCAAGCAGGCGTGCCACGATGTCCGGCCCCGTTCCCGCAGGAAAGCCGACGAGCAGGCGCACGGGCTTGCTCGGAAAAGCAGGCTGGGCGCTGGCCGCGGCCCAGGGAGCCAGGCCGGTGGCCAGCACGGCGGCAAGAGTGCAGGCCACGGCGGCGCGGCGCGCCTTGGATGCAGGGTTGTTCATGTGTTGTGTCTCCTGTGTTGTAGGTATCGAAGCGGGGAAGGCCCCCTCAGAGCAGCTCGTGAAAGCGCATCTGCACGCGATCGGGATGGCGCGCGCCGGTGCCGAAGAACAGGCGCTCGTTGATCCAGGCCAGCGCACGGCTGGCCGTCTCCATGCGGGGCGCGCAGCGGAAGTAGATATGTGCAGGGTCCACGGGCTCGCCACGTGCCAGCTTGGCCATGTGCGCCGGGTCGCCGCTGCGCAGGGCCTGGTTGCAGACATAGATCAGGTCGCCGGCATCGGTCTCCAGCACATAGCGCGCGTCGAGTTCGGCCAGCCCGCCGTGCACGATGCGCTGGAAGTCCGCGCCTCCGGGCAGCACGCGCGCGCTCCAGCCGTCGCCCCGGGCCGTGCCGCCCAGGATGGGGATCAGCCGGCGCCCGCCGTGCGCCGTGGCACCGACCTCCTGCGGCGGGCCCACCTGCACGCTCAGGTCGGCGAAGAAGCGAAAGCGCGGATCGGGCAAGGCCGCAAGCTGCGGCACGTCATCTGGCATGGTTCTGGGGCTCCGGTGAATGGGATCGGGACCTAGCATAAGCACCATTGCCCGGGCAGGCCGTCATCCCGGAAGATGACAGCGCCCTGCCCGCCCCTGCCATCCCTTGAGACACTGGACCTGCCCCTCCCCCGCCCTTGACGCCAGCGCCTTGCCCGGCCAGGCGTCCAGCCATGCGCTGGGCCAGATGGTGTCCAGCCTGGGTGGGCCGGGCTTCGCCCTGCAGGTGCTGCAGGCCATGAACGCGCTGCTGCCTGTCGCCTCCTGGTCGGTCTACCGCACGGGGCAGCGCAGCCGGCCGCAGCTGTTCCTGTCGGCCAGCAGCGAGGCGCGTGACACCACGCGCGAGTGCTGGCGCGCCTATCTCTCAGGCCCCCATCTGCGCGACAGCACGTGGAAGCACGGCGGCACAGCGCCGGCACGCAGCACGGCGCTGTGCCACATCACGGCCCAGGAGGTGGAAGGCGAGCACCGCGCCCTGGTCTACGACGCGCACGGCATGGCCGAGCGCGTATCCATCGTCGAGCACCAGGACGACGGCGGTGTGTTTGCCGTCAACTTCTACCGCCACCAGCACCAGAGGGCGCTGGGCGATGCGCAGATCGGCTGCTTCGAGAGCATGGCGCCCGTGCTGCTGGCCCTGGCGCACAAGCACATCGCGCTGACGCAGGCGCAGCCTGCCGTGGCTGCGGCATCGGCGTCCCCAGCCCCCCAGCCCAGACAGCGCCAGACATTGCCCGCCCTGCGCATGCGCCTGCTGCAGGCACAGCCCGGCCTCACGCCGCGCGAACTCGATGTCTGCGCCCGGCTGCTGCAGGGCATGAAGCACGAGGGCATTGCCTGCGACCTGTCCCTCAGCCTGCCCACCGTCAAGACCTACCGTAACCGCGCATTTGCACGGCTGGGCATCCACTTTCGCAGCGAGCTGTTCGCGCTGGCCATGGAGCCGCAGGGCTGAAGGGGCCGGGGCTCAGTCCAGCGAGGCGCCGGAGTCCTTCACAATGCGCGCCCACTTGGCGATGTCCTCGCGCAGCAGGGCCGCCATCCGGTCCGGTGACACGGGCTTGTCGGCCGGGCCGGCCAGCTCCACGCCCGAGGCTTCGAGCTTGCCGCGCAGATCGCCGGCCGCCAGCGCGCGGGCCATGCCGTCCTGCAACTGCGCCAGCACCGGCGCGGGCACGCCTTCAGGAGCAAACAGCCCTACCCACAGCGTGCCGTTGTAGCCGGGCACCGTTTCGCCAATGGTGGGTACATCAGGCAGCAGCGGCGATCGCGCCGCGCCGCTCACGGCCAGCGCGCGCAGCCGGCCGGCCTGGATATGGGGCAGCGTTGACGGCAGGCTGCCGAACAGCAGCGGTACCTGCCCGCCCAGCACATCGTTGAGCGCGGGCGCCACGCCCTTGTAGGGCACGTGCTGCAGCTGGATGCCCGCCATGCTGTTGAGCATCTCGCCCAGCAGATGGTTGAGCGTGCCGTTGCCGGCCGAGGCATAGCGGAACTCGTCGGGCCGGCCCCGGGCCATGGCGATCAGCTCGGGCACGGATTTGGCCGCAACGCCGGGATGGGCCAGCAGCACATTGGGCACGGAGCCGATCAGGCCGATGGGCCGGAAGTCCTTCACCGGATCGAAGCCCGGCTTGCGGTACAGCGCGGGGTTGATGGCCTGGCTGCTGCTGATGGTCATCAGCAGCGTATGCCCGTCGCGCGGCGCCTTGGCCACGGCCTGGGTGCCGATGTTGCCGCCCGCGCCGGGCCGGTTCTCGACCACCACGCTGGCGCCCAGCACCTCGGCCAGCTTCTGGCTGACCAGCCGGCCCACGATGTCGTTGGTGCCGCCCGGCGCCTGCGGGACGATCATCACGATGGGCCGCGCAGGCCAGGCCTGGGCATGGCCCAGCAGGGGCAATGCGAGTGCGGCGGCCACCAGGCTTCGGCGGCGCAAAAGGCTCGACGGCAGGGGAAAGGAAGAATCCGGCATGGTCATGTCTCCATTTGTTCTTGTCGCAAGCCCGCATGGTTGCCCGTGCCGGGCCAGCGCACAATCGCGCATTTCCTGACCCGGCCTTCGGAATTGACAAAGCCTTGACCCCGCCCATGCCCTCTTCGCCCTTCATGCCCCTCATGCATTTCGACCTGACGGACCTGCGCCTGTTCGTGCATGCCGCCGAACTGGGCAGCCTCACGCGCGCCTCGCAAAGGCAGCACCTGTCCCTGGCCGCAGCCAGCCTGCGTATCAAGGCGCTGGAGGAGCAGGCGGGCATGCCCCTGCTGTACCGCGAGGCGCGCGGCGTGCGGCCCACGCCGGCCGGCGAAGCCTTCCTGCACCATGCGCGCGGCATGCTGCTGCAGTCCGAGCAGTTGCGCCACGACCTGCAGGAGTACGGCGCCGGCCTGCGCGGCCATGTGCGGGTGTTTGCCAACACCACGGCCGTGACCGATTTCCTGCCCGAGATACTGCCGGCCTTTCTTGCCGACCACCCGCGCGTGAACGTGGACCTGCAGGAGCGGCCCAACGCCGAGATCGCGCGCGGCGTGCTCGACGGCCGGGCCGACCTGGGCATCGTGGCCGGCCAGGTGGACACGCTGGGCCTGCAGACCATCCACTTCAGCACCGACCGGCTGGTGCTGGCCACGCCGCGCGGCCACCGCTTTGCGCGGCGCAAGCGCATTGCGTTTGCCGAGACGCTGGACGAGGACGCCATCGGCATGCAGCAGGGCAGCACGCTGCAGACCTTTCTGGCGGGTGTGACCGAGCGCCTGGGCAAGCCCATGAAGCTGCGCATACAGCTGTCCAGCTTCGACGCCATGTGCCGCATGATCGGCGCGGGCGTGGGAATCGGCATCGTTCCCGAGAGCGCCGCACGGCGCAACAGCGACAGCATGCGGCTGGCACTGATCGAGCTGACCGATGCCTGGAGCGTGCGCGAGCGCCGCATCCTCGTGCGCGACCAGGGCCGGCTGCCGCGCCATGCGCAGGCCCTGATCGAGGTGCTGCAGGCCTACTACGCCACGCCGGCAGGCTCCTGAGCCGGCTGCGCTCCCGGCTCCATCAGGCTGGACAGCGAACGCAGCTGCCCGCCCTGCGCATCGAAGTTGCCGGGCTCCAGCCAGCGCTGGTAGGCCGCGCGCAGCGCCGGCCATTCGCTGTCGATGATGGAGAACCAGGCCGTGTCGCGGCTGCGGCCCTTGTAGACCACGGCCTGGCGGAACACCCCCTCGAACCGGAAGCCCAGGCGCGCCGCTGCGGCACGCGACGGCGCATTCAGGCTGTCGCACTTCCACTCGTAGCGGCGGTAGCCCAGCTCGTCGAAGGCGCGCTGCATCAGCAGGAACTGCGCCTCGGTGGCCGCACGCGTGCGCTTGAGCTGGCGCGAGTAGCAGACAAAGCCCACTTCCATCACGCCGCTGGCCGTGTCCACGCGCATCAGCGCCAGCGAGCCGATGGCACGGCCCGTGGCCAGGTCGATGACGGCGTGGTGCAGCGGGTCATCGCTGGCCTGGGCGGCCTCGGCAAAGCGCAGATAGGCCTGGGCGTCCGCGAAGGGGCCTACCGACATGTATGTCCAGTCGCTGGCGTCCGGCGCCTGGCTGAAGGCATCGAACAGATCGGCTGCATGGCGCGCGGCGGACAGCGGCTCCAGCCGGCAGTAGCGGCCTTGCATGGGCGTGCGCGGCGGGCGCTGGCGCGGGGTCCAGTTGGGAAGGTCGTGGCCTACGGGTTGGGAGTGGGCGTTGAGCGCGGGGGGCATGGGAGATTCCTGGTCAGGTCATTTGGCAGGGCCACGATAACGCCCGCGTGGCATCATTGAAAGCGCCATATCCCTCTTATTTCATGGTGCCACGCCGTCCATTGCATGCACGCTTCCGACCTGCTGACCAGTCCCTTGCAATCCGGCCCTGGAGCGGCTCCCCGCCAGCGCCAGCTGATCCAGCGCCTGAAGCAGGCCATCCTGGCGGGCCGGCTGCCGGCCGGCGACCGCCTGCCGGCCTCGCGCTCGCTGGCGGAGGATCTGGGAGTCTCGCGCAACACCGTGCTCATCGCCTACGAGCAACTGGCGGCCGAAGGCTATGTGGTCGCCGACCGGCAGGGCACGCGCGTGGCGGCTGTGTCCACCCATTCCATGGCAGCCGCCGAGGCCGCCGCCCCGCCCCCCTGCGCACCCCGCACGGCACGGCGCCTGGACCGCATCGCGCCCACACGCCACGCCTTGGACCGCAGCCTGCCGCTGACACCGGGCACGCCCGCCCTGGACAGGTTCCCCCTGCCCGCCTGGCGCCGATCGCAGGACCGCGCATTGCGCCTTCCCGCCAGCGCCACGCTGGACTATGGCGATCCTGCGGGCGAGCCCGCACTGCGCCAGGCCATTGCGCAGCACCTGCGCATCTCGCGCGGCGTGCGCTGCGATGCCTCGCGCATCATCGTCACCGAAGGCGCCCAGGGCGCGCTGGACCTGTGCGTGCAACTGCTCACCAACCCGGGCGACCATGCCTGGCTGGAGGAGCCCGGCTACCGGGGCGCCAAGTCGGCCTTTGCGGGGGGAGACCTGTGCGTCAGCACACTGCGCGTGGATGCGGATGGCGCAGCCATTGCCCCCGGCCTGTGGGACAGCCATCCTCCACGGCTGATCCAGATCACGCCGTCGCACCAATATCCCACGGGCGCCGTGCTGTCGGTGGCGCGCCGGCTGGACCTGCTGGAGCGCGCGCGCCGCGCGGGGGCCTGGATCATCGAGGACGACTACGACAGCGAATTCCGCCACCAGGGCACGCCCATCGCCGCCATGCAGGGCCAGGTGCCGGACGCGCCCGTGCTCTATGTGGGCACCTTCAGCAAGACCATGTTCCCGGCACTGCGCCTGGGCTTTGTGGTGCTGCCGCAGGCCCTGGCCACCAGCGCGGCATCCGCCGTGCAGGAGATGCTGCGCGGCGGCCATCGACTGGAGCAGCTGGCCATGGCGGACTTCATGGAAAGCGGCCAGTTCTCGCGCCACCTGGGCCGCATGCGGCGCCTGTACCGCGAGCGCCAGGCAGCCCTGCGCGAGGCGCTGGCCACGCAACTGGGCGTGGAGCATGAGGTACTGGGCGGCCACGGCGGCCTGCACCTGACGGTGCGGCTGCCGCCGGACCTGTCCGACCGTGCCATCGTGGAGCAGGCACGGCGCGCCGGCATGAACCCGGGCGCCCTGTCGTCCTTCGCCCTGGCATCGCTGCCCCAGGACAACGGCCTGGTGATCGGCTATGGCAACACCGATGCCGCGCGCTTTGGCGCGCTGGTCAGGCGGCTGGGCAAGCTGGCAGCGGCTGCATTGCAGCGCTAGCCGCAGCGCAGCCCCAGCGGCTATGCCTGTTCCGAGCGCGTGCTCACCCCGGCCTGCGCAAAGCTGGCCATCTCGCCCAGCATGGCGCAGGCCGACACCAGCAGCGGCCAGGCCAGGGCCGCGCCCGAGCCTTCGCCCAGGCGCAGTTGCCAGTCCAGCAGCGGCTCGGCACCCAGGTGGGCCAGCATGCGCACATGGCCGGGCTCGCCCGAGCGGTGCGAGAAAACGCAGCGCTCCAGCACGGCCGGCTGCAGGCGGCTGGCCACCAGCACGGCGGCCGTGGTGATGAAGCCATCGACCACGATGACGCGCCGCTCGGCAGCGGCCTGCAGCACGGCGCCCACCATGGTGGCAACCTCGAAGCCGCCCATGGCCGCCAGCGCGTCCAGCGGTTCCGTGGCATGCGCGTGCAGTTGCAGCACCTCCTGCAGCACCCCGATCTTGCGCGCCAGCCCGGCTGCATCCAGGCCGGTGCCCGCACCCGTGACCTCGGCCAAGGGCTCGCCGCACAGCCGCGCCAGCAGCAAGGATGCGCTGGAGGTATTGCCAATGCCCATCTCGCCCAGCAGCAGCGCATTGCCCGGCAACTGGCGCACCAGGGCCGCGCCGTTGCGCAGGGCCATGGCGCATTCGGTGGCCGTCATGGCCGGGCCCTGGCTGCAGTCGCGCGTGCCGTAGCCCAGCTTGCGGCGCCACAGGCGCGGCTGGCCGGGCTGGGGAAGCTTGTCGTCAGGGTCCTGCTCGCGCGCGGGAAAGTCGCGTGCCACGCCGCAGTCCACCACGTTCAGCGCCAGCCCATGCTGGCGCGCCAGCACGCTGACGGCGGCGCCGCCGGCCATGAAGTTCTCGACCATCTGCCAGGTCACATCCACCGGATAGGCCGACACGCCACGCGCCGCCAGCCCGTGGTCGGCCGCAAACACCAGCATCTGCGGCTGCTGCAGCACCGGCCTGTCCTGACCCAGGATGCAGGCAATGCGCAGCGCCAGCTGCTCCAGCCGCCCCAGCGCGCCCAAAGGCTTGGTCTTGTGGTCTATGGCGTGCTGCACGCGCTGGGTGAAGGCGGCATCGGCCAGCGAGGCGATGGCGGGAATAGCGGCTATAGCGGTAGTGGCGGCAATAGCGGAAATGGCGCCATCGTGCGAGTGTTCTGTGGGTGCAGCGGAATGCGGGGTGGGCGTTGACATGGCGAAGCGGCCTTGGCCCGGGGCGGGCGTGGCGGGCGGATTGCAAAGGCGCAAGTATGGCGCGCCGCGCAACTCCGGCAGAACCATCGGTCTCTTTCCTGCCGCCATGGACGGTCTGGGCGTCGATTGCCGCAGCAGGCCGTACAGGCCGCACCGTTCTGAGACAATCGCTGCCACACCTGGTGCGCGCAGGCATGCGCGTGGTGCAAAGCATTGGCGTGCCCGCCGGCCCGGTGGACGAGGGCGTGGACGCCGTCGTGGTCGCGCTCAAGTCGCGCACCATCGCGCCGGCCGATGCCATTGCGCAATCGCTGCAGGCCCTCCAATGGCTGCAGGCCCAGGGCGCCAATGGCCGCGCGCCGCAGATCTACTTCAAGTACTGCTCCACCTTCGACAGCACGCCGCAGGGCAATATCGGCCCCGTGGCCGATGCGCTGATGGACGCGCTGGGCTGCGAATTCGCCATTGCCACGCCTGCCTTTCCCGACAACCAGCGCACCGTCTTCAAGGGCCACCTGTTCGTGGGCGATGTGCTGCTCAGCGACAGCGGCATGCGCAACCACCCTCTCACGCCCATGACCGATGCCAACCTGGTGCGCGTGCTGCAGGCGCAGACAGGGCGCAAGGTGGGGCTGATCGACCATGTGGCCGTCGCGCAGGGCGAGGCCGCCATCCGCGCGCGCATCGCCGCACTCCAGGCCGAGGGCACGGGCATGGCCGTGGTCGATGCCGTCTCCAACGACGACCTGCTGCGCCTGGGCCCGGCGCTGGCCGGCATGCCCCTGGTCACGGCCGGCTCGGGCGTGGCCATCGGCCTGCCCGCGAACTTCGGCATACAGCCCTCGGCCCAGGCCGCTGCCCTGCCCACCGCCACCGGCCTGCAGGCGGTCGTCTCGGGCAGTTGCTCGGTGGCCACCAATGCGCAGGTGGCGCACTTCATCGCCTCGGGGCGCCCTGCCCTGGCGCTGGAGCCGCTGCGCATCGCCGCCGGCGAGGACGAAGCCGGCAAGGCCCTGGCCTGGGCCCGCCAGCACATCGCCAGCGGCCCCGTGCTGATCTACTCCACCGCAGAATCCGCCGCCGTCAAGGCCGTGCAGGGCCGCCTGGGCGTGGAGCAGGCCGGCGCACTGGTCGAACAGACCATCGCCGCCATCGCCCGGGGACTGGTCGAGATGGGCGTGCGCCAGCTCGTCGTGGCCGGTGGCGAAACCTCGGGCGCCTGCGTGCAGGCGCTGGGCATCGAGCAAATGCGCATAGGGCCGCAGATCGACCCTGGCGTGCCCTGGTGCCATGCCGCCTCGCCCCTGGCGCCGCAGGGGCTGCACCTCACGCTCAAGTCCGGCAACTTCGGCACCACGGACTTCTTCACCAAGGCCTTCGGCGCGTTGCAGCGCGCCTGATGCCACACTCAGCCTCCGTTTTCAGGAAAGCCTTCATGCCCCGCTTCGCCGCCAACCTGTCCATGCTCTACAACGACCTGGATTTTCTTGACCGCTTCGAGGCCGCCGCGCGCGACGGCTTCCAGGCTGTCGAATACCTGTTTCCCTACGACTTCGCGTCCGAGCAACTGGCCCGCCGCCTGCAGGACAACGGCCTGCAGCAGGTGCTGTTCAACGCCCCGCCCGGCGACTGGAACGCGGGCGAGCGCGGCCTGGCCTGCATCCCCGGGCGCGAGGCGGAATTCGCCCAGGGCATGGAACGCGCCATTGCCTATGCCCGCGCGCTGGGCTGCCCACGCATCCACGTGATGGCCGGCCTCAAGCCCGAAGGCGCCAGCGACGATGCCCTGCGCGCCACCTACATCGCCAACGTGCGCCACGCCGCACGGCTGGCCGCGCCCCACGGCATCGCCATCCTGCTGGAGCCCATCAATGGCCGCGACATGCCCGGCTTCTTCCTGAGCCGCCAGGACCAGGCCCACGCCCTGCTGACCGACATTGCCGAGCCCAATGTCCAGGTCCAGATGGACCTCTACCACTGCCAGATCGTCGAGGGAGACCTCGCCATGAAGATCCGCCAGTACCTGCCCACGGGCCGCGTGGGCCACCTGCAGATCGCAGGCGTGCCCGAACGCCACGAACCCGACGTGGGAGAGGTCAACTACCCCTACCTGTTCCGCCTGCTGGACCAGCTGGGCTACGACGGCTGGATAGGCTGCGAATACCGCCCCGCGCGCGGCGCGGCCGCGCACGCTACCAGCGAGGGGCTGGGGTGGATGAAGGAGTGGCTGTAGGCCAAGCCCCCGCCTTCAACGCAAGTCCTTGACAATGCGCCAGGTCGCGCCCTCGTCCGTGCTGCGCACGATGGCATTGTCTGGAAGAAAAGCCAGCAGGGAGCCGTCCTTCCGGTCCACAGCCATCTCCAGGACGGCCAGCTTTCCGGCCAGACCGGGCGACTCGCCGGTATGCACCCAGGTCTTGCCGCCATCACGGGTCGTCATCAAGCCATAAGGGCCTGGGAACAGGCCGGGATTGATGGCAGTGAGCGCATAGCCGGTCGTCGCATCCTTGAAGGCCTGGGTCAGGGCGAAGCGGCCCAGGCCGGTATCGCTCCAGGTGGTGCCCCCATCGCGCGAGATGAGCGTGCTGGTGGCCACGGTGGCGACACGGGCCACGATGGAGCCATCGGGCTGTCCTTGAATGGCAAGAGTCGACTGGCCGGTGGCCCGCCGGTGCAGGCTCTGGCCGTCGTAGAGATGCATCTCCCCGTTGGGAAGAACAATGCCAGCACGGTCCGGCAAAGCGATGGCCATGGATCGCTTCCAGCCGATGTTGAGCGACATGCTGTCGTCAAAACTCCCAAGCTTCTGCCACACAATCGTGTCGGTACCGCTGCCCGCATAGGCCGTCCACACCCGGTCGCGGCGGACAAAGGCCGCAATGCGGCCATCCGGCAGCGGCTGTGCCACTGCGATGAAGGCGTTGTCGGGCGGGTTCAGCATCTTCCAGTTCTGCCCCTGCCCATCTGACAGCGCCAACAGCCCTTCCTCTCCTGCGGCAAGCAGGCCGCCCTGCCAACGGCGCACAAAGGCCACCTCCCGCAGCGTTCCTATTTCAAGCTCCTGCCAACGGCTGGAGTCTGCCTTGCGCCAAAGCACCTTGCCCAATTTGGAGCCCGCCAGGAATTCTCCATCCGCCGACTGGTTGAGACCATTCCATGTCGAGGCAAGCATCTTGATCCTGGGCATGAGGCCAGCCTGGGCTGCCAGACGCGAATCAGGGTCGAAGCCCAGGGCGGGTCGCCCCTGAGTCTGCCGTGCCAGCGCGGGATAGAGCTCCTTGACCGTGGCCATCATGTCGGCCTCTGGAGCCACATAGCCCGTCACGAAACCGCGACCCGTGGTCGGGTGCATCACCAGGGTGCCCAGCAAGGTGACTTCCCCCTGCCGCACCTCAAACGTGCCGAATCGCTGGCTGAGCGGATAGTAGTACGACATGTTGCCGCGGCCACCGGACAACTGAACGAGCGTATAGCGCCCGGGACGCACCATGCCGCTGAAGACTGCGGTGGAAAGCGTTGTGGTTCTTCTGCGCAGCAACACCGCAGAGTCCTGTCCGGTAGCCTCCTCCCCGGGATTGAGCACACGCCGGATAGCGAGATCGCTCAGCGTATCCGCAGGGTCCAACTCGCCGGTGCCGGCAGTGATCAGCTTCAGGACAACAGCCCCTTCGGTGCCATTGAGCGTTTGTGTGGGCTCGATGGGTCGCGTGGCGCAGCCGGAAAGCAGCAGAGCGGCAAGGACAAAGCTTGTCGCGAGAAAGGCACGTTTCTTCATTGTGGTGGAGCGCAGACTGGCGCAAGTGATGGCTGAATAGCGGCGCGGATTCTACAAAATGTCATTTGCCTTCCACGCAAAGACGGCCGTGCATCGCAAGCGATGAGGGCAGGCTCAACGGAAACCCTTTGAAGCAGGTGGCGTGCACGCTATGCGGCCAGCCCGGCCTTCTTTGCCGCAGGCCGTGGCAACAACGCCCGCAAAGCCCGCACCAGCGGCGAATCATCGGCACGCCGCCAGACGGCGACCGTCTCCACGGCCGTCCTTTCCCCCAGCAAGGGCCGGTAGACCACGCCTTCACGGTGCAGGGCCTGCACACAGGCGGGCACCAGCGCCACGCCCAAACCGCCAGAGACCAGGCTGACGATGGTGTGCATCTGCCGCGCCGCGAACAGCCGGGGGCTGAAGCCGTGGCGCATGCAGGTGGAGACGATGGCATCGAACATCAACGGCCCCTGGTGGCGCTCGAAGCCCAGGAAACGCTCCTGGGCCAGTTTCTCCAGCGCGATGCGCCGGTTGCGGGCCAGCGGGTGGGACTCGGGCAAGGCCACCACCAGCGGCTCGCTGCGCACCAGCACAGAGTCCAGTGACGCGGGCAGGTCCGGCGTGCGAAATACCAGGCCGATATCCAGCCGCCCGCTCTCGATGTCATGTGCAATCTGGTCGGTCGTGCCCTCCTGCAGCGATAGCCGGACCTGCGGATAGTCCTCGCCAAAGCGCCTCAGCGTTTCCGGCAGGAAGGAGTAGGCCGGCAGGCTGATGAACCCGATGGACATGGAGCCCATGAGCCCGTGCGAGGTCTCGCGTGCGCGGCGCCGCATGGTGTCGGCAGCGGCCAGCACGGCACGGGCGTCGCGCAACGCATCCTCCCCGGCTTTCGTAAGCACGATGCGCCGCGACGTGCGCTCCAGCAGCGTCACGCCCAGCTCCTCCTCCAGCTCCTTGATGGCCAGGCTCACGGGGGGCTGGGTCAGGTGCAGGCGCTCGGCCGCGCGACCGAAGTGCATCTCCTCGACCACGGCCACGAAGCACCGCAGATGTCGCATGTCCATTCATAGCCTCCGCAAATCGATCCATATGAATTGCAAATTTCCTTGCATTGAACCAGATCCCTAGACTGCGCTGCAGGCCTGTACGCACCATCCCGCGCCCAGGACAACACAAGCTGAATACAAAGCAGCAGCAGGAGACAAACATGCCAGAGCGCCTCGCGGGCCTGCCCAGGCCACGCACCCTCATACATCCCGGCCCCTGCAGCGCCGTGCGACTGGATCACCGGCAAGCGCCCGCTGCGCGCCACATGCGGCTGGCCCTGGCGCCCGGGCTGACGCTGTTCGACGCCATCGTCGGCGCACTGTCATCGGCCAGCGTCGAGAGTGCCTCGCTGACCTTGCTGGAAGGCGATCTCGAAGACCTGGATTTCTGCGTGGCGCCACCCGATCGCAGCGGCCATGTCGTGGCCACCTACGGCCCGCCCGCGACACTGCAGTCCGCCAGGCTGCTGTTCGGCAATGCCACGCTCGGCTGCGCCGAAACAGGGCATCCGGCTGTGCACTGCCATGCCGTCTTCTCCAGCGCACAGGGCCACCTGCTCGGCGGCCATGTGCTCACGCAGCGCTGCCGCATCGTCAATGCGCCCGTCAGCGCCCTGGCGACCTCGCTGGACGGGTTCGGACTGCGCATCGCCTACGACCCTGAAACGCGCATGTCCCTGATGCGTCCGGCCGCCGCGCAGGTCTGCCATGGCTGAGGCCCGCATGGTCGAGTCAGGCCGCATGGGCCGCGTCGCCTACGCACGCATTGCCCCCAACGAAGATCTGGTGCTGAGCGTGGAAAAGCTCTGCGCGCTGCAGGGCTTTCGCAACGCCTTCGTGCGCGGCGCCCTGGGCAGCCTGGTCGATGCCTGCCTGGCGCGCGCCGACGGCAGTTGCCTGTTGCTGCGCGGGCCGGCCATCGAGGTGGTCAGCCTCGCCGGCGAGGTGCGCTGCCAGGACGACGGCTCGCTGCGTGCCTGCCTGAGCGGCGTGGTCGCCGACACCACCGGCCAGGTGCATGGCGGCCCCTTCGTGGCCGGAGCCAACCCCGTCTGCATCACCTTCGAGCTGACCCTCGAAGAGTGGCTTCCAAAAACCCCTTCTGCCTTGACCCCGGATCCAGGAGCCTGTCCATGAACCAACGAGATTCCCATCCATCCCCCGCACGCGTCGCCGTGGTCACTGGAGGGGCGCGCGGCATAGGCCGGTCCATCGGCGAATGGTTTCTACAGCGGGGCTGGCGCGTAGCGCTGCTGGACATCGACAGTGAAACGCTGGAGCGCACGGCGCAGGACATGGACTGCCCGGCCCGGCTGCTGTGCCAGCATTGCGACGTCTCGGACCCGCAGCAGGTGGACGAGGCCGCCACCGCCGTCATGGCGCGCTGGGGCCGCGTGGATGCGCTGGTCAACAACGCCGGCGTGGCGGTCTTCAAGCCCGTGCTGGAGACATCGTTCGAGGAATGGCGCACGGTCATGGCCACCAACCTCGACGGCGCCTTTCTCTGCACGCAGGCCTTCGGTGCCCGGATGGCTCGCAACGAAGGCCACGGCGGCAGCGGCGGAGCCATCGTCAACATCGCCTCCATCTCGGGCCTGCGGGCCAGCACGCTGCGCGTGGCCTATGGCACGAGCAAGGCCGCCCTCATCCACATGACGCGCCAGCATGCGGTGGAACTGGGCAATCTGGGCGTGCGCGTCAACGTGATCGCACCGGGGCCGGTGGAGACCGAGATGGCCAAGCTCGTGCACAGCGTCGCCATACGCTCCGACTACCACGACGCCATCCCGCTGGGCCGCTATGGCACACCACAGGAAATGGCAGAGGCCGTGGGCTTTCTGTGCAGCGATACGGCCAGCTTCATCAACGGCCAGGTGCTGGCCGTCGACGGCGGCTTCGATGCCGCAGGCGTGGGTCTGCCCACGCTGCGCCGCCGGCTGGCCGAGGCACCGGCAACCGTGCAGTCCGCGCAGTCCTGAACACCGCCCGCACCACAGGAGCCACGCCATGAACCCACCCCGCATCATCGGCTGGGGCCACACGCCCTTCGGAAAGCATGCCGCAGCCGATGCCGAGCAACTGCTGCGTGACGCCATCGACCCGGCACTGCAAACCGCCGGCCTGGAGCCCCGGGACATCGACGGCATCTTCGTCGGCCACTTCAATGGCGGCCTTCTGCCCCAGGATTTCAGCGCCAGCCTGGTGGCCCTGGCCGTGCCTGAACTGCGCCATGTGCCCGCCACGCGCAGCGAGAACGCCTGCGCCACCGGCTCGGCTGCCATCTGGGCTGCGCTCGACGCCGTGCAGTCCGGCCGCATACGTTGCGCGCTGGTGGTGGGCTTCGAGATCATGAACGCCCAGCCTGGGCAGAAAATTGCCGAGATCCTGCTGCGCTGCTCCTACGTGAAGGAGGAAGCTGCCACACCGGCGGGCTTCGCAGGCGTGTTCGGGCAGATCGCCACCCGCTATTTCGAACGCTTCGGCGACCAGAGCGATGCACTGGCAGCCATCGCGGCCAAGAACCATGCCAACGGCGTGCACAACCCCTTCGCCCACATGCGGCGTGACCTGGGCCTGGACTTCTGCCGCCACGCCTCGGACAGGAACCCCTTCGTCGCAGGCCCGCTCAAGCGCTCGGACTGCTCGCTGGTCTCCGACGGCGCGGCCGCCCTGGTCATCTCGCGCCAGGCCTGCGGCAATGCCAGCGTGGCGCCCGTGCGCTGGCGCTCGCGCACCCAGGTCAACGACCTCCTGCCCCTGTCGCGGCGGGACCCCACGCGCTTCGAAGGCGCCGCCCTGGCGTGGCAGCGCGGGCTGGCCGACGCAGGCGCCACGCTGGCCGACCTGGGCTTCGTGGAAACACATGACTGCTTCACCATGGCCGAACTGCTGGAATACGAGGCCATGGGCCTGGCGCCACATGGCCAAGGCGCGCGCGCCATCCTCGACGGCAGCACATGCCGCGACGGGTGGCTGCCGGTCAACCCGTCGGGAGGACTCAAGTCGCGCGGCCATCCCATAGGCGCGACAGGCGTTTCCCAGCATGTGATGGCGGCCATGCAGCTGTCAGGCTCGGCCGGGGCCATGCAACTGCCCGCGCCCCGGCTGGGCGCCGTCTTCAACATGGGTGGTGCGGCCGTGGCCAACTACCTGAGCGTGCTGGAGGCCGCATGAACAGGCTTGCACCTGCGGACATCGCTGCAGCCCCCGCGCCCCAGGCAGCCAACCTGTCGCTGCTGCTGTCGCAGACGGCCGCCCTGTTTCCCGACAGGCCCGGCCTGATCCAGGGCGACCGCCGCTGGACCTGGGTGCAGATCGATGCGCGCGTCAATGCGCTGGTCCAAGGCCTGCGCGCGCTGGGCATGCAGGCCGGTGACCGCCTGCTGGTGCAGTCTCGCAACGGCATTGCCCTGTTTGAAAGCTGCTGGGCCGCCTTCCGGCTCGGCGCCGTCTGGGTGCCGGTCAACTTCCGGCTTACACCATCCGAAGTGGCTTGGCTGGGCCACGCCAGCGGCGCCACCGCCATGCTGGCCGAAGAGGGCTTCGCCGGCCATGTGGACGCCGTGCGCGCCGCCTCGCCACGGCTGCGGCATGTGATCACCATCGGCCGGCCTCGCGAAAGCCAGGGCGAGCAGGACTACGAGCAATTGCTGCATGACAACGCAGGCGCTCCCGCATCTACAGCCCATGTGCATGCCGATACGCCGCTGTGGTTCTTCTACACCTCCGGCACCACAGGCCGGCCCAAGGCCGCGATGCTCACCCATGGACAGATGGCCTTCGTGGTGACCAACCACCTTGCCGACCTGATCCCGGGCACGGACGAGCGCGACTGCTCCATTGCCGTGGCACCGCTGTCGCACGGCGCAGGCATACATGCCCTGCTCAACGTGGCGCGCGGTGCGGCCACAGTGCTGCCCACCGCCGACCGGCTGGACCCTGCCGAGGTCTGGGAGCTGGTGCAGCGGCACCGGGTCACCAATCTCTTCACCGTGCCCACCATCGTCAAGCTGCTGGTGGAAGACCCCGCGGTGGACCGCTTCGACCACGGATCGCTGCGCTACGTGGTCTATGCGGGCGCGCCCATGTACCACGCCGACCAGCAGCGCGCATTGCACAAGCTGGGCCCGGTGCTGGTGCAGTACTTCGGCCTGGGCGAGGTGACGGGCTGCATCACCGTGCTGACGCCCTCCATGCACGCACTGGACGACGGGCACAGCGACGGCAGCACCGGCACCGCCGACACATTGATCGGAACCTGCGGGCGCCCGCGCACGGGCATGGAGGTCGCCATCCTCGACCACCGGTTGCAGCCCGTTCCCACGGGCGCCATCGGCGAGATATGCTGCCGCGGCCCCGCCGTCTTTGCGGGCTACCACGACAACCCCGAGGCCACGGCCCAGGCCTTTCGGGGCGGCTGGTTCCACACGGGCGATCTCGGGCGGCTGGACGAGCGGGGCCTGCTCTACATCACGGGGCGCGAATCGGACATGTACATCTCGGGCGGCTCCAACGTCTATCCGCGCGAAATCGAGGAGGCGCTGCTGACCCATCCCGCCGTGGCCGAGGTCGCCGTGCTCGGCATGCCCGACGCCACCTGGGGCGAGATCGGCGTGGCCGTGGTGGTCGCGCAGGAGGGTGCCGATGCCACCGCTGGAGACCTCACGGCCGAGGCGCTGCTGGCGCACCTGGAGGGCCGCTGCGCGCGCTACCGCTGGCCGCGCCAGTTCCACTTCTGGGACGCCCTGCCCCGCTCGGGCTACGGCAAGGTGGTCAAGAAGGACATACGCGAACGCCTGCTGCAGAACATGACGCAGGGAAAGGAGCAGGCCGCCCCGACCCCGTGATGCGCCCCCCGCGCGCCGCTTGCGCCCGAACGACACAAAGACAACACTCAGGAGACAAGCCATGACCCTTTCCCGACGCCACGTGCTGCACGGTGCCGCAGCCTGCGCCCTTCCACTGGCCCTTTCACAGCGCAGCGCCTTCGCCAGCAAGGCCGAATTCCGCTACAAGTACGCCAACAACCTGCCCGCCACGCATCCCATGAACATCCGGGCCCTGCAGATGTCGCAGGCCATCCTGGCCGAGACCGGTGGACGGGTGGACATCCAGGTCTTCTCCAATGGGCAGCTCGGCTCGGACACCGATGTGCTGGGCCAGTTGCGCTCGGGCGGCGTGGAGTTCTTCACGCTGTCGGGCCTGATCCTGTCCACCCTGGTGCCGGCAGCCTCCATCAGCGGCGTGGGCTTTGCATTCGACGGCTATGACAGTGTCTGGAAGGCCATGGACGGCGAGCTGGGCGCCCATATCCGCGCACGCATCGCCCAGGCCAACCTGGTGGCCATGGAGCGCATCTGGGACAACGGTTTCCGGCAGATCACCTCCTCCACGCGCCCCATCGCGGGTCCCGCCGACCTGCAGGGCTTCAAGATCCGCGTGCCCGTCTCTCCGCTGTGGACCTCGATGTTCAAGGCGCTGGACAGCGCGCCCGCGTCCATCAACTTTGCCGAGGTCTATTCCTCGCTGCAGACGAAGATCGTGGACGGGCAGGAGAACCCGCTGGCCATCATCTCCACGGCCAAGCTCTACGAGGTGCAGAAGTACTGCTCGCTCACCAACCACATGTGGGACGGTTTCTGGTTCCTGGCCAACCGCCGCGCCTGGGAAAGACTGCCCCCAGACCTGCGCGACATCGTGGCGCGACACATCAATGCCGCAGGCCTGCGCGAACGCGACGATGTCGCCGAGCTCAACGCCGGCCTGCAAAAGGAGCTGGCCGCCAAGGGCCTGGCCTTCAACACTGCCGACACCGCCGCCTTCCGTGAGCGGTTGCGCAAGGTCGGCTTCTACGCCGAATGGAAGCGCAAGCACGGTGACCAGGCCTGGGCCATCCTCGAGCGCAGCGTCGGGGCGCTGGCATGACTGCGCCCCAGGACAAGCCCCCCCATACCCCGCACGATGCCTGGACCGCGTGGGACCGCATCGACCGCTGGATGGGCGCGGCCGTGGCTTGCGCGGCGGGCCTGCTGGTGCTGGCCGATATCGGCGTGCTGTTTGCGGGAGTGGTGGCACGCTTTGTCTTCCACCAGCCACTGGTCTGGGCGGATGAACTGGCCTCCATGCTCTTCATCTGGCTGGCCATGCTGGGTGCCGTGATCGCACTGCGGCGCGCCGAGCACATGCGCATGACGGCCCTGCTCTCACGCCTGTCGCCTGCGCGCCGGGCCCTGTTCGATGCCATCGGCACCTGTGCCACGCTGGCCTTTCTCGCCCTGGTGGCCTGGCCCGCCTGGGAATGGGCAGCGGACGAGCGCTTCATCACCACGCCCGCGCTGGAAATCTCCAACATCTGGCGCGCTGCGGCACTGCCCGCCGGCATCGTGCTGATGGCTGTTTTCTCAGTGCTGCGCCTGGTGCGCAGCGGCGAAAAGGCGGCGGCCTGGAAGGCACTGGCCGTGGTGGCCGCCATCATGGCGGCGTTCGTGCTGGCAAACGGCATCTTCGGCCTCTTCGAGGACCTGGGGCGCCTGAACCTGCTGGTCTTCTTCGTCGGCGTGGTCGCGGCCTGCGTGTTCGGCGGCGTGCCCATTGCCTTTGCCTTCGGCCTGGGCACGCTCGGCTATCTGGCCCTGGCCACGGACACCGCCCTGCCCGTGATCGTCGGGCGCATGGACGAAGGCATGTCCCACCTCATCCTGCTGGCCGTTCCGCTGTTCGTCTTCCTGGGGCTGCTGATCGAGATGACGGGCATGGCGCGCGCCATGGTGGCTTTTCTCGCGGGCCTGCTCGGCCATGTGCGCGGCGGCCTGTCCTATGTGCTTGTGGGGGCCATGTACCTGGTCTCGGGCATCTCGGGCTCCAAGGCGGCCGACATGGCGGCCGTGGCTCCGGCCCTGTTCCCCGAAATGCGCAAGCGCGGCGCGGACGAAGGCGATCTGGTGGCCCTGCTGTCAGCCACGGGCGCGCAGACGGAAACCGTGCCGCCCAGCCTGGTGCTGATCACCATCGGCTCGGTCACGGGCGTGTCCATTGCAGCGCTGTTCACGGGCGGACTGCTGCCGGCGCTGGCCCTGGGCCTGTCGCTGTGTGTGGTCGTCTGGTGGCGCTCGCGCCATGACCAGCCGCCGCAGACACAGCGCCAGCCCTGGTCGCAGATCGCGCGGCTAGGCTTCATCGCCCTGCCGGCACTGGCGCTGCCCTTCGTGATCCGCGCGGCCGTGGTCGAGGGCGTGGCCACGGCCACCGAAGTCTCGACCCTGGGCATTGCCTACGCGGCCATTGCGGGTCTGCTGATCTACCGCCAGTTCGACTGGCGCCGCCTGGGGCCCATGCTCGTGGCCACGGCATCGCTGTCGGGCGCCATCCTGCTCATCATCGGCACTGCCACGGCCATGGCCTGGGGCCTGACCCAATCGGGCTTCTCGCGCTCGCTGGCGGAGGCGATGGCCGCCCTGCCCGGCGGGGCACCCGCGTTTCTCGCGGTCTCGCTACTGATCTTCGTCATCCTCGGATCGGTGTTGGAAGGCATACCCGCCATCGTGCTGTTCGGCCCGCTGCTGTTTCCCATCGCACGCGACCTGGGCATCCATGAAGTGCACTACGCCATCGTCGTCGTGCTCGCCATGGGCCTGGGCCTGTTCGCCCCGCCACTGGGCGTGGGCTACTACGCAGCCTGCGCCATAGGCCAGATCCACCCGGACAAGGGCTTGCGGCCCATCGTGGGCTACCTGCTGGCGCTGTTGCTGGGTACGGTGGCGGTGGCGGCCGTGCCCTGGCTGTCGATCGGATTCCTGTAGAGGCGCGGCCGCCTGCGTTCAGGAATACTCCAGATCGCTGTGCTTGCTGGTCACCAGCCGGCGGGCCGACAGCGACATCATCAGCAGCGCAATCGCCTCATGCATGATCAGCGTGTGCGTGTTGCCGGTCTCCACCATCTTGCTGCGCAACGACTCGCGCACCTGGGGGGAGCCGGTCACGTCGATGATGATGTCCACCGCTGCATCCACCAGATCCATGAACCGTGTGGTGACCGGCACGCCACGCGCGCGTGCCAGTGCGATGCCGGGCTGGTCCAGGTCCAGGTCGGCCACCCCGAGCAACTGCACGAAGGGCGCGTCCAGCAACTGCTGCAGCAAGGGAGTGCCGGTCTGCCCCGCACCAATGACCACGATCCGGAAGGCTTGCATGGGATGAATCCTTTTTCCATACGGGAAGTACGGCGCCATCATAGAAATGCCTTGCCGGTGCGCGCCGGTCCGGGGCGGGTGGAATGGGTTTGTATGACCCAGGTCAAATCCGGTGGACAGGGGCGTGGTGGCGGACCCTCCATGCCCCTCGTACATCACCGGTATCCGCGTTTGAGATTCGATACTGAATTCAGTACCATTCAACACATCGATGCCGATAAGGAGCCACCGTGCACAACACCTTGACTGCCGCAGAACTCAAGCGCCGCGGCATGGCTGCCATTGAGGATGGACTTCGGCATGGCCCTGTTCACCTGATCAAGCGCAACCAGGCAACCGCGGTGGTGCTGTCCGAGCAGGAGTACCGGAAGCTGCTGGAGCAGGGTCCACAGCCGCACCACGGCATGACAGCGGTGCAATGGCTGCTGTCGCAACCCACCACAGGCGCCCGCGAGAAGGCGGAGATCGATGCATTCCTGTCAGGGGAGCGCGACTGGTGATCGCCTTTTTTGATGCCAGCGCACTGATCTACCTGCTGCAGGCCCGAGAGCCTTTTGCCAGCCGTGCCCGGGCCGGGCTCCAGGCGCTGCATACGGCCTATCCGGGCATGGCATCCGCTGTGAGCCGGCTATCCTGGCTGGAATGCCGCACCGGCCCCTTGAAGTCGAATGACTCGGCCGCGTTGGCGGTCTTCGACACCTTCTTTGCCCGGGCAGACCTGATCTGGGTGGAACTGAGCCGCGAGGTGGTGGAGTTGGCCACCGCGATCCGCGCGCGTCATGGACTGCGGACCCCCGATGCCCTGCACGCCGCCAGTTGCCTGCAACTGGGACCACACCACAGGCTCTTGACGGGGGACGCTGCCTTCCAGAGGGTTCATGGCCTGAACGTGGTGCTTCTGGCCTGAATGCAGCCGCCGCTGCCGCCTGCATTCGCCCACAAAAAAACCCGCCGGCTTCGTGGCCCGGCGGGTTTTCTCAGGTGAATAACAGCAGACGCTGTTATTGCCTTACAGGAACCTGCTCCGTGTACTCGCGCAGCACGCCGCCGCCTTCGACGGAGCCGCTGACCTGGCCGTCCTTGACGCGCTCCACGCAGGAGCGGCGGTCGCCTTCGTTCTTGAAGACATCGCAGCGGGCCACGGCATTGCGCTGGAAGTTGTCGCCCGACTGGACGCCGCCTCGGCGCGATTGCTCCTGGACGGCGGCGGCCTCGTGCTGGGCAGGGTCGCGGCGGTCATAGCCGCGCTTGGCGGGCCCCTTGTGCTCGGCGTGCTTCTTGTGGTGGTGATGGGGCTTGGCCTTTTCCGCGGCGGGGGGCGGAGGCGGCGTGCCATCAGGCCCGGGGCCGGGCTGGGCGGTGGCCAGGCCGGCCATGCCCAGGACGGCAGCGCCAATACACAGCTGCAGGGGACGGATCCATGGATTCTTCATAGCTTCACTCCATTCCTCGTGAAAAAGTCAAGGCCCAAGCATGCGTGTTTTCCAGCTCCCCATTTATCGGTACAGCACGGCTGCGCATGCAGTCCATGGCCTACATGTTGCCGCGCAACGCGCAAGCGGTGGCCGACCTGGGTCAAGCCTGGGTGGCAAACCAGCGCTGAACGCCATCGGCCATGCGCGCGAAGACGCTGTCCAGCGTGGGTACCTCGGCACCCCACAGGGCGCGCAGCACGTCCGCGTTCTCGAACAGGCCGTGCCAATAGCAGCCGGCGATGCGGCCGTCAGGGCTGTGCCACAGCAGGCCCGGCACAGGCTCGGCCACGGCGCTGCCGGCAGCCACCATGTCGGGGCGCACGCTGGTCTGGCCATGGTGGATTTCATAGACCCGGGCCTGCACGCCGGACAGCGCCGCCCAAGCCCCTGGCAGCGGCGGCAGCTGCACGCTGGCGGGCAGCACGGTCTTGTCGGGCGCGAACAGGGTCGTCAGCGGCAGAAGGCCCAGGCCGGCTGCGTTGCCGTCCACGCCGTGCAGGTCGATCAGCGCCTCGCCCAGCATTTGCAGGCCGCCGCAGATGCCCAGCACCTGCCGGCCTGCCGCCGCATGGGCGGCGACGGCAGCATCCAGGCCCTGGGACCGCATCCAGGCCAGATCGGCAGCCGTGGCCTTGGAGCCCGGCAGGATGATCCAGTCCGCGCCGGCCAGCTGGGCCGGCGTGCGCGCCCAGACCACGCGCAGGCCCGGCACCTGCAGCAGGGGCTGGAATTCGTCGAGGTTGCTGATGCGCGGGTAGGCGACGATGGCGATGGTGGTGTGCACGGCGCGTACCGCCCCGCCTCCAGAGCCACGGTCGTCAAAGACGCCATCCTCCTCCGGCAGGCCATGCTGGAACTGCATGGGGATGGTGGCCACGGTGGGCACGCCGGTGCGCTCCTGCAGCATCTGCGGGGCGGGCGCCAACAGGCTGGCGTCGCCCCGGAATTTGTTGAGCACGAAGCCGCGGATCAGCGCCTGTTCTTCCGGAGGCAGCAGCGCCCAGGTGCCGTAGAGGTGGGCGAAGGCGCCGCCGCGGTCGATGTCGGATACCAGCAGGCAATGCGCGCCGCAGTGGCGCGCCACGCGCATGTTGACGACGTCGCTGGCATGCAGGTTGATCTCGGCCGGCGAGCCTGCGCCCTCGATGACGACCACGTCGTTGTCGGCACGCAGGCTGTCCAGCGCCTCGGCGATCTGCGGCCACACGCGGGCGCTGCGGCCGCGCCAGGGCAAGGCCGAGAGTTCCTCGCTGACCCGGCCCAGCAGCACGACCTGGCTGCGCATGTCGGCCTCGGGCTTGAGCAGCAGCGGGTTCATGCGCACATCGGGCGCGCAGCCTGCGGCCAGGGCCTGCAGATACTGTGCCGTGCCGATCTCGCCCCAGGCACCGCCCGGCGCGCAGACCACGCGCGCGTTGTTGCTCATGTTCTGCGCCTTGAAGGGCGCCACCTTGTAGCCCTGGGCGCGGTACCAGGCGCACAGCGCGGTGGCCACCCAGCTCTTGCCGGCACCGCTGCTGGTGCCCAGCACCATCACGCACAGCGCGGGGCGCTGGCCGGGCTCGGGCAAGGGCAGGTTCACGGCGGCGGGTTCACTCGATTGCATGGTGTTTCTCCATTGGCTGCCAGGCAGCCAGCAAGGCGTTCTGGGATGCAGGCGCCAGCACGCCCATGCGCACGCAGCCGGGCAGGCCGAAGCTGTCGCAGTCGCGCAGCTTGATGCCCTGCGCGCGCAGTTGGGCCAGACGCGTCTGCATGGCGTCGCCCTGCCGTGCCTGCGGCCAGCGCGCCACAAAGTAATTGGCCTGCGAGCCGGGCAGCACCTGCCAGCCCAGGCGCTGCACCAGATCGATCTGTTGCGCCTTCCAATCGCGCAGCCGTTGCAGGCTTTGCGCCAGCCATTGCCGGGTGGCCGGTGCGGTCCAGGCCGTGAGCATGGCCTCGCCATGGGCGCCCACGGGCCAGGAGGGTGACAGGGCACGCAAGGCCTCGATCTCGTCGTGCGGCACGGCTTCGGGCGCAATGGCGTAGGCCGCGCGCACGCCGGTCATGCCAAGGGCCTTGTTGGGAGTCCACATCTGCCAGGCATCGCGCACCAGGGAGGGCACGGCGGGTTCCATGCCCGGCTCCAGTCTGAGGGGCGCATAGGCGCAGTCGATCACGCGCCAGGTGCCGGGCGGTGCGGGCTCGCTCCACAGGGGCCAGACATCTTCGGGCTGGCCCAGCGGGCTCGATGGCGCGCAGGCCCAGTGCAGGCCGGGGCCGGCCTCGGTGATGCCGTCGCGCGCGGCCTGGCGCAGGCGCCAGACCTGGGCCGCGTGGGCGTAGTCGCCATAGTGGTGTGCCGGCAGGCTGGCGACGGCCGCGCCCTCTCGCACCGCATGCATGGTGATTCGGTGGATGAAGTCGCTGGCACTGGCCGCGATGACGATGCGCTCGGCCTGCACGCCATGAAGGTCCGCCAGCCGTGCGCGCAACGCCGTGTAGTGCGGGTCCGGGTACTGGGCTGCATGTGCCTGGGACAGCGCATCCAGCGCCTGCGGGCAAGGTCCGCAGGCATTGCGGTTGGTGGAGAAATCGTGCGCGGGCACGCCCAGCGCATCCGTGCCGCCGTGGGTGACTGGGATCGGTTTCATGGTGTCTTTCCTGCCATCGCCCATGCAATGACCAGGGCGGCGGCCAGCCCTGCAGCCACCAGCATGGCGACCACGCGGCCCGCATGCGCCACGGCCTGCTGCAGCTCGGCCGCCTGCGGCACGCAGCCTGCGGGGTTGAGCACGTAGACGCCGGGCTTGCCCAGGCGCACACCCAGCAGCCTTGCCATGGCGCCCATGGGCCAGCCGCCGTTGGGCGACGGGGTGATGCGCGCGTCCTGGCGCAGCGCACCCCAGCCCGGACGTCGGCCAGCGGCCAGGCCGGACAAGGCCAGCAGCGAGGCGGTCAGGCGCGCCGGTATCCAGTTGAGCAGGTCATCGGCACGCGCCGTCCATTTGCCGGCCCATTGCCAGTGGCGCCGGTCATCGCCCTGACCGCGCCAGCCCGGATAGCCCCACATGGCATCGGCCGTGTTGGCAAAGCGGTAGAGGGCCGCGCCCGGCAGACCGGCCACGGAAAACCAGAACAGCGGCGCCAGCACGGAGTCGCTGAGGTTCTCGGCCAGGGTTTCGATGGCGCTTTCGCGCACCTGGCCTGCGTCGAGCTGCGCCGTGTCCCGGCTGACCAGCCAGGTCAGGCGCTCGCGGCCTGCAGGCAGGGATTGCTGCAGTGCGGCTTCCACGGCCAGCACCTCGTCGCGCAGCATGCGCCAGGACAGCAAGGGCTTGAGCAGCACCCCCAGCACCAGCGCCCCCAGCCACCAGGGCATGGGCGGCAGCAGCCACTGGATGAACGCGTAGATGGCGAAGAACAGCAGCGCCAGCAGGCACCAGGCGACTGCGCCCAGCGCAAAGCGTGGCCAGTCGCGCACATGTTCTTCGCGTGGGGCAATTCTTCGCCCAACCGCAGCCAGCAGCCGGCCCATGGCGACCACGGGGTGCATCCACACGGGCGGCTCGCCCCAGAGCCGGTCGATCAGCAGGGCCACGGGAACGGCCAGCGCGGCGGCCAGGGCGTGGCGCGCCCAGGGTTCGGCTTGGACCTGGGCCTGCGGCTGCGACAGCGCCTGCCAGCACCACCACAGCGGGCTGAGCGCGGCGCCCAGAAGTTGCCAGGAAGGGCTGTCGCTCATGCCTGCGGTTGTGGGCCGGCGGCGCGCTGGCCCCACAGGTCGTCGTAGAGCATGTCCTGCAGCGGTGCGCGGCTGGCCCACTTTTGCTGCTGCAGCATGGGCTCGGCATAGTAGGCCGACACGGGGCCCAGGCACAGCACGGCCAGCGGCCGGCTGCCCACGGGCATTTGCAGCAGTGCGGCCAGCACCTCGGGATCGAACAGCGAGACCCAGCCCAGCCCCAGCCCCTCGGCACGCGCGGCCAACCACATGTTCTGGATGGCGCAGGCGGCCGAGGCCACATCCATCTCGGGCAGGGTGCGGCGGCCGAAGACATGGGCATCGCGCCCGGGCGGCATGGCCACGACCAGCACCTCGGCCGCATCCAGCACGCCCTGGACCTTGAGCCGCATGAAGTCTTCCTCGCGCTCGCCCAGGGCGCGGGCGGTCTGCAGGCGCTCCTGCTCGATCACGGCATGGATCTCCTGGCGCAACTGCGCATCGCGCACGCGGATGAAACGCCAGGGCTGCATGAAGCCGACGCTGGGCGCATGGTGGGCCGCGCGCAGCAGGCGCAGCAGAACATCGGGCGCGACCTCGCCTCCGCAGAAATGGCGCATGTCGCGCCGCTCATGGATCGCGCGGTAGACGGCTGCCCGATCGGCCTCGGCAAAGGGTTGGGCGGGAATGGTCTCTGGCGCCCGGGAATGCGTTTCGCTGCTCATGCCGCCATTGTCCGCCGCAGGCCGGGCCTGCGGGCGGCATCAGTCCTCAATACCACGCTGGGCGGGAATGCCGGCCTGGAAGGCGTGCTTGACCAGTTCCATGCGCGTGACGGTATCGGCCACGGCAATGATTTCCTCGGGGCAGCGGCGGCCCGTGAGCATGACGTGCACATGGCGCGGGCGGTCGGCCAGGGCCTGCAGCACGGGCTCCAGCGGCAGCCAGCCGTAGATCAGCGGATAGGTGATTTCGTCGAGCACGACCAGGAAGTGATCGCCCGAGAGAATGGCCGTGCGGGCGCGCTCCCAGCCTTCGCGTGCGATCTGGGCAGAGCGTTCATGGTCCTGGCTCTTCCAGCTGAAGCCGTCGCCCAGTCCCTCGATGGGCATGCCCAGCTGCTCGAACATGCGGTGCTCGCCAAAGCGCGCGGTGGGCACCTTCATGAACTGGAAGATCTTGACGGACTTGCCCCGGCCATGCGCGCGCAGGGCCAGGCCGAAGGCCGCCGTGCTCTTGCCCTTGCCGTCGCCGGTGTTCACCAGCACCAGGCCACGGCGTTCGCCTTCGGGCTTTTCATAGGGCTTTTCCGTCGGGGCCTGTTCGATCTGCATGGGTCTGTCATCCTCAAAAGTTGCACGCGCTGCGGCGGGCATGCGCCGCAGCGGAGCGCCACTTTAACCGAGGCGGGCGCCCAGCCGGCGCTGCAGGGCACGCACGGCGCTGTCCACCGTGGTGAGCACGGGCAGGCCCGTGGCGGCCTCGCAGGCGGCGCGGGCACGCGCCATGCTGAACTGGGCCAGCGCAATGCGCGTGCAGCCACGCGCAGCCAGGGCCCTGGCCTGCTCGACCACCAGGCGGTCATGCGTGGCGGTGTCGCCGCGGTTGAGCGCGTCCATGGCGCCATCGGCCAGGGCAGGCACCAATTCGATGCTGGCCGGGAACTCCGGCGGCATGGACTGCAGCGTGGGCGCGAAGCTGGAGATCAAACCCAAAGCACCCTGCTGGCCCTGCACGGCCTGCACCGCCTCTTCGATCATGGCCTCGTTGGGCTTGAGCACAGGCAGCGGCGCATGGCGCGCGGCCACGGCCTCGATGCAGGGGCCGAAGGCCGAGCAGGTGAACAAGATCCCCTGCGCGCCCGTGTCCACGGCGTACTGCGCCAGGCGCTGGAAGCGCTCGTGCATGGCGGCGTCCAGCCCGCGCCCGTTGCGCGCCAGGTCGGCCGAGAGGCTGTCGTCCAGCAGGTTCATGCGTACCGCCTCGGGCCAGTCGCGCGCAAAGGCTTCGTTGATGGGAGCGACGGAATGGCTGAGGGCGTGGATGAGGGCGATGCGGGTCATGGATTGGGGGAATCTGAAAAGGAAAGGAATTATTGGGGCGCCAGCCGGGTGAACTGGGAGCGCGGCAGCAGGCGCTTGAAATCGGCATCGAAGCTGACCACATGCTCGCCCTGGTGGATGGCGGCAGCGGCCAGCCAAGCGTCCGGTACGTCATTGGCGGAAAGCGCCTTGTCGGCGCACAGTTGCCTTAACGCCGGCCATTCGGCACCCAGCACGGCCTGCTCGACGCCGGGCGATGCCAGCAATGCGTCAACGAAGCGCAAAGCCTCGACCATAGGAGTCGGGTTGACGAAGATCTTCGGATGCGTGACCAGGCGCAGAAAGTTCGCCACCACCATGGGCTGCAATTTCAGCAGCACGCCCTGGCTGGCATCGGCCATGGCCTGCTCCAGCCAGTCGCGGGCCACCGAATGATGGGGGTGGTCGCTGCGCGATGCCGCAACCAGCAGGTTGACATCGGGCGTCATGGTTGATCCTGCTGACCGGCGGCATCCAGCAGCGCGCGGTTGCTCAGTGCGTCCAGCCCCGGTGCCAGTCCGCCCTTGCCGTGGTAGACGGGAAGGCGCACGCGCCGGGCAGGCGCCTGGGCCTTGCGCAAGCGCAATTGCAGGCCCTCCTCGATCAGGCGCGTCAGGCTGGTGTGCTGCTGTGCCGCATAGGTCTTTGCTTCGGTCAGCAATGCATCGTTGAGGTCAAGCGTGGTCTTCATGACGGCCCCCAGAGCAGGAATTTCGTACAGATTTCTCGCACAGATCCTTTGCAAAGATCTTTCGTACAGATTTCTGTATGTTAGAAAAATTCCGCTGGCAGGACAACCAGGCCGGCCTGCGCCCTTCAGATGCCCTTGGACGAGGGATGAGCGAAGGATGGGCGAAGGCATCATGCCCCTCACCACGCGGTCCACGATGGCCTTGGCCTCGTCCCCGATACGCCTTCAGCGATTCAGGTGTTCCCTGCAGCCTTTCGCGCCGATGACGATGCCGGTCAGAGATTCTTCGGCGTGTGTCATGGGCTCTGCACCCAGAGTGCCAATCTGCAGGATGACGTTGCGCCGCATTCCAGAGCCGGTATTCATGCCTCCGCCATGAAGCACCTTCGGGTGGATCGCCACGATCTGGCCCGGGTCACACTGCACGGTGACGGTGTCGGCCGGATCGGGAGTGGGCCAGGTGCCACTCACCTTCTGCTGCTGCGCCTCCTTGTCGGAGATGCGATGAGTGCCCGCATCAAAGCAGGTGGCACCGCTCTCCACCGACATGCCATCCAGGCAGATCATCAGACGAACAAAGCTGGAATCCCTGGTGCAGAAATACCCATTGGGATAATCGCGGTGCCAGGAGATTGACCGTCCGAATCCGGGATTCTTGATGGTCACGTTCATGAAATGGACCACTGCCTCGTCCACGCCAAGAAGCGTCGTTGCCGCCGAGACAAGCGCGGCATCGTGAAGTGTCTCTGCGAAGACTTCATCAAAGCGGGCGGGATCTCCAACAATGAAGATCGAGTTTCCGGTAAGGGCACCATCCAAGCCGGCGCGCTTGCTGGCCGACAGATCTTTCTCGTACACCAACAGCTCGTCCAGCGCCGGATCCAGTGTCCTGGCCTGCGCATGGCGCTGGATGGCTTCAACAGATGCCACCAAGCTGTCGAGAAGGCCCTTCTCCATGGGTCTTGGCCAGATGACAAATCCCTGCTGTTCAAACATCCCCAGTGCATCGGCAAGCATCGAAAAATTCCTCCACCCTCTTTTTCTGTGAAGCGCCATTTCACCCTGTTGGGGCAGAAAAAGAGATGTATCGCAGTCTGAAAATCAGCATGCCAAGGCCGAAGCCGCCATTTGCGCCACAGCCATTGCAGCGCCAGGATCATCACCGTCTTCCATGCTCCAGACGGCAGACAGCCCCGACCAGGCCTGCACCCATTGCAACAGGCGCCTGTGCTCAATGCCCGAGACTTCGGCAATGGTGGCCATGCGGTGCGCAAAGCGCCCCGGCGCCAGTGCGCTGGCGGGGTCGGGACTGCTCAGGATGTTGGCGTAGTCGAAGCCGCGCTCGCCGTGCAGGCCCTTGGGGTCGATGGCCAGCCAGCCCAGGGGGCCGAAGTCCAGCACATTGCCGTGGTGAAGGTCGCCATGCAGCACGGCCACGTCGCGCGCACGGGCAGCAGCACGCCGCGCGGCGTGGACAGGGGCTGGCCATCGATGGTCAGAGCCCAGCGGCTCAGATACGGCGCATGGAGAGACATTTTTTCCGACAGGCAATCAGGGAGCTGCGGCTTGCCCCCGCAGCCGTGGCAGGGCCAGCCACTGCCCGTCGATGGCGCGGATGCGCAGCCGGTGCTCGAACACGGCCTCCAGCGCCGCATGCGTGGCCGCGTCGGCGCAGGCCCCCTGGTGCACCACTTGCCCCTTGTCGAGAATGACCAGGTCCTGGGCCTGCAAGGCCATCGATATCTCATGCAGCACGCTGACCACGGTGCGGCCCTGGGCGACCAGGGCTTGCACGCATTCGAGCCAGTCGGCCTGGTGCGGCGGGTCGAGGTTGGCCAGGGGTTCGTCCATCAGCAGCACACGGGCCTGCACGGCCAGGGCGCGCGCCAGCAGCACGCGCTGGCGCTCCCCGCCCGAGAGACTGCCCACGCTGCGCATGCGCCAGTCCCAGCCCTGGGTCTGGCGCAGCGCCTGCTCCACGGCGGCATGGTCTGCCTGGCTGGGCGCCGCCAGCCAGCCCTGGTGCGGCAGGCGGCCCAGCATGACCACGTCCTGGACCCGCATGTCGCCGGCCACGGGCTGGTTCTGCCCCAGCCAGGCCAGCGAGCAGGCCCGTTCGCGCGCACTCCATTGCCGCAGCGGGCGACCCAGGAGCTCCACCTCGCCTTGCACGCCAGCGCCGGATTCCATGCCTGCCAGGGCGCGCAGCAGCGTGGATTTGCCTGCGCCATTGGGGCCGACGATGGCGCTCCAGCGGCCGGCAGGCAGGGCCAGGCTCAGGCCGCCCAGGACCTGTCGATCGCCCAGGCGAACCTTCAGGGCGCGCGCTTGCAGGGCGGGGGCCGTCATGCGCCCTCCCCGCCGCGCAGGGCGTGGCGGCGGTGCATGAGCCACAGCAGGTAGCTGCCGCCCAGCAAGGCCGTGAGCGCGCCCACGGGCAGCTCCTGCGGGGCGATGAGCCAGCGCGCCAGCAGGTCGGCGGCCAGCAGCAGCACGGCGCCCATGCCGGCGCTGAGCACCAGCAGCCAGCGGTGCATGGACCGCACCATGGAGCGCACCAGATGCGGCGCGGCCAGGCCGACGAAGGCGATGAGCCCGGTCTGCGCCACGGCCGTACCCGTGGCCAGCGCCAGCAGCAAGATGAGCACCATGCGCAGCGGCGCCAGCGGCAGGCCCAGGCTGTGGGCCGTGGCCTCGCCCAGGGACAGGCCGTCGAGCACGCGGCCCAGGCACCAGGCGCCCAGGGCGGTGGCCAGCAGCACGGCCAGCATCAGCGTGCAGGCGCCCCAGCCGATGAAGGAGGTGCTGCCCAGCATGAAGGCCTGCATGGCCTGCATGATGTCCGGGTTCATCAGCAGCACCAGCGATGCGGCCGCGCCCAGCACCACCCCCACCACCACACCGGCCAGCAGCAGGCGCATGGTGTTGTGCACGCCCTGGGCCAGCACCAGGGTCAGCAGCACGGCCAGGGCCGCGCCCGCAAAGGCCGCGCCCGTGACGCCCAGGCGCGCCAGGCCCGCGAGTGCAAAGGGCGAGGCGCCCAGCGCCGCCATGCTCAATGCAACGCCCAGCGAGGCGCCCGAGGCGCTGCCCAGCAGATAGGGATCGGCCAGCGGGTTGCGGAACACGCCCTGGGCAATGGCCCCGGCCAGCCCCAGCAGGCCGCCGGCCAGCCAGGCGCCCGCCGTGCGCGGCAGCCGGATCTCGGTGACGATCTGCCAGGACAGCGGATCGCTGCGCGCCGCCCACACGCTTTCCCAGCCCGTGCTGCCCACGCCCGCACCCAGCAGCATGAGCAGGGCACTCACGGCCAGCAGGGCCAGCGCCATCCAAGGCGCCGCCAGGCCGCTGTGGTGCCTGCGGGCCTGCCTCACCGTGCGGCCCCGTTCAGGCAGCGCGCCATCAGCGCGGCGCCCTCGGCCATGCGCGGGCCGGCGCGCACCAGCACGTCCAGCTCGGCCGGCGCAAAGCGGCAGACGCGCCCGGCCTGCATGGCGCGCATGCGGCCCCAGCCCGGATAGGGCTCGCCCGATGTGCCCAGGCTGCGGTCGCCGCCCAGGATGAAGTCCGGGTCGGCGCGCACCACGAATTCAGGGTTGATGCGCGGGAACGGCCCCAGCTGCGCACCCACGATGTTGCGCATGCCCAGGCGTGCCAGGGTCTCGCCGATGAACGAGGACTCGCCTGCGGCAAAGGGGCCACGGTTGACCTCGAAATACACGGTCTGCCCGCGCAGCGCGGGGGCCATGCTGCGCTCCACCTCCTGCATGCGCGCCTCGATGGCGGCCCAGACCCGGTCGGCACCCTGCTCGGGCGGCAGGTCCAGCAACTGGCCCACGGTGCGCAGCACGGCCTGCGCATCGGCATGGGTGCGCGGCTCCAGCGCCACGACCTTGAGGCCCAATGCCTGCAGCCGCGCCACCGAGCGCGAGGCCATGGACACCAGCACCAGATCGGGCTTGAGCGCGACGATGGCCTCGATGTTGGGATCGATTCCGCCGCCCATCACGGGCAGGGTCTTCACATGGGCCGGCCAGTTCGAATAGCGGTCCACGCCGACCAGACGCTGGCAGCCGCCCAGCGCGCACACGCTTTCGGTCAGCGAGGGCAGCAGGCTGACGATGCGCTGCGGCGGCTGTGGCAGCTCCACCGGAACGCCCCGCCCGTCCGTGACCCGGATGGCAGCCTGCGCCGCAGACAGCGCCAGTGCCAACGCCAGGCCCCACAGGGCGGGACGCCATGGCCTCACGGCTGCGGGCCCTTGAGCGCCAGCGGCAGGCCGGCGCACATCAGCGTGACGGTTTCGCAGCTTTGCGCCGCGCGCTGGTTGAGCACGCCCAGCGCATCGACGAAGGCCCTCACCTGCGACCCCAGCGGGATCACGCCCAGGCCGATCTCGTTGCCGACCAGGATCACCGGGCCGGGCGCGCCCTCCAAGGCGTCAAGAAAGGCCGCGCATTGGCCCGACCATCCACGCGCCAGTTCCTCGGAAGGCTGGGCCGGCATCATCCAGTTGGTCAGCCACAGCGTCAGGCAGTCCACCACCAGCAGGCGCTGCGGCGTGCTGTGCCGCGCAAGCATGGCGGCCAGGTCCAGCGGCTCCTCAAGCGTGGCCATGCCGGGCACGCGCTCGGCGCGGTCGCGCCGGTGGCGGGCGATGCGCTCGCGCATTTCGTCGTCCCAGGGCTGGCCGGTGGCGATCAGCGCGGCCTCGCGGTCCGGTGCGCCATCGAGCCAGGCGCGCGCCAGCAATTCGGCGCGGCGCGACTTGCCGCTTTTCTGGCCGCCCACAATGAGCTGGCTGCGGGGAAGCGAAACGGTGGAGATGGGCTCGGTCATCACGCGGTCCCCGGATGAATGTCGGCGCCCAGCAGCGCGGCCACGGCACGCGGCTGCGAGGCAAACCAGGCATGGAAATAGCTGGCATGCACGCTGCCGTGGCGGTACAGCGCCTCGCCCCGGTCGGGATGGGCGTCCTGTCCCGGACGGCTGCTGCGCCCGGCCTCGGTCATGGAAGTCTCCAGCCGGCTGTAGTGAAAGGTGTGGCCGCGCAGCAGGCCCCAGGGCGTGGGCAGCTGCAGCATGCCCAGTCCGGCCAGGCGCGGCTGCATGCAGGCATGGCCGGGCAACAGGCCCCAGAGGTCCGTGGTCCGGCCCGCGGTGTCGGTCAGTCGCTCGCACAGCGCCAGCATACCGCCGCACTCGGCCCAGACCGGGCGGCCGGCAGCCACGTGGCCGGCGATGTCGCCGCGCAGCGCGGCATTGGCGGCCAGAGCATCCAGGTGCAGCTCGGGATAGCCCCCGGGCAGCCACAGCGCATCGCAATCCGGCAGGCGCTCGCCGGCCAGCGGCGAGAAAAACGCCAGCCGCGCACCCATGGCACGCAGGCAGTCGAGGTTGGCCGCATAGATGAAGCTGAAGGCCGCGTCGCGCGCCACGGCCACGGTGCGGCCCGCCAGCCAGGGCTGCACCTGCTCGGTGCGTTCGGCAGGCAGCTCAAAATCCACGGACCAGTCCTGCCAGCTGGCGCCCTGCCCCGGCCCGGCCTGCCAGGGCAACTGGCCCAGCGGCGTAGCCTGCAGCGCGTCGGCGGCCACGTCCAGGCGCACCAGCGCATCGTCCAGTTCATGTGCGGCGACCAGGCCCAGGTGTCTTTCGGGCAGCAGCGAGGCGGCGCCCTTGCCCTGCACGCGCGCCAGCGCGCCCAGCCACAGCGAGGGATCGCGCAGGCCGGCACGCAGCAGATCGGCATGGTGGGCGCTGCCCACCCGGTTGGCCAGCAGGCCGGCCCAGCGCAGGCCCGGCCGATAGTGCTGCAGGCCATGGGCCAGCGCGCCAAAGGTGCCGGCCATGCCCGAGGCGTCGATGACGGCCAGTACCGCCAGGCCCAGCCGCTCGGCCACATCGGCCGCGCAGGGCGTGCCGTCGAACAGCCCCATGACGCCTTCCACCAGGATGAGATCGGCCTCGCAGGCGGCTGCGTGCAGGCGTGCACGCATGTCGGACTCGCCCGTCATCCACAGGTCTACGCTGTGCACGGGCGCGCCGCTGGCCAGTTCATGCCAGTGCGGATCCAGGAAGTCGGGGCCGCACTTGAACACGCGCACGCGCCGGCCCTGGCGCGCATGCAGCCGCGCCAGCGCAGCCGTCAGCGTGGTCTTGCCCTGGCCCGAAGCCGTGGAAGTGATCAGCAGCGCCGGGCAGCGTGCCCCGCCCTGGCCAAGGTCAATGTTCATGTGTTCGCTCCGCGCGGCGCATTGTAGTGCGCGCCCGCACCGCGGCCGCAACCAATGCTTACGCAATACATCCCGCCGAAGCAGACGAGTCCTACAGATGGCGCTACGATTTTGTGAGACAGTCTGGCGCTCGCTCTCCAATACCCGAGCAAGGCGCTGACGTCAAGCCGTGTACGCCTGCCTGTTACCAGGTTTCCTCGGATACTTCCACGGAATGTGCTCACTTCGTTCGCACGTCCTACAATCTCAGCGTCTATGACCTCCCAGACTTCCCTCGACCACATTGCAGAGCGCGTGGAGCGCCTGCTGGTTCGCCACGAGGAACTGCAACGCACCAATGCGCTGCTCGCCGAGCAGGTGGCGGCCCTGACCCAGGAGCGTGATTCGCTGCGCTCGCGGCTCAACGCCGCCCGGGCCCGCGTCGATGCCCTGATCGAGCGCCTGCCCTCCAACCAGGGGGCCTGACCCCTTCGCAACCGCCGACGCCCCGAACGCCCATGAAGCAGATCGAAGTGCAAATCCTGCAGCAAAGCTATGTGCTGACCTGCCCCGATGGCCAGGAAGAGCGTCTGCTCGAAGCCGTGCGCCGTGTGGACACGGCCATGACCCGCATCCGCGACAGCGGCAAGGTCCGCTCCCGCGAGCGCGTGGCCGTGCTGTCCGCGCTGAACATGGCCTTCGACGTGCTGGACCGCGAAGCCCAGGAAAGCGCCATGGCCACGGCCCAGGCCGAGATGCAGTCCCTGCATGACGAGGCCGCTTCCCAGCACAACGCCCCATCCCAGCCGCCCGAGCCCAGCCCCGAGGAACTGGCCGAGCGTGCGCGCCAGCAGGCCCTTGCCGAGCAACTGGTGCTGCGCCTGGACCAGGCCCTGGAGGGCGATGCGCGGCTGATCTGAGCCTGGGCCGCCGCTGCCTTTCCTTGCCCCGCACGACAGCCTCTTCGGAGGCTGTTTTCATTGCATCGCCCATGTCAATGAAAAGCCCATGCCGTTCAAAGAACTTGATCGCGGGCCTGATCAACGGCCTTAGAATGGAGGCGTCTGCAAACCCGCCGGGCTTTATAGTTCCTTGGACCAATGCTCTATGAGCCCGGGCTTGGTACATTGCCATTCGAGCGTGATCGTCTCGCGTCAGATGAACCCAACGTCTGGCTGCCCTTGCCCCCCTGAACCCCGGTTCAGGATGACGGCCCGGTGGTCTTTGCAGACACCTGATTCCAACCCGGCGCACCTCCACGGTGCGCCGGGTTTTTTGTTGCCCGCCCCTCCACTACCGATCTGCCGCCGCATGCCTGATCTGCTGTTTCTCGAACTGGCCCTGCTGGGCCTGTGCTCCGGTTTCCTGGCCGGCCTGCTGGGAGTGGGCGGCGGCATGGTGCTTGTGCCGTTTCTGACCTACTTTCTCGACAAGCGCGGGGTCGGCCCGGACCTGTCCGTGAAGATGGCGATCGCCACGGCCATGGCCACCATCGTGTTCACCTCGATCTCCAGCCTGCGCGCCCACCACGGTCGCGGCGCCGTGCGCTGGGACATCGTGCGCAGCCTGGCGCCGGGCATCATCACGGGCGGGCTGCTGGCCAGCCTGGGAGTCTTCGCACTGCTGCGTGGCAAGTACCTGGCGCTGTTCTTTGGCGTGTTCATCGGCTACATGGCGCTGCGCATGCTGCGCAGCAACAGCCAGCCCACGGCCACGCGCGCCCTGCCGGGGCCGCTGGGGCTGTACGGTGCCGGCACGGGCCTGGGCTTCATCTCGGGGCTGGTGGGTGCGGGCGGGGCCTTCATCAGCGTGCCCTTCATGATGCGCTGCTCGGTGCCCATGCACATGGCCGTGGGCACCAGCGCGGCGCTGGGCTTTCCGATTGCCGTGGTGAATGCGGCAGGCCTGATCTTCACAGGCGCCGGTGATGCGGGACGCCCCGAATATTCGCTGGGCTACCTGTGGCTGCCGGCCCTGCTGGCACTGGCCTGCTGCAGCGTGCTGACCGCGCCGCTAGGCGCGCGGGCCGCGCACCGGCTGCCCGTGGCCCAGCTCAAGCGGATCTTCGCCACGCTGCTGTTCGGCCTGGCGGCCTACATGCTCTGGAAGGGCTTGAGCGCAGGCAGCTGAGCGCTTGCCACCTGGGCCATTCTCTGCCGGTAGGCGATGGCGCCGATGCCGGCGCGCTGGGCTTGCAGGCATTCGCCGAATTGCTCGCGCGGCAGGCCCGGCGCGCACAGAAAGCCCTGGAAGTAGTGGCCCTGCATGCGGTGGATGGCCGTCAGCTGCTCGTGCGTTTCCACGCCCTCGGCCACGATCTCCACGCCCAGCGCCAGACCCAGGCTGATGATGGCGCCGACGATGGCCTGGTCGCCCTCGTCGCTGGGCAGGCCGCGCACGAAGCTCTGGTCGATCTTGATCTTGGAGATGGGCAGCTTCTTCAGATAGGCCAGGTTGGAGTAGCCGGTGCCGAAGTCGTCGATGACCATGCCCACGCCCAGATCGGCGATCTGGCATACGCGCAGCGCCATGTCCTGTGCATCCTGCAGCAGGATGCTTTCGGTCAGCTCCAGCTCCAGCAGATGGGGTTCCAGGCCGTAGCGGCGCAGCAGCTCGGTCACGCGCTCGACAAAGCCCGACTGGCGAAATTCCAGCGCCGAGACATTGACCGACACCTTGATCGGCATGCCCTGCTTCTGCCAGCGCGCAGCCTCCTGCACCGCCTGCTCCATGACCCAGGCGCCCAGCGTGACGATGTAGCCCGACTCCTCGGCCAGCGGAATGAAGACACCGGGCGAGACCACGCCGAATTCGGGGTCGGTCCAGCGCAGCAGCGCCTCGGCCGCGACGATGCGGTCGCTGTCGATGTGCACCTGGGGCTGGAAGTACACGGCCATGCGGCCATGCTCCAGCGCCTGGCGCATGGCATGCTCCAGCTTCATGCGCGACAGCAGGCCCGCGCTCATTTGCGGCTGGTAGAAGCTGAAATGGCCCCGGCCCCGCTCCTTGACGCGGTACATGGCCGTGTCGGCCTGGCGGATCAGCTCGTCCAGCGTGAGGCCGTCGGCCGGGTACTGGGCCACGCCGATGCTGCACTGCACGGAAAAACCCAGGCCGTCGAGCAGGAAGGGCCGCTCCATCTCCTGCAGGATGCGCCTGGCCACCGCGGCAGCCAGCTCGGCGTTGCAGCCGTGCAGGTAGAGCACGAACTCGTCGCCGCCCAGGCGGCACAGGATGTCTACCGGCCGCATGCAGTCGCTCAGGCGCTGTGCGACCAGCTTGAGCACTCGGTCGCCGAACTGGTGGCCCAGCGAGTCGTTGATGATCTTGAAGCGGTCCAGGTCGATGAACAGGATGCTGAACACCGTGCCGCCTGCGCGTGCGGCCTCGATGGCCGCATCCACGCGCTCCGTGAGATTGAGCCGGTTGGGCAGGCCGGTGAGCGCGTCGCTGTAGGCCAGCTGTTCGATGCGCTGCTGTGCCACGCGCTGCTGGGTGAGGTCGCGCATGAAGCCGATGCTCTGCACCACGTCGCCCTGCGCATTGCGCAGCGGCACCCAGGACAGGCGCACGGCGCAGCGCGCACCGCCGGCCTGGCGCAGCCAAAGGTCGCCCTCCCAGAAGCCGCCTTGATGCCACTGTATGCGGGCCAGGTCGCCCAGCGTGTCGGATGGGTCTTCGGTGGCTTCGAACAGCGATTCCACCGTGCGGCCCTGCACGGGCATGCCGCCCAGCAAGCGTTCGCAGGCCGGGTTGGTGCGTGCCACGTCCATGTGGTCATCGGCGATGAAGATGCCGTCCAGGCTGGACTCGAAGACCCGCGCAGCCAGTTCCAGGCCCGCCTGGGTCTGGGCCTCGGCCGTGATGTCGCGGAAGGAGAAAATGCGCCCCATGGGCAGGCCCCGGCGCAGCTGGGGCACGGCGCGGCGCTCCAGAATGCGGCCGTCGCGCAGGTCCAGTACGTCGGACGCTTCCATCAGGGGCTGGGCCGACAGCAGCTTCAACTGCTGCGCGTAGGACTCGGCATCGCGCACCTGGCCGGCCAGGTGATCGAGGATGGCCGCGTCGTTGCGGCGCACCAGCAACGCCTCGGGAATGCCCCAGAGCGTGGCGAATCGGTGGTTGAAGGCGCGGATACGGCCATCGGGATCGCACACCAGGATGGCGTCGGCCGCCGACTCCAGCGTGGCGCGCAACTCGCCCAGCAGGCTTTCGAATTCGGCCTCGTGCAGCGCCTGCTCGCGCCGGTCCAGCATGCTGACCAGGAGCACCTCGCCGTCGAGCGCGCGCACGCGCATCTCCACGGGCGCCAGCTGGCCGTCGGCACGGCGCACCTCGGAAATGAACTGGGCGCCGGCCTGCCAGTTGAAGGGGTCGCTCCAGAACGCCTGCTGCTGCGGCGTGGCGGCCAGCACCTGCACGGGCAGTCCCACGGCGGCATCGGTCTCATAGCCGGTGACGGATTCGCTGGCGGCGTTGGCGCGCAGCACCTTCAGGCTGCGGGCATCGATCAGCCACAGCGCCTCCTGCAGTGCATCGAGCAGGCGGGGCCAGGCGCGGTTGAGCGCTTGCTTGTTCAAGACGCCACCTTCGGCGGATCCAATTCCACCGCCCGTTCAAAGTAATAGCAGACACGCCGGCGCGGCGACAGATAGTCCAGCGCGTCGCGCGGCAACTGCGCAGGAGCCACGCCCCGGCGTATGCCCAGCGCGGGAAACAGCTCCAGCGCCAGCACGGGCGCCTGGGCGGCCGGCACGCTGGCGTCATGGACCATCACCGAAGGCTTGAGCGGCCGTGATGCATTGACGGACATGACCATGGCATGGCGCCCATCGGTCAGCTCCACCACCGAGCCCGGCGGGAACACGCCCATCATGCGGATGAAGCCATTGAGCACGGGCGCGGCGAACTTGTCGCGCAGCCGGCTGAACAGCATGGACAGCGCCTCGTGCGGCGTGTGCGGCGTCTGCGCATCGCCGGGATTGCACAGGCGGTCATAGGTGTTGACCAGGGCCAGGATCTGGCCCGTGAGCTCCATGTCCTCGGCCACCAGGCTCAGCGGGAATCCCGTGCCGTCGGCCCATTCATGGTGCTGTGCGATGGCGGTGGTGACCTGGGCCGACAGGCCCATGCGCATGGCGATGGCCACCGATTCACCCACATGGCGCTCGTAGCGGTCGCGCAGCGCGTCGGGCACGGAAGACTCCAGGGCCAGGCCGTGCATGCCTTCGGCGCCGGCCACCGGCTTGCCGGCATCGTGCAGCAGCGCCGCCAGGCCCAGGTCGCGCAGCAGCGCAGCCTCCAGGCCCAGGGCCCGGCCCAGCAGCAGGCCGAGCACGGTCACGTTGACGGCATGCACGCTCTGGTTGCTGCCAACGCCATCGGACAGGAGGTGAATCGCCACGTCCTGCGGGCCGGCCAGTTCGGCCAGGCAGCCGTCGACCAGGGCTTCGGTGGGCATTCGCGCCTGCTCGGGCGCGCTGGCAAGGGTGGTTTCGATGGCCACATAGCCACGCTCCACCTTCTGAAAGCGCGCATTGCAGTCCTCCAGCCGGCCGCGCCAGTTGGGCACAGACAGCAGCAGCGGCGCTGCCGGTGCAGGTTCCTCGGCGGGTTCGGCTGCGGCGGCCGCCACAGCGGGCAGCGGCTGCGGCTGCGGCGGCGGAGTGCGCACCTCGGCCGGCCAGGCGTCGCTTTTGTGCGGAACGCAGCGCACCGCCTCCAGGCCCAGGGATTTCAGGGTCTGGATCTGTGCGCTGGAGGTGATCTTGAAGCTGCTGACCGGAAAGGGATGGTTCAGCCATCCAACATCGAGCTGGACAAACATGCCCGGACGGAGGTCTCGGATATCGATGAGGACGGAATGGTTCACGCGCGGCAACGGCCCCGAGGCTGAAGGAATCGGCAAATGTAAGCCGATGATTCGGGCATTATCTCCAGTTCTGAGGGCCTTGCAGGCAATCCGCGACCCTCAGGACCAAGTCTGTCCCCCGCTGTTGTTCATCGGCACCAGAGACTGGGCTTGTAGATCAGGTCCATCCACAGCGCCCACACGGCCACGCCCACCAGCATCAGGCCGGCCAGCCGCGTGCCCCATTCGGCACGCAGGCCGTTCAGGCGCTGGCGGCCCAGCCGCCACAGCCAGGGGCCGGCCACCAGCCACAGCCCGCTGCCCACGCCAAAGGCCGCCATGGCCGATGCGCCCTGCAAGGGGCCACCGCTGAGCGCGGCGACCAGCACGGCCGAATACAGCAGTCCGCAGGGCATGAGCGCCCAGGCATAGCCCGCCGCCAGCGTGCCGCCAGGGGCGGACACCCAGGGCTGCACGCGCCGCCAGGCGGCGCGGCCCGCAGACTCCAGCCAGGCGGGCTGGCGGGCCTGCACCATCATGGCCAGGCCCCAGGCCATCACGGCGACATGGGTCAGCGTCCAGAACGGCTGCAGCGCCGTGGTCTGGCTGGTGAGCCAGGACAGGCTTTCCATGGCCAGCGCCGAGGCGGCGCCCAGGCTGGCATAGCCGGCCAGCCGCCCGCCATGGAACAGCGCCGTGCGCAGCCACAGCCGGCTTTGCAGTCCATGGACGGCGACCACCTGCCCACCACCCTGTACCGTGCCCTGCCCCGCCCCGCCCGTGACCACGCCGCAGGGCGCGGCGCACATGGCAAGGCAATGGGGCCCGCCGACGAGCCCCATGATCAAAGCGGTCCAGAGCAGCGACAACAGCATGGGGCCTAGATGATCCTCGAAAACCGCGCCCGGTTCTTGTCGGCCTGCAGATATCGGTCAAACAGCATGGCCACGCCACGCACGAAGTACCAGCCCATGGGCGTGACCTGGAATCCCTCGTCGCTGATCTGCACCAGCCCCTTGGCCTGCAGGTCCTGAAGCGCCGCCAGCTCGGGGGCGAAGTACTCGCGAAAGCCCAGCAGCCAGGCCTGCTCCATGGGCTCGAACAGCACGGCGCCCTGGCACATGATGGCCATGATGACGGCGCGCCGCACCAGATCATCGCGCGACAGTGCCAGGCCGCGCACCACGGGCAGGTGGCCGGCGTCGATGGCGTCGTAGTACTCCTCCAGCGTCTTGGCGTTCTGGCTGTAGCTGGCCCCCACCTTGCCGATGGCCGACACGCCCAGCGCAATCAGGTCGCAGTCGGGCTGGGTGCTGTAGCCCTGGAAGTTGCGATGCAGCCGGCCCTGGCGCTTGGCCACGGCCAGCGCGTCCTCGGGCAAGGCGAAGTGGTCCATGCCGACGTAGACATAGCCGCCGTCCATGAAGGCCGCGATGGAGCGCGAGAGCATGGCCAGCTTGTCGGCGCCCTGGGGCAGGTCCTCGGCCGCGATGCGCCGCTGCGGCTTGAAGCGCTCGGGCAGGTGGGCATAGGCATAGAGCGCGATGCGGTCGGGCCGCAGCGCATTGACCTGGGCCAGCGTGCGCTCGAAGGACTCGGGCGTCTGCTTGGGCAGGCCGTAGATCAGGTCCACGTTGATGGAGGCAAAGCCCAGCTGCCGTGCCGCTGCCACCAGCGCGAACACCTGCTCGGCCGGCTGCACGCGGTGCACGGCGATCTGCACCTGTTCGTCGAAATCCTGCACGCCGAAGCTCAGGCGGTTGAAGCCCAGCTCCTTGAGCACGGCCAGGCGTTCGACGCTGACGGTGCGCGGATCGACCTCGATGGAGTATTCGCCGCCCGGCTCCAGCTTGAAATGCTCGCGCAGCAGGGCCATCAGCGTGCGCAGCTCATCGTCCGAGAAGAAGGTGGGCGTGCCGCCGCCCAGGTGCAGCTGGCTGACGGCCTGGCCCTTGCCGCAATGGGCCGTGTGCAAGGCCATCTCGCGCGCCAGGTAGTCCAGGTAGACGGCCGCGCGATCGTGGTGGCGCGTCACGATCTTGTTGCAGGCGCAGTAGTAGCACAGCGACTCGCAGAACGGCACATGCACATACAGCGACAAAGGCATGGCCCGCGCTGCGGTACTCGATTTGCGGTGCTCAAGTGCCAGGATATAGTCTTCAGCACCGAAAGCCTCCACGAAACGATCGGCCGTGGGGAACGAGGTGTATCGGGGCCCCGGTACGTCGAAGCGACGCAGCAGCTCTGGGGTGACAGCGGTCATGGGTTTTTTCCTCTAATGTCGTCCACTGTGCCGCAGCCCATTGGCCGCGTCCTTGACTCATATCAAGAGTTGTTCGCGGCAGTGCTGCGACAATTTGATCCAACTCATCGCCATCCACGAGGTCACCGCCGGCGCACTGCTGCGCCGCTGATGTTTACTCCATGAACCTTCAGACCATCAAAGCATCCTGTTCCAATTGCAACCTGCGCGAGCTGTGCATGCCCATGGGCCTGGATGCCGAGCAGATGCAGCGCATCGACGACATCGTGGCCACGCGCCGCAAGGTCAAGCGCGGCGGCCTGCTGTTTCGCAACGGTGAGTCCTTCACCTCGCTGTACGCCATCCGCACGGGCTTCTTCAAGACCTGCGTGGCCACCGAGGACGGGCGCGACCAGGTCACGGGCTTTCAGATGGCCGGCGAGATCATCGGCCTGGATGGCATCGTCAACGACCACCACACCTGCGATGCGGTCGCGCTGGAAGACGCCGAGGTCTGCGTCATGCCCTTCGACAAGCTGGAGGACCTGTCGCGCGAGGTCACGGCCCTGCAAAACCATGTGCACAAGGTCATGAGCCGCGAGATCGTGCGCGAGCATGGCGTGATGCTGCTGCTGGGCAGCATGCGTGCCGAGGAGCGCCTGGCCGCCTTCGTGCTCAACCTGGTGCAGCGCCTGCACGCCCGGGGCTTTTCCAAGTCGGAACTGGTGCTGCGCATGACGCGCGAGGAAATCGGCAGCTACCTGGGCCTGAAGCTGGAGACGGTGAGCCGCACCTTCTCGAAGTTTGCCGAAGAAAACATCATCGAGGTGCGCCAGCGCCATCTGCGCATCCTGGACACGGACGCGCTCAAGCGCATCGTCAACAGCCAGCAGTGCCAGTGAGGCCGCAAGGCCCCGCCCCCCGGCAATGAACAGGGCCCGCTGTCGCGGGCCTTGTTCATTGCCATTGCAGTGCACGCAGGTTCAATCGCGCCCCAGGCCCTGCACGGCCAGATTTGGGTCCGGCTCGGAGACCACGCCGTCGTTGAGATCGTGCGTGGAGCGTCCCAGCATGGTGGTCATGAGGCTGGACAGCATGGTCACGCCCCAGAAGGCGAAGAAGGCCAGCGTGTAGATTCCCTGCCGCGACCAGCCCAGGTCTCCGAGCCAGTGCAGCTCCAGCGGGTCCACGAAGGCGAATACCAGCATCTCCATCACGGCGGCGGCCAGAAAGGCCGGCCAGGCAATCCACATCCAGCGTTGGGCCAACATCAGCGATCTCCTTGAGCTGTCGAGGGGTGGCTTTCATTGTGCGCGCCGCCCTCGCACCGTGCCAAGCCCTGCGCACCCTGCACTGCCTGTAGGAAACCCTTGGCCCTCGCGCATGCTGGAGATGCCATCCACCATGCAAAAAAGGCCGCGACTGCGGCCTTGTGCACGGCATTTTCCTGCGTTCAGCGGTCCGTGGGATGGTCCTGCGCGGGCGTGGCCGCGTGGTTGCGGCCGGTGACCGCGGGCGCCAGGCTCTTGGGCACTTCGCGCACGCCATCGGCACGCTCGTTGATGGTGATGCCATTGCGGTAATAGTCAGGATCGATCACGGGATCGGCGCCATTGATCGCAATGATGGCCGTGACCACGCCGGCCACCACGACGGCGGCCGGGCCGGCCACCACGAGCCAGACATGGGCGAACTTCCACCAGGGCTTGCCGGCGTCCGGATGCGAAGGGGCCGTGGCGGGCGCGGAGACTGCGGGACTGGAAGACATGGATAACCTCTTTCTTTCAAACAGCCGGCGCAGCCTGGGCGGCGCCGGCCAGACATATCACCGGGGCACCAGGAAGACGGCCTTTTCGGACGCGCGTCCCGCGCCTGAATGCACGGCATCGATATCGAAGAATACGGTGTGCGAGCCCGGCTCGGCGGAACCGTAGGGAATCTGCAGCCGCGCCGCAATGCCGCGCGTCTCGGCCGGGCCGACCTCGACCTCCTGCTCGGACGCCAGCTCCAGCCCGTCGAGGCCATGGGCGCTGATGCGGTAGCGCTGGGCCTGCTCGGTGGCATTCATGATCTGCAGGCGGTAGACATTTTCCAGCTTGCCGCCCGCGACGATGCGCGACAGCGACGCCCGGTCGCGTATCACGTCGACCTTGACCGACTGGCGCAACGCCAGGCTCACGATCATGGCCATGCTCAGGCCGATCAGCACGGCCGAGTAGACCAGCACGCGCGGACGGAAGATGCGGCGCAGCACCTGGGCCCGCCGCCACAGGCCGGCCATGGCGTTCTGCGTGGTCAGCCGGATGAGGCCGCGCGGATACTCCATCTTGTCCATGATGGAATTGCAGGCGTCTATGCACAGACCGCAGCCTATGCATTCGTACTGCAGGCCGTTGCGGATGTCGATGCCCACGGGGCAGACCTGCACGCACATCTTGCAGTCGATGCAGTCGCCCAGGCCCTGGGCCTTGTAGTCCACCTTCTTGGTGCGCGGCGCGCGCGGCTCGCCCCGGCCCGTGTCGTAGCTGACGATCATGGTGTCGCGGTCGAACATGGCGCTCTGAAAGCGCGCATAGGGGCACATGTACTTGCAGACCTGCTCGCGCATGTAGCCGGCGTTGCCATAGGTGGCGAAGCCGTAGAACAGCACCCAGAAGACCTGCCAGCTGCCCTGCAGCGCCAGCAGCTCGCCGCCCAGCTCGCGGATGGGCACGAAGTAGCCCACGAAGGTGAAGCCGGTCCACAGGGCAATGGCAATCCACAGCAACTGCTTGAGCGACTTCTTCCAGAGCTTTTCAAAGGTCCAGCCGTTCTTGTCCAGGCGCATGCGCGCGCTGCGGTCGCCCTCGACCTTGCGCTCCACCCACATGAAGATTTCGGTGTAGACCGTCTGCGGGCAGGAAAAGCCGCACCACAGGCGACCGGCCACGGCCGTGAACAGGAACAGCGCCAGCGCCGAGATGATCAGCAGGCCCGCCAGGTAGATGAAATCCTGCGGGTACAGCACCAGCCCGAACAGGTAAAAGCGCCGCGCACCCAGGTCGAACAGCACCATCTGGCGCTGCCCCCATTCCAGCCAGGGCAGGCCATAGAAAACCAGTTGGGTGAGAAACACCAGAGCCCATCGCCAGCGTGCGAAGACACCGCTGATGGAGCGCGGGTAGACCTTCTTCTCGGACTCGAACATCGACACCAGCTGGCCCGGGTCCGGGTCGGCAGGCGTGATCGGAATGACTTTGCGGGGAGGCTTCCCGGCATCATCCCCGTTCTCGGGCTTCATGGTGGGTTCCTTGGTTTTTTGGAATATCTGAAAACTCAAAAGGCAAAAAGGCGGCGCCGCAGCGCCGCCCCCTGTCCTTATTGACGGACTGCGCCGTCTTTGTGCGACATGCCCCAGACATAGGAGGCAAGCACCGCGATCTGCGCCTCGGTCAGCTTGTCCTTCTGGGCAGGCATCTCGTTGTGCTTGCCGTTGTTGATCATGGCCGTGATGGCGGCCTCGCCCCAGCCGTGCAGCCAGATGTCATCGGTCAGGTTGGGCGCGCCCAGGGCCTGGTTGCCCTTGCCGTCCATGCCATGGCAGGCGGCGCAGGCCGTGAACTTGGACTTGCCCAGCGAAGCCTTGAGCGAGTCGTGCGGGCTGCCCGACAGGCTCAGCACATAGTGCGAGAGGTTGCGCACATCGTCGGGCGTGCCGACGGCAGCGGCCATGGGCGGCATGATGCCGATGCGGCCCGCCGTGATGGTTTCCCTGATCTTGTCGGGCGTGCCGCCATGCAGCCAGTCGCCATCGGTCAGGTTGGGGAAGCTCTTGCCGCCGCGTGCATCCGAGCCGTGGCACTGCGCGCAGTTGTTCATGAACAGGCGCTCGCCGATGGCCATTGCCTGGGGGTCCTTGGCCATGTCTTCGGTGCTCATGCTCGTGAACTTGGCGTACAGCGGCTCCAGGTCCGCGCGGGCCTTGGCCATCTCGTTTTCATAGGCGCCCAGCTGCGTCCAGCCCAGCTTGCCCGCGAACGAGCCCAGGCCCGGATAGGCCGCCAGGTAGGCGAAGCCGAACACCGAGGTGATGATGAACAGCCACATCCACCACTTGGGCATGGGGTTGTTCAGCTCGCGCAGGTCCTCGTCCCAGACGTGGCCCGTGGTGTTGTCGGCCGAGGGGACCACCTTCTTGCGTGCGGTGAGATACAGCAGCAGCAGGCAGCCGATGATGCCGCCCAGCGTGATAGCCGTGACATAGATCGACCAGAAGTTGTTTACGAAATCGCTCATGGGAAGTTCTCGTTCTGGTGGAGGGACTCAGTCTTGCTCGAACGGCAGCTGGGCGGCCTCTTCGAAACGGGCCTGGTTGCGGCGGGCGAACGCCCACCACCAGATACCGATGAAGCAGGCCAGAGAGGCCAGCGTGGCCACGATGCGCATGGTGGTGATGTCCATGTCGCTCTCCTTTACTTGACCGAACGGCCCAGCACCTGCAGGTAGGCGATGACGGCGTCCATTTCCGTCTTGCCCTTGACCTGCTCGGCGGCGCCGCTGATTTCCTCGTCGCTGTAGGGCACGCCCACCTTGCGCAGCGCGCTCATGTGCTGGGCGACCACGGTGTCATCCACCTTGTTCTTCTCCAGCCAGGAGTAGGCAGGCATGTTGGACTCGGGCACCACGTCGCGCGGGTTGTTCAGGTGGATGCGGTGCCATTCGTCGCTGTACTTGCCGCCCACGCGGTGCAGGTCGGGACCCGTGCGCTTGGAACCCCACTGGAAGGGGTGGTCGTAGACGAACTCGCCAGCCACCGAGTAGTGGCCGTAGCGCATGGTCTCGGCGCGGAAGGGGCGGATCATCTGCGAGTGGCAGTTGTAGCAGCCCTCGCGCAGATAGACGTCGCGGCCCATCAGCTGCAGCGGCGTGTAGGGCTTGAGGCCCGCTACCGCTTCCGTGGTCGACTTCTGGAAGAACAGCGGAACGATTTCCACCAGGCCGCCGACGGCGACCACCAGCAGGGTCAGCACGATCAGCAGGAAATTGTTGGTTTCCACCTTCTCGTGGGAAAAGCTCTTGGGAGCGCTATGGTTGTGATCGGACATGAGTAATGCTCCTAGACGCTCAGGCGTGGGCCACGACGGCAGGCACGGCCACCTTCACGGAACGGCCGGAGATCGCGGTCTTCCAGGTGTTCCACAGCATGACCAGCATGCCGCCCAGGTACAGCAGGCCACCGGCCACGCGGATCACGTAGAACGGATAGCTGGCCTTGACGCTTTCGACAAAGGTATAGGTCAGCGTGCCATCGGGATTGACGGCGCGCCACATCAGGCCCTGCATCACACCGGCGATCCACATCGCGGCGATGTACAGCACGATGCCGATGGTGGCCATCCAGAAGTGCAGCTCGATGGCGCCCACCGAGTACATCTTGGTCTTGCCGAACAGGCGCGGGATCAGGTAGTACAGCGAGCCCATGGTGATCAGGCCCACCCATCCGAGGGCGCCCGAGTGAACGTGGCCCACGGTCCAGTCCGTGTAGTGCGACAGCGCGTTGACGGTCTTGATGGACATCATCGGACCCTCGAACGTGGACATGCCGTAGAACGACAGCGACACGATCAGGAAGCGCAGGATGGGATCGTCGCGCAGCTTGTGCCATGCGCCCGACAGCGTCATCACGCCGTTGATCATGCCGCCCCAGCTGGGAGCCAGCAGGATCAGCGAGAACACCATGCCCACGGACTGCGTCCAGTCGGGCAGCGCGGTGTAGTGCAGGTGGTGAGGACCCGCCCACATGTAGGTGAAGATCAGCGCCCAGAAGTGGACGATGGACAGGCGGTAGCTGTAGACCGGACGGCCAGCCTGCTTGGGAATGAAGTAATACATCATGCCCAGGAAGCCTGCGGTCAGGAAGAAGCCCACGGCGTTATGGCCGTACCACCACTGCACCATGGCGTCCTGCACGCCGGCGTAGGCCGAGTAGCTCTTCATCCAGCCGGCCGGAATGGCCGCGCTGTTGACGATGTGCAGCAGCGCCACGGCGATGATGAAGGCGCCGAAGAACCAGTTGGCCACATAGATGTGACGGACCTTGCGGATGCCGATGGTTCCGAAGAACACGATGGCATACGAGACCCAGGTCACGGCGATCAGCAGGTCGATCGGCCACTCCAGCTCGGCGTACTCCTTGCCCTGGGTGTAGCCCAGCGGCAGGCTGATCGCGGCGGCGAGAATGACGATCTGCCAGCCCCAGAAGGTCAGGCTGGCCAGCTTGGGCATGAACAGCCGCGTCTGGCAGGTGCGCTGCACCACGTAGTAGCTGGTTGCGAACAGCGCCGATCCGCCAAAGGCAAAGATCACGGCGTTCGTGTGCAGCGGACGCAGGCGTCCGTAGCTCAGCCATGGAATGCCGAAGTTGAGTTCCGGCCAGGCCAGCTGCGAGGCGATCAACACCCCGACAGCCATGCCCACCACTCCCCAGACGACGGCCATGATAGAGAACTGCCTTACGACGGTATCGTCGTAATAGACAGCGTTGTTATTTGAACTATCCATCGTGCACCCCTTAGATTGCTATCAAAGTGTTACTTTCTTCGCTGTCGGGCGTGTTGACCCACGTCAATCGTCCCGAAGAATGCGTTCGCCCTCTTGTTCCACGCTCTCGAATTGCCCTCGATAGACGGCCCACCACAGGGCCGCGAGGATGGCGAGCACAAGCACCACCGACAGCGGGATCAGTAAATAGAGAATGTCCATAGTCAGAACCTCCCCACCGTTGCGGTGGAGCCCGTCGGCATGGTGACGGACGCTGCGGGCGCAGCAGGCGTGCCCGTGTGATTCGTCAAGGCCAGTGGAAGGCTGCGCGCAAGGCGCGCGGCGTTGAGCACCACCAGCAGCGAACTCAGTGCCATTCCCAGGCCGGCCACCCAGGCAGGCATGAAGCCCGCCAGGGCCAGTGGAATCGACACCGCGTTGTAAGCGGCAGCCCAGGCCATGTTCTGGCGCACCACCTGCAGTGTGCGGCGCGACAACAGACATGCCTGGAGCACCAGTTCCAGGCTGTCGCCCAGAACAACGAAATCTGCGCGCGATTGTGCCAGCGGCACTGCTCTACCAAAAGCAAAAGAGACATGCGCTCCAGCTAAAACTGGGCCGTCGTTGAGGCCGTCGCCCACCATGGCCACATGGTGGCCGGCTGCCTGCGCCTGCTGCAGCCGCTCCAGCTTGTCCTGCGGGCTGCAGCCGCCGTGGGCCTGGGTGATGCCCACGCGCGCCGCCATGGCGCGTGCGGCGTCCTCGCGGTCGCCGGACAGCAGCATCACGGCGATGCCCTGCTTCCCGAGCGCCTGCACGACGGCGGCGGCCTCGGGCCGCACGTCCTCGCTGAGTACAAAGCGCGCCAGCGTATGCCAGCCCTGTTCGGTCTGCTCGGCCAGCAACACGCCCTGCACGGGCTGCTCGCCCGCCACGCCCGCATGCAGGGCCGATCCCAGGCGCAGATGGCGGCGTCCTCCCGGGCCCTGCACCCAGGCGTCCAGGCCCAGGCCTGCCACTTCCTGCATGGTGTCCAGCTTCCAGTGCGTCGCGGCATGGGCGCCAGCCTGCGCGATGGCGCGCGAGGCCGGGTGCATGGACTGGCGCGCCAGCAGCGCCGCCAGCGCCAGCACCTCGTCGGCATCCTCGCCGCGCGCAGACTCGAACGAGGACAGCGCCAGGCCGTCGCGTGTGAGCGTGCCGGTCTTGTCGAACACCAGGGTGTCCACGGCGGCCAGCGCTTCCAGGCCCTGCAGGTTGCGCACCAGCACGCCGCTGCGCGCCAGCGTGCCGGCGGCCGTGAGCATGGCCACGGGCGTGGCCAGCGACAGCGCGCAGGGGCAGGTGACGATGAGCACGGCCACGGCCACCATCATGGCCTTGCCGGGATCGGTGGGCCACCACCAGATGGCAGCGCCCAGCGCGGCCAGCAGCACCACGACCAGGAAGGGCCGCGCCACCTTGTCGGCCAGCTGGGCCAGGCGCGGCTTTTGCAGCGAGGCGCTTTCCATGAGACCCACGATCTGGGCAAAGCGCGTGTCGGCCCCCACGCCGTCCACGCGCACATCGACCACGGCGTCCAGGTTGTAGCTGCCGGCCGTGACGCTGTCGCCCTCGGCACGCAGCACGGGCGTGGACTCGCCCGTGAGCAGGGCCTCGTCGGCATGGGTGCGGCCGCGCACGATGGTGCCGTCGGCCGGGAAGGCCTCGCCGCTGAGCACGCGCACCAGGTCGCCGGCACGCAGGCGGCGCGTGGCCACGCGCTCGAAATGGCCGGCCGCGTTCTCGCGCAGCACGGCATCGGGCAGGCGATTCATCACGGCTTCCAGCGCGCCGGCCGTGCGGTCGCGCAGCCGCAGCTCCAGCCAGCGGCCGGACAGCAGGAAGAAGACGAACATGGTCAGCGAGTCGTAGAAGACTTCCTCGCCGAAGGGCCCCGAAGGATCGAAGGTGCCCAGCGAGCTGATCACGAAGGTGATCAGCATGCCCAGCGCCACGGGCAGATCCATGCTCACGCGGCGCTGGCGTATGTCGCGCAGCGCGCTGGAGAAAAAGGGTCCGCAGCAAAACAGCACCACGGGCAGCGAGATGACCCAGGAGGCCCAGCGCAGCAGCGTCTCCATCTCCTGCGACAGGTCGCCGGGGCGGGCCACGTAGGCGGGCCACGCATACATCATCACCTGCATCATGCAAAAGCCGGCCACCAGCCAGCGCCACAGTGCACGGCGGCTTTCGGCCTGGCGGCGCTCGCGCGCAAAGGCATCGCGCGCAGGAAGCGCCTGGTAGCCGGCGCGCCGCACGGCCTCCATCCACTGGGACGGAAGCACCTGCTCGTGGCGCCAGGTGACTCGCGCGCGGCGCGTGGCTGCGCTGACTTCGGCCTTCTCCACCCCGGGCACGGCCCGCAGCGCATCCTCGATGGTCAGCGCGCATGCGGCACAGTGCATGCCCTCCAGAACGACGTGCGAATCCCAAGCAGGGAAATCGGTGGGTTCTTTGGAAGGGTCGGCGGGAGTTGCGGGGCCTGCGGGCCGTCCGAACGAACTCCACTCCTGCGGATCATCCAGCAGTCGGGCCGTGGCCTGCTGCGAGGGCGAGAGACCTGAATCAGGCGCCGCCACCGCCGCCTCGCTGGATGGGGCTGCAATGGTGTGGGGCATGGTTCTTAGCGTAATCGGGGGGCATGATAAGCGTATTGACATTAATCAACCGTTAACTCATGGTTGGGTCTATGCTGACTTCGTCCCACCCATCAGCACACACGAAAGGAGCACGCATGTACAACCGCATCCTGATCGCCACCGACGGTTCCGAGCTTTCCGACAAGGCCGTGGACAGCGGCCTGGGCCTTGCCGCCTTGTGCGGCGCCAGCGTGATCGTCGTCAAGGTGGTCCAGCACTACCCGCGCAGCTACTTCGAAGGCGGCGAAACCGTGGATCTCAAGCAGATCGAACGCATCGAAGGCCAGTGGACGGCCAACGCGCAGACCGTGCTGGATGCCATCCACGCCAAGGGCCAGGCGCTCAAGGTCCACGTGACCACGGAGATCGTCAAGTCCGACCTGGTGGCCGAAAGCGTGATCGACGTGGCCAAGCGCCGCGACTGCGACCTCATCGTCATGGCCTCGCACGGCCGCAAGGGCCTGCAGCGCCTGCTGCTGGGCAGCGAGACGCAGCACGTGCTCACGCACACCCACATTCCCGTGCTGGTACTGCGCTGAAGGGTAGCGGCAGCTTCGGCTTTCGCTGCACAAAAAAAGGCATCGGCGGCGCCGATGCCTTTTGCTTTTTCAATCAGGCCAGGGCGCGACCCGCGCCTTGGCGACCACTCAGGCGAACAACTGCTTGTGCTGGTCGCGCAGGAGATTCTTCTGCACCTTGCCCATGGTGTTGCGCGGCAGCTCCTGCACCACGAAGCAGCGCTTGGGAATCTTGAAATTGGCCAGCTGGCCCTTGAGCGCATCGACCACCGCCTGGGGCTCGAGCGAAGCGCCAGGACGCGGCACCACCACCACCACGCCCACCTCGCCGAAGTCGGGGTGCGGCACGCCGACCAGGGCGCTTTCGGCCACGCCGGGCAGCTCATTGATGAAGCCTTCGATCTCGGCCGGATAGACGTTGTAGCCGCCCGAGATGATCAGGTCCTTGCTGCGGCCCACGATGCTCACATAGCCCCGCTCGTCGAGCTTGCCCACGTCGCCCGTGCGGAACCAGCCATCGGCCGTGAACTCCTCGGCCGTCTTCTCGGGCATGCGCCAGTAGCCCTTGAACACGTTGGGGCCGCGCACCTGGATGTTGCCGATCTCGCCCACGGCCACCGGCTGGCCTGCGTCGTCCACGATGCGCACGCCCACGCCGGGCAGCGCAAAGCCCACGGTGCCGGCGCGGCGCTCGGACTGGCCGCCGTTGCGGTCATCGGCACGGTAGGGGTTGGAGGTCAGCATGATGGTCTCGCTCATGCCGTAGCGCTCCAGGATGACGTGGCCGGTGCGCTCCTGCCAGTCGCGGTGCGTCTCCACCAGCATGGGTGCCGAGCCCGAGATGAACAGCCGCATGTGGGCCGCCGCCTCGCGCGTGAGCCGCGCATCGGCCAGCATGCGCACGTAGAGCGTGGGCACGCCCATGAAGACGGTGGCATCACGCATGCGCGAGATCACCGTGCCGGGTTCGAACCTGGCCAGCCAGATCATGGGACTGCCGTTGAGCAGCGCGCCATGGATGGCCACGAACAGGCCGTGCACATGGAAGATGGGCAGCGCGTGGATGAGCACGTCGCCGTCCTGCCAGCCCCAGTAGTCCTTGAGCGTCTCGGCGTTGGACAGCATGTTGCCGTGCGTGAGCATCGCCCCCTTGCTGCGGCCCGTGGTGCCGCTGGTGTAGAGGATGGCGGCCAGGTCGTCCTCGCCGCGCTCCACCACCTCTTGCTCGTCGCCATGGTGGGCGGCGCGCTCCAGCAGCGTGCCGCTGCGGTCGTCGCCCAGGGTGTAGACATGGGCCACGCCCGAGGTGAAGGCGATCTTGGACACCCAGCCGAAATTGGCCGGCGTGCAGACCACGACGGCGGGCTCGGCATTGCCCACGAAGTACTCGATCTCGGCGGCCTGGTAGGCGGTGTTCAGCGGCAGAAAGACATGGCCGCTGCGCAGCGTGGCCAGGTAGAGCATCAGCGCTTCCACCGATTTGTCCACTTGCACGGCGATGCGGCTGGCGGGCGGCAGCTGCAGCGACTGCAGCAGGTTGGCCATGCGCGCGCTGCCACGGTCCAGGTCGGCCCAGCTGTAGAACAGGCTGGCGCCGTCAGCGCCTATGGCCTCTACGGCCCACTTTTGCAGATCCTGGGGAAAGGCGGCGCGCAAGGCAGCGAACAGATTGCGGTTGGTCATGGCTGTGAAGAAGAAGGAAGAATCCGCTGGGGACCGGGAAATCTCAGGCACGTTCATGGATTGGCGAAGGCGGCGCCACGGACAGCTCGCGCAGGATGCGCTCGCGGTCCGCGTCCAGCGCGGGCGGCTGCCTGCGCACCAGGGGCTGGCCGAGCGAGGACTGCAAGGGATTGCCCGCCACGCGCAGCGTCTGGCCGCTGGGGGTCTGCACCTGGGCCAGCATGCCGCGCTCGCGCACCTGGGGGTGCTCGACGATGTCGGCCACGCTGTTGTACTCCCCCGCCGGGATGCCATTATCAGTGAGCAACCCCAGCCAATGCGCCCTGGGACTGTCCCGCAGGCGCGCCTGCAGCGCGGCCTTGAGCTCGGCCTGGTGCTCGCAGCGCAGGGCATTGCCGGCAAAGCGCGCGTCCTCGGCCAGTTCGGGCAATTGCAGCAGGCCGCAGAGCTTGCGAAACAGCGCATCGCTGCCCACGGCGATGACGAACCAGCCGTCCTGCGCCGCGAACACATCGAAGGGCGCCATGGAGGGATGCCGCGTGCCGATAGGCCCCGGCACGCTGCCCAGCGCGCCCAGGCGGGCCACGGGGTTCTCCAGCAAGGCCACCTGGCAGTCGAGCATGGAGACATCGACGCGCTCGCCCTGCCCCGTGCGCGAGCGGCGCATCAAGGCCGCCTGTGTGCCGATGACCGCGTACAGGCCCGCGCCCAGGTCGCCGATGGACACGCCCACGCGGCAGGGCCCGGCGTCCGGGTGGCCGGTCACGCTCATCATGCCGCTCATGGCCTGCACCACCATGTCGTAGGCGGGAAAGCCGCTGTAGGGCCCCGTCTGGCCAAAGCCAGAGACCGAGGTCATCACCAGCCGGGGATGGCGTGCATGCAGGGTCTCCCAGCCATAGCCGAGCTTGTCCATGGTGCCGGGGCGAAAGTTCTCGACCAGCACATCGGCGCCTTGCAGCAGGCGCTCGAAGACCTCGCGGTCCTGGGGCTGCTTGAGGTCCAGCGCAATCGACTCCTTGTTGCGATTGACCGAGAGGAAATAGGCCGAGCCCCCGTCCACGAACGGTCCGATGCCGCGCGCATCGTCGCCCGTGCCGGGCTGCTCCACCTTGATCACGCGCGCGCCCAGGTCGGCCAGCATCTGCGTGCACATGGGGCCGGCCAGCACGCGCGTGAGGTCGATGACGGTAAGGCCTTCCAGCGGCAGGCCCGTAGCTTGTTCATTCATGGTTTGCTCATTCATATTCACTGCAATCCGGCGCCGGAACGCTGGGTCAGGGCCTTGGACTCCTGCCCTTCCTTCAGGGCCCAGGCACGGAATTCCTCTAGGGATGCCGAGGGCGCGGCCAGATTGCCCTGCTTGGCCAGCCTGGCCTTCACATCGGGGTCTTCCAGCGCCTTGGTGCTGGCATCGAACAGCTTCTTCGCCACGTCCTCGGGCAGACCCGCCGGGGCGAACAGGCCGAACCAGAACGTGTAGTCAAAGCCCGGCACGCCGGACTCCTTCATGCCCGGCAGATCGGGGAACAGCGGCGAGCGTTCGGCCGTGCTCACGGCCAGCATGCGCAGCTTGCCCGCCTGGGCCAGCGGCAGCACCGAGGGCGGCGTGCCGAAGGTCAGGTCCACATCGCCAGCGGCCACGGCCTGTATCGATGGCGCCCCGCCCTTGAACGGCACATGCAGCATGCGCAGGCCGCCGCTGGCACCCGCAAACGACAGCGTGGCCAGGTGCGTGATCACGCCTGCGCCCGAGGAGGAATAGCTGAGCTTGTCGGGCTGGCTGCGCGCCAGCGCCACCAGATCGCCCACGCTCTGGCCCGGAAAATCCTTGCGCACGGCCAGCAGCATGGGGGCCGAACTCCAGCGCGTGATGCCCGTGAAATTGCGCGCGCCCTCATAGCGAGCGCTCTTGTAGAGCAGCTGGTCCGAGCCATAGATGTTGGCGCTGCCCAGCAGCAGCGTGTAGCCGTCGGGCGCTGCACGCGCCACATGCTCGGAAGCCAGCGTGGTGCCGGCGCCCGGGCGGTTGTCCACCAGCAGGGGCTGGCCCAGGATCTTGCCGACCTTGTCGGCCACGATGCGCGCCACCGCGTCGGCACCGCCGCCGGGCGGAAATCCCACGACCAGCGTGACGGGCCGGGCGGGATAGGACTGGGCCATCGCGCCACCGGCCAATCCGGCCAGCAGCAACGACAGTGCAAAACGCTTGAACATGGCTTGTCTCCTGTTTATTGATACCCCCTGAGTCGCTGCGCGCCTTCCCCCAAAGGGGGACGACACCCTCGGTGCGGGAGCGGTCCTTCCTCGGTGTCCCCGAGTTGGGCCGCGCCGGTTCCGTGGGCTGTGGGCGGTAGGCAGCACCACGGGCAATCTGCGTGTATGCGGGAGGATGCGGTTCAGCGCCCCTTGAACTCCGGGCTGCGTTTCTCGCGCCAGGCCCGGCCGCCTTCCTGCAGGTCTTCGGAGGCGATGCTGCGCTGCACCTCGCGCGTGATCTCGGCCACGTCATGGCGGCCGCGCGCAATCAGGTTCAGGTGCTTTTTCATGCCGAACAAAGGGATGGGCGCCATGGCGGCCAGCGTGCCGGTGAGCTGGGCCACGGCCGCGTCGAAGGCGGCGGGTTCGGCCAGATGGGTGAGGAATCCGCAGGCCTTCATCTCCGGGGCCTGGATGCGCTCGCAGGTCAGGAACAGCCGCTTGGCCGTGTCCAGGCCCAGGCGCGAGACATAGCGCTCCAGCCCGCCCGCGTAGAAATGCAGGCCCAGGCGCGCGGCCGGCATGAACATTTCGGCCGCCGTGCTGCCCACGCGAAAGTCGCAGGCCAGGGCCATGTCGGTGGCACCGCCGTAGACGCCGCCGTGGATGGCGGCCACGGTCACGGCGCGGCATTGCTCGATGGCGTCCACCATCTCGCCGAAGCTGCTGCCCTCGGTCTGGCTGCCTTGGATCTCTGATATATCATAGCCACTGCAAAAGTACTTGCCCTCGCTGCGCAGCACCACCACGCGCACATCGTCGCGGCGGTTGATAAGCTCCACATGCGCGACCAGCGTGCCCAGGTCTTCGGGGGCCAGCTTGTTGGCCGCTTCGGGGCGCTGCAGCGTGATGGTGGCCAGGTGATCCTGGATGTCGAGTCTGGGTGTCATATGTATCAGTCAATCAATCAGATATATTTGAATTAGAAAATGCTTCCAGCCAAGCAGCCATTGGAGAAAACCCCGGCCACGTCCAGCCTGCAGGAGCGTATACGGCAATCGCTGGAAGACGAGCTGCGCTCAGGCGCCATGCAGCCCGGCGACGCCATCGACGAACCGGCCCTGTGCGAGCGCTTCGGCGCCTCGCGCACGCCCGTGCGCGAGGCGCTGCTGCTGCTGGTGGCCAAGGGGCTGGTGGAGATCGTTCCGCGCTCGGGCATCTATGTGCGGCGCCTGGATGCGCGCGAGCTGGTGGCCATGATGGAAGGCCTGGCCGAGCTGGAAGGCGTGCTGGCCCGGCTGGCCGCCACGCGCATCCATGCGCAGCTGCGCGAGCGGCTGCAGGCGGCGCTGGCGCACACCGCCGCCTGCGCCCAGGCGCAGGATGCCCAAGGCTATGTGCAGGCCAACATGCAGCTGCACGAACTGATATACGAGGCCAGCGGCAACGACTTCATCGTGGAACAGACCCGGCTGCTGCGGCTGCGCATCACGCCCTACCGGGGCCGGATGTTCGAGAAGCCGGGCCGGCTGGCGCGCTCGCAGCAGGAGCACGTGGCCGTGGTGTCTGCGATCTGCGCGGGCCAGGCGGAGCTGGCCGCCGAGGCCATGCGCCAGCACATCTGCGCAGGCGGCAGCGCCTTCACCGACATGGTGCTGGGCGCGCCCGCAAGCGCAGGCTATGAACGCCCGCGCAAGCCGAGATAGCCCGAAGAGGGCTCAGGGCCGCACTTCGAAGGCCAGGAACTGCGTGACCTGGTTGTCCGCGAAGTTGTTGTCGGCCACCAGCACCAGGGTGCGGTTGCCGTTGGCCAGGCGCGGGCCCCAGGAGATGCCTTCGATGTTGTCCAGCTTGACGCCCTGGTAGGTCACGGGCATCTCCAGCAGCAGCTCGCGCTTCATGGGCTTGTAGCTGGCGCCGACCAGGCTCTTGAAGCTGCGCACATCGGTGGTGTCCGGCTCGATGGTGGCGCGCGTCAGGCGGATGGTGTTGCCTACGCCGTCGGCAAAGGCGCGCTCGATGGCGATGAACTCGTGGTTGGAGACTGCCAGCAGCTCGGGCAGGCCGTTGTCCGGCGGAAAGCTGCCGCTGGCGGCCTTGTCCAGCGGAATCTTCGGCAGCTGGTAGACGTACTGCGCGCCGGACTTGCCCGTGGCCGGATCGAGCTTGAGGACGCGGACCACGCTGCCCGCCGCCAGCGTGGTGAGGGGGCCGTCTTCCACCAGCGCATCCTCGTTGGCCGTGAACACGCTGCCGTCGGGCGTGACGGCCAGGGCCTCGAACAGCTTGTTGTTGCGCCCTCCGCTGGTGGTGTTGTCCACGTAGTTGAAGGCCGCAGGCGTCTCGAAGTCGCGCACGAAGCTGCCGTCCACCCTGATCTCGCGCACAAAGGGCTGGAACAGGCTGGAGGGGTCGGTGCTGAAGTTGCCCTCGCTGGACACGTAGAGGTTGCCGTTGGGTGCCACGCGGATGCCTTCGGGGTCCACGGTGCGGCGTGTGCTGGGCAGCGGCTGGCCGTCGCGGCCCTTGAGCGTGACCATCTTGCGGATGGTCACGGCCTGGATGGCCTTGTCATCGAACTGAATGCCCAGGTTGTAGAAGCGCGGCGTGCCACGCTCGCCGCCGCGCTCATCGGAGATGGCCCAGTAGCTGCCATCGGGCGCGCGGTCCAGGCCGGAGATGCCGCCGAACTCCACGCCGTCGAACAGTGTCTTGGTCTTGATGCTGTAGTCGCCGATCAGCCGCAGCGAGCCGATGGTCTCGGGGCCGTCGTCGCTGCCGCCGCAGCCTGCCAGGCCCGTGGCCGTGCCGAAAGCCAGGACCAGCGCGAGCAGCATGGATGCGGGCGAGCGGACCTTGTCTGCCTTGTTCATATTCCCTCCCAGGATGGATCTCAGAAGGGATGGACCGTAGCCAAGGCCCGTGACAGGGTGGTGACATGCACGCGCATGCCGCCGCCCTGCCCCTGCCCTGACCGGCCCCTCGTCCGCTACTCCAGCTTGGCGCCCGAGGCCTTGACCACCTGGGCCCAGCGCGCGATCTCGCCATGCACCATGGCCGCGAACTGCTGCTGGTTCATGCCGCCGTAGTCGGCGCCGTTGCGCGCCCAGATGGACTTGATCTCTTCGGCCGAGCCTATGCGCTGCACCTGGTCGATGACCTGGGCCTGCACCGCCTGCGGCGTGCCCTTGGGCGCCCACAGGCCGTACCAGGTCGTGACCGTGTAGTCGGGCAGGCCGGACTCGGCCGCGCAGGGCACGTCCGGGAAGGCGGGGTTGCGCTTGTCGCCCGAGACCATCAGCGCACGGATGCGTCCGCTCTTGATGTGCTGGGCCGAGGAGCCCAGGCCGTCGAACATCATGTCCACATTGCCGGCGATCAGGTCCTGCAGCGCCGGGCCTGCGCCCCGATAGGGAATGTGGGTGATGAAGGTATTGGTCTGCAGCTTGAACAGCTCTCCGGCCAGATGGTGCGATGTGCCCGCGCCCGCCGATGCGTAGTTGAGCTTGCCCGGCCGCTTGCGCAGGTCGGCCAGCAGCTCCTGCACGGTCTTGCCCGGCACGTTGCGCGGGTTGACCACCAGCACCTGGGGCACGCTGGCCAGCAGGGCCAGCGCGACGAAGTCGCGCTCCAGGTCATAGTCCAGGCGCGGGTACATGGACGGCGCAATCACATGGTGGGTGCCGCCCATGAAGAAGTTGTAGCCGTCCGGCGCCAGCTTGGCCGCGTAGCTGGCGCCCAGGGTGCCGCCTGCGCCGCCGCGGTTGTCGATCACCAGGGTCTTGCCCGCGCTCTTGGCGAACTGGGCCGAGAACGGGCGGGCAAAGGCATCGGTGCCCCCGCCGGCCGGAAACGGCACGACCAGGTTCACGGGTTTGGACGGCCAGTCCGTCGCGGCGCGGGCTGCCATGGGCAGGGCCAGCGCGGCCATCGAGGCCCCGGCCGCGCGCAACACCGCGCGCCGCCCCGTGGGGTGGGAAGCTTGCATGACTTGTCTCCTTGTCGCCTCTTTGAGGCTGTCTTCGTTGTCAGGCGCAGCAATCCCTGTGCAAGAAAAGGGGCACGGCCTGCGCCGCGCCCCTTTTCATTTGCACAGGGCTTCGATGTCCGAGGACACCGGTATGCGGCCCTGCGCCAGCAGGCCGCGATGCTTGTCCAGGCGCTTGAGGTCGTAGAGATAGTTGACCATCAGGCCCAGCGACTGCTTGAGCCCCTTGGCCGACAGGTCGGCCGCCCAGTTGAGCCGCTCCACGCGCGCGCCGTTGCCCAGGTGAAAGCGCGCCACCGGGTCCAGCGGCCGGCCCTTGGCCGTCTCGCGCCCAAGATAGTGGGCAGCGCAGAACAGCAGGGCGCGGCGCACGGGCGCGTCGGGCTTGAGATCCTGCGGCGCATCCAGCGCCGCCAGCAGGTGCTCGGCGCCCATGCCGCCCGCCTTGAGCTCGAAGGCCTTGCGCTGGCGCTCGTCCATCTTCTCCAGGATGGCGTCGCCGTGCTTGGCGATCCAGGCGCGCAGGCCCGGAATGGGCGACAGCGTGGCGAAATGGCGCAGCCGGGGGAATTCGCCCGTCAGCGTCTCCACCACATGCTTGATCAGCGAGTCGCCGAAGCTCACGCCACGCAGGCCGGTCTGGGTGTTGCTGATGGAGTAGAAGATGGCCGTGGTGGCGCGGCCCAGGTCGGAGGCTGCGGCGGTCTCGTCCAGCAGTGGGGCAATGCTGTCGGACATCTTGTCCACCAGCGCCACCTCCACGAAGATCAGCGGCACGGTGGGCATGCGGGGGTGAAAGAAGCCGTAGCAGCGGCGGTCGCTGTCCAGGCGGTTCTTGAGATCGGCCCAGCTGCGGATGTCGTGCACGGCCTCGTACTGGATGAGCTTTTCGATCAGCGAGGCCGGCGAGTCCCAGCTCAGGCGGCGCAGCTCCAGCAGGGCCACGTCGAACCAGGTGGAAAACAGATGCTCCAGCTCGGCATCCAGCGCGGAAAAGCGCTGCTGCTCCGCCTTGGGCAGTGCCAGCAGTTCGGCACGCAGGTCCACCAGAAAGCCCATGCCGCCCTGGGGCTGTGCAAACCGCTGCAGCAGCCGCGTGCGCGGCGACATCAGCGCGCGGCGCAGATCCATCTCGGCATGGCCGCGCTCGGCGTCGCTGGTGGCCGTGTCATAGCGCTTGCGTGCGGTCATCAAGGCGTCGGTGTCGGGGCCGAACTGCTCGACGATCAGCGCCCAGAAATCCTGGCGCGCCGGCAGTTCGGCCTTGGCATACCAGTCCATCAACTGCTGCGCGTGGCGGCCGCCCTCGACATCGCTGAGCGCTGCGTCGGCGGCCGCCTGCAGGTCTTCCATGAGCTTGCGCAACTCGCGCGGGGACAGCACTTCCTGGCCTCGGCGCAGGGTGGCCTGCAGGCGCTGGGCCGTGCCGCGCAGCGCGGGAGCCTTGGCTGCATCGCCTTCGGCCTTTTTTGCAGGCGCAGCGGCCTCGGTGCTGCGAAAGCGGGACACATTGCGGGCAATCCAGTCGGTAGCCAGACCCATTCAGACACTCCTCCATATCAAGCGGTCACGGGACTGTCATGCCGCCAACGGGCCAATGACAATCCCTTGCTGCTCACATTATGGGAGTCTGTACGCCAGCGCGTGTACGCCGATGTCGCGTTCTTGTCTTCGGGCAATCCCCAGCACGCGCGCGCCACGCCAAAAAGAAAGCGGGCCCAGGGCCCGCTTCGCATTGTGTCCAGCCAGGTTCAGGCCGGCTTGCCCGCATGGGCCGGATAGGCCGGACGCCCCGCCGCCCAGAGCCACATGGCAATGCCGCCGATCACCATGGGCACGCACAGCCACTGGCCCATGCTCATTCCCAGCGACAGCAGGCCCAGGAAGTCGTCAGGCTCGCGGAAGTACTCGGCAATGAAGCGGAAGGCACCATAGCCGGTCAGGAAGACCGCCGCCACCTGGCCCGGCTTGTGCTCCTTGCGTGCATACAGCCACAGCAGCACGAACAGCAGCAGGCCTTCGAGCAGGAACTGGTAGACCTGCGAAGGATGGCGCGGCAGCATGGAGCCGCTTTGCGGGAAGACCATGGCCCAGGGCAGCTCGGGGCTGGCAAAGCGGCCCCACAGTTCGCCATTGATGAAGTTGCCGACACGGCCCGCCGCCAGGCCCGTGGGCACGCAGGGCGCGACGAAGTCGGCCACCTCCAGCCACGAGCGTGCGCGCGAGCGCGCGAACCAGACCATGGAGCCGATGACGCCGATCAGCCCGCCATGAAAGCTCATGCCGCCCTGCCAGACGTAGAAGATCTCCAGCGGATGGCTGAGGTAGTAGCCGGGCTTGTAGAACAGGCAGTAGCCGAGCCGCCCGCCGACGACCACGCCGAGCACGCCCAGGAAAAGAATGTCTTCCACGTCCTTGCGCGTCCAGGCGCGGTCGCCCTGCATGCGCACGAAGGGCGGGTGGCGCAGCCTGCGCGTGCCCAGCCAGAGGAAGAGGCCGAAGGCGGCCAGATAGGTCAGGCCGTACCAGTGCACGGCGAGGGGCCCGATCTGCAGGGCCACGGGATCGATCTGCGGGTACATCAGCATGGTCGGCATTGTGCCGCAGCGCCGCATGGCCGGCGCCGGCCAGGGGTTGGAAAGATGGCGTCCCGCCCGCTCAGCCTTGCGGGCCTTCCTGGATGACCGTGAGCTTGTCCAGGGCAGACAGCAGATGGCGCTGCTCGGTGGCGGTGAGCAATTGCTCCAGTTCGTCTTCCAGCTGCACCACCACGCCTTCGGCCCGCGCCTGCAGTGCGCTGCCGTCGTCCGTCAGGTGCAGCTGCTGCAGCCGGCGGTCGCGCGGATCGGGCTGGCGCCCGATGAGGCCGCGCTGCACCAGGCGCTCGACCACGGGCACCAGGTTGGAGGGCGAGATGTCCAGCGCCTCGCCCAGCTGGCGCAGGTAGATGCCCGGGTTGGCGTGGATGAGCACCAGGATGGAGAACTCGCTGGGCTTGAGGTCCAGTTCGGCCACGCGCCGCGCAAACAGCTTGTGGATGTGGATTTCCGCGCGCGTGAGGCGGTAGCCCAGAAAGCGCTGCAGGCGCGACTGGTCGACGGCGGGTTCGAAGGAGCTGTCCATGGACACGGATCCGGAAGAGGAAGAAGGCGCAACGAAGCAAGGCCGCACCGGCGCCTGCGGTTCTGCAGGGCCGGTGCGGCGTTCCATCATAAAAGCCCCGGCAGCCCGCTCAAGCCACGGCGGCTGGCAGCGGCGTACGGGCAGCGGCCTCGGTACGGCGCAGCCAGTGCTCCGCGTCCAGCAGGCCATGCGCAAGGAACCAGGCCGCGCTGTCCGCCTTGGAGCGGCGCAGCGCCGGATCGGCCAGCGGCAGGCTGACGCGCGCCGCGCGCGCCCAGGCAAAGGCCATGCACAGCGTGCCGACCAGTCGCAAGTAGTCCTCGGCACAACGCGCCAGCAATTGCCTGTCGCCGGCAGCGCCGGTACACAGCTCGCCCGTCAGCGCTTGCATGCGCTCGGCCCAGCTGCGCAGCGCGCCTGCAAAGCCGGTCTCCATGCCCGCGGCGTCGCAGGCATCGGCCTCTTCACGCAGCACCTTCAGCAGGGGCGCCAGCGCGGCACCGCCGCTGGAGGCCACCTTGCGCTGCAGCAGGTCCAGCGCCTGGATCTGGTTCGTGCCTTCGTAGATCATGGCGATGCGGGCATCGCGCAGCGTCTGCTCGATACGGTACTCGTGCACATAGCCGTAGCCGCCGAAGACCTGCAGCGCCTCGCTGGCCAGCGCAAAGCCCCGCTCGGTGAAGAAGGACTTGACCACGGGCGTGAGCAGCGAGGCCAGCGCATGGGACTGGGCGCGCTCCTCGGCATCCGGCGCCTGTTCGGCCAGGTCCAGCTGGTGCGCCACCCAGCCTGCAATGGCGCGCATGCCTTCGGTCCAGACGCGCAGGTCGGCCAGCATGCGCTGCACGGCTGGCTGCAGGGCGATGGGGTCGGCGGGGCCCTGCGCATCGGCAGGCCGGGGCTGGGCGCGCATCTGGCGTCGCTCGGCCGCATAGGCGCGCGCCAGCTGCCAGGCCATCTCGGCATGGCCCAGGCCCTGCAGGCCCACGTGCAGGCGGGCCGAGTTCATCATCACGAACATGGCAGCCAGGCCCTGGTGGGGCTGGCCCACCAGCCAGGCCTGCGCGCCCTCGAAGCGCATGGCGCAGGTGGCGCTGCCCTTGATGCCCATCTTCTTTTCGATGCCATCGCAGTGGATGGCGTTGGGCAGAAAGCTGCCGTCGTCCCGGGGAATGCCGCGCGGCGCCAGGAACAGCGACAGGCCGCGCGTTCCCTCAGGCGCATCGGGCAGGCGCGCCAGCACCAGGTGGACGATGTTCTCGCTCATGTCCTGGTCGCCGCCCGAGATGAAGATCTTGCTGCCGTCCAGGCTATAGCTGCCATCGCCGCGGGGCCGGGCCTGGCTGCGCAGCAGGCCCAGGTCGGAGCCGGCCTGGGGCTCGGTCAGGCACATGGTGGCCAGCCAGCGGCCGCTGACGATGTGCGGCAGGTAGGTGGCGCGCAGGTGCTCGTCGCCATGCGCGTGCAGGCAGGCATAGGCACCGTGCAGGATGCCCGGATACATGGTCCAGCCATGGTTGGCCGAGGCCAGCATTTCGTGCAGCGCGGCGTCCAGCAGCTGGGGCAGGCCCTGGCCGCCAGCGTCGGGGGCGCAGGCCAGTGCGGGCCAGCCTGCCTCCACGAAGGCTGCATAGGCGGCGGGAAAGCCGTCGGGCGTGCGCACCCTGCCCTGCTCCAGGCGGCAGCCTTGCAGGTCGGCCGGGCCGTTGAGCGGGGCCAGCACGTCGGCGCAAAAGCGCCCGGCCGCCTCGACCACCATGTCGGCCGTCTCCTGGTCCAGGGCTTCGTGGGCCGGCATGCGGCGCCAGTCGCCCTCGGCGCCCAGCCAGTGCTGCTGGACGAAGCGGATGTCCTGCAGCGGCGGCTGGTAGTGCGAGCAATGTGATGCCTGCGCGCTCATGCCCGGCCCTCCGTGGCCGCGACCAGGCGGCGGTAGGGACCGATGGCGCTGGCCAGGCACAGCACGGACAGCAGCGCGGCCAGTGCGGACACCAGGCCCAGCGACAGGCCCACGAGCTTTTCGTCATGGAAGACGAAGTCCGTGAAAAAGGCCACGAGGAAGGGACCGAGGCCCAGCCCGATCAGGTTGATCAGCAGCAGGTAGATGGAAGTCACCTGGCCGCGCAGCTGGTTGGGCGTGACCGCCTGCAGGATCGGCGGCGCCAGCGCCACCGGCATGCCCAGAAAGAAGGTGGTGGCCGCCACGGCCACCAGGGCCACCGTGGGCGTGGGCGCAAAGGCCAGCACCAGGCCGGTGATGACGAGCACGCCGGTGGCCACCAGCGAGATGACGATCGACCCCACCTGCTTGCCGCGCGCCGTGAGGTAGTCGGCCAGGAAGCCGCTGAGCAGCATGCCGCCAATGCCGAAGGTCAGGATGATGACGCCGTAGGCCGGGCCGATCTCGCCAGGCGTCCAGCCCCACTGGCGGATGAAGGTGGCCGGCAGCCAGGCCGTGACGCCGAAGGTGATCATGGCCGTGATGCCCGGCGCCAGCAGCAGCGGCAGGAAGGCGCGCTTGTTGCGCAACACATGGGACAGGTCGGGCGCCGGTCCCGCGGGCGCGGCCACTTTGGCGGACGCGGCCCGGGCCTGCAGGCCACGGCGCAGCGGCTCGCGCACGGTGTACATCAGCGCCACCAGCGGAATGCCGGGCAGGGCCACGAAGATGAAGGCCGCCTGCCAGGGCTTGAAGCTGCCCAGCAGCGGGAACACCACCTCGCCGGCCTGGCTGGTGGCCTGGATGACCAGGCCGCCCACGATGAAGGCCGTGGCCGAGCCGATGTACACGCCCGAGGTGTAGATGCTCATGGCGCGTGCGCGGCGCTCGGGCGGGAAATAGTCGGCCAGCATGGAATAGGCCGCCGGCGACAGTGCCGCCTCGCCCACGCCCACGAACATGCGCGCCACGAACAGCGAGACGAAGCCCGTGACATAGCCGCCCGCCGCCGTGGCCACCACCCAGATCGCCATGCCGATGACGATGAGGTTGCGGCGGTTCCAGCGGTCGGCCAGGCGCCCCAGGAAGATGCCGACGAAGGTGTAGAAGATGGCGAAGGCAAAGCCGTGGACGATGCTGAAGACCCAGTCCGACAGCTGCAGATCTTTCTTGATGGGCTGCACCAGCAGGCCCAGGATCTGGCGGTCCACGAAGGACAGGGTGTAGGCCAGCAGAAGGATGATGGTGACGTAGTAGGCATAGCCGAGTCCGTTCGACTCGGCCGGCGCGGGCGTGGACACGCGGCCCGGCGGGTAAGGCAGGCTCATGGAGACCTCCTGTGGAGGAAGGGAAAGCGGAAAAAAGAAAGCGGGAAAGCGAGTCAGGGCTGCGCATGAAAAGGGCCGGCGCGCCGCGCCAGCCCTTGCGCGGGCATCAGCCGGCGCTGTGCTCGACCAGCATCAGCGCATCGAGCGCCACCACGCCCTGCCCTTCGGGCAGCACGATGACCGGGTTGAGGTCGATCTCGCGGATGGCCGGCGTGCCGCGCAGCACCTGGCCCAGGCGCACGATGAGTTCGGCCAGCGCCTGGCGGTCCAGCGCCGGGGCGCCACGGTAGCCGTGCAGCAGCGGCGCGCCCTGCAGCCGGTCCAGCTCGCGCAGCACCTCGCTGGTGGACAGGTCGGCGTCCAGCAGGCGCGCGTCGCGCATGATCTCGGCCGTCACGCCGCCCAGGCCCGCCAGGATCACGGGACCCCACTGCGGATCGTTGCGCGCGCCGATGATCATCTCCAGGCCACGCCGGCCCATGGCCTCGACCAGCACGCCGTCCAGCGCAATGGCGCTGTCATAGGCGGCCACATTCGCATGCAGCCGGCCCCAGGCCTCGCCCATGGCCTGCGCATCGGCAATGTTCAGGATCACGCCGCCTGCATCGCTCTTGTGGCTGAGGTCGGCCGACTGCGCCTTGAGCGCCACGGGCCAGCCGATCTCCGCCGCAATCGCCACGGCCTGCTCGGCCGAGGTGGCCAGGCGGCCCTTCGCAAACGGCACGCCGACCTGGGCCAGCACGGCCTTGGATTCGTACTCGGGCACCACCGTGCGGCCTGCGGGCAGGGCCAGCGCGACGGGCTGGGCATCGGTGCACTCGAAACTGCGCTGGCTGAAGGCGGTCAGGCGCTGCACGGCGCGCAGGGCACGCTCGGTGCTGGGGAAATACGGCACGCCCAGCGCACGCATCTCGGCGATGAACTCGGCAGGCACGGCCGCGCCCTCGTCCAGGCCCGCCACGATGACGGGCTTGGCCGGCCGCAGCTCGCGCACGGCGCGCAGCACGGGCGGCATCTTGATGCCGCAGGTCACCGGGTCGCCCTGGATCAGGCCGACGATGATGGTGGAAAAGCGCGCATCGCCAAACAGCGCATCCAGCGTGCGGAAATACAGGTCCGGCTCGACCAGGCCCTGGGCCGTGAGGTCCAGCGGGTTGCTCACGCCCACGAAATCGGGCAGCGCAGCCCGCAGCGCGGGCGAGTCGTCGTCGCCGATGGCGGGCAGTGCCAGGCCCAGCTCCTCGGCCCAGTCCAGCGTCAACGCCTTGAAGGCGCCAGACTCGCCCAGCACGGCAACTCCAGCTGCAGCTGCTGCACCGGCTGCACCAGCTGCACCAGCCGATGGCAGCACCGGGCAGCGGATGGCGATCTCGGCGATGTCGCCCAGCTCCTCCAGTGTCTCGGCAAACACAGCGCCTGCGCGTTCCAGCTTGGTGCGCATCAGCGCATAGTCGCCGGCCATGGCGCCGGTGTGCGTGGCGGCCGAGGCGCGCGCCGCGCTGCTCTTGCCCGGATGCAGCAGCACCACCGACTTGCCCAGGCTGCGCGCACGGGCCACGGCGGCCAGAATGCGCCCGGGCTGGCGGAACTGCTCGACGATCATGGCGACCACGCGCGTGGAAGGCTGCTCCAGCAGGAAGTCCACATAGTCCTCGGCATGGCTGGCGGCCTCGTTGCCCGTGGAGATGGCGTGCGACAGCGGCAGCGCGCGGCTGGCCAGCGTGGTGCACAGCACGGTCATCATGGCGCCGCTTTGCGAGACCACGCCAATGGCGGGCCGCGCGGCATCGACCTGCTGCGCGTCGATATTCACTTCGACAAAGGTCAGCGGCACGCGCTGCAGGTAGTTGATGCAGCCCAGGCAGTTGGGACCCTCCACCACCATGCCGGCCTCGGCGGCAATGCGTGCGATCTCGCGCTGCTCGGCCATGCCGCGCTCGCCTGCCTCGGCAAAGCCGGCCGAGAAGATCACCACCGCGCCCACGCGCCGCGCCGCCAGCGCGCGCACCGTGTCCAGCACAAAGGGCTGGGGGATGGCCAGCACGGCCACGTCAACGCCCTCGGGCAGCTGGTCCACCGAAGCCAGGCAGGCCCGGCCGGCGATCTCGCTGCGCTTGGGATTGATCAGGTGGATGTCGCCAGCGAAGCCGTTGCGCTCCAGATTGCCCAGCACCGATGCGCCCAGCGCCCCCGGCGTGGCCGAGGCGCCGACGATGGCGATGGAACGCGGCCTCAGCAGCCTGCCGATGTCGGGCCGCACGGCGGCCGCCATCTCTGTCGTTGTCATTCTTGTCTCCAATGATTAAAGCTGGGAGGCCTACCGCGCGTGGTGGACGCTGCCCAAGCGAGGGACCCCGAGGAAGGGCCTAAGCCGGCCGCGCCGCCCCGCACTGAGGGTGTCGTCCCCCTCCCTCGCGAAGCGAGTTAGAGAGGGGGAAGGCGCGAAGCGCCTCAGGGGGTGACTTGCTTGCTCAAGTCGTAGGTTCCGAGACCTGGCTTGTAGGTCTTGTCGTCCAGGAACTGGCGCATGCCTTCCTTGCGGCCTTCGTTGTCGAAGCTGTTGGCGGCTTCCTGGGCACGCACCAGATAGTCCTCGGCGTTGTCGTAGCTCATGTCGCGCACGCGGCGGATGGCGTCCTTGGTGGCCTTCAGGGCGATGGGGTTCTTCTGCAGCAGGGCCTCGGCCACTTCGGTGACGCGGGCCTGCAGGCGGTCGGCCGGCAGGGATTCGTTGACCAGGCCCCACTCGGCCGCCGTGCGGCCGTCGATGTTCTCGCCGAGCATGGCGTGGTACATGGCGCGGCGAAAGGACAGCAGCTCCACCGCCACCTTGGAGGCGCCGCCGCCGGGCAGGATGCCCCAGTTGATTTCGGACAGGCCGAACTTGGCGTCATCCGAGGCAAAGGCCAGGTCGCAGGCGAACAGCGGGCCGTAGCCGCCGCCGAAGCACCAGCCGTTGACCATGGCGATGGTCGGCTTCTGGAACCAGCGCAGGCGGCGCCACCAGCCATAGCTCTCGCGCTGGGCCTTGCGGGTGCCGGCCAAGCCCGTGGCCTCGGTCTCGCGGAAGTATTCCTTCAGGTCCATGCCGGCAGTCCAGGCCGTGCCCTCACCGGCCAGAACGACCACGCCCACGTCGTCACGGAACTCCAGGTCGTCGAGCACGCGCATCATCTGGCGGTTGAGCTGGGGGCTCATGGCATTGCGCTTTTCGGGGCGGTTGAATTTCACCCAGGCCACGCGGCCTGTGACGGTGCAGGACACGGTCTGTTCTTCGGTACGTTCGGTGCTCATTGCGCTTCCTTGTGCAAAAGGGAAATGGGAGGTTGGACACCGATGCTTCGGATCCATAATCGTTATGATAAATAACTATTATTCGACATAGCAATACAGCGTTTACCCTAGGCCCCGCCTCCACCCAGACCGGTGGCGATGCGAATGCTTCTGCGTCGCGCATGCATGCAATGCGCGGCCCGCGGGGAATTGCGGCAGGCGTTTTGGCCGATCCGGGGGTTCACGCGATACTTGCGGTGTTCAACACAGTCAGGAGAAGAAGAACATGCAAGGCCAGCCAGAAGTCATCGAATGCCTCATAGAGCTGCTGCGCGGCGAACTTTCCGCACGCGACCAGTACTTCATCCACTCGCGCCAGTACGAGGACCAGGGCCTGCTGCGCCTGTTCGAGCGCATCGGCCATGAGATGGAAGAGGAAACCCAGCACGCCGACGCCATCCTGCGCCGCATCCTGTTCCTGGGCGGCCGCCCCGACATGCGCCCGCATGAGTTCACGCCCGGCGAGACCGTCGAAGAGATGCTGCGCAAGGACCTGGCCACCGAATACCGCGTGCGCGACAGCCTGCGCTCGGCCATGGCCCTGTGCGAGCGCCACGGCGACTACAACAGTCGCGACCTGCTGCTGGCCCAGCTGCGCGACACCGAAGAAGACCACGCCTACTGGCTGGAGAAGCAACTGGGCCTGATCGAGAAGATCGGCCTGCCCAACTACCTGCAAAGCAAGATGGGCGAACCGGCCTGAATGAAGCTCCCCCTGAGGCGCTTCGCGCCTTCCCCCTCTCTCGCTTCGCAGGAGGGGGACGACAGCCTCGCGGCGAGGCGGCCCTTGCTCGCTGTCCCTTGTTTTGGCCGCGCCAGTTTTTCAGGCACTTCCCATAAATGAGAGTGGGCTGTTTGCTCCACGATGAAAGCCCGAACCGGCAGCCACGATGAAACGGCAAGCCGGTCGCCCCACGATGAAACAAGAGCCCTCAAGGGCCTGAGAGAAGAGAAAAGAAAAAGGGATGGAAAGCCGCAAGGCCTTCCATCCCTTTTCATTTCCATCGGGTGCGCACCGCCGGGCGGCGGTGCAGCCCGGTGTCAGTCGTCCAGCAGCGACAGGTCGCGCACGGCGCCCTTGTCGGCCGACATCACCAGCTTGGCATAGGCCTTGAGCGCGGCCGAGACCTTGCGCGGGCGCGGCTGGGCGGGCTTCCAGCCCTTGGCATCCTGCTCGGCGCGGCGGCGGGCCAGTTCCTCGTCGGAGACCAGCACGTTGATGCTGCGGTTGGGAATGTCGATGCGGATGCGGTCGCCGTTCTTCACCAGACCGATGGCGCCGCCAGCGGCAGCTTCGGGAGAGCAGTGGCCGATGGACAGGCCCGAGGTGCCGCCCGAGAAGCGCCCGTCCGTCAGCAGCGCGCAGGCCTTGCCCAGGCCCTTGGACTTGATGTAGCTGGTCGGGTACAGCATTTCCTGCATGCCGGGGCCGCCCTTGGGGCCTTCGTAGCGCACGATGACGATGTCACCGGCCTTGACCTTGTCGTCCAGGATGTTCTGCACGGCCTCGTCCTGCGACTCGGTCACGTGGGCCGTGCCCTCGAACACATGGATGCTTTCGTCCACGCCGGCCGACTTGACCACGCAGCCGTCCAGGGCGATGTTGCCCGTCAGCACGGCCAGGCCGCCCTCCTTGGAGAAGGCGTGCTCGTAGGACCGGATGCAGCCTTCTGCACGGTCCAGGTCCAGGCTGGGCCAGCGCGTGTTCTGGCTGAAGGCCACCTGGGTGGGGATGCCGGCCGGTCCTGCCAGGTAGAAGTGCCGCACGGCTTCGTCCTGGGTGGTGGTGATGTCCCACTGCGCCAGGCCTTCGCCCAGGGTCTTGGCGTGCACGGTGGGCACGTCGGTGTGCAGCTTTCCGGCGCGAGCCAGCTCGCCCAGGATGGCGAAGATGCCGCCGGCGCGGTGCACATCCTCGATGTGGTACTTCTGCGTGTTGGGCGCGACCTTGCACAGCTGGGGCACCTGGCGCGAGAGGCGGTCGATGTCGGCCATGGTGAAGTCGATCTCGGCTTCACGGGCAATGGCCAGCAGGTGCAGGATGGTGTTGGTGGAGCCGCCCATGGCGATGTCCAGCGTCATCGCGTTCTCGAAGGCCTTGAAGCCCACCGAGCGCGGCAGCACGGATGCGTCTTCCTGCTCGTAGTACTCGCGGGCCAGCTCGACGATGCGGCGGCCGGCGCGCTTGAACAGTTCCTCGCGGTCGGCATGCGTGGCCAGCACCGTGCCGTTGCCGGGCAGGGACAGGCCCAGGGCTTCGGTCAGGCAGTTCATGGAGTTGGCGGTGAACATGCCCGAGCAGGAACCGCAGGTGGGGCAGGCCGAGCGCTCGACCTGGGCGACCTGCTCGTCGGTGTAGTTGGAGTCGGCCGCGATCACCATGGCATCGACCAGGTCCAGCTTCTTGAACTCCAGCGTGTGCGTGGTGGGATTGGCCAGCTTGGTCTTGCCCGCTTCCATGGGGCCGCCCGAGACGAAGATCACGGGAATGTTCAGCCGCATGGCGGCCATCAGCATGCCGGGGGTGATCTTGTCGCAGTTGGAGATGCACACCAGCGCGTCGGCGCAGTGGGCGTTGACCATGTACTCCACCGAGTCCGCGATGATGTCGCGGCTGGGCAGCGAGTACAGCATGCCGTCGTGGCCCATGGCGATGCCGTCGTCCACGGCGATGGTGTTGAATTCCTTGGCCACGCCGCCTGCGGCCTCGATCTCGCGCGCCACCAGCTGGCCCAGGTCCTTGAGGTGGACGTGGCCGGGCACGAACTGCGTGAAGGAATTGGCGATGGCGATGATGGGCTTGTCGAAGTCGCCATCCTTCATGCCGGTGGCACGCCACAGGGCGCGCGCACCAGCCATGTTGCGGCCGCCGGTGGAAGTCTTGGAACGGTATGCGGGCATGGGCAATCCAGTTGTCTGTCGTCTCGGTCCGTCCCTGGTCCTGTGGGGAAGGCCAGGGTCTGGGCGAAGATTATGGCGCAGCACCCGCCGCACCGCTGGGGCGCAGGAATGCCCCGGCCGGCGTGGACCGCCCCTTTGCAGACCCCAGGCATCGCCTGCGGCGAAGCCTGCTGCGCAATTCAGATCCGATCAGCGGCGCGAACGCGTGCCCGTGCCCATGGCTTCCTTGTTCTTTTCGATGCGCTTCAGGCGCCGCTGCTCGATCTTGTCGGCCGCGCGCCGCTTGGTGTAGCCCGACATGTCCGCCCAGGCCCACCAGGCCGCCGTCAAGCCATAGGCGCCCAGGATGACGTACCACGACCAGGTGGCGACAGGTTCGATATCGGCCAGCTTGAGCAGGGTGAGCAGGACCGCAATTCCCAACAGATACATCACTTCTCCTTCGCCACAAAGCGCTTCACACGAGGTAACGCATCACGCATGCGCGCCCACTACAATGGTTCGCATAATTATTCCCGACAACACCCCAGGAACTCATGATGAAGCAGACATTGATTGCATTTGCCCTGACCGTCGCCGCCGTGGCCCCCGCCATGGCCGACCAGGCACTTGCCACCTCCAAGAACTGCATGGCATGCCACGCAGTGGACAAGAAGCTGGTGGGCCCCTCCTACAAGGATGTGGCCGCCAAGTACGCCGGCCAGAAGGACGCCGTGGACAAGCTGGCAGGCAAGATCATGAAGGGCGGCAGCGGCGTCTGGGGCCCGGTTCCCATGCCCGCCAACCCCCAGGTCAACGAAGCCGATGCCAAGAAGCTGGCCGCCTGGGTGATGTCGCTGAAGTAGGCTCCGCCTTTCCTTCGGGGCCCCGCCTCAGGGCCCGCAAAAAAAAACCGCGCAACGCAAGTCGCGCGGTTTTTTCATGGTCCGCCGGTGAATCCGGGCCCGGCCCCCTTACCTGTAGTCCGCAGCGCCCGTGCCGGGCTGCTGGTGCAGGCGTACCTGCTGCTCCAGCTGCCCCACATAGGCGGCCGTGCTGTTGTCCGACTCCTGGGCGCGCTGCACCAGATGGGCCTCCAGCGCATCCAGCCGCGCCATCAGCACCTCCTTGTCACGCGCATGCAGGTCTTCCAGCACGGTGCGCAGCTCGGTGAAGCGCGAGGCCTCGGCCTTGTCGGCCAGGTCGCGCTGGGCCTGCATTTCCTTGGCGTGTCGGCGCGCCTCCATCAGCACCGAGCCCTGCAGCCACAGCACATAGGCGACGAAGAACACGCCCAGCAGGCAGGTCAGCGCCAGCATCAGCACGCCCAGCGGCGCCTGGACATCGGTGACGCCCAGCGACACGACGGATGGCGCGGCCAGCGTGTTCCAGTTGAATGCCGCCAGCAACGCGATCAGGGCCACGGTGATCAGCAGCGACAAGGTTCTCAGATTCATGGTGAAAGGCCTCCCTCGGCAGTGGTGAAAGCAACAGCTTCGGTTGTACCGCAACCATCATGCCTGAGCTGTCGGCCCACACAAAATAGGACTGCAAGACAGGGCGCCGCCCGCAGTCCGGCCAAGAAAAAACCGGAGCCAGGGCTCCGATTCTTCATGGCGGTCGTGTCGGACCTCAGTTCGTCTCGGCCAGCTGGTCGAGGATGGCCGGGTTCTCCAGCGTGCTCGTGTCCTGGGTGATGGCCTCGCCCTTGGCAATCGAGCGCAGCAGGCGGCGCATGATCTTGCCGCTGCGCGTCTTGGGCAGGTTGTCGCCGAAGCGGATGTCCTTGGGCTTGGCGATGGGGCCGATTTCCTTGGCCACCCAGTCGCGCAGCTCCTTGGCGATCTGCTTGGCTTCCTCGCCCGTGGGGCGTGCCCGCTTCAGCACCACGAAGGCGCAGATGGCCTCGCCGGTCAGATCGTCGGGGCGGCCCACGACGGCGGCCTCGGCCACCAGATCCGTCTTGGCGACCAGGGCCGATTCGATCTCCATCGTGCCCATGCGGTGGCCGGAGACATTGAGCACGTCGTCGATGCGGCCGGTGATGCGGAAGTAGCCCCGGTCCTCGCTGCGCACGGCGCCGTCGCCTGCCAGATAGGTCTGCCCGCCGAGTTCGGCCGGGAAATAGCTCTTCTTGAAGCGCTCGGGGTCGCCCCAGATGGTGCGGATCATGCTGGGCCAGGGCTTGGTGACCACCAGCAGGCCGCCTGCGCCGTTGGGCAGTTCGTGGCCGGTCTCGTCGACGATGGCGGCCATGATGCCCGGCAGCGGCAGCGTGCACGAACCCGGCACCAGCGGCGTGGCACCCGGCATGGGGGCGATCACGTGGCCCCCGTTTTCGGTCTGCCAGAAGGTGTCCACGATGGGGCAGCGCTCGCCGCCCACATGCTTGTGGTACCACATCCAAGCCTCGGGATTGATGGGCTCGCCCACGCTGCCCAGCAGGCGCAGGCTGGACAGGTTCCAGTTCTTCGGATGCACGGCGGCATCGCTGTCGGCGGCCTTGATCAGCGAGCGGATGGCCGTGGGAGCCGTGTAGAAGATGGTGCAGCCGTGGCGCTCGATCATCTGCCAGAAGCGGCCCGCATTGGGGAAGGTGGGCACGCCCTCGAACACGATCTGCGTGGCGCCAGCGGCCAGCGGGCCGTAGGCCACGTAGGTGTGGCCCGTGATCCAGCCGATGTCGGCCGTGCACCAGAACACGTCGCTGGGCTTGAGGTCGAAGGTCCACTCCATGGTCTGCTTGGCCCACAGCACGTAGCCGCCCGTGCAGTGCTGCACGCCCTTGGGCTTGCCGGTGGAGCCGCTGGTGTAGAGGATGAACAGCGGGTGCTCGGAATCCACGGCCACGGGCGCGCACTCCGTGCTCTGGCCGGCCAGGATCTCGCCGAAGGTCTTGTCGCGGCCCGCCGTCATGGCACAGGCCGTGGCCGTGCGCTCGTAGACGAAGACATGGCGCACGGCCTCGCAGCCGCCCAGCGCCAGCGCGTCGTCCACGATGGCCTTGAGCGGCAGTTCCTTGCCGCCGCGCATCTGGTAGTTGGCGGTGATCACCGCCACGGCGCCCACGTCGACGATGCGTTCCTGCACCGCCTTGGCCGAGAAGCCGCCGAACACCACGCTGTGCGTGGCGCCGATGCGCGCGCAGGCCTGCATGGCCACCACGCCCTCGATGGTCATGGGCATGTAGATCAGGACACGGTCACCCTTTTGCACGCCCTGGGCCTTGAGCGCGTTGGCGAACTGCGAGACGCGCTCCAGCAGCTCGCGGTAGCTGACCTTGGTGACCTCGCCGCCATCGGCCTCGAAGATGATGGCCGTCTTGTGCTCGACGGCCGTGCCCATGTGCTTGTCCAGGCAGTTGGCGCTGGCATTGAGTTCGCCATCGGCAAACCAGCGGAAGAAGGGGGGATTGCTGTCGTCCAGCACCTGGGTGAAGGGCTTGGACCAGACCACGTTCTCGCGCGCCAGGCGGGCCCAGAAGCCCTGGTAGTCGTTCTCTGCCTCGGCGCACAGCGCCTTGTACTGCTCCATGCCGGAGATGCGGGCCTTGGCGGCAAAGTCTGCCGGCGGCGGGAAGACCCGGTTCTCCACCAGTACCGATTCAATGGGGGATGCTGTTGCGGTGCTCATGCTTGCTTGTCTCCTGGGCTGGCCAAATAAAAATTGTGGTGTGACTGTCGGGGGCCGGTCTTACATGCCACTGACTGAAACACCCTTGGGCGCGTCTACCTGGGGATTCCCCGCAGTTCCTGGCTGTCACCGGCAATGGCCTGTTTCGCCGCTAAAATCGCGCGCCCGTTTTCCACGGCCATTGTCCCCTCCCATCCACGCCCCCACGCAAGACAAGCGCGACCGACCACCATGGCCCGCCAGCAAAACTCCAACCGAGCCCCCGGCTCCCCCCTGCGTCCCCTGCCCTCCCTGATCTTCGCCAGCCGCTGGCTGCAGCTGCCGCTGTACCTGGGCCTGATCGCCGCCCAGGGCGTCTATGTCTGGCACTTCCTGCTGGAGCTGTGGCACCTGATCGAGGCCGCCTTCGGCAACCAGGAAGCGCTGCAGGCGCTGATCACCAGCATCGGCTACAAGCACGATGCGCCCATCGGCGCGCTCAACGAAACCATCATCATGCTGGTGGTGCTGGCGCTGATCGACGTGGTGATGATCTCCAACCTGCTGATCATGGTCATCGTGGGCGGCTACGAAACCTTCGTCAGCCGCCTGGGCCTGGACAGCCACCCGGACCAGCCCGAGTGGCTGGGCCATGTGAACGCCTCCATCCTCAAGGTGAAGCTAGCCCTGTCCATCATCGGCATCAGCTCCATCCACCTGCTCAAGACCTTCATCAACGCAGGCAGCTACGACGTCAAGGTGCTGATGTGGCAGACCATCATCCACGTCACCTTCCTGGCCAGCGCCCTGGCCATCGCCTACACCGACAAGCTGATCAACAGCACGGCCGGCAACCACTGAGCCGGCGGCATCCCACACCGAAGCCCCGCAGCGCCAGCCGCTGCGGGGCTTTTTTCATTTCACCATGACTCCAGCACCGAACTTCGCTGGACTACGCCGAAGCCCGATACAGCAGGTTTATCAATAACTTAGGCGAGTTCAACATATGCCGGTGCTTTCCGAAACCTGACCTGGCTTCCCCTCTGCTGGCCCCTACAAGGCTCCTGGGAATCGGGTCTTTTCCGAGGAGTCATCATGGCGAAAATCAAGCTCACCAAGTCCGCAGTCGATGCGGCACAACCCCAAGCGCAGGCCATCGAACTCCGGGACACGCTGGTGCCCGGCTTCCTGTGCAAGGTTACACCAGCGGGCCGCAAGGTGTTCATGCTCCAGTACCGCACGAACGCTGGCGAGCGACGCAAGCCCGCCCTGGGCTTGTATGGGGAACTGACGGTCGAACAGGCCCGCTCGCTGGCCCAAGAATGGCTGGCCGAGGTTCGCCGAGGCGGCGACCCCAGCGCGGCCAAGGCCGCCGCCCGTTCAGCCCCCACGGTCAAGGAGCTGTGCACCAAGTTCATGGAGGACTACTCCAAGCAGCGCAACAAGCCCAGCACCCAGCGCGGGTATCAGGCCGTCATCGACCGCTGCATCGTTCCGATGCTGGGCCGTTTGAAGGTGCAGGACGTGAAGCGGCCGGACGTGGCCACAGCGATGAAGAAGATGGCCCACAAGCCCGCCGAGGCCAACCGTGCTTTCAGCGTGATGCGCAAGATGTTCAACCTGGCCGAGGTGTGGGGCCACCGGCCGGACGGCACCAACCCCTGCCGCCACGTCCCGATGTACCCCAACGGCAAGGCCACCCACCTCATCAGCGACGAGGACATGGGCAAGCTGTTTCGGCGACTGGAGCACATCGAGGCCGAGGGCCTGGAGAACTACGTCATCCCGCTGGCGATCCGCCTGCAATTCGAGTTCGCCGGCCGCCGCTCCGAAATCGTGACGCTCCAATGGGATTGGGTGGACCTGGACAACCGCCGTGTGATCTGGCCCGACAGCAAGACCGGCGGCATGTCCAAGCCCATGAGCGAGGTAGCCTATCGGCTGCTCGCGACGGCGCCGCGGCCGGAAGGCATTCCCTACGTGCTCCCGTCCCCGAGCCATCCGGGCAAGCATCTGACCACGGGCGAGTATTACAACGGCTGGAGCCGCGCCCTCAAGGCGGCGGGCGCCACGCACGTCGGCACGCACGGTATCCGCCACCGCTCGGCGACCGACATTGCCAACTCGGGCATCCCGGTCAAGGTCGGCATGGCGCTGACGGCGCACAAGACCGTGGCGATGTTCATGCGCTACGTCCATACCGAGGATGATCCCGTGCGAAAGGCCGCCGAACTGGTGGCGAACCGGCGCAAGACGATTACTGAGGCGCAACGTCCCGCAGAGGTAGCAGCATGACCAGGAAGACGCATGCGGCGGTGCTAGCCGCACCCGCTGCTTTGCCTGCCGGCTACGCCGGCATCCACAGCGGCATCGTGGATCTGCTTGACGCTGCGCGCCAGGCGGCGGCGCGCAGCGTCAATGCACTGATGACGGCGAGCTATTGGGAGATTGGTCGCCGCATCGTGGAGGCTGAGCAACAGGGCAAGCGGCGTGCGGGTTATGGTGAGCAGTTGATGGAGCGACTGTCCAGCGACCTCACACGGCAGTTCGGCCGCGGGTTCAGTCGCCAGAACCTGCAGCAGATGCGATCGTTCTTTCTGACCCGGCCAATTCGCCAGACAGTGTCTGGCAAATCTTCCCCGAAGCCCATGCGGCCGTGGCGGCTTGACGAGCTGGCACAGGTCTTCACGCTGCCTTGGTCGGCCTACGTGCGGCTGCTGTCGGTCAAGGACGAGCATGCGCGCCAGTTCTATGAAGCTGAGGCCCTGCGCGGCGGATGGAGCGTGCGCCAATTGGATCGGCAGATCGGCAGCCAGTTCTACGAGCGCACGGCGCTGTCGAAAAACAAGGCGGCGATGCTGGCCAAGGGCGCGGTGGCCAAGCCCGAGGATTCCGTCGCGCCCGGCGATGCCATCAAAGACCCGTATGTGCTGGAGTTCCTCGACCTCAAGGACGAGTATTCGGAATCCGATCTGGAAGACGCCTTGATCCGGCGGCTGGAAGACTTCCTGCTGGAGCTGGGAGAGGGATTCACCTTCATCGGGCGGCAGCGCCGGTTGCGTATCGACCAGACCTGGTATCGGGTGGACTTGCTGCTGTTCCATCGCCGGCTGCGCTGCCTGGTCATCGTCGACCTGAAGCTGGGCAGCCTGAGCCATGCGGACGTGGGCCAGATGCACATGTACTGCAACTACGCCAAGGAGCACTGGGCCTACCCCGAGGAGAACCCGCCCGTGGGCCTGATCCTGTGCGCCGACAAAGGCCATGCGCTGGCAAGGTACGCGCTGGAGGGCTTGCCCACCAAGGTGATGGCGGCGAACTACCGCATGGTGCTACCGGATGCCGAGCTGCTGCAGCAAAAGCTGGAGAGCACGCGGCTTTTGCTCGAATCTCGCGCGGCACTTTCCCACAAAGAACGCAAGCCATAGCTGAGCGTCCTCGCGTTCCTCCGTCGGGCTTCGCTGGTTGCGTCCGAGCCTCGTGCCGAGTCACGGCCATTCGCCTTGATTCCTGACGCCTCCGGCCCTTGCCGAACCGCATGCGTTGCCCCAAGTAAGCAAAAGTAATGTACGATTGACGTACATCGTCAATTCTCTCGCGCCAACGCTGATGAATCACGGGAAGCGAGGGGGCGATAGCCTGTTCATTTTGAGGTCAATATGACTGCGGCAGTCCATCAACCGGGTGAAGTTCTCGCACAAAGGCTGGAAGCCATTGGCGTGTCACCGACTGAGTTGGCGCGCCAGCTTAGCGTCCCCGCCAATAGGATTACTCAGATCATCAATGGCAAGCGAGGGATTACTGGCGATTCAGCGTTGCGGCTTGCCCACTGGTTCGGGGACACCCCGCAATTCTGGATGAGCCTGCAAGTGCAATCCGACCTTGAACTGGCGGAAGCTGAGTCGGGGCTAGCCATCAGAGCGCTCCCTACTGGTCCGGTCGTTCGCGGCCATAAGGCCCACAAGCAGGTGAAGACTGCATAGGAAAGGACTTATGACGGGGGAGAACAAAACCTTATCTCACGGTGGTGGGTGTGTTTGTAAGGAGAGCATCGCGTGACCGATGCCGCTACAGACATCACGTTCCACTATCCGCCGGAGCTGTTCAATCTCCTGGTGGATGTTGTCCCATTGCTCAACCGATCCAAACAAGATGTGCTTGTCTTCTTTCGTGGCGCAGGTGTGTCTGACACCACGACTGCGGACATAGCCGCTCATTTGAGAAGCGCGCCAAAGGACGTCAACAAGTACCAAATGGTGCGCACCGTGCTGGAGCGCCTCAACGCGAAGGGGGAAGCCGCTCTTCGCGAGCGACGTGAGGTGCTGCGGCGTGTCGTGGACTTTGCAAACTTCGATTCGTGCTGGCCCGACGATCAGCTCAAGGCCAAGGGCCTTGTCGCCAGCATCCGTGAAGTCGTCAATCAGAAGGATGCCTTCACACGAATGAACAACGCTCGTGAAGAAGAACGGCGAGCGCGCCTCGCTGAGACGCAGCGAATCGCTGCGGAGAAGCGCGAGCGCACTTCCAGGATCGAGAATGCCAAGCAGGGTTTGTATGCGCTGTTTGGTACTTCAGCGACGGCACAGGAACGCGGCAAGATGCTGGAGACCGCTCTCAACAATCTCTTCCAAGCCTATGGCGTTCTCATTCACAAAGCCTTCCATTTGGTCGGCAATGCTGGGGAGGGGATCGTTGAGCAGATCGACGGCGTGATTGAGCTTGGTAGCACCTTGTACTTCGTTGAAATGAAGTGGTATCGCAACCCGGTGGGAAAACCCGAGATATCAGAGCATCTTGTTCGTCTCATGTCGCGCGCAGAGGTTCGAGGCATTTTCATCTCTGCCAGTGACTACACCGATCCCGCGTTTCACACGGTACGTGAGTTCCTGCAACACAAGGTCTTGATTCTTTCGACTCTGCAAGAGCTGGTGCATCTACTCGAACAACAGGACGACCTCGCAGAGTTCTTCACGAAAAAAGTCCAGGCGGCGCAGATACACAAGAACCCGTACTTCCGTCCTCATGATGGCCAAGGAGAAGGTGCGTTATGACGGCGAGTTGGAAAAACATCAACAAGCCGTCGAGTCCCACGACCGCGGTCACCGCAGCGCAGGTGGCGAACGGTCCCGTCATTCCACCACAGCAAAGGCTGTTGACCTACTCGCCAGACGAGTGGGAAGGCTTCGTCGAAGAGTGGGCCTACTACTGTCTCCCGGCGAAGTACAAACATGTCCAACGCTTCTCGGGTGCTGGCGACATGGGAATTGACATTGCCGGATTCGCCGACGACAAGCGCCTCAAGGGTGTATGGGATAACTACCAGTGCAAGCACTATGACCACGCCCTTAGGCCCGGCGATGTCTGGGTTGAGTTCGGCAAGGTCATCTGGTACTCGTACAGCGGTGAGTACGCCGCACCCCGTCATTACTACTTTGTTGCCCCCCGAGGCGCGGGCACATCGCTCAGTCGCCTGTTGGCGAACGCTGCGAAGCTGCGCGAAGAGCTGATTGCCAACTGGGACAAGCACGTAAAGGACGAGATCACGGGCACACAAGCGGTGCCGCTCGATGCAACGCTCCGCGCCTATGTGGATGCCTTCGACTTCTCTATCTTCGACGCCAAGACAGCGCTCCAACTTGTTGACGATCACCGCGCCACGCCGGTTCATACAGCGCGCTTTGGCGGTGGGTTACCAGCGCGGCCTGCTTCCGAAAAGCCGCCCCAGGAAGTCGCCGCCACCGAGAGCCGTTATGTGACGCAATTGCTCGGCGCATATGGCGAGCACACGGGGTCGATCGTGACCCATCCCTCGGCCCTGTCCGTACCAAAGCTCAAGGATCATTTCCGTCGCCAGCGCGAAGCGTTCTATGAGGCGGAGTCGCTGCGCGTCTTTGCCCGCGATAGTGTGCCGCCTGGCACCTTTGAATCCTTGCTCGATGACATCCACGGCGGCGTCATCGACACGCACGACGCGAACCATGCTGATGGCTACGAAAAGGTCTGTGCCGTCACCAAGGCTGCTCGCGATATGCAAATCACGGCGAACGCCCTCATCACCTGTACGAACCCCAAAGATAGAGATGGAATCTGCCATCAACTCGCGAATGAGGATCGCCTGCGGTGGACACGATCATGAGCCTGGAACGCAAGCCGATCACATTCAATGGGCCGCTTGAGGCCGGTATCCGCGCGGTGTCAATTCTGGCAGCCGCCTTTCCGCAGACCTACGACCTTCAGCGACTTGTCGCCCTTGACTACCTTCTTGTCCACACAGGCGATATCAACGGCCCGGACAATTTGCATCCACCGACGCCGATGCACTCGGCTGAATTGCTGGTGCGCCGCAAGCTGGTCGAGCAATCGCTACTTCTCATGATGACCCGAGATCTCGTAGAGCGCGAAGTCACACCCGATGGCATTAAATATGGTGCGGGCGAAAGCGCTGAAACGTTCCTTTCGTCAGTTTCGTCGAGCTATCTGTTGGCCCTGAAGGATCGAGCCACCTGGCTTGTCGAAACCCTCGGCGGCCTCACTGACGAACAATTCAAGGGTGTCATGCGCCGCTTCTTTGACAAGTGGGTCGAGGAATTCCAACAGGTCGAGCGGAGCTTGGGGGGCGAAAAAGCATGACGGCCGCTACTCCCGGCATCCGCTTGCGATTTCTCGGCTTTTTCGGCCCGCAGAAGCCGCCCGCAACCGTGACTTTCGGCCCCGGTCTGAATGTCATATATGGCGCATCGAACACTGGAAAATCTTTCATCGTCGAAGCCATCGACTTCATGCTCGGCGGCAAGCCGCCCTTGCGCGACATTCCTGAGCGTGTCGGTTACGACCTCATTCTTCTGGGTCTTGAGACGCTGGACGGGAAGGCCTTCACGCTCTGGCGCAGCATGGACGGTGGTGGATTTCGACTCTACGAAGACTTACATCAGACGCCACCTGCGGCCGATGTTCGGTACAAGCAGCTTGATGAACAGCACAGCGACAAGAATGACGAAAACCTGTCTTCGTTCTTGTTGGGCTTGTGCGGCCTTGGTGGCAAGCGTGTCCGCAGGAACTCCAAGAACGAAACCAACAGCCTGAGCTTTCGCAATATTGCGCGCCTGATGATCGTCAACGAGACGGAGATCACACAACAAAGCTCACCGCTCTTTGACGGCAATCCCATCGCCAACACGCCGAATCTCGCAACGTTCAAGTTGCTTTTGACTGGCACGGATGACTCTGCGCTGGTCGCCAGCAATAAGCGTGAGCCAGAGGAACTGTCGCGTGAGGCGCAACTGAAACTTCTTGACCAACTGCTCGACGATTACCGTGAGCGGCTCAAGGAATTGACCAAGAGTCCGAAGGAGTTGGAGGAGCAGCTAGAGAAGATTGATGCCTCGCTCCGTCAGCAGGCAGTCCAGGTAAATACCACTGAAGCCGAATTTCAGGAGGCCGCTGGGAAGCGGCGCGAACTGCGCAAGAAGCTGGAAGAAAGCCGTGAGCGACGTGCAGAGGTCGGGGCGATGCTTGAGCGGTTCAGCCTTCTCGATAAGCACTACGCATCCGATATCGAACGGCTGCGCGCTATCGAGGAAGGCGGAACCTTATTCAACGTACTGGGCTCCGGGTACTGCCCCCTCTGCGGTGCGGAGCCCACACATCACCGCACCGACGCTGAATGCAATGGAGACATTGACGCCGTTGTTCAGGCAGCACGACAGGAGATTTACAAAATCGAGGTCTTGCGCGCTGAGCTTGCAGCGACTGTGCATAGCCTTGAACGCGAGAGCGGCAACTTTGACCGCAAGATGCCCAACGTAGTCCAAGAACTGGCATCAATCTCTTCGGCGGTTGAAGAGCTGATCGCACCAAAGCTTTCAACCCTTCGAAAATCCTATTCCGATTTTGCCGACAAGCGCGCCGAGGTGCGCGAGGCGCTGGGACTCTATGCCACGGTGCAAGATATGGAACGACGCCGCGCCGATCTTGAGAAGGGCGCCGACGATGAGAAGGCCGGAACTCTCACCAACGCTGACATCCCCACTACCGTAGCTCATGGCTTTGCCAAGACTGTCGAGAGCATCCTGACGGGCTGGCATTTCCCCGAGGCCGGAGATGTGTACTTCGACTCCAAAACGCGCGATCTTGTCATTGCGGGGAAGTCTCGCAGCGCGTTCGGCAAGGGCCTTCGTGCCATTACACATGCGGCATTCACTCTCGGGTTGTTCGCCTTCTGCCGCGCGCGTCAGACGCCGCACACAGGATTTGTCGTTCTCGACTCTCCCTTGCTTGCGTATCGAGAACCCGATGGAACAGAAGATGATTTGACCGGCACGGACCTTCAGGAGAAGTTCTACGCCTACCTTGAAGCATTGCCCAACGACACACAGGTCATCGTGGTCGAGAACACCGACCCGCCTGATTCGATCATGAAACGCGAGCAATCACTGATGTTCGGTAAGAACCCTCATCATGGTCGGTACGGTTTGTTCCCGCATGCAACGAGCCCTGCACCGTAAGTAATTCGGGGCGCCATGTTTCTGTGCGTCCCCGCGTCGCGGGCCGGGCTTCTCCAGGTTCGCTTTCCGCTCATCCCTAAAGGGACTGGCTTCGCCAGCCTACCGCATCCCTGACGCCTCCGGCCCTTGGGGCCTGCGCGCTGCGCTTGCCTGTCCGTGCCTTCGATGGAGGTCGGTAGGCGGCCTTGCTGTCTCCTTCACCGTATCACGGCGTTCTCGCCGTCAAGGGCGGCGCGCGCCTTGCGCGCTTGCGTCCTGGCGGCCGTCTGCGACCCCTGACTGCTTGCACTGCGCCGTGCTGACGACGGTTCCGGGCAATTCCGCCCGAGCAACCGGAGATCGTCATGAACGACAAATCACACGTTTCGATGGAACAACACGTCTGCCTGGTCTGCGGCGTGGCCTTCGACACCGGCGCCATCCTGCTCGACAAGCGCCTGCGCGCGAGCATGGAGCGCCACACGACGACAGGCTGGGGTCTGTGCGCCGAACACCAGAAGCTGGCCGACGATGATTTCGTCGCGCTGGTCGAATGCGACCCGCAGCGCAGCGGCTCGCCGAATGGCAGCGTGAAGCCCGAGCAGGCTTATCGAACGGGCCGGCTGGCGCACCTGAAGCGTCACGTGTTCTCCAAGATGTTCAACGTCCCGATCGAGGCTAACCAGCCTTGCGTCTTCGTCGAGCCGGGCGTCATCGAGCAGCTTGAAGCGATGGTGTCGCCGGCGGCGAACTGATCGCGCGTTGGCAACCTGGCGCGTCGCCCGAGAGGACGACGCGCCTTTTTCTTTTGCTGCGTCCGATGCCGATGCCTTCGCGCCTGCGGCGCTACGCGCTTCGCTTGCCTCCAGGGGAAAGCCCTGCGGGCTATCCCCGCCGCGCGATGCTTGGCGCCCCTCGAAGACCGCCGAACCGGCTGCGCCGGATCGGCCAGAAACCAACCGCAGTTTCAACAGCAGAGCCAACTCCCTCTATGCCTTGTGCATAAAGTTCGTCCTGGGCGTGGTTTTCATCGAGCATTGAAGTCAGGGCGTCCCCGGCCAACTGGGAGATGGCCGGTCGCGCTGTCGTGCTGCGCATCGAGCCGCCTTCGGCGTCTCGCCCCTATCGGGCTTCCATCGTTCCCTCGCGCTGCTCGACTGACGCCTCCGGCCCGGCTTCCAGATCCGGGCCTGCGCGCTTCGCTTGCCGTGCGGTCGGCACACAAGGATGGCCGTTGCCTTGTTCAGCCGTCTTTCCTGACTCCATCACCTTGCTCGCGACTGTAGCCCGCGGCCATGTGCCGTCAAGGCGCGCAGGGCCGTGTCCTCGGCTGCGCCTGCGGGCCGCACCAACCCTGCGCTTGTCTCCTTGACGGCCCCCGTCCGCGCGCTCCTGACCGTCGCGGGCGATGAACTCAGGAAGGACGGTGGCAACAGGGCCAACCGGGTTCCTCGTGCCGACCGCACCGAACAGCCGAAAGGCTGGGCTCCGAATCTAGGAATCCGGTGTGCGGTTTTCTTCAACAGCCTTTTTGTTCAGGAGAACGACATGCTTGCAACCCGTTTTGCTTCCCACTCCCCCGCGCAGCGCAGCGAAACCCCTCTGTCCGATGACCAGATTCGCAAGGTGGCCCCGTCCATCTTCGCGGATGCCCCGCATGAGAGCCGTTCCGAGCGATACGCCTACATCCCCACGGCTGCCGTGTTGACCGAGCTTCGAAAGGAAGGGTTTCAACCCTTCATGGTGTGCCAGACCCGCGTGCGCAACGAGGGCCGGCGCGAGCACACGAAACACATGCTGCGCCTGCGCCATGCCAACCAGATCAACGCTCGCGAAGCCAACGAAATCATCCTGCTGAACTCGCACGACGGCACGAGCAGCTATCAATTGCTGGGCGGCATGTTCCGCTTCGTGTGCAGCAATGGCCTTGTATGCGGCGACACCGTGGGCGATGTGCGCGTGCCCCACAAAGGCGACGTAGCCGGGCATGTCATCGAGGGAGCCTATCAGGTGCTGGGTGGCTTCGAGCATGCGCAGGAATCGCGCGAATCCATGCAGGCCATCACGCTGGACGCCGGTGAATCGGAAGTGTTCGCCCGCGCCGCGCTGGCCCTCAAGTACGACGACCCGACCAAGCCCGCACCGATCTCGGAATCACAAATCCTGATGCCGCGCCGCTTCGACGACCGCCGCCCCGACCTGTGGAGCGTGTTCAACCGCACGCAGGAGAACTTGACCAAGGGCGGCCTGTCCGGGCGCAGCACCAACGGACGCCGCCAGCAGACCCGCCCCGTGCAGGGCATTGATTCGGACATTCGCCTGAACCGCGCCCTGTGGCTGCTGGCCGATGGCATGCGTGCTCTCAAAGCCTGACCCCCTCTGGCGCTTTTCCCGCCGGAGGGGCGGTTTCCCCTCCATTCCCTTGTTTCACTTGTTTGGAGATTCACCATGAACGCCGTTACCACCACCACCGAAGCCCGCGCCGTCCAGACCGCAGCCAACAGCGCCGCGAACGTGCTGCAAGCCGCCGACCCGAGCAAGCACATGATCCTGGTGCCGCTGTCGCGTCTGGTGCTGCGCCCCACGGGCCGCAACGTGCGCAAGACCCCGCGCATGTCCATCCCTGAACTGGCCGCATCCATCCAGCGCGTGGGCCTGCTGCAAAACCTGATCGTGATTCCCGCCGCCGATGGCCTGCAATACGAGGTGGTGGCCGGTGGCCGTCGCCTCGCAGCTTTGAAGCTGCTGGCGAAGAAACACCGCATCGCCAAGGATTGGCAGGTGCCTTGCCTGCAAGTGGCCGATGGCACGGCCCGCACTGCCAGTCTCACCGAGAACGTGCAGCGTGAAGCCATGCACCCGGCTGACCAGTTCGAGGCGTTCGCCGCGCTGGTGGCCGAAGGCCGTCCCATCGAGGACATTGCAGCGGATTTCTCCGTCACGCCGCTGGTGGTGCAGCGCCGCTTGAAGCTGGCGAATGTCTCGCCGCGCCTGATGGAGGACTATCGCGCCGATGCCGTGAGCCTTGACCAACTGATGGCCCTGGCCGGGACGGATGACCACGCGGCACAGGAAGCCGCCTACTACGACGCCCCACAGTGGCAGCGTCACCCCTCGCACTTGCGCGAGCGTCTGACCGAGCGCGAGATTGACGCCTACCGGCATCCGCTGGTGCGCTTCGTTGGGTTGGACGCCTACGAGCAGGCGGGCGGTGGTATCCGGCGTGACCTGTTCGCGGAAGGAGATGCGGGCGTGTATCTGACCGACGCCGCACTGCTGGAACGGCTGGCGCAAGACAAGCTGACCGGCATCGCCGCCGAGGTGAAGGCCGAGGGCTGGGCTTGGGCCGATGCCACGCCGGGCATGACCCATGCCGACCTGCACGCCTTCCAGCGCGCCCCGAGGGAGCGGCGCGAACCCAACAAGCGCGAAGCGCAGCGCATCGAGAAGCTGCAAGCCAAGATGCAGGAGGTGGCCGAAGCGGTGGATGCCGCGATGGACGCCGACGACGAGGACAAGGCCGATGCCTTGCAGGAGGAAGGCGAAGCCCTGAGCGAGCAGTTGCAGGCACTGGAAGAAGGCTTGCAGGGATACGGCGCGAATGTGAAGGCCGCAGCCGGTGCCATCGTCACCATCGACCGCAACGGCGAGGCCGTGATTCATCGAGGGCTGCTGCGCGAGGCCGAGGCGAAAGCCCTTCGCACGCTGGAGAAGTTGCGCCAAGGCTTTAGCGACCCGGACGCCGCGAACGATGACGAAGGCGAGGAAGACGTGCAGCCCAAGGCCGCAGCGATTTCCGACCGGCTGGCCCAACGCCTGAGCGCGCACCGCACGGCGGCGCTGCAAATCGAGGTAGCCCAGCATCCACAGGTGGCGCTGGCCGTGCTGGTGCATGGCATGGTGCAGACCGTCTTTCAGGGCCGCTACTACGGCCACGATATGCCGCTGGGCGTGAGCCTGAAAATTCAAGACCGGCTGGAAGGCATGGCACCGGACTGGCCCGAGTCTCCCGCCGCCGTAGCGCTCCGCGAATCGCAGCAGACGTGGGGCGGCAAGTTGCCCGAGGACAGCGCCGCACTGTTCGCCGCGCTGCTGGCGATGGGGCAAGGCGAGTTGGTCAAGCTACTGGCCGTGTGCGTGGCATCCACGGTGGATGTGGTGACGCTGCGCGCCACGGCGCAGCAGCCGGGCGAAGAACTGGCGCAGGCCGTGGGCCTCGACATGGCCGCGTGGTGGCAACCGACTGCGGAAGGCTATTTCAAGCATGTCCCGAAGGCGGCCGTTCTGCAAGCCGTGGGCGAATTCGCGCCCGAGAGCGTCAACCGGCTGGCGAAGCTCAAGAAGGCCGACATTGCCCGCGAGGCCGAGCGGCTGGTGAACGGCAAGGGTTGGATGCCCGTCATTTTCAAGATGGATGGCGTGCCCGAGCAAGGCTCGCAGGACGGTGCGGAGGCAGTCACCACCGTGGCGGGTGAACCCGCCGAAGCGTTGGCCGCTTGACCCGTGCCGAAGGCAAGCGCCCCGGCCTAAACCGGGGCGCTTCGCTGCAAGGAGAAATTCCCATGACCCGCACCACCACCAGCCACCCGCGCATGGCGGCGATCTACGCTCCCGGCACGGTGCGCGCCCGCCGCTGGCACGGCGATGGCGACGTGCGCGGCTACCGCCCGCCCTCGGGTTGGACGGCCCATGCCGACCTCACCGACATTCACCCCATCACGGGCCGCGCCTTGCAGCGCGCCGTGTGGTGGATCATCGAAACCAAGGAATGACGCCAGCACCGGCCCCAGCGTTTCGCGCTGGGGCCGGTGGATTCAAAAATCCGGGCACGGCAGTGGCCGCGCCCGGTGTTGAATCCGAACAGCCCATCAAGAACACCACGCCGCCGCCTTCGTTGGCACTCAGGCGGCGGCGTTGAAGGCATCGCTGTACTGCGCGATGCCTTCGGGCATTGGCCCGTGGAAGGCCAGTGCCATGAAATAACCGGGCGGCACGCCCGGCAGTTGCAGGCCCGCATGGGCCTGAAAGCCAAAGCGCGCGTAGTACGTGGGTTCTCCCAAGAGCACGCAGCCTGCGGCCTGCATGTCCCGCAGTTCGGCCAGCGCCTGTTCCATCAGGCCCGCGCCGATGCCTTGTCCTTGCTTTTGCGGTAGCACGGAGATCGGCCCCAGGCCGTACCAGCCTTTGGCCTTGTGGCGGTGGCCGTCGGTGATGGCCACGGGCGACAGTGCGACGTGGCCGATGACCTGGCCATGTTCTTCGGCCACGATGGAAAGCGCCAATTCGTTAGCGTCGCGCAATGCACGCACGATGAATTGCTCCGTGTGGCTGGTGTGTGGTGCATTGGCGAAGGCGGCAATGGTCACGGCCTCGATGGCCGCGATGTCGTCCGGGGTTTCGTGTCGGAGCTGGATGGTCATGGTGTTCTGCGTTCCCTTCTCAGAATATAGAACGGCCTGGGCGTGTCGGCGCATAGCGCCGCCGGGCTCTCGGGCTGCGCCCCGTGCCGACTTCGCTGTCACGGCCATTCGGCTTTGATCCCTCACGCCTTCGCGCCTGCGGCGCTGCGCGCTGTGCTTGCCTCCAGGGGAAAGCCCTACGGGCTATCCCCGCCGCGCGGGCTTGGCGCCCCTCGATACCGTCGAACCGGCTGCGCCGGATCGGCCCGGCCAGCGTCCCGCCGCATGTGCAGTGCTCGGTGGGTGCGCCGTGGCTTGCTGCGGCAAGTTGTGCGAATACGTGCCGTCCTCAACGCTGGCGGTTCTCGCCCATCACGTCACGAAGGACGGTTCACGGACATCCCGCCCGGCATCGCTATGGAGCTTCTGCGCCACGCCCGAAGACCGGCGCCGCAAGGTGCGGCAGGGGCGTTCTCGCTTGTCGTCGGGTGGTTGACCTGGCCTACGTCAGTGGGCGAGCCGGTGCAGCCTTCGTTCGGGGATGCCGAGCCGGCCTGTCTCCTTTCGATGCGGTTCGGCCCAAGGCGTCCTTGTGTTGTTGTGAATCCTGGCGGTGGCGCGGCTGCGCCTCGGGCTTCATGGCTGCAACCGTCCGGCGAAAACAATTTCCCCTCTGCTGCGCAGATTCCTCGCGGGCCAAATTCTTTTCGCCTCCCGGCTCTCCACTGCGTTGCGACCGCAAGCGGTGCAGCCCGCCCGTCCCCCGCCGGCCGGATCACAACAAGGACGCGATGGGCGCGAACCTTGTTCCACCAAAAGGAGATCCATCATGGCCAACATCGGCAGCTTCACCGCAGACAAAGACGGCTACACCGGCACGCTTCGCACCCTGACGCTCAACGTCAAGGTCAAGCTGGTGCCCAACGACAAGGGCGACAACGAGAAGGCCCCGGACTTTCGCCTGCAGGCCGCCAGCCACGACATCGGCGCGGCATGGAAGAAGACCAGCGAGGCCGGGCGGGAATACATCTCCGTGACCCTCGACGATCCTTCATTCCCGGCCACGGTCTATGCCCGCCTGATCGAAGGCGAAGGCGAGGACGGGACACACGACCTGATCTGGTCGCGCAGCAAGCCCCAAGCGGCGTGACGGCTGCCAGCGCCCCGCCCATTGCGGCGGGGCGCTGTGCTGCTTTCGCGGCACTTCAAGGAGGCGACACCACCGCCTGGGCTGCGCCGTGTCGAGTTGCTTCCTGAACGTTGCAGCCTTCGGTTTGCAAGAACGGCCGGGCGTGTCGGTGCCGTGCACCGCCGGGCTTTACGGGCTGCGCCCCGTGCCGACTTCGCCGTCACGGCCATCCGGCTCCAATCCCTCACGCCTTCGCGCCTGCGGCGCTGCGCGCTGCGCTTGCCTCCGGGGGAAAGCCCTGCGGCCTATCCCCGCCGCGCGATGCTTGGCGCCCCTGCAATCCCCCGAACCGGCAGCGCCGGATCGGCCACGCCAGCGACGTCGCACGCTATGGCGTGTCACTCTTCTTCGCCACAGTCTCCAACTCCTGGCGCACCTGCACCAGAAGCTGATCGACCTGCTGCAGATCGTCGCCGGCATAGGCCAGCGTCAGCAGCGTGAGCGGGTGCACCTCCATGACCTCGCACAGCTCGGCCAGCTTGTTCAAGGTGGGGCTTTTGAGGTCGCGCTCCAGCGTGCTCATGTAGGTGCGGCTGGACACGTCGGAGAACGCCTCCTGGCTCAATCCACGCGCTTTCCTGATGGTCTTTAGTGCCTCCGACAATGTATGTTTCGCTGCCAACCCTGGATCTCCCCAAAATCCAAGATGACAGCCGATTGCGCCCTATAGGACTACAATCTATAGTGTTCAACCATGCCCGCCTGCCGCTTTCGTGCTTTTACGGAAATCCGTATCTGCGGCTTCTCACAGAAGCGCAAAGCCGCGTCCGTGCCTTTCCACAAACCCGCCAATGCGGTTTTGCGCTTTCACGCTTCGGCGGTTTTGTGCGAATGAGGGGACGCTCATGAACCAGCTCATCACCGAGGACGAGCGCAGGCTGTTGCTGGAACACGGCCAGGCCCGCGCCGCTGGCCGGGTCATCGACCCGCTGCCCGTGGTGCGGCTGTTCACGCCGGATGCACACGCCACCTGGCTGCTGGTGTCGCTCGACCCCGCCGACGGCGATACGGCCCATGGCCTGATCGACTTGGGGATCGGCATGCCCGAGCTGGGCAAAATCAAGCTGTCCGATCTCGCATCCATCGTCGGGCCGAGCAAACAGCCCGTGATGCGGGACCGGTATTTCCGGGCGGTGCGCCCGTTGTCGGAGTACCTACGGCTGGCCCAGGAGAACGGCTCCATCCTCGATTGAGCCGTTCGCGCCCAGGCCAAGCCGGGCGCATTGAGACTCTTTCGGTCTTGCCCCGGACCCGTCCGGCCTTAGTCCGCACTATTGCAACAAATCGGTGCCATCGTGACGCAAACGGTCATGATGCCGGCCGTGGCATCGGGCACGGTGGATATCGCAGGAGGCGCGTATGTCCTCGCGTGCCACCGTCGCATTCAGACGATCCATGCAACCCATCCGATGCATTTCGTCTTGACACGCAAGTTACTAATCTACCAGCTTATTCACGATTGGATGCTGGTTCGACGCGGTGAAGTTTGCATGTGAAATCTGTGACGGCAGTCCTGCGGTTATATGGGAGCTTGCGTCATGGCCGAGCTGCGCCACTTCGCGCCCTGGTATCCGACTGCCGCCTACCTCTACGTCCTGTGCCTGGACACGCTCGCACTGGCCTGGGAGTACCTGCGCCGCCATCCCGACTACCGGATCGACTGGCTGCGCCGTGCGCGCCGCCCCGACGCTGCGCATCATTGGGGCTTGCGTTTGTTGGAAGACCCGACCCTGGATGCGCGTGACGCGCATCCTGCCTGGCTCCCCGGCCATGAGGCCGTGGTGCAGCTTCACCCGGATGCCGACCCGCCTCCGGAGGCCACCGCCTTCGCGTTCTGGCGCATCCCCGGCCACAAGCAGCTGCTGCACGACGGCAAGGGTCTGGCGCTGATCGCGCGCAGCCCCGGCCTTTGCCAGCGCTATGCGCTGGCGCCTGGCCTCGAGGACGGCATGGCGGTGGCTTACGCCCACCGCGATCGCAGCACCACGCACGCACCCGACACACCTACGCCCATGGCGCGGCCCCGGCCACCGCCTGCGGCGCTGCTGGAGCTGCACACCCTGCAGGCGCTCGACGCCACCCTGGCGGGCGCGTCCTTGCGCGACGTGGCCGAGGGCTTGTTCGGTGCGGACGCCGCGGCCGGCTGGTACAGCGACGGCGGCCTGCGCTCCAAGGTGCGCCGCCTGGTGCGGCGCGGCGATGCGCTGATGCGCGGCGGCTATCGCCGCCTAGCACAGCTCCCGCCGCTTGAGAAGGGTCGTTTTGAAGAGGACGCAAAACGACCCTGAGCAGGATCGCTTCGTTTTCTGAGACTGCCTCCATCCGGTTGCGCTGTGTGGCCGGAGCCCTGCAACCGATGGAGGTTCTCACCATGCGTCCTGCTCCCTTGCGGCCTACCGCCGCACCCGCAGCTACCCCGGCCACTGCTGCACAGCCGCAACGTTATCTCACCAACGACGAGGCTGCCGAGTACCTGCGGCTGTCGCCGCGCACGCTGGAAAAGCAGCGCGTGCTGGGTGGCGGCCCCAAGTTCCGCAAGTTCGGCCGCCGCGTCATGTACGCAGTGGCCGACCTCGATGCCTGGGCCGCCGAGCGCAGCTTCGAGAGCACGTCCGATCCCGAATACGCCGAGCAGCACTCGGCGGACAGCCGTGCGCGCTGATCACTGGCGCGCGGGTGGCCTTCGCCATGTCCAGCCCTGCGCTGCCCATGCGGCAGCGACCGATGCAGGAGCGCGAACAGCTCGACCTGTTCCGCGCCTTGCCGGGCGACATGGCGCCGCGCGACAGCCAGGACTTGATGGCCTTTCCGTTCTTCTCGCTGACGAAGTCGCGGCGCGTCGCGCCGATCGACTTTCGCGCCAGCGGCATCACGATCCGCGTAGAGGGCACGCAGGAGCACGGCATCGCCACGATCTGGGATGCCGACGTGCTGATCTGGGCGGCCAGCCAGATCGTGGAAGCGCGCGACGCGGGCTTGCGCCCGTCGCGGCTAATGCAGGCCACGCCCTACGAGATCCTGCGCTTCATCGGGCGCGGCACGTCGCTGCGCGACTACCAGCGCCTCAAGGCAGCCCTAGATCGCTTGCAATCCACCACGGTGGCCACGTCGATCCGCGAGACGACTGGGCGGCGCCTGCACCGCTTCTCGTGGATCAACGAGTGGAAGGAGCTGGCCGATGCCAAAGGCACGCCCTTGGGGCTGGAGCTGATCCTGCCGGACTGGTTCTATGCGGGCGTGCTCGATGCCGCTCTGGTGCTGACCATCGACCCGGCGTACTTCCGCCTCACGGGCGGGATCGAGCGCTGGCTGTACCGCCTGGTGCGCAAGCACGGCGGCCACCAGCCTGGCGGCTGGCAGTTCGACTTCCGGCACCTGCACCGCAAGTCGGGCAGCACGGCCAAGCCCTACGACTTTGCCTGCGACCTGCGCGCGCTGGTAGCGCGGCAGTCGCTGCCGGGCTACGTCTTGGGGATCGAGCGGCTGGATGGCGCCGAGCTGCTGACCTTCCGTCCCATGCGTCCCGTGCCGCCCACGGCACGGGGATAAACGGTGCGCGTCCTGTGGACGGGCTCGTGCTATCAGGCGTGCCCGGTATCGTGCTATCAGGCGTGGGACTATCGTGCTATCAGGCGTGTCCATCGGCCGCAAAGCCAATGCTGGCGCGGGTTTCGGCTTCCCTTAACTTCCCTAACTTAAATTCTCTAACTGGTAGTAGCAGCGCCGCGTTTCGGTGGACAACCACCCAACCGGCGAACGAGAGCCACGAAAACCAGCAGCGACAGCCAGGTTCTCCAGCAGGGAGGTCCAGGCCATGATCGTCGCGCTGCTCAACCAAAAAGGCGGTGTGGGCAAGACCACGCTCGCCACCCACATCGCCGGCGAGCTGGCGATGCGCGGGCAGTCGGTAATCCTGCTGGATGCCGATCCGCAGGGCTCCGCGCTGGACTGGACACAGCGCCGCAGCCAGCAAGGCTTGCCAAGGCTGTTCAGCGCTGTGGGCCTTGCACGCGAAACCCTGCACCAGGAAGCGCCAGAACTCGCCAGGCGGGCCGATCACGTCGTCATCGACGGGCCACCACGCATCGCGGCGCTGGCGCGCTCCGCGCTGCTGGCGGCCGAGCGCGTGCTGATTCCCGTGCAGCCCAGTCCCTACGACCTGTGGGCCAGTGCCGAGATGGTGGCGCTGATCCGCGAGGCGCAGGTGTTCCGGCCGCTGCTCGGCGCGGCCTTTGTCATCAACCGGCGCGTCAGCACCACCGTGATCGGACGGGAGGCACGCGGCGCGCTGGCCGAGCAGCCGCTTCCTGCGCTGCGCGCGGAAGTGCATCAGCGCATCGTGTTCGCCGACAGCGTGGCCGCTGGCCGGCTCGCACGCGAAACGGCGCCTGGCAGCGTCGCCGCCCGCGAAATCACCGCGTTGGTCGATGAACTGCTGCGGTGGCCGTCATGAGCAGTACCGCCAGCAAACGCTCGGGCAAGCGCATCGGCATCGGTGCGCGTCCGCCCGCGAATCCGCACGCCGAGGCGTGGATTCGCCAGGGCAGCGCCGATGACCTCCAGAAAGGCGACCTCTACACGGCCCGCCTGACCCTCGACATTGCGCCCGCCATGCGGGCGCGCATCAAGGTATCGGCCTTCACGCAAGGCGTGACGGTGGCCGATCTGTTGCGCGCGCTGCTGGAGCGGGAATTTCCGGAGAAGTCTCCATGACCACACCAGTTTCGACAGCATTGCCGCCTTCATCTGCCCCGCCGATCGGCCAAGCCGACGGCGTGCCGCTGACGCGCGTTGCACTCGCCTACATCGACCAACGCTTCGACCTCTATCTGCGCTTCGGCGATCCTGCGCGCATCATCCGGTTCGACCGCTGGCGTCGCTGCGCGGTGTTCACGCCGAACGCGGTTCTCTGCCGCATTCGCTGGCAGGCCAATGACTACGGCACGATCCGCTGGCAGCTCATGGTGATGCAAGCGTGCATGCCGATGGATGGCGCGCAGCGCATCCCCGGTGTGCAGCCGGGCGCGCGCTTGTTGCTGCACATCGAAGGTGAACAGTCGGTGCGCGCCGTGCTGGAGCGCATCGACGGCATCGAGACGCTGGGCATCGCGCCTGCAGGCGCCTCGCCCGCGTACTGGCGCACGCTGGGCAACCGGCTCGCGGCGCGCTTGCCGCTGCCCGAGTACACCGCCGAGCGGCACGCCGCCTGGCTGGCCGGGAGGGCGCTGTCATGACGGTCACAACAGCATCCCTTTCTCGCTCGCCAGCGCACTCACGTTTGCGCGCTCGCCTCGTGCTGGCGGGCCTGTCCGCCTTCGGCCTCGCTGCGCTCGCCTGGGCGTCCTTCAAGCACCCGCTGCCGCGCCTGACTTACAACCCGTCGGACAGCGTAGCGGTCGGCTGGTATCGCGTCGATCCACTCGACCGTCGCACCAGCTCGCCGCTACGTCCGCTGCAACCTCCATTGCACGTGGGCAGCATCGTGCTGGTGCCGCTGCCCGCCGAAGCTGCCGCGCTCGCTGCGCAGCGCGGCTACCTGCCGACGCGCATCCCGCTGCTCAAGCGTGTGGGCGCGATGGCGCCACAAGAGGTGTGCATCACTAGGGGCTTTGTCCGCATCGACGGCGTGCCTTCGGCCGCCGTGCTGCCAGCTGATCGCTGGGGCCGGCCGCTGCTATCCTGGCCGCAGTGCCGCCGCCTTGAGTCCGGCGAGCTGTTCCTGCTCAGCGTCACCAATCCGGCGTCGTTCGACAGCCGGTATTTCGGGCCGGTCAGCGCATCCGCCGTGATCGGCGTTGCGCGCCCGGTCTGGCTGGAGTCGCGCCCATGATGGCCGCCGATTCGCTGCACGTCGCCGTGCATCTCATCGTGCCATCGGGCGTGTCGTTCTGCTGTTTGTCGCCGTGTCGTCGCGCGTGCAGTGCAGTGCAGGTGCCGATTTTGCGTATCCGGCACCGCACTTCGCGCTGCTTCCGGCGCAGCCGTCCCACGTGCAGGCGTCTTGCCTCAAACACGGCTGGCCTGCGGCCACCGCCGTGTTCGCCGGGGCGCTGGCTGCGGGTGCAGCAGCGCCGCCGGGCCGCACGTGCCGGAAGCGAGAGCCTGGGGTGCAAGGGGCGGCAAATGCGGAAGGCAAGACAAAAGGACGCGGCACCGGGCCGCGTCGAAAGCCTGTCTGCACGTGGGGGCGGCGCGGCACGCAGCGGCTTCGCCGCCGTGCTGCTTGTGGCGCGTGGCCCGCGTCGATATGGGCTTGTCCGCGTGCTTCGCACGACGGACTACGCCCCAGCTTTCAGGGAGAGAAGTCATGATCAACCGCCGCGACGACGATTTCCGCATCCGCCCCAGCGCTCCAAAAAACCGCGGCCAGGGCTTCGTTTCCAAGGTGCTCCAGCAGGCCGGCAAGGCCAGTGGCGGCAAGTCCTCGGTGCGCCGTCCGGCATCGGCCATCGGCGGCAAGGCCACCGGCCAGCGGCCCGGCTCACGCCTGGGGCGCGGCCATACGGCGGCGCGGTTTGCGGGCGCGAAGCTCACGCCCATGTCGCGGCGTGTGACTATCAAAACCTTGCTGGTCAACCAGCAGCGGGCCAGCCCGCAATCGCTCGCCAAGCACCTGCGCTACATCGAGCGCGATGGTGTGGGCCGTGATGGCGAGCCAGGCCGGGCCTATGGGCCGCAGACCGACGAAGCCGATCTGGATGCTTTCAAGGAACGCTGCGCCGACGACCGGCACCATTTCCGCTTCATCGTCTCGCCCGAGGACGGGGCCGAACTGGACGACCTGCGCACCTACACGCGGCATCTGATGAACCGCATGGAAGCTGACTTGGGCACGCGGCTGGATTGGGTGGCGGTGGATCACTGGAACACCGACAACCCCCACACGCATTTGATCGTGCGCGGGCGCGACGACACCGGCAAAGACCTCATCATCGCCGGCGACTACATCGCTGATGGATTCCGCCATCGTGCCGCTGAACTGGCGACCGAATGGCTGGGGCCGCGCACCGAACTGGAGATCCAGCAGACCTTGCAACGCGAGGTGGAGCAGGAGCGGTGGACGAGCCTGGATCGCACGCTGCAACGCGAGGCCGGCGAAGACGGCCGGGTGCAGATCGAACGCTTCAACGAACCGAAGCTGCAACGCCAACGCCTGCTGCTGATCGGCCGCCTGCAACGCTTGCAGCGCCTGGGACTGGCCGACGAGGCGCAGCCGGGCACCTGGGCCGTCCATGCCGATGCCGAGAAGACCTTGCGCGCCCTGGGCGAGCGTGGCGACATCATCCGCACCATGCAGCGTGCCATGCGCGGCGAGCCGCGCGAACTGGCGGTGTTCGAGCCGGGCGACGATAGCCGAACCATTCTCGGCCGCGTGGCCGCGAAGGGGCTGGCCGACGAGCTGCGCGACCGCGGCTATCTGGTCATCGACGGGGTGGACGGCAAGGCCCACTACGTCGCGCTCAACACCCGCGACGAGCTGGCGAACTATCCCACCGGCGCCGTGGTGGAGGTGAAGGGATCGGCCGACGTGCGCGCGGCTGACAAGAACATCGCCGTGCTGGCGAGCGATGGCCTGTACCGCACCGACCACCACCTTGCTATCGCGCAGGGCCAGGCCGTACCGGGCCGCGATCCGCAGGAAGTCGTCGCGGCCCACGTCCGGCGCTTGGAAGCCCTGCGCCGGGCAGGCATCGTGGAGCGCGTGGCCGAAGGGCTATGGAAGGTGCCGGGCGACCTGCCCGATCAGGGCCGTCGCTACGACGCGCAGCGCCTGGGCGGCGTGGCCGTGGAGCTGAAATCGCACCTGCCCATCGAGCGGCAGGCCCGCGTGATCGGGGCCACCTGGCTTGACCAGCAGTTGATCGGCGGTGGCTCTGGCCTGGGCGACCTGGGCTTTGGCGGCGAGGCCAAGCAGGCAATGCAACAGCGCACCGACTTCCTGGCCGAACAGGGGCTGGCCGAGCGGCGCGGCCAACGCGTCATCCTGGCGCGCAATCTGCTGGCAATGCTGCGCAGCCGGGATGTAGCGCATGCCGCGAAGGACTTGGCCGCCGAAACTGGCCTGGAGCACCGGCCCGTGGCCGATGGCCAGCGCGTGGCGGGTATCTACCGCCGCAGCGTCATGCTGGCCAGCGGGCGCTACGCCATGCTCGATGATGGCATGGGGTTCAGCCTGGTGCCATGGAGGCCTGTCATCGAACAACGACTCGGTATGCCGATTTCTGCGCAGGTACATGACGGCCGCGTATCCTGGCAAATCCGACGGCAACAGGGCTTATCTGTTATCTGAAGCCAGCAGCATATCGAGCACCCACTGCAAGGATGCGTCTACAAGCGTTCTCGATGTTGACGACCGGAATGCGCCCGATGCCCATGCCGCGCAGCGCCACCTGTCCGGGGATCAGCACCTGGTCGGCCATGACACCAGCAGCGGCGTTGCCCATGTCGGCGGCCTGCAGCTGGGACGGGGTGATGCCTGCATCGGCAATGGCTTCGCCAATCGCCTCGGCGGCGAGCGATTTGAGACCGCAGTCAATGTGCTTGCCGAAACGGGTCATGCCCGTGCCAGCGACGAAGACGGGCTGCATGGAAAGCGTCTAAGACTGGGCGGATGAGGAATTTGCACGCCTGCGCCAGAGGCTGGTGATCCAGCCGCTCAAGCCATTAGGGGCCAGGAAGACCACCGCGAGCAGTGCGAAGCCGAAGATCATCCACGGCGCGGATTGCGACACGCTCTCGGCCAGGTTGGGCGTGAGCACGATGAAGGCAGCCCCCAGGAAGGCGCCCCACAGGCTGCGCACCCCGCCCACGAAGCTGCCCACCAGCAGGGACACCGAGAGCAGGAAGGGAAAGTTCTCGGGCGCGACGAACTGGCCCGCCACCACGCTCAGGGCACCGGCCAGGCCGGTGAACGCCGCGCTGAGGCCGAACATCTGCGTGCGCAGGGCGGTGATGTCGAGTCCGCCCGCCGCCGCCGCGAGCGGCTGGTCGCGCGAGGCGTCCACCAGGCGGCCGAACTGCGAGCCGAGAATCCGCCGCGCCAGCAGGAAGGCGCAGAGCGCGCAGGCCGCAACGCAGGCCATGATGGCCCAGTCCGCCCGGTCGGCCAGCACCCCTGGGAACACAGGTTTTTCCAGGACGATCCCCGCCACGCCACCGGTCAGCCACTCGATCTTTTTCCACTTGAGCGCCTGCGGTGTCACCACCGCCACCGCGAAGGTGGACAGCGCCAGATAAAGCATGGGCAGCCGCAGCGCCGGGAAGCCGAAGAGGAAACCCGCCACGAAGCACAACAGCGCCGCCACCGGCACGCCCACGTAGAACGGCCAGCCCAGGTGATGCGAGAGCACCGCCGCGGTATAGGCACCGATGGCGAAGAAGGCGCTGTGGCCGAGCGAGATCTGGCCCGTGTAGCCGGTGAGCAGGTTCAGGCCCATGATGGCGATGCCATAGATCAGCACCTGCGTCATCACGTACAACGGATAACTTTGCCAACTAAAGGACCAGGCCAGCAGCGCGAGCCCGACCACCGAGGCCGTCCAGCGCAACCAGGTGGGCGATGCCACCGGGCGGATGTTGAGTGGGGCGCTCATGGTACTCATGCTCACACCCTCACCTGGGCCGTCTTGCCGAAGATACCGGCGGGCCGCAAGACCAGCATCGCGATGATCAACAGCATGATGCAGGTCAGTTTCAGGTCGTTGCCGACCACGTAGGCGCCCAGCAGGTTCTCCAGTACCCCGACGGCGAAGCCCCCGGCCACGGCGCCCACAGGGCTGGCGATGCCGCCCAGCAGCGCGCCCGCCAGTGCGTAGATCAGCGGCCCCATCATCATCGACGGCTCCAGGAACACGATGGGCGCGGCCATCAGCCCCGCCACGGCACCGGCCACCGCTGCAAGACCCCAGCCCACGGCCAGCACCTTGTTGGTGCTGATGCCCGACAGTTCCGCCGACGGCGCGTTCACCGCCACCGCACGCATCGCCAGGCCGAACCGGGTGAAGCGGAAGAACGCGAATACCGCCGCCAGTTCGGCCAGGGTGACGAGCAGAACGCCGACCTCGTGGGCCGACAGATAGGGTTCGGCACGGCTGAGGACTCCACCGAACGGCGTGGCGAACTCCAGCATCTCATGCCCGAACAGCCAGCCGACCAGGCTGTTCAAGATGATGAGCAGCGCGATGCTGGCCGCCACGACCGAGAGCACCGGCTTGTGCCGCAGGGGCTGGAAGATGACCCGCTCCAGCGCCAGCCCGAGCAGGAAGGAACCCACGACCACAACGGCGAAGGCCACCCACCATGATGCGCCCGCCTGAACCAACGCCCAGCTCATATAGGTGGAGAACATCGCCAGTTCGCCCTGCGCGAAGTTGACGGACGAAGTGCAGCGATAGATGAGCACGAGCGCGATGGCGAGGCTGGCATAGATGCCGCCCGCCGCCAGGCCCGAAGCTATCTGGTGAAGGAATGCTTGCATGGTGATGAACCTCTTTTTGATCAGTGGCCGAGGTAGCTGCGGCGCACGGCGTCGTCTTCGCGCAGCTCGGCTGCGGTGCCCTGGGCAGTGACGCGCCCGCTTTCGAGCACATAGGCCCGGTTGACTAGGTTCAGCGCGACCTGGGCGTTCTGCTCCACGATGAGCGCCGTGAGGTGCTCGGTTTCGCGCAACTGGTGCAGGAGTTCGTAGATCTCCTGCGTCACGCGCGGCGCGATGCCGAACGAAGGCTCGTCCAGCAGCAGCATCTTGGGGCGCATCATCAGCGCGCGCGCGATGGCCAGCATCTGCTGCTCGCCGCCGCTGAGCGTGCCCGCCGCTTGCTTCGCGCGGCTGGACAGCTTGGGAAACAGCGTCTGCATCCGGGCGATGTCCTGCTCGATGCCGTCCTTGTCGCGGCGGTGGATGGCGCCCACGCGCAGGTTCTCCAGCACCGTCAGGTCGCCAAAGGTGCCGCGCCCTTCGGGCACGTGGGCGATGCCCAGCGAGGCGATGGCGGGCGCGGCCATGTCGATGATGTCCTGGCCCTCGAAGCGCAGCGTGCCCTTGGCAGTCACCTGCTGGTGGCTGATGGCGCGCAGGATGGAGGTCTTGCCCGCGCCGTTGGCGCCGAGCAGCGCCACCATCTCGCCGGCCTGCACGTGCAGGTCGATGCCATGCACCACCGCCGTTCGGCCGTAGGCCACCGCGAGGTTGCGGATTTCAAGCCGTTGGGTCACAGCACACCTCCCAGATAGGCATCGAGCACGGCGTCGTTGTTGGCCACTTCCTCGGGCGAGCCCTGGGCGAGCTTGCGGCCAAAGCTCAGTACCGCGAGGTCGGAGCAGGTCTTCATCACGAAGCGCATGTTGTGCTCCACGACCACCATGGTCAGCTTCAATTCCTCGTGCAGGCGCAGCAGCACGTCGCGCAGTTCATCGACCTCGCCAGCGGTGAGGCCAGCGGCGGGCTCGTCGAGCAGCAGCAGCTTGGGCCGCGTCACCAGCGCCCGCGCGATTTCCACGCGGTGCTGGATGCCCACTGGCAGTTCCGCCACGCCCCGGTCGGCATAGTCAGACAGCCGCAGCGTGGCCAGGGCCGCGTCAGCCGAGTGCGCGATTTCTTCCTCGGCGGCACGGACGGCGCGCGAGCGCAGCGCGGCACCCAGCATCGACACCGGCAGCCGCGCGTGCGCACCCACCATCACGTTTTCGCGCACCGTGAGCGAGGGGTAGAGCGCCACGTTCTGGAAGGTGCGGCTCAGACCCAGCCGTGCCACGCCGTGGCGCGGCAGGCGCGTCAACTCGGCCTGGCCGAAGCGCACGCTGCCGTGGGTGGGCCGGTACAGGCCGCTGATGCAGTTGAAGCAGGTCGTCTTGCCAGCGCCGTTCGGCCCGATCAGGCCGAAGATGCAGCCCTCGGGCACGTCCATCGAGAAGGCGTCCAGCGCGACGACACCGCCGAAGCGGATCGTCAGGTCGCGTACGGAAAGAATGGGTTCCATCGCTGCGCTCGCCCCGTCAGGACGGCATCACCTTCCAGCTCGTGCCGTCGAACTGCTGGATGCGCATGTCCGGTATCGGGTGAGGGCGGGCGTCGCTGGTCTTGACACGCAGGCCCGGCAGCATCATGGGCAAATCCATGTCCAGGCGGCGCGACTGCCGCATGATGTTCTCGCGCGAGAGGTCGTTGCCGCACTGCTTGAGCAACTGCACTGTCACTTGCCCAAGGCAGGCACCGAGCACGGTGAGGTATTCCTTGGCCGCGCCTTTGTTGTATTTGTCCATGAAGGCATGCCAGGCCAGGACACCAGGGTCGTTCTTCCAGGTCGGATCGCTCGGATCCTTGAGGAACGCGGCGCTCATGATGCCCTTGACCTTGTCCAGCCCCACCGGAGTCAGCACCGCGGGCACCGAAGATGCGCTCGGGTTGATGTAGATGGCCGGGCGCCAGCCGATGTCGTGGGTCTTGCGCAGCGACTGGAGGGTGGCTTTGGGCGAACCCCACGCCACCAGCACGTCCGCGCCCGAGGCATGCATGGAGACGATCTGCGAGTCCACCGTCGGATCCGACACCTCATGCGACTCTTCGCTGATGAGCTTCTTCCCGGCGGCAGCCAGAACCTCCTTCACGCCACGCAGCACATCCTTGCCGGCGTCGTCGTTCTGGTAGAACATGGCGATCTTCGCGTTGGGCCGCGTCTGCAGGATGTGCCTGGCCAGGATGCGCCCTTCGTCGGTGTACAGGGGCAGCCAGCCCATGCTCCAGGGGAACTTAGCCGCATCATCCAGCCACGTGGCGGAGCCGGACGAAACGAAGAGTTGCGGTACTTTGGCGTTGTTGAGATAGCTGCGCGACGCCAGCCCAGTGGACGAGCCTATCTGCGCCGCGAGAAAAGCCACCTGATCGCGCTCCACCAGGCGGCGCGATTGCTCCAGGGTTTTCGGCGGGCTGTAGCCATCGTCGGCCAGCACCAGCTTGAGCTGGCGCCCATTCACGCCGCCCTCGGCGTTGACCAGGTCAAACCATGCAGACATGGTCTTGCCGACGATGCCATAGCCTGCGGCCGGGCCGCTGAGCGGTCCGGTCGAGCCGATCTTGATCTCGCGATCCGTCACGCCCGGGGTGCCCGCGCCCTGCGCGCGGACCAGGCCAGAAACGCCGGTCAGCATGGCGCCGGAAAGCATGGTGATGAATTGTCTTTTTTGCATGGTGTCTCCTGTGGTGGTGGTGAGATGAATGGATGGATGGGTGAACCCTGGCCTGCGGCATCAGGCCGCCTTCCCTTGCAAGCGCAGCACGGCTTCGCGGATCAGCGGCATGCGGTCGTTGCCGAAATACATGTCCGTCTTGTCCACGAAGATGGTCGGTGAGCCAAAGCCGCCGCGCGCGACCACCTCATCGGTGTTGGCCCTGAGCTGGTCTTTGATCGCCTGCTCGCCGATGCCTGCAAAGAATTGGGCGGGCTCGATGCCAACGCGCTGGCACACCTGCGCCAGCACCGCGTCCTGCGAGATGTCCTGGTCGTCGCCCCAATAGGCTTCAAATATGGCGCGGGCAAACGGCGCCATGTCGTTGCCGAGCCAGATGCAGCCGCGCATCGCCTTCACGCTGTTGACGGGAAACACCGTCGGCGGCATCTTGATCGCAAGCCCCGTCGAGCGGGCCCAATCCGCTAGGTCCTTTTTCAGGTAGCGGGCCTTCTGCGGCACCGGCGTCTCGCGCGAGGCATAGACGGTGGGATTGATGGTGTTGAAGATGCCGCCGACCAGGATCGGCCGCCATGTGATCTCAACGTCAAGCTCCTTGGCGAGCGGCTGGATGTTATGAAAGGCGAGATAAGTCCAGGGGCTGGAGCAGTCGAAGAAGAATTCGATCATGGTGTTTCCTGTGTTTTTGGGGCGTCACTGGATTCCGGAATCGCGCTACTCGCGCCCCGGAATGGCGCTCCGTTCCGCCAGCTCCCTGGCCTTGTGGCCGAACATGTTCTTTCTCGCTTCGTCGTCCAGCGGCTCTTGCTCGAATTTGCCGACCGCCAGCCCCGCTTGCACCTGGGGCCGGCCGCGCACGCTGGCGTACCAGCGCTTGAGGTGGGGAAAGTCGTCGAGCGTGAAGCCTTGGGCCTTGTGGGTCATGGTCCAGGGAAAGCAAGCGATGTCGGCGATGCCGTACTCGGTGCCAGCGACATAGGCGCCGGTCTTGCCGAGCTGGGTATCGAGCACGCGATACAGCCGTGCCGCTTCGTCGCGGTAACGCTCAATCGCGTAGGCGATCTTTTCCTGCGCATACAGCGCAAAGTGACCATGCTGGCCGAGCATGGGCCCCAGTCCGCTCACCTGCCACATCACCCATTGCATGGTTTGGGTGAAGCCGCGCAGATCCGTGGGCAGGAAGCGGTTGGTTTTCTGGGCCAGATAGACCAGGATGGCGCCGGTCTCGAACACCGAAAGCGGGCCGCCGCCGTCGAGCGGCGCATGGTCCACTATGGCCGGAATGCGGTTGTTCGGGCTGATCGCCAGAAATTCCGGCCTGAATTGCTCGCCAGCGCGGATGTTGACCGGAGTCACCGTATAGGGAAGTCCGAGTTCCTCCAGCAGGATGGAGATCTTCCAGCCGTTGGGTGTCGGTGCGTAATGCAGGTCAATCATGGCGAATGACGCTCCTGCCGAGCTGCGGATCGACATCACGCCATGACTTGCAGGCACCCGTGGCCGACCCCCTGACATTCCAGGCTCCCGTTGCGTGGCTTTCTCGGGTTGACGACATCATGCGCAGCTCTTCGAGGGTTCAAGGCGTCAGCGCGGCGCCATGCGGAGGGCCCCATCCACGCGGATGGACTCAGCGTTCATGTAGCCGCAAGTGACCAGAAACTCGACGGCCTGCGCGAATTCATCGGGGTCGCCCAAACGCTTGGGAAAGGGCACGCTGGCCGCCAGCGCCTGCTTGACGTTGTCCGGCAGGGCCAGCAGCAAGGGGGTGCCGAAGATCCCCGGCAGGATGGTGTTGACGCGAACGCCTTCGTCCATCAGGTCGCGTGCGATCGGCAAGGTCATGCCCATGACGGCGGCCTTGCTGGCGGCATAGCTGGCCTGGCCGACCTGGCCGTCCACCGCAGCGGCCGAAGCGGTGTTGACCACGACGCCGCGGTCGCCGTCGGCCAGCGGTTCCAGCGCCAGCATGCCCGCCGTCGATTTGGCAATGCAGCGGAACGTGCCCACCAGGTTGATCTGCACGATGCGGTTGAAGCGATCCACCGCACTCGGGCGGATCTCGCCCGTTTTCCGGTCGCGACTGACGGTCTTGACGGCGTCGGCCGTGCCGGCGCAGTTGACCAGAATGCGTTCCTGCCCGATCGCGGCACGGGCTTTGGCGAAGGCCGCGTCCACCTGCTCCTCGGACGTCACGTCCACGTTGCAGTAAACACCGCCAAGCTCGCTGGCCAACGCCTGGCCGACGGCTTCGTTCATGTCGAAGATGGCGACCTTGACGCCATGGCTGGCCAAACGCCGGGCCGTGGCGGCCCCCAGGCCGGAAGCCCCCCCGGTGATGACGGCAGAAATGTCGGAATTGAGTTGCATGGTTTTTCCTTGAAGATGACAGACAGGCGTTATTGGCCGGTGAATTTGGGGGTGCGCTTGCCCAGGAATGCCGCTTGCCCTTCGAGGTTGTCGGCCGAACGCAAAGCGACAACGAAATTGCGCTTCTCATGCTCCAGGCCCTGCGCGAGCGGGGTTTCAAAGCTGGCCAGGGCCGCATCTTTCGCCAGCGCCACGGCCAGCGGCGAATTGGCCGCAATCCGGCAGGCCATCGCCAGCGCCGTCGGCAGGGCCTGGCCATCAGCCGTCACTTCGGCGACGATGCCAACGTCGCATGCCTTGCGGGCGTCCATGAAATCGCCGGTCAGCAGCAGCGCCATGGCCTTGGACTTGCCGATGGCGTGAACCAGGCGCTGGGTGCCGCCGGCACCGGGAATGGCGCCCAGCTTGACTTCCGGCACGCCGAACTTGGCGGACTCGCCAGCAATCACGATGTCGCAGGCCAGCGCCAGTTCCATGCCGCCGCCCAGCGCGACCTTTTCCACCGCCGCGATGACGGGCTTGGGGAAGCGCCCCAGCGCCGCAAAAAAGTCCCAGCCCGTTGCCGAGCGGTCGCCCAGCAGCGGCGCGGCACGCAGCACTTCAAAGGCCGTGATGTCGGCGCCCGCGCAAAACACGTCCTCGGCGCCGGTGATGATGACGGCTCGCACGGCATCGTCGTCGCGCAGTTGCGCAAGCTGCGCGCGCAGGCCATCGAATACCGCGCGGTTCAGGCTGTTCTTCGCACGCGGGCGGTTGATGGTCAGGGTGACGACGGCGCCGTCACGGCTCACGAGCACTTCACTGGCTTCGCTCATGGTGGCCCCGCTCATGCAAGCCGCTCGATGATGGTGGTGTTGGCCGTGCCCGAAGCCTCGCAGATGGTCTGCAGGCCATAGCGGCCGCCCCGGCGCTCCAGTTCATACAGCAGGTCGGTGAGCATGCGCGCGCCGGTGGAGCCCAGCGGATGGCCGATGGCCATCGAGCCGCCATTGACGTTGAGGCGGTCGTCCGGGATGCCGAACTCCTGCTGGAACATCAGCGGTACGCCGCCGAAAGCCTCGTTGACCTCGAACAGGTCGATGTCGTTGATGGTCAGGCCCGATTCCTTCAGTGCCTTGCGGGTGGAGTCGAGCACGGCGGTGAACTGGATCACCGGGTCGGCGGCGGCCACTGCCGTGCTGACGAAGCGCGCACGCGGCTTCAGGCCATGCTTCTTGGCATAGGCGCGGCTGGCGATCAGCAGCGCGGCGGCACCATCGCTGACCTGCGACGAGTTGCCGGCGGTGGTGGTGCCGTTGGCGGCAAACACGGCTTTCAGCGTGGCCATCTTTTCGGGGTCGGGGTTGGCGCGCACGCCCTCGTCGGCGGCGACGACCGGACTGTTCGGGTCGGCCGGGTCCTCGGTCAGATGCACCAGTTGGTCCTTGATGCGACCGGCCTGAATCGCCTCGGTGGCGCGCTTATGGCTCCGCACTGCGGAGGCATCCAGGGTTTCACGCGTGAGGCCGAAGCGCGTGTTCAGCAACTCCGACGAAACGCCTTGCGGTATCAGCGGGTTGTCCTGGTAGCGCGCCAGTTCGCGCGGGCTGTATTGCGAACCGAGCGGCGCGCCGGGCTTGAACGACGGCGGCAGTGGCGCCTGCGACATCGACTCCACCCCCCCGCCGATGGCCAACTGGTAGGCACCCGCCTGGATGCCATGCACGGCAAAACTCACCGCCTGCTGGCCCGAGCCGCATTGCCGATCGACCGTCACCGCCGGCACGGATTCGGGCAGCCCCGCCGCCAATACGGCATGTCGGCCCAGGTTGCCGTGCTGCTGGTCCCACTGCAGCACGCAGCCGATGATCACGTCGTCCAGATCGGCGGGGTTGACGCCGGACCGCTCGACCAACTGGCGCAGCGTCTCGGCCATCAGATCGACGGGATGCCACTTGTGCAGGCGCCCGCCGCGCTTGCCCACGGGGGTGCGCAGCGCACCGACGATAACGGGTTCATGGTCATTCATCTGGTTCTCCTGTGTAAGAAACTGGGTGTCACGCAAAGTGGCGTTCAGGCGGCGTAGCGCTCTGCCTGCTCGACGCGGATGCGCTTCTTGTCGATCTTGCCGACGCTGGTCTTGGGGATGGTCTCGACGAACAGGATCTGATCCGGCAACTGCCACTTTGCGAAGGCGCTGGTCAGGTGTTCCTGCAATTGCTCCTGGGTCGCCTGCTGGCCGGGCCTCAGCACCACCAGGGCCAGCGGCCGCTCCTGCCACTTCGGATGCGGAACCCCGACCACCGCGGCGTCGCGCACGGCCGGGTGGCCCATGAGCAGGTTTTCCATGTCGATGGAAGAGATCCATTCGCCACCGCTCTTGATCACGTCCTTGATGCGGTCGGTAACCTTGAGGTAGCCGTTCTCGTCCACCGTGCCGACATCGCCCGAGCGCCACCAGCCGCCCTCCAGGAAGCGATCGCCCGAATCGGGCATGTCGTGGTAACTGGTCGTGATCCAGGGGCCGCGCAGGCAAATCTCGCCGGCCGACTGGCCGTCGTGCGGCAGATCCTGGTCGTTGGCATCGAGGATGCGGATGTCCACGCCGGTCAGGACCAGGCCCTGCTTGCGCTTGAGATTCCACCGCTCGTCCTGAGTCAAGCGCTTCCTCAACGTGGGCTTGAGGCGGTTGACGGTCACCAGCGTCGTGGCTTCGGTGGCGCCGTAGCCGTGCACCACCTCGGCACCCGTGAGTTCGTGGAAGCCGATCATCATCGACAGCGGCGGCTCGCTCGCGCCGGACAGCATGCGCATGCGGCTGAAGTCCGGCTTGACCGGCAGCGTCTCGATGTACTGCAGCATCGGTTGGAAGATGGCCGGTGCGCCGTTGGTGATGGTCACGCCCTCGGCAATCATGGTGTCGACCAGCGGCTTGGTGTCCTCGGCAGCGTAGCGTCCCGGCAGCACGATCTTGTCGGCCAGCAGCGTGGCGGCCTGTGGTAAGCCCCAGCACTGCCCGTGGAACATGGGCGTGATGAGCATGACGCAGTCGTCCAGCGTCATGCCCATGTTGGTGGCCATGCCCGTGGAGTGCAGGTAGATGCCGCGGTGCGAGTAGTACACGCCCTTGGGTTTGCCCGTGGTGCCGGTGGTGTAGCAGGCGCTGTAAGCCGAGGTTTCGTCGATCTCGGGCCAGTCGATCTTGGCATCAGCAGCGGCCAGCAGGTCTTCGTAGTGCAGCAGCGGTTTCAGCGTGGTCTTGATCTGGTCCAGCGGCTTGTCGGTCATCACGATCCAGCCCTTGATCTGGGGCGAGTTCGCTGCGACGGATTCGGCGATCGGCAGCAAGGACTCGTCCACGCAAACGTAAGACACCTTGCTGTGGCCGACCACGTAGCCCAGGTCCTCGGCGCCCAGGCGCAGATTCATCTGCAGCATGACCGCGCCCAGGCCGGGGATGGACCAGTACAGCTCGAAGTGGCGCCGGCTGTTCCAGTCCAGCACACCGACGCGGTCGCCCGGCTCGACACCGAGCGCGCGCAGCGCATTGGCGCTGCGGCAGACGCGCGCGTAGCAGTCGGCATAGGTGTAGCGATCCCAGCCGCCATCGGGTGTGCGGTAGACGATCTCCTGGTCCCCGTGGGTGCGCGCGGCGTGCCGGATCAGCGTCGTGGTGTTGAGCTGGCGTTCGTTGCCCGTGGTGGACGGGCAGCCGCGGATGGGCTGGGTGGTGCTGGTCATTTTCTGGTCTCCTAAGTAATTGCGTTGAGTGCCTGGAACCGTGGGGCCGGGGCCGCCTCGATGGCGCCGGAGGGGGTGGTCTGGTAGATACCCCGTGCCGCGTTGTGCGGATGCCGCGCCGCCTCGGCCAGGCTGAGCACGGGCGCGAAGCAGGCGTCGCTGCCTTCGAGCAACGCGCACCAGTGCGCCCTGGGTTGGCTGCGGATGAGGGCCGCAATGCGCTCCTTCAGCGCTGGCCACGTCGTCGTGTCGTACTGGTCGGCAGGGTTCACGTCCGTCAGGCCCAGCTTCGACAGCAGCAGTGCGTGGAACGCGGGCTCCACCACCGCGAGGCTGATGAAGCCGCCGTCGGCACAGGCGTACACGTCATAGAACGGCGAATCGTGAAACGGGCTCGGCTTCGTGCCGTCGATCTGCCCATTGGCGCGAATCCAATGCACCAGCGTGCCCATCATGGCCACGATGTCGATGATGGCGGCATCCACGACCCGGCCGCGGCCACTGCCCCTACCGTTACCGCGCGCATCGACCAGCGCGCAGGCGACACCGAAGGCCATGCCCAGCGCCCCGGCCGCGTCCCCGAGCACCGAGGGCGGCACGATGGGCATCTGCCCCTTGCGGGCCGACAGCGACAGCAGGCCCGTCAGCGCCACGTAGTTCAGGTCGTGGCCAGCGGCCCGGGAGAGCGGGCCGTCCTGGCCCCAGCCCGTCATCCGGCCATAGACCAGCTTGGGGTTGCGCGCCGCGCATTCGGCGGGGCCGAACCCCAGCCGTTCCATCACGCCGGGGCGAAAGCCTTCGATCAGAACGTCGGACTGGCCGATCAGATCCAGGGCGCGCGCCTTGCCGCCGGGCGACTTCAGGTCGGTGATCTCGACCGTCTTGCCCCGGTGCAGCGGGTTGGCCGCCGCCCCGCCCAGCGGCTGCGCCCCGGCGGCCTGCTCGGCCCGTGTCAGCGCAATCACCTCGGCACCCATGTCGGCCAGCATCATGGCGGCCAGCGGGCCCGGCCCGATCCCTTCGAACTCCACCACACGGACGCCGTGCAGTGGCTTTTGCAGCATGTGCGAGGCGTTCACAGCTTCCTCGCAATCAGTTCTTTCATGACCTCGTTCGCGCCGCCGTAGATCTTCTGCACGCGCGAGGTGGTGTACATGCGCGCGATCGGGTATTCGTACATGTAGCCGTAGCCGCCGAACATCTGCAGGCACTCGTCCACCACGCGGCACTGCTGCTCGCTGCACCACCACTTGGCCATGTACGCGGCTTCGGCGTCGAGCTTTCCGTCCAGCAGCCGCTGGATGCAGTCGTTGACGAAGGTGCGCACCACGTGAGCGGTGGTGGCGATCTCGGCCAGCTTGTGGCGCGTGGTCTGCATCTCGAACAGCGGTGCGCCGAAAATCTTGCGCTCCTTCGTGTATTCGACGGTGAGTTCCAGGGCCCGGTCGATGATGGCCGCCGCAGGCACGGCGATGGTCATGCGTTCGTAGGGCAACTGGCCCATCAACTGCTTGAAACCAAGCCCTTCGACGCCCCCCAGGACTTGATCGACCGGCACGCGCACCCCGTCGAAGAAGAGTTCGGCGGTGTCCGACGCATGCAGGCCGATCTTGTCGAGCAGGCGGCCCACGCGGAACCCTGGCAGGTTCTCGGTCTCCACCACGATCAGCGAAAGGCCTCGGCTGCCCGCCTCGCCGGTGCGTGCGACCACAATCAGCAGATTGCAGGTGTAGCCGTTGGTGATGAAGGTCTTGGCACCGTCGATCACGTAGTGGTCGCCATCACGGCGCGCGCGGGTGGCGATGGCCTTGAGGTCCGTCCCGCAGCCGGGTTCGGTCATCGCAATGCCGAGCAGCATCTCGCCGCTGCTCAGCTTGGGCAGCCAGCGCTGCTTCTGCTCCTCGGTGCCGTAGTCCATGATGTAGTGCGCAGCGATGCTGTTCACCTGGACGTTGTTGGGCATTTCCGCTCTGGTCAACTCATCCTGTACCACCAGCTGGTAGGCAATGCTGGCCCCGGTGCCGCCGTAGGCTTCGGGCATTTCGGGCAGCATGAACCCCATCTCGCCGAAGGGCCGCCAGGTCTCGCGCGGGACGTAGCCCTGTTCGCGCCAAGCGGGCAGGTGCGGAGCCATCTCGGCGGCGATGTAGCGGCGCACCTGGTCGCGAAAGGTCTCGATGTCGCTGTCCATCCAGGGTTGACGGTGCAATTGCGGCAGCATGGGAGCGCTCCTCAGAAGGTTTGTACGATGAAGGTTTGAAAACTTGGCCAGCGATGCGGCCCCGGGTCATGCCCGCATACCCACAACGGGGCGGGCGAAGCGTCGAATCTCTGCGTTCTCAGTCTGTCCAGGGCATATGGTCGGCATTCAGCCCGTGCGCGTCTTGCCCGCCAGTGCATGGCAAGTTGACTTTGCGTGTGCAAGGGAAAGCCCGGCTGACTCGACCGGGCCGATGGCGGAGCCGTGAGCAGTCATGCCGCGTGCATCGCTGGGCGACACTCCAAAGCGTTGTTTGAATGCGCGGCAGAAATGGCTGGTGGAGTTGAAGCCCCAGTGAAAGGCGATCGCCGAGACCTGCAGATGCCGGCAGACCGGGTCAACGAGTGTCCGCCAGCACGCTTGCAATCGGCTTTCCAGGATGTGGCCGACCACCGTGGTATCGCCCTGCGCAAACAGCGCATGAAGGTAACGCAGTGAAATACCGTGCGCCGCGGCGATGCGTGCCGGACTCAGGTCATCCTCTTGAAAATGCTGGGCGATGTAGGCAAGTACTCGTTCGCGCAACGCGGCCATGGCCGTGAATCGAGTGGCGCTCTCCGGCTCTGGCAGCGCAATGTCCAGAAGCCCGATCACCGTGCGGCAAAGGGCGACGTGGGCGGAGGGCGGCACGGCGCCGATCTCCTTTGCCAACCCCATCAGGTGTTGGCTGAGCAGTGAGCCCACGCCTGTGTGACTGTCAATGCGGCAGGCTGCGGGCGGCTGCTTGCGGCCCGGTAGATGCTCGCGCATGAGCTGCCAGGGAATCATCAACGACACGCTGTGGGTTCGTTCCAGCACCTCATAGTCTTGCCGCTGATCGGTACGCCAGAGGAACATGTCGCCCTCGCAGATTGGCGTGTCCCACTGCTGCAACTGTACTCGGCCGCTCAGGTTCAGCTGCAGCCCCAGGCAGAACTCATCGTCGAATGACGAATGTCCAGGAGGAGACTGCTCGACGCAAGCACCGGTCACGGTGCATACCAAGGAGGCTCCGGCGAGTTCGTGTCGCCGCAACTTCGCCTGGAATGCAGCAGGCTTCGCCGGGGAGGAAAGACTCCAGCGCTGGAAGGAGTCCTTGAGGATCGCTTCCGTCGCATCTATCCTGCCCTCGATGGGCGCATGGTCGATGGACCATTCCATGGGTGACTGTTGCAGCACTTGTCGTCTCCTGAATCTGCCCCCAGACGCCGCAGCCCATCGGGACCGGAGCGTCGACACCGTGGCGTGCTTTCGTGCGGCGCTCAGGGTACCCAAGGCATACAGGCAATCGTAGGCAGCGGTGCTTGGCGCGGCAATGACGGATGGTCTCGATCAACTGACAAGGCACCTCTTTCGACGGATGGGGGAGCGAGGCAACCCCGCAGCCGAGCGGCCCTGCGCTAACCTCCCGGCATCGACGGCGAACTGAAGATGCAAGGAGACGATGATGGATCTGGGTGCAATGCTGGCAGGCAAGCGGGTGCTGGTCACGGGGGCCTCGTCGGGCCTGGGCGAGAACTTCGCTCGGCTGGCTGCTGGTTGCAAGGCCAAGGTAGTGATTGGGGCGCGGCGCAAGGCGCGGCTCGACAAACTCGCCCAGGAACTCGAAAAGCTCGGTTCGCCTCAGGTCACGGTGCTGGAAATGGATGTGGCTTCCGAGCAGTCCATCGACGACGCCTTCGCCGAGATAGACGCCTCGGGCACCATCCTCGACGTGGTGGTTAACAACGCCGGGGCTTCCAACGACGCCTTGTCGCTCACGCTGCCTGCGTCCGACTTCGACTCGCTGATGGAGACCAACGTGCGCGGCGTGTGGCTGGTGGCCGCGCGTGCCGCGCAGCGCTGGGTGGATGCGGGGCGGGGAGGCTCAGTCATCAACATCGCATCGATCCTGGGCGAACGCGTGATGCCGGGCGCCATGCTGTATGCCACGTCCAAGGCTGCAGTCGTGCACATGACCAAGAGCCTGGCGCTCGAATGGGCGCGCCACGGCATTCGCGTCAATGCCATCGAGCCGGGCTACATCGACACCGAGATGACCGATGCCATGTGGGATACCGACCATGGCAAGGCGCTTATCAAGCGCATCCCGATGCGCCGCCTGGGTAAGCCGGAGGAGCTCAACGGTCTGTTCCTGCTGTTCGCGACCGAGGCCGGGTCGTGGATGACCGGCGCCTGCGTGCCAGTGGATGGCGGGCATCTGTGCTCGTCGCTTTGAGTGCGACCGCGTCGAAGCAGCGCTACGTTTTTTGGGTGCGCGAACGATAGACGCCTGGCGTGCTGCCGGTCCATGACTTGAAGGCCCGCTGGAAGGCGGTGCCGTCGGCGAACCCCAACTCGGCGGCGATGGCGCTCAGCGCGGCATCGGTGCTGGTCAACCGAACGATCGCCATGTCGCGCCGTAACTCGTCCTTCAGCACCTGAAAGGACTTGCCCTCCACGGCCAGATGCCGCTGCAGTGCGCTGACCGACATGTGCAAGCGCTGCGCGGCGACAGTCAGATCGGGCCACTCCGGGCACGCTTGCTGCAATAGCGCGCGCACCCGCGCGCTGGCTGTCCGCTCGATTAGACGCGGGCCGATCAGGTTGCCCGGTGTGGCACGCAAAAAGGTCTGGAGCGCGGCGGTGTCACGGCGCATCGGCTGCGTGAATGCGGATGCCTCGAACCAGACCGCCGACCGCGCCTGCCCGAACCGCAACGTGCCCGAGAAGATTTGGGCATAGTCTGCGGCACGCGGCGGTGGCTCGAAGGCAAAATCGAGCCCTCTGGGCACCAGTCGGCCGCCGTGCAGCCATACCAGCAGACGCCAGAAAACGCGCAACAGCAGCCCGTGCAGGAAGTCTGAATGTTTGCCCAGGGCGTGGCGCACGTCCAGAGCAGCACCCTTGAGCAAGCCATCAGAGACGGGCACAAGCGCCACGTCGTCCTGCAGCAGGGCGAAGGATGCACTCACGCGCTGCAAGGCGGCTGCCAGCGTCTTGGCCCCGAGCGTAGAGCGAGCCATCAGCGCAAAGCTGCCGCAGCGCAACGGCCGACCGTGTAGATGGCCTAGGCATTCGTCGTCCAAGCTGTTCTTCACGGCACTGAAGAGTGCGATGTATTGCTCTATGGTCACACGCGACTGCTCCAGATGCAGCAGCGACTCGGCGATGCGGGCCTGCGCCAGAACGCCATCCAGCCAGGACTCGGTGGCCAGTCCTTTGCTGCGCGCGCCGTCGAGCAGGCCATGCACGGCAAAAACAGGAACAGTGACGACGGGTTTCAACATGGTCAAAGGGAGCAACGATAGCTGGCGCTGAATCCGAAATTACACCAAGAAAACGGCCCGCTAACGATGTAGCGTCCGGCTGCGGTCAACCGGATTTTGCCTTGTGCATACAAAGTCAACTCGCCATGCACTGGCGGGCAAGACGCGTATGTGCCGAGTGCCCAGAATACCGCTTGGTAGCACACCCAGGGACGACCCGTGGACGTTCGGCATCGATGCATTCGCATGAATGCTTCTTCGGCAACGGCATGTCGGTGTGCTCACCCGAATAGCCCAGCAACCAGGAGAGAGTGAATGTCTGTCTGCGCCGTGCCTTTGCGCAACATGCTGATTGATGCGGTGATGCGCGAACGTCGTTCCGTGCGCGCCTTTCTGCCGACCCCGGTGTCGCAAGAAGCGGTGGCCCAGATTCTGTCGGTGGCAGCCAGCGCGCCCAGTGGCACCAACACCCAGCCGTGGCATGTCATTGCCGTGGCGGGCGAGGCGAGGAAGCGCCTATGCGACCGTGTATTGCACGCCTTTCACCATGAAGAGGGAGAGCACCAGTCCGAATACGACATCTACCCGGCCGAGTTCTTCGAGCCCTACCTGACCAGGCGGCGTCGGTGCGGTTTCGCTCTTTATGCCGCAGTCGGAATCTCCAAGGGAGATACGGATGCCATGCGCGCTCAACATGCACGCAACTTTGCCTTCTTCGATGCGCCGGTCGGTTTGATCTTCACCTTGGACCGGCGCATGGTGCAGAGCAGTTGGGTGGACTACGGGATGTTCTTACAGAACATCATGCTGGCGGCCCGCGCACGAGGCCTGGATACCTGTTCGCAGATGGCGTGGACCCTTTACCCGCGCCTTCTGGCTGAAGCCCTGCAAATCCCGGACGGGCAGATGGTCCTGTGCGGCATGGCACTGGGCTATGCCGACCCGGCGGCCGTGGTGAACCGCGTGCGCACCGAGCGTGAGCCGGTCGAGAACTTCACACGCTTCAGCGGCTTCTAGAAATCTTGTCATACCAACTAATCGCGTCGTAAGCCGCCTGAGAAATTCAGCCGCCCTGAAGCGGTTGATCGACCGGGCCTTGTCCTGGTGGGTAGGGTCATGCATGGATGTATGCCCTATGGGGCAGACGGGTTGAACCCACAAAGAGGAGTAAGCAATGTCTACCTACGCCGCGCCCTTGCGCGACATGCTGTTCACGATGAAGGAAGTCGGAGGCCTGGATGCGATCTGTGCCCAGCCGGGCCATGAAGAAACCACGCCCGACCTGGTCGAGGCCATCCTGCAGGAGGCTGCCCACTACGCCACCGGCGTGCTTGATCCGCTGAACCGCACCGGCGACGTGCAGGGCGCGCGCTGGCACGACGGCCAGGTCACGCCAGCCGATGGCTTTCGCGAAGCCTGGGCCAGCTTCTGCGAGAACGGCTGGAACGGCATGCCCGCTGCCACCGAATGGGGCGGCCAGGGCCTGCCCACGCTGGTGTCCACAGCCGTGCTGGAGATGTGGAAGTCGTCCAACCTCGCGTTCAGCCTGTGCCAGATGCTCACGCTGGGCGCGGTGGAAGCCATTGCGCACCATGGCAGCGACGCACTCAAGCGCCGCTTCCTGGAGCCCATGGTCGCGGGCCGCTGGACCGGCACCATGAACCTCACCGAGCCCCAAGCAGGCTCCGACTTGGCCGCGCTGCGCAGTCGCGCCGTGCCCGAAGGCGACCATTACCGCGTCAGCGGAAACAAGATCTTCATCACCTGGGGCGAGCACGACATGGCCGAGAACATCGTCCACCTCGTGCTGGCGCGCCTGCCCGATGCACCGCCCGGCGTGAAAGGCATCTCGCTGTTCCTGTGCCCGAAGTACCTGGTCAACGACGACGGCTCCCTGGGCGAACGCAACGACCTGGCCTGCACCTCCATCGAGCACAAGATGGGCATCCACGGCAGCCCCACGGCGTCGATGAGCTTTGGCGACTGCGGGGGCGCGATCGGCTACCTGGTCGGCGAGCCGAACCAGGGGCTGGCCTGCATGTTCACGATGATGAACCATGCGCGGCTGAACGTCGGCCTTGAAGGCGTGGGCATCGCCGAGCGCGCCTACCAGCGCGCACGCGCCTACGCGCTGGAGCGGGTGCAGGGCAAGCCACTGCTCAGCGGCAGCACCACCATCGCCGGCCACCCGGACGTGCGGCGCATGCTGATGGACATGAAGGCCCGCACCGAGGCCATGCGCGCATTGGCCTATTTCTGCGCCGGCCAGATGGACCGCGCCGCAGGCCACGCCGACGCGCAAGAGCGCGAGCAGGCGCTGGCCCTGGTCGGCCTGCTGATCCCGGTGGTCAAGGGCTGGTGCACCGACAGCGCACAGGGCATCACGTCCGATGGTGTGCAGGTGCATGGCGGCATGGGTTACGTCGAGGAAACCGGCGCCTCACAGCACTTGCGCGACGCGCGCATCACGACCATCTACGAAGGCACGACGGGCATCCAGGCCAACGACCTGATTGGCCGCAAGCTGGCGCGCGAGGGCGGGCGCACGCTGAAGGCACTGCTGGGCCGCATCGACGGCGATGCGCGCCGGTTGGCCGAGATGCCCGATGCCGCGCTGGCGCAGATCGGCGGCGTGTTAGCGGCTTCGGCGCGTGCGCTGGGGGACGCGGCCGACTGGCTGCTGGCCCACGACGACCAACCCGCGCAGTGCGCGGCGGGCGCCGTGCCCTTCTTGCGGCTGGCGGGCACGGTGATCGGCGGCTGGCTGTCGGCGCGCATGGCCGAAGCCGCCACTGCGCAACTCGCGGCGAGATCTGGCGATGCGGGCTTTCTCGGCGCCAAGCGTGCCACGGCCAGCCACTACGCAGCGCATGTCCTAGTGCAGGCGCCGATGTTGCGCGACATCGTCACGGGCGGCGCCGCCAGCACGCTGGCCCTGGCGGATGATCAACTCTGAATGATCCTGAAAGGAAACCCTCCCATGAAAATCCTGGTTCCCGTCAAGCGGGTGGTTGACTACAACGTCAAGGTCCGCGTCCAGAGCGATGGCAGCGGCGTGGACATCGCCAATGTCAAAATGAGCATGAACCCCTTCGACGAGATTGCCGTCGAAGAGGCTGTGCGGCTCAAGGAGAAAGGCGCGGCAACGGAGATCGTCGCCGTCTCGTGCGGCGTGTCCCAATGCCAGGAGACGCTGCGCACCGCCATGGCCATCGGTGCCGACCGCGGCATCCTGGTCGAGACCAATGAAGAACTGCAGCCGCTGGCCGTGGCTAAGCTGCTCAAGGCCCTGATCGACAATGAACAGCCCGGCCTCGTGATCCTGGGCAAGCAGGCCATCGACGACGACTGCAACCAGACCGGCCAGATGCTGGCGGCGCTGGCCGACCTGCCGCAAGCCACCTTCGCCTCCAAGGTCGAGATCGCCGGCGACAAGGCAGCCGTGACCCGCGAAGTGGACGGCGGCCTGGAAACCCTCAGCCTTACGCTGCCCGCCGTCATCACCGCCGACCTGCGCCTGAACGAGCCGCGCTACGTCACGCTGCCCAACATCATGAAGGCCAAGAAAAAGCCGCTGGACACCGTCAAGCCCGAAGACCTCGGCGTGGACGTGGCCCCGCGCCTGAAGACCTTGAAGGTCAGCGAACCCGCCAAGCGCGGCGCCGGCGTGAAGGTGGCCGACGTGGCCGCCCTGGTCGAGAAACTCAAGAACGAAGCGAAGGTGATCTGACATGACCGTACTCGTAATCGCTGAACACGACAACGCGACCATCAAGGGCGCGACGCTCAACACCGTGACGGCCGCCGCAGCCTGCGGCGGCGACGTGCACGTGCTGGTGGCCGGCCACAACGCCGGCGCTGCCGCACAGCAAGCCAGCCAGATCGCCGGCGTTGCCAAGGTCATCCACGCCGACGGCGCCAGCCTGGCCCACGGCCTCGCCGAGAACGTGGCCGCCCAGGTGCTGGCACTCCATGGCAGTGGTGCCGGCAACTACAGCCACATCCTGTTCCCCGCCACCGCCAGCGGCAAGAACGTGGCCCCGCGCGTGGCTGCCAAGCTCGACGTCGCCCAGATCAGCGACATCACCAAGGTCATCTCCGCCGATACCTTCGAGCGCCCCATCTACGCCGGCAACGCCATCGCCACCGTGCAGTCTGCTGATGCCGTGAAGGTCATCACCGTGCGCACCACCGGCTTTGACGCCGCCGCCGCCACGGGTGGCAGCGCCGCTGTCGAAACCGCTGCTGCGGCCGCCGACGCTGGCAAGAGCAGCTACGTGGGCAGCGAGATCGCCAAGAGCGACCGCCCCGAACTCACCGCCGCCAAGATCATCGTGTCTGGTGGCCGTGCGCTGGGCAGCAAGGAAAAGTTCGACGAAGTCATCACCCCCCTGGCCGACAAGCTGGGCGCTGCCATCGGCGCCAGCCGTGCTGCCGTGGATGCGGGCTACGCCCCCAACGACCTGCAAGTGGGCCAGACGGGCAAGATCGTCGCGCCGCAGTTGTACATTGCCGCCGGCATCTCGGGCGCCATCCAGCACCTGGCCGGCATGAAGGACTCCAAGGTGATCGTGGCGATCAACAAGGACCCCGAGGCCCCGATCTTCAGCGTGGCCGACTACGGGCTGGAGGCGGACCTTTTCGCAGTTGTGCCGGAATTCGTCAAGGCCTTTTAAATTGGATGAGATACACCATGGAGCTTCGGCATTTACGTTGCTTTATAGCGGTGGCCGAAGAACTTCACTTCGGCCGCGCAGCGGAAAAGCTGCACATCGATCAGTCCCCTTTGTCGCGCACCATCAAGGAGATAGAGGAAGAGCTCGGGGCGCAACTGTTCACGCGAACCACGCGAAGCACCCGCCTGACCTTTGCCGGAATGGCATTCCTGGAGCGGGTGCCGCGAATCTTCGAAGCTCTGAAACAGGCGTGTGACGGCGTCAAGTCCGCCGCCAGTGGGTTTCAGCGACAGTTGCGCATCGCTTTGTCCGATGGCATCACGCCCTCGCGAATGCCGACGCTGCTGGCACAGTGCCGAGCGGAAGATCCAGAGATTGATGTTCGGCTATTTGAGGTGCCGTTGGATCAACAGATCAAGGGTCTGCACGATGACCTGTATGACGTCGGCTTTTCGATGGCCGAAGAGGTGGGCGACGGCATTGTGGTCAGGCCTGCATGGGAAGACGAACTGATGGTGGCGGTCCCAGCTCGCCATCCTGTTCTGGCCCACAAGCACGTGCCGTTGGAAGAAGTGTTGCGCTATCCGCTGGCGCTATGCGATCCGGCGATATGCGAAGGCCATGCACGCCAAGTTGATCGCGTTTTGCAGCGCTACGAGCAACAGCCACTGATCGCCCAGCGCGTGGCGTCCTATGAGGTGATGATGACCTTGGTCTCAGCCGGATTGGCGCTCGGTTTGGCGGGCGCCGCGCACATTGCATCCGGCCGTGGGCCAGGTGTTGTGGCCCGGCGCTTGGCGGGCAAGCCGCAGATGCTGGCCACGTATCTGCTGCACCGTGACGTGGAGCCCTCCGAAATGCTGGCCCGGTTCATCGAACGAGTGGCCTCCATTGATTCGGCGGATGGCTCCAGCGCCGCCGAGGACTCCTGATCCACCTGCTGAAAGGACCCAAGCCATGACCCGATTCCTGCCGCTGCTGATGGTTGCCGCACTGACGGGCTGTGGACCATCCCAACCGACGGAAACCGTGGACTTCCTCGTTGCCCATCCCGAGCGCCTCAAAGAAGTCCAGCGCCTGTGCAAGGAAGACCGCGCGAAGGCAGGAGAAGAACTCTGCCGCCGTGCGGCCGAAGCCGCCAACCGGCGTTTCTTCGGCGATCGGCCGGAACAGCAATCCAAATAGCGCCCCGCGCCGTCGCCTGGCCGCGACAGAGTTCTTGCTGTTACCTCATCACGCCGCAGCGCGCTCGCGCATGCGGCATTTTTATTGCCTTCGCCACAGCAAGAAGTCTGGCCATTTTGGCCTGAATCCCCGCTATAACGGTCTTTGACCGACCTGCACGCTCGCCTTGATCCTCGGCACTACGGCATGTCCCTGTGCCGTAGCGGGAGGTTGGCCAATGCAAGGAACGAACGTGCTGTTCGGTCAGATTGCCGTTGTCTTCGGCATCGTGATCGCTGGCGTATGGAGCGCCACGCAATGGACAGCAGCGGCGCTGGGCTACCAGCTACGCCTGGGTTCGCCCTGGTTCGATTTCCTCGGCACGCCGGTCTATCACCCCTGGCGCCTGTTCGAGTGGTGGTTCTTCTTCGACGCCTACGCGCCGCATGTATTCGACGTGGGCGGTGCCATTGCCGCAGGCAGCGGCCTGATCGCGGTGGTGGTTGCCATCGGCATGTCGATCTGGCGCTCGCGCCAGTCCAAGCTGGTCACGACCTACGGCACGGCGCGCTGGGCCAACGCGGAGGACATTCACAAGGCGGGCCTTGACCAGCCTGCAGGCGTGTTCCTCGGCCTGCATCGGCAGCAGTACCTGCGGCACGAGGGCCCGGAACATGTCCTGACCTTCGCGCCCACGCGCTCAGGCAAGGGCGTGGGCCTGGTGGTGCCAACGCTTCTTTCTTGGCCAGCGTCTGCCGTCATCCACGACATCAAGGGCGAGAACTGGAGCATCACCGCAGGTTGGCGTTCGCGCTTCTCGCATTGCCTGCTGTTCAATCCGACGGACAGCAAGTCGGCGGCCTACAACCCGCTGCTGGAAGTCCGGCGCGGCGCGCATGAGGTGCGCGACGTGCAGAACATCGCGGACATCCTGGTCGATCCCGATGGCGCGCTGGAGAAGCGCAACCACTGGGAGAAGACTTCGCACGCATTGCTGGTCGGGGCCATTCTGCATGTGCTCTACGCGGGCGAAGACAAGACGCTGCGCGGTGTCGCCAACTTCCTCAGCGACCCGGCTTGTCCCTTTGAGCTGACGCTGCATCGGATGATGACCACATCGCATCTCGGCGATGGCCCGCATCCGGTCGTTTCCTCGGCGGCGCGCGAAGTGCTCAACAAATCGGACAACGAACGCTCGGGCGTGTTGTCCACGGCCATGTCGTTCCTCGGCCTCTACCGCGACCCGACGGTGGCCGAAGTCACCTCGCGCTGCGACTGGCGCATTGCCGACCTGATCGCGGCCGAGCATCCGGGGTCGCTGTACCTGGTGGTGCCGCCTTCGGACATTTCGCGGACGAAGCCGCTGATCCGCCTGATCCTCAACCAGATCGGCCGGCGCCTCACCGAATCACTCGATGGCAGCGACGGCATCGAGCGTCGTCACAAGCTGCTGCTGATGCTCGATGAGTTTCCGGCACTCGGACGCCTCGACTTCTTCGAGACGGCGTTGGCCTTCATGGCTGGCTATGGCATCCGCAGCTTCCTCATCGCGCAGTCGCTCAACCAGATCGACAAAGCCTACGGCCAGAACCATTCGATCCTGGACAACTGCCATGTGCGCGTGACGTTCGCCACCAACGATGAGCGCACCGCCAAACGGATCTCCGAGACGCTCGGCACTGCGACCGAGCTGCGCGCGCAGCGCAACTACGCGGGCCACCGGCTCGCGCCGTGGCTCGGGCACTTGATGGTGTCGCGCCAGGAAACCGCGCGCCCGCTGTTGACGCCGGGCGAAGTCATGCAGCTTCCGCCCGACGAAGCAGTGGTGATGGTGTCCAGCGTGGCGCCGATCAAGGCCAAGAAGCTGCGCTACTACGCGGACAGCAATTTCAAGCGGCGCGTGTTGCCGCCGCCCGCGCTGGCGAGCGAGCGATACGCCGACGCGCCGCCATCGCGTCCCGACGACTGGAGCGGACTGGCGATTCCCGCCGCACCGGCCGCGGCGTCCGCTGATGGCCTGGAGAACTTGGGTTCGACCGACGACGGTGGTCCGCGCCGTCAGCCCGAGCTTTCCGAAACCGTCGCCTACGACCCCGAGCAGGCCGCACCCGTGGCCGACCTTGGCCTGCTCGATGACGACGACATGCCGCTTCCCCTCCCGCGCCGGTTCGATCCGGCCCTGCAACGCACGGCCCGGCTGGCTTCCCTCGACCCTGACGACGGAATCGACCTATGACCCAGCACCGCCTCAATGTGTTCATTCAGCCGGAGCACAGCAAACGGCTCGACGAACTGGCCGCCACCAAAGGCGTATCGAAGTCCAGCATCGTCGCGGCGGCACTCGCATCGTGGCTGTCGCCCGATGCCGCCGACCAGCGGGAGGCGGCCATTGCCAAACGGTTGGATCGGCTGTCGCGCCACGCCGAGCGCATGGAGCGCGACCAGAACATTCAGATCGAGACGCTGGCGCTGTTCATCCGCTACTTCCTCACGGTCAGCACACCCGTGCCCGAAGCACATCAGGACGCCGCTCGCGCCCAGGGCAAGGCCCGCTTCGAGCAGTTCGTGGAGCAGTTGGGCCGCCACCTGCTGCGTGGGCGCAGTCTGGTGCGCGACGTGGTGGAGGAACTGCATCCCGACCCTTCGCGCATGGGTGAAGTGCAGGAGCGTACGTCATGAGTACCACGCCTTCTTCCTTCACCGCCGTTTCGCTAGATCGCCGCATCCAGATGTTGCGCACAGCGATGGGGCCGCTGATCGCCGCTGCGCTCGAAGACCCGGACGTGGTGGAAATCATGCTCAACCCCGACCGGACGCTCTGGGTGGATCGGCTTTCCACGGGCCGCGCGCCGATGGGCGTGGAGCTGTCCGAAGCGGACGGTGAACGCATTATTCGGCTCGTGGCGGCCCATGTCGGTGCCGAGGTGCATCGGGGCCAGCCGCTGTTGACGGCGGAGCTGCCCGAGACGGGCGAACGCTTCGAGGGCATCTTGCCGCCGGCCGCGCCGGGGCCTGCCTTCGCACTGCGCAAGCGCGCCTTTGGCGTGATCCCGCTGTCGCGCTACATCGAGGATGGAATGATGACCGCCGCGCAGGCGGGCTTGCTGGTGCGTGCAGTGCGCGAGCGCAAGAACATTCTGATCGCAGGTGGCACTAGCACCGGCAAGACCACGCTCGCCAATGCCTTGCTTTCCGAGATCGCCGCCACCGGCGACCGCGTGCTGGTGCTCGAAGACACGGTGGAGCTGCAATGCGCGGCCCGCGACCACGTGCCGCTGCGCACACGCGCGGGCGTGGTGTCCATGACCGAGCTGGTGCGCTCGTCCATGCGCCTTCGGCCGGATCGCGTGATCGTCGGCGAAGTGCGCGGCGCCGAGGCGCTGGATCTCATCAAGGTGTGGGGCACCGGCCATCCGGGCGGCATCGCCACGATCCACGCCGGCTCCGCGCTGGGCGCACTGCTGCGCCTGGAGCAACTGATTCTCGAAGTGGCGGTGAACCCGCCCCGTGCGCTGATCGCGGAAGCGGTCAACGTGGTCATCCACATCGCCGGGCGCGGACGCAAGCGCCGCATCGAGAGCATCGCTCGCGTCGTCGGCTTCGATGGCGTTGGGTATCACCTGGCGGACGCGCTGGAGGCTCCATTCCCGGAGTTGCTGCCGCAGTCCGACTTTTCCCCCCCTGTCCCCTGACCACTCTGGAGAACTGCCATGACGCAGATGATCGTTCCTGCTTTCCGTTTTTCCGCGTATCCGCTTCCTCGGCCACCGCGGCTGGATAGCCTGGCTCGCCCGGCCATGCAGGGCTTGATGCTCGCGGCGCTGATGCTGCTGCTTGCGGGCGCGGCTCAGGCCGCCGGTTCGTCGATGCCGTGGGAAGGCCCGCTGCAATCCATCCTGGAGTCGATCCAGGGACCTGTGGCCCGGATCATCGCGGTCATCATCATCATTGCCACGGGCCTGGCGCTGGCCTTCGGCGATACCTCGGGCGGCTTCCGCAAGCTGATCCAGATCGTCTTTGGCCTATCGATCGCGTTCGCGGCTTCGAGCTTCTTCCTGTCGTTCTTCAGCTTCTCCGGTGGGGCCGTCGTATGAACGGCCCGCACGATGGGATGCCTGGCTTCGAGGTGCCGCTGCATCGGTCTTTGACCGAGCCGATTCTGATGGGCGGTGCCCCGCGCACCGTGGCCATCACCAACGGCACCTTGGCCGCTGCCGTGGGCCTGGGCTTGCAGATGTGGATTCCGGGCGTGGTGCTCTGGATCGTCGGCCATGCGCTGGCGGTCTGGGGCGCTCGTGTCGATCCGCAGTTCATGCAGGTCTTCGCCCGCCACATCAAGCACCGGCCGCTGCTGGACGTGTGAGGTGATGCCATGCTGAACCTTGCCGAATACCGCCAGCGGCCCGCGCTGCTGGCCGACTGGCTACCCTGGGCCGGGCTGATCGCGCCCGGAGTCGTGCTGAACAAGGATGGCTCCTTCCAGCGCACTGCGCGCTTTCGGGGGCCAGACCTCGACAGCGCGACACAGGGCGAACTGATTTCCACGTCGGCGAGGCTGAACAACGCGCTGCGCCGGCTCGGTTCGGGCTGGGCGCTGTTCATCGAGGCCGAACGGCGAGCTGCTGCCGGCTACCCACACTCGGACTTCCCGGAGCCCTTGTCCTGGCTGGTCGATGAAGAACGCCGCGCCGCATTTGAGGACTCGGGCAACCACTTCGAGAGCGGCTACCACCTGACATTGGTGTACCTGCCGCCGGAGGAAGCCCGCGCTCGTGCGGCCGGAATGCTGTACGAGAACCGTCCGACCGAGGGAGTGGACTGGCGTGAGCGCCTGACCGCCTTCGTCGCGGAGACGGATCGGATTTTCGACCTGCTCGATGGCGTGATGCCGGAGATTGCGTGGCTCGATGACAGCCAGACGCTGACCTACCTGCACTCGACCATTTCCCCACGGCGATACCGCGTGGGCGTGCCGGAAGTGCCATTCCACCTCGACGCGCTGCTGGCCGACGCGCCGCTGATCGGTGGTCTGGCGCCGATGCTGGGCGACCAGCACCTGCGCGTGGCGACGGTGCGGGGCTTCCCCACCTCGACCTGGCCGGGGATTCTGGACGACCTCAACCGCCTCAGCTTTGGCTATCGCTGGTCAACCCGGTTCCTTTGCATGGACAAAGCCGATGCGGAAAGAGAGCTTTCTCGCCTGCGCCGCCAATGGTTCGCCAAGCGCAAGAACGTCATCGCGCTATTGCGCGAAACCATCTTCCAGCAGGAATCCCCGCTGGTCGATACCGACGCTAGCAACAAATCGGCCGATGCCGATGCTGCCTTGCAGGAGCTGGGCAGCGACCAGGTGGCCTTTGGCTACCTGACGGCAACCGTCATCGTCATGGACGCGGATGCCGCCGTGGCCGACGAGAAGCTGCGCATGGTGGAGCGTGTCATCCAGGGGCGCGGCTTCGTCACCATTCCCGAAACGCTTAATGCGGTGGATGCGTGGTTGTCATCGATTCCGGGTCATGCCTACGCCAATGTCCGCCAGCCCATCGTCTCGACGCTGAACCTGGCGCATCTGGTGCCGGTGTCCGCCGTATGGGCCGGGCCAGAGAAGAACGCGCATCTCGACGGCCCGCCGCTGATCGTGACCCGCACCGAGGGCGCGACGCCGTTCCGGCTGGTCACGCACATCGGCGATGTGGGCCACACGCTGGTGGCCGGCCCCACGGGCATGGGCAAATCGGTGCTGCTCGCCACCTTGGCGATGCAGTTCCGTCGTTATCGCGGATCGCGCGTCTTCGCCTTCGACATGGGGCGCTCGATGCGCGCCACCATCCTGGGCCTGGGCGGTGAGCACTACGACCTCGGGATGGATGGCGAGATCGCCTTCCAGCCCTTGGCCCGTATCGACCGCGAGGGCTACCGCACTTGGGCGGCCGAATGGATCGAAGGCCGGCTACGGCATGAAGGCGTCGCGGTTGGCCCTGACGAGAAGGCAGCGATCTGGTCGGCGCTCGGCAGTCTCGCCGGTGCGCCCGTGGAGCAGCGCACGATGACAGGGCTTTCCGTCCTGCTGCAATCGAACGCACTGCGGCAGGCCCTCGCGCCCTATGTGCTCGGCGGCGCGCACGGCAAGCTGCTGGATGCCGACCATGACCGGCTGGGCATGGCCGACGTGCAGTGCTTCGAGATGGAGGAGCTGATGCACAGCAAGGCCGCCGTCATGGCGGTGCTGCATTACCTCTTTGCGCGCTTCGACGAACGCTTTGACGGCGCCCCCACGCTGCTGATCCTCGACGAGGCGTGGCTGTTCCTTGACGATCCGGTGTTTGCGGCGCGCATCCGCCAGTGGCTCAAGACGCTGCGCAAGAAGAACGTCAGCGTCATCTTCGCCACGCAGAGCCTCGCCGACATCAAGGATTCGAGCATCGCGCCGGCCATCATCGAGAGCTGCGCAAGCCGCATCTTCCTGCCGAACCCGCAGGCGACCGAGCCGCAGATTCGCACGATCTACGAAGGCTTCGGCCTCAACAGCCGCCAGATCGAGATTGTCGCCACCGCGCAGCCCAAGCGCGACTACTACTACCAATCGCGTCTCGGCAATCGCCTGTTTGACCTCGACCTGGGCGCCGCGACGCTGGCCTTCGCGGGTGCTTCCACGCCGCAAGACCAGCGCGACATCGACGCGGTGCTTGCCGCTGCGCATTCCGATTCCTCTCCCTTCGCAGCCGCGTGGCTGCGCCACCGTGGCCTGCATTGGGCCGCCGACCTGCTGTCCTCGTTCCTGTCCACCCACCCCCAGGAGAACCCATCATGAAAAAGCGTCTTCTCGCCGCCGCCGTCGCGGCCATGCTTTGCACCGCTACCGCCGTGCAGGCGCAATGGGTCGTGATCGACCCCACGAACCTCGTGCAGAACACGCTGACCGCGATCCGCACGCTGGAGCAGATCAACAACCAGATCAAGCAGCTCCAGAACGAGGCGCAGATGCTCATCAACCAGGCGCGCAACCTGGCCAGCCTGCCGTCCAGCGTGGTGGGCCAGTTGCGCGCCAATCTGGCGACCACCCAGCGGCTGATCGCGCAAGCCAAGGGCCTGGCCTATGACGTGACGAATCTGGATCGGGAGTTCCAGCGCCTGTATCCCGAGCAATACGCCGCCACCGTGAGCGGCGACCAGATGTACCGCGATACGCAGGAACGCTGGAAGAACACGCTCAATGGTTTGCAGACCACCATGCAGATGCAGGCCCAGGCCTCACAGAACCTGAGCGACGACGAAGGCGTGCTGGCCGACCTCGTGGGCAAGAGCCAATCGGCAGTGGGTGCCTTGCAGGCGATGCAGGCCATGAACCAGCTCTTGGCCCTGCAAGCCAAGCAGTCCATCCAGACGCAGCGCCTGAGCATCACCCAGGATCGCGCTGCGTCGCTGGAACTGGCACGGCAGGCCGCTGCTGTGGAGCGTGGCCGCGAGGTGAATCGGCGCTTCCTGGGCGAAGGCACGCCGTACACACCGCAGTCCGTCGATTTCTACGGCCGGTGACGGGTGCTGTCATGACCCGCGTGCCTGCTCTCTGCGGTTTCGTGCTCCTGCTGGCCGGCTGCGGCCAGCAGGAGGGGCCTTCGGTCGATGCGCTCTCGGCAGATCCGTCGCGGCTGCACTTGCTCAAGGAGCAATGCCGCGCGGGCCAGCTCGACGACGCGTCTTGCGCGCAGGTGGCCCAGGCCGATTTGCGCCGCTTTCTCTCCGGCAAGACCGGGCCAGATGAGTACCAGACGCTGGCCGATCTGCCGCCGATTCCGCCCAGCTTCGATGAACCCGCAGAGGACAGCAATGCGGTGGCCACGGCCTCGCCTGTGCAGGAGGACTCGCCATGAATGACATTTCGGTCATCGACCATTTTCTCGATGTCTTTTCGCGCTACATCGACTCGGGCTTCGGCCTGCTGCACGGCGAGGTCGCATTCCTCACGGCCACGCTGATCGTCATCGACATGACGCTCGCCGGGCTGTTCTGGGCGATGGGGCACGCGACCGGCCAGGGCGAGGACGTGATTGCCAAGCTGATCCGCAAGGTGCTGTACGTCGGTGCCTTCGCCTACATCATCGGCAACTTCAACATGCTGGCCGGTGTCCTGTTCCGCTCCTTCGCGGGTCTTGGCCTGACAGCCAGCGGCTCGACCTTGAGCATGGGCAACTTCTTGCAACCAGGTCGATTGGCCAAGGCCGGCATCGACACAGCGGCGCCGATCCTCGACCAGATCAGGGAGATGGCGGGCTTCCCCGAGGTGTTCATCCACATCGCGCCCATCGTCGTGCTGTTCCTCGCGTGGCTGGTGGTTATCGTTAGCTTCTTCGTGCTGGCGGTGCAGCTCTTCGTCACCCTGATCGAGTTCAAACTGACCACGCTGGCGGGCTTCGTGCTGGTGCCGTTTGCCCTCTGGAACAAGACAGCGTTTATGGCCGAGAAGGTGCTGGGCAACGTGGTGTCCTCGGGCATCAAGGTGCTGGTGCTCGCCGTCATCGTGGGTATCGGCTCGGGGCTATTCGCCGAATTCAGGATACCGCCCGGTTCCGAGCCGTCCATCGACCAGGCGCTGGTCATCATGCTGGCCTCGTTGTCCCTGCTGGCCCTGGGCATCTTTGGGCCGGGCATTGCGACAGGCTTGGTGTCCGGTGGGCCACAGCTCGGCGCGGGCGCGATGGCCGGTGCTGCCATCGGCGCAGCCGGAACCGCCGTGGCGGTCGGTGCCGCGGCTACCGGCGTCGGAAGCGCAGTGGCGGCCGGGGCACGCATGGCACCCGCCGCCGCCCGCTCGATGGCATCGACCGCCAGCAGCGCCAAGTCGGCGTACCAGGCGGGCTCCACTTCGGCCGGTGGCGGCCTGAAGGGTGCCGCCGCCGGCGTGGGCAATGTTGCCAAGACCGGCGCGCAGGCGGCCGGGCAGAAAGTCGCCGATGGGGCGCGGTCGATGAAGGAGCGCATGGCGGCGGCCTTTCGGCCCGATGACGCCGGATCGGCGTCGGGGGGCGGCGCCGCACAGGCCGCAAGCGAGGCTCCCGCCACAGCCCCATCCACCGAGCAACCCGCCTGGGCCAAGCGCCTGCACCGCAGGCAGCAACTCACCCATGCCGCGACGACCGCCGCCCACACGCTGCGCGGCGGCGACGGCGGCAGCTCCAGCCAGGGGCCAAGCCTGCGTGATTCCGATTCCTGATCTTGAAGGAGAACTTCCATGCGATTCAAAAGACCGCAGGTGCGCTATGCCAACACACCGCAGCCTGCTACCCCGTACCAATCCGCTGCCCAGGCCTGGGACGAGCGCATCGGCTCGGCCCGCGCACAGGCGAAGAACTGGCGGCTCATGGCCTTCGGCTGCCTCACTTTGGCCGTACTGATGGCCGGTGGCCTGGTCTGGCGTTCCGCGCAGTCCATCGTCACCCCCTACGTCATCGAGGTGGACAACTCGGGTCAGGTGCGCGCTGTCGGCGAAGCGGCCACGCCGTACCGGCCCAGCGATGCGCAGATTGCTTACCACCTCGGCCGCTTCATCGGTCTGGTGCGCTCGCTGTCCATCGACCCCATCGTGGTGCGGCAGAACTGGCTCGATGCCTATGACTACACGACCGACAAGGGCGCCGTGGTGCTCAACGAGTACGCCCGCGTGAACGATCCGTTCGCGCGCATTGGCAAGGAGTCGGTGACGGTGCAGGTCAGCAGCGTGACTCGCGCGAGCGATACGTCGTTCAACGTGCGCTGGACGGAGACCCGTTTCGTCAACGGTGCGCTGGACCGCACCGAACGCTGGAACGCTGTCGTGTCCATCGTGCAGCAGACGCCGCGCACCGAGCAGCGTGTGCGCAAGAACCCCCTGGGCATCTACGTCAACGGGCTGTCGTGGAGCCGCGAACTGGAAGCTAACGAAGGAGCAAAACCATGAATGATCTTTTCCGTAAATCCGTCTTGCCGATCATGCTGCTTGCCCTCGCGGGCTGCGCCACGCAGGGCAAGCCGCCGCCGTCCATTTCGCTCGACGAGCCGGTACAGGCGCAGCCGCTACCGGAGCCGCCTGCGCCGGTGGAGGTGGTGGCCATGCCGCAAGTGCTGCCGATGCCGGCTCAGATGAAGCCTGTGCCGGATGCCAAGCCCGCAGCAGAACCTGCCGATGAAACCGTGCGTGTGTCCCGCGCCAACGCCGAGGCGCGTATCGCGCCCACGCGCGAGGGGTACGTCAACGCGATTCAGGTGTGGCCTTTCACCGATGGCGCGCTGTATCAGGTCTATGCGGCCGTGGGTCGCGTGACGGTGATCGCGCTCCAGCCCGGTGAGGAACTGGTAACGGTGGCCGCCGGCGATACCGTGCGCTGGATCGTGGGCGATACATCGAGCGGCAGCGGCGATGCGCTGCGCGTCAATGTGATGGTCAAGCCGATCCGCTCGGGCCTCAAGACCAATCTGGTCATCACGACCAGCCGGCGCACGTACCTGATTGAACTGACTTCGACTGAGAAGACGTGGATGGCGTCGGTGTCCTGGGAGTATCCGAAGGACAAGATGCTGGCCTTGCAGCGCCAGGCGCAGGCGGCCAGCGCCGCCGCGCCGGTCGATGCTGGCCTGTCGCTGGAGAAGATCCGCTTTCGCTATGCGGTCAGTGGCAGCAATCCGCCGTGGAAGCCGCTGCGCGCTTTCGACGATGGCGAGAAGGTCTACATCCAGTTCCCGCCGGGCATCGCGCAGGGCGAGCTGCCGCCGCTGTTCGTGATCGGCGCGCAGGGCGATGGGCAACTGGTGAACTACCGATTCCGTGCGCCGTACTACATCGTGGATCGCCTGTTCGGTGCGGCCGAACTGCGCCTGGGCGGAGACAAGGGCGATGTGGTGCGGATCGAGCGCACCGATGGCGTTTCCGGTGGCACGCGGAGGAACTGACCATGAGCCAGGACGACACTCGCGATCTTGGCACGCCACAGGCGGGCAAGGTCGCGCCCGAGGCGGTGGCGCTGCGCGCCCAGCCGCGCCCGGTCACACGTCTGAATCGGCGCACCTTGGCCATGCTCACGGGCGGCCTGTCGGTCGCCGTGCTAGGGGCCACGATCTGGTCATTGCAGCCACATCGGCGCGGCGCAGGCGAGCAGACCGAGCTTTACAACGTGGATCGAGTCTCGAAGTCCGAGGGGCTGGATGGCCTGCCTTCGGATTACTCCAAGCTGCCGAAGGTGCCGGAGCTGGGGCCGCCGCTGCCGGGCGATCTCGGCCCTGCCATCGTGAAGGCGCAGCAGCCGGTGACACCCACGTATGCGCCACCGGGCCACGACCCGGAGGACGCTCGGCGCAAGGAAGCCGAAGCGGCAGCGGCTTCCTCGGTGTTCTTCCGTTCTGGTACGCCCGGCAAGACCGCAGCGCCAGCGAATGCGCAAGCGGCTGGCCCGGCATCGACCTTGGCGGGCTTCGACCCGCTGGCCGCTGGGCCGGCCTCGACGGCTGCCCTGCCTGCCGACCCGACCGCCGTGCAGAACCGGCAAGACCAGAAAGAGGCTTTCCTGAAAGGCGGTTCTACGGAAACCCGCAATTCCGGCAATCTGCAAATGCCGACCTCGCCGTACCAGGTGATGGCCGGGACGGTGATCGCCGGGGCGCTGGTGACAGGCATCAAGTCTGACCTGCCGGGCGACGTGATTGGCACGGTGACGGAGTCGGTCTACGACTCGGCCACCGGCAAGTTTCTGTTGATCCCTCAGGGCTCGCGCCTCATGGGCAAGTACAACAGCCAGGTGAGCTATGGGCAGAGCCGCGTGCAGTTGGTGTGGAACCGCATCATCTTGCCGGACACGTCTTCGCTGAAGCTCGACAACCTCGCGGGCACCGACCCGGCCGGCTACTCCGGCCTGGAGGATGGCGTCGATTGGCACTGGGATCGCGTCTTTGCCGGTGCGGCGCTGACGACACTGCTGGGCGTGGGCGCGGAGCTGGCCGCGCCGGAGAACCGGCAGAACGGCAACCGCATCGTGATTGCCGGGCGCGACAGCGCGCAGGACAGCATCAATCAGGTCGGCCAGGAGATGACCCGGCGCAACATGAACATTCAGCCGACCTTGACGGGGCGGCCGGGCCTGCCGGTGCGGATCATCGTCAACCGTGACCTGATGCTGCGACCGTACCAGCCGCTTTTCGTCCAGAGAGGAGCGGCGAAATGAACACCTCCAAGAAATTGCGGCTTGGGCCGCTACCCAAGACCGAGAGCACGAAGCTCACGTTTTTGTGCCCGGTCAGCCTAAAAGCTGATCTCGACCGCTATGCCGTGGCGCACTCGCAGGCGTATGGCGAGGCAGTCGATGCCACTACGTTGATTCCTCTTATGCTGGAGGCGTTCATGGCCGGCGACCGGGGATTCAGGAAGGGTGGCGGGAGCAAGGCCATACCCTGAAGTAGGGTTGACGATGTGGACGCATCCGCTACCCCTTCACGATGAAAGCGCAGTCCACTGACTGCGCTTTCGCTTTTGACGGGGCTTGCGGCAGGGCGAGACTATGATGGTGCGATCTTGCCCGCCGCGGCGCCCCCACGCTTACCGCCGCGAAGCGCCTATGCAGCACCTAGCTCGAAAAGCAGCAAGAGCACTCAGCGGCTGAAATCTAGCCTAACCTATTGCCCTGTAAGAGCTTTTTCCCCACTGCATGTCTGAATGAAGGACTTGACAGCGGACATTTTTCATGGGCGGGCGCAGGCACGCTTTTTGCCGCAGATCGGGCCTGAAGCTTTCCTCAAGCTGACGCTTGACCGAGTTTATTCATCGATGACAGCATACGCCTTGTGAATCATGGCCTCAATGCTCTCATTAATAGAGCAAATAATGGCCGGATTGCAACCCCCAAGGGCTTGAAACAGCCCAAAACAGGCCTTCTTCGGCTCATGCGTTTTGACGCAGTAAAACCTGTTTTATATAATTTCGGCTTCTTTACAACCTGCCAAGCAGGTCATCGGCACCGTCTTCACGGCCTGCCGATCCCTCCGGCGGATCGTTGTGCTCCCGGCACAGCCCCGTCAACCGGGCCGAAACTCGGTCCTGATGTTGTGGGGCATCGCGCTGGCTGATCTTCAGCCACGATGCCCGCCTGAGACACCGCGCGCGCTTGCCGCCGGCTGCTCTCGACCTCTGGCTCTTGCGCACCGCTTCGCGTGCCATCCGAGCCGTCTCGGGTGCTTTCGCACCTGTTTGAATTCCAGCAACGGGGGACGGCCGTCCCCTGCAGCGAACGGCATCAGGGCTTCATTTTTGGCTTGCGCGCCAGCGTCTTCGCCCGTCGAGGACGCTGGACTGTGTTCCATCTCACCCAAAAGGAGAACGCCACAGTGGCCAAGCAGATCATCATCGATCATGTGTTCAAGGTTTTCGGGGACGACCCCAGGACCGCACTCGAGCTCGTCCAACAAGGCCTGAGCAAACAGGAGATCCTGGAGCGCACGGGCCAGTCCATCGGCGTGTTCGACGCCGACTTCACCATCGAGGCCGGCGAGATCTTCGTCGTCATGGGCCTGTCGGGCTCGGGCAAGTCCACCCTGGTGCGCATGCTCAACCGCCTGATCGAGCCCACGGCCGGGCGCATCGTGGTCGATGGCCAGGACATCAATGCCCTGAGCGAGCGCGATCTGCGCGCGCTGCGCCGCAAGGACATCTCCATGGTGTTCCAGTCCTTTGCGCTGATGCCGCACATGACGGTGCTGGACAACACGGCCTTCGGCCTGGAGCTGGCCGGCGCCGACAAGGCCGAGCGCCAGAAGCAGGCCCAGGCCGCGCTGGAGCAGGTGGGCCTGGGCGCCTGGGGCGCAAGCTATCCCGACGAGCTGTCGGGCGGCATGCAGCAGCGCGTGGGCCTGGCCCGGGCGCTGGCGTCCGATCCGTCCATCCTGCTGATGGACGAGGCCTTCTCGGCCCTGGACCCCATCATCCGCACCGAGATGCAGTCCGAGCTGCTGCGCCTGCAGCAGATCCAGCGCCGCACCATCGTCTTCATCTCGCATGACCTGGACGAGGCCATGCGCATCGGCGACCGCATCGCCATCATGAAGGACGGCCAGGTGATCCAGGTCGGCACGCCCGACGAGATCCTGCGCAGCCCCGCCGACGACTATGTGCGCAGCTTCGTGCGCGGCGTGGACGCGGCCTCGGTCTTCAAGGCCGGGGACATTGCGCGCCAGGCCCTGACCGTGGTGTCGGAGCACAGCGACCGCGGCTGCCGCGCAGCCCAGCGCCTGCTGGAAGACTCCGACCGCGACTACGCCTATGTGGTCAACGCGCGCCGCCGCTTCCTGGGCGTGGTGTCCTCGCAATCGCTGCGCGACGCACTGCATGGCCGCCCGGGCATGCTGGGCCTGAGCCACGCCTTCCTGCCCAACGTGGAGCCGCTGTCCGCAGGCACGCCCGTGGCCGAGCTGTTCGGCCCCGTGGCCGCTGCGCCCTGCGCGCTGCCGGTGACCAGCGACGACGGCCAGTTCATGGGCGTGGTCAGCCGCACCACCATGCTGCGCTTCCTGGACCGCGACACGCCGCCCGTGCCGCCGCCGCAGGAGATCGTGCCGCCCGTCACGCTCAACCCGCATTTCCCGGCCTCCAACGCCCCCACCGTCGCGCCGACCGTGGAGCCGATCGAACAACGACAAGGAGATGCCGCATGAGCGACGCCAACAACAGCCTGAACCCGAACACCGCCGCTGCCGCCACCGATCCCTGGGCCGAAGCAGGTGCCAATGCAAACGCAGCCCCTGCTGCCGCCGATGCCGCGGCCCCCGCAAGCGCCGATCCCTGGGCAGCCGCCTCCACGCAGGCGCCCGCCGATGCGTCGCCCGATCCCTGGGGCGCTGCCAGCAGCGGCGATGCACCGGGCGACGACTGGCTGGGCGCGTCGGCCGGGGTTCCCGACGACGCACAGGCCAGCCTCTGGCACCAACTAACCACGGACGGCCTGCCCGTGCAGGGCTGGATCAACAGCGGCCTGGAATGGGTGGTCCACCATTTCCGCCCCTTCTTCCAGGCCGTGCGCACGCCCATCGACGGCACGCTGTCGGGCATCACCGATGCCATGCTGGCCCTGCCCTGGCCGCTGCTGATCCTGATCCTGACCCTGGTGGCCTGGCAGTTCGCGGGCCGCGCCATGGCCATTGGCGCCGCCGTTTCGCTGGTGGTCGTCGCCATGCTGGGCATCTGGCCCGAGGCCATGGTGACGCTGTCGCTGGTGCTGACCTCGCTGGTGTTCTGCATGGTCATCGGGCTGCCCGTGGGCATCCTGCTGGCCTCCAGCGACCGTGCCCAGCGCTGGACGAGGCCGCTGCTCGACGCCATGCAGACCACGCCGGCCTTCGTCTACCTGGTGCCCGTGGTGATGCTGTTCGGCATCGGCAACGTGCCCGGCGTGATCGTGACCATCATCTTCGCGCTGCCGCCGCTGATCCGCCTGACCAACCTGGGTATCCGCCAGGTGCGCCCCGACCTGATCGAGGCCAGCCGCGCGTACGGCGCCTCGCCCTGGCAGCTGCTGTGGAAGGTGCAGCTGCCGCTGGCCATGCCGTCCATCATGGCCGGCGTGAACCAGGCGCTGATGCTGTCGCTGTCGATGGTGGTGATCGCCTCCATGATCGCCGTGGGCGGCCTGGGCCAGATGGTGCTGCGCGGCATCGGCCGCCTGGACATGGGCCTGGCCACCGTGGGCGGCCTGGGCATCGTGCTGCTGGCCATCGTGCTGGACCGCATCACCCAGGCCATGGGACAGACCACCCGCGGCGGCGCGCGCTGGTGGCACAGCGGCCCCGCCGGCTGCATTGCCCGCCTGCTGGGCGCCGGCAGCAAGCCGGTTCATCGCGGCAGCACCAGCTGAACGCCTTGCCTGCGGCGCGGACGGGCCTTCTGCCGCGCCGCCTTCCCGAAAAACGGCCAGCCCCGCTGGCCGCCCGCTCCCCTTTCATCACACAACGGAGGAACCCGAGGATGATCCAAGCCCTGAACCCCAACCGACTGCAGGCCAACGCACTGCGCCACTGGCTGCGCGCCGGCGCCATCGCCACAGGCATTGCGCTGGCCTGCGCCAGCGCATGGTCGGCCGACGAACAGCCCGGAAAGGGCGTGAAGGTGTTGCCACTGAAGAGCTCCATCGCCGAAGAGAGCTTCCAGACCCTCATCGTCATGAAGGCCCTGGAGAAGCTGGGCTACGACGTGCAGCCCTTCCAGGAGGTCGAGTACCCCACGGCCCACGTGGCGATTGCCAATGGCGATGCCACTTTCCTGGCCACGCACTGGAACCCGCTGCACGCCGACTACTACAAGAACGCGGGCGGCGACGCCAAGCTGTTCCGCAAGGGCGTGTACTCGGACAACGCCGCCCAGGGCTACCTGATGGACAAGAAGACGGCCGACCAATACAAGATCACCAACCTCGGCCAGCTCAAGGACCCCAAGATCGCCAAGCTGTTCGACTCGGACGGCGACGGCAAAGCCGACCTCACCGGCTGCACGCCGGGCTGGGGCTGCGAGGCCGTGATCGAGCACCACCTGACGGCCTACAAGCTGCGCGACACCGTGACCCACAAGCAGGGCACCTACTCGGCGCTGATCGCCGACACCATCTCGCGCTACAAGGCCGGCAAGCCCATCCTCTACTACACCTGGACGCCCTACTGGGTGAGCAACGTGCTCAAGCCCGGCAAGGACGTGGTATGGCTGGAGGTGCCGTTCTCCTCGCTGCCCGGCGAGCAGGCCAAGCTGGACACCAAGCTGCCCAACGGCAAGAACTACGGCTTCGTGGTGAACAAGCAGCAGATCATCGCCAACAAGGCCTTCACCGACAAGCATCCCGATGCCGCCAAGTTGTTCGAGCTGATGCAGGTCCCCGTGGGTGACATCAGCGCACAGAACCACATGATGAGCCAGGGCCAGAGCAAGCCTTCGGACATCAACCGCCATGTGGACGGCTGGATCAAGGCCCACCAGAAGACCTTCGACGGCTGGCTGGAACAGGCCCGCGCCGCAGCCCGCTGAACGCTGCGGGGGAGCCGCGCCAGGCGCTCCCCCGGCTTCCTGCTTCAAAGGCCCGATTCGGCGGGCCTTTTGAACATGCGCAGGGCGATGGCCGTGACCACCACGCCCGCCACCAGCGCCACCGCATACATGGCCACATGGGTCACGGCATTGGGAATGGGTGCGACGAAGATGCCGCCATGCGGCACCTTCAGCTCCACCCCCGCCAGCATGGACACGGCACCGGCCACGGCCGAGCCCAGTACCAGGGCCGGAATCGTACGCAGCGGATCGCGCGCCGCATAGGGAATGGCCCCCTCGGTGACAAAGGCCAGGCCCAGCACGCCGGCCGAGGCGGCGCTGCCGCGCTCCTCGCGCGTGAAGCGGTCGGCAAACAGGCGCGTGGCCAGGGCCAGCCCCAGCGGCGGCGTCATGCCGGCAATCATGGCCGCAGCCATGGGCGTGTAGACCTGGCTGGCGATCATTCCCGTGGAAAACGCATAGGCGGCCTTGTTCACCGGCCCGCCCATGTCAAAGGCCATCATCGCGCCCAGCAACAGGCCCAGCAGCAAGGCACTGGCGCCCTGCATGCCGCGCAGCCAGGCGCTCAGCCACTGCAGCAGCTCGGCCACGGGCGCACCGACCAGATAGAACATCAGCAGCCCCGTGAACAGGCTGCCCAGCACGGGCAGGATGAGCATGGGCAGCAGGCCCTTGAGCGCCTGCGGCAGCCGGATGTGCGCCGCCATGAAGGCCACGCCGTAGCCTGCAATGAAGCCGGCCGCAATGCCGCCGATGAATCCCGCCCCCATGCTGGACGCGATCATCCCGCCGATCATGCCCGGCGCAATGCCGGGCCGGTCGGCAATGGAATAGGCGATATAGCCGGCCAGTGCCGGCACCATCAGCGCAAAGCCGCCCTTGGCGCCGATCTGGAACAGCGTCCATCCCAGCGTGCCCTGGTGGGCATCGTCATGGACATAGATGCCGCCCAGCGCAAAGGCCATGGCGATCAGAATGCCGCCGGCCGTGACGAAGGGCAGCATGAAGGACACGCCGGTCATCAGGTGGCGATAGGCACCGCCCTGGATCCGGGCCGGCGTGGGCGCGGCGCTGCCTGCAGCAGCAGCGCCCACGGCGGCACCATGCACGGTGGCTTCGGCCAGCGCCTTGGCGATCAGCCCCGAGCCGTCGCGTATGGCCGGCTTGGTGCCGCTGCGCAGCAGCGGCTTGCCCGCGAAGCGCGAGAGATCCACCTCGCGGTCGGCGGCGATGATGACCAGGTCGGCCTCGGCAATCTCCTGCGGCGTCAGCGCATCGAGCGCGCCCACCGAGCCTTGCGTCTCCACGCGCATGGCGTGGCCCAGCGCCGCCGCGCCGCGCTGCAGGCCCTCGGCCGCCATGAAGGTATGGGCGATGCCTGTGGGGCAGGAGGTGACGGCCACGATCCGCTTGCCCAGGCTCTCGCCCGTGCGCTGTGCTGCGGGACTGGCGGCAGCGCAGCGTGCAAGCACGCCGGCCGGATCATCAAGCGCCTCGCGCAGGCTGCAGCGCTCGACGGCGGCGTGCACGAAGCGGGAGGCATCGGCGGCGGTATCTGCATCGTCATGGGTGCCGGCATCCCCCACGATCAGCAATTGCCCGGCCTGCGCGGCGGCATCGGCCGCATGCAGCCCGATCACACCGCCGCTGGCGCGCACTTCCACGGCCAAGGGACGCTGTCCGGCCGCATGGCGCAGGGCTTCGGCGGCCAGCAGCGCTTCGGCGTCGTGCCCGGCGGCTGCGATCACCACAAAAAGAGGGTTCATGAGAGCTCCTGAAGAATGGGGGATCACGGCCACTGGCATGGCTCCAGCAGCACGCTGGCAGCCAGGGCCTGGACGCGGTTGGCATCGACTTCGCGCGCGGGCACTGCCTGCAGCCAGGCCAGCGCGCTGGCCGTGGACAGGCGTGCGGTGTCCGCCAGATCCAGTCCGCGCAGCCGCGCGGCCACCATGCCCGCGACCATGGCATCGCCCGCGCCCACGGAGCTGCCGCGCGCCCGCTGCGGCGGCCGCGCGATCACCGCGCCTTGCGTGGTGGCGAACAGCGCGCCCTCCTCGCCCATGGACACCACGGCCAGTCCCAGCCCCCTGTCCAGCAGGCGGCGCGCGGCGGCCAGCAGCGCGTCGCGGCCGTCCAGGCGCAGGCCGGTGGCGGCCTGCAACTCCTCCCGGTTGGGCTTGATGGCCCAGGGCATGGCCGCATGGGGTGCCGCCAGGGCAGCAGCCAGGGGGCCCTCGCTGGTGTCCAGCAGCACGTCGGCGCCGGCAGCCACGGCCTGGGCCTGGAGCCGGGCCCAGCTGTCCGCAGGCAGGCCGGCCGGCAGGCTGCCCGACAGCACCACGGCCAGGCCGGGCCGCAGATACCGGGCCAGCGTGGACATGACGGCGTCCAGATGCGCTTCGGCCAACACCAGGCCCGGCAGGTTGATGTCCGTGGTCTGGCGTCCGCCGTCGGCCACCAGCTTGATGTTGGTGCGCGTCTGGCCCGGCACGCGCAGGCAGGCGTCGGCAATGCCGCGCTGGGCGAACAAGGCCTCGAACATGCCGGCATTGTCACTGCCCAGCACGCCCAGCGCGGCCGTGGAAATGCCCAGGCCCGCCAAGGCGGCGGCAACATTGATGCCCTTGCCGCCCGGCGCCTGCACGCTGCCCAGCGCGCGCTGCACCTGGCCGGGCAGCAGCGCATCCAGGGTCACAAGCTGGTCTATGGCCGGGTTCAGGGTCACGGTGATGGCTTGCGGGGCGTTCATGCCGTCACCTCCTTGGCCAGTGCCCGCACCTGCGCGGCATCCTCGCAGCCGAGCGCCCTGTCTGCGAGCGCCTGCAGCTGCCGCAGGCTGGCCGCGCGCAGGCCGGCCTTGACACCGGCGATGTCGTTGGGGGTCATGGACAGCTCGCCCACCCCCAGCCCGGCCAGCAGCAGCGCACCGAACGGGTCGCCAGCCAGTCCGCCGCAGACGCCCACGGGGCGCGCACGGGTGGCAGCGCCCTGCACGGTGGCGCGCACCATCCGCAGCACGGCCGGATGCAGGCTGTCGGCCTCGGCCGCCAGCTGCGGGTTCTGGCGGTCCATGGCCAGCACGTACTGGGTCAGGTCGTTGGTGCCTATGGAGAAGAAATCGGCGTGGCGGGCCAGTGCGTCGGCCTGCACGGCGGCGGCGGGCACCTCGATCATGATGCCCAGCGGCAGGACCGGGGCGTCCAGTTCGGCACGCAGCCGTTCGCAGGCCGCGCGCAGCGCCAGCAGCTCCTGCACGCTGGTGACCATGGGAAACATCACGGACAGCCTTGCGCCATCGCGGGCCGCCCGGTACAGGGCGCGCATCTGGGGCTCCAGCAGGTCGGGGCGGCGCAGCAGCAGCCGCGCGCCGCGCACGCCCAGGAAGGGGTTGTCCTCGCGCGGCAACTCCAGGTGGGCGACCTGCTTGTCGCCGCCGATGTCCAGCGCGCGGACGATCAGCGGCCGGCCCTCCAGCGCCTGCGCCATGGCGCGGTAGGTTTCGTACTGCTCGTCCTCGCCGGGCGTGCTGCCGCGCTCCAGGAACAGGAATTCCGTGCGCATCAGGCCCACGCCCTCCGCGCCCTGGGACAGGGCCAGCGGCACCTGCCCGGGCAGGTTGACGTTGGCGCAGACTTCGATGCGCACGCCATCGGTGGTGATGGCAGGCAGGCTGCGCTGCGCGGACACGCGTTCCTGCAGCGCCCGCTGCTCGGCCATGTGGGCACGCGCCGAAGCCAGGTCCTGCTCCGAGGGATCAAGGTAGATGCGGCCATTGGCGCCATCGACGATGGCCAGGGCCCCATCGGCCATGCCCAGCACGCCGCCGCCTGCCGCCACGGCGGCCGGCAGCCCCAGCGTGCGCGCGAGTATGGCCGTGTGCGAGGTGGGACTGCCCTGCGCCGTGACCAGCGCGGCCACGCGCGCCGTGTCCAGCTGGGCGGTTTCCGAGGGAGAAAGATCGGCCGCGACCAGGATGCAGCCGCCTTCCGGCAGGCCATCCGGCCCCGCCGCTGCCAGCGAGGGCTGCAATTGCACGAGCACGCGCCGGCCCACGTCGCGCAGGTCGGCGGCACGCGCGGCCAGCGCAGGGTTGTCCAGCGCCTGGAGACGGGCAGCGCCCTCCTCCACGGCCTGGTCCCAGGCCCAGGCCACGCCGTGGCCCTGGACCATGAACTGGCAGGCGCGCGTGATAAGTCCGGTGTCGCCCAGCCACTCGGCCTGCGCGCTGAAGATGGCCGCATCGCCTTCGCCCAGGCGGTGGCGGGTGTCGTCATGCAGGGCGCGCAGCTGGCCCTGCGTCTCGGCCAGCGCCGCATGCAGCCGCGCACCGCCCACGCTGAGCGGCTCGGGCAGGTCGGGGATCTCGGCGGCCTCCACACGCCACTGGTGGATGCGGGCCACGGCCAGCCCCGGGCTGGCGCCCAGGCCCACAAAGGCAGGCCGCGCCAGCGGCGGCAGCCAGCCCGTGGCGGGCGATTCGGCCGCCTTGCGCGCAGCGGCGTCGGCATCGGCACGTTCCTGGGCCACCAGGGCCTGGGCCACGGCGCACAGGCGCTGGACCGCGGCCCTGGCGTCGAGCCCCTCTGCCGAGACGGTGACCTTGTCGCCTTCGCGCAGTCCCAGCTGCAGCAGGCTGGCCATCTGCCGCGCATCGGCCACCTCGCCGCCATGGCGCACCTGCATGCGCGAGGCAAAGCCGCGCGCCGCCTCCGCCCAGCGCGTGGCAGGCCGCGCATGCAGGCCGTTGGGATAGGCAATGGTCCATTCGCACGCCTCGGCCAGGTCCACTGCCGCCGGGCGGGCGGCAGGCGGTGCCGGGTCCGCCTGCCCCTGGAGTGCATCGATGACCTGCTGCGCATCGCCGGTGGTGAACAGCGCCTGCAGCCGGGGTGTCTGCAGCAGGCCGGCCAGGCGGCGCAGCAAGGTGATGTGGGCATCGGAGCGTGCCGCCACCGCCACGACCAGATGCACGTTCTGGCCGGCATTCCAATCCAGGCCCTCGCGCACCTGGAGCACGGCCACCGCGTCGCGCAGCACCAGGGCCCGGTCTTCGGCGCGGCCGTGGGGAATGGCCACGCCGTGGCCCAGAAAGGTTTCGGCCTGGGCCTCGCGCGCCTGCATGCCGGCGGCATAGCCAGGGGCCACGCAGCCGCTGTCCTGGAGCAGCCGGGCGGCCTGGTCAATGGCGTCGGCCTTGTCGCGCACCCTGGCGCCCAGGCGCACGGCGATCTGCAGGCCCGCAGGAGCGGTGGGTGCAACCGCCGGGAGGGATGAATGGGCATTGTTCATGGCGCGGATTGTGGGAACGTTCCCAACCATCAGTCAATCTGCACTGCAACATAACCTGGCCACCATCCGGCCATACCCCGGCATTTCTTTGGAGTTATCCTCTGCGGCACACCACAACCAACGGGAACGATTGCATTGAGCATCAGCATCAACGATGTGGCCCGTGCGGCCGGGGTTTCCAAATCAACGGTATCGCGCGCGCTGGCGGGCGGCTCGGTCAGCGAGGAGGTCCGGGCGCGGGTCGCGGCCGCCGTGCAGGCCACGGGCTACCGGCCCAATCTGATGGCACGCCGGCTGCGCGCGCGCGACGCAGGGCCCATGGGCGTGCTGGTGGCCGACATACGCAACCCGTTTTTCACGGCCCTGATCCGCGCGGTCGAGGCCGAGGCCTATCGCCAGGGCCGGCGCGTGCTGTTGTGCAATACCGACGAAGACCCGCAGCGCGAAGCCATGTACCTGCAGCTCATGCAGGAAGAGCGCATCGCGGGGCTGATCTTTGCGCCCACCCAGGCCAGCCTGCACAAGCTCGAGCGCATGCAGCTGGAGTTTCCCGTTGTCCTGGTGGACCGGGCGGGCGCCCCGGCCTTCCATGACAGCGTGGTGCTGGACAACGCCCAGGCCTGCGCCACCCTGGTCAGGCATCTGGTGGAACAGGGCCGCCGCCGCATTGCAGGCGTCTTCGGCAGCACCAGCAGCACGGCGCGCGAGCGCTGCGACGGCTATCTGGCCGCCATGCGCGATGCAGGCCTGGAGCCCGACTTGCGCCAATTGCCCCCGACCAGCGATGCCGCCGAGGCCGAAGTCACGCAATGGCTGCGCCAGCCGCAGCGGCCCGACGCCTTCGTGGCCAGCAACGGCCTGCTGCTGGAAGGCTGCCTGCGCGCGATACGCGCCGCAGGCCTGCGCATCCCCGGCGATGTGGCGCTCGCCGGCTTCGACAACGAGCGCTGGACAAAACTGGTGGCCCCCGCCATCACCGTCATCGAGCAGCCGATCGACGCCATGGGCCGAACGGCCTTCAGCCTGCTGATGGAGCGGCTGCATGCGCCCGAGCTGCCCGTGCGCAAGGTGGTCATGCAGGGGCGCTGCATAGTGCGCGAGTCCACGCAGGCGATTCGCTGAGCGCGGCTTTCGGGGCCGCCTGCCAAGCCCCGCCTCAGGAGGGGGCACATGGACTTTCAATGTTACAAACAGTCGCAAACAACGGACTTGCACCCATAATCGCTCACAATTTTGTCCCGTTGACCTCATGAACCAGCCCCAACATCCCATCGTCCATGGCACGGAAGACGTGCTGATCAGCCTCTGCAACTCCGTCTCGCGCGTGCTCCAGGTGGCCACGCAGTGCCAGATCCAGTATTCGGGCATGGTGCAGCGCATCACCAAGACCAGCCTCAAGCCCGACATCGGCTGCTTTGTCCTGGTGGACGGCGGCTTTTCGGGCCTGGTGATCATCAACTTCTCGGCCGCCGCCGCCATGGAGCTGTACCGCAGCTACATGCTGAGCATGGGCATGGGTGAAGAGGACCTTGCCAGCTCCTACACCTCCGACGATGTCAGCAACGTCATGGGCGAGCTGATGAACCAGGTGGTGGGCGACTTCACCAGCAAGGTCCAGCGCGAGCTTCAGACCTACATCACGCAAAGCCAGCCAAAGATGATCCGCCTGAACAAGCAGGTCAACCTCAGCGTGGATGCCAACCTCGACTCTCCCGAGGCGCGCCGCGTGACCTTCTACACGGGCAACAACAACATCTTCTATCTCGAGCTGGCCATGGACCGCACGGAGTTCATCAAGGTGGTGGATTTCGAACCGCAGGAGCGCCCCGACCCGGACGCCCTCATGGCGCAGGCCAACGCCAGCGCCCCCGCCGCAGCGCCTGAACCGGCCGGCAGCACGGACACCGACGAACTGCTCAAGTCCCTGGGCATGTAGGCCCCGCCTCCCCTGCGGGGGCCAAAACCCTGACGCCTGCGGATGTATCAGGCGGCTCCGGGAAACGATATCGTTGACATGCAGATAATTGGAATGCCAACTATTTGAATGCCACGATGTCTTCCCTTCCCGACCAGTCCCCGCCCGCGCAAGCCGATGCCGCCAGCGTGCAGCGGCATTTCATGTTCACGCTGGGCCAAGTCAACAAGCAATGGCGCCGCACGCTGGACAGGCTGCTGGCGCCCATGGGCCTGACCCAGGCGCTGTGGATGCCGCTGATGCATCTGGCGCGTTCGCCTGAAGCCATGCGCCAGAAGGATCTGGCCCATTCCCTGGCGCTGGACAGCTCCTCGGTCGTGCGCCTGGTGGACGGCCTGGCCGCCCAGGGCTGGATAGAGCGCGTGGACGACAGCGACCGCCGCGTCAGGAAAATCCAGCTCACGCCAGCCGGCCATGCCCAGGTCGAAGCCGTGCAGGGCCTGCTGCAGCAGGCCCGCGCCCAGGTGCTGGGCGCCGTGCCGCCCGAGGAGCTGGACGCGGCCTACGCCACGCTGCAGCGCCTGCTGGAGGCCATGGCCGCCGAGCCCGCCTGCGACACGGACCTGCCCGACGAGCAGGCTGCCTGAGATGGCTGCCGAGCACTCTTCGCTGCCACCCGCCCAGGACCATGCACCGGCCAGCCGCAAGGCGCCGCTATGGCTGCTGGTGGTCGTGACCATCGTCGGCACGCTGGCCATGCACATGTTCCTGCCCGCCCTGCCCGATGCGGCACGCCAGCTCCAGGCCGGCGCCAGCCAGATGCAGCTGACCATCACGGTCTACATCCTGGGCCTGGGCGTGGGCCAGTTGATCTATGGCCCGCTGTCGGACAGCCTGGGGCGCCGGCCCATGCTGCTGGCCGGACTCATCCTCTATGCGCTGGCCAGCCTGGCGGCCTTTCTCGCCCCGTCCGCCCCCTGGCTGATCGGCGCGCGGCTGCTCCAGGCGCTGGGCGGCTGCGCGGGCCTGGCCCTGGGCCGCGCCATTGCGCGCGATTCGAGCACGCCCGAGAACGCCGTGGGCAGCCTGGCGCTGCTCAACCTGATGATGATGATCGGCCCCGGCATCGCGCCGGCCATCGGCTCGGCCATCGACGACGCCCTGGGCTGGCGCGCCATCTTCGGCACGCTGGCCGTGGTCGGCGGCGTGACGGCCTTCGCCATCTGGAAGCTGCTGCCCGAAACCGGCCAGCCCACGGGCCGCCTGCACCTGGGCACCATCCGCGACGACTACCGCAGCCTGCTGCGCTCGCCGGCCTTCGTAGGCTTTGCCGTGGGCGGCGGCTGCGCCACCACGTCCATCTATGCCTTCCTGGCGGCGGCGCCCTTCGTGTTCATCGAGCAGCTGCATTCCACCAAGCATGAGGTGGCCATCTACCTGGGCCTGCTCATGGGCGGCATGGCCGTGGGCAATGCGCTGGCCCGCCAGCTGATACGCCACTGGCCCCTGGAGCGGCTGATGCTCAACGGCAATCTGCTGAGCCTGGCCAGCGCGGCCATGCTGCTGTTGCTGGCCCTGTTCAACCAGCTCACGCCGGCCATCGTGGTGGGGCTGATGGTGCTGTTCGCGCTGGGTTCGGGCCTGACCAGCCCTGCGGCGCTGGCCAGCGCGCTGAGCGTTCATCCGCGCCTCACGGGCTCGGCCGCAGGTGTCTACGGCAGCACGCAAATGGCCGTGGGCGGCCTGTGCACCTTGGGCGCCAGCCTGGGCAGCAACCCGGCGCTGTCGGCCGCGCTGGCCCTGGTCGTGGCGTGCGTGGTGGGGCAGTTGGGCTTTCGCAGCGCGCTGCGCCACGCGCAGCGTGCGCCCGGCTGAGGGCCATGGTCCCCGAGGCGACGGCCCGGCCGCGCGGAGCGCAGGCGGGGCCAGGGCCTCGATTACATTGGCGCAGCCGTGGGCCCTTGCCACGGACCACAGGAGACAAAAAACATGCGCCAACTTTCCTTTTCCATCGTCCTGCGCCAGGCCGCCTCCGGCACGCTGGCGGCCGCCGCGCTGCTGGCCGGCCCGGCCGCCCAGGCCGGCTCCATCGAGGCCGCCGAGTTCAAGAGCGCCACGCTGCAGCGCAGCTGGACCTACAACGTCTACCTGCCCACGGGCTACGACGCCCAGTCCAGGCTGCGCTATCCCGTCATGTACCTGCTGCACGGCAACGACGGCCAGCGCAACGACTGGCCCGTCAAGGGCAACCTGCTGCGCACGGTGGACCAGCTGATCCAGAACGGGGAGATCCCGCCCGCCATCATCGTCATGCCCGACGCGGGAACGACCTGGTACGTGGACCTCAAGGAGCCCATGGAGACGGCCTTCTTCCAGGACCTCGTCCCCCATGTCGAGAAGAAGTACCGCACCCTCACCAGCCGCGATGGCCGCGTGATCGGCGGCCTGTCCATGGGCGGCTATGGCGCGCTGCGCTACGTGCTCAAGTACCCCGAGAAATTCCAGGCCGCCGCCCTGCTCAGCCCTGCCATCTACAACCCAGAGCCGCCCGCCGATTCCTCGGCACGCTCGGTCAAGGTCTTTGCCGAACCTCACACGGGCGGCCAGTACAGCACCACGGTCTGGAAGAGCTACAACTACCCCGTGCTGTGGGACAGCTTTCTCGCCCGCAAGATCAGCGTGCCCATGTACATCAACTCGGGCGACGACGATGAATTCATGATCGAGTCCGACGCCGCCCAGCTCTACGCCCAGCTGCGCAGGAACAAGCAGCCTGCCGAGCTGCGCATCGTCAACGGCAAGCATGAATGGCCGGTCTGGGAAAGCACCATCGGCGACGCGCTCAAGTATGTGTTCCGCACTGTGCGCCGCCCGCAGGCGGACAACTGAGCCAGGCCATGAAGCAAAAAAAGGGGAGCCGGCCGGCTCCCCTTTTTGATTGCATCAGCAGGTCTTACAGATTGCCGACCATCTTGGCAGGGATCACCCAGGCGTCGAACTGTTCACCGGTCAGGTGGCCCGATGCCACGGCCGCTTCGCGCAGGCTGGAGCCTTCCTTGTGCGCCTTCTTGGCGATGTAGGCCGCCTTGTCGTAGCCGATGTGCGGGTTCAGCGCCGTCACCAGCATCAGCGAGCGCTGCACCAGCTCGGTGATGCGCTCGCGGTTGGGCTCGATGCCCACGGCGCAGTGGTCGTTGAAGCTCTTCATGCCATCGGCCAGCAGGCGCACGCTCTGCAGGAAGTTGTGCGAAACCATGGGGCGGAACACGTTCAGCTCGAAGTTGCCCGAGGCGCCGCCGAAGTTGATGGCCACGTCGTTGCCGAAGACCTGGGCCGCCAGCATGGTCACCGCCTCGCTCTGCGTGGGGTTGACCTTGCCGGGCATAATGGACGAGCCGGGCTCGTTCTCGGGGATGGAGATCTCGCCCAGGCCGCTGCGCGGGCCCGAGGCCAGCCAGCGCACGTCGTTGGCGATCTTCATCATGCTGGCGGCCAGCGTCTTGAGCGCGCCGTGGGCGTGGACCAGGCCGTCGCACGAAGCCAGGGCCTCGAACTTGCTGGGCGCCGTCACGAACGGGTAGCCGGTGAGCTGGGACAGCTCGGCCGCCACGCCCTCGGCATAGCCCTTGGGCGCATTCAGGCCCGTGCCCACGGCCGTGCCGCCCAGCGCCAGCTCGTACAGGTGCGGCAGCGCGGCGCGCACATGCTTTTCGCCATGGGCCAGCTGGGCCACCCAGCCCGAGATTTCCTGGCCCAGCGTCAGCGGCGTGGCGTCCTGCAGATGGGTGCGGCCGATCTTGACGATGTCGGCATAGGCCTCGCTCTTGGCCTGCAGCGTATTGCGCAGCAGGGCAATGGCGGGCAGCAGCTTTTGCTCGATGGCCGTGACGGCAGCCACGTGCATGGCGGTCGGGAATACGTCGTTGCTCGACTGGCTCTTGTTCACGTCGTCATTGGGGTGGACCAGGCGCGACTCGCCTCGCTCGCCACCGAGGATTTCGCTGGCGCGGTTGGCCAGCACCTCGTTGACGTTCATGTTGGTCTGCGTGCCCGAGCCGGTCTGCCAGACTACCAGCGGGAACTCGTCCGGGTGCTTGCCGGCGATCACCTCGTCGGCGGCGGCCAGGATGGCCCGGGTCTTCTTCTCGTCGAGCAGGCCCAGCTTGTGGTTGACGGTGGCCGAGGCCTTCTTGACCTGGGCCAGCGCGTGGATGATCTCGCGCGGCTGCTGCTCGCCGCTGATGTCGAAGTTCTGCAGCGAACGCTGCGTCTGCGCACCCCAAAGCTTGTCTGCGGGGACGGCTATGGGTCCGAAAGTGTCTTTTTCCTGGCGGGTCGCGGTCATTGGTGTGGACTCCTTGGTGAAAACAACGCGGCGCAGTTGGCTGGAGGCAGGTCGGCGGGCCGCGCGCTGCGTGGCTCGGGGATGTCTGGCTGGCGGGGCCGCAATGGCAAAAACCCGCCCATGGTAACTCCGCAAATGGGAACCTCTCGCATCCATCCCCCACTGAGGTGTCGCCGAGGCGGGCTTGTCCAGGCAAACCCCTCGACTCTTGTACAAGACTGCACCCCTTGCGTGCACTTTCCGCCGCGCAGCGCCGATAATCGCCCCCGGGATTCCCCTCCCCTGTTCCCCCGATCAAAAAGACACCCCACCGATGACCACCACGATCCGCCAGCAGGACCTGATCGATTCGATCGCAGGCGCCCTGCAGTACATCAGCTACTACCACCCCGCCGACTACATCGCCCACCTGGCCCGCGCCTACGAGCGCGAGCAGAGCCCGGCGGCCAAGGACGCGATGGCCCAGATCCTGACCAACTCCAAGATGTCGGCCACCGGCCACCGCCCGATCTGCCAGGACACCGGCATCGTCAACGTGTTCCTGAAGGTGGGCATGGACGTGCGCTGGGAAGGCTTCACGGGCGGCCTGGAAGACGCCATCAACGAAGGCGTGCGCCGCGGCTACAACCACCCCGACAACACGCTGCGCGCCTCCGTCGTGGCCGATCCGCTGTTCGCGCGCAAGAACACCAAGGACAACACGCCTGCCGTCATCAACGTGCAGATCGTGCCCGGCGACAAGCTGGACGTGACCGTGGCGGCCAAGGGCGGCGGCTCGGAGAACAAGTCCAAGATGATCATGATGAACCCCAGCGACAACCTGGTGGACTGGGTTCTCAAGACCGTTCCGACCATGGGCGCGGGCTGGTGCCCGCCGGGCATGCTGGGCATCGGCATCGGCGGCACCGCCGAGAAGGCCGTTCTGCTGGCCAAGGAAAGCCTGATGGAAGACCTGGACATGTACGAGCTGCAGGCCAAGGCCGCGCGCGGCGAAAAGCTCGACCAGGTCGAGGAACTGCGCCTGGAGCTGTACGAGAAGGTCAACGCCCTGGGCATTGGCGCGCAAGGCCTGGGCGGCCTGGCAACCGTGCTGGACATCAAGATCAAGATGTACCCCACGCATGCGGCCTCCAAGCCCGTGGCCATGATCCCCAACTGCGCGGCCACGCGCCACGCGCACTTCGTGATGGACGGCTCCGGCGCGGTCTACATGGACGCCCCCTCGCTGGACCTGTGGCCCAAGATCGACTGGGAGCCCGACTACAACAAGTCGCGCCGCGTGGACCTCAACGCCCTGACCAAGGAAGAAGTGGCCAGCTGGAAGCCCGGCGACACACTGCTGCTCAACGGCAAGATGCTCACGGGCCGCGATGCCGCCCACAAGCGCATCCAGGACATGCTGGCCAAGGGCGAGAAGCTGCCCGTGGACTTCACCAACCGCGTGATCTACTACGTCGGCCCGGTGGACCCGGTCAAGGACGAAGCCGTGGGCCCCGCAGGCCCGACGACGGCCACCCGCATGGACAAGTTCACCGACATGATGCTGGAGCAGACCGGCCTGATCGCCATGATCGGCAAGGCCGAGCGCGGCCCGGTGGCCATCGAGTCCATCAAGAACCACAAGTCGGCCTACCTGATGGCCGTGGGCGGCGCCGCCTACCTGGTGTCCAAGGCCATCAAGAACGCCAAGGTCGTGGGCTTCGAGGACCTGGGCATGGAAGCCATCTACGAATTCGACGTGGTGGACATGCCCGTGACCGTGGCCGTGGATGCCGGCGGCACCAGCGCCCACATCACCGGCCCTGCCGAATGGCAAAAGCGCATCGCATCCGGCGAGTTCAAGACCATTGAGATTGCCTCGGCCTGACGCCGGCGCCAAGCGCAAAGAGGCCGCCTTCGGGCGGTCTTTTCATTGGCGCGGGCATTTGTGACAGACTGCCCGCTGCCTGCAACACTGCCCATTCAACATGACCACCGCGCTCGTCCTCATCGCCCTGCTGGCCGTGACCAGCCTGGCGTGGCGCCTGTCCTCCCGCCGCCATGTCCTGCCCTGCCCGTCCTGGCTGCGCTGGATGGTCGAGCTTGACAACCCCTTCGCGGCCAGCAACAAGGCCGCCTTCATCGTCGGGCAACTGCAGATCCAGCCAGGCATGAAGGTGCTGGACGCGGGCTGCGGCCCGGGCCGCGTCACCCTGCCGTTGGCACGTGCCGTCGGTGCGCAGGGACAGGTGCTGGCCGTGGACCTGCAGCCGGCCATGCTCGAACAGGTGGCGGCCAAGGCGTGCGCGCAGGGGCTGGAGAATGTGCGCACCCAGGCGGCGGCGCTGGGCCAGGGGCAGCTGGCAGCCGAGCAGCACGACCGCGCCGTGATGGCCGCCGTGCTGGGAGAGATCCCGGACCGCCAGGCCGCGCTGGCCGACGTGTTCCAGAGCCTGCGCCCCGGCGGCCTGCTGGCCGTGGCCGAGCTGGTCTTCGACCCGCATTTCCAGCGCCGCACCAGCGTGGAAAAGCTGGCAGGCAAGGCAGGCTTCATCCCCCACTCCTTCCACGGCCATGCGGCCGCCTATCTGCTGGTGCTGCAGCGCCCTCTCCAACCATGACCACCACACATTCTCCTGTAGCGACCCTGCGGACCCCGCGCCTGATACTGCGCCAGTGGCAGGCCGGCGACCGGCAGCCCTTTGCCGCGCTGAATGCCGACCCACAGGTCATGGAGCACTTTCCGGCACTGCTCAGCCGTGAACAAAGCGATGCCATGGCAGACAGGATCCAGGCACTGATCGAGGAACGCGGCTGGGGCTTCTGGGCGGCAGAGCACCTTGCCAGTGGCGAGTTCATGGGCTTCATCGGGCTGCACACTCCCGCCGCGTCTTTGCCGTTCTCGCCCTGCGTGGAAATCGGCTGGCGGCTCGCCCGGCCTTTCTGGGGCCAGGGCCTGGCCAGCGAAGGCGCGCGGGCGGCGCTGGCGCACGGCTTCGGCGCGTTGCATCTGGAGTCCATCGTCTCGTTCACCGCGCTGTCCAACCTGCGTTCGCAGGCCGTGATGCAGCGCCTGGGCATGGAGCGCGACGCCCATGACTTCGACCATCCGGAGGTGCCGGCAGGCCATGCGCTGCGCAGGCATTGCCTGTACCGCCTGACACATGCCCAATGGCTGCAGCAGCAAGCCATGGCCCGAGCATGAACGCGCCCGAGCGGGCATACTGGGCGCCGCCTCCAAAAGCCTTTATCCGCATCTCCACATGACCTCCCCGGCCTCTCCCATCGGCGTCTTCGACAGCGGCATCGGCGGCCTCAGCGTGCTGCAGGCGCTGCGCCATGAGCTGCCGCATGAGCGCTTCATCTACCTGGCCGACAGCGGCTATGCACCGTATGGCGATGCACGCGGCGACGCCTTCGTGCAGCAGCGCACGCGCACCATTGCGCGCCACCTGTGCGAGCAGCACCAGATCAAGGTACTGGTGATCGCCTGCAATACGGCCACGGCCGCTGCCGTGGACATGCTGCGCGCTGAAATGCCCGAACTGCCCCTGATCGGTGTGGAGCCCGCCATCAAGCCCGCTTCGCTATCGAGCCAGACCGGCCACGTGGGCGTTATGGCCACGCGCGGCACGGTGAGCAGTGCGCGCTTTGCCCGGTTGGTGGCCGACCATGGCCAGCGCTTGCAATTCCATGTCCAGCCCTGCGACGGTCTGGCCAAGGCCATCGAGGAAAGCACGGAGCAGCCCGTTCCCGCCGACCCCATGGCCACCGAGGTCGCGCGCCTGTGCGCCAGGTATGTGAATGCCCTGGGCAGCTTCGGACAGAAGACGGGCGAGATGGATTCCCTGGTGCTGGGCTGCACCCACTACATATTCGCCCGCGAGCAGTTGCGCACGCTGCTGGGGCCGGACATCCAGTTCATCGACACCGGTGCCCCAGTGGCCCGCCAGACGCGGCGCGTGCTGGACCGCCTGGGCACCCTGGCCAGCGAAACAGGACCCTTGCCCGCGGCGGAGGGCCAGGTCCGGTTGATGACCACGGGATCGCTGCAGGCCCTGCAGTCCGCCGCATCGCGCTGGCTGGATCTGCCCGCGCAATGCTGCTCGTCCGTTCAGGTCGGCGAATCCAGCGCCATCCCCACGGCCGCTTGAATCACGGCTGCGCCTGCCACAGGCGCCGGCCCGAGTGGTCCATCCAGCTCAGGTACAGCCGCAGCTCGAACTCCAGCTGGTGGTATTCGGGCTCCATGTGGGTGCACAACTGGTAGAAGGCCTTGTCGTGATCGGGCTCGCGCAGGTGGGCCAGCTCGTGGACGACGATCATGCGCAAAAAAGCCTCGGGCGCTTGCTTGAACAGTGCACCGATGCGGATCTCATGCCGTGCATTGAGGCGGCTTCCCTGCACCACGGCGCGGCGCGTGTGCAGGCCCAGGGCGTTGTGGACCACATGGATGCGGCCGTCGTAGGCTACCTTGTTCAGCGTGCCGGCATTGCGCATGTGCCGGCCCTTGAGGGCATCCACATAGTCATAGAGGCTCTTGTCCGTGCGCACGGCATGGGCCTCGGGATGCTTGCGCAGCAGCCAGGCCTCGGCCTTGTCATCGGCCAGCCAGCCACGCACCTGTGACTGCAGCGCGGCCGGGTAGGCGGACAGGTAGGGAAGCGGCAGTGCACCGCCAGCCACCTCGCGCCGCTGCTCGCGCTGGCGGCGCACGGTCTCGGTGACTGCTCCGGAATACTTGGGCGTGCTGGCCTGTGCCGCCATGGCTGTACGCTGCGCGGGGCAGCGCCTTGCGCTCAATGCAGGTGGCGGGGCCGGCGGTTGCCGCCGTGGCCCGAACCCGATCCGCCCATGCCGCGCGGCGGCTTGCCGATCTCCAGCGAGCTGACCAGGGCGTCGAAGCGCTGGGAGAACAGCTTGTCGATCTCCTGCACCACGCCACCCAGCTCGGAGCCGTCGAAATGGCGCTCCATCAGGTTGACCACGTCCTGCACCAGCAGGTCGCGCTGCACTTGCATGATGGCCGCGGGCGTCGGGCCCACGAAGAGCATGACGAAGTCGTCGCGCGACTCGGCCTCTTCGGACTCCTCTTCCTCGTCGAACTCGGTGTCGTAGAAGGTCACCTCGATGGCAGCGCCCTGCTCGGCCAGCTCGTTGATGCCCATGCACATGTCGTCCAGCGACTGGCGGAAGTCCTCATCGCCGCGCACCGTCCAGCACACCTGGAGCAGGCGCTCCTTGGTATCGAACTGGATGCCAGGCTCTTCTTCGTAGACGCTGCCAGCGCCATCGGCCAGGGAGCGGGCACCCGCATACTTCCACAGCGGGCCCAGCGCTTCCTGCAACTGCTCGTAGGTCGTGTCGGGGCGCAGCAGCACCTGGCCGTGCACGTGGATTTCAAATGGAGCGTTGTAATTCGACATGTTCTCGTCTGGGATGAGTTTGGCCACACCTGTCACGCCGCACCATGTGCCACGATCAATGTCAACGGAACGCATGCAGGCATCGCCATCACTGTCTGCCCGAGCCGCGCCATCCAGGCAAGCAGCCCGGGGCCTGATGAAGGGATTCTCGCACGTAATGCAGCCGGCAAGGACTTGGCGGCGCATGGCCACAATGCGGTGCTGCAAGAGCACGAAGCCAGCAACATGCACTGCGCAGCGCCGCGAAACATTGCGCAACCGCAGCATTCGCCTTAACGCAAAATTGCTACAAAGATTGCAGCATCAGAACGTTGCTGCACATAGCTCATGGTGCCCCGAGCCGGGATCGAACCGGCACGCCCCTGTTCGGAAGCGGCGGATTTTAAGTCCGCAGTGTCTACCAATTTCACCATCGGGGCCCTGCGCCGCAGCGTCACAGGCCAACGCAAGCTGCTCATGCCTGCGAACTGCAGCACCAACGAAAAAGGGAAGCGTTACCGCTTCCCTTTTTTCTGAATTGGAGCGGGAAAACGGGTTCGAACCGTCGACCTCAACCTTGGCAAGGTTGCGCTCTACCAACTGAGCTATTCCCGCATATCTGTCAAGCTGTGCGCCTCACAGAGCAGACTTGAATTCTAGCGCAGATTTCCGGCACTCCGGACCAAGTCCGGAAAAAATCCACGTCGAAGCGGATCAATGCCCACCCGCACAGCAGCCCGCTCCATGCCGTCGCTTACTTGCCGTCGATGCGGTCCTGCATGCGCTTGGCGCGCTGTTCAGACGGGGGGTGAGAGCTCAGGATGGAGCTGCCGCCACTGCCACCGCTGAGCTTGGCCAGCTTCTGGAACGATGTGACTAGGCCCTGGCGACTCATCTTCTTTTCCGTGAGCAGGTCGAAGGAATAGTCATCAGCCGCCGACTCCTGGGACTGGGAGAACTGGGCGTTGATGAACTTCTCACCCAGATCTCCGGCCTGCGAGCGCGACAGCGAGGCCAGCGCCGAATTACCGCTATTGGCTGCAATCGAGCGCGCAGCCGATGCCGCATAGGCCGTTTGCATGCGCTTCTTGCTATGACCCAGCGCCACATGCCCGATCTCATGGCCAATCACGCCACGCAATTCATCGTCGTTCATCAGATCCATCAGGCCGCTGTAGACGCGAATGCAGCCATTGGCCATGGCCCAGGCATTCACGTCCTGCGTCATATAGACCTTGTAGACGGCTTTTTTCCCATTGACGGCCTGCGGCATGCTGGCAATGACCTTGTTCAGCCGCACCGTGTACTTGCTCTTGGCATCGGCCACCTTGTTCTGCGCATCCATGGCTGCGCAGGAGTCGTTGGACAGCGTGACCACATCGTCATCCGTGAGTGTCATGGCCTTCATGGCCGTGGAGCCCGAATCCAGCAGCCCGCCCACATCAGCGGACTCCATGGTTTTACAACCCGCCAGCACCACGCCGCTGGCAACAATCGCCGTCAATAGCTTGATCTTCATAATCCCTCCCGATGAATGAAGCGCGCATCATATCCACGACCGGCCAATTGAAACCACTGCCAATGGCAAGCCATTTGCACTTTTTTGCAATTTTCCAACCAACTTCCAATAAGCACGCTCGTGGCGAGGATCCAGGCAGAACAATTGGAAACAAAATAATTCACCGAACTGGCAATGAATTACAGAATGGAATTCTCTTCATGTCACAGAAGAACAAGCCCTGAACCACTCGCAGAGTGCCGAAACTTTAGAGAGAGGGAGAGATGGAGCTTGACCGGGCACGGGGCCGGCTCGAACCAGACAGCAAGGACAAGCCATGATCCTGACGCAGAAAAAGAAAAAGGCCCCGAAGGGCCTTTTGAACTGTTTTCGCAATTAATTTTTGGAGGCGCGAACCAGAGTCGAACTGGTCTAACCGGATTTGCAATCCGGGGCATAACCGCTTTGCTATCGCGCCAAGATCACTATCAAACAACTACAGCATTGCTGCAGCTTTTAGAAACTGGAGCGGGAAAACGGGTTCGAACCGTCGACCTCAACCTTGGCAAGGTTGCGCTCTACCAACTGAGCTATTCCCGCAAACATTCAAGCAACTACCCGTCACCTGAATCGAACGTACACAAGGCACATTCAAAACTGGAGCGGGAAAACGGGTTCGAACCGTCGACCTCAACCTTGGCAAGGTTGCGCTCTACCAACTGAGCTATTCCCGCTTGAATCATCCATTCTGGCAGCCAACCGCCACCAGAACCGAACACACCCGAAACGGCATGTTCAAAATCTGGAGCGGGAAAACGGGCTCGAACCGTCGACCTCAACCTTGGCAAGGTTGCGCTCTACCAACTGAGCTATTCCCGCATTTCTATCGAAGCCTGACATTCTACAACGTCGTTTGCTGCGATGGGATGAATTGTAGCGTAGTTCTTGGAGGGTTCAGGAAAAACGCTACATTTTTTCATCTTCAGTGCTTGACTGCAGGCTCCACAGCCTTGGTTTCCGCCGGGGCCACGGCGGCGGCCTCCTCGTCGGACAGAGGCTCTGGCACGCGTTCCAGCGCCACCTTGAGGACCTGGTCGATCCACTTGACGGGGATGATTTCCAAGCCGCTCTTGACGTTGTCGGGGATCTCCTGGAGATCCTTGACGTTCTCTTCGGGGATCAGCACCGTCTTGATGCCGCCACGCAGGGCCGCCAGCAGCTTTTCCTTGAGGCCGCCGATGGCGGTGACCTCACCGCGCAGCGTGATTTCACCAGTCATGGCGACATCGGCACGCACCGGGATACCCGTCAGCGCAGAGACGAAGGCCGTCGTCATGGCCGCACCCGCGCTGGGGCCGTCCTTGGGGGTGGCGCCATCGGGCACGTGCACGTGGATGTCCTTCTTCTCGAAGGCCTCGTCCTTGATGCCCAGCATGCGCGAGCGGCTGCGCACCACGGTGCGCGCGGCTTCGACCGATTCCTTCATCACGTCGCCCAGCGAGCCGGTGCGCGAGATCACGCCCTTGCCGGGCATGATGGCGGCCTCGATGGTCAGCAGATCGCCGCCGACCTCGGTCCAGGCAAGACCCACGACCTGGCCGATCTGGTTGTTCAGTTCGGCACGGCCATAGGTGTACTTGCGAACACCCAGGTAGTCAGGCAGGTTGTCGGCAGTGACGACGACGGTGGGCTCCAGCTTCTTGAGCTGCAGGCCCTTGACGACCTTGCGGCAGATCTTGGACAGCTCGCGCTCCAGCGAACGCACGCCGGCCTCTCGCGTGTAGTAGCGCACGATGTCGCGGATGGCGGATTCCTCCACCCGCATCTCGCCTTCCTTCACACCGTTGTTGGTGATCTGCTTGGGCAGCAGGTAGCGGATGGCGATGTTGACCTTTTCGTCCTCGGTGTAACCCGACAGGCGGATCACTTCCATGCGGTCCAGCAGCGCGGGCGGGATATTCATGGAGTTGGAGGTCGCCACGAACATCACGTCGCTGAGGTCGAAGTCCACTTCGACGTAGTGATCGCCGAAGGTGTGGTTCTGCTCGGGGTCCAGCACTTCCAGCAGGGCGCTCGACGGATCGCCACGGAAGTCCATGCCGAGCTTGTCGATTTCGTCCAGGAGGAACAGCGGGTTGCGCGTACCGACCTTGTCCAGGCTTTGCAGCACCTTGCCCGGCATGGCGCCGATGTAGGTGCGGCGGTGGCCGCGGATTTCCGCCTCGTCACGCATGCCGCCCAGCGCCATGCGGACGTACTTGCGGCCCGTGGCCTTGGCGATGGACTGACCCAGCGAGGTCTTGCCCACGCCCGGAGGACCGACCAGGCACAGGATGGGCGCCTTGACCTTGTCCACGCGCTGCTGCACGGCAAGATATTCAAGGATGCGGTCCTTGACCTTTTCAAGGCCGAAGTGGTCGGCATTGAGCACCTCCTCGGCATTGGCCAGGTCGTGCTTGATCTTGGTCTTCTTGCTCCAGGGCAGGCCCGTGAGCACATCGATGTAGTTGCGCACCACGGTGGCTTCGGCCGACATGGGCGACATGAGCTTGAGCTTCTTGAGCTCGGCCTCGGCCTTCTTGCGCGCCTCGGCAGGCATGCGAGCGAGCTTGATCTTCTTTTCGATCTCTTCGATGTCGGCGCCGTCCTCGCCCTCGCCCAGCTCCTTCTGGATGGCCTTGACCTGCTCGTTCAAATAGAAGTCGCGCTGGTTCTTTTCCATCTGGCGCTTGACGCGACCACGGATGCGCTTGTCGACATTGAGGATGTCGACCTCCCGGTCCAGCTGCTCGAACAGGTTTTCCAGGCGCTCCTTGATGTCCACCAGGTCGAGCACGGCCTGCTTGTTCTCGAGCTTGAGCGGCAGGTGCGCGGCGATGGTGTCGGCCAGGCGGCCGGCATCGTCGATGCTGGCGATGGAGGTGAGGATCTCGGGCGGGATCTTCTTGTTGAGCTTGACGTACTGGTCGAACTGCTGCGTCACGGCGCGGCGCAGGGCTTCGATCTCGCTGGGCTTGTGGGTTTCGGCCTCGGGCGCCACGGGCACGACGGAGCCCACGAAGTGGGTCTCTTCATCCATGACCTGCTTGACCAGCGCGCGCTGCTGGCCTTCGACCAGCACCTTGACCGTGCCGTCGGGAAGCTTGAGCATCTGCAAGATGGTGGAGACGCAGCCGACGTCGAACATGTCGGCCGCCGTGGGCTCGTCCTTGGAGGCGGTCTTCTGGGCCACCAGCATGATGCGGCGGTCGCCCTCCATGGCCAGCTCCAGCGCCTTGATGCTCTTGGCGCGGCCCACGAACAGCGGGATCACCATGTGGGGGAACACGACCACATCGCGCAGCGGCAGCAGCGCCAGGTCTAGGGGGGTGGAAGGCAAAGGGGTATGTCCTGACATGGGAATCCTCGGTTTGTCAGCGGAAGATGGTCCGCCCACCGGTGTATTTCAACCCCGCAGCCCGAAAGGATTTCGGGCCACAGGGACTTGCGCTGCCGGACCTTTGCAGGCAGCGGCGCATCAGGCTTTCTTGGCCGCCTCGCGGTAAACCAGCAGCGGTGCTTTTCCGTCTTCGATGGTGGACTCGTCCACCACCACCTTCTCGACATTGTCGGCATTGGGCAGTTCGTACATGGTGCCGATCAGCGATTGCTCCAGGATGGAGCGCAGGCCACGCGCACCCGTCTTGCGCGCCAGCGCCTTGCGGGCGATGGCCTTGAGCGCGGCGGGCCGGATCTCCAACTCCACGCCTTCCATGGCCAGCAGCTTGCTGTACTGCTTGACCAAGGCGTTCTTGGGCTCGGTCAGGATCTGCACCAGAGCGTCTTCACCCAGTTCGGCCAGGGCCGTGACCACGGGCATGCGGCCGACCAGCTCGGGGATGATGCCGAACTTGATCAGGTCTTCAGGCTCGATCTCCTGGAACACTTCCGAGATGGAGCGCTGCTTCTTGCTCTTGACCGTGGCGCCAAAGCCGATGCCCGACGCCTCGGTACGGTTCTCGATGACCTTCTCCAGGCCCGCGAACGCGCCACCGCAGATGAACAGGATGTTGGTCGTGTCGATCTGCAGGAAGTCCTGGTTCGGATGCTTGCGGCCACCTTGCGGGGGCACGCTGGCCATGGTGCCTTCGATGAGCTTGAGCAGGGCCTGCTGCACGCCCTCGCCCGACACGTCACGCGTGATGCTGGGGTTGTCGGACTTGCGCGAGATCTTGTCGATCTCGTCGATGTAGACGATGCCGCGCTGCGCACGCTCGACGTCGTATTCGCAGCTTTGCAGCAGCTTCTGGATGATGTTCTCGACGTCCTCGCCCACGTAGCCGGCCTCGGTCAGCGTGGTGGCATCGGCCATGACGAAGGGAACGTTGAGCATGCGCGCCAGCGTCTGCGCCAGCAGCGTCTTGCCGGAGCCCGTGGGACCGATGAGCAGGATGTTGCTCTTGGCCAGCTCAATCTCGTCCTTGCCGGCCTTGTCCTTGTGACGCAGGCGCTTGTAGTGGTTGTATACGGCGACAGCCAGCGTGCGCTTGGGCAGGTCCTGGCCGATCACGTAGTTGTCCAGGTTGGCCTTGATTTCGGCGGGCGTGGGCAGGTCGCCTCGGCCGTCCTTGGCCTCGGTGCTGGGCTGCTCGTCGCGGATGATCTCGTTGCAGAGATCGATGCACTCGTCGCAGATAAAGACTGACGGACCCGCGATCAGCTTCTTGACCTCATGCTGGCTCTTGCCGCAGAAGGTGCAATAAAGGTTTTTTTCGCTGGAGGAGCCTTTTTTCTCGGCCATGGGGTCGGTGCCTTGTTACAGAAATATGGAAAAGGATGATAACCAAATGGAAAGCGGCGTTTTCCGTAGGGGGAAAACGCCGCCCATTCTCATACAGCCTCCGGGCTTCAGGAGCGCTTGTTGATCACCTGATCGACCAGGCCGTAGTCCTTGGCTTCGTCGGCGGACAGGAAGTAGTCGCGCTCGGTGTCGTGCTGGATCTTTTCCAGCGGCTGGCCCGTGCGCTCGGCCAGGATCTTGTTCAGGCGCTCGCGGGTCTTGAGGATCTCGCGGGCGTGGATCTCGATCTCGGTGGCCTGGCCCTGCATGCCGCCCAGCGGCTGGTGGATCATGACCTGGGAATTGGGCAGCGCAAAGCGCTTGCCCTTGGTGCCAGCGGCCAGCAGGAAGGCACCCATGCTGGCTGCAATGCCGGTGCACAGCGTGGACACATCGGGCTTGATGAAGTTCATCGTGTCGAAGATGGCCAGGCCGGCGCTCACGGAGCCGCCGGGGCTGTTGATGTAGAACGAAATGTCCTTGTCGGGGTTTTCGCTTTCAAGGAACAGCAGCTGGGCCACGACGAGGTTGGCCGTCTGGTCATTGACAGGGCCCACCAGGAAGATCACCCGGTCCTTGAGCAGGCGCGAGTAGATGTCGTACGACCGCTCTCCGCGGCCGGACTGTTCGATGACCATTGGGATCATGCCCAAACCCTGAGTTTCCAATGCGCTCATGTTTTCTCCAGTACTAGGGGGCTACTTTAGCCGTATCCGGAAAGAAAATGGGGCTTGTGCGCCAAAGCACAAGCCCCGCAGATGCCAACCCGCCCGCCGATCTCACAAAGCGGCAGGCAGGCGGTGCTCAAACCCTCAGGCCTGGCCCATCAGTTCGTCGAAGGACACGGCCTTGTCGGAGACCTTGGCCTTGCCCAGCACGAACTCGGTCACGTTGTTTTCGATGACAACGGCTTCGACTTCAGCCAGGCGTTGGCGGTCGCCGAAGTACCAGCGTGCCACGTCTTCGGGCTTTTCGTAGCTGGCGGCCAGCTCTTCCACGTGGGCCTTGATCTGCTCGGGCGTGGCGTGCAGCTCGTTGGCGCGCACCAGCTCGGCCACCACCAGGCCCAGGCGCACGCGGCGCTCGGCTTGGGGCAGGAACACGTCTTCAGGGATCTCGGCCTTGTCGGCGTCCTTGATGCCGCGCTGCTGCAGCTCGGCGCGAGCGCCTTCCAGCAGACGGGCGACTTCAGCCTGCACCGAGGCCTTGGGCAGTTCCAGCTCGGCCTTGGACACCAGCGCGTCCATCACAGCCTGCTTGTTGCGGCCCTGGACGCGGAACTTGACTTCACGCTCCAGGTTCTTCTTGATGTCGGCGCGCAGGCCTTCGACCGTGCCTTCAGCCACGCCCAGGGCCTTGGCAAAAGCCTCGTCCACTTCGGGCAGGTTGGCGGCCTCGATCTTCTTGACCGTCACCAGGAAGTCGGCGGTCTTGCCGGCCACGTCCTTGCCGTGGTAGTCAGCGGGGAAAGCCAGGGGGAAGGTCTTGGACTCACCGGCCTTCATGCCGCGCACTGCGTCTTCGAATTCCTTGAGCATCTGGCCTTCGCCGACCAGGAACTGGAAGTCTTCGGCCCTGCCGCCGGAGAAGGTCTCGCCGTCGATCTTGCCTTCGAAGTCCACGGTCACGCGGTCGCCGTCCACGGCCACATCGGCCTGGGCGCGCTGCGCGAAGGTGCGGCGCTGCTTGCGCAGGATGTCCACGGTCTTGTCGATGGCGGCGTCGTCCACTTCGGCCGTCAGCTTCTCGACTTCGGCCGAGGTCAGGTCACCGATCTTGACTTCAGGCATCACTTCGAAGATGGCTTCGAACTGTGCCTCGCCCTCGGGAGCGCCTTCCTTTTCGGAGATGCGGGGCTGGCCGGCCACGCGCAGCTTGGCTTCGTTGACGGCCTGTGCAAAAGCCTCGCCAACCTTGTCGTTGAGCACTTCATACTGCACCGAATAGCCATAACGCTGGGCCACCACGCTCATCGGCACCTTGCCGGGACGGAAGCCGTCCATCTTCACGGTGCGCGCCACTTGCTTCAGACGGTTCTCGACTTCGCTCTGGATGGAGTTCAGGGGCAGGCTCAGCGTGATCTTGCGCTCGAGCTTTTCAAGGGTTTCAACAGTAACGGCCATGTTTGTTCCTATGAGGGATTGGACCGTGCCGGCTGCTGTACAGCCCGCACCGTATTGCGCAAAAGTCACGGTGCAACGCGAGCCAAAGCCAGTCGGCCGCGCGGCACCTCAGATTTCAAGGGCTTACATCACATGCGCCTGGTCGCTGGGGACCGCACATGGTTCGCTCAACCCGTGATGTAAGCGAAGCCGGACATTATAAACGAGGCGCTTTTCCCATCAGAAAGGCCGCATTGGGGATTTGCCCTCGGTTTTCAGTGTGCGCCGGCAGCGCGGGGACCGCGCCTCCCCGCAGCAGGACCCAATCGGCCGATCACCCTGCATCGAAGCCCTGGCGCCCCCCCTAGATATCAATAAGCACATAGGTCAATTGAGGGGCTTCACCCGTGATCGCCTGCCCCTGGACATAGACGCTGCCGCCCTCCTGGCTGCCCAGGGGATTGCGTACGCGCAATCGGCCATTGCCAGGCAGATCGACCGTGGCTGTTCCGTCGCCATGCACCGCGCTGATCCGCCCGGTGAGCACAGGCTCGTCAGGCAGCAGTTGGACAAGACGCTTGAAGAGATTGACGGTGCTCATACGGTTGCACGCTCCACGGTAATCTGCTGCCGCACCACGGGCATGGCAGCGCTGAGCCGGGTTCCACGGACCAGGCCACGCCAGGATTCGTCGGTATCGACGACTTCGATCAATTGGCCGGGCCGGATCAGGCCTGGCGCCGTCCCACCGGAAAGCAAGGGCATGGTGATGGACTGGACCAGCTTGTTGCCCGATGCTCCCAGCACGGCCTCGCCACGCTGGCGTGCAGCCACGGCCTCGGTGATCAGGGCATCCGTGACCTGGGGAGCCAGGCTGTTGCCCGCCGTCCCGGCTCGGCGCACGTGACCGAGGATGCCGCCCGCCTGGCCGCTGACATAGATCGCGTTGTAGGCGGCACGCGGCTCGGGCCGCAGCTCGTCCGTCACGATGACGTCCGCCGGCATGCGCACGTCCGGCGTCGCATCCGCCCATTTCCATGGCAGGTGTGCGAAGCGCGGCGCGACGATCAGGCGCTCCTGCGTACGATGGCTGCTCACCACCGCGCCAATCGAAGCAGCCACACGCATCACGGCCGACAACGGCGTGCCACGGTGGCTCCAGGCGCCGGCCGGCACCAGCCAGTCCGACACCTTCCAGTCCAGCTGCACGCCGGTGAACTCCAGCGCATTGCGGATCAGTTGCTGCGCCGTGGCCGGCGCCGTGTTCAGCCAGGTCTGCTCCGGCATGTAGGGACTGCTCAGCAAGGCGGTGGCACTCACGCCCTGTACGGCCACGCGATGGTTGCCGAAGCTGCGCGTGCGGCTCAGGCTTTGTACGACAAAGACGAAGTCGATGCCATCGACCACCACGCGCAGCCGTGCAGGCAGTCCCCCGGACGGCGCCAGTTGATCCAGCAGGTGTTCCGGACCATTGGCCGAAAAGCTCCATCCGAAGCCGTCGTCATCGCTGGCGATCGTCACATCGCTCAGCGCAACGGCTTCCATGTCCGGCAGCAGGGCTGCCTCCATCGTGTGTACTGTCATGTAAACCTTCAGTTGCGGGATGACATAGCGGGGTGGTTGGGGATCCGGGCCCGGCCTGCAGCAGATGAACACGAGTTCGGAGCTTTCGCTCCAGACGCTCGAGAACGCCAGCTCGACGGCCCCACCCGGCGGCGGCCGATAGCACGGTGGCGGCTTGGGCGGATCGACAGGGCGGCCCGGCGTGACGCCGGGCAGCGGCGCCATGGCGTCCTGATGGCGGGCACCGCCCATCACGATGCCCAGCACCCGGGCATCGCCCATGCTGCTGGCGTGCCAGGCACCTTCGCAGAGGCCGTCGCTGAAAGCCTGCCGCATGGCACGGCGCAAAATGATGCCCTCCTGGAACCTCTGCAGCACAACCGCCTGGCCAGCCAGTGCGTTGGCCAGGCCCTGGCGCGTGGCCAGGCGCAAGCGCGTACCCTCTTTCCAGGCCTGCGCCGTGAGTCCCCCCACGTCCATGGCAAAGCCCATGCCTTGGCGTGTGGTCAGGTGCAGGCGCGCCGAGTCCTGCCAGCGCTGCACGGTGGCCGCGCCTGCGTGCAGCGCTCGCCAACCGCGAATCTGCGTGACCCTGTCGGCAATGGCCGCCTGCTGGTAGACAGACACCAGGCCGCCCTGTGCCGGGGCGGCCTCTTCAAATCCCGACAATGTGCCCCCCACGGCCGGCCTGTCGGTGCGCGTCTGGTACGCCGCTCCAAGCGCCATGCGCGCCCCAGGCAGGCGAATGCCGGCGCCAGCGGTCTTGCGACGCAAGGCACCGATGGCCACGCTCGTCCCCGGCAGCCGGATGGCCATCCGTGCGACTGCGTCCTGAGTCGAGCCCGGGTCCGGGCCCGAATCGTCCTCGTTGCCGAACACCATCTGGCTGGGTGAGCCAGCAGTTGGTGGGCGATGGAAGATCAGCTCGATGCGTGCCATGGCGCTACTCGATGTAGCTGGTCGGTGCCAGCGTCAGATAGCCGCCCGCGTACAGCTGGGTGCTGTCCGGGATCTGGATCTGACCCTCGCCGCCTTCGATCGACACATCCGCGTCGAGCACCAGCGCACCACTGGCCGAGACGACGCGGCCCCAGGTGGCGATGCCGGACTCCAGGATCATGGCGCCGGCCGCATCACGGGCCAGCAGCCGCAGCCGGCCGGCCACGATCTCGCCACAGGGCCGGGCCAGCGGCAGTTCCACCAGCATGGGCAGGGCCGAGGGCTCGCCGAAGGCGGGCCGCTGGGCGTCCGCAAAGAAGCGCACGCAGGCCGTGCCCGGACCCACGTCCAGCAGCAGATCGCGCAGGCCCTGCAAGCGGGCCTCGTTGGCCTGCACCGTGATTTCAACACTGCGCTGTGTCATGGCATGTCCTCCGGCGTAACGCGGTCGGCCACCACAGCGCGGAAGTCGCCCTCATGGTCGTAGCTGAGGACGGTGTATGAGGTGGTGCTGTCGATGCGCGGGAAGTCGTACTCGCCTTGGGCGTTGCTCCAGGTCTCACGGATCAATAGGCCGTCGAGGTCGCGGTACAGGCGCACGCGGCGCGAGACAGGTACCTTGGGACTGTTCTTGTCTTCCTGTTCGACGGTGCGACCGCGCACGCGGCCCAGGCCGTTGCCGCCCAGAACGTAGTCCAGTTGACTCGCTCCAGGCCGCTGGACCACATACGCGCCCCGGTAAAGTTCTCGCCCACCCAGGCCCACGACTGCCGTGGGCTGGAACAGGCTGGTTGGATAAGACAACTCGGCCATACCGTTAGCGCCAAGGCCCTGTGATATCGATGAAGCCAAAGCCTACCGGGGAGGATGCAGAGGAGCTATGCGGAAGGGCCAGGAGGCGGCGACCGCTTACGGCTTCGATCAATGTCGAGTCACGCTCGAAATGCTGGGCTACCTGCGACTGCGGAACATACCTGTATCCCGGCACAACAGCACGCGGCGTATTGGTGGAAACCGGCGAATTGCTTAAATACAGTTGCGCGAGTTTCAACTCACCGTCAACGTCACTCGGAAAATTCCCAAGCGCGGAGTCAGAACCAGATCCTGCGGCCGCGGTTGATACGAAGCACCTGATATCTGGTGCTACGCTGCCCCCCAAACCTGTAATAGCCCTCGGCAAGAAGTACCAACCGCCGGATGCTGAATCAATAGCTCCATTGTTGGGAGTGTTCACGACGTTTGACAGGGATACGCCGCCACAGAGCAGACAGGCGTATGCATCCCCCGCCTTGCGCAATGCCAGCAAGTCACCAAATACCCTCGTCCCACCCGCCGTATTCGTAGCTGACATTGGCGATGCTGGTGCCGAGTTGTCGAAGAAAATCCGGCTATCACCCACAATCGTCCAGCGTGTAGGGCTGGCATTCGCTGAATTGCTCTTGGACCACCAGGCGCCGTCAGCTCGCTGCGCAGCGCTGGGAAACGGTCCGGTCCCCGTGTCGATGGCAGACATGCTTTCGTAGCCGCGCATGGATACAGCGATCGTTGTGCGGTCGTCGACATAGAGGAACATGCCATAGCTCTGCGGATCGGTGGACCGATACACGGCCTGGTTGGTCCCAGAAAACGGCTTGGCCCAGCCCAGCGCCGCGAACTTGAACGTGATGCCTGTGCCGTTGTCCACGCTGTCGGGCGCGGCCGTGCGGAACTTGAACACACCGCTGGACGACTCGGTCACGCGCTGCTCGCCGTTGAGCAGGGTCTGAGCGGCGCCGGCGATCAGCAGCACGCTGTCGGGCGTGGGGGGCTGCGATGCGCCGACAGAAAACTCTACCGTGGCCACGCCAGCTGCCACAGTGATCCGCGTCGCCGCGCGCAGGCCGAAACCCGTGACCAGGCAGGCGTCGAGCACGGCAATCTTGCTGCCGGCCAAGCCGTTTTGCACGGGGGCGCCGTACATGCTGTAGAGAAAGTGCTTGACGCTGGTATCGACAAGGGATGCCATAAGTGATCTCCAAAAATTCAGGGACGGTCGACGCTGCCGCGCACCAGGTGCTCAAACTGGTAGTCGTCGGCCACAGCCTCGCTGGGCTGCACGGTGCGGATGAGGGCATGGGGGGCAATGCCGCCCTCGGTGTTGATGCGCAGCACGTTGCCCGCGCGCCAGCCCTGGCCCCAGCCCAGGGCGCGGATGGTGATGTAGGGCACGCCGCTGATCGGGTTGATGGGCGCGAAATCCACGTTGGTGGAGCCGGTGCCCAGATTGCCGACGTGCTCGCCGATGAACTCGAAGGATGTGGCGCTGGTGAAGCGGCACATCCAGCGCTCAGGCAGCGCGCCGGCATTGGTGACGAGCAGGGGCGCGATGGTGTCGTTGTAGCTGGCCAGGGCCTCGGCGCCGTCGACCGTGTCCTGCCAGCGGTTGTTCCAGGTGTCCTGGTCAAACATTTGGCTGACGCGGGCGCGCAACGTGCCTGCCATCAGCGCGCTGGAGACCACGCTGCCCACGGGGAACTCATGGCTCAGCTGCTTGGTGATCGCCAGCATGCCGTTGATCTGCACATCGCTGACGCGCGCCATCTCTTCGATGCGGTGCTGGAAGGTGACCGGCTGGGCCCAGCCTGTGATGTCGCTAACCGTGATCTTGCCGGCCTCCAGATCCACGCTCCAGCCCTGCTGGATACGCTGGCCATCGGCGCCGATGACGAAGGCGCGGGACAGCCTCACGCGCCCGCAGTTGATGATCTGGCCGTTGGTCACGGTGACCGGGCCTATCTGGCCGGTGTGGCCGATCACGATGTAGCTGCCCACGCGGTAGATAGGCACACGGCCATCGGGGGGCAGGCGCACGGGGTCCAGGCCAATGACGTCCGCGTCCAGCGGCAGGTAGAAGTAGCTGACGCTGTTGTAGCGCAGCGTGGTCGGGTCCACGGGCCAGGGGCGCCAGATGCGGTTCGGCTGCACGGCACCGATGTCGTCGGCCGAGTACCACCACTCGGCCTTCTGGGCAGCGGTCAGCGAGGTGTCCAGCACATAGTCACCGAACTGCAGCTCGACCACACCGCTCTGGTAGTCGATCTTGCCGCGCAGGTGTGTGCCCGAGATCACGCCGTCGATGCCGGCCGAGGCCGTGATCTGCTCGCCCGTGGCATCGGACAGGTTCATGACAAAGCCGGAGGGCTTGATGGGCGCGGCGGCCGTGCGCATGAAGATGCTGGCCGTGGTCCAGTTCTGGCGCACGGTCCACAGGCTCTCGACCACCAGGTCGGTGGCCGGACCATCGACCACATAGTCGAAGATCCGCGCCACGCCGCTGGAGTAGTCCAGCGCGCCAGCCACGATGCCCAGCGCCGTGGACGTGCGGTCGCGCACCAGCACGCCGTCGTAGTCCTCGTAGACATGACCCATCCACCGAAACCGCACGCTGCCCGGCACGATGTAGTCGGTGGTGTAGGGGCACAGGTCCAGCACCACGGGCTCCGGTGTGAAATTCATCACATGGTGCTGCGCGCTGGTGAAGTCCTCGGCGTAGGTCACCGTCACCGTGCTGGCCGCCAGCAGTTCTTCGCTCACCGAGGTATCGCGGCGGTCACCGCCCTTGGACATGGTTGAGAAGCTGGGGTCGCTGCCATTGCCGCCCATCGTGGTTTCTTCAAAACTCAGGGCGTTTTCGTAGTCACTGTTGTAGCCCTCGGTCTTGCTGTCCAGCTGCACGAGCTTGATGTTGAGGAACTTGCCCGCGTAGTTGATGGTGCCGTCCGGGCCGAACGTGCCCCGGCCGTCATCCGTCAACAGGTGGCGCACTGTGTCCTGCGTCTTGCTGGTCTGGTAGCTGGACCGGCTGTGCGTTGACGATGAGCTGGCCGATGTCTTGGTGGTCTGCAAGACGATGCCTGCGGAAACTCCTGCCATGATTTTTCTCCTTTGTTTGTTCAGGCGCCCCAGCGCCGGTATTCCACGCCGCCGATGGACTTGACGCCCGCCGTGTACTCGGCATCCGTCCAGACCACGCCATCGACATCGGGCGGCACGTACTGATTGCCCGTGGGCGAGCTGGTGGCGCCGACCTCGATGTAGACGGACCCGCCGCTGGCGCGCGTGCCACCCTGGGCCATGTACTTGCCCGTGATCGAGCCATCGGACAGCGGCACGCGCGAGGTGATGACGGGCGCAGGCGCCGGGGGCACCTGGGGCAGGTAGCTGAACTTGCCGCTGCCGCCGTTCTTGGAGGCCGAGGTGCCGCCGGATGAGGCGCCGGAGCTGGCCGAGAGATTGCGCACGGTGATCCATCCCACGGACACGGTGCCGGGCGCAGGGATGGTGTCCAAGGTGATCGCACCGTAGCCGCCTGCGTCGAGGACGACCGTGACGTTCTTGCTCACCGTCACGGCATAGTCGTACTCAATGGCGAACTGCCCGCCTGCGTCGATCATGAATTGCGGGCGCAGCAGCAGCGCGGCCGAGGCGTAGTTGATCTCGCCCGTGGCGGCGCCCTGCAGGTCGCCCTGGCCGTTGTCCGTGGCCGTGCGCAGCACGCCGCCTGAGGTCCATTTGATGACCAGCGTGCCCGGCTTGATGCCCTGGTGCGGCAGACGCATGGCGTGCTCGGGCAGCCGCCAACCCGTGGCACTGGAGCGGTTCACGAAGGCCGAGGCCTCACCCCACTGGAAGATGATGGAGCTGCCCACGTCTGGCAGTGCGGGCAGCGTCACGGACACCGAGCCGTTCGCATAGTTGACGGTGCCCACGGCCGATCCCGTCAGCTCGCCCTGGCCGTTGTCGGATGCGGTGTACCAGACGCCCATCACCTGGAACGACACCACCAGGGTGTTCGGCGCCGGAAAAGGCTTGAGGATGGCCACCCAGCTGAAACTGCGGTTTTCCTGGCCAACCTTGATGCGGCGCGTGTGCGGCGCATTGGGCACGCGGATCTCGCGCGGCGAGGTAGCGAGCACCAGCTGCCGCACGCCGGCCGGGCGCTGGTCCAGCGCCGCAGTCTCGGTGCGTGAGTTGGGCACCAGCTGGGTGTAGATGCTGGCTACCCGCAGCATGCTCTCGCCCAGCTGCACAGCAGACGTCAGGGGCTGGGCGCCGTAGAAGCTGGCTGCATCGGCCACGGTAGTGTCCCGGATGCGGGTCTTCGTGTGGTCCATGCCATACGACCGGTTTGGCGGGGAGCCCGGGAAAGCGCTCCGCAGCCGGGGCGTGATTTCGCAGGTAGTGACACTGGCTGCGTAGTCGGTGTAGCCGCTGCTCGTCGAGTACGAAAACTGCAGGGTCTCGGTCTCGGCGCGCAGCACGCGCACGTACTGCAGCACCTGGCTGGCCAGCCCCTCGTTGTAGACGAGGATCAGCGTGCGGCCGATGGTCGGCGCCGGTGTGCCGGGCCGGTGGAAGATCTTGATTGAGGCCTGGCCCTGGACATGGTTTTCCAGCAGATAGCCGCCCCACTCCGTGCCCGGGATGAGGTAGGCCGCGATGGCCGCGGCGATCTCCGAGCGGCGCGCGAATACGTCGCACGGCGCGATGGTGATGGACACATTCGGATCGTTGGGCACGGCCGAGACAATGATGTTGGTGTCCATCAGCGGCTCGGTGGTGGGCGTTTGCACGGCCGCGTGCACCTGGCGGATGGACACGTCGCCGCCGGCCCTGTCGACCTCGGTGATGTCCTCGAAGACGCCATTGCTCTTGCCCCAGGCGATGACGTTGCCCGTAGGGCCGCCGCCGCCGTTGGCGTCATCTGTCATGACCTTGGATTCGAGCAGGCGGATATCGCCGTCTCTGACTGTCATATTTTCAACTCCTCAAACTGTGATGAGCCGCAACGTTGCGACATAGGGATTGGCGAGCGCGGGAAGCTCGGGCCTGCCGACGGGCCGGGCCGTGATGGGCTCGTCGCCGGAAAACTGCACGTCGAAGCTGCGGCCATCCGCCAGCCGCAGGCGGTAGACCTGGCCTGCGGCGCCAGCCATCTGCAGCAACATGAGCAAGGTGGCGCGGCGGATCCAGCCATGGGACTCATCCCCCTCCAGAGTGATCGGACGTCCCGCGGACTTGCCGGCTTCGTCCACGATCAGCGCCCCCGTGATGCTGCGCGCCGTACTGCGCGCCACGGCGGACCATGTGAATTCATCCGTCCAGGTCATCCCGCGGGGAATCTCAAGCGTTCCCAATAGGTGGTTCTTGGCTGTCATCGTCATATTCCGGAAAGGTTCTTGCTTCGCTCAAGCTCCGACAGCAGGCGTTCGATCGCCCGTTCGCCATCGGCGTCGGTCCTAACATTGCCCAGCGAGCTGCCGTTGATCCGCAGGTCGATGACCCGAGCTGCGGCCCCAACCGTGGACGTGTTGGTGGGAGACTCCAGCGGTGCCCTCTGCGCTTGGGCAACCTTGTCCCTCGCCTGCTGCAAAACAGCATCGGCGATAGCCCTGTTCACCTCGTTCGGATTCACGCCGCCCTGGATCCCGCCGAAAATGCCGGCGGGTTTGTCGTACTGCTGCTCGAACTGGTCCACGACGCGCAATGCGGCCGCGTCATCCAGCCCCTGGCCCTTGGCCATTTCGAGCACGGCCGTGCGTGAAAGAATGGTGATGCCCACTCGCTCGCCTGCGGTGTTCAGGCTGTGGCCTTCCTTGTCGATATTCCATTTCTTTCGGTACAGCTCCAGCTCTCGTTCCTTGAGCTCGTTGGCCTTTTCCTGCGCGGCGATCTCTCGCTCACGCTCGGCATTCAAGCGCTCCAGTGCAGTGCGCTGGTCGTTCACGGCACGGGTTACCTGATCGTTCGAGCCTTTCGTCTTGTCGGCAGCGTCTTTCAGGTCCCGAGTGCTTTTCCCGGTCTTGTCCACCTCGGACTTGAGGCCTTGCAAGGAGGCTTTGCCCTTGTCCAGGCCCGTATAGGCTTCATCCACCGCCTTGGCCGCCTGCTGCGCGCTCTGAGCGGACTCGGGAAGCGCCTTCTGGATCTTGTTGATTTCCTCCAGCTTCTCTGCAGCGGCCTGCAGGTTGCCCGCCTCCATCAGTTGCTGATATTCGGCACGCAACTGGCTGACGCTTTGTGACGCGGTGGCCGTCGCCGTAGCCGTACTCTCCAGCGCCACCTTGGTTTCCATGCTCTTTCGGCCGGTCTCCTCGATGGAAGCAGCCATCTGCCGGAAGGCGCGCTCCGATTCGCCGCTCGCCGTACTGGCCTCCTGGGAGCCTTGCACCAGGCCGGTGAATCCATTGCGCGCCGTCTGCGCGGCATCGGCCACCGCCTGCAGGGACTCGGCGGCCTTGTCGCGCATGGCCTGGGCCGAAGCCCCGAAGCCGCCCGCCATCACCTCGGCGTCTTGCGCGGCCTGCTTGAAGGACTGGGACAACTGGCCAAACGAGACCTTCGCGAGCTGCTCGTTAAGCCATGCAATCCCACTCGAGACACCGCTCGCGATTTCGGCGAAAACTGCACCCAGGTTATAGATGACGGTCATCACGCCATTGACGCCAGCGCTCATCGTGCCCCAGGCAATCTTCAGCACGTTGCCGGTGTTCGTGCCGTACTCCTGCACCCGCGTCAGGGCGTCCTTGGCCTGGTCCGCGAAGGCCTGCAGCTTCTCGCCCACGGCCTTGAAATCGATCGTGGAAATGAAGCCCTTGGCGAATTCCAGGCCGGAGCGGAAGGCCTCGGCAATCGATTCGCCGAAGCGCCCGATGGCGCCGTCAGCAACGGCAGTGCGGAAGCCCTCTGCCACCGCATCCACCGCCTCCTTGAGAACAGGCAGCACGGGCGTGCCCAGCGCGGTCTTGACACCCTCCCAGACATTTCCGAACCCCTTGACCGAGCCATTGAGGTTGTCCGACATGGTTGCTGCCATGTCGGCGGCACTGCCGGAAGCGTTGCCCAGCGTGGTGGAGAGAGCATTCAGTGAGCCCATGCCCTGGCTGAGCAGCCCGGACAGCACGGGACCGGCCTCCGTCCCCAGTGCCTTGATGGCCTGCGCACCTTCCGGGCCCTTGACGGCCAGTTGCTGCAATGCCTGCTCGAAATCGTCGGTGACAATGCCGGCCTCGCCCAGCTCCTTGCGGAACGCGCTGGCCGGATCCGCGAACTGGCCCAGGATGGTGTTGAACGCCGAGCCGGCCTTCCCCGCATCGGTCCCAGCCTGCGAAAACTGGCCGATCATGGCCACCGTGCTTTCCAGGCTCAGTCCCACGCGTCCGGCAGCAGGGCCCACCGTGCCCAGGGTCTCGGCCAGGCTGCCGATACTGGTGCCGGTGAGCACCGACCCTTTGGCCAGCACATCCGCCACGCGCCCTGCATCCTCGAATTGCAGGCCCATGCCCGAAACCGCCTTGGTCACGGCTTCGCTGGCGGCGGACAGTTCCATGCCGCCGGCCTGCGCGAGGCTCAGGACCGCCGGCAACGTGGCAATGCTCTCCTGGGCCGTCAACCCCGCCTGGGCCAGGCTTTCCAGCGCGCCGGCAGCCTGCACGCCCGAGTACTGCGTGGTGAGTCCGGCATCCGTGGCCGCCTTGGTCAGCGCGGCCATCTCCTCGGCCGAACTGCCGGTGGCGACCTGGACACGGTCCATCGCTGACTCGAAGGCTGCCGCACTGTCGACGGCACCCTGGAACGTCGTCACCGCCGAGGAGCCAAAGCCCTTGAACATCGATGCGCCCACCTCCTGGAGCTTGGAGGTCAGGCCGTCCAATGAGGCCATTCCCTTGCTCACCAACCCGCTCACTGCCGAGCCGGCTGCCGCTCCCAGCCCGGTGAAGGCCTGCGCGCCCTGGCTGGCCTTGGATGCCAACTCATCCAGGACTGCCTGCACGCCGTCAATCACGGTCTGGACGTTGCTGATCCCTTTGGCCGCCTTGTCGAAAGCGGATGTGGCCGCAGCGCCGAAACTCTTGAGCATCGATGCGCCCACCTCGGCCGCCTTGGCCTGAAGGCTGTCGAATGCCTTCACTGAGGCATCCTTGGCGCTGGTGAGCATGGAAATGATTTTCTCGACCATGATTCAGAGGTTTTTTGTAGGCATTTCTGGTTGGCCCTGCCGCCTGTCCAAGCGGCAGGGCGAACCACCCGGCGCGTGGCCAGGTGGGGAGGCTTACATCAAGGGATGGAGACCGGACGGCCGTCGCGGTAGATGGCCTGCGCGTTGGGGCCCTTGAGCACTTCCAGCGAGAACTGCATGCTCACGGGCTTGGTGTCCTCGGTGATCAGGGGCATCTCGCCCGTGGGCGTGAGCGCCACCAGCGGCATGTACCAGTCGCTGTCCAGGCCGGCAGCGCTGTCGGACACGATGCGGATCGCACAGGTCATGTCGGACTTGGCGCCCGTCATCACGGACTCGAACTGGCCGGCCACGGGCGTGTAGCCGAAGACCACCTTGCCGGCGGCGATCTGACCGCCTTCGATGATCTGGACACGGCCGGTCTCCAGGCTCAGGTTGTAGTCGCGGCCCGCGACGTAGCTGGTCTGACCGTCCTCGCTCTTGATGGACACGGTGGAGACGTTGCGCACGCCCAGCGGATTGGCAGGCGTCGCACCCAGCTGGTACTGGCGGCCGGGGACCACGGAGCGGATCTCGTTGTCCACGGGGGTGGCGTCCTGTGTCTTCAGCGCATGGGTACCGGACAGCCAGGAGGCCACGTTGCGCGCGCTGATGTTGTCGCAGGTCAGGGCGCCGGTACGGGTGACCTTGATGGGCCAGCTGCCGTCCTTCTCGGACATGCCCTCTTCGCTGCTGAAGTGCTCGGCCTTTTCTGCCGCGACGGTGAGGGTGAAGCCCGGGCAGTTGCCCATGGGAATCTCGCCCGTCAGTTGCTCGTTGGCGTCATAGAGGTCGATGTAGACGCGGCCTCGTGGAATCTGGTAGTCATTTTTCGGGTGTGCAATCGGCATGTCGCTGCTCCAATCAAAGGTAAGAAATCACGGCTGGCCGTCGAACAGGGCCGTGGTGGTGAATGCGACCTCGTACCCCACGAGGCCTGGGTCGGGGAAAACCGCCTCCTGGATGGAGACGAACTGGAAGGGGGTCCAGAAGCGGCCATCGACCGCTCCCGGCGACCAGTTGTGCAGTGCTTCGACCAGGGCTGCGAGTGCCTCGCCCAGCGTGGCAGCAGCTTGTGCGCCGCGCGGCACCACCAGGGCGGCAACCCAGGTCGGCTGCAACTGTGCCGAGGTCCTCATGGCGGTTGCCGCTGTGGCAGATGCCATGCGCACCTGCGCAGCAGGCACGGCCGAGCGATCGATGGACTCGCTGGCTCCGCTGACGCGCCAGCCCCTGAAAGCCGGCAGCGACCCGAGCCGTGCCGTCAAGACGGACTCGATCTGCAGCATCAGGCGTGCTCTCTGGTAGCGGCCATCACGCTGGGGACACAGCCGACTGCGGCATCCAGCGAGGCTGAGCTCAGGCCCGCAGTGTTGAAGGTGTTGTTTCGCGAGCTGGTGAACATGGAAAAAAGACCACCTGTATTCGTTGTTTCCGTTGCGCCCATACAGAGCGTGTTCAGGCAGTTTCTCTTTCCTCGCGTCTCATTTCCTGCCGACAAATGAGACTGTTTTCAAACACACGCCCGGCGCTGCAACGGTCGCCGTCCGCAGCGGTGCTGCACGGCTCAGCCCTCTACGGAAGGCGATGTCTCCGGACTGGAAATGCCGTTGCGTACCGAACCAGGCCGCTCACCCAGGATGCGGTACAGCTGGGCCCGCTGGAGTCCATATTTGGTCTGCAACTGCTGGCGGTTGACTCCGTTGAATTCACGGCGGATGGCTTCGTTGCGCTCCTTTTTGCTGGGCGCGGGCACGTAGATGGCAGCGCCGCGCGCGCCCATGCGCATGCCGCCATAGCGCTTTCTCAACCCGCGCAACATGGCCTGGGCGACGCACAAGGCCTGCGGACCGCTCAGGCCAAGCTCCTGTTCGGCAATCTCCAGCAGCTCGCACTCCAGCAACTGCGCCGCCGAATCCTCGGGCGGGCTGACGGATTCAATGGATGTCGTCATGGTGTGCAACGTCCCGGGTCGGCGATTCCTGCCACGGCCCCCGCGTCACTGCCTGGAGCCCACATCGCCGGACTCGCCCTTGTCCATGCCGGTGCGGTCCTGCGCGTCCACCCTCTGCCGCTGCGCATCGGCTTCGGTGCGTGGCACAGCGACGGCAGCGGGCAGGCCGTTGCCAGCAGGCTGCCCGCCCCGCCGCACCCAGTCGCGGGCAGGCAGGATGAAATCCTCGATGATCCTGGCATCGGACATCGCCATGGGCCTGATGGACGGCAGTTGAGCACGCAGCCGCGAGCGGACCGCCTCGACAGCCTTTCGAACGAACCCCGCCTGCGGCGACTGCTCGGCCATGGCCGCCAGCACATCCTGGGCGGCGGCACGCCGACCCTCCCGGCCCTCGGCCAGCCCGTGCTCCTGGACCTTCTCACGCACATCGCGCGGGCGCGCCGCGACGATCTGGTCGAGCACGGCATCCATCCCTTCGCCAAAGGCACCCTGAAGACCATGCTGGCCTAGCGCCTGCCGGTATACGACCCGTGCAACCTGGGCCGGCGTATGGCTTGCATTGGCAAGCAGCTGGAGCTGACCATCGGCATAGAAACCGCGCGGCACCTGCGTGCCGCCATCGGCCCCCGGTTCCCTGCCGGCATCACGCATTGCCTGCGCCAGGCGGGGCTCCTTCAGGTCGAACATGACGCGCACCTGAGGCCCCTTGGCCCATGAGGCACTGATGGCATCAGCCACCTCTTTCACCTTGCCCGTGGAGGCATCAGGCGCCGGGTTTGGACTCTTGTCTGCATCCTGGCGCGAAGCTGGCTGTGCCGCAGCAGGCGCTGTATGGGGTGCCGAGGCGCCATCGCCCGCCCCGACCTCCGCTGCAGCTGGCAACGCGGCGGGCAGTTGTCCATCCGGATGGGGCCGTTGCGCCGCAGCGGCGGGCGGCCCGGAGGAGTCCTGTGCACCAGAAGCCTCATCCGCAGTAGGCTCCCCACTCCGCCGCACACCCGGGGCAGGTTGCATGGATGCCTTCTCGCTGCCCGGCACCGGCGCGCTGTCTTCAGCGACAGGGGCGGCGGGCGCATTCTCGTCGCCCGGTGCACGGACCGTGGCATCCTCCACGGGCGCTGTGCGGTCAGCCGAGGCGTCCTTGCGTGCAGCCTGCACGGCTTTCCAGTCATCCTGAAGCAGTTCCCAGGCAGGTGTTCCCCTGCGCAGCCTGCCAATGTTCTCGCCGCGCTCGGACACGAACTGCAACCAATTGCGGGCCTGCACCGTAGCTGGATCGAAGGCCGGCGCATCGCCGCTAGCAAAAGCATCGGCCGGCACTTGCCGGTGCTGCCTGGCGCCTTGCGGCTTAGCCTCGCCACCGGCTCCACGGCCGGATTCCGCAGGCACTGGGCTGACGGCCTTGTCCGGTCTGGCAAGGCCTGCGGGGGCCTCCAGAGCAGACTGGCCTGCGTCCGCCAGCGCCGGTGGACCGGGCCTTGCAGACTCCGGGCCGGTGACGGGCAGCGCTGCATCGCCCTCACTGCCCGCCTTGCCTCCCCGGGCATGACCACGCCTGGCGGCGATGGCGGCGACGCCCGCAGGCGGCAGGCCGCTGACAGCGGCCTCCACCGCCGTGCGTCCGACATTGCGCGACAACGGCCGCCCATCGAAACCGCCAGCCTGGTGGTTTGTCGCGACCTGGGGCAGTACGTCATCCAACTGCTTGCCCAGCACCGCCGATGCCATCGCTCCGGTAGCGGCATATCCCCTGCCCGCCAGAGCACGCTCGATGCGGCGCTTGCCAGGCAGCAAGCCGGTCAAGCTGCCTATGGCAGCTGGCAACACCGACTTGCCGAGGGCGATCCGTACCGCCTCGTCCTCCGGGACGTTCTGCTTGCGCAGCGTGTCGCGGATCTCTTCGAAGGCTTTTCCACGGGCGCCCCCCGCATTCATAAGTGCCTCTGTAGCACCTGCCATGGTGGTGCCGGCTGTGGCCGCCAAGGCAGTGCTTCCTCCCGCGGCCAGCGTGGCGATCTGCCCCACCCTAGATGCACCAAGGCCCGGGAGCACACTGGGCAGATTCGTGAAGATGAAGCGCGCGATCAGTGCGGGGTCCGAGCTGTAGGCCCGCGCTGCCGCGATGGATTGATCGATGATCGAATCCTGGTCCGCCGCGCTGATCAGCTTTTCGGCTTCGGCCAGCTTGCGCTGCATCACGGGGCTTTGTGCCTTGCGCCAATGCTCGCCATTGCTGCGGAAAAAATCCGCGACACCGGATGAGGGCGAAAAGAGGTTGACAACGCTGCCCAAGGTTGCATTCACACCTTCAGCGCTTTGCACGCCGGCATCTGCGATCGCCTCACCCCAGCTGCGCTCCTGTGGCTGTGCAGGCGGCTGAGCAGGCACGGGCCGGTAGCGTGCGCCGGCACCGATGCCGGTCACATCCATCCCGTCCAGCAATTCGAATGCCTCTGGCTCGTAGGCCAGGCCGCCCGGCTGGTCCGGCCTTCCGTGCTTGTACTTCTTGCTGCTCATCTGATCCCCTTGTGGCAAGAAGCACAGACTGGCAGGCTTGGTACGGTGGACCAGGGGTGCTCCGACCGCCACCGGAGTTCGTGCCACCCGGAACGCCCAGGTCCGCGCAAAGGCTGGCCTACCAGATCTGGCCGCAGAATCAACAGGGACCTACCTGGAGGGTTCCAGCATCGGGCCGCCTGTACCGACACTGCGGCCGGGACGTAGGCTGCGCTCAAACTCGCTCTGGGAATACTGGTACAGATTCCTCGGATCATCTATGGACTTGAGCATGCCCAAGGCCTCTTCGCGGTCCCTCAGGGTGACAGCAGGCAAGGCTCGGCCATCCAGGTCAGCGCGCTTGATATGCAAGGCGCCGCCCTGCCCCGCTTCGATACTGGAAATCCTGATGCCGCTGGGAACATAGCCGTTGTAGAGATCGCGCAGCGGTGCATAGTCGCCCTCGGCCATGGCAGCGGCAGCCTTTGCAGCGGCATCCCGGCGCGACGGGGTATCCCGCTGGATCTTGATGTACGACTGCGCCATCGCATCCCTGGTGACCTGGTCCGCTTCCTTGAAGTATCCAGCCTGTGCCAGCGACGTGACACGGCGCTGGCTATGGGCCAAGTGGTCATCCACCGTCGCCTCGCGCGGTTGTCCGCTGTGATCGACCAGCGACGCCTGGAACCTCTGCCGCAGCTCTCCCTCGATACGGCCCAGACCGTCATCCAGTGGCCCTGGCCCTGCATCCCGTGCCCGGACACTGGCATCACGCTCCACCGGTTGCACTTGCCTGCGCACTGCCATGCTGCGTTCCGGGTCGTATCTGGACAGGACCTCGGCCACCGCCGTCGAGCGCAGCTGATCAATGCGTTCCTTGTTGGCTTCGGCGCTGCCATCGAACTGTTTTCCCATGAAGTTCGTGGTCAGGCCCTGCATGGCCATCGTCTTGGCGTCACCTGCCTCGTTGCTGGCGACGTAGGCATTCTTGGTCTGGTCGAAGTCGATCTTGTAGCCCTGCGCAGCCAGCCCCTCCAGCTCCTTGCCCTGCTCCTCCGTGTAGGCCTGGGACTCCGTGGGCTTTGCATTCACGGCATTGGCCACCTCTATATCCCGCCCCACCTTGGCCGTGGTGTCATAGGCCGCATTGAAGTTGTTGAAAAAATCGGCAATAGGAGAACGTCCACGGCGCATTACTTGACCTCTTTGAATTCAATACCGAGCGCGCCGTAGTCCACGCGCATGAAGCCCGACTCGTCCAGCAGAACCGCGTCGGGAAACCGCTTTTGCACCTCATCGGCCATCACACCAACGTAGCGCCGGTCAGGTTCAGCCGTATAGGCGAACTCGTAGAGGGGCAGGCCTGTGCTCCCATCGACGCCGATGCGCACCACACTGGTCTTAAGGCGCCGGTCGGAAGAGAAGATCCCCATCTTTGCCAGCCCTGCAGCCGCGCCACCCAGCCCGCCAAGAAGCCCACCCACGGAGTCGTTCGATTGCATGTTGGCCTGGTGGTTGGCCTGGGCGCCCCACATGCTGGTGGCGTTGCTTCCCATCTGGCCGGCCATGCCACCAGCCTGCCCGTAGCCCGAGTTCAGCCCCGCCAATCCGTTGTTCGCCACCATCTGGGCCGCTGTGCCGAAACCCGCGCCCTGCCCTGTGGTCTGCATGCCCATGGCCGGGTAGCCGGCCAATGCGGTTTGTGCGCGGTCGGTGAGCGCCCTGCCCTCGGCACGCGCCGCCGTGCGGGCCGAGTTCTTGCCGGTGGCCATGGCCAGGGCTTCGCCAGCTGCGAGCGCGTTGGAGGCGGCTCCATATTTGCCGTCCGCAGGGTTGATGCCCATGCGCGCCATTTCCGCGTTCTGGGTGCGCTTGGAGCTTTCGTAGACCTGGGAAACATCGGCGGCCGCCTGGCCGGCCAGTTCCTCGCGCTTGGCCTCCGTGTCGAAGGTGCGCGCATCCTCGACCATAGTGTCCTGCAGGCCCGTGAGCTTGTCGCGGCGCCCCAGCGCATATTCGCGGTCTTCCTGCGACTGCTCCCAGGCCTGCCGCTGGGTGTCCAGCGCGAACTGCGTCTGCTCCTTTTGCAGCGGCGCCATCTCATCCGACTGGCTCAGGATCTTCTGAATGGCAGCGTCCTGGATGCCCATGGACTTGACCTGTGCTTCGACCAGGCGCGGATCGGGCGCGGGCGCGCTGCTGCCCTTTCCGCCCTCCAGCGTCATGCGGCCACCAGGTCGTGGGCAGAAGGCCCGTTCGGGCAGAAGATCAAATTCAGTCGTGTGCCAGCGCATGCCTGCACTCCTTTTTCCACATCACAAAAATAAGCACGTCGCCGCCGTCCGGCGCCGCGCCGTGTAGCCGGGCCTCCTCACGAAACCCCAGGTGCTGGTTAAAACGCCGCGCCAGGGCGTTGCTCTCGTTCACGTAGCCGCTCACGCGCTCCACGCCGCACACCAGAAACGGATAGGCAAAGCAGGCGCGCAGGTAGTCGCGCACGAGCCAGCGCGCGCCGGGCTCTGCCGCAACGTGCATCCAGAGGTTGCGGCCGTTGAAGCCTTCGTAGAGCACGCCGGCCACGAGTCGGCCGCCACGGCGCAGGCCAATGGCGCGCATGTCCTGGGAACGTGCCAGGCCCGGCACCAGGCCCTGCATGAAGGGCAGCACCGCGTCGAGGTCATATTCGAGGGAATGGGGCATGCCGAGCACGGTGGCAGGCTTGGCACGCATCAGGCCGGCGGAGTGGGCCAGACAATGGCCAGCGGGTCGGCCTGGTCGGTGATGTCGCGCAGGGCCTGGCGGTAGGCCAGCCAGCGGCCGGGCACGGGGTCGCCCGTCTCCTGTGCGCGCAGCGTCACCCAGTCGCAGGCGGCCAGGCGCGCGTCGCGCTGGGCACGCACGGCCGCCCAGGCCTGGGCTAGGTCGAGGGTCCAGGACCTGCTGGCCACGTCGAAGCGGTGGAACGAGCTGGGCGCCGCCGGCACAGCCACCAGGCCGCCATCCCAATAGAAGGCGTTCGGGTCTGGCACGGGATGCGGCACGCGGCGAAAGCTGCCGTTCGCCCCGGGCAGATCCTTGAGGTGGCGAAATGGCGCGCTGCCCGAGCGCAGGATGCGACCGGCGCTGTCGATCTGGATGAAATGAATCATCGGCGGCCTCCCGTGGCGACGATGTTGGACAGGAAAACCGTGACCGTCTCGCCGGGGCCAGCCGAGGCCAAGAGGCGGTACTGCGTCCAGCCTGCGGGCGGGTTGGCGTCGAAACAGCTGTTATGGGCCGAGGTCCGGTAGCCGTTGGGCATCGACGTGCCCGTGTACTGCAGGCCGATTCCGCCCCGGTACAGCGTCAGGCTCAGGCTGCCATTGCTGTTCACGGGCATGGCGTTGACCAGGGCGATGACCACGACGCCGGAGCCACCGTCTGCGTTGTTCACCCATGCCGAACACAGCTCGACCTGGCTATTTCCATAGATCGTGATCTCACCGCCCGAGCCGCTGGCCATGGA
>NZ_BCTO01000022.1 GCF_001571325.1 Delftia tsuruhatensis NBRC 16741
GGGCGCCGCAGCGGACGCAGCCTCGGGCGCGTGGGAAGGCATGACGGCCCTGGGCGGGCAGGAGCGCACCAACTACCCGCTGGACATGTCCATCGATGACCTGGGCCAGGGCTTTCGCCTGGTCGGGCAGGCCAGCAAGGCCGTGGGCGCGCAGCGCCTGTGCGCCTACATGCTGGCCGCCGTGGAAGGCATTGTTGCGGCCCTGGCCGAAACGCCCGCGCTGCCGGCCTGCGATATCGAGCTGCTGGACCGGGATGAATGGGCGCAGCTGACGCAATGGGCGCAATCGGTGCAGTCTGGATGCAACCCGCCGCGCCGCGACGCCCAGCCCCTGGTGCACAGGCTGTTCGAGCACCAGGTGGACGAGCAGCCCCAGGCCACGGCCCTGGTCTTTGGCGACGAATGCATCAGCTATGCGCAGCTCAACCGGCGTGCCAACCGCCTTGCGCACCGCCTGATCGCCGAGGGGGTGGGCGCGGAGGTGCGCGTGGGCATTGCGGTGGAACGCTCGGTGGAGATGGTGGTGGCCGTGCTGGCCGTGCTCAAGTCGGGCGCGGCCTATGTGCCCCTGGACCCCGGCTATCCGGCCGAGCGCCTGGCCCACATGGTCGAGGACAGCGGCATGGCCTGCCTGCTCACGCAGTCCCGCCTGGGGCTGGAGGTGGCCGGTCGCGTGAAGGCGCTGGACCTGGATGCCATCGGCGCGATGCCGGGGCCCGACCACAACCCCGGCGCCGCCGTGCATGGCGAATGCCTGGCCTATGTGATCTACACCTCGGGCTCCACCGGACGGCCCAAGGGCGTGGGCATCTCCCACCGCTGCCTGGCCGAGCAGGCGCAGCTGGCCGTCGGCTTTGCCGCGCTGTCGCCGCAGGACCGCGTGCTGCAGTTCGCCACGCTGAATTTCGATGGCTGCATCGAGCAGCTGTTCGCGCCGCTGGTGGCCGGCGCGGCCATGGTGCTGCGCGGGCCCGAACTCTGGGACAGCGCCACCTTCCACAGGGAACTCATGGCCAGGCAGATCAGCGTGGCCGATCTGACCACCGCCTACTGGCTGCTGCTGGTCCAGGATTTCGCGCGCCAGGGCCTGCGCGGGTACGGGCGGCTCAGGCAGGTGCATGTGGGCGGCGAGGCCATGCCGGGCGCCGGCCTGCAGGCCTGGCGCGATGCCGGGCTGGGCCATGTGAGGCTGCTCAATGCCTATGGCCCGACCGAGGCCACCGTCACGGCCTCCCTCTTCGACTGCACGGGCGTGGTGGAAGGCGCCGGCGCGGTGCCCCAGGACCTTCCCATAGGCCGGCCCCTGGCGGGCCGGCACATGTGGGTGGTGGACGACCGGATGCGCCCCGTGCCCCTGGGCGTGGCCGGCGAGCTGTGCATAGGCGGGCCCCTGCTGTCGCGCGGCTACCTGAACCGGGCAGGGCTCAGCGCGGAGCGCTTTGTCGCCGACCCCTTCGGCCGCGATGGCGCAAGACTCTATCGCACGGGCGACCTGGTGCGCTGGAATGCGCAGGGCCAGCTGGAGTACCTGGGGCGGGTGGACCACCAGGTCAAGATCCGCGGCCTGCGCATCGAGCTGGGCGAGGTGCAGGCGCAACTGCTGGCGCTGGACGATGTGCGCGAGGCCGTGGTCGTGGCCGGCGAGGGCCCGGCGGGCACGCGGCTGCTGGCCTATGTGTCTGCCCGCAGCGGGCGCACCCTGGACGAGCAGGAGATGCGCGAGCGCCTGGCCACGGTACTGCCCGACTACATGGTGCCGGGCGCCATCATGGTGCTGGATCAGTTGCCGCAGAACGCCAACGGCAAGCTGGACCGGCAGGCCCTGCCCGCGTTCGGCATGCCAGCCGCCAGCCAGGCGCCCGAGGGCGAACTGGAGGCGCTGCTGGCCCGTATCTGGGCCGAGGTGCTGGGCCTGGAGCAGGTGGGGCGCAGCGACAACTTCTTCGCGCTGGGCGGCGATTCCATCCTGAGCCTGCAGATCGTCTCGCGCCTGCGCCGCTTCGGCTGGAAGCTGTCGCCACGGCAGCTGTTCGAGCGGCAAAGCATTGCCGAGCTGGCGCGTGTGGCCGAGCCCGTGCAGGACGAGGCCGTGGAGCAGGAGACCCCGGTCCAAGGGAGCGTTCCCCTGCTGCCCATTCAGGCGGAGTTCTTCGAAACGGACGTGCCGCAGCGATCCCACTGGAACCAGGCCCTGCTGCTGCGCAGCATGCAGCCGCTGCAGCCTGCGCCGCTGCGCCAGGCCCTGGCCGACCTGCTGGCCCGGCACGACAGCCTGCGCCTGCGCTTTCGCCCCACGGCGCAGGGCGCCTGGGAGCAGGCCTACGCAAGCCCGTCCGAGGCCGACCTGCAGGCCCTGCTGTGGGTGCGCCAGGCGCGGGATGCCGGCGCGATCGAGGACTTGTGCGAACAGGCGCAGCGCAGCCTGGACATCGTCCACGGGCCGCTGCTGCGCGGGCTGTGCATCGAGGTGGGCGACGGCAGCTGGCGCCTGCTGCTGGTGGCCCACCACCTGGTCGTCGATGGGGTCTCCTGGCGCATCCTGCTCGAAGACCTGCGTTCGGCCTATGCCAGCCGGCTGCAGGGCCTGGAGCCCGCCAGGGTCCACAAGACCGCCAGCTACCAGCGCTGGTCGCAGGCGCTGCAGGCCCATGCCGCGCAATGCGGCGGCGAGCTGGCCTTCTGGCAGGCGCTCGCCCAGGTGCCGGCCGTCCTGCCCTGTGCCCGCCCCGAGGGGGCCAACACCCTGGCATGGCAGTCCAGCGTCGAGCTGCGGCTGGACCGCGAGCGCACCGAGGCCCTGATCAGCCGCGCGCCGGCGGCCTACAGGACGCAGATCAACGACATCCTGCTGGCCGCCCTGGGGCGCGCCCTGTGCGCGTGGAGCGGGCAGCAGCGCATCCTCGTGGACCTGGAGGGCCATGGCCGCGAGGAGCTGTCGGCCGGCGTGGACGTCTCGCGCACCGTGGGCTGGTTCACCAGCGTCTTCCCGGTGGCGCTCGATGCGGGCACAGGCCCTGGCGACGCGCTCAAGCGCGTCAAGCAAAGCCTGCGCGAGGTGCCGCTGCACGGCCTGGGCCATGGCGTGCTCAAGTACCTGGGCACGGCGCAGCAAAGGCAGGCCATGCAGGCCTTGCCCCAGGCCAGCCTGGTCTTCAACTACCTGGGGCAGTTCGACGCAAGCTTTGACAGCGCGGCTCAATGGCTGCCGGCTGCAGAGGGCAGCGGCATGCCGGCCGACGCCTCGGCGCCGCTGTCGCACGAGTTCACCATCAATGGCCGCGTCTACGACGGCGAGCTGGTGATGACGGCCGCCTTCAGCACGGCCCGCCACGACACCGCCGATGTGCAGGCCTGGATGGGGCGCTACCGGCAGGAACTGGAAGGGCTGATCGACCACTGCCTGAGCGGCGCGCAGGGGGTGACGCCCTCGGACTTCCCGCTGGCGAGGATCACGCAGGCGCAACTGGACGGCCTGGCCCTGCCTGCGGGCAATCTGGCGGACCTCTATCCGCTGTCTCCCATGCAGTCGGGCATGCTGTTCCACAGCCTGTCCGATCCCTCGGGGCTGTCCTATGTCACCCAGCTGCGCATCGACGCGCATGGCCTGGATGCCGCGCGTTTCCGAAAGGCCTGGCAGGCGGTGCTGGACCGCCATGCCGTGCTGCGCAGCGGCTTCCTGGCCGATGCGTCCCTGCCGCTGCAATGGGTGGCCAGGCAGGTCCTGCTGGACATCACCGAGCATGACTGCCGGCACAGCGAGGATGTGGCTGGGGCCCTGGATGCCCTGGCCGCCGGGCAGTTCGCGGCCTTCGACCTCAGGAAGCCGCCGCTGATGCGGCTGGCCCTGGTGCGCGTGTCCGATGGCAGCCACCACTGCATATGGACCGCCCACCACCTGCTCACGGACGGATGGAGTTCATCGAGCCTGCTGGGCGAGGTGCTGCGCGACTACAAGGGCATTGCCGTGGAGCCCGTGGACACCAGCTACCGCGACTACATCGCATGGCTGCAAGGCCTGGACCACGGGGCCAGCGAGGCCTACTGGAGGCGCCTGGTGCAGCCGCTGCACGAGCCCTCCTTGCTGGTGGATGCCCTTGCCCGGCCTGCTGTCCGGCCTGGTGCCTTGCCTGCAGCCCGGCAGGGGCACCACGAGGCCGGCGCCGCGCTGGATGCCGGTGCCACGCAGCAGCTGGTGGAGTTTGCCCAGCGCGAGCGCGTGACGGCCAACACCCTGGTGCAGGCCGCATGGTCGCTGGTGCTGGCGCGGTACACGGGCCAGGCCACGGTGGCCTTCGGGGCCACGGTGGCAGGCCGCCCGCCCGAGCTGGCCGGCGTGGAAAGAATGCAGGGGCTGTTCATCAACACCTTGCCGGTGGTCGTGGCCTGCGACGGCGCGCTGGAGCTGGGCCCCTGGCTGCGCACGCTGCAGGCTCAGAACCTGGCCTCGCGCGAGCATGAGCAGACGTCGCTTTCGGACATCCAGCGCTGGGCGGGCAAGGGCCAGCGCGGCCTGTTCGACAGCATCCTGGTGTTCGAGAACTACCCCATGGATGCCGTGCTGTCCGCGCATGACGACCCGCATCTGCGGTTTGCGGTGACGCATGCCATCGATGTGACCTCCTATCCCATGGACCTGGAGGTGCGGCTGGGCGATGTGCTGTCGCTCAAGATGATCTACCAGAAGAGCAGCTTCGGCGATGACACCGTGCAGGCCCTGCTGCGGCAACTGGTGCAGGTGCTGGAGTCCATGGCGAGCGAGGGCATGCACTGCCTGCGGGACATCGCCTTGCTGCCCGAGCCCGGCCGCGATGGGCCGGCGGGCACAGGCACGGGCACGGATGCCTGCCGCCCGCCGTTCCTGCCCGTGCATGCCTGCATGGCGCTGCAGGCGCGCCGGGACCCCGGCGCGGTGGCGCTGGTCATGGGCGAGCAAACCATCAGCCATGGCGAGCTGCAGGCGCGCAGCAACCATTTCGCCAACCGCCTGGTGCAGGCCGGCGTGGGGCGCGGCGCCATCGTCGGCATCGCCATGGAGCGTTCGCTGGAAATGGTGATCTGCCTGCTGTCCGTGCTCAAGGCCGGAGCGGCCTACCTGCCCCTGGACCCTGCGTCGCCGGCCGAACGCCAGAGGTTCATGCTGGCAGACAGCGGTGCCTCCCACCTGATCGCCCACAGGGCGGCGCTGCACAAGCTGGGCACGCCGGCCGTGGCCCATCTGGTGGTGGCCGAGGAGGTGGACTTCACCCAGGCCTGCAACGCGGCGCCGGCCCATGCCGTGCACGAGCGCGACCTGGCCTATGTGATCTACACCTCGGGCTCGACCGGGCAGCCCAAGGGCGTGGTGGTCGAGCACGGGCCGCTGGCCATGCACTGCGCGGCCACGGCCGGGATCTACGGCATGCGGGCGAACTCGCGCGAGCTGCATTTCATGTCCTTCTCGTTCGACGGCGCGCATGAGCGCTGGCTGACGGCGCTGAGCATCGGCGCCGGCCTGGTGCTGCGCGAGCCGCAGATGTGGACGGCGGAGCAGGCCTGCGAGGCCCTGCGCCACCATGGCATCTCCAATGCCGCGTTCCCTCCGGCCTATCTGGCGCAGATCGCGGACTGGGCCGCAGAGCAGTCGCAGGAGCCGCCGCCGGTGGAGTTGTATGTCTTCGGTGGCGAGGCCATGCCCAAGGCCGCCTACGACAAGGTGCGCCAGAGCCTGCGCCCGCGCCTGCTCATCAACGGCTACGGCCCCACCGAGACGGTGGTGACGCCGCTGATCTGGAAGGCCGAGGCCAGCGAGACCTTCGACTGCGCCTACGCCCCCATTGGCCGGCCGGTGGGCGAGCGCACGGTGCACATCCTGGATGCCGACCTGCACCGGGTGCCGCACGGCGTCGTGGGCGAGCTGTACATCGGCGGCTACGGCCTGGCGCGCGGCTATCTGTCGCGCCACGGCCTGACGGCCGAGCGCTTCGTCGCCGACCCCTTCGACGACGGTGGCGGCCGCCTGTACCGCACGGGGGACCTGGTGCGCGAGATGCCGGACGGCAACATCGAGTACATCGGCCGGGCCGACCACCAGGTCAAGATCCGGGGCTTTCGCATCGAGCTGGGCGAGGTCGAGAAGGCCGTCCGGGCCGTGCCCGGCGTGGTCGATGCCGCCGTGCTGGTCCAGGATGCCGGTACAGGCAAGCAGCTGGTGGCCTATGTGGTGGGGGAGGAGGGCACCGCCGCGCAGACCCTGGTCCAGCGCATCCGCCAGCAGACAGGCGAGCACCTGCCCGACTACATGCTGCCGGCCCATACGCTGGTCCTGCCCGCCTTGCCAAGACTGGTCAGCGGCAAGCTTGACCGTGGTGCGCTGCCGCTGCCGCAGGCAGATGCCGGGCGGGTTCACGTGCCACCGTCCACAGCGTCGGCCATGGCGCTGGCCCGCATCTGGCAGGAGGTGCTTGGCGTGGAACGCGTGGGCGAGACCGACAACTTCTTCGAACTGGGCGGGGACTCCCTGCTCAGCCTCAGGATGCACGCCAAGGTGCGCAAGCTGGGCGATCCGCAGCTGGACTTCAAGCTGCGCGACCTGCTGCAGCGGCCGACCATTGCCGGCCTGCTGGAGCTTCGCTCAGCCGGCGCCGGTGGAGTTGGGGGCGTCGTGGCGCTCAACGCCGTGTGTGAAGCCGCGCCACCGCTGTTTTGCGTGCATGCCGGGTTCGGCACGGTGTTTGACTACCAGCCGCTGGCGCGGGCATTGCAGGACCGGCGCACCGTCCACGCCATACCCTGCCGCAGCCTGGGCGATCCCGGCTACCGCGACCGCTCGCTGGAGCAGATGGCCGACGACTACTGCGCGATGGTGAGGCAGGTACAGCCCGCCGGCCCCTACCACCTGCTCGGCTGGTCCCTGGGCGGCAGCCTGGCGGCCCTGATCGCAGCCCGGCTCGAAGCCCAGGGACAGACGGTGGGTTTCCTGGGACTGGTGGACCCGTTCGTGCCTGCTGGCGATGCGGCCGGGTCCCCGTCGTGGTGGGATGACTTCCGGCTCTTTGTCTCGCAGATGCTGCCCTTGGCGCGCATCGAGGACCTTGCGGACATCGATGCATCGGTGCCGCCCCGCGCCGATCTGCTGGCTGCCGCGCTGGGCCGTGATGCGTCAAGGCAGGGACCGGGAGGACCCAGCGGCCATGCCTGCATGGACGGCGCCGACCTGGCCCAGGCCTTTCTGACCACCCTGCACCTGAAGCACCTGGCGCTGCAGGCGCAGGCCCTGGCGCCCGTGCAAGCGGCGGCAAGCCTTTGGTGGAGCGATGAAACCGCGGCCGGGCACCGGCTGCGGCTCGCGCACCAGCTGCGCCAGGAGGGGGCCGAGGGGGTCGACAGGGCAGAGGGCGCGGTGATCCGCGCCGACCACTACGCCATCATGAGGAACGAGGGGCTGACGGCTGAAATCCTGGATGCCCTGGCGCTGGAGTACGCGCTGGACTGACGGGCGCCGGGGACGGGGGCAGGACGCCCCCGTCCATCCCGGTTTTTTCGTGAAATCGGGGTTACACCTTGTCTCCATTTTTCTGCGCAGAACGTCTTTGGAATGCACAACAACCAGCGCCGAGGTCCGCGCTCGGTTGGTAACCAGTCTCATTCAATGCCTTTGGAAATTCTTCAGCCATGCGTTCCTTGCCCCGTCAACATCTGCTGAGCCTGGCCCTTGCCACGGCCTTTGGTTCCGTCTCGTTCTGGAGCACCGAGGCGGTGGCCCAGGCCACAGGGCAGGAGGCTGCCCAAGTGTTCGATATCCATGTGCCGGCCCAGGCCCTGGCTTCGGCCATCAACGAGCTGTCCCGCCAGGCGGGAACCCAGATGTTTGCCGCAGGCGACTTGGTGACCGGGCTCAGTTCCCGCGCCGTCAACGGCCGCCTGACATCGGAGCAGGCCTTGCGGGAGCTGCTGGCCGGCACGTCCCTGGAAGCCATCAGGACGAACAACGGAGGCTTCGCCATCCGCCGTCCCGCGGTCTCCGGCGCGACCTTGCCGACCATCAACGTCACGGACAGCGAAACCGCAACCGGCCCCGTGCAGGGCTATGTCGCCCGGCGCAGCTCAACGGGCACGAAGACCGATACGCCCATCCTGGAGACACCGCAGTCCATCACGGTCATCGGTGCCCAGGAGATCGAGACGCTGAAGTCGCAAAGCCTGCAGGATGCGCTGGGCTACGCCGCCGGCGTCACCCGCGCCGAGGGCCTGGACCGTACCTCGGACAGCCTGTACCTGCGCGGATTCCGCACCACGGGCATGTACCGGGACGGCAGCCTGTTCACGGCCAACATCTACGACGGACGGCAGGAGCCCTACGGCCTGGAGCGCATCGAGCTGCTCAAGGGCGCCTCTTCGGTGATTTTCGGCTCGGTCTCCCCGGGCGGCGTGGTCAACACCGTGAGCAAGCGGCCCACCACGGAAAAAATCCGGGAGCTGAACATCGACGCCGGAAGCTTCGGGCGCAGGCAGGTCTCGGGTGATTTTGCGGGTGCCCTGGACGACGAGGGCAAATGGTCCTACCGGCTGGTGGCGCTCAAGCGCGACAGCGACAGCTTCATCGACCGTGTCCCCGATGACAGAACCTATGTCGCCCCATCGCTCAAGTGGCAGCCCGATGCGAATACCTCGCTGACACTGTTGGCCGAGGTCCAGAAGGACCGCACCACCTACGTCTACGGGCTGCCCGCCTACGGCACCCTGCTGCCCAACATCAATGGACAGATTCCCCGCAACCGCTTCATCGGAGAGGCGGGGCGGGACAAATTCGATCTGGACCGCTACTCCATCGGCTATCTCTTCGAACATGCCTTTTCCGAGAAGCTCAAGCTCAGGAACAGCATGCGCTACTACAACGCAAAGAGCAGCTACTTCAGCACGGACGGCTGGGGCCTGTCCGCCGACCAGCGCTCGGTGGTGGAGCGCTACTACCAGCCGCGCTGGGACCGCTCGTCGGCCTTCGTGACCGATACCTCGCTGCAGTACCAGCTGGACCAGGGCCGCATCAAGCACACCATGCTGGTGGGCTTCGACTACGCCCTGCCAAAGCACGAGACCGAGCGCTATGAACAGCAGGCCGCCGACCTCGATGTCTTCAACCCGGTCTACGGCAAGCCGGTGGGCCCTGTCTCCCCCTACTACCGATCGTCCTGGAAGAACGACTACAAGCGCCTCGGCATCTATGCGCAGGACCAGATCAAGATCGATGACAAGTGGGTGGTTCTGCTGGGCGGCCGCTATGACAAGGTCCGCTTCAACGAGACGAACTTCTTCACCGGGGACGTGAGCGCGGCCAATGAGAAAAGCTCGGCCTTCACGGGCCGGGTGGGCGTGGTCTATCTCGCCGCCAATGGCCTTGCCCCCTTCTTCAGCTACAGCGAGTCCTTCGAGCCCACCCAGGGCCAGGACCGCCTTGGATCGCGGTTCAAGCCCACGACGGGGCAGCAGTACGAGGCCGGTGTCCGCTACCAGCCCAGCGGCTCCAGGGCCATGGTTTCGGCGGCGGTCTTCCAGCTCACCCGCCAGAACCTGCTCGTGCCCGATCCCCAGGACGCCAGCAGGGCGTTCAACATACAGGCCGGTGAAGTCCGCTCCCGCGGCTTCGAGCTGGAGGCGCGAAGCTCCATCGGCCGCAATGTGAACATCATTGCCGCCTATGCCTACACGGATGCGCGCACCACGCAGGCAAGCCCCCTGCAGCCGGACGAGCTGGGCAAGCGCTCCATCGGCGTGCCCTACAACCAGATATCGCTGTGGGGCGACTACAGCTTTGGCGACTTCGGGCTTGCCGGCCTCAAGGTGGGCATGGGCGCCAGGTACCTGGGCCAGACACGCGGCCTGGCCTATGGCGTTCCCGTCTCGCTGCCGGCGTTCACCCTGGTGGATGCCATGGTCAGCTACACCACCGGACCCTGGCGCTTCGCCCTGAACCTCACCAACCTGACCGACAAGACCTATATCGCCAGCTGCTCCTACGGCTGCTTCTACGGCGAGCCCCGCAAGGTGATCGGCACGGCCACCTATCGCTGGTAAGCGGGCATGGGCCATGGGCCACGGCTGGAGCGATCCGGCCGTGGCCTTTTCTTTGTCGGGGAACCGAAGGCGCCGTTCAGAGCGCCTGCAGCTGCACGCTGCCATCGGCCTGCGCGCGCACCCTCAGCGGCAGGATGGAGGGCAGCACGGCCAGCAGGCCGGCCGAGTCATTGGCGCGAAAGCGCCCCGTCAGGCGCAGCGCGGCCACGCGCGCATCGGCGGCTTCGATGGGCTGGGTGCGGTAGGCGTTGACGGTGGCCAGGGCCTCGGCCAGCGGGGTGTTCTCGAAGACCAGCCAGCCTTCGCGCCAGGCGGACAGCGTGGCGGCATCGGCCTGGCGCACGGCCTCGGGCTGGCCATTGCGGATGTCCACCACCTGGCCTGGCAGCAGGTCCAGCGTGGCCGCCGCCTCGGTCGCCGGATCCTGCGCATCCCTGCCCAGCACGCGGACCCTGACATGGCCATGCTCCACGCCCACCGTGACCGTGCCGCCACGGTCGCGCACGGTGAACACCGTGCCCACGACCTCGATGCGCGCCTCGCGCGTGATGACCTCGAAGGGGCGGTCGGGGTCCGAGGCCACTTCGAATCGCGCTTCCCCGCGCGACATGGATACGCTGCGGCGCTGGCGGTAGAGCGTCACGGCAATGGCGCTCTGGGGCGCCAGCTCGATGCGGCTGGCCTGCAGCGGCGCCTTGCCGTCGGCCAGCGTGACCTTGAGCATCTGCGAGTTTCGCGTGGCATAGGCCGAGGTGTGCAGGGGCTGCTGCCAGTACCAGTAGGCGCCCCGGCCGGCCAGCGCGCCGGTGCCCAGCAGCCCTGCAAACGACAGCAGCAGCTTGCGGCGCCGGACGGTCTGGGTGGAGCGCGAGGCGCTGTCCGCCAGCAGGGCGGTTTCCTGGAATTGCTCGCGCAGTCCGCCGGACAGGCCGCCGAGCATGTTCCAGCGCAGGTGCGCCTCGCGCGCGGCGGCATCGTGCCGGGCTGATTTCCCGCGCCATTCGCCCAGGGTCAGGCGCGCCTGGTGGGCCACCGGGTCGGGAGCGATTTCGCTTTGAACGATCAGCGTCAGCGCATGCTCGACCATGCGCTCGCTAGGTGCACTTGCCATGGAAAGGGGGGTCAGGATGCGTCGTCGGTCAGTGTACTGTTGTCGAAATCCATGACGCTGCCCAGCGCATGGTCCTCGATCAGCTCGGAGCGCAGCTGGGCCAGCACGCGCGAGCAGTCCAGCGTGGCGCGCACCATGTGCTTGGCGACGGCCATTTCGGTGATGTTGAGCTGATCGGCGATTTCCGCGCGCGTGTAGCCATGGGCGCGAAAGAGGATGAAGGCTTCGCGCCGGCGCGGCGGCAGGCTTTCCAGCGCCTGGACGACGCGGTCCAGGATCTGGCGCTGGGCGGCCAGGGTTTCGCTGGAGGGCGCACTGTGCTGCACCGCCATTTGCTGGCGCGTCCAGTCCTGGGAGGTCTTGCGCTTGCGCGCATCGTCTATGCACAGGTTGCGTGCCACGCGAAACAGCAGGGCGCGCGGGGATTCGATGTCGGCATCGGGCAGCGCCTCGGCCTTCTTGCCGCTGCGCAGGCCCAGGGCGTGCACATAGACCCGCTCGAAGCTCGATTGCGCGATGTCGGCCGCATAGTGCGGATCCCGGAGATCGCGCGTGAGCTGGCGGCGCAGATCGCCATAGTGAGCCACGAGTTCCTGGATCAGGTCACGCATCCGGATACCTGCCTTTCCGCAAGGGCGATGGGTTGGAACCCCTGGGTCCGTACAGAGATGGGCCTACCGGATGCCGCAACCCCGGCCAGGGCCGGGGCGGTGCAGCAGCGGGTATGGGATTCAGCGGCGCAGGTGATTCGAATTCAAATGCAAATGGTTTGCATTCAAATTATGGCATGGGAGATTCGTGCGCCATCATGCCCGGTGCGATCTTTCAGTCCTGCAGCGCCAGCTGTTCTGTGCGCGCAACATCGGGTCTTTGGGCTTGCGCTGCCAGCAGGGCGTCGCCGATTTCGCCGGTGCGCACCGAGGTGACCGACAGCAGGGTGTCGCTGAGGCCGTGGGAGTCCTCGCAGGCGCCCTGCAGGAAGATGGCGGGGCGAAAGTCCGGCGTGGTGTGCACCTGGTAGTCGCGGCTCACGGAGAAGTCGCCCAGGTAGGGGGCCAGCGGGTCCAGCAGGGTCTTGTGGTGCTCGCGCGCATAGCCGGTGGCCAGCACCACCACGTCGTAGCGCGATGCATGGTCGATGCCGCTGTTGAGGTCGCGCAGGCCCAGGTGGATGCCGTCGCTGGCAGCGCGCACGTCCTGCACCTCGTGGCGGCGCAGGAAGCGGTGGCGCGTGTCGCCGACGACCTTCTGTTCATAGAACACCTTGAAGATGCTCTCGATCAGCTCCAGGTCGGGACAGGCGTAGTTGGTGTGCCAGAACTCGCGCAGCAGGGCGCCGCGCTCGTCGTGCGGGCGGCTGTAGACATGGTCCACGAAGTCGGCGTTGAAGATTTCGTTGACGAAGGGGCTGTCGTCCGAGGGGCGGATGGAGCGGGCGCGCATGACCAGGTCGATCTCGGCCTTGGCGTAGCGGCCGTGCAGGTCCATGAAGATTTCGGCGGCGCTCTGGCCCGCGCCCACGACGGCGATGCGCAGCGGCCTGGCATGCTCGGCAATGCTGCGCAGGTAGGCGCTGGAGTGGAAGACGCGCGCATCGCCGCGCAGGGGCTTGAACTGCTCGGGAATGCTGGGCGTGCCGCCGATGCTCATGACCAGGTTCTGGCCCAGGCGCTCATGCACGTTGCCGGCCGCATCGCGCGAGCGCACGCGCAGCAGCTCCACCTTGCCGTCGCGTTTTTCAGGCAGCACCTCGATGACTTCCTGGCCGTAGACGCAGCGGTCCTCGAACTTGGAGGCGGCCCAGGCCAGGTAGTCGTTGAACTCGTGGCGGCTGGGAAAGAAGGTCTTGAGGTTGATGAAGTCCTGCAGCCGGCCCTTCTCGTGCAGGTAGTTGATGAAGGTGAAGCGGCTGGTGGGATTGCGCAGCGTGGCCAGGTCCTTGAGGAAGGACACCTGCATGTGGGCCTGCTCCAGCAGCATGTCCTTGTGCCAGGCGAAGCGCGGCTGCTTTTCGATGAAGACGGGGTGCATGGCCCGCGCCGTGGTTTCGCGCTCCTTGAGGGCGATGGCCAGGGCAATGTTGGAGGGGCCGAAGCCGATGCCGATCAGCGGGTGGGTTTGCATGGAAGGTCCTTTCATTGGGTCGATGCGTCCAGTGCGTCCGGCGCGGCTGCGTCGGTCTGCGGTATCCACAAGGCGTCTGCGAAAAAGCGTTCCCTGAGCAGCACTCCCAGCACGGCGCGCTTGTGCGGGAAGTCGAATTCCTTGACCAGCGCATAGCCGCAGCGCGGCAGGCTTTTGCGCATCTTGCGGTTGTCGGCGCGCGGCTCCACGACGATGCGCTGCGTGCGGCAGTCGTCCAGAAAGAGGTAGTGCGACAGCGAGGGCAGCCAGGCCGTCAAGTAGGGCTGGCCGCGAAACCGCGCCTCCCCCACCAGCGCATGCCAGCCCCGGTCATGGTCGCCCGCGTCATAGAAGGGGGCGATGCGGTCTTCCTTGGCCCAGTAGGCCTCGAAGTAGCCGAAGGGCTCGCCATCGAAGCAGCCGATGAGGCCGAGCGCATGCGGGTCGCCGGCCATGCGCTGCAGGTAGGCGCGGTGGTGGGCAAGGTCGCCGCTTTCCTCCCAGAAATGCGCGACGACCGGGTCGTTCATCCAGCGGTGGATGAGGGGCAGGTCGGCCTCGGGCTCCACGGTGCGAAAGCTCAGCGTGCGGCCCAGCCAGGGGATGAAGCGGCGGTAGACCTCGCCGCGCGGCTTGTGCAGGCGCACGGGGTGGCGCCGGCCTTCGCTGATCGTGTAGTGCAGCGCATAGGGTGGGCGCGGGCGGGGCAGCCACAGGGGCTGCTGCCACAGCACGCTTCTTGCCACGCACGGGGCCTGGCCCGGCTGCACTGTGGCAATGCTGTCGCGCAGGCCCGGTGGCAGGCGGGGCAGGGACAGTTCGATGGCTTGCGCATCGGGATGCAGGCCAAAGCCGGCCTGCAGCGCGGCCAGCAGTTCATCCGCTTCGGGCATGCCCGAGCAGGGCCCCATCCATTGCAGCCGCAGCAGGCCTGGCGCGGCCGCGGGTGACAGGTTCCAGAGACTGTGCTTGCCGGGCCTGCCGGAATCCACGGACCCCGAACGCTCCAGGCGCAGCCGCTGTCCATCGCCGAAGACGCTGATCGTCTCGGCGCCTGCATGGGCGAGGTAGCTGGCGCCGGAGGCGTCCGGTGACGGTGTAGCGGTGGCTTCGGCTGGACGCACGTGGACTCTTTCAGATGGAGTGCCCCGCGTGCGGGACACGGATGGGGGCAAGGGCACAAGGGACGCAAGGGACGCAGGGGACACAAGGCAGCCTCATGACCGGGATGACGTGCAGGCGCGGCAAATGTTCATGCCAGGGCCGTTCATGCCAGGGCCGGGATCCGGGCCGCCTGGAAGGCATGGGCCAGTGCCTTGCAGAGCCGGTCGCGCAGCACCTCGGTCTCTTCGGTGAGGGCGCCCAGCCGCGCAAAGTCATGGACCATGCCGGCGTAGATCTGCAGGTCCACGGCCACGCCGGCGGCCTGCAGCCGCTCGGCATAGCGCTTTCCTTCGTCGATCAGCGGGTCGTACTCGGCCAGCACCATCAGCGTGGGGGCCAGCCGGCCCAGGTCGGATGCCTGCAGCGGGGCAAAGCGCCAGTCCTGCCGGTCCGCATCGCTGCGCAGGTATTGGCCGAACATCCAGGCCAGGGTGTCACCTTCCAGCAGATGGCCGGTGGCCAGGCGCGCATGCGAGTCACTGTCCTGCCGTGCTGCCGTGCAGGGGTAGAGCAGCAACTGCAGCAAGGGCTGGGGCATGCCCGCGTCGCGCGCGGCGATGCACAGGGCCGTGGCCAGCGTGCCCCCGACGCTGTCGCCGCCAATGGCCAGGCGCTGCGCGTCCAGGCCATGGCGGCCGCCGTGCTCCAGCAGCCAGGCCAGGGCGTCCTGTGCGTCGAGGAAGGCGGTGGGAAAGCGGTGCTCTGGCGCCAGCCGGTAGTCGATGGCCAGCACATTGCAGGGCGTGCCCAGCGCCAGGCTGCGGCACAGGCTGTCATGCGAGTCGAGCCCGCCCAGCACATAGCCGCCGCCGTGAAGGAACAGCAGGCAGGGCGCGGCTGTGTGTCCAGGGGCTGCGCGGTAGAACCGGGCACGGATACGCGCGCCGTCGCGCGTGGGCAGATCCAGGTCCTCGGTGGGCAGATCGTCGCCCGGCAGGTCCAGCGCCAGCGTGGCGTTGTCGTAGGCGGCGCGCGCCTGCGCTGCCGTCATCTGGCTCATGCGCGGGCGGCTGGATGCCTGGGCGTTGGCGAGTTCGAGAAATGCTTGCAGGTCGGGGTGGAGAGCCATGGCGTCCTTCGGGTGTGCGGCAGACAAGGCAGGGCGGGCCGATGCAGGGCATGGCGCCCGCGCTGCCCCTTCCCCGTGATGACGCTGGGCGGCGGAATTTGTTCATCGCCGGGACGATGAACATTTCCCGCGCTCGCACGTCTTGCAGGGAGTGGGCAGCGTGCGTCGTGCGCCGCATCCCCAGGAAAACGCCGGGCCGCGCCGGCATTGCAAGGTCATGCGCCCATGGGCGCCAGAGGAATCCCTTATGGAAAACGCCAGCCGACCGCCCTCCGAGGTACTGCGCCTGCTCAGGCCCTTCCTGCCGTGGATGGCCCTGTCCGTGGTCACGGGCATTTGCGCGGGTGGGGCCACGGTGGCGCTGCTGGCGACCATCAACCAGGTGCTCAACCGCCCAGGCGGATTGGCCGGCGGGCTGCTGCTGACCTTCATCGCCCTGTGCGCCACCGTGCTGGTGTGCCGGGCCGCGTCCGACATGTCGGGCAATTTCGTGGGGCAGCGCCTGGTGGCCCGGCTGCGCAAGGAGCTGGCCAGCAAGATCCTGGCCGCGCCCATCGACGCGCTGGAGCGCTACCGCACGCACCGCCTCATGCCCGTGCTCACGCAGGACGTGGACATGATCAGCGACGTGGCCTTCGTGCTGGCCTCCAACGTGATCGCCCTGGCCATTGCGCTGGGCTGCCTGGCCTATCTGGCCCTGCTGTCGCCGCCGCTGTTTGCCATGCTGGTGGTGGCGCTGGTGCTGGGCGTCAGCCTGCAGGCGCTGGCCCAGTCGCGCGGCGTGGCGGGGTTCTGGAAGGCGCGCGATCACGAGGAAGTGCTGCACAAGGCCTACCGCGCCATCAGCGAAGGCGCCAAGGAGTTGCGCATGCACCGCGCGCGCCGGGGCCGCATCTTCGACGGGCAGATCGGCTCCACCGTGGATGCCATCCGCCGCATCAACAGCCGCGCCATCAACACCTATGTGCTGGCCACGGCCTTCGGTTCGGCGCTGTTCTTTCTGTTGATCGCCCTCATCCTGGGCTGGGCCGCGCTGCGCACCACCGAGCCCGTGGTGCTCAGCGGCTTCGTGCTGGTGCTGCTGTTCCTCAAGGGCCCCATGGACCAGATCGCGGGCGCGCTGCCCAACCTGGGCCGTGCCAAGGTGGCGCTGCAGCGCATTGCCGACCTGTCGGCGCGCTTTGCCAGCCCCGAGCCGCACCTGCACCTGGACAGCCCGCCCGGCGAGGTCCGCCTGGACCGCGGCCTGGAGCTGCGGGGCGTGCGCTATGCCTTCGATGCGCCCGAAGGCGGCAAGGCCTTCGAGATCGGCCCCATCGACCTGAAGCTGGGCAAGGGCGAACTGGTCTTTGTGGTGGGCGACAACGGCTCGGGCAAAACCACGCTGATCAAGCTGCTGCTGGGCCTGTATGCGCCCCAGCAGGGCGAGATCCTGCACGACGGCCAGCCCGTCACGGCGCAGACGCGCGACGACTACCGCCAGCTGTTCACCACGGTGTTCTCGGACTTCTACCTGTTCGAGGACCTGGTGGCCGGCGGCGAAGAGGGCCAGGCCGCCGCGCTGCCCGAGGCCGCGCTGCCCTACCTGCAGCGGCTGGAGATCGCCCACAAGGTCAGCGTGCGCAACGGCAGCTTCAGCACCATCGACCTGTCCACCGGCCAGCGCAAGCGCCTGGCCCTGGTCCACGCCTATCTGGAGGGCCGGCCCGTGCTGGTCTTCGACGAATGGGCGGCCGACCAGGACCCGAGCTTCCGCCACCTGTTCTACACCGAGCTGCTGCCCGAGCTGCGCGCCAGGGGCCACCTGCTGGTGGTCATCTCCCATGACGATCGCTACTTCCACCTGGCCGACCGCATCGTGCGCATGGAGGCCGGCCGCATGGTCCTGCCGCAAGACGGGGCGCAGCCGGTGGCGGCTGCATCGGCCAGTCCCGCCAGTCAAGGCGCGCTGGCCGACATCTGAATTCCTGCTGAATCCACGAACATGGCAAAGACAAAACTCGTCTACATCTGGTCCCTGAGAAACGCCGCCGCCGATCAGGCAGGCCAGCACATCGCCTACAAGGGCGCAACGCGCTACATGAAGTCGCCGCTCGAATACCTGGGCGAGCTGCTGGACACCAGCCCGCTGGGCGATATCTACAGCCTGGAGGCCGTGATCCACGACGACGACGAGGCCTCGCCGCGCGACCGCGAAAAGATCGGCGACTACGGCTTCAGCTACCGGCCGGGCGGCCGCTGGTTCTATCCGCCGGACCTGCGCATCCAGGGGCGCAGGGTCAATGACCTGCTCATGGCCGTGCCGTCTTCCTACCGGCGCCTGCCGCTGAACGATTCGCAGCGCGCCGCGGGCAAGCAGATGTTCGAGGCGCAGTTGCAGGACAGGCTGGTGCAGCTGGGTGCCGAGCGGGTGGTGCTGGATGGCCTGCTCGTCATCCTGGACCGGCTCGTGCGGCCCGGGGCCCTGTTCCACCGCAGGATCGCCAACATCCACCCCGGCATCACGCGCCTGGAGTCACCCTATGAACGCCGGGGCGCCTGCGCCACGCTGGACGCGCTGCATGGCGCACAAGGCTACAAGATCGTGGACTGGAAGACCATGGAACAGCGCCCGGTCCCGCCCCTGTTCAAGACCGGCGCATCCTTTCACTACGTGGACAACGGCATCGACTCCGGCGAAGTCATCGCCGACGTGCTGGGCACCGACATCGATCCCCAAGACACGATTCTTGAGCTGCGCTGGAACAACTTCCAGCACAGCCTGTTCCCTGCATTGCGCAAGGGGCTGGAGATGATGGCCAGAGCGCCTGCAGACACGCCTGCAGACACCACGGTGTGACAACGCGCGTATCTCAAAAACCGGCACGGCCCAAAGCGAGGGACACCGAGCAAGGGCCTATGCCGGCCGCGCCGCCCCGCCGCGAGGGTGTCGTCCCCCTCCCTCGCGAAGCGAGAAAGAGAGGGGGAAGCGGCGCAGCCGCTCAGGGGGTGCTTACTTCGGTGCCAGACGAATGGCCCCATCCAGCCGGATCACCTCACCATTGAGCATGTCGTTGTCCAGGATGTGGCGCACCAGCTTGGCATAGTCCTGGGGCGTGCCCAGGCGGCTGGGGAAGGGCACGCCGGCGGCCAGTGCGTCCTGCACTTCCTGCGGCATGCCGAACAGCATGGGCGTGCCGAAGATGCCGGGGGCAATCGTCATGTTGCGGATGCCGTTGCGCGCCAGGTCGCGCGCAATGGGCAGCGTCATGCCGACCACGCCGCCCTTGGACGCCGCATAGGCCGCCTGGCCGATCTGGCCGTCGTAGGCGGCCACGCTGGCCGTGGAGATCAGCACGCCGCGCTCGCCCGTGCTCTCAGGCTCGTTGGCCGACATGGCGGCGGCGGCCAGGCGGATCATGTTGAAGCTGCCGATCAGGTTGACCGTGATGGTTTTGGAGAACAGCGCCAGGTTGTGCGCGCCGTTCTTGCCCACGGTCTTCTCGGCGGGCGCAATGCCTGCGCAGTTGACCAGGCCTGCCAGCTTGCCCAGGCTCACGGCCTTGTCCACCACGGCCTGGCCATCGGCCTCCTGGCTCACGTCGCATTTGACGAAGACGCCGCCGATCTCGCGCGCCACGGCCTCGCCCTTGTCCGCCTGCATATCGGCGATCACCACCTTGCCGCCCTCGGCCGCCAGCATGCGCGCCGTGCCTTCGCCCAGCCCGGAGGCGCCGCCCGTGACGATGAATACCCGGTCCTTGATCTGCATGGAATGTCTCCTTGGTTATCTGACGTTGACGTAAACGTAACTCTCAAATTATGCATGCAGCCCCGGCCGCAGCCATGTCGCGCCCAAGAAAAAGCCCGGCAGTGCCGGGCTGGTGATGGGCGCGATGGGGATTACTGGAACCCGGCACGGTCCAGCATTTGCTGGACCTTGGTCATGTTCTTGCCCACGGCCGTGATCGGGATGGTCTCGCTCTTGAAGGGCTTGCCGCCGGTCATCTCCTTGAGGGCAGGGTTGTCCAGTTCCACGCCCTTGGCTGCGGGCCACTCGTTGTTGCCGTTGGCAAAGTAGTTCTGGGCGGCGGGGCTGGCCAGGTACTCCAGGAACTTGACGGCGTTGTCCTTGTTCTTGGCATGGCGTGCCACGGCGCCGCCCGCGATGTTCAGGTGCGTGCCCCAGCTGGACTGGTTGGGGAAGACCACGCCGATCTTGCCGACCACGGCCTGGTCCTCGGGCTTGCCCGAGCGCATCATGCGCGCCAGGTAGTAGCTGTTGGTCACGCCGATGGTGCATTCGCCCGAGGCCACGGCCTTGATCTGGTCGGTGTCGCCACCCTTGGGCGGGCGGGCCAGGTTGGCCTTCATGCCCTGGATCCAGCCCTCTGCCTTTTGCTCGCCCATGTGTTCGACCACGGTGCCGAACAGGCTCAGGTTGTAGGGGTGCGAGCCCGAGCGGATGCACAGCTGGCCCTTGAACTTGGGGTCGGCCAGCGATTCGTAGTTCTGCACGTCGGCGGGCTGGACCTTGGCCTTGTTGTAGACGATGACGCGGGCGCGTGTGGACAGGCCGAACCAGCTGATGCCATCGGCCGTGGGCTGGGCGCGCAGGTTGGAGGGAATGGCGTCTTCCAGCAGCTTGGAGTGGATGGGCTGGAACAGCCCATCGACCTCGCCGCGGTACAGGCGCGCGGCATCGACCAGCAGGATCACGTCGGCCGGCGAGGCCTGGCCCTCGGCCTTCAGGCGCGCAATGATGCCGGCGTCGTCGCCGTCCACGCGGTTGATCTTGATGCCGGTGGCCTTGGTGAAGCCGTTGTACAGCTCCTCGTCCGTGGAGTAGTGGCGCGCGGAGTAGAGGTTGACGACCTGGGAGTCGGCAATGGCTGTGCCGGCAGCCACCAGGGCGCAAGCGGCAAACAGGGCTTTCAGGGATTTCGACATGAAGACAGGCCTCTCTTTGTTGGCAAAGTGCGATGATAGGCCAGACGCGAATTGTTCTTAATAAAGGGGGTGGTTCTGGAGGGCTATGGCAGCCCGGGGTATCGAGGACGGGAATAAAAAAAACCCAGTCCAAGGACTGGGTTTTGAAAGGATCCAGAAACGGGGGTTTCGAGAGGATCCAAGGAGACAACTGGTCAGGTCTTGCGACCCGGGATGCATGCAATTATGAGGGTAATCACTAATTCTTGCACGCAACCCTGTTGTAAGACGGCGTGATCAACGCTTGCGGGTCTGGGCCGACTGGACGGCTTCGCTGGCGGTGTTGGTCACGGCCGTGAAGTTGGCTTCCGCCAGGTCCGAAGCCTGCTTGACGGCCTTTTGCACCGACTCGAAGGCATTGTTGGCAGCCGACACGGCGCTCTTCATCACGGCCACGGCGGTTTCGGAACCTGCGGGTGCGTTCTTGGCGGTGGTGTCCACCAGGGCGCTGAAGTTCTTCTGCAGATCGGACGCCTGGCTTTCGAAGGCCTTGGCCAGCTCGGCACCGGTGCCGCTGGCGATGTCGTACAGGTGGCGGCTGTAGGCAGCGGTCTTTTCAGCCAGGGGCTGGAACAGGTTGGCCTGCAGCGACAGCAGTTCCTGCGCATCCTTCACGCTCAGGACGGCCTGGGTGTGCTGGGCGGCTTCGTTCAGTGCGGCGCGCGAGGCGGTCACATTCAGTTCCACCAGCTTTTCAACGCCTTCGAAGGCCTTGCTCGTCAGGCCGAACAGGGTTTCCAGGTTGGCCTTTTGTGCGCTCAGGATTTGGTCAGGGGTCAAGCTCATGTCAGTCTCCAGAAAAACGGACCACAGGGGTCTCGGGTTACGGGGAATTGCCTGCGCTGACCTGACTGAGTGTCATGTTGCAGTGCAGCATGGGTCTTATTGTAGGGATTGCAAAAAAGGAATCAAGTACCTGATGCTGCGGTGCAGCAAAAAAATCGGCAAAGCTGTGGGTTTTTTGTAAGTCTTTGATTTTGAATTGGTTTTATGTCGGTTTGACGACATTTTTCGGTTTGCATGCTTACTCGCTTGGCGAGTGATTGGCAGCAGTGCGCGTCGTGATGGCGACAGTGGCTGGGGACAGGGCGCATTCGGCCGGCGGCACAATGGCCGCCATGAATGAATCGCCCCCGAGCCGCCCCGCGCCGCAGCCCCGTTCGGCCTATGCGGCATTCCGACGCATCAGCACGCGCTGGTCGGACAACGATGTCTACGGGCACGTCAACAACGTCGTCTATTACAGCTGGTTCGATACGGCGGTGAATGCCCATCTGATCGAGCAGGGCGCGCTGGATATCCACGCGGGCGAGACGATAGGCCTGGTCATAGAGACGCAATGCAATTACTTTGCGCCGCTGGCCTTCCCGCAGGAGGTGGAGGCCGGTATCCGGGTGGCCCGCATCGGTGGCTCCAGCGTGCGCTACGAGGTGGGGCTGTTCGCGCAGGGCGAGCCATTGACGGCGGCGGCCGGGCATTTCGTGCATGTCTATGTGGACCGGCATACGCGCCGGCCTGCCCAGATTCCGCAGGCGCTGCGACAGGTGCTGGAGCCGCTGCTGCGCGGCTGATGGCGTCCGGGGCGCATGCAAGGCGTGCGCTCGCAGCGCGGCAGCGTGTGTATGGCCTACACTCGAAAGCTGTCTGCCATCTGACCGCTGGGGCGCTTACCGCCCGGCTCTGTCCATGATCATCACCAGCCTGCTCGATACCGACCTGTACAAATTCACGATGATGCAGGTGGTGCTGCACCAGTTTCCCGGAGCACAGGTCGAGTACCGCTTCAAGTGCCGCAACCCCGGCGTGCAGCTCGCACCCTATGTGAACGAGATCCGCTCCGAGATCCGCTCGCTGTGCAGTCTGCGTTTCCAGGACGCGGAGCTGGCCTATCTGAGCTCGCTGCGCTTCATCAAGAGCGACTTCGTCGATTTCCTGGGCCTGTTCCACCTCAACGAGAAATGCATCACGGTGCAGGCGCTGCCCAATGGCGAGATCGACATCACCATCCGCGGCCCCTGGCTGCACACCATCCTGTTCGAGATTCCCGTTCTGGCCATCGTCAACGAGGTGTACTTCCGCAACACCCAGCCGGTGCCCGATTTTCCGGAAGGCCGGCGCCGTCTCGACGCCAAGATTGCGCTGCTGCAGCAGCCCGGCCTGGAGCAGCTCAAGATTGCCGACTACGGCACGCGCCGTCGCTTTTCGCGGGCCTGGCATGAAGAGGTGCTGCGCGTGCTGTGCGCACGCCTGGGCCGGCCCGGCACATCCGTGGAGTCCGAAGGCCAGTTCGCCGGCACCAGCAATGTGCTGTACGCCATGAAGCTGGGCGTGCGGCCCCTGGGCACGCTGGCGCATGAATACCTGCAGGCCTGCCAGTCCCTGGGCCCGCGCCTGCGCGACAGCCAGATCTTCGGCTTCGAATCCTGGGCGCGCGAATACCGGGGCGACCTGGGCATTGCGCTGTCGGACGTCTACGGCATGTCGGCCTTCCTGCGCGATTTCGACCTGTACTTCTGCAAGCTCTTCGACGGTGCGCGCCACGACAGCGGCGACCCGTTCGAGTGGGGCGAGCGGCTGCTGGCCCACTACCGTGCCAACCGCATCGATCCGCTGACCAAGACGCTGATCTTCAGCGACGGCCTGACGGTGCCGCGCACCATCGAGCTGTTCCAGCGCTTCCATGGCCGCTGCCAGCTGGCCTTCGGCATAGGCACCAACCTGACCAACGACCTGGGCGACGCGCCCGACCATGTGCCGCTGCAGATCGTCATCAAGATGACCCGCTGCAACGGCCAGCCCGTGGCCAAGCTCTCGGACACGCCGGGCAAGAGCATGTGCGATGACGAGAAGTACCTGGCCTACCTGCGTCAGGTGTTCGAGATTGCGCCGCCTGCGGCGCAGGCTTGATTGCGGCACCACCTGCCGCCAGGAGGGGACAGTGAATAGAGAACAAAGAGGAGACGGGACCATGAAGGCATTGCGCGGATTGCTGGCGCTGCTGGCCACCTGCGCGCCATCCTGGGCCCTGGCCGCCGATATCGACGGCGGCCAGCTTTCGGTACTTTGGGGCGTGCCGTTTGCGGGCATGCTGTTGTCCATCGCCCTGATGCCGCTGGCGGCGCCCCATTTCTGGCACCGGCATTTCGGCAAGGTGACGGCCGCCTGGGCGCTGGTCTTTCTGCTGCCCTTCGCGGCGGTGTTCGGCGTGGGCGCGGCCATGGCCAACCTGGTGCATGCCCTGCTGGCCGAATACCTGCCGTTCGTGATCCTGCTGACGGCGCTGTACACGGTGTCGGGCGGCATCTATGTGCGCGGCAATCTCAAGGGATCGCCGGGGCTGAACACGGCCATTCTGGCGATCGGCGCCGTGCTGGCCAGCTTCATGGGGACCACGGGCGCCTCGATGCTGCTGATCCGGCCGCTGCTGCGCGCCAACGACAACCGCAGGCACCAGGTGCATGTGGTGGTGTTCTTCATCTTCATCGTCTCCAATGCCGGCGGCTCGCTGACGCCGCTGGGCGATCCACCGCTGTTCCTGGGCTTTCTCAAGGGGGTGGATTTCTTCTGGACGGTACGTCACATCTTCACCGAGACGCTGTTCCTGGTGGGTGCGCTGCTGGCGTTGTTCTACGCGATCGATGCCTGGCTGCTGCGCAAGGCCGGCGAAGCGGATCTGCCCGATCCCACGCCCAGCGTCGATGCCTTGGGCCGCGCCAGCCGCCTGGGCTTTGATGGCGGCGTGAACTTCGTGCTGCTGCTGGCCGTGGTGGCACTGGTGCTGATGAGCGGCCTGTGGCGTACCGATGCCGGCCTGGTGCTGGCCGGCACGCATGTGGGCCTGCCGGGTCTGGTGCGCGATGCGGGCCTCGTCGCCGTGACTGTGCTGTCCCTCAGGCTCACGCCGCGCAGCGTGCACCAGGCCAATGAATTCGGCTGGGGGCCGATGCAGGAAGTGGCCAAGCTGTTCGCGGGCATCTTCCTGACCATCATTCCCGTGATCGCCATGCTCAAGGCGGGAACGGCCGGACCCTTCGGCGCCATCGTGGGGGCCGTGACGCGCGCCGACGGCACGCCCGATCCGCTGATGTATTTCTGGGCCACGGGCCTGCTGTCCTCGTTCCTGGACAACGCGCCGACCTACCTGGTGTTCTTCAATACGGCGGGCGGAGACGCCGCTCAGATGATGACGGCCATGGCCTCGACGCTGGCCGCCATCTCGGCGGGCGCGGTGTTCATGGGCGCCAACACCTATATCGGCAATGCGCCCAACCTGATGGTCAAGGCCATTGCCGAGGAGCGCGGCGTGAAGATGCCCAGCTTCTTCGGCTACATGGCCTGGTCGCTGTGCATTCTGGTGCCGCTGTTCGTATTGATGAGCTTCATCTGGTTCCGCTGAAGAACCGCCTAACGCCAAGACAAGGAAAGAGACAGACATGGCAAGCAAACCCCGCATCCTGATCGCCCGTGCCATCCCGCCCGAAGTGGTGCGCAAGCTGGAGCAGCACTTCGAGGTCGAGTCCAACCAGGATGACGTGGTCTGGAGCCCGCAGGAACTGGCCAGGCATCTGCAGGACAAGGATGGAGTGCTGACCACGGGCTCGCAGACCATCGATGCGGCGCTGCTGGCCGCCTGCCCGCGCCTGAAGGTGGTGGCCAACATGGCCGTGGGCTACAACAACTTCGACGTGCCTGCGATGACGGCTGCAGGTGTGCAGGGCACGAATGCCCCCGACGTGCTGACCGAGACCACGGCCGATTTCGGCTTTGCCCTGCTGATGGCCACGGCCCGCCGCGTGACCGAAAGCGAGCACTACCTGCGCGCAGGAAAGTGGAACTCCTGGCGCTACGACCTGTTTGCCGGCTCGGAAGTGCACGGCAGCACGCTGGGCATCATCGGCATGGGCCGCATCGGCCAGGGCATCGCCAAACGCGGGGCGCATGGCTTCGGCATGAAGGTGGTCTATCACAACCGCTCGCGCCTGTCGCCCGAGCTGGAAGCCGAATGCAAGGCCGGCTACGTGGGCAAGGATGAACTGCTGGCCATGGCCGACCATGTGGTGCTGGTGCTGCCCTACACCAAGGAAAACCACCACACCATAGGCGCGGCCGAGATCGCCCGGATGAAGCCCACGGCCACGCTGATCAACATCGCGCGCGGCGGCATCGTCGATGACGCGGCGCTGGCCAGGGCACTGCGCGACAGGACCATTGCTGCAGCAGGCCTGGACGTGTTCGAGGGCGAGCCCTCGGTCCATCCCGACCTGCTGACCGTGCCCAACGTGGTGCTGACCCCGCACATCGCCAGCGCCACCATGGGCACGCGCAGCGCCATGGCCGAGCTGGCGGCCGACAACCTGATCGACTTCCTGTCCGGCAAGGGCCCGCGCACGCCCGTGAACCAGCCCGAAGCGGCGGCCGCCGGCGCGCGCGCCAAGGCCTGAACACGGTGTTGTGACAATCGCGGGAAGGCTGGCCGTGGCCGCTTCCCGCTGCATGGAGCGCAAGCAAAATCTTGACCCAGATATCCGGAGTGTGGTGGGCGGCCTGGGCCGTGCTGCTGTTGGGGCAGGCGGCCGTGATCTGGCTGCTGTGGAGGCGCTCGGCGCAGCGCGAGGACGGGGTGGCGCCCCAGCAGGTGCTGCAGGCGCTGCAGATGCTGGACGTGCGGCTGCAGCAGCTCGAGCGCGGTGCCCAGGCCACGCAGATGGCCGTGGCCAAGAGCGATGGCGGGCTGGACCGCGTGTCGCAGCAGCTGCAGGCCCATCTGGCCCAGGCCCAGCTCGATGCCCAGGCGGCGCGGCGCGAGCAGGGCGAGGCGCTGGCAGCCTTTCGCATGGAACTGGGCCGGCTCACCGTGCGGCTGGCCGCCGACAGCGCCCAGGCCCGCGAGGCCCAGGGCGAAAGCACGCAGCGCTTCAACGCCCATGTGCAGGAGCGCTTCGAGGCGCTGGCGCAGACCACGCGCAGCACGCTGGACTCCCTCAAGAACGACATCCAGCAGCAGCTGGGCGGACTGGCGCAATCCAGCCAGGTCCATGCCGAGCAGCTGCGCGGCACGCTCAACGAGCGCCTGGCCACCATCCAGTCGGACAATGCGGCGCGCCTGGAAGAGATGCGGCGCACGGTGGACGAGAAGCTGCATGCCACGCTGGAGCAGCGCCTGGGCGAATCGTTCAAGCTGGTCAGCGACCGGCTGGAGCAGGTGCACAAGGGCCTGGGCGAGATGCAGACGTTGGCCGGCAGCGTGGGCGATCTCAAGCGCGTGATGAGCAATGTGAAGACGCGCGGCACCTGGGGCGAACTGCAGCTGGGCGCCATCATCGAGAACGTGCTCACGCCCGAGCAGTACGCGCGCAACGTCAAGACCGTGCCCGGCAGCGACGACATGGTGGAGTTCGCCATCCGCCTGCCCGGACGCAGCGACGAGACGCCGGTCTGGCTGCCCATCGACGCCAAGTACCCGGTGGAGCAGTACCAGCGCCTGCTCGACGCCCAGGATGCGGCGGACAAGGCGGCCATTGTCTCGGCAGGCAATGCCTTCGAGGCATCGATCAAGTTCGAGGCGCGCAAGATCCACGGCAAGTACGTGAGCCCGCCGCACACCACGGACTTTGCCGTGCTCTACCTGCCTACCGAAGGCCTGTTTGCCGAGGTCATGCGCCGCCCCGGCCTGGTCGAGGCCGTGCAGAACGGCTGCCGCGTGATGGTCACCGGCCCGGCCAACCTGGCCGCCATGCTCAGCAGCCTGCAGATGGGCTTCAAGACGCTGGCCATCGAAAAGCGCTCGTCCGAGGTCTGGGCGGTGCTCGGCCAGGTCAAGACCGAGTTCGCCAAGTTCGGCGAAGTGGTGGATGCCACGCGCAAGTCCATAGACGCGGCGGCCAAGCGCTTCGAGCAGGTGGGCGTGCGCACGCGCGCCATCCAGCGCCAGCTGCGCGACGTGCAGGAGCTGCCCGCGCCGACCTCTAGTGCAGCGCGGCCCGGCCTGCCGGATGACAAGGATGCTGCGGCCGGAATGGAGCCGGGATCGGAGCAGGATTGAGATGAACCTGGCCCTGTTCAAGGTCATCATGGCGCAGGTCAGCGTGCATGCCACCATGGCCGGCATGCGGCTGGCAGCGCCCTTGCTGGCCCTGCAGCAGGGCTATAGCGCGGCGGCCGTGGGCATCTTGCTGGCGCTGTTCGCGCTGACCCAGGTGTTCCTGGCGCTGCCGGCCGGGCGCTTCGCGGACAAGCATGGTTTTCGAAAGCCGTTTTTCCTGTCCATGCTGGCGGCCAGCGGGGGCTGCGCGCTGGCGCTGGCATTGCCGCTGTATCCGGTGCTATGCCTTGCGGCGTTGTTGACGGGCGGAGCCAGCGGCGCCGTGGTGATTGCCGTGCAGCGCCATGCGGGCCGTGTCACCCACGATGCCGTGGCGCTCAAGAAGGTGTTCAGCTGGTTGGCCATAGGCCCGGCCATCTCCAACTTCATCGGGCCCTTCAGCACCGGGCTGCTGATCGATCACGCGAATTTTGGCGGCGAGGGCAGCACCATGGGCTACCGCGTCGCCTTCGGCCTGCTGGCCCTGGTGCCCGTGCTGGCCTGGAGCTGGGTGCGCCACACGCAGGAGCTGCCGCCCGTGCGCGCGCCCATCGGCGGTCCCAAGCAGCATGCCTGGGACCTGTTGCGCGACCGCAATTTCCGCAACCTGCTGCTGGTCAACTGGCTGCAGTCCGCATGCTGGGACGTGCACACCTTCGTGCTGCCGCTGCTGGGCCATGAGAAGGGCCTGAGCGCCTCGGTCATCGGCACGCTGCTGGGCATTTTTGCCGTGGCGGCCGCCGCCATCCGCCTGGCCATGCCGCTGGTGGCCGAGCGCTTGCGCGAAGGCGCCGTGATCTCCGGTGCCATGGCCATCACCGCCTTCGTCTTTGCGCTGTACCCCTTCATGGACTCGGCGCTGACCATGGGCATGTGTTCGGTGATGCTGGGTTTTTCACTGGGATCTGTGCAGCCCATGGTCATGAGCATGCTGCACCAGATCACGCCCGAGCACCGCCATGGCGAGGCACTGGGCCTGCGGCTCATGGCCATCAATGCCTCCAGCGTGGCCATGCCCGTGCTGTTCGGCTCGGCGGGGGCATTGATCGGCGTGTCTGCGCTGTTCTGGGTGGTGGGCGTGGCCGTGGCCTCGGGCATCCGCACGGCCTGGTTCATGGGGCTGACGCCGCGCAAGCCGGAATGAAAAAAAGCGACCTGCGCCTTGGTGCGCAGATCGCCTTGCGATGCGGTGGCGGCCTGCCGGCCGCTGCGGCTTACCAGCCGCCAGCGTGGAACTGCTTGATCAGCGCCCAGGCCTCGACCGGATCATCGGTATAGCGGAACAGCTGCAGGTCCTTGGGCGAGATCGTGCCTTCCTCGATCATCAGGTCGATGTTGAGCAGGCGCTTCCAGAACTCGGTGCCAAAAAGGATCACGGGCACGGAATGCGTCTTGCCGGTCTGCATGAGGGTCAGCACCTCGAACAGCTCGTCCAGCGTGCCGAAGCCGCCGGGGAAGGCCACCAGGGCCTTGGCGCGCATCATGAAATGCATCTTGCGCAGGGCGAAGTAGTGGAACTTGAAGCTCAGGTCCGGCGAGATGAAGCGGTTGCCGTTTTGCTCGTGCGGCAGCTCGATGTTCAGGCCGATGCTGGGCGCGCCCACGTCATGGGCGCCCCGGTTGGCCGCCTCCATGATGCCGGGGCCGCCGCCGGTGCAGATGTAGAGGCGCTCCTCGGGCGGCTGGTTCAGGCTGTCGGCGGCCACGATGCGCGTGAAGGCGCGGGCCTGTTCATAGCGGTGCGCATTGCGCACGGCGCGCTCGGCCAAGGCAACGCGCTGGGGATCGCCGCTGGCCTGTGCGTCGGCCAATTGCTGCTCGGCCTGCTCCAGGTCCACGAAGCGGGCGCTGCCATAGACCACGACGGTGTGCTCGATGCCGCGCTCGATCTGGGCCAGGTCCGGCTTGAGCAGCTCCAGCTGCATGCGGATGCCGCGGGTTTCGCGGCGGAACATGAATTCCGGGTCCGCGAAGGCGAGGCGATTGGAGTTCTGCTGCAATGCCATGCCGTTGTGTGCCTGGTTGTGAAGGGCCGACCAGCCGTTGGCCAGATCGGTATCGGTCAGGGGGGAAGAGATTTGCATGAACCCTCGTACACAGGAAAAACCAGGGCGGCCACGCCTGTGGCCGTTCCATCAAATACGTTGCCAGCGCAGATGATGACTGCACTATACGCTCACAAACTCATAGCCGCGGGGCTCGCGCACCGGGTGCTTTGGCGCATTGACGCAGCCGTGGGCGAATTCGTATGCTGGACAGTTGGCAGTAGGGCTTTTGCCTGCCGCTGCCTGCCGCATCGGCGGGTATTTTCAGGCCCGATTGCGCTTCAGACGTCCGGGTGTTCGGCCGGCTCGTTGCGCACGACGCTGCTCAGCGGCGGCGGCACGTCCTGGCCTGCACGGCGTGCGCGGAACAGGGCTGCACGCATCAGGAAGATGGTCGTGATGGGAACGGTCACCGAGATGAACACCGCAATCAGCAGCGCATGCACGGCCAGGCTCTGGCCGCTGACGGAAAAGTAGATCCAGGTGGCATGCATGATCAGCCAGCAGCCCATGGTGGCGATGATGGAAGGCGCATGCACGCGCTCGAAATAGCTGTCCAGGCGCCACAGGCCCATGGAGCCCAGAAAGGCGATGATGGCGCCGCCCAGCGCCAGCGCAGCCACCAGGATCTGGCACCACAGCGGCAGCGTGGTGGTTTCCGGCATCATTCGATCACCTCGCCGCGCAGCAGGAACTTGGCCATGGCCGTGGAGCCCACGCAGCCGAACAGCGCAACCAGCAGGGCGGCCTCGAAATAGCTGGTGCTGTCATAGATGATGCCCATCAGCAGCATGGCCAGCATGCCGTTGAGGTACATGCAGTCCAGCGCCAGCACGCGATCCTGGGCGTGCGGGCCCTTGAGCAGGCGCAGCACGGCGCAGCCCATGGCGGCGACCAGCAGGCCCAGCGCGAACATCAAAGTCCAGTGGAACCAGGGCATCATTCGAAAATCTCCATCAGGGGGCGCTCGTAGGAGCGCTTGACGTGCTGGACGATCTCTTCGGGATCATCGACCTCCAGCACATGCAGCATGAGCTGGGAGCGGTCGCGCGAGATCTCGGCCCAGGCCGTGCCGGGCGTGATGCACACGATCATGGCGAGCACGGCCAGGCCGTTGGGGTCGCGCAGTTCCAGCGGGATGCGCACGAAGTTGGCCGGGTGCTTGCGCATGCCTGGAAACAGCATGAACCGCACGACGTTGAAGTTGGACACCGAGGTGTCCCAGACCACGCGCAGCCCCAGGCGCACGATGGTCAGCGGATGGCGCACGCGCACGGGCAAGGGGCGCAGGCCGCGCAGCAGCAGCGGCAGCAACAGGCCCAGCAAGGCGCCCAGCAGGATCTGGCCGCTGCTGAACGAGCGGTTGAGCAGCAGCCACAGCAGGAACAGCGCCACCGACAGCAGCGGCGCGGGCAGCAGGGTTTTCATCATCGGGAATCCTCCTTGCCGGCCGTTGGGCCTGCATCGCCTATGCCTGCGGGCATGGGCGCGCCGCTGGCCTGGGCAGCGGCGCGCGCGGCGCCTTCGGGGCCGGCTTCCAGCCGCGCCTTCTTTTCTGCCGGGCTCGGCTCCGGCTGCGTGCCCATGACGGAGCGCACATAGACATCGGGCGCCAGCAGCGCATCGGCCGCACGCTGCGTGTAGCCCATCAGCTGGCCACCCTGCACGGTGAGCGCCACGCAGCAGGCCAGCAGCACGGCGATGGGCAGGCCTTCGGCCACACGCAGCGAGGGCGAGTTCTGCTCCTCGGTCGCCCAGAAATGGCGTATGCCGGCGCGCACCAGCGACAGCAGGGCGAGCAGTCCCGTGGCGATCATCAGCGCCACCAGCACCCAGCCGGCCCAGCCGGCCTGGAAGCCGCTGGAGTTGCCCAGGCCCAGCGGGTTGAGCAGGGCAGACAGCATGGCGAACTTGCCCACAAAGCCCGAAAGCGGGGGCAGGCCGGTGACCACCAGGGTGGCCAGCATGAAGCTCAGGCCGATGAAGGCGGCCGCTGCGGGAATGGCGCGGCCGATCAGCACCTCTTCGGATTCGTCGAGGTTGAAGCCCTCTGTGGGCAGCAGTTCGGCGTTGAGGAAGGGAGCCTCGTCATCCTCATAGGGCTCGCCCGCATCGTCATCCACGCGCCAGCGGTCCACCACGTCGGCGATCAGAAACAGGGCGCTCACGGCCAGGGTGGAGCTGGGCAGGTAGTACAGCAGCCCGGCCGTCAAGGCGTTCTGGCCAAACCCCGTGGCGGCCAGCAAGGTGCCCGAAGAGAGAACGGCCGCAAAGCCCGCGATATGCGTCAGCCGCTGCGAGCCCAGCATGCCCAGGCCGCCGAAGGCCATGGTCAGCATGCCGCCGACGATCAGCCAGGTGCTGCCGAACAGGGCGGAGGCGCCGGCCTCGGAGCTGAACAGCAGCGTCCACAGCCGCAGCACCACGTAGACGCCCACCTTGGTCATGAGCGCGAACACGGCGCCCACGGGAGCGGTGGCTGCGCTGTAGGCCGGCACCAGCCAGAAGTTCAGCGGCCACATGGCTGCCTTGGTCAGGAAGGCAATGCCCAGGATGGCAGCGGCCGAATGCAGCAGCCCGCGGTCGTCGCTGCTGACCTGGGGGATGGCACGTGCCAGGTCGGCCATGTTCAGCGTGCCGGTCAGGCCGTAGAGCATGGACACGCCGATCAGGAACAGCGACGAGGCTGCAAGATTGATGGCGATGTAGTGCAGGCCCGCCTGGATGCGCGTCCGCCCGGAACCATGCAGGACCAGTCCATAGGAGGCCGCGAGCATGATCTCGAAGAACACGAACAGGTTGAACAGGTCCGCCGTGAGGAAGGCGCCGCTCAGGCCCATCAGCTGAAACTGGAACAGCGAGTGAAAGTGCATCCCCGCGCGGTGCCAGCGGGCGCTGGAGAAGACCAGCGAGGCCAGGGCCACCGTATAGGTCAGCACCAGCATCATGCCGGTCAGGCGGTCCAGTGCCAGCGAGATGCCGAAGGGCATGGGCCAGTTGCCCGGCATGTAGACGCCCAGGTTGACGGGCGCGCCGGCCTGGTCGGTCCACAGCATCAGCATCACGGCCACGCCCAGCCCCATCAGGGTGGATACCAGTCCAAGAGCGAATTTGAGACGCTGGCGCTCTTCGCGCAGCAACAGCATCAGCGCTGCCGAAAGCATGGGCAGCACGATGGGCGCCAGCATCAGGTGCGGCATGAGACGGGCGGTCAGCTCGTTCATGGCATCTCCTGCTCGGTGCGGGAATGGGCTCCGTCCACATGGTCGGTGCCCGTGGTGCCGCGCGAGGCCAGCAGCACCACCAGGAACAGTGCCGTCATGGCAAAGCCGATCACGATGGCCGTGAGCACCAGCGCCTGCGGCATGGGATCCGCATAGTGCGCAAGATCCTGCGGCACGCCGGCGCGCAGCACGGGCTCCTTGTCGATGGCCAGGCCCTGGCGGCCCATGCTGAAGATGAACAGGTTGACTGCGTAAGACAGCAGGGCCAGGCCCATGATGACCTGGTAGGTGCGTGGGCGCAGCAGCAGCCACACGCCCGAGCCCGTCAGTACGCCGATGGCAATGGCAAGCACGACTTCCATCAGAAACCTCCTCGTGCAAGCGCTGCAGCGGTGGCCTGCTGCACGGCGGCTTCGGCCTCTTCGGCCTGTTGCTGCTGCTCCTCCAGCAGACGGGCGTGGTAGCGGTGGCTGCGCACCGATTGGTGGGCGATGGCCGTCAGAATGAGCATGGTCGCGCCGACCACCAGCGAGAACACACCGATGTCGAAGAACAGGGCACTGGCGAGATGCACGTCGCCGACGACTGGCAGGGTCATATGGAAGGTGTGGCTGGTGAGAAAGGGATAGCCGGCCACGATGGAGCCCATGCCGGTACCCAGTGCGAACAGCAGGCCGACACCGATCCATCGGCGCGGGAAGATCGGCAGGTGGGCCTCGACCCACTGCGTGCCTGAGATGATGTACTGCATCAGCAAGGCGACCGAGAACACCAGGCCGGCCACGAAGCCGCCGCCGGGCTCGTTGTGGCCACGCATGAAGATGTAGACGGAAACCAGGGCGGCAAACGGCAGCAGCAGCCGCACCAGCACGGCGGGCACCATCAGGTAGCCCACGGCCGTATCGCCTGCGTTGCGCGGATTGAACAGATCGGTCTGCAGGTCGCCAGGCATGTAGCGCTGCTGCTCGGGCAGGTCCAGCGTCTCGCGGGCCGGGCGAAAGCGCCTGAGCAGCGCATAGACGACCAGGGCCACGATGCCCAGCACCACGATCTCGCCGAAGGTGTCGAAGCCCCGGAAGTCCACCAGCATGACGTTGACCACATTGGTGCCGCCGCCGTCGCTGAGCGCATGTTCCAGGAAGAAGGTGGAGGCCCCGTCATAGAAGGGGCGGCTCATCATGGCGAAGGCCAGCCAGGCCATGCCGCCACCTGCAACCAGCGACAGCAGCAGGTCACGCATGCGGCGCGAGCGGGCGCGCAGCTCGGCGGACAGCACGGGAATGTGCAGGCTTTTGTCGCGCTTGGGCATCCAGCGCAGGCCCAGCAGCATCAGCACCGTGGTGGCGACCTCGACGACCAGCTGGGTCAGCGCCAGGTCAGGCGCCGAGAACCACAGGAAGGTCAGGCAGGTGCACAGCCCGGCGCCGCCCAGCATGATCAGCGCCGTCAGCCGGTGGTACTTGGCCTTCCAGGCCGTACCCAGGGCGCAGAGAATGCCCACGGCCCACAGCATCACGAAGGCGGGCGACAGCGGCAGCATGCTCCGGTCTCCAAGCTTGATGCCTTGCAGCCACAGCGGCAGAACGCCCGCCAGCACGGCGGTGCAGACCAGCCACAGCATCTGCCACTGCAGGCGCATGGTGGACAGGCGCCGGCGCGACCAGCGGCCCAGCAGGGACAGGCGGGCCAGCAGGTTCTCGAAAACACGCTGGCCGCTGAGCGTGCCCACCAGCGGCGCGGTATCCATATGGCCGGCCTGGCGCTGCCAGCGCAGCAGCATGTACAGCAGGATGCCGCCAATCAACGCCACAAGGCTCATGATCAAGGGCATGTTCCAGCCGTGCCAGATGGCCAGGCTGTACTCGGGCAGGTCGCCGCCGACCACGGGCGTGGCGGCCGCTGCGAGAAAGCTGCCCACGGCCCACGCCGGCAGCATGCCCACCACCAGGCAGGCCAGCACCAGCAGCTCGACGGGCACGCGCATCCAGTGCGGAGGCTCGTGCGGGTCGTGCGGCAGGTCGGTGGCCTTGGGGCCGAAGAAGACGTCGATGGTGAAGCGCAGCGAATAGGCCACGCTGAACATGCCCGCCACCGTGGCGGCCACCGGCAAGGCCGTGCGCACCCAGGGAGCGGCATCCAGGTAGACGGTCTCGGCGAAGAACATCTCCTTGGACAGGAAGCCGTTGAGCAGCGGTACGCCCGCCATGGCCGCACTGGCCACGCAGGCCAGCGTGGCCGTGATGGGCATCATGTGCCGCAGGCCGGAGAGGCGGCGGATGTCGCGCGTGCCGCTTTCATGGTCGACGATGCCCGCGGCCATGAACAGCGAGGCCTTGAAGGTCGCGTGGTTCATGATGTGGAACACCGCAGCCACGGCGGCCAGCTTGCTGTTCAGGCCCAGCAGCAGCGTGATCAGGCCCAGGTGGGAAATCGTCGAATAGGCCAGCAATCCCTTGAGATCGTGCTGGAACATGGCCAGATAGCCGCCGATGAGCAGGGTTGCCGCGCCGGCTCCGCCCACCAGCCAGAACCAGGCATCGGTATCGCCCAGCACGGGCCACATGCGCGCCAGCAGGAACACGCCGGCCTTGACCATGGTGGCGGAGTGCAGATAGGCCGACACCGGCGTGGGCGCGGCCATGGCGTGCGGCAGCCAGAAGTGGAAGGGGAACTGCGCACTCTTGGTCAGCGCGCCCAGCAGGATCAGCACCAGGGCGATCAGGTACAGCTGGTGGTCACGCACCTGCTGGCCGGCGATGAGCACGTTGTCCAGGTCATAGCTGCCCACGATGTGGCCCAGCACCAGCATGCCGGCCAGCATGGCCAGGCCGCCTGTGCCCGTCACCGTCAGCGCCATGCGCGCGCCGCGGCGTGCATCCTTGCGATGGTGCCAGTATCCGATCAGAAGAAAGGAGAAGAGGCTGGTCAGCTCCCAGAAGAAGGCAATCTGGATGATGTTGCCCGACAGCACCACGCCCGCCATCGCGCCCATGAAGGCCAGAAAGAAAGAGAAAAAGCGCGGCACTGGATCGGCCGGCGACATGTAGTAGCGCGCATACAGCACGACCAGCGAGCCTATGCCCAGCACCAGCATGCAGAACATCCAGGCAAAGCCGTCCATGCGGATCACCAGGTTCAGTCCCAGTGCCGGCAGCCACTCGATCTCCTGGCGCAGCACTTCCCCATCGGCGATCTGTGGAAACAGCAATGCGGTCTGTATGGCACAGCCCAATGCGATCACGCCGGCCAGAGTCGACTCCGTATTGCGCGCATTGGCGGGCAGCATTGCGGCAATCAGGCTGCCGATGAAGGGTAGGAGTATGAGGGTGATCAGGGGCATGGGCGGTCCATTTTACGGGCAAGGTTTTTTGCTTCGCTATGAAAACCTGAGCATGTTTCAGGCTATGGCCGCGCATACCCCGAGGGTCGTACGCATGAAAAACCCGCCGAAGCGGGTTGGATAGAGACAGTTCGCGTCTTCAGGAGGCCGAGCCGGCCTTGGCTGGAGTGGCCGGCTTTGCCGCCTGCTCCTTGGTCGGCTTGGCGCCCTGGGCCGCCGTGTCCTTGCCCCCCTTGGCCGCAGTGTCCTTGGCATCAGGCTTGGCGCTGTGGCCTTTGTAGCTGCTGCCGTTGACAGTCAGGCCTTCGCCCGAAAACTTGGTGGCGGTCGGTTCGGCCACACCCTTGACCCGTGCGATGAAGTCGGGCCAGTCCTTGAAGGGGGCGGATTTGCGTTCCTCGAGAATGCGTGCCGACATGGCCGGGCCTATGCCCTTGATGGATGTCAGTTCGGCTTCATTCGCCTTGTTGGCTTCCACAGCGGCCAAAGCCATCACGGACCACAGCAGCGCAATGAAGCCAGCCATCAATTTTCTGAACATACAAACCTCCTGATCCCTCAATGTTGAGGGCCGCAACATTGCGACCCAGAAGCATCTTATGCAGGCCTCTGGCGTGCCGCCAGGCAGTCGCGGGCTCCAGGAGGCCGGCGCAGGCACGGCCGCACGCGCCCAAAGCCAATGGCCACGCGCCCTCCAGGGCGGTTTCTAGGAATACTCTGAAAATACACTGGCCATGCCGTGTTTGCCAATGGGGGTGACGCGGTGCCGGGGATAAGGCCGCCTTTCGCCATCCCAGCCCATCACAGCTCCTCGACGCGCCGGGCCGGGTAGCTGTCCCAGCTCTGGCAGCCGGGGCAGTGCCAGAAATGCTGGCGCGCCTCGAAGCCGCAGGCCGCGCAGCGGTAGCGGGTCAGCGGTTTGGCGGCGTGGTCCAGCGCGCGTTGCACGGCTGGGTGGTATTGCTCCTCGGACAGTTTCTCGCCAGCCAGCCACTGCGCAGCAGCCACCAGGGAAGGTTCCCGGTCCAGATGCTGGACCAGGCGGGCGCGTCCCGGTGCCTTGGTTTCACCATCGGTGCGCTGTTCTTCAATTTGAGCGTCCAGCGCAACCAGCGCCTGCAGCAGGTCCAGCGAAGGTGCCTGGGTGTATTGCTGGCTGAGCAGCTGGTGGACATGCTGGTGTTGGCCTGCGGCGGCGGCGATGTCCACCAGCAACTGGGCTGCCAGCGGCAGCGCGGCGGGGGATTGCTCGGCCAGGCTTTCCAGCGTTTGCAAGGCCTGGGCCGATTGCCCCATGCGATGCTGCAGCTGGGCATGCTCCAGGCGCGGTCGCGCAGCCTGGGGGGCTGTGGTGATGGCTTGCTGCAGCCGCTGCAGCGCCTCGGCCTGCTGGCCCTGCGTGAGCAAGGACTGGGCGTCTTCGCACAGGTAGTGCGCCAGCCGGCCACTGAAGTCCCCCTGGTTGGCATCCTGCATGCGGCGAGCAATGGCGGCGGCCTGTGTCCAGTCGCGCGAGCGCTCGTAGATGGCCAGCAGGGCCAGGCGGGCCTCGGCCTCGAAGGCCGTGCCTTCCAGGCGGCGCAGCGCGTCCTCGGCGCGATCGAGCAGGCCTGCCTTCAGAAAGTCCTGGGCCAGCGCGTGCTGGGCGCGGTCGCGGTCCACGCGGCTGAGGTCGCCGCGCGACAGCAGGTGCTCATGCACGCGCACGGCGCGGTTGTATTCGCCGCGGCGGCGAAAGAGATTGCCCAGGGCGAAGTGCAACTCCGAGGTGTCGGGGTCGTTCTGCACGGCTTCGATGAAGGCGTCGATGGCCTTGTCCTGCTGCTCGTTGAGCAGGAAGTTCAATCCCTTGAAGTAGGCCTTGGGTGCCTGGCGGTTTTCGGCGCGGATCTGCCGCAGGTCCCAGCGCGAGGCCAGCCAGCCCAGCACGAAGGCCACGGGCAGGCCCAGCAGTATCCAGCTCAGATCAAATTCCATGCACGTCGCCCGGCAGGATGGGGGAGGGGGGCGCCTTGGGCGCCGTGGCTGGCGCCGCTCCTTCGGCTGCAGGCGCGGTGACCTGGGTCGAGCGCGCGGCATTGCGGTGCTTGAGCCAGCGCGGCACCATGCCCAGCACGCCCACGATCAGGCCCAGGGCGAAGGCCGCCAGCACCACCAGTACCAGCGGCGCAGTCCAGGAGGTGCCGAAGAAGAAGTGCACCGTCGCGTCCTGCTGATTGTTCAGTGCGAAGGCGAACAGCGTAAAAAAAATGGCCGCCTTGAGCAGCCACAGGAAGTACTTCATGTGTTCCCTTGTGTGACGGGAACGATTCTAGAGCCTGGCGGTGACGACGGCTGCAGTGCGAGCAGCCGGCAAGCCGGCTTTCAGGCGGCAGGGCCGGTGCCTGCGGAGCTGGCGGCAACCGTGTCGGGCGCCGCGCCGGGGCGCAGGTCCACGGCTTCGCGCAGGGCCTTGCCGGGCTTGAAGTGCGGCACGCGCTTGGACGGAATGTGGACGGCCTCGCCACTGCGGGGATTGCGGCCCATGCGGGGCGGGCGGTGGTTGACCGAGAAACTTCCAAAGCCGCGGATTTCGATGCGATGGCCGCGCACCAGGGCATCGCTGACGGCGTCAAGAATCGTCTTGACGGCCTGCTCGGCGTCGCGCTGGCTCAGTTGGCCAAAGCGTGCTGCGAGTTCTTCGACGAGATCGGATCGGGTCATCAAGGATAGGAATCAGGGGTTGAAATGGCGACGGGCGCCCGGAGGCACCCGTCGCATCCGACCTTCAGCGGTCAGCAGACTGGCTGCTGATTACTTGTCGGAGTTGTCCAGCTTGGCGCGCAGCAGGGCGCCCAGGCTGGTCGTGCCGGCGTTTTCCTTGGCCGACTGGGCGGACAGGGAAGCCATGGCTTCTTGCTGGTCAACCTGGTCCTTGGCCTTGATCGACAGCTGGATGTTGCGGGTCTTGCGATCCACATTGACCACCACGGCGGTGATCTCGTCGCCTTCCTTCAGCACCGAGCGGGCATCTTCCACGCGGTCCACGGCGATTTCCGAAGCGCGCAGGTAGCCGACGATGTCTTCGCCCAGGTCGATTTCAGCACCGCGTGCGTCCACCGTCTTGACCTTGCCCGACACGATCTGGCCCTTGTCGTTCACGGTCACGAAGGTCGTGAAGGGATCGCTGTCCAGCTGCTTGATGCCCAGGGAGATGCGCTCGCGCTCGACGTCCACGGCCAGCACGATGGCTTCGACTTCCTGGCCCTTCTTGTAGTTGCGCACGGCAGCTTCGCCGGGCTCGTTCCAGGACAGGTCGGACAGGTGCACCAGGCCGTCGATACCGGCAGCCAGGCCCACGAACACGCCGAAGTCGGTGATCGACTTGATCGGGCCCTTGACGCGGTCGCCGCGCTTGGTGTTCTGCGCGAACTCTTGCCAGGGGTTGGCCTTGCACTGCTTCATGCCCAGCGAGATGCGACGCTTGTCTTCGTCGATCTCCAGCACCATGACTTCGACTTCGTCACCCAGGGTCACGAGCTTGGTCGGAGCAATGTTCTTGTTGGTCCAGTCCATTTCGGAGACGTGCACCAGGCCTTCGATGCCGGGTTCCAGCTCGACGAACGCGCCGTAGTCGGCAATGTTCGTGACCTTGCCGAACAGGCGGGTGCTCGAGGGGTAGCGGCGCGAAACGCCCATCCACGGGTCGTCGCCCATTTGCTTCAGACCCAGCGAGACACGGTTCTTCTCGGTGTCGAACTTGAGGATCTTGGCCGTGATTTCCTGGCCAGCCTGCACGACTTCCGAGGGATGACGCACGCGGCGCCATGCCATGTCGGTGATGTGCAGCAGGCCGTCGATGCCGCCCAGGTCCACGAACGCACCGTATTCGGTGATGTTCTTGACCACGCCTTGAACGATGGCGCCTTCCTTCAGCGTCTCCATCAGCTTGGCGCGCTCTTCGCCCATCGAGGCTTCGACCACGGCGCGGCGGCTCAGCACCACGTTGTTGCGCTTGCGGTCCAGCTTGATGACCTTGAACTCCATCGTCTTGTTTTCGTACGGAGTCAGGTCCTTGATCGGACGGGTGTCGATCAGCGAACCGGGCAGGAAGGCGCGGATGCCGTTGACCAGCACCGTCAGGCCGCCCTTGACCTTGCCGGAGGTCGTGCCGGTCACGAATTCGCCCGATTCCAGGGCCTTTTCCAGAGCCAGCCACGAGGCCAGGCGCTTGGCGGTGTCGCGCGACAGGATGGTGTCGCCGTAGCCGTTTTCGATCGAGCCGATGGCGACCGACACAAAGTCGCCCACCTGGACTTCGATTTCTCCCTGGTCGTTCTTGAATTCGTCGATCGGCACATAGGCTTCCGACTTCAGGCCAGCGTTCACGACGACGAAGTTGTGCTCGACGCGCACGACTTCAGCGGTGATGACCTCGCCAGGACGCATTTCCGTGCGTTGCAGCGATTCTTCAAACAGGGAGGCAAAAGATTCAGACATGTATTTCCTTGCCCGCAAACAGGTTTCCGTTGGCACCATTGCCAAGCGTTTCTAGGACTGTTTGCGGAGGTGTTGTGGGTTCAACCACGGGGTTGGAGTCTATGAACCTCGGGCCGTACACGGGGCGGTGCCGCCATGTCTGGGCCCTGAGGGCGGGTTGCCGACCGTGCGGCGCAACTGGCAATCAGTCGCGGCCGAACGGCTGGCGTTCCTGCCACCATGAAAGCACCTGCTCTGCCACCTCTTCGATGGAAAGCTCGGAGCTGTCAAGCAGCATGGAATCCTGGGCGGGCTTGAGGGGTGCAACGCTGCGGTTCATGTCCCGCGCATCGCGTGCTTCAAGGTCTGCCCGAAGGGCGCTTATGTTAGCGGCAATTCCTTTGGAAATCAACTGCTTATGCCGGCGCTCGGCGCGACAGGCGGCGGAGGCCGACAAATAGACCTTGAGGGGAGCATGGGGAAAGATCACCGTGCCCATGTCGCGGCCGTCGGCGACCAGCCCCGGCAGCTGCTGGAAGGACAGCTGCAGGTCCACCAGTGCATCGCGCACGGCCGGCAGGGCCGAGACGCGCGAGGCGTTCATGCCCGACTCCTCGCTGCGCAGGATCAGGGTGACATCCTCGTCGCCCAGCCAGATGCGCTGCTCGGCATCAAAGCGCACGGGCAGCGCGCGCGCCAGCGCGGCAATCTGCGGGGCGTGGGATTCGTCCAGCACCATGCCGGCCCGCGACGCGGCCAGTCCTGTGAGGCGGTACAGCGCGCCCGAGTCCAGCAGGTGGTAGCCCAGGGCCTCGGCCACCTCGGCGGCGATGGTTCCTTTGCCGGAGGCGGTGGGGCCATCGATGCAGATCACGGGGATGCGGGCACGGGCGGTCTCGCAGACCGAGAACAGGGCCTCGAAGTAGTCGGGGAAGGTCTTGGCGACGCACTTGGGGTCTTCGATGCGCACCGGCAGGGCGGCCGGGTTGAAGGCCGCCAGCGAGAAGCACATGGCCACGCGGTGATCGTCGTAGGTGTGGATGCTGGCCGCGCGCCATGCGGCGGTGGATGCGGGTGGTGTGACGCGGATGAAGTCCACGCCTTCCTCGACTTCGGCGCCCAGCTTGCGCAGCTCCTTGGTCATGGCCGCGATGCGGTCGGTCTCCTTGACGCGCCAGCTTGCGATGTTGCGCAGCGTGGTCGTGCCATCGGCATGCAGGGCCATGACGGCCAGCGTCATGGCGGCATCGGGGATGTGGTTGCAGTCCAGGTCGATGGCCTTGAGCGGCCAGGCGCCGCGGCGGATGCGCAGCCAGTTCGGGCCTCCCTCCACCTCGGCGCCCATGGCGCGCGCGGCTTCGACAAAGCGGATATCGCCCTGGATGGAATCCAGTCCCACGCCGAGGATGCGGATGCCTTCGGCGCTGTCCGAGGCGATGGCGCCCAGTGCGATGAAGTAGCTGGCCGACGAGGCGTCTGCCTCGACATGGATCTCGCCCGGCGAGCGGTAGCGACTGCCGGCCGGGATGGTGAAGCGCTGCCAGTTCTCGTTGTGCACGGCGATGCCGAAGCGGGCCAGCAACTCCAGCGTGATATGGATGTAGGGCTTGGAGATCAGCTCGCCCACGACTTCGATGGTGATGTCGCGCGTGGTGGCCAGCAGCGGCAGTGCCATCAGCAGCGAGGTCAGGAACTGGCTGGAGACATCGCCACGCACCTGGATGGGGCTGTGCGGCAGCTGCGAGAAATCGGGCTGGCGGATGTGCAGCGGAGGAAAGCCCTCGTTGCCCAGATAGTCGATGCGGCAGCCGAGCTGGCGCAGCGCATCGACCAGATCGCCGATGGGGCGCTCATGCATGCGCGGCACGCCGCTGAGTTGGAAGTCGCCGCCCAGCACGGACAGGGCAGCCGTCAGCGGCCGCATGGCCGTGCCGGCGTTGCCCATGAACAGCTCGGCACTGGCGCCGGAGGGCAGGGCGCCGCCCAGGCCGGTGATGCGCACAGGCTGGCCGAGGGTGATGGCGGTGGGCTCCACCGTGCAGCCCAGTTGCTGCAGGGCCCGGAGCATGACGCGCGTGTCGTCCGAGTCAAGCAGGTCGTGGACCACGGTCGTGCCCTGGCTCAGCGCTGCCAGCAGCAGCACGCGGTTCGAGATGCTCTTGGAGCCTGGCAGGCTCACCGTGCCCTGAGCGCGGGAAAGAGGGGGGATATCGAGGAAGGCGGTACTGAACATGGCAATTCGGAGGCAAACAGGCTGTCGGAAGGCATTGCGGCCGCGCTGGCCGCAATCCACAGATGCGCTCGGGGGCGCTTGGAGCGCGGCCGGCGTTGCGCGTCAGCGGCGCGGTACGCCCATGCGCCAGTGGGCACGCGCCGCGCTGGCCAGGGTCAGGTGGTCTTCCAGGCCTTGGCCGTCGCCGGCCTGGATCAGGCATTCGAGTTGCTGCAGCGCCTGCTGGAACTGGCGCGACTGCGCCAGCACCTGTTCGCTGTTGGCCAGCAGCACATCGCGCCACATCTTGGGGTCGCCTGCTGCAATGCGCGTGAAGTCACGGAAGCCGGGGCCGGCCAGGGACAGCACCTCATCGGAATCGGGCTGGGTGATCACGCTTTGCATCATGGCGAAGGCCAGCAGATGCGGCAGGTGGCTGACCGTGGCAAAGGCGCTGTCGTGGGCTTCTGGCGACATGGCGCGCACGCGGCAGCCCAGCAGCTCCCACAGGGACTGGGCCTTTTGCAGGTGCTCGGTCAGTGTGCGTTCCGTGGGCGTCAGGATGACCTGTGCGCCCTTGTACAGCTGGGGGTCGGAATGCTCGACGCCCGAGACTTCCTTGCCCGCAATGGGGTGGGCCGGCACGAAGGAGCCGAGCTGGTCGCGCAATGCCGAGCGGGCGGCATGCACCACATCGACCTTGGTGGAGCCCACGTCCATGATCATCATCCCGGGCGTGACCAGGTGCTTGATGGACTTGAGCGTGGCCTCGGTGGCCGCCACGGGCACCGCCAGCAGCACCAGGTCTGCGCCGGCGGCGGCCAGCAGGGCCGAGGGTGCCTCCACATCGATGACGCCCATCTGGCGTGCGCGCTCGGTGGTGGACGGGGATTTGCTGTAGCCCACGACACGCTTGACCAGCCCGGCCTGCTTGAGCGCCAGCGCGAACGAGCCGCCCATGAGGCCGCAGCCGATCAACCCCAGTTGTTCGAACGGCTGCATCACTTGGAGACCGGATAGGTGCCCAGCACCTTGTAGAAGGCGCACAGCTCGCGCAGCTCCTGCAGCGCGCTGGCCACGTTGGGCTGGGCCGGGTGGCCTTCGAGGTCGATGTAGAAGTAGTACTCCCACTGGCCGGTGCGTGCGGGGCGCGATTCGAAGCGCGTCATGGAGACGCCGTGCCGCTTGAGCGGTACCAGCAGGTCATGCACGGCGCCGGGACGGTTGGGCACGGAGATGATGATGCTGGTGCAATCCTGCCCGCTGGGTGCGGGCGTCGCCAGCGTGTGCGGCAGGCAGATGACGGCGAAGCGCGTGCGGTTGTAGGCATCGTCCTGAATGGCATGCGCCACCACGTGCAGGCCGAATTGCTGGGCCGCGCGTTCGCTGGCCAGGCCGGCGATGTCGGGGTGCAGCGCCGCCAGGCGGGCGCCTTCGGCGTTGCTGGACACCGGGCGGCGTTCGGCATGTGGCAGATGCTTGGACAGCCAGCCCTGACATTGGGCCAGGGCCTGGGGGTGAGCCGCAACCACCTTGATGCCTTCGGTCGTGTTGGTGCTGCGCAGCAGGTTGTGGCGCACCAGCAGGCTGACCTCTCCCACCACGTGGCAGGGCGTATGCAGGAACATGTCCAGCGAGCGCGTGACCACGCCTTCGTTGGAGTTCTCCACGCCCACCACTCCGTACTGCGCGCTGCCCGCGGCCGTGGCGTGGAAGACCTCGTCGAAGCTGTTGCAGTACATCAGGTCGGCCGCGCCGCCGAAGTACTGGATGGCCGCTTCCTCGCAGAACGTGCCCGCCGGGCCCAGCACGGCCACGCGCTGGGGTGACTCCAGCGCCAGGCAGGCCGACATGATCTCGCGCCAGATGGCCGAGACATGGGCGTTCTTGAGCGGGCCGGGGTTGGCGGACTCGATCTTCTGGATGACCTGGGCCACGCGGTCAGGGCGGAAGAAGGGCGTGCCTTCCCGCTTCTTGACCTCGCCGACCTGCTCGGCCACGCGGGCGCGTCGGTTCAGCAGATCCAGCAGTTGCTGGTCGATATCGTCGATCTGCACGCGCAGATGCGCCAGATCGGGAGAGGCTTGGGGTGGGGTGCTCATGGAAGGGGGTGTGGTCGGTCAGGCGTTGCGCTGTTCGAATTCGCGCATGTACTCCACCAGCGCCTGCACGCCAGCGATGGGCATGGCGTTGTAGATGCTGGCACGCATGCCGCCGACGGACTTGTGGCCCTTGAGCTGCAGCAGGCCGCGTTCCCGGGCTCCGGCCAGGAAGGCGTCATTGCGCGACTCGTCGCGCAGGAAGAAAGGGATGTTCATGCGCGAGCGGCAATTGGCAGCGACCTTGTTTACGTAGAACGAGGACTGGTCCACGTACTGGTAGAACAGGTCGGCCTTGGCGATATTGCGCGCCTGCAGGGCCGCCACGCCGGTCAGGCCGCCTTCGGTCTGGCGCTTGATCCACTGGAAGGTCAGGCCCGCGATGTAGATGCCCCAGGTGGGCGGCGTGTTGTACATCGACTGGTTGTCGGCCACGGTCTTGTAGTCGAAAGCCGAAGGGCAGGCGGGCAGGGCGTGGCCCAGCAGGTCCTCACGCACGATGACCAGGGTCAGGCCGGCCGGGCCCAGGTTCTTTTGCGCACCGCCGAACGCCAGGCCCACGCGGCTCCAATCGACGGGGCGCGAGGCCACGTGCGAGGAGAAATCCACCACCAGCGGAGCATCGCAGCCCAGCGCCTTCAGGTCGGGCAGTTCCTGGAACTCCACGCCATGGATGGTTTCGTTGCTGCAGATGTGCACGTAGCTGGCGCCACGGCTCAGTTGCCAGCTTTCAGGGGCGGGCAGGGTGGTGAATTGGCTGTCCTCGCCGCTGGCTGCGATGTGTGCATCGGCCACGTACTTGCGTGCTTCCTTGGCCGACTTCTGGCTCCAGCTGCCGCTGAGCACGAAGTCCACCGTGCCGGCGCGTGATAGGTTCAGCGGAACGATGGCGTTCTCGGCCAGGCCGCCGCCCTGCATGAACAGAATCTTGAATTCGGGCGGCACGGCCAGCAGCTCGCGCAGATCGGCCTCGGCCTGTTCGTAGATGGAGATGAACTCCTTGCCGCGGTGGCTCATCTCCATCACGCTCATGCCGGACCCGTGCCAGTCGAGCATTTCGGCGGCTGCCTGCTGCAGCACTTCGGCGGGAATGGCGGCAGGGCCGGCGGAGAAGTTGTAAGGGCGGTTCATGGAGTTCACTGTCAAGTCACGCGCAGGCGCCAGTTCGGGCGGGGCCTGCAACTGTCAAAAATCTGGGCCGCCGCTACGGCTGCGCTCCCGGTGTGGGAGGCAGCCCCAGCGGCGGCCGGGTCATCAGGCGGGCTCGCCCGTGCCTTCGGCAGCGGCTTCGTCGCCGCCCGGGGCTTCCTCGCCTGTGGCCTCGCCCTCGACCTCGTTGGCATCGTTTTCGACGATGCGCTGCAGGCCGCCCAGCTTGGCGCCTTCGTCCAGCGAGATCAGCGTCACGCCCTGGGTGGCTCGGCCCAGCTCGCGGATTTCCGACACCCGGGTACGCACCAGCACGCCAGTGTCGGTGATCAGCATGATTTCGTCATCGGCGTGGACCAGGGTGGCGGCGACCACCTTGCCGTTGCGCTCGGACTGCTGGATGGCGATCATGCCCTTGGTGCCTCGGCCATGGCGCGTGTACTCGACGATGGAGGTGCGCTTGCCGTAGCCGTTTTCCGTGGCCGTGAGCACGCTTTGCGATTCGTCCTCGGCCACCAGCATCGCGATCACGCTCTGGTCCTCTTCCAGGGTCATGCCCTTGACGCCACGCGCATTGCGGCCCATGGGGCGCACGTCGTTTTCGTCGAATCGAACGGCCTTGCCGCCGTCGCTGAACAGCATCACGTCATGCTTGCCGTCGGTGAGGGCTGCGCCGATCAGGAAGTCGCCCTCGTCCAGGCCCACGGCGATGATGCCGGCCTTGCGCGGGTTGGAGAACTCGTCCAGCGCCGTCTTCTTCACGGTGCCCATGCTGGTGGACATGAACACATAGTGGTCGGCCGGGAAGCTGCGGTACTCGCCCGTCAGCGGCAGCACCACGTTGATCTTCTCGCCATCCTGCAGAGGGAACATGTTGACGATGGGGCGGCCACGCGAACCGCGCGAGCCCGCCGGCACTTCCCAGACCTTGAGCCAGTACAGGCGGCCGCGGTTGGAGAAGCACAGCAGGTAGTCGTGCGTGTTGGCGATGAACAGCTGGTCGATCCAGTCGTCTTCCTTGGTGGCCGTGGCCTGCTTGCCGCGCCCGCCGCGCTTTTGCGAGCGGTACTCGGACAGCGGCTGGCTCTTGATGTAGCCCGTGTGGCTGAGCGTGACCACCATGTCGGTGGGCGTGATCAGGTCCTCGGTGGACAGGTCCTGCGCGCTGTACTCGACCGTGCTGCGGCGGGCGCCGACCTTGCTCTGTCCGAACTCGGCCTTGATCTGCTTGAGCTCGTCGCCAATGATGGCCGACACGCGCTCGGGCTTGGACAGGATGTCCAGCAGGTCCTCGATGATGGACATCACGTCCTTGTACTCGGCGACGATCTTGTCCTGCTCCAGGCCGGTCAGGCGCTGCAGGCGCATCTGCAGGATTTCCTGGGCCTGGGTCTCGGACAGGCGGTACAGGCCATCGGCCTGCATGCCGAATTCGCGTTCCAGGCCATCGGGGCGGTAGTCGTCGGCATTGACCACGCCGCCATCGGTACGGGTGCGCGTCAGCATCTCGCGCACCAGCTTGCTGTCCCAGTTGCGCGTCATCAGCTCGGCCTTGGCCACAGGTGGCGTGGGCGCGTTGCGGATGATGGCGATGAAGTCGTCGATGTTGGCCAGCGCGACCGCCAGGCCTTCCAGCACATGGCCGCGCTCGCGCGCCTTGCGCAGTTCATAGACCGTGCGGCGCGTGACCACTTCGCGGCGGTGCTGCAGGAAGACCTCGACCAGATCCTTCAGATTGCACAGCTTGGGCTGGCCATCGACCAGCGCCACCATGTTCATGCCGAAGGTGTCTTGCAGCTGGGTCAGCTTGTACAGGTTGTTGAGCACGACCTCGGGCACTTCGCCGCGCTTGAGCTCGATCACCAGGCGCATGCCCGACTTGTCGGACTCGTCCTGGATGTGGCTGATGCCCTCGATCTTCTTCTCGTGCACCAGCTCGGCCATGCGCTCCTGCAGCGTCTTCTTGTTGACCTGGTAGGGCAGCTCATCGACGATGATGGCCTGGCGCTGGCCGCGGTCGATGTCCTCGAAGTGGCACTTGGCACGCATCACCACGCGTCCGCGACCCGTGCGATAGCCCTCCTTGACACCGTTGATGCCATAGATGATGCCGGCCGTCGGGAAGTCGGGCGCGGGGATGATCTCCATCAGCTCGTCGATGGTGGCCTGGGGCGTCTGCAGCAGGTGCAGGCAGGCGTCCACCACCTCGTTGAGGTTGTGCGGTGGAATATTGGTGGCCATGCCCACGGCAATGCCCGAGGAACCGTTGACCAGCAGATTGGGCAGCCGCGCAGGCAGCACCAGCGGCTCGCGCTCGCTGCCGTCGTAGTTCGGGCCGTAATCGACCGTTTCCTTGTCGATATCGCCCAGCATTTCATGGGCAATCTTGGACAGGCGGATTTCGGTGTAACGCATCGCCGCCGCGCTGTCCCCGTCCACCGAACCGAAGTTGCCCTGACCGTCCACCAGCATGTGGCGCAGCGAGAAATCCTGCGCCATGCGCACGATGGTGTCGTACACCGCACTGTCGCCGTGCGGGTGGTATTTACCGATCACATCACCGACGATACGCGCCGACTTCTTGTACGGCCGGTTCCAGTCGTTGTTGAGCTCGTGCATGGCAAAAAGCACGCGCCGATGCACAGGCTTGAGACCATCTCGCGCATCGGGCAGCGCCCGGCCCACGATCACGCTCATTGCGTAATCGAGATAGCTGCGACGCATCTCCTCTTCGAGGCTGATGGGCAGGGTTTCTTTAGCAAACTGGGTCATGTGTGGCGATACTCTGACGGCGGGAAAAGGCCCATTTTAGGTCGAATGACGTGTAGCAGCCGAGCAACATAACCCTGGAATTCCGCCGCTGTCCTACTTGTTGGCCCCCGCTTGGCGGTCCGTCTGCATGTGACGTATGGCACAATCAATTCAACGTTTTTGGTGATGGTCACTGATGACGTCCACAGATTCGCAGCCCTGCTGCGGCTTTTTCCCCAAGAGGAGAACCATGAAGAAACTGAACAAAGTGGCGATGTTGTTTGCCTCTGCCGCCCTCGCAACGGCCGCTGGCGCACAAGTGAAGGCTGCTGACGGTGGCAAGACCATCGACAACTGGCAAAACGGCACCAGCGAACTGGTGTGGAAGAACGGCACGAACGAACTGTGCTGGCGCGATGCCAACTGGACGCCCGCCACTGCAGCTGCTGACTGCGACGGCGCTCTGAAGCCTGTGGCCGCCGCTGTGGCTCCCGCCGCAACGCCCGCTCCGGCAACTCCCGCACCCGCACCGGCACCCGCTCCGGCCGTGGCTTCCAAGGTGACCTTCTCTGCCGACGCTTTCTTCGACTTCGACAAGTCGGTTCTGAAGCCCGAAGGCAAGGCCAAGCTGGACGACCTGGCCTCCAAGGTCAAGGGCATCAACCTGGAAGTGGTCATCGCCGTGGGTCACACCGACTCCGTTGGCTCTGACGCCTACAATCAGAAGCTGTCGGTCCGCCGCGCTGAAGCCGTGAAGGCTTACCTGGTGTCCAAGGGCATCGAAAAGAATCGCGTCTACACCGAAGGCAAGGGCGAAAAGCAGCCTATCGCCGACAACAAGACCAAGGAAGGCCGCGCGAAGAACCGTCGCGTGGAAATCGAAGTGGTCGGCACCCGCGCCGCCCAGTAATCTTTCGATTGCTTCTCGCAAAAGCCCCGGCAACGGGGCTTTTTTTATGGCTGAACGGTCACCGCAATCGCCGACAATCGACGCCATGAGCAACGCAATCAACCTCAACGCCGACCCGGCGGAGCTGGAGAAATTCTCCAGCCTGGCCCATCGCTGGTGGGACCCGGAAAGTGAGTTCAAACCCCTGCATCAGATCAATCCGCTGCGGCTGGACTGGATCGATGCGCAAGTTCCCTTGAAGGGGCGCAGAATTCTGGATGTCGGGTGTGGCGGCGGCATCCTTGCCGACTCCATGGCGCGCAAGGGTGCGCGCGAAGTGGTTGGCATCGATCTGGCCACCAAGGCATTGCGCGTGGCCCAGCTGCATGCACTGGAGACGGGTACGCCCAACATTCACTACCACGAAGTGAGTGTGGAGCGTCTGGCCCAGGAGCAGCCTGGTTCCTTTGATGTGGTGACCTGCATGGAGATGCTGGAGCATGTGCCCGATCCCGCCTCCGTGGTATCGGCCTGTGCTGAGCTGGTCAAGCCTGGCGGCTGGGTGTTCTTCTCCACGATCAACCGCAGTGCAAAGGCCTTCGGTCTGGCCATCGTCGCGGCAGAATACCTGCTCAAGATGATTCCCAAGGGAACGCATGAGTACGCGAAACTGATCCAGCCCAGCGAACTCGCCATGTTCGCCCGTCAGGCTGGCCTTGATCTGCAGGCCAGCAAGGGCCTGCAGCACAACCCCATCACCGGGCGCTACTGGCTCAGTGCAGACACATCTGTGAACTACATGCTGGCCACGCGCCGGGCCGAAGGGTAAGCCGCATGTGGAAAGAAGTCCGAGCCGTGCTGTTCGATCTGGACGGCACCTTGATCGACAGTGCACCAGACCTGGGTGCAGCCGCAGACAGGATGCGTACGGATCGGGGGATGCCTTCAATTCCCTATGAGCGATATCGACCCATGGCGGGCGCGGGGGCGCGGGGCATGCTGGGGGTGGGGTTCGGGCTCACGCCCGACTCGCCCGAGTTTGCGCAGATGCGCGAGGAGTTCTTCCGCAACTACGAGCAATGCATGACAGAGCGCACCTATGCGTTCGAGGGTGTCGAGGAACTGATTGCACGACTCCAGGCTGTGTCCATGCCCTGGGGCGTGGTCACGAACAAGTCCATGCGCTTTACCGATCCGCTGACGCAACAGATGCCGCTGTTCGCAACTGCGTCAGCCGTCGTCAGCGGCGACACCACGCCCCATGCAAAGCCCCATCCTGCACCCTTGCTGGAGGCTGCCGCGCGTATCGGCCTTCCTCCCGAGAGTTTTGTCTATGTCGGTGACGACGAGCGCGACATCGTTGCAGGCAAGGCCGCAGGCATGAAGACCGTGGCGGCTTGCTACGGCTACCTTGGCGCAGCCGGCGATACGCTGCACTGGCAGGCGGATGCGCAAATCAATTCTCCGCTGGAGCTCTTGAAACTGCTGGAAAGAGGCTAAGATAGGAGCCTTGGGGCTGTCCTGGTTTCGACGTGGGTTCGGGACCGGTGTGGTGCATGTCGAGCTTGATTGACGCTCGTAAATCTCCATTCAAAAAACTAACTGCAAACGACGAACGTTTCGCACTCGCCGCTTAAATCCGGTGAGCCTTGCAACAGCACGCTGATGGGCTGGGCAAGGGGGTAGCAATACCTCCCGGCTGCAAGGGAATTCACATCAGCTGGCTGCGTACTGGGCTTCTTAGTACGTGGCAAGATCCAAGGAAGCTGGCATCCCGGGTAGCGTGCGCCTGCGCGACTCGGGAGGCGAGACTCAAAACAGAACGCTAAACATGTAGATCTGCCCGGCGAAGGCTTGCGGACGCGGGTTCAATTCCCGCCAGCTCCACCACCATAACGTTCAAAGGCGTTCACTGAAGTTCGGTGAGCGCCTTTTTTCTTTGTTAAATCAACGAGTTATAGTTCGTGGTGGTTCATTGTCGTTCGCAGGTAGCCGGAGGATGATGGGGGTACGAGTGGGGGTGCAATCCTGTTTTTGCATATACTTTAGCCAATCTGTACCCCCTGATTGGCGCTAGGCCTTGCTACATGGGCCTTCTAGCGTGTCACTTGTACCCCCGTGGGGTACGTATCAGGTGGGCGTTGTACCCCCTAGCCAATTGAGTTCACACCCATGTTGACCGATGTGCAATGCCGAAACGCCAGTTGCCCCGCTGATCGCAAACAAGCGAGATTTGCTGATTCCGGAGGGCTTTACTTGCAGGTGAGTCCGAATGGCTCCAAGCGGTGGTTCTACAAGTACCGAATCCAAAATAAGGAAAAGCAGCTTGCATTGGGCAGCTATCCGACGGTCTCTCTGACGGCGGCTCGCAAGGCGCGTGATATTGCCAAATTGAAGAAGTCGGAAGGTGTCGATCCTGTGCAGGCTCGAAAAATGGAAAAGCTCAAGGGCTTGGCAGTTGACGGAAGCGTGTTCAAAGTTGTGGCATTGGAGTGGCACGCCAAGCAAGTAGGGACATGGAGTGCCAGCCACGCTGAACGTACCAAACGCCAGCTTGAACGAGATTTATTTCCATGGATCGGTGATCGACAAATGGAAAGCATTGAGCCAATGGAGCTCCTGTCCGTTCTGAAGAAAGTGGAAGAACGGGGTGCTATCGAAACGGCGGATCGAGGTCTGATGCTTGTTCGTCAAATATGGCGTTACTGGCTTCCAACCGCTGGAAATGATCAAAGGGACATCACGGAAGGCTTGAAAAGTCGATTGCTACCTTATCGTGGCAAGAAATTCCCTGCAATTGTTGAGCCGCAGCGTTTTGGTGAATTACTTCGGGCTATGTATGCATATAAGGGTGGTCCGATTGTCCGTACAGCGCTGTTGTTGGCTCCAATGCTTTATCAGCGCCCCGGAAATTTGCGCATGATGGAATGGGCTGAGCTGGACTTAGATGCAGGCACATGGATGATTCCAAGTGCCAAGATGAAGCGAACAGTTGAGGAAAAGGCCAACGGAGAACCGCATGTGGTGCCTATGCCGACGCAAGCAGTCGAGCTGCTGAGAGACCTGCAGAAGCTAACAGGTCGGAGCTCTTATGTTTTCCCTGGGCAGCGTGACCATGAGCGGCCGATGTCTGATAACTCTGTGCGAAGTGCTTTATATGGCCTTGGATTCGGGACTGAACAGAGTTGGCACGGTTTCCGTGCAAGTGCTCGAACGATGCTTGTTGATCAACTTGATTTAGACCCGCTCGCAATTGAGGCGAATCTGGCGCATATGGTGAAGGATGCTAATGGACGTAGCTACAACCGGACGAAGTATTTAGCGAAGAGATTTGAGATGGTTCAGCTATGGGCTGACTACCTTGATCAACTACGGTTGGGTGTGGAACTTGTTCCTTTGGTCCGACAGGCTTGAAGGTTAGCCTTGCGATGTGACGGGGGAGTAATACTTTCTGATTTTTGAAGTGTGCGGCTGGTCTGCAGCGATTGCTGCCGCGCTTGGTAGCAGGCTTAATTACCGGTCACCTCCTTATAGAGGTCATTCAGAACGCCAAGCCAATCACTTCTCGTATGACTATTTCCAAGTCACCAGTACCCTTGTACTTCCTGCCGAGTCGCAGCCATGCATCGCTGATTTCTGATGCCCTCGGCTTCCAGCATCAATTTGCCTGAACAATGATTTCAACATATCCAATCAGCTCTGCTGAGTAGCTACCGCCCCCAGTTGCCGCTCCCTTGTGCTTAAGCTCCCGTTGTAGTGTCGGCTCCACGGTGTGGGCAAACAGTGCCAGGCGCTGCTCCGGTGTAAAACTCGGCGAGATCGCCGGCGCTTGCAGATACCGTTCGCATTGCCGCTCAATAGTCGGCACCCGTGTCCCGTCCTGCTTGACTGCGATGGGCTGCACCACCACACAGCGCTCACCGTTGTCGGCAGACGCCTCCACCATCCACAAGGACAGCAGTACCGGCTCGTCAACATCCCCAGCCACCGCAATGCCGATGTCTTCGGGCGTCACGCTGCGCCAGCGGCCCAGTTCTTCCTGTACCAAGGGGTGATCCAAGCCCATCAGCTCCAGATCGTCCCTGCTGGTGGCGGTATCTCGGTTCAGTGTGAAACGTGCACGGCGCGTGCCATCTGTTGTTACAAGATCGTAGGTTTCTTCGTCCACCTTCAGCAGCTTCTGCTGGTGGTCTGCCACTGCTGCCGACAGAAAGCGCACCAGCCGATCCAGGCTGGAGGACACATCCGAGAAGGGCTGGTAGTCATCGAGGCTGAAACCGTCGAGGTCTTGAAACAGGTCGAACACCACCTGCCTTGCCTCGCGGGAATTGGACAGCGCCGCTTCCAGCTCCACCTGGGTGCGTTTCAGTTCAGGGTCAGACAGCGCCTGTCATTTTCAGAACACGACTGCACCAATTGAATGGGCATAACGGCTGTTGTGCAGCCCACTCCTGACAGACCGATATCAGCAGTCGGCTGCACCAATCTCGTCTATGCTTAATACTCGTGTGCACCAAAGCGAGGTGAGCATGGCGACCGATACCGTACCGATTGCCGAGCACGGCGTAGCCACCCTGCCAGAACAGGCATGGGAGCGAGCGCGTCGTCGTGCGGAGATCATTGGGCCGCTGGCGCAGTCGGAGACGGTCGGGCATGAAGCGGCCGACGCGGCAGCCCAGGCACTGGGTTTGTCCCGGCGGCAGGTCTACGTCCTGATCCGCCGTGCCCGGCAAGGTTCGGGACTGGTCACTGACTTGGCTCTTGGGCAGTCGAGCGGTGGCAAAGGTAAAGGCCGCTTGCCGGAGTCGGTCGAACGCATCATCCGCGAGCTGCTGCAAAAGCGCTTCCTGACCAAGCAGAAGCGCAGCCTAGCGGCGTTCTACCGTGAGGTCGCGCAGGCTTGCAAAGCGCAAAAGCTGCGGGTGCCGGCGCGCAACACCGTGGCGTTGCGAATCGCCGGCCTCGATCCGCGTGAGGCCGTTCGCCGCCGAGAAGGCAAGGATGCGGCCCGCAACCTGCAAGGTGTCGGCGGTGAGCCTCCCGCCGTTGCCGCGCCACTGGAACAGGTGCAGATCGACCACACGGTCATCGACCTGATCGTGGTGGACGAGCGCGACCGGCAACCGATTGGCCGTCCGTACCTCACCATTGCCATCGACGTGTTCACCCGCTGCGTGGTCGGCATGGTGGTCACGTTGGAAGCGCCTTCCGCTGTTTCTGTCGGCCTGTGCCTCGCGCATGTCGCCTGCGACAAGCGCCCTTGGCTGGAGGGCTTGGCCGTGGAAATGAACTGGCCAATGAGCGGCAAGCCCATGCTGCTCTACCTGGACAACGCGGCCGAGTTCAAGAGCGAGGCCCTGCGCCGGGGCTGCGAGCAGCATGGCATCCGGTTGGACTATCGGCCGCTCGGGCAGCCGCACTATGGTGGCATCGTGGAGCGAATCATCGGCACGGCGATGCAGATGATCCACGACGATCTACCGGGAACAACCTTCTCCAACCCGGACCAGCGCGGCGACTACGATTCCGAAAATAAGGCCGCCCTGACGCTGCGCGAGCTGGAGCGCTGGCTCACATTGGCGGTCGGCACCTACCACGGCTCGGTGCACAACGGTCTGCTTCAGCCACCGGCGGCGCGCTGGGCCGAGGCCGTGGCGCGCGTCGGCGTGCCGACCGTCGTCACCCGCGCCACTGCCTTTCTGGTCGATTTCCTGCCCGTCCTCCGCCGCACCCTGACCCGCACTGGCTTCGTCATCGACCACATCCACTACTACGCCGATGCGCTCAAGCCGTGGATAGCTCGGCGCGACCGCCTGCCTGCGTTCCTGATCCGGCGCGACCCACGCGACATTAGCCGCATTTGGGTGCTGGAGCCGGAGGGGCCGCACTATCTGGAAATCCCCTACCGTACCTTGTCGCACCCGGCTGTCACCCTCTGGGAGCAACGGCAGGCACTGGCGAAATTGCGGCAACAAGGGCGCGAACAGGTGGATGAGTCGGCGCTGTTCCGCATGATAGGGCAGATGCGCGAAATCGTGACCACTGCGCAGAAAGCCACGCGCAAGGCGCGGCGCGACGCGGATCGACGCCAGCATCTCAAGTCAACGGAACAACCTATCAAAGCCACGCCACCAGCGGACACGGACATGGCAGACGCGCAGGCGGACAACCAGCCACCTGCCAAACCGTTCGACCAGATTGAGGAGTGGTAGCCGTGGACGAATATCCCATCATCGACCTGTCCCACCTGCTGCCGGCGGCCCAGGGCCTGGCCCGTCTCCCGGCGGACGAGCGCATCCATCGCCTGCGCGCCGACCGCTGGATCGGCTATCCGCGAGCAGTCGAGGCGTTGAACCGGCTGGAAGCCCTGTATACGTGGCCGAACAAGCAACGCATGCCCAACTTGCTGCTGGTCGGTCCAACCAACAACGGCAAGTCGATGATCGTCGAGAAGTTCCGCCGCGCCCACCCGGCCAGCTCCGACGCCGACCAGGAGCACATCCCGGTATTGGTCGTGCAGATGCCGTCCGAGCCGTCGGTGATCCGCTTCTACGTCGCGCTGCTCGCGGCGATGGGTGCACCATTGCGACCGCGCCCACGGCTGCCGGAAATGGAGCAACTGGCGCTGGCACTGCTGCGAAAGGTCGGTGTGCGCATGCTGGTGATCGACGAGCTGCACAACGTCCTGGCCGGCAACAGCGTCAACCGCCGGGAATTCCTCAACCTGCTGCGCTTTCTCGGCAACGAGCTGCGCATCCCGCTGGTTGGGGTCGGCACGCGCGACGCCTACTTGGCGATCCGCTCGGATGACCAGTTGGAAAATCGGTTCGAGCCGATGATGCTGCCGGTGTGGGAGGCCAACGACGATTGCTTCTCACTGCTGGCCAGCTTCGCCGCTTCGCTTCCATTGCGGCGACCCTCGTCGATTGCCACGCTGGACATGGCTCGCTACCTGCTCACACGCAGCGAGGGCACTATCGGCGAACTGGCGCACTTGCTGATGGCGGCGGCCATCGTCGCCGTGGAGAGCGGCGAGGAAGCGATCAACCACCGCACGCTCAGCATGGCCGATTACACCGGCCCCAGCGAGCGGCGACGACAGTTCGAGCGGGAACTGATGTGAAGCCTGCGCCGCGCTGGCCGCTGCATCCCGCCCCGAAAGAAGGCGAGGCGCTGTCCTCATGGCTCAACCGCGTGGCCCTTTGCTATCACATGGAAGTGTCCGAGCTGCTGGAGCACGATCTTGGTCACGGCCAGGTTGATGACCTGGACACCGCGCCACCACTGGCGCTGCTGGCGATGCTCTCCCAGCGGAGCGGTATCGAGCTGGATCGGCTGCGCTGCATGAGTTTCGCTGGCTGGGTGCCTTGGCTACTGGACGGCCTTGATGATCAGATTCCAGCCGCATTGGAAACCTATGCGTTCCAGCTCTCGGTACTGCTGCCGAGATTCCGCCGTAAGACGCGATCCATCACGAGCTGGCGTGCCTGGCTGCCCAGCCAGCCGATAAACCGCGCCTGTCCGCTCTGCCTGAACGATCCGGAGAACCAAGCCGTACTGCTCGCGTGGAAGCTGCCCCTGATGCTGAGTTGCCCGCTGCATGGCTGCTGGCTGGAATCCTATTGGGGCGTGCCAGGGCGGTTTATCGGCTGGGAGAACGCCGACGCCGAACCGCGCACCGCCAGCGACGCGATTGCGGCGATGGACCAGCGTACCTGGCAGGCACTGACAACCGGTCACGTGGAGCTGCCGCGCCGAAGCATCCACGCCGGATTGTGGTTTCGGCTGCTACGCACGCTGCTCGATGAGCTGAACACCCCGCTTTCCGCGTGCGGAACCTGCGCAGGGTATCTCCGCCAAGTCTGGGAAGGCTGCGGGCATCCGCTGCGTGCTGGGCAAAGTCTGTGGCGACCGTATGAAACCCTGAACCCGGCAGTACGGTTGCAGATGCTGGAGGCGGCGGCAACGGCAATCAGCTTGATTGAGGCGAGGGACATAAGCCCGCCAGGCGAGCAGGCAAAGCTATTCTGGTCCGAGCCGCAAACCGGGTTCACCAGTGGCCTGCCGACGAAAGCGCCGAAGCCCGAACCCATCAATCACTGGCAGCGTGCAGTCCAGGCCATCGACGAGGCCATCATTGAAGCGCGGCACAACCCCGAGACGGCACGCTCGCTGTTCGCGTTGGCTTCCTATGGTCGGCGCGACCCAGCTTCCCTGGAACAGTTGCGCGCCACCTTCGCGGAGGAAGGCATCCCCCCGGAATTTCTGTCACATTATGAGCCTGATGGACCCTTTGCATGTCTTAGACAGAATGACGGGTTAAGTGACAAATTTTGACGGCCAGCGCTTTCCGGCGCACACTGTCACATAATCGAACGTATATGTGACAGGTGCGGCATGCTGATTGGCTACATGCGGGTATCGAAGGCAGACGGCTCCCAGGCTACCGACTTACAACGCGATGCGCTGGTCGCCGCCGGCGTCGATCCGGCGCAACTCTACGAAGACCAGGCATCTGGCAAACGCGAGGATCGGCCCGGTTTGGCGAGCTGCTTAAAGGCGCTGCGACCAGGGGATACGCTGGTCGTGTGGAAACTCGACCGGCTCGGGCGCGACCTTCGTCACCTGATCAACACCGTGCATGATCTGACCGGGCGTGGCATTGGCCTCAAGGTGCTGACCGGCCATGGTGCGGCAATCGACACCACAACCGCCGCCGGCAAGCTGGTCTTCGGCATCTTCGCAGCACTGGCCGAGTTCGAGCGTGAACTGATCGCCGAACGGACCATCGCGGGGCTGGCGTCGGCGCGGGCGCGCGGCAGGAAGGGCGGGCGGCCGTTCAAGATGACCGCAGCCAAGCTGCGCCTGGCGATGGCAGCGATGGGGCAGCCGGAAACCAAGGTCAGCGATTTGTGCCAGGAACTCGGGATTACCCGGCAGACCTTGTATCGGCATATTTCACCCTCCGGTCAGTTGCGTTCCGACGGAACGAAGTTGCTCAGTAAGGCTTGACCTTCATTCCATCATAACCACCACCCATCGCCTGAAATAGAGCGGCACTATCGGCAAGTCGTTGCGCCTGCGCTGCGACCAAGGCAATGCTATTTTGTTGAGCCTGCTGCCTTGCAATCAGCAATTGCGTGTAGCTGGCTGCGCCAAGCGCATACTGACGCCCCGTGGATTCAAGGGAAGACTGTGCAGTTGAGTCTGCAAACGCGAGTGAACTCAATGCCTGTGCATCGTGCTCCAGTGCGCTCAATGTGTCCGCCACGTTGCGCAGAGCGTCGAGCACAACGCCCTGATAATTTTCCGCTGCGGCATCCAATGCCGCCAGCGATGCCCGTTTTTCTGCGGGTAGTCCCGGATTGAATAGTGGCTGGGTCAACTGCCCCAGCACACTCCAAACAGCAGAGTTGCCGCCAAAAAGAGCCCCGGTTGTGAGTGCTTGTGAGCCAAGGTTTGCACTGAGGTTGATTTGTGGATACAGCTTGGCGATCGCCACCCCATATTCGGCATTCGCCGCGTGAAGCAATGCTTCTGCCGCCTGAATATCAGGCCGTCTGCGCACCAGATCAGAAGGCATCACAAGAGGCAATTCGGTGGGCAGTTTGAACTCGGCCAAAGTGAAATCCGGCACCTTCGCGTGGCGTTGTTGCACAAATGCCGGTCGCAGCTGAGGTAGGCTCGGGAGATGAGAGAGACGAGCTGGGGTCGGGTTAAGTACCGCACAACGAACTGGAAGGCTTACAACGCAGCGTTGAAGGCGCGAGGTGAGCTGACCATTTGGCTCGATAGGGATATGCAGTGGCTAGCTCGGCCCACGGGCAAGCGTGGTCGTTGCCAGAAGTTCTCAGATGCGGCCATCCAGTTTTGCCTGACCATCAAGTGCTTGTTTGGCCAGCCCTTGCGCCAGACACTGGGCCTGGTTGAGTCGCTATTGGGTATGGCAGGCCTGGATTGGCCAGTGCCCGACTACAGCACGGTGTGTCGCAGGCAAAAGAGCTTGGATGTGCAGGTGCGCTACCGTGCAAGTGACAAAGGCTTGCACATGCTGGCCGACTCCACGGGCATCAAGTTCTTGGGCGAAGGTGAGTGGAAAACCAAAAAGCACGGCGCACAGCGGCGCCGCCAGTGGCGCAAGGTGCATCTGGGTATTGATGCCCAGACACTGCAGATTCGGGCCATCGCAGTAACAACCAATGAAGTGGGCGACTCGCCCATGGCAGCAGACCTGCTAGGTCAAATTCCAAGCAATGAAGAGATAGCTAGCTTTACCGGTGATGGGGCGTACGACACGCAGGATGTACATAAGGCGTGCTACCTGCGGGGAGCCATTCCAATCATCCCGCCGCGCAAAGGAGCGAAGCTGCGCAAAGGGCTGGCATTTGCTCACCGCAATGAAGCGGTCAAGGCGTGTAGGCAGTTGGGGCGGGCTATCTGGAAACGCTGGAGCGGCTACCACCGAAGGTCACTGGTGGAGACCAAGATGAATTGCTTCAAGCGCCTGGGCGAGAAGGTCATGGCCAGGACGTTTGAGCGCCAGGTGACCGAGCTGCACATCCGAGCTTCAATCCTCAATCAATTTACCGATCTGGGCACGCCCCAGACGGTCGCTGCTGCGTAAATCTTTTTGGGATTGGGGATGCCTTGGCCTATGGCCGATTTATGCAACAAAGCCGGCATTAGGCATAAAGCCCCTTTCAGTGTTTATCAAACATTCCCCATCAAGTCACTCGCAAGCTCAGCCTCCGTCATATCCCGCCGTGTTGATATCGCATGAATAGCTACTTCTAGTGGCTACCAGTCGGGCTCGTCGCAAAAACATCCGCGTGGAAGTCCTGTGCTAACAGGCCCATATCGGAAGCTGCTGTGCGCACTGATTGAACCAGGGAGGGTGAGCCACAGCAGTGCACCACATGATCGTGCAGGTTGCCAAAGTGTGTGCGTAGCGCGTCATCCACCCGACCTGCGTGAGCATCCGCAGGCATATCGCCTAGGTCGGTGATGGCTGCAATGTAGCGAAACTGTGGCCAGACTTTGCGCCACTTGTCGATGGCGCTAGGAAGATACAGGCCCGAGGGGTTGCGAGCCCCCCAGATCAGCGTTATGTCGCGCTGAACCTTGCGTTTGGCTAAGTCATCAAGAACGGATTTAATGGGCGCAAATCCCGTGCCACCTGCAACGCAAATCAGGGGCCTGGTGTCGTCAGGCTTCAGTGCGATGCTGCCGAATGGCAGTTCAATATCTAATGTGTCACCAGACTTCAACTGCTGGACGATAGTGCTGAAGCGGCCACCCGGTACATGCCGGATATGCAATGTGACACCATCACTCTCATGGGGTGGATTGGCCATAGAGTAGCTGCGGCTTTCCCCGTCGTCGAGGTGAATCAGCAGGTATTGGCCGGCTTCAAATTTGGCGCGCTTGCCCGCAGGCAGGCGCAGGCGCAGCAGCGAGACATCGGGTGCCGCCAGTGTATTGCTGTACACCTTGGCCGTAAAACGTTTGCGGGCTTCCGGGTCGAGGCGGCGAAAGGAGCTCGGCTGAATACGGATATCGCTGGCGGCGGTGCAGCTGCACAGCAATACCTGCTCCGAGGTGCAGAGTTCGCTGCGCACGGCCATGCCATTGAAGGAAGTAATATTTCCATCGAGCAGGGTGCTCGCACAATTGCCACAGCTACCTTTGCGGCAGGAATAAGGTAGTTCGATGCCAGCCTGCAGGGCGGCATCCAGCACGGATTGCCCGGGCGCGCAGGGGAACGCGATATCAGAGTCGTGGATATGGATTTGGTGATTCATGGAAGGGCCTCAGACCTGTTGGGCTCCGAGCAGGGCGATCGTGCGCAGGAGGGCCGTGGAGTCAGCCACGCCACGGCCTGCAATGTCCATGGCGCTGCCATGGCCCACACTGGAAAGCACCACCCTGCCACCGATGGAGAGTGCGCTGGCTCCGTTAGGTGCCAGCAGCTTGATGGGGATATGGCCCTGATCGTGCAGCATGGCTACATACAGGTCGTGCTTGCGCTGTGCCAGAACCATGTCAGCTCCCATGGGGCCGTCTACTGCTAGGCCGCGCTTGCGCAGTGTCTCGACAGCGGGAACGGTGATCTGGGAGTCCTCCAGGCCGAACAACTGTCCTTCAGATGCATGAGGGTTGATCCCGAATACAGCGACTTTTGGTTTAGGTACCCCGAGTAAGGTGCATGTCTGCACGGCAGCCTGCGCCGCGTTGACCACCAACTGAGGAGAGAGCCGCTCCAATGCGCTGCGCACGCTTTCATGCAAAGTGACATGCACTATGCGCAGGCCAGCCCCTACCAGCATCAGGAATACCTGGTCTTCGTTCATGTCAAGAACATTGGCGAGCAAAGATGGGTAGCCGCTGAACGCTATGTCCGCGCGGTGAATGGCCGTTTCATGGTGGGGGCAGGCGATGACGGCGTCGACTTCGCCGTTTTCGCACGCCCGGATGGCTGCTGTTGCAGATTGCACCGTGGATAGGCCTGCCTGCGGGGTGATCTCTCCCCATTGCACTGGTTGTGCCAGCGAGCCGGCTTCCTCATGAATGAGGTCTTGAAGAAGGGGCTCCATTTGGCAGATCTGCGCTGCTTGTTCAAGAGCGCTCCACGGTCCATAGACCTTGATCAGGGATCTTTCGGCGGCAGACAACTGCTGAAGAGCTTTCAGTGCAATTTCAGGGCCAATACCGTGGGGATCGCCGATGGCCAAAGCCAATCTACGGTGCACTATTGTCATAGCGGCAATGCCATCAGTGTGTCCGTCACCGTGCTGTCGCAAACCGCGATGCGTTCTTGCAGGCGTAACTTGCCATCGATCGTGGTGAATTTGTCGAGGTACTCACCGCTGGCAAAGACCTCTGTTTCCCCTGTATGCATGATGCGCAGCACCATGAACGGCGTGGAAGCACTGGCCTGTGTTGCATCGCCTGACTGGATCGAAGGCAGACCCAGAATATGGCGATAGCGATGGCGCTCGTAGATATTGGCTTCGCGCAGCGCAGAAATTCGGTCGGTGAGCATGTCCTGTGAATCCGCCCAGACAATGCCGGCAGCAAGCCCTTCAGCATGATTGTCGACATTGGTGACGCGATAGTGGCAATCCTTCGTGAAGAAGGTTGGCCATTGCTCCATGGCGTCACTGTCTATGGTCTTCGCGTAAGCGGCATTGAAGGCCGCGATTTGAATTTCATTGATCATGCTTGCATCTCCTGTCCCATGTGCTTGCGGTAGGCTTTCCAAAAGCCGCGTACCGAGGTCTCCGTGGCGCGGCCCTCGCTAGAGCCTTCGTGGTCTCCGCCCATCTCGATGACCGCGTCAAGGTCGGCCGCACCTGCGATGCCGCGCTGAACGAATCCACCGACAGCTCCGTCTTCCATGGAAATGAATCCGGCCGGGCCGATGAGGTTGGCCTGTTTGAGTCTGACCTTGCGCTGCTCGGGACTGTCATCTGCATAGCCGAGATAGGTCCAGTTGAGTTCCGAGCTGGAGATGCTCTTGGGCAACAACTGACGCACGGCGATGCTGTTCTGAATCTGCTGCAGCACAAAGCCAGGGAACACAGAAAGGATCTGCAGAGTCACGCCGTCCTCGAACTCCTCGAAGCCCTCTAGAAGGCTGGGATCTTTGAGCCGGTAACGCTCGTTGTCGGAGCGGATGGCCTGGTCCTTGTACGAGTCGTCTTTGGCGCTACGATCGATCATGGAATAGCTCACATGGTGGCCACCCGACTCGTCGACGATGACGCCGCCTTTTTGTGAGAGGCGATTCAGCTCGAAGGTGGTGAAGAACATATGCAGGAGGCTGGCGTGATAGCTGTCCTTCACGTTCTCGAAGTAGAGCTTCCAGTTGTTAGGCAGCTTTTGCGTGAAGCGACCGATGACTTCTACGGGCTTGTGCAGCACGCGCTCTATGCGCTCGCAAATCTCAGGGCCAAGGTAATCCTCAATGCTGGGTACATCCTCGGAAAAACTGCCAAAGACCAAACCGCAAAAGACAGCTACACGGAGCTTGCGCGGGCCATGCTCTTCTTTGCAGAACGAGGCCGGCATGCCACCCTGGCCCTTGACGCCTTTCTCGAAGGCAACGCCGGTCAGATCTCCCTGTCGGTTGTAGCTCCAGGCGTGATAGACGCACTGGAAACTATCCGCACGGCCCGATTTTTCCAGCGCGATGAGCGCGCCGCGATGCGCGCAGCGGTTCTCGAAGGCATAGATTTCCTGGTCGGCATCCCGCACGACAACTATCGGTGTTTCACCAACAAAGGTCGTGCGGAAATCACCCGCCTCGGGGATTTCAGATTCCAGGCACAGGTAGTTCCAGACCTCGCCGCGATAGATGCGCTGCTGTTCCTGATCAGCATTGGCTGTGTCGGTATAGATACCGAAAGGCACGCGCGTATTAGTGGCCCCATGCCACTGGATGATGGATTCTTGCATGTTGATTCCTAAGGGTTAGAGCTTGACGTTGGCGGCCTTCAGCACCTTCTTCCACTTCTCGGTTTCCTGGCGGATGAACTGAGCAGTCTTGGTGGGATCCCAACCGCAGGGCACGGCACCCTGTTCCAGAAAGTGCTTGCGGATGTCATTTGATGACAGAGCCTGGGCCATCTGCTTCTGAAGCCTCTGTGCGATTTCTGCACTCGTGCCTGGGGGAGCCACAACAGAAAAGAAAGTCAAGGCTTGCATGGCGGGCCATTGCTGCTCGGCGAAGGTGGGGACCTGGGGCAATATTTGAGAGCGCTGCTCGTCGGCAACGGCCAGAATGCGCACCTTGCCGGCCTGGTGGTAGGTGGCCGACGAGCTGATGTTGTCGAAAAACACATCCACATTGCCACCGATCAGGTCAATCAGTGCCGGGGCTGTTCCCTTGTAAGGGATGACAGTCAGTTCAGTGCCAGTCAGCTGCATAAACATGGCAGCAGTCAGGTGAGATGTGGAGCCGTCGCCTTGCGTCGCCACAGTCACTTTTTTGGGATTGGCTTTGGCGTATACAATGAACTCGCCAAGTGACTTAACAGGCAGCTTCGGGTTGATGACCAGGGCGTTGGGCACTGTGGCCAAAATCGTCACCGGTACCCAGCTAGTCGGGTCAAAGCTGAGCTTCTGATAGAGGTTGTGGTTGATGGCGATGGGCCCCGGAGGGGAGGCCAGCACAGTCATTCCGTCCGGCGGTGCCCGGAACACTAGATCGGCACCGATGTTTCCACCAGCCCCGGGCTTATTTTCAATGATCACGCCACCTGCGTAGTCCGCGCGGATTTTTTCGGCTACTAGGCGCGGCAGTACATCGGCGGTACCTCCCGCTGAGAAAGGCACGACGATCTTGAGAGGTTGATTTGACTGAGCCAGGCTACCTGTTGCGGCGACCGCAGCGGCAATGCCGATCAATGCTTCGCGTCTGCGAATGGATGCGTTGCGCATCTTGTCTCCTTCTTGTGTGGGGAACTGCAGTATGGGGATGTCGTACTTAGTGTTAAACCTGTTTTTGCGCTATGCGCAAAAATGTTGAAAACACCTTGATTTGATCGCTATGCAGGACAAGAACTTTGTGGAATCGCTGCGCAAGGGATTGGGGGTACTGACTTGCTTTGACCGTCGGCATACCCGGCTCACGCTGTCGGAAGTGGCCAGGCTCACGCAGTCCACACCAGCATCGGCCAGACGTTCACTCAGCACGCTGGTACAGCTTGGCTATCTAGAGAGTGACGGGAAGCTGTTCTGGATGCAGCCCAAGTCGCTGCTGATCGCCTATTCATTTCTGTCATCGCGCCCCATGCCTGCGTTGGCCCAGCCGCTACTGGACGCACTGTCGGAGCGCACCAGAGAGTCCGCTTCGCTTGGTACTTTGTTGGAAGACGATGCCATCATCATTGGCCGTTCGACCGCACGGCGCAGCTTGAGCACGGGCCTAGGAATAGGATCCAGGTTGCCGGTGTACTGTTCTGCGATTGGTCGGGTGCTGTTGTCAGGACTCCCCCAGCAGGAGGCGCGTGCAAGGCTGGAGATGATTGAGCGGATGGCTCTGACCCATCAGACAGTGACTGACTTGGAGGAGTTGCTGGGTCTGCTTGATACTTGCCGGCAATCCGGATGGTCATGCAGCGATGGAGAGTTGGAGCTGGGTGTGCGCTCCATGGCGGCGCCAGTGCGCGACCCTCAAGGCAACACAATTGCTGCCATGAGCATTGCAGTTAGAGCAGAGAGACTCAGCATGAGCGAGTTCAAAGAGACTTTTTTGATGCCGCTGAAGCGCGCTCGCAATGAGTTGGAAAAAAAGTTGTATCCGCAAGGGATGTAATGCGCCACCATGTCTTTGCCTAGCGCAGCGGCTGAGGCTCGGGTTTGCGCCGTCCTTCCGATGTCGGGCGCATGCGCGGGGCGTGCAGTTGTTCCTGATCGGACCCGGCAAGCCCAAGCCTGAGAGCGAGCACAAACCCTTCAAGGCGTATGAGCCTGGCTATGTGCATGTAGATGTGAAGTACCTGCCCCAGATGCAAGATGAGGACAAGCGCCGCTATGTCTTTGTTGCCATTGATCGGGCCACACGCTGGGTGTTCATTGATATCAAGCAACACAAGACGGCAGCGTCCGCCAAAGCCTTCTTGGCCGCCGTCCGCAAAGCTGCAGCATTTAGGATTCACACCATCCTCACCGACCACGGCAAAGAGTTCACAGACCGCTTGTTTGGCAGTCGCACTCGCCAGCCCACAGGCGAGCACGAATTCGACCAGCTATGCCAAGCACTGGGGATAGAACATCGGCTCACCAAGCCCAGGACGCCAAAAACCAACGGCATGGTCGAGCGCTTCAATGGCCGCCTGAATCAAGTACTGCGCTCGCACCACTTCAACAGCGCAGAGGATTTGGAGAAGACGCTGCACAGGTTTGTCTGGCTGTATAACCACCACTTACCGCAAAAGGCACTGGGGCACGAAGCCCCAGTTCAAGCACTCAAAAAATGGAAGATGAAAGCACCTGATTTATTCGTCAAGAACGTGCGCAATCATCCGGGACCTGACAATTCTTGAATCCCAATGCCGCCGAAAGCTGTGCAGCCTCTTCCCTTAACAGCGCGGCATAGCCCTGCACAACCTCTTCGTCGAGTCTTGCGCTGGGACCGAATAGCCCTAGCGATCCCACCACGCGGCCGCTGCTGTCGAAGAACGGCGCAGCAATAGCGACAGCGCCCTCAATCAGCTCATCGCGACTGGTGGCGTAGCCTTCGAGGCGAATCTGCTTGAGCTGTTCGGTGCACCGCTTAGCTTCGGCGGCGTTTTCCGCGCCATAAGCGCTAAGGTCTTGCTTGCTCACGTTCAGCCATGCCAGGATCGAGCGACCACTGGCGCCCCGCACGAGCTTCTCGCGATAACCTACGCCCCGCTTGAAGCTCAGAGGCTGCGTGCTGGGAAGTTCGGCAACACATATCCTGAAAGCACCCTCATGTACGTGCAGGGAAATGGTCTCGCGGGTTTTCTCCCACAGGCGGCGCATCATGGGTTGGGCAACGGTTTCGTAGCTCATGCCTGCGGACCAGGCATGAGCCATCTGAGGGACTGCCGGGCCGAGCCGGAAACGCTGGGGTTCGCCCTCGGAAACGAGAAACCCCTTGGTATTGAGCGTATCGAGCAAGCGGTAGAGGGTCGGCCGGCTCAGGTCGACCCGCTTGAGCAGTTCGGCCACCAGCAACCCATCATCTCCGGGCCTGAAAGCCAGAAGCACGTCAAGAGCCCGCTGGACTGCGCGCACCCCGCCTTCGGATTTATCGGATTCGGACATGTCAACGGTTTTCTGATTCATGCCGATACTCTACCTGCAATTGTCCATCTAATGGATAGCGAACATGGGCAGTTGCGCTGTGCACAAGCGCTCGCCACATGGGAAGAGCATGCGGCTGGCGGCATTCCCTAGGCGCTACTGCCCTTACCTGTCATCCGCACACTGTTCCGATGCCGCTCAGCAATCCAGGACCAGGTTGCCTGAACGGCAACCAGAGACGCAGATCATCATGCTTTTGTTCGCCGCCCGCTCCTGCTCGCTCAGTATCTGGTCGCGGTGATCCACATCGCCAGAAATGACCCGGACCTCGCAGGCCCCGCACACACCCTCACGGCAGCTGTACTCGGGGTTCATGCCCGCGTTGATCAAGGTATCCAGCAAGGAAGTCCCCGCAGCCACCTGCACGGTCTTGCCGGTCCTGCGCAACTCGACGGCATAGCCGACTTCCGGTGTCCGGGGGGCTGCCAGCGGTGCGGCAGCAAAACGCTCCAAGTGCACATGCTCCAGCCCGAGCTTCTGACAGCTGTCTTCATAAGACGCCAGAAAAGCCAGAGGCCCGCAAGCATAGAAGTGTGCGCCTTCGGCGTGTCCTTGGAGAAGGCTGTACAGATCGGCACGCACACCCTTTTCATCCTTGAAGTGCCAGTCGACCGTCACCCTGCCGCCGGCCCGGGCAGCGATGGCCTCGATCTCCGGCACAAAGGCGGCGCTCGCGCGGCTGGATGCGCAATAGATAAGGTGCGCCGTCCTGCCCAGGACATCCAGCCTCCGGAGCATGGCCAGAACAGGCGTGATGCCGATCCCTCCGGCTACCAGCACGCTATGGGGGGCAGTTTCGACCAGAGGGAAATGATTGCGCGGCCCGCCAATCTGAATCGCTTGCCCAACCCGCAACTTTTCATGCACAAAGCGTGAACCGCCACGGCTGGCCGGGTCCAGTGACACCGCCACCACATAGCGATGGCGTTCCCCCGGATTGATCAGCGAATAGCTTCGGACCAACCCATCGGCCAGGTGCAGATCGATATGGGCACCCGCCTGCACAGGCTGGGAAAACTCCTGCACCGCAGCAAGCGGCCGCAGCTCCACGCTGAGGGTGCCGACCGCTTCGTAGCGCATCTGGTGAACGCGCGCCTGAAGATATGTAGAGGCCATGGCGTTACATGATGTGCAGGCCACCATCGACCATCAGAGTGGTCCCGGTGATGAAAGACGCCTCGCGGGAAGCCAGCCAGAGGATGGGCCAGGCGATCTCCTCCGGCGACGCCCAGCGACCTATGAGCGATGTGTCCTTGCGCTCCGTCCTGAGCTGCTCCACGCTCTTGCCCGCGTTGCGTGCCCTGCCGACGTGGAAGTCGGTCAACGTGGAGCCCGGGCACACCGCATTGGCGCGCACGCCGTGAGCGGCCTCCTCGAATGCCAGGCTACGGGTATAGGCCAGTTGCGCCGCCTTGGTCGCGTCATACAGGGCCATGCCCTTGCGACCCGTGACCGCATAGCAGGAGGACACGTTGACGATGCTGCCTGTTCCCGACTGCCTCAGCGCAGGAAGCGCAGCCCTGCAGTAGTTGGACATCCCCACCAGATTGACGCCGACCATGGCCTGCCATTCGGCTGCAGTGGCATCGGCTGCGGCACTGTAGTTTCGCATGGCGGCGTTGTTCACCAGGGTATCGAGACCGCCCCACTGCTGCACGCACTGTCCTACGGCTGCTGCTGCGGCGGCCTCATCTGACACATCGGCAGTCGCACATGCCAGCCGGGCTCCAGGCAGGGCCTGCAAAATGGCTTCGCGCGTGCGCTCCAGGGCCTCGGCGTTCGCGTCCACCATCAGCACCGCAGCCCCTTCCTGGCAGAAGAGATGGGAGGCGGCGGCGCCTATGCCCGCACCGGCGCCGGTAATCAAGGCGGTCCGTCCCGCCATTCTGGATTCACTCATTGTTCAATCCGCCTTTGCATTCGTTGCTTTGATGACCTCGCCCCAGCGCACGGTTTCAGTGGCTATCCAGTCGCTGAACTGCTTGGGGGTGCTGGCGATGGTCTCGAACTCCATCTCGTCCAGATGCTTGCGTATATCCGGGGAGTTGAGGATGCGAACCATGGCCTGGTGGTAGGTATTGATGACCACGGGCGGCGTTCCGGCAGGCGCTAGCAGTCCGATCCAGGACGTGGCCTCGAAGTCCTTGAGGCCGGATTCAGTCAGCGTAGGAATCGTGGGTGTGCTGGGAAAGCGCTTTGTTCCCGTGGAGGCCAGCAGCTTCAGGCGCCCTTCCTTGACGAAGCCCTGAACATTGCCCGGAACAAAGAAGCCGCCCTGGATATTGCCGGCAATCAGGTCCGTCACGGCAGGCCCTGCGCCACGGTAAGGCACATGGGTCATCTGGAAGCCCGCCGCCGATTTCATCATCTCCATGGTGAGGTGCGAGGCGCTGCCCATAGCCACGGAGCCATAAGAGTACTTGCTGGGATTCGCCTTAGCCTTGGCAATGAAGTCCTTCACATCCTTGAAACCAGCATCAGGATTGACCACCAGGTACTGCGGCGATTTCACCGCCAGCGTGATGGGCGCCAAATCCTTGAGCGGGTCATAGGGCATCTTGTCAAACAGGGTGACATTGATGGCCAAAGGCCCGTTGTAGCCGATCAGCAAGGTATGGCCGTCCGGCAACGAGCGGCTGACTTCGTAGGCCCCGATGTTCCCGCCAGCTCCAGGCTTGTTCTCTACCACGAAGGGTTGCCCCAACGCATCCTGAAGCTTGGGCGCAATCAGGCGCGCCAGTACATCATTCGTACTGCCCGTAATGGGCACAACGATGCGTACGGGCTTGGTGGGGCGCCATTCGGAGGGCGCTGTTGCCTGGCCCCAGGCCGCAGTCGCCATGTAGGCGCCTGCGACTAGGACGGCCTTGAGTGTCGTGGGGAACTTCATTTGATTTTGTCTCCGTCATTTCTCGTCGTGGCGTTTCTTGTTCAAAGGCTGAAGACCGGCTTCTTCGTCGCGTCTGCCAGCTCCTCGCGGGCCCAGGCCACCGGGTCCTGATCGCGGGGCAGTAGCACGCCTGCGGGCCGCACGTGCTGCTCGCTTGCGTCAAGGGCGGGAGGGGTTTCTCCCTGCTCCAGTCCGAGGGCGGCTTCATTGAGCATGCGACGCGCCATAACGATTGCCTTGTCTGTGGGTAGCAGCCTCTCCGCGGCATGGTCCTGGATGGGACCCATGCTTTCCTGCAGCGAATAGTCCTGTGCGGAGAAGCCAAAGATGCCGCTATAGGAGCGCTCTTCGCGCTGCGCCACTCGATCCATGCCATAGTCGTTGTTGCGATTCGCCTTGGGAATGAAGCTGCCGGGCGCTTCATACTCCACGTGTATGCCTTTGCCCTCCTCCATGGACCGTCGTTCTTCTTCAGTAAGCGGCTGATCCGGCTGCCAATTGATGCTCCAGGCCCAGCAGTTGTAGTCGTCGATAGGTACCCACACGTGGCCACCCAGCGCATGCTTACCGAAAGGAGCGATCAGCGTGAACCAGGGGAACAGCCACTGCGTGATGCGCCAGTAATAGGAATCGGGCTCGCCATTGCGGCGCCCGAACAGGCTCAGCCCGAAGGGCGTCTGCTCGATCTCGAACTTCACGTTGCCGTCGGCCTTGATGTAATCCAGCGCCTTGACACCCTGGTGCATGGGATCCGTATCCACCTCGAAGCGGTGCACATAGGACACATGGGCCGTGTCGATGCCGCCTTCCATGGCTTGCAGCCAGTTGCTGTATTGCAGGCGTTTGGAGACGAATACATGCTCCGGTGGCAGGGTGCACCACTCCAGCTCCGGAGGAACGGGTCTGTGTTCCTCGGGTCCCATGTAGGCCCAGACAATACCGCCGCGCTCCACGCAGGGATAGCCTTTGATGTGCATGCGGGCGCAGGATTGCGGCGAAGAGGGTACATCCACGCATTGGCCGTTGCCATCGAACTTGACGCCATGGTAGGCGCAGCGAATGCCGTTCTCCTCGTTACGACCAAAGTACAGCGAGACGCCGCGATGAGAGCAGAACTCGCTGATCAGGCAAGCTTTGCCATCCGTATTGCGAAAGGCCAGCAGCTTCTCGCCCAGCAATTGGACCCGCACCTGCGGCCCGTCCGCTTCGGCGATCTCGCTGGACATCAATGCTGGCACCCAGTAGCGGCGCAGCAGATTTCCCATTCGTGTATTGGGGCCGACGCGGGTGAGCGTCTCGGACATTTCCTTGTTCATGCTTTGTCTCCGTGAGGTGGTTTGATCTCGATCTTGTTCGCAAAATGAGACTAATGTCCATTTTATGGATCATCTGATCCATGTCAAATTTATCGATCTTGTCCGCTCTATGGACATCAAAGAAGACAACGAAGCTCTACCGACGAGACTTCACGAGTGGGGGCGTTGTTGCATAAATCGATTTCAGGCCAAGCTCCCCCAAACCCCAGCCGTGGCTATGCCACGGCTGCCGTCTGAGGACGGCCAAGTTCTGTAAATCGATTCAAGATGGCTGCTCGAATGTGCAGCTCGTTGACTTGTCGCTCAAAGGACGAGACATCAGCCGCTCACCCAATCGTTTGATGCAGTTCATCTTGGTTTCCACCAAGCTGCGCCGGTGATACCCGATCCAACGTTTCCAGATACTTCGCCCCAGCCTTCGACATGCAGCGATCGCCGCATTTCGATGCACAAAGGCTTTGCCTTTGCGTATTCGAGCATTCTTGCGAGGAGGAATAATGGGAATACCTCCTCGCTTGATGACTTCTTCATGGACTGGTTGCGTGTCGTAAGCGCCGTCGCCCGTTAGGCTCTCCAGCACCTCATCTTCGGGCAATTGCTGCAGCAAATCCGGTATCACTGCTGCATCACTGACGTTGTTGGATGTCACGCAGATAGCCCTGACCTGTAGCGTCTGGGCATCAATGCCAATGTGCAACTTGCGCCATTGCCGACGACGCTCAGGGCCATGCTTTTTGCATTTCCACTCGCCTTCACCCAAGAACTTGATTCCCGTTGAATCAACCAGCAAATGCAGTCCCGCTTGGCTGCGTGTGTACGGCACTTGTACGTTCAAATCGAGCTGGCGCCGGCACAACGTGCTGAAGTCAGGTACCGGCCAAGCAAGCCCACACAAATGCAGCACCGACTCGGCAAGACCCGTGGTCTGCCGCAGCGCCAAGCCAAACAGGTTCTTGAGCGTCAAACAAAATTGGATTGCTGCATCAGAGAACTTCCGACTGCGTCCGCGTTTGCCACTTGCCGTGGCAAACCAGCACATACCCTTGTCCAGCCACACCGTCAAAGAGCCTCGAGCTTTGAGGGATGCGTTGTACTGCTTCCAGTTGCTGGTTCTATAGCGGGGTTTGCGGGGCTGACTCATGCAGCAAGCCTACCGCTGGAAGAGCAACGATTTATGCAACAACGCCGGTTGGCCCCTACAGGCAGGTTTAGCGCGTACTGAATTTAGTCAGTTTTTTTCTTTCACCGGCACAGTGCAATCGACTTCTGATGTTTGGTGCGGTCGTCTTCTGAAAATGACAGCGCCTCTTGGTACAGGCGATCGTAGTTCAACCGTTCGGAAAGCTGCCCCAGAATCTGCGCCCGAAGGTCTTCGGCCACATTGCCCTGGTCATCGACCTTGCCGACCGTGCGCGCAATTTCAGTCAACTTCTCGTCCAGCAGCAGGAAGATGCGCCCCTCGATGGTGTCTGACAGCACGAGGTTGTAGACCTGCGCCGTGTGGTTCTGTCCATAGCGGTGAATGCGCCCGATGCGTTGCTCCATGTCCATCGGGTTCCACGGCAGGTCGAAATTGAACAGAATGCGGGCGAATTGCAGATTCAAGCCCTCGCGGCCAGCCGCTGTACACACCAGCACACGCGGCCCGTCTTTCAGGCGGAACTTCCGCTCTGCTGCCAGCTTGGCACCGTGGTCGCCGCCACGCAGCACCACCACACCCTGGCCGGGATAAGCCTGTTCAATCTCGCGGGAAATCAGATCGACCGTGCCGAGGTAGGTGGCAAAGATCACGATCTTTTCATTGGCGTTCTGTCGCCACAGATGCCCCAAACCATCGAGCAGTTTTTGCGCCTTGGTCTCGCGCTGCTGCGGGAAGATGCGCAGCAAGTCGCCAATGCGCAGGCGCTCCTCGGGCAGATGCAAATCGACCACAGCACACGCTGCCTCCTCGGCGTGCGTTGCCGAATACTCGCTGCCATAGGGGTCGGAGGCCATTTCCAGCGCCTCTTCATCCAGCTTCTTCACCAGCCGGTACTTGAGGTCAGCCAACACGCGATCCACCTCGCTGCGACCAACACTGTCGCGTGGCAAGCCAAATTCCTCATGAATCAGCTCGCGCGCTTCCTCGGTCAGGCGTTCGCGGCCTTCGATGTCCAGCTCCTTGTCGCGCAGAAATGCCTCGTGCAGCGTCAGCATCAACAAGCGGCGCTTGAGCGTGCGGCGCACGGCGGCAAAGCTTGATGCCGCGATCTTCTGGAAGATCGCCATCAAGAAGCCCAGTGCGCGCCCTTGGTTGCCCTGGCGGCGGGCCAGATCGAAACCATCTTCCAGGTACTCGCGCAGCTTCTCGTAAAACAGCCGCTCCTCCTGATTCATCAAGAAGGACTCGGTATGCACCCAGCGCCGGGCAAACAGCGGTGAGCCATCGGGTTGGCAGGCATCGGCCTTGGTGCGGCGAAACATCACCGTATTCAGACGATGGCGGTTTTCCAGCATGTCCTCGGGATTACCAAACAGCGTGGGGTTCAAGAGCTGCGCCAGCATCCAGAACTGGAAGTGATTGCCTTGGTGCGGCGTAGCAGACAGGAGCAACAGATCACGCGCGTGATCCTTCAGCGCTTCGGCCAGCTTGTAGTTTTCCGTCTTGCGCACCTTGCCGCCCGTGCGGTGTGCGGTCAGGTGATGCGCTTCGTCGAATATCACCAGGTCCCATCGTGGCGCATCCAGCAGACGCTTGATACGGGCAGGGCGCTTCAAGGTGTCGATGCTGGCAATCAGCCGGTCGTGCTTGGCGAAGGCATTGGTCTTGCGGTCGGTGATGTCGCCTTCGGAGCCGAACACCTCGAAGTCGAGATTGAACACCTCGTTCAATTCGCGGTGCCAGTTGTTCACCAAGCCTGCGGGCACCACCATCAGCGCCCGGGTCAATTCGCCCCGGCTGGCCAGTTCACGCAGAATCAGCGCGGCTTCGATGGTTTTGCCCAAGCCCACCTCGTCGGCGATCAGGTAACGCCGTGGTGAGGCAGTGGCAATGCGGTGCGTCAGCACCACCTGATGTGGCAGCAGATCAATGCGTGCCGAGGTAAGCGCCGAGGCGCTCTCCATCACCGGCAGTGCGTGCGCCTCGTAAGACAGCCATGCCTTGCGTGCCCGGTCGGAGCCGCCTGCCACCGATTGCAGAATGCGCTCGGTACGGGTGCGCTCGCGGCGTAACGAACTGGTCGGTACGCGGCGCTCGCCCACCACGCCGAAGAACGCGCGCAGATAGCCATCGTGCCCGGGTTCGAGCACCACGCCTGGACCGAATTCGGTGTGGGTGATGCGCTCGCCGGGCTGGAACGAATCCTGAAAATCGTCTGCTTGCACGCGCTGGCCTCAAGTGATCCGCAGGTGAAACAGGCCGGCCGCCTTCGCGCCCTCGCGCAGAAGGATTTCCTGCGGATACTCGTTGGCCTCACCCCACAGAAGGCGCCCAAAGTCGAGCAGTTGCCCCCGATGCGGCGCTTCGCACAGCCAGGTTACTGCGTCGGTGGATGCCTGCACGCGCAAACGGCCCTGGCCCTGCGGCAGCCAGAAGATCAAGGCTGCTTCGCCTGCGTATGCATCCTGAAATGACAGGATGGCGCGTTTGATCGTGTCGCCCAGCCAGATTTCGGCCTGATCGGGAGCCAGCAAATCAAGGCTGCCCTCCAGCCCGGCCACCACCAACGTCTGCCCGCCGTTGCTGGGCAGGTCATCCGGCCAGCCCTGCGCACCGGGGGCTGCCGCCTGCAAAAACTGCCGCAGGCTCCAAACCTCGCTCGCTGCACACACGGTGTTACGCGCTTCCTCGTCCCACAGCCAACTGGTGCCTCGCCGTTGCCATACCGTATCGAGCACCTGCCTCATTTAGCATACTCCTCATCGTCATCGAACAACGAAACCTGCAGTGGCTTGGGTGCCTGGCTGGCTTGCCAGGCTGAAAAGATCGACACCGCGCGCGAGGCCGCGTTGCGGGTGGTTTGATCCGATCCGTTCTTTTGCAACCACTCCAGCAGCGGCTTGAGTGCGATGTGCGGCTTGAAGTTTTCGTTCGTCAGCGTGTCCGAGGCATTGATGCCGCTGCCATCCACGCAGGCGCCGATCAGCACCAATGCCTGATCGAGGTCAGAAGTGAGCTTGCGCTTGTGCTTGCCTTGCCAATCGCGAGCGAAATCCAGCGGCGCGGTGCGGGTGAAGACCTTTTTCACCTCACTACACCAACCACGTTGCTCAAAGTCATCCGGCGTGGTGATGGTGCCGCGCAGAAACTTCTGCAGCTGGTCACGCTTCATCTCGGTGGCTGTGCCGAACGTGCGCAGAAATTGGCGCGTCATCGGCTCGGCGTTGACCGGCGGCGCTTCCTTGCCCTTGTCGGCGTCTTCGTCAATGAGCTGGTTAATACCCACCAGCGCATCGCGCACGGAGATGGTGCGGCCTTCATCCACATACACCTTGCCGTAGTGGCGCGAAAAGTATTCCAGCGCCTTGCCGCGCCGGATCACCTGGATGTCGGCGGCGGGCAGACCTTCCTTGGCGTGGTTCTCCAGCATGGCCTGCAACTGGCGCACATCGGCCATCACTTCCCGACGCATCCGGCCCCAGCTCACCGGCTTGGGTTCCTCGGTGCGCTTGCGGCAGACGTGGATGATGTCGTATTCGATTTTTTGTGCACCGAACTCAGCGTTATCGCCCTTGGTTTCATCGGAGCGAATTGGGTAGGTCGCTTCGAGGTAGTAGCCTGCGTCGAACAACGACTCCAGCACCGCTACCCACGGTTCGTCCTCGCTGTGGTGGAAGGTGAAAGCCAGGATGCCACTCGGCTTCAAAAGGCGATGCGCCTCGCGCCAGCACTGCGTTAGCAGCCTTTGATAGAAGCCATTGGAGTCTTCTGGCTCGCGGAAGCTATTGGCAACGGCCTCCAACGACTTCGGCGTGTATTCCGCACTAAAAATCTCCGGGTACTTACTCTTAAGCGCCAGACGCAGCCAGACATAGAAAAAGTCAGCCAGTTCGGAATACTGCAAAAGGTCGCCGAATGGCGGATCAGTGATGACTAAATCTAGGCTGCCAGTTTCAAGCTGGATTAAATCGGTGGAAGAGCCCTGATGCACTGCCACATCCAACACCGGGTCGCCCGGTTGGACCTTTTCACTTTTTCCACTCAGTTTTTCGGCTAGAACAAGATCACGACGACTCAGACTTTCGATACTGACAACTTCCCAAGGGTGGATAGCCCATTCTCGACCTTCGAGAATGCCCTCTGTGCTGGATGCCCAGTTACCACGACCCAAAGCAGGAAATACGCAGTTTTCAACTACCGTTAATTTCGGATGATAGTTGCTGTTCGAGAACATCGGCTCTGGTGTGTCTCGCTGTGGATTCCAAAAACTAAACAAACATTGGTTACGCAAATATTGCTGGAAAGCCCCCAACACATACTCGCGCACCGACCAGTCATAGTTCCCAACATTGACAATTGCCTTCAACAGCTGTGCATGCACCAAAAGCTGGCGGGGGTTGAACATGTCTGCCCACTGCTTGTATCCGTGCCCGTTGGCGATCAAATCTTTGACCATGGCACGCAGGCTTGGTGGTATATCGGATTGTGGCCAGTAGGCCTTTAGATCGTCATTCTTGCGCGCTTCCCATTCAGAAAAGCTCGCATCGTATTGCTTCGCATGCCCTACATCGAAGGCTGCGAAGAAACGACCGCTGTAAGGCTTGCCCGCTTCATCACGCAGGGGAGCGTAGCCCTGCACAGCGTAAGCACCAAAAGGCGCTGTTTTCTCTGTTGGCCGCAATGCAGCAATGATGTCTTGGGTAGTGCCACACTTTGTGCAGGTGAATTTTCCATTCCCAGCCTTATTGGCGCGGTCTGTCGGAAATGTGACCTTAGTTTCTGGGCACGTCACTTCATCCGGCAGCCTGCCGCGCACCTCCAGCAGGCGAATCTTTGCAGCGCGCGCAACATCCCAGCGCGTGGTCGCCGCCACATCGTCCTGCGCCGAGCCGCCGTAGGGCTGGCCTTCCGCATCCTGCTTGGGCGAACCCGCCAGCCATTGCGGATGCACCAGCAAGCTCAACTCGACCTTCTTGTTCTTGCCCTTGCCCAGTTTGATCTGCCCACGCGTAACCTCAATGACCAGACCATCTTTGACGCGGATGGTAGCCTCCTCCACATGGCCGCAGTGCGGGCAAATCACGCCGCGTTTTTTGTCGAGCACAGAGAACGGGTGTTCATCCGGCGCGACAACCAGCGGCGCATCCGGCGCCATCCTTGCGGCTTCCTCTTCAACGTGGAATTCGCCGCTGCATTTCCTGCATGTGTGTTCCCAGTGCTTCACGCTGATGGTCTTCACCGCCATCACCGGGCTGGTCATGATCGGCGTGCGGTGACCGCAGCCCGTCACCTGGCAAGGGCCATGCTTGGCCCAGAACGTATAGATCGCCTCCGGGCCTTCGTAGCGGTAGTCCTTGCGCTCGCTCTGCGGGATGGTCAACGGGTCGAAATCGGCAGGCATCGCCTTGTTGCTGGGCAGATGCGTCCACTTGCCTTTCTCCCCCTCCGGGCCGTCGCAGTAGTAGTACGGCATGATCTGCGGCTTGACCTCGGCCTCGATGTCGGCGAGCAGCTTCTTCACTTGTTCCAGATCGACGTTGGCCAGCTCCTGCTTGACCACGAACCACGCGACCGGATTCAGGTCGTTGCCGACCATCTGCATACCCAGGCGCGAGCCTTCCACCAGCGTGGTGCCGCCGCCCATGAAGATGTCCGCCACCTTCAGGTGCTTGAACGCGCCTTTCTTCTGGTGGTTGGCGTAGTAGTTGTCCCACACCAGTTTGGCGGCGTGCGAGGAATCTTCCGGGGCCTTGGTGGCCGCCGCGATCAGCATCGAGCGGAACACGCTGGAACGCCGCCGCGCCCACCACTTAGACATCTGGTAAATCGGCTTGCCCGCGTTGCCCTCGATCACCGCCACCTGATTGACGGCCAGAATCGGGAAGTCCACCTCTAGGCAGGTCTTGGGACGGTTGGGGTCGTTGAAATCGACTGTTTCCAGTGCGACAGGCTTTCCCGCACTGACGGCTTTGGCGACGGCTTGTTGAAGTAGTTCTTTTTTGGTGGCCATTTAAGGTGTACCCCCAACTGCACTGACAGCGACTTGTGGCTGAAGTCGGGTGCGAAGTTGTTCGTAAATTGGAATCTGGATGCCTTCTGCCACCTCTAGGGTGACAGCTAGGCCATAAGGAATGGCATCGTCGAGACGTGCCGTTGCGTCCTTTTTGCACGCGATGTGCAGCAAGATGCTGTCCCCATCCTGAAATACCGCAATTTGGTCTGCGCCTTCGAGCACCTCATGCTGCACCGTTCCGCGCAGTACCTGATTGTGATCCCCGTCTTGACGCGCAAGCTTCAGCGGCAAAGTGCCCCAGTTATTGGCTGGGGACATTTCCAGCTTTGCCTCGCGGAAATTCCGGTGGTTAGGATTGACTGCGCTGAACCATGCCAAGGTCACCACCATCCGACGCCATTCCTGGCTACTGGACAGGCCGGGCGGTAGCGGCAGGCGATATTCGTGGACTTCGTTCTCACGGATTTCGCCGCAGCCCAGCACCGTGCCGCGCTGCTCGGTACACGCCAACACGCGTTCGATCTGCACTGCACCATAGCCAAGATAGCGCGACATCACCTCTTTGAATTGACGCGAGTTATCTCGCGTTTTCAACGCGGCAGCGATGGCCTCGCAAGCGTCATCATCCTGCTTGGCGCCATGAACCAGTAGCGCCTTGATGAGTACGGAAATCAGCCCCTGCGGAATGCTGTCTTCGTGATCCCCGCGCAGCGCATCCAGCACTTCATAAATGCGTGCCGCACTGCGCGTGGCAAGGGCGGTGGCGTTGCTGGTGCCGCGTGTATGGGCGGTTTTCGACAAAGCGCCAGCCTGATTGCTGTCCCAGGCGACTTGTTGCCCCGGCGCTGCAAGCCCACCATCGGGTTGATAGACGGTTTGGCTATCCAGCACTGGCGTGCGATATAACTGCCGACCACCGGGGAACAGGATTTCCGGCTTGACTGAGCGACGGAAGCCATGCCCAAGCCGTGAGGCAGGGCTGAACAACGACGCGCCGGGCAGCAAGTCGGTACGCTGCCCTTGGTAGTAGTTTCCGCCATTGTCAGCGTGGGTCGCACCGACAGTGATGGCATTGATGGCTTCTGCCGGGGACAAGATGCGCCGTCCGGATAACTGGGCCTGAATGCACTTGAGCACATGCTCGATCTTCTTCGGGTCGGTCAAGGCCAAGTAGTCCGTTCCAGACAGTGCAATGTCTATGGCTTCGGGATAGTTCCCGGCGCTGACGCAGAAAAGCACGCGGTATTTCCACGACAGCCAATCCAGCAGTCTTGCCCAAGGGCTGGGTGTGTGAATGAACGGGCGTGAAGGGTCGCCGATAGAGAGGTTGATGACGCAAATGGTGGGAGCTTGTGCAGGCGCCGCGCCTTCGCCTTCAAACATCCGCCGAACCGCTCGCGCGATGCGATCCTCGAAGAATACCTCGTCGGGGACATGCTCGCTCCGGTTCATGGAGTGAGGGTCTGGCTGCATGATGGGCAGCACATACACCAGACGCGGCAACGGATCGGCTTGGCCGTCGGCCATTTCTCCATGCACCACCAAAGACGCCATTGCCGTGCCGTGCTTTCTGTCGCCCGGTTGGTACTGCGCGGAAAGATTGTCTGGGTCGTCCAACAGCAATCGGCCCTTCAGTGCTTGATGCTGCACATTGGGCACGCCGTCGAGAATGGCCGCGATGGGAGGAAGGTCAACGACCCCTTCGGCTATTTCCGTATCGACACCTTCACCATCTTCGGTGACGGCAAGGCTTTGCCCGGTGGGGCGGAAATACATGACGCCATGAAATTTGAAGAGCTGGATGTCAGTGTCGTGGCTCTCGGATTCCAGGTCGTTCAAAAGCTGCTGGATGCGCTCTGCGGGCAGTTCAGCCTTCACCGCGTGAAAGGCAATTTCCGGCATGTCGATGAAGCCGCCCAAAGTTTTACCGCCCGCAGCTTGCAGAAGAGTGGCGACGTTGCGTTCGCTCTGCCTGCGCCTGTCTTCTGATCTGCGGTAAAACAGCTCGATCTGAAAGCGGATCGCTTGAGCAGTGATGGGGTTCAGCAAATCCTGCCAGCGATCCAGCATGCCTGTCTCGCGCAGCGCCTCTTCAATTCCCCAACGGCGGATTTGCACGGTCTGGTTGAAGACATCGCGCCATTTTGTTTTTCCGCTTGGCAGCGTTTTGTTGTCCCGCCACTTCTCCCACAGCGAGAGAAGCTCCCGCATTCCTGCTTCGTTGCCGAGCGAGACGAACATGCGTCCTTTGACGGCCTTGTTCGTGCGCTCCCCTTTGGTGTTGCGCTCGAAAAAATCCTCATCGGGCGGAATGTCATCAATATCCCATTCGCCCATCCACTCAAGGCCAATGGCTTCGACGGCCTGCCGAAACTCATTGACGCTGCCTGCAATTTCAATCACCAAGACCGTTTCAGGCTCAAGGCCAGCCACGGAGCCGCTGACGCTGGCTTTGTAGCGCTCGAAGTCTTGTTGCAACGTGGTCAGTTGCGCATCCAAGCGCTCCACCTGCTTTCCATGTCCGGGAACATGGGGTTGGCCGATTACGATAGGCCGTCCTTTGGGCGGTGGGATGGTTCTTGCTTGCGGAAACATCAAAAGCGGAAGAGAGGTCGCCATCAGCGGTTCGTCCCCTTTTCAGTCACATCGCCAGCGGCTTTTGGATGTTTTTTTGCGGCTGGCTTCAGGCGGCCTTTCCATTGCTCCAGCTTCAGCTTGGTAATTTGTTGGGCGTTATCCGTTTTCATGTCGAGCACGGCACGACGAACGACGCCCAAGCAAAATTCTTCGGTCTCTGCAAAATTCAGCCCCAGCAGATGCTTTGCCAAAGTTTCAGGTTCGTAGCCGAATTTCACACTGCATCGCTCGCCAATGGAGGCGATGTATTGCGCCAGTTGCTCACGGGTCGGGGTTGCCAATTCAATGCGCAACTGAAAGCGCCGCCAGACCGCCTTATCCAAAAGCTCTGGATGGTTGCTGGCTGCAACGACTACCACGTAGTCAGGCATTTCATCTAGTTGCATCAGCAAGGTGCTGACGACGCGCTTTATTTCTCCCGTTTCATGGGTATCGCCGCGCTCCTTGCCAAGCGTTTCAAATTCGTCGAAGAACAGAACGCAACGCTGCGTTCTGGCGTATTCCATTACGCTCTTCAACCGACTGGAGGTTTCACCCAGATAGCTGCCAACCAAGGTTTCGTAGCGAATGACGATGAGCGGGTACATCAGCTCGAATGCCAGCGCTTCCGCCAAAGTGGTTTTTCCGTTGCCTGGCGGGCCAGCGAGCAGGACGCTGTTTCTGGCGCGCAAATTGTGGGCGTGCAGCAACTCTGCCCGATGCTGTTCCTCCACCAATTCTTGTATCTGCACCCTGATCTTTTCTGGCAATACCAAGCTTTGCAGGTTGCGCTCAGGCGTGATCTCGTAGAACAGGTCTTTGTGCGGACTGTTGCCCACGGTCTTGCCAGCCGGCGGGCGGGCGGCCTGAATGGCACTGGGCTGCAATGCCTTGGCAAGCCGCTCTGCAAGCAGCCGGTGCCCTTTCTGCGTCTCCTCCTGGATCAGCCCTTCAGCCGCTTTGCGAAAGGCAAGCTGATCCCCGCTGGTCGCGGTTTTGACCAGAGCAACTAATAAATCAGCTTGCGCCATTAGCCCATGCTCCGAAAAATGTGCTCAAACCTGCTCATTTGCTTATCTCAATCCAAGGCGACAGCACCTCCAGCAGCGAGAGGCCACCATGCGTTAACGTCGGATAGCCACCTTGACTGCGCCATTTCCTGCGGCCCAAGGCCAACAGATGCGCACCATGTGGGCTGTCGATTTGCAAGGCGACCGGCGGAACGAAGGGGCCTGCGTCGCCATTGCCTGCCTTGCTGCGTCCACTGGAAAAAGCTTGCTTGAGATGCGAGGCCACCTCACCATCGGCATCGGGGAAGTAACCGGTGGCGGCGTAGCCGTGATCTGAAGTAATGACTAAGCGCCGCCCCGTGGCGAGGCGCTCGACAAAGGCCCAGAAGTCGTCACTGGAGAGTTGCTGCGCGACATCCCTGGTCAGCAGCTCCAGACCTTGGCCCGCGCCGTAGTCGTGCAGCTTGGCGTCGGGCCAGTGATGCCAGAACACCCAGTTCTTCGCGCCCGATGCGTTGCCCACCAAGCCCTCGCAGTCCTTCCACGGCAGGTCGATCGTTTCGGTCTGCGCTGGTTGCAGCTTGTGCGCCAAACCGCCGCCGTTGGCTTGTAGCTGGCTACGGCTGGTCAGCCCCAATGCGCGGGCGAACGGGTTGGTCTCACTGGGCAGTTCGGATGCAGTAGCGGCTATTGTGTGCAGGGTGAAGCCACGCTCTTCGGCCCCCTGCAGCAGCCAAGGCATCTCGCGCAGCGAGAGGGCATCCAGAATCAGTACGGCGCGCGCGGCGCTATGGCCATAGCCGGGTTCGCTCCACCATCGCGCAAGCCGGTCTGAGGTACGTTCCACACCACTGATTTCGGTTTGACCAAAGGCCCGCCACAGATCCCAGCCGCTGGAGGCCAGGAAAAAATCGAGTTCGCCAATCTCGCGGTCTCGCTTGACCACCTCGCTGGGGGCATTGCCTTCGGCAAGCGGTTTGGAGGCAATTTCTAGCGCCCGTTCGGTAATGATGCGCCACGCTTCTCTCGGGCTGTCCTGAGTCAGGCGCTGCAATGTTTGCGCATCTAACGCCATCAGTTGCCCTCCTTTTCAAGACTCAACTCAAAAGTCATGCCATCAGGCAGCTTCTTGAGCAGTTCCTTGAGTTGCGCGCCCGTAATCTGCGTGTTTTGGCCAGCAGACACCTTGATCGAGACTTCTGCCACAGGGGTGGCCGGACCAATGCCCCAGCCTTCGAGCTTGCCGATCAGGTTGAGCGGTGAGGTTGGCGGGTAAGAGAGCGGGACGCGTGGTTTGGCGGTGCTGTTTGTGCCGCCGAAAATTCCGCCCGGCGTAGAAGCTGGTGTAGATGTCGTGCCAGGCTGCGGCTCTTGTACGCCGGGAGCCGGAGTGGTGCCACCACCAAAAATATCGCCGCCCAATCCACCATTGCCGCCAGCAGGCGGCTGCGGAGCGGGTGGCGTGGTACCGCCGGTCGCGGGCACGGCCGAGGGCTCCACCAGAAACACTTCATCAAGCTGACGCCCGGTGTAGGAGAGCTTGGGGCGTAAGCGCCGCCATGCAGTTTCCTCGTCCTCGCCCGCGTGGGTTTGAAGGTGCTCCAGATTGCGCAGGTTGATGGCGATCTTGCCGCGCGCGCACAAGCGCAGGAGGCGTTCCTTCATCGCTGTTTCCCCCAGCCAGGGGATGCAATCCTGACCCGCAGGGCGCGGCTCTTGCAGTTCACGCAGCAGCTTGCCTAGGGGGGCGTTCTCCGAGGCGGCTTCAAGAACGAGGTCTTCGAAATCTTCGGGAACAAAGAGGTCGTTGGTCAGGGTTTCTTCGATGCCCTCGGGGATTTGAGCACCTTGCTTTTTCAGGTGCTCGACACTGAACAGGGATTGCTGCGGGTTCTGGTGGTCATAGCGGTGCAGGATGGCAAACCGATCGAAGCGCTTCTTCAGGTTGTCGCGCAGCGTGCCTTCAAATTCTCTATGAAGTTTCTTGTATTCGGGGTTCTGCCCACTCCATTCCTGGGCCTTCATTTCTGCGCGGGCAAGGATGAGGAGGTCGCGGTCTTGAAAGGCGTTGGTGGAACCGGCACGGGGCAACAAGAAGCGAATGGTGTTGCGGCGCTTTTGCAGGTGGTCCTTGAGCCAGTGGCCCAGTGTCTGGTCAATTTTTTCCGGCTCTTCTGGCAGCACCAGAATGGGTAGCCGGTCATCCCAGCGCTCCGGCTGCTCGGTTTCGTCGAGCGATGTCCACGGGTCGTTCTGCCACGATTTTGGCAGGGCAATCACGCGGAAGGTTTTAGCGACCTCATCGCTGCCTCCGATGACGTAGCGCACCTGCTTGGCAAGCTGTACCTGATCGGAACCATCGGTGAACAGCTTGTCGTTGCGCGCGCAGGCCATCAGCTTGGCACGAGGGTTTTCTTCCTCGCGAAAAACCAATCGTGGGCCATCCTGATGAATGTTGAAGCTGTTTTCGACAATAGTCGCCAATTCGACCTGAAAGGCGTTGCCATCCACTGGCTTGCTGCGAGTGATGTCCATCTGCAACGTGGCCGGATCGGCCCCGGCAAGATTACCGACGGCGATGGAACGCAGCCACAGCGCGCCCAGGATTTCTTGCAGGTGTGGAGCAAGGTTGGCGTGGTCGTATACCGCCTCGGTCACCGAAATGATGTTGTGCTGCGCTTTTTCGCGCAGCGTGCGGTGGTGTTCGTTGGAAACTGAATCCAGCAGCGCTCCAATGCCCGAGGCATCGTCATCCAGGCGGAAATCAGCGGCAGTGAGCACAGGCACCGCTTCGCCCCGGCTCTTGTAGAGGTTGGCCAGGATGCGAATCATGTCACGCGTTTCTTGCGCATCTGTAGCGATCAGCACCTGTTCCTCAAGCAGGCGCAGCAAGTGCGGAGCGTAAGGCCAGGACTCCGTGAATTCACGGAGCTTGCGATCCTGCTCGGCGGGCGGCACATCCAACAGGCGGAAGTATTCAGAGACGTGTTGCGCAACCAGTGATTCGATGGTGCCATCTGCAATCTGCAGACGATTGTCGAACAGGCGATGCAATAGCATCCGTCGTCGATCCTGCTGGATACGCTCGGCGTTGCCTCCCGCCTTAAAGTCAACGGCCACCGGGTTGACGCGGTGCACCTGCTGGTAGGCATCGCTTCCGCCGTTGCGCACAGAGATCACAAGCACGAGCAAGTCGGGGCGCTCTTTGGCAATCTCCGACAGTATCTGGATGAAGTTGAAGGCCCATTGCTTCCATGGGTACTGCTTGGTATTGGTCAGGCCGTCGTACCAAGTCTGGAATTCGTCGAGAAGGAGCATCGCGGGCTGATGCTCAAGCAACTCGATGATGAGCTTGTCTGAGGGGATGTCAGTTTTGGCCGATCCCATGCCTTCCCACTTGCCTTTGATGAACTGGCCGCGAGGATGGCGCTCGAACAGCAAGTCCCACAGAAATTTATAGCGTTGACGGTGCAGGCTCTCGCCAATGACCAACATGCCATCGCGTAGTGCAATCTTGCCGATGCTGGGGTCACCCAGGGTGCTTGACCAGGAACTGAGCCATGCGCCCGTCGATGCGGCATCGTTGACTGCGTGGTAGAGCGCTGCCATCAAGTGCGACTTACCCAGGCCGCGCTCGCCGATCACGACCACCGGCCGGCCTTGGTTAGGGCCAACGGCTTTAATGCCCTTCAGCAGATCGTGGGTGGGATAGGTAATCTCCAAGAATGCCTGTGCGGCAATCTGGGTGGCGCCAGTGTTCGAGTCGTTGGAAAGCTCAATGGCCGTCCCCTTGAGGCGCTTGCCCCGAAACTCATCCCGTAGAGTCAATCCAAGCATTAGTTTTCTTCCTCTTTACGCGATTTTTCTCGGATACCGTCCTTGGACTGGCCGGCTGACTGCTGCTTGATCCAGTGCTCGATGTCCGCACGCAGGAATCTCCAAGTCCCACCAACTTTGAATGCGGGAATTTTTCCTTCTGCCGCCAAGCGGTAAACCGTGCGCTTGCCCGCCTTTAAATAGACGGCCATTTCTTCAATGGTAAGAATTTCATCGCTATCGGTCGGCATGGCGTTGTGGCCCAACAAAACAGTTCATGGTTTGGCGAATTTTAGTCTAATTTGGTAGAAAACGGCAAACTTGGCAAGTTTTCAATGTTGTTCATCGCTTTGAAATTTTTCGTGCGTCTCTGCTTTGCGGACCACGCTGCGCCAGGTTCGTTGTTCGCTCATCCCTTGACGGGACTGGCATTCGCCAGCCTTCCACATCCCTGACGCCTACGGCCCGGCTTCCTGATCCGGGCCTGCGCGCTTGCGTTTTCGTGCGGTTTGCACAGCGAGGCGGCCGCTGCCATCAGCCGCGACAGCGGCACCAGAGTCAGGCTATTGGTCGGGTCGGCGGCTTCCATCGGGATAGCGGCAGCGGTATTGATGCCGCGGGTTTCGGTTTGGGTAACGGCGTTCATGGTGATAACTCCTATCGGTTCAGGGATGTAGGAGCGAAGAAAGCGGCTAGGGCTGCTGCCTGACCCCTGCCGCGTGGGGATTCAGGCTTTCAACTGGCGCGGGCCATCGGCCAGCAGCCACAAGGCGCGATTGAGGCGAAGATCGGAATCAATGCCCTGCACCGGGCGGGTCTGTTGCATCCCATTACACACAACTCACACCGCCATGCGAGCAAACCTCAGGCCCTGAACGAAGACCGCCACATCGCGCATGCCCAGCCACAGCGTCCTGGCCCCGGGCTCGCCGTCACCCTTGCGCCCCAGGAAACCTCCCAACTGCGCAACCAGGCGCACCACCGTGTTCAAGGCCGGGATCTCCCCAGGTGGCTTTTTCTTGTTCAGCACGTACGCCGCCTGCCACTCGTCTTTCTCGAACAGCAGGTCTGCGGGCAAATCCGGCATTGCGCGCCCCAGCCGCATCAGCCGGTTGATCCTCCAGGCCACCACCAGGTACAGAGCCAGTGCCGTCTCGATGCGCTCGACGTCGCCCAACTGCAGCGCCTCTATCCTGCAGCTCTCCTTGAGGATCAGAAAGTACAGCTCGATCTCCCAGCGCGCCCGGTACCAATCAATCAGCTCCACTGCCTGCTTCAGGGTATCGACGGGCCGGTTGCTCAGCAGCCGCCAGACCACGGGCTTGGCGCCTTTGGGCGCATCGATCTCCTCGGCCAATACGCAGCTCACCGCCAGGCGGCCTTTGGCACCATCACTGAGCTCAATGCGCTCGGCTCGGATGCGCTGGATCACGCGCCGGGCCTGGCGTCCTCGCCCGGCAGGCAGATCAAAGCCCACCTGCCCCAGCACCGGCGCCTGGCCCAGCCGCGCCCACAGCTTGCCGCCCTCTGGCAGGGCCCGGTTGTGCTGGCAGCGCACAAGATAGTCGGCCGCATGCTCCCACTGCCGGGCCTTGAGCAGCAGCGCCAGGATGTCGGCCTCCCGGTCGGCCACATAGACCTGGCGCACTTCGGGCAACTCCCGCGCGCGCTCGGCCACCCGCTCGTAGCCGTCGAGCCAGCGCAGGCTTTCCTTGATACCTGCGCGCGAACCATCTGCGCCTCTGGGCTCGCGCGCCCACATCCAGGCGTCCATCACGCCCAGGGGCTCGCGATCCGGGGTAATGGCATAGGTGGGGTGCAGGTACATGCCCCGCTGGGCTTCGTAGCTCAGCGGCCCCAGTCCCTGGCTGCCTCGGCCGTTGAAGTCCAGTTCCGTGGTGTCCTGGATGTTGAGCACCACCGCGTGGCCCCGCATGCGCTGCACGCTGCAGTCCCAATGCGGCTGCAGCACGGCCTGCCAATCGGTGCGCGGGTTGCTCAGGAACCGGTAGGCTGCCTGCGTCTCGGCCCAGCCGCTGCAGGCGTTGGGGATGCTCTCGGTGGGCTTGGCTGCCAGCCGCTGAGCCAGCAGTACTGCTCGGGCATTCAGGCGCTCATCGCCCAGATCCAGTGTCTTGAATTCTTCCTGCGATCAACTCATGAACCTCTATCCTTCTGCTTGCTTCCCGGAGGAGGGCCTATTGGACATCAGTCGGGAGATGTGTGTAATGGGATGGGTCTGTTGGTGGCGTCCATTGGCGCTGCGCCCATGCAAACCACCTTTGGTCAGGTTCTCTTGGGTGCGGTTGAAAACGCTCCACAAGCCCGGCCGGCGGTCTTCGAAACGGCGCGGCATCAGGATTTGCGATTCGGTGATGGGCGCGGGCTTTCCGGGTCGTCGTACTTGAGCGACAGCGCTGCGCGGGCGAACACCTCGGCCTCGCCTTCGTCCTGCGTGATGGCCTGCATGGATTCGCGGGATTCCAGTGCACGGTCAAAACCGTTCAGCACCTGATAAGCACCCTCGAACACTTTTCCGGCCACGTCGCCCTTATGTGGCACGCGCACATCGGCCACGGTGTCGCCGCAGACAAGTCCATTGCTGCACACGAAGCGAAACATTCCGGCCGGCATCTGGTAGCTGCTGGTGCCATCGTGCGAGTTCAGCAGGATGATTTCGTTGGCCTCGCCTCGGGCGCTGATCTGGCTGGCGTGGCGCAGCCGGATCATGTGCTTGGTGTAGTCGCGGCGGTCTTCGTGGCGGGTGCGGGTCTGCGTCACCATGAAGGGCTGAAACCCGTCCTTGCGCAGTTCGGTCAGCACCGTGGCAGCGGGGATGCCCGGCGTCATCGCCTTCACGGCGGTCTACCGAGCGAGCGGTTTAGTCCACCAACCTGAAGCAGTAGTTCATCCCCAAGATCCCAGTTCTTTTCAGTCATATATTCCTGATGTGATGCGGGAGCGGTTTGCTTTCTAGCGACTCGTTCCGCATTGATTTCTCTCTTCAACCCGCGCCCTTGGCTTCGTGACAAGGGCGTTTTTTTACGTCAGGAGCATTTATGTCTATCCAGTGTCCCCATTGCCATTCTCTGAATGTTCGTGCCAAGGGTGTCGCCAAACAGGTGGGTCAGCGAGTTGGCTCAGCTGCAGGAACTGCCACCGGTATCGCAGGAGCCATGCAAGGTGCAACTACCGGCGCAAGCGTCGGTCTAGCTGCTGGCCCCGTCGGCAGTGTTCTCGGCTCCTTGCTCGGAGCCATCATCGGTGGCGTTTTAGGCGGTACCGTTGGCCACGAAGTCGGAGGCCGTATTGGCGAGCAGATCGACCAGACCTATCTCGACAACCACGAATGTCTGAACTGCGGCCATTCCTTTCAAGCTTGATTCAAGGAGATATTTACTATGTCCCATCTTGTCGAAACCATGGCCTACACCGGCCAAACCCCGTGGCACCAACTGGGCCGCGCGCTACCCAAGAAGCAATCCATTGATGTTTGGGCGCAAGCCGCTGGCATGCAGTGGAAGATCCAGGAAACACCCGTGCGATATATGGCAACCGGTGATGCCGACGCCTTGTACGGCGAAGCCCTGGAGTTCCCCGAGCAAAAGGTGCTCTACCGCAGTGACACCCATGCAGCCCTGTCCGTCGTCAGCCAGCGCTACAAAGTGGTGCAGCCTCAGGAAGTGCTGGAGTTCTACCGGGATCTGTCCGAAGTTGCAGGCTTTGAGCTGGAAACCGCAGGCGTGCTCAAGGCAGGCCGGCGCTTTTGGGCATTGGCCCGCACTGGTAAATCTGCTTGTCTCAAAGGCAACGACGTAGTGCACAGCTATCTGCTGCTGGCCACCTCGTGTGACGGAACCCTCGCCACCATGGCGATTCCGACTTCTGTTCGGGTGGTCTGCAACAACACCCTGGCCATGGCATTGCAGGGCGCCAGTGCTGGATCCATTAAGGTGCCGCATTCGACTCTGTTCAACGCCCAGGGCGTTAAACGGCAGTTGGGTATTGCCGTTGGCCAATGGGACAGCTTCATGTACCGCATGAAGACCCTGGCAGAGCGCAAGGTCAAGACCCACGAGGCCATGAACTACTTCCTTAAAGTGATCTGCCAGACAGACCAGCAGGGAGAGGGTGCATCAGGCCTTGCCAACGAACGTGCTCTCAAGAAGGTCCAAACCCTGTTCGAAGGCCATGGTCGTGGCGCAGAACTATTGGCAGCCAAAGACACCGCTTGGGGCCTACTCAGTGCCGTGACTGAATTCGTCGATCATGAAAAACAAGCCCGCAGCCAGGACAACCGCCTGGACAGTGCCTGGTTCGGCCAAGGCGCTGCCCTCAAGCAACGGGCCTTGGAACACGCCTTGCAATTGGTCGCGTGAATGCAAACCGCAGGAGAGAGATGGTCCAACAGCATGTGCTCACCACCATCAGCTTCTCCAACCACCAACCACCAACCACCCCAACCATCAACCTCTCAGCCAAAGCCCTCGCCATTGCGGTGAGGGCTTTGTACTTTGTGGAGGCATGGATTCTTCAGGAGGCACCATGCCCGTCACTGTTTCAACACCCGCAGCGCAAGATGCTGCAGTTTTTCCACCCCGTCAACGTCCCGCCTTGCGCCTGGTTTCCACCAAAGACATGCCGCGCGAAACCTGGCTCGATGTCCGCCGCCAAGGCATTGGCAGCTCCGATGCGGCCGCAGCCGTGGGCCTCAATCCTTACCAGTCCCAGCTGGAGCTGTGGATGCATAAAACAGGCAAGGGAGCTCTCTTGCCTGCCGCAGATCCCAACGATGAAACCAGTCCCATGTACTGGGGCACCTTGCTTGAACCCATCGTAGCGGCCCATTACACCAAGCGCACCGGCAACCGCGTGCGCCGTGTCAATGCCGTGTTGGGCCATCCCCAGATCCCCTGGATGCTGGCCAATATCGACCGGGAGGTGGTGGGTGCGTCCGATGTGCAGATTCTGGAATGCAAAACGGCTGGCATCAACGGCGCCAAACTGTGGAAGGAGGGCGTTCCGGAATACATCCAGCTGCAGGTCATGCACCAATTGGCAGTGACAGGCAAGCAAGCAGCCGATGTGGCCGTACTGATCTGCGGTCAGGAATTGCAGATTCATCGCATCGAGCGTGACGAGACCATGATCACCCAGTTGATTGCCTTGGAGGCGCAATTCTGGGAATGGGTCAAGACAGAGCAGGAGCCGCCAGCCGAAGCCTCAGAAAGCGCTGCCACCGCATTGCGGTGCCTGTATACCCAAGACACCGGGGAAGAGATCGATTTGTCTGAAGACGAAGCGGCCTCCAGTGCCTTCACCCAGCTCCAGCAAATCCGTTGCCATCTCCAGGACTGCGAAACCAAGGAGGCCCTGCTCAAACATCAGATCCAGCAGCGCATGGGCAATGCCAGCTTTGCCCGGTTTGCAGGTGGAGCAGTGAGCTGGAAGCGCAGCAAGGACAGCCAGGTATTCCATGCAGCTTTGCTGCAGAAAGAACACCCCGAGATCGCCCAAGCCTACTTGGGCACCAAACCGGGCTCGCGCCGTTTTCTGCTCCATGCCGAGCACTGAGCGCTGCGCAAAACCAAGCAAGCAATTTACCAACCAACTAACCCCCAACGCATAGACCCCGTCCGCCACACCAGGCAGACGGGGTCTTTGCATTTATGAATGGAGAAACCCATGATCAAAGGACTGATGATGACCCCGCCCGTGGTGGGCCGGATATCGATTGGCCGCGTCGTAGAGCGCAATGGCATGCGCTTGCCCGAGAAAGACGACGAATTCACCATCACCACCCAGGTACAGAGTCGCAATGGCTGGATGCTGCATCCGCTTGATGGCATCTTGCGCGCAGAAGAGCTTGAGCGGGCGCAGGTGAGCACTGGCGTGGAGGTCACCGAGTTGCATGAGATCCCTCCGGAGTTTGCTGATCACTTCATTGGAGCGCATCAGCAGCATCCTGAAGAACAGGCACTGCCGCAATTCAGGCCATCCCCCCAACCCAGCCTGAGAGACAAGCTCTCACAGCGAGCAATGGGCAACCGCGGATCGACGGTGAACCAGGGTACAGGCTTGGAGCAACACCCACCCAGCAAACCAGTAACCCGCGCCACCACCAACCCCAAGCTGCGCCGCATCCCCGTACGTCTGCTCTTTAACGACCCGGCGCTGAACCTGCGGGCCAACTACACCTTGTTTGAACGGGCCACCGCCCGGCCCCTGTGTGTGGGAGACGGCCAAAGCTGTAAACGGGTCACAGAGATGGGTATCAAACAGTTGCCCTGTGCCGGCCCCGATCTGTGTCCATTGGCCCAGGAAAGCGGGTGCAAACCGTTTGGCCGCTTCCATATGCGGATTGAACATGCGGGCAATTCAGCGGACGCCTTGAGTACCTTTGTGCTGCGCACCACAGGCATCAACACCTTGCGCACGCTCCTGGCGCGTATGCAGTACCTGCAAGCCGTCTCGGGAGGGCTGCTGGCCTATCTGCCCTTGGAGATCCGCCTGCGCGGTAAATCCACTGCACAGTCCCGCCGCACCCCGATTTACTATGTGGATCTGGGCGTGCGCGAGCCACTGTCCCTGGAGGCCGCCATCAACCACGCAGCACAGGTAGCCGAGCAGGCCAAGCGCAGTGGCTATGACCAAAAGGGGCTGGAGCAGGCTGCCAGAGAGGGCTATGCCTTGGGCTTGTTTGAAGAGCTGGAAGGGGAGGCCGTGGAGATCATGCAGGAGTTCTATCCACCCGGTGACTCCCAGGGCCATGGCGTTCGCCATGACAGACCTGCTGGACACAAGCGCCAGAACTACCCGTTGGTTCGGGAGCTATCCCATGACTAGGGCAGCAGGGCAGGGGCTCGTGCATCAATACATGCGCGGTATCCGCTTTGATGGGCTGTGGCAGTACCAAGTCGCCACGCCATCCGGGCGCAAACGCTGGAAACTGCTGCCCCTGGATGCGGGTGGAGCCCAAGCCGCGGATCCCGATGGCCTGGGGTGGTGCTTGACGAGATGCGCCGCAGCCATGGCGCAGCGACCTATGCCAGAAGATCCAGACCACACCCGGATTCCCACCAGCTCAGACAGTGCTACTGAATGGGAAGCGCTGTTTCCGGAGAGCGAGATCGGGCGCTTCATCGGGACAGACAAGACCTCCATGGCGTGCCTGGCTGCGGTAATGGAGCGAGGCGGATGCGCACTGCTGAAGTTGGCGCTGCGCCGCAGACCGCTTCATAGTGGGAAGGATGCAGCATCTTGGGTATGGGTCGTGGGCGTGGAGTTGCAGAGCTGGTCTTCTGGGCCACACGGGAATTGCTCCCCCGCGAAACCCAAGGTCAGGGCCGCCTTGGTCGTGAGCCAGACGTTGTCTGCGCCCTGGGCCAGCGGGTTTGGGGCACGAGTGTCCTGGGAGGAGGCTGGTCCATGTGTTCTGAGCTCTGTGGATGGCCTGCGACTACAAGGGCGTTGTGTGGCGGTCGTGACGATTACGCCAAAACGCAGGCCAGTAGCTGAATGAAAGAGGAGAAAGAATGAACCCGGCGAAGGCTGGGTTCATCTTTTAGAGCTTCTTTTTTTGCTGAAATGCACATTGGCAGGCTGTTGCTACCGGTGGGTCTCGGGTGGCTTGATCAGCACCCAGGCCTTCACATCCAGTGCCTGTGCGATGCGCTCGATGTTAGCCAGCGACACATTCCACCGCGAGCGCTCTACAGCTGACACGTAAGTTCTGTCTAACTCGCACTCCAGCGCCAGACGCTCCTGCGACCAACCTTTCTCGACACGTTTGAGACGCACCCAGTAGGCCAAGACATCGCGCAGGTTGTCCGGATCGGGAAGATGAGTGGGAGGCTTGGGTTTGGCAGACACCCTCCAAGCATCCGTTTCTGATACATTTACATCTACGGAGTTTGCTTCACATATGGATGCAGGAAAAAAAACCAATCTGGCATCAGCCCAGCATCTGCCTGTACTGAATACCAAAAAAAGGAGTGCACGCATGCGCTTAGAGCGTCTGTTGCCTGGGGTGTTGATGCCCAACATCGCCATGGCTGGTGGAGGAGGGGGCGGAATCGTCCTAGGCTTGATCATCTTCTTGCCCATCCTGGTATGGGGCTTTATCAAGCTCTGGAAGTTCTGGTTCCAGATGATCTTTGGAGGCCTGGGTCGTGCGCAGCCGCAGCAAGGCGTTCCACACGCCATCGCCCAGCCCATGACACAAGCCACCAAAGACTGTCCCTACTGCGCAGAACCTATCCTGGCAAAGGCCAGGAAGTGCAAGCACTGCGGCTCTGATTTGAGCTGAATCATGGATGAGGGCATTGATCTGATGGAGCAACCGGCATTTGCCTCTCGTCTTCCATCTGCCAGTCCTTGCGTCCCAGCTTCATTGCCAGTCTCGTCACTGGCGCATTTCCACTGAACCACCCCTGACAGGCCGCTGAGCGGACGCACTGCTTGCTTCAGTCTTGGCCATGGTACGTTCTGATTTGATGAGTTTGCTTCACTTGTAGGGCTGTAGAGGTGAGACCGCTGTGGGTTATGTCCATCTACAGCACCACCAATAACGACAAGAGGAACAGTCACACCATGCAAGAAAAATACAACGTTGTCCTGAGCGGGAAGCACCCTGCAGCAGATACACACCAAGTGGCGCAAAAGCTCGCGACCCTGTTCAAGTGCACGCCCGAGCAGGCAGGACGCCTGCTGTCGCAAGCATCCTGTGTGGTCAAGAAGGATGTGACAGCAGACGCTGCTGACAAGTACAAGCGGGCCATTGAGAGCACGGGCGCCCAATGCATCATCCAGTTAGCTCCTCAGGAAGCACCGTTGGATTTTGATGTAGTACCTGTTCTCTCGGCTGTTTCTGTATCTCCATCGCCGTCCGTCTTTGTCGGTGAAGTTGGAATGCAAGTCTCTTCTGGAGTTGCTGCTGACGCCATACAAGCGCCCGCAACGGTATCCACTCCTGCATCGGCACCTATTGCACCTCCCGCAGTCACCCCTGCGCCGGCAATGCAACCGCGATCTGCTCCAGCTTCATCCTTGCTTCGCCAAGAGGCCATCCAGATCTTTGTTGGCAAGAACCATGACTACTTCGAGCGCAAGTGGAAGGAGGCGGCGCAGCGCAAGCACCAGTTGTCCTGGAACTGGGCTGCCTTTCTGGTCGGCTTTGGTTGGATGGGGTATCGCAAGATGTACCTCTATTCCTGGATCTTCATCGGCGTAGTGGCTGCTGAACTGATTGCAGAACTTGCCATTGGCATTCCCAGCTCCATTACGAGCAGCATCAACCTCGGCATTGCGATCGGCTTTGGTCTCAAGGGCAATGCCTGGTACCTGCAGCATGTGAATCAGCGGGTGGACCAGATACTGGCAACCCACGCACCAGAGCAGGCCCGCATCGAACTGGCCCGGCAGGGTAACACCAACATCGGTGCTGCAGTCGGCTTTGTGGCCGCGCTGCTTGTCTTGCTCGGAATGATCGGCGTCATTGCGGAAGGTTGACCCCCTTGATCCAGTAAACCGCCCTGGTGGATCGGATCAACCGGTGCGATTGCCATGGTTCCCCGATTCCGATTTTCCGCGGTGCGTTAGATCGCCGGGCTCCTTTGACCACCAATATCCATCTCTGACTTCCCTATGAAACTGACAACATGCGGCGCGCTGCTCATGGCGGTGGCTCTGGCGGGATGCACGGACCGTGCACGAGATCGCGTCTCCTCCTTGGTCGAGCGGGCCCAATCGGTATTTGGCTCCAAGGACACCAAAGAGCCAGCGCCAGCGACGCCGGACTTGCTCACCCAACTGATCTCCTGGGATGCCATCGGCATGAATCTGGCCTATGTACAGCAAAGGGCGGGGCCCACCATTCGGCCCGAAGACCACCGGCATCACTACATGGTCCAAGGCTGCCAACTGGTGCTGACGAGTGATGGGCAGGACAGAGCCATACGCTCGGTCCAGGTGGCACTCAGGCCAGAGTGCAATGTGGATGTTGGTGGGTTGCTGGGCATGCCACAGCGGCAACCACTCAAGGCGCTGAGCTTTGGGGCCTTTGATGAAGCCATGGGCTCAGGGCAGTACCTGGCAGACTGTCTTCGGGACTGCGGCAATGCCTATGTTCCCAGTGTCTACCTGGTAGCACAAGGGAGCAGGGCATTGCAGTTCAGGCAAGTAATGCTCACAGCAGAACTGGCAGCAGATCCCGTCATTGAGGCGGCAGGGCAGTGGGCTGACGCCATGGTGGCCAAGGAATCCGAAGACTGGGTGGTGAGAGATCTGGGGTTCAATTGCCAGCCTCAGAAATACCGGGATGTGGCAGCGCAGGCGCTGCACACTGTCAAACCCGAGTTCTTCAGCTTTGGGGATGAGTTGGAGTTCCCCAAGTGTCCAACGGCAGAGGCGGCATCAAATGATGAACCGAAGGCAGGAGCATTGGCTGCCCCCACCGGCATGGTCATGGTCCCGCAGCCAGCAGGACAGTGTGACATGGACTACGACAAGCGGCTACGCGGTGCAGGTCTAAAAGCGAACGAGGTCTCCATCCATGGTCCTGAAGACGAAGACTTCAAGGGCTATGGATGTGCCTACCGCATCGTGCCTGCGCCAGGCAATGCGGTACCGCCAGGATCGACGGTGACCTATCGCAGTGCATGGGAGGCTGGGTGAGCCTCATCCATGCCTGTTATCCCTCTTGGACGTCTCTCTATGGCTTCTCTTCATGGGCTGCGGTAGCAGCCTCGTTCACCTCTCACACACCTATGAAAAATCTCTCCCTCGTTGTGGCTTGCTCCGCCATCGCTCTTTCTGCTTGCAGCAAGAGTCCCGTTGACATCGTCAAGTCCAGTTATATCGATGATGCTCGTACCACGACAGTCGCCAACGGTCTGAGCAAGCGTCCACTGTGCAAAAGCACCCATTGGGATAGCTTCAAGGACGACAAAGGTCGTGCGGTCGTGCAGTACAAGTGCGCCATCGTAGATGGCGATGATTTCTTGAAGGATAGGAGAGATGATTACTTGGAACGCGCAATCAAAGATGCGGAGATTGCAGTGACGAGCGCTGTGGGGACGCGTGACAGCATCTTGCAAATGATTGAGGAGGACTACCCCGATTCCCGGAGAAGCATTGAGCGTTTGCAAAGCGGGATCGAGAGGGTTCAGGCACTGCCTACACAGGGATTGACTGAGAAGGAACAAATAAATGGCCGATTGTTCCAGATACAGGAAATCGAACGGGTTCTGGGCGAGAGGAGACGCGATGCTCAGCGCGAGCTGGAATCATCGGAGCGAGCAATCGTGACTGCCAAGGAGAGGAACAATCCCGAGATGCTCAGAAAAGAGGCCCTCGCACGGCACCCCGTTCACAAGGATGCCGCAGAGGTTTTTCAATGGATCGTGAATGGGGAAGGGCGGGCAGTTCTCACCTATGGCGAGATCCAGGCCGTGGGTACCAATGGTCAGGAGCAGACGCTGATGAAATACAACCAACCGGGGGCGATGCTCAATCTAGCGACCCAGGCGCAGGAGAGCAAAATCCTGGACTATATGCGCGGGATCGGGCTGGCTTCTTTTACGGGTGCATTGGGGAGGTAATTCTTGTCGAAACCGAGGGGTAGCTGGCGAGCGTTTTGCCAAGTCAAATCTCCCAGTCGATGCTTATGTCCTATGGCCCAAATCCCTTCGTCTCCTTTTAACAATTGCCGCAACGCCTTGAGCTTCTTCCACATGCTGCGGTAGTTCCCATGGTTGAAACGACCTTGTTGTTCAAGAAAAATCTTGCAATTGGCCTCTGCAAAGACATCTGTTGGATGTCGGGCTCAGCATAAAGGCAAGTGCTTTATGTGGCCTTGAAACTGACCCTCTAATATTTAAATACAACTCAGATTCGACTTCCCCCGAAAGAGTGAATGCTTTGCTCGTAGTCCTTGGTCTCCATTTTGCACAAATAGCTTGCACGATAAAACGCGTCTTGGAATGACTTCGAATCATTCCTCCAAATGCAATATGTTGGGTTGAGGGGAATATGAATCAGACCCAAAAGATCCTCTGGGTACATTTCCAAAGCACTTCCCCATGCTTCATGAATTCGAGAGTACATATTATCGCTCTCAAGTTCAAATTTGCCAATGGACCTATAGGCATCGTGATTCAAGAGCAAGACAACGTGATAGTGAACTCCACCAAAGCTACTAACTTCTCTGCACCAGAGGAATCGCACCTCGGTATCGTGAACCCGGTTACCTTTCTTTTTGCTTTGAGCTTGAGAGTGTTTGATCTTTGCTTTAAGTGAGGCGATGAACTTGGACATCAGCTGATTGCTATTCTTTGTGATCTGATCGCAGCCTTCAGGCACATGTAAATCAAAACGAAGCATACAAACACGCCCATATTGATCCAAGGCCTTTTGAAAGATCTTAAACGTCTTATCCAAATACTCTCTGATGACGAGTCCATGTTTCAGTTGAATCTCATAACCCTCGTAAGTAGGTTTGGTGTAAATGTGATGGTTTGTGTTGAAAGGATTGCGCTTCATGATGTATGCTTTGAATTTGTTTGAGGCATACGTTTGGCGTTGGATGGAAAATATCCATCTTTAGATATCAAAGGGCAGAATTAATCCTGCTGCATCGACCTATACTCATCCCTTGTTTCTTATTAATAATACTTAAACATACAGCAAGAAGCAAATGGATCATGGGGTCTTTTATAAAAATCATCGGGGAATATGGAGAAGGGCAGTCAATCGACTGCCCTTTGATTTTTTGTTTTCACTCTTGAAAATAATTAATTGTGGCTCTGATCCCTCACAGAGATCCGGCTCTGAATCCAGGTATCAACCTCCGACTCCAACCAGCCTACTGCGCGCAATCCCAAAGGGATGGGCTTGGGGAAGGCTTCGTCTTTGATGAGTATATACAGAGTTGTCTTCCCGAGACTTGTTTTGAGCAAAACTTCCTTCAGCTTTAAGACACGCATGATGATTTCCAATGATTAAGACATTGGATGTGCCTTTGATAGAGGAATTTGATTTTTTAAAGATCTTTTCTTGGAAGAGGTTTATTGCCACTATGAGTGCTGCAACACCTCACGCAGGCTGTCCGGAATCCACACCCCTTGGGCTCAGACGTCAATCAAAGATCATCTATGATTTTCACCATCCAAGGAACAATGGCGTATCTATAGCGGTACCTTCGTAGGATTCTCCTAGTAGACATGCGGAAATAATCTATATAGAATCATAAAAACATCTACATGGAACCTAGGTATGAATGATTCGAGTATATTTATATCCAAGTCTGACAAAGAAGAGTTGCAGGACTTTTTTCCAGGTGTAAAGATTGGCTTTAGAGAGCTAAAATTTATAATTGGATACTTGGCGATCAATTGCGAAATTGAAAGACTAACCGAGTCAGCAATCCAAAGTGAAGTTCTTTTAAACATAAAAAAGCATGCAAGAAAAGAGCAAATTGGATTTATCAATGGATCTCTTAGGGAGGCTAGATTTGATGCCGACGAGCTATCATTTATCGAAAATTCAAAGTCTCATAATTTTCTGGTGGAGAAAATAATTGAAAATTTGCAAAATAATTCAAAATTCTCTCTTTATGGAAACATGAGATCTGGAAGGGTAAACCATGTGTTGGGTCACAAGGATTTTCTAATTTTCCTTATTGATGTGCAAATCGGTTTATTGGATGCAAAAAGGAGCTTTGTTGAAATTGCCAAATCAACTTTTTATAAATATACCCAGAAAATAAAATTCATAAAATGGTATGAAGAAGCGGAAGATAGAGTTCCGCTTGCATTCGAGTATTTTAAAAATAAAGGCTTGTATTTTTCTCTTCAGCAGAATTTTCTAGATATTCATGATTTGAAGATATTTTTTTGGGATGGGGGAAAAACGCCAGAACAAATTAGGCTGATGGATTTGAACTTTCGGCGCTATTATCATAATAAAAAATCTAGAGAAAAAAAGGTGACTAAGCAAGCAAATTTCTCTCTGTCTGATAAATCCATAAATAACATTGAAAAGATAGCTAGAAAGCATGGGGTAACAAAATCAATGATTGTGGACACCCTTTTTAAAAGTCCCTCACTTGCAAAGCAAATTGATATGGCATTGAAAGATCGATTGGATTTCTCTTTGCCAGATTTGCTTCCTTCTCTTGATGAGAAGCAGGAGTAATTAAGTTATAAGTTTGAAGAGGGAATCGGGTAGGTCTATTTTGAAAATATTTTATCAAGTCAATTTTTGATGATCTTCTTTGGTGATTTTAATTTGGTGGATTACTAGTGCGTGATCCACTTTTGTAAGGAAGGATATTTCACTGGTGAGTAGATGGCGCATTGGGTTGACCAGATTTATGCTTTGTGCTCAATAAATTCTGCCACTCTCGCATCATCTGGCAGCGCTTCTTCATACCTTCACTTGGCTTTCCAAGGTGTGTGCGATAACCTGCTCGGCGGCCTTTCTTGGAGAGTTGGTTTGCTCTCCAGCCCAGTCTTTGAATGTGGCACGAAATTCTTGGAGTAGAGCATGAATATTCATTTGCCGCATTACGACTGTCATGGTCATATTGGAGGTCCTTTGGTTCCCGGAAATGGTATTTCTCTGTTTTCGATATAAATAAGTGACTTTAATAATCTATGCAGCCTTCGTACGAGGCCCCACTCCAGTTCCCGGCCTGGTGTAGAGGGTAGTCGTAAATTTCTATATTCGAATCACTTTTGCATCCTATGTGTTGCTCTAGTCTTACTGTGTCATAAACATCAGAATGCGATCCTCTCGACTTCGTGCCGGAGGATTGATGAATGCAGCCGAACGCTTTGAAAGCTACATGAAGCACCTGAGCGAGGGCTTGGGTCACGCAGATCGGCACGCCGGCCTTCGTGGCTACTGCACGGGCCTGATGCTCCCGCTGTCGCGCAAGAGCGTGGAGCCCATGGCCGCGCGGGTGGATCCGATGCACGCGAGCGCGCGGCACCAGTCACTGCACCACTTCGTGACCAAGGCCGAGTGGTCTGATACCCAGATGTTGCGTCGCGTATGCCAGTGGGTGATGCCCAAGATGGACTTCAGCCAGGGCGGCTGGTGGATCATCGATGACACCGGGTTCCCGAAGAAGGGTCGCCACTCGGTCGGTGTCACCCGTCAGTACTGCGGGGTGCTTGGCAAGCAGGACAACTGCCAAGTGGCCGTCAGCATCTCGCTTGCAAGCAATCAGGGTAGCTTGCCCGTGGCCTGGCAGCTGTACCTGCCCGAGGATTGGGCGGCAGATACTGAACGACGTTCCAAGGCCGGCATTCCCGAGGAGGTTGGCTTCGCAACGAAGACGCAGATCGCCCTGCGGCAATTGCGCACTCTGCTGGACGAGGGTGCGCCGCGCTATTGCGTGCTGGCCGATGCCGGCTACGGCGTGGACAACGCCTTCCGGCAGTCGCTCAGCGACATGGGTTTGCTCTACGCGGTCGGCGTCACCTAGGCCGTCGTGGTCTGGCCGCCCGGGGTCCAGCCGCTGCCACCCAAGCACTACAGTGGCGTGGGTCGCCCTCCTGTTGTGCCTCGGCGCACAGCCACTCTCCAGCCCATGAATGTCAAGGCATTGGCGATGTCCCTGCCGCCGCAGGCGTTCCAGACCATCACCTGGCGCGAGGGCAGCAACACACCACTGCGCGAGCGCTTCGCGGCCGTGCGGGTGCGCCACGCTGGCGGCAACGTCGGCAAGGCACGTCTGCGTCCTGAGCAATGGCTTCTCATCGAATGGCCGGAGAAAGACGAAGAGCCAAGCAAGTACTTCTTGTCTACGCTACCCGAGGACGTCACCATCGTCGAACTCGTCAGTGTCGCCCATCAGCGCTGGCGCATCGAGCGCGACTACCAGGATCTGAAGCAGGACTTCGGTCTCGGGCACTACGAGGGCCGAGGCTGGCGGGGATTCCACCATCATGCCGCCTTGAGCATTGCGGCCTACGGATTCCTGATGGCGGAACGTCTCATCGCCGACAAGTCTGTCGGCGGTAAAAAAAACTTCATCGAACGCCAAGTGCCTGCCCTTCCCAAGGATTACATCCCCCGCGGCAGTCGTGCGCGCGCAGCGCCACGTGGCGACCTCGATCACGAGCCTGCGCCAACGCCTGAGCTACCAGTTGATCGCCCGCCTCGGGCAGTGCCCCTGCTGCGGAAGGGCAAGTGAGAGACGAAACTTATGACACAGTAAGACTAGTGGATGCTGGAGTCGGGGCTGTGAATTTAATGCGCCTTCGTAGGCGGTGGCTCGATAGGGGGGGCTAAGAGCCAACGCTCTAATAGCTTAGAAGTGGGGGTACAAGTGGGGGTATGAAGAATGGTGATAAATTGTTACAGTCAATATTCTATTGGGATCATACGGGAACATTCAATTGACGCCAGCTCCACCATCCAAGACACCGCCACACACTGAAGACCTCAGTGTGTGGCGGTTTTTTCTTGCCTGTTCGTTGCCTCGCGCCCGCCTCAGTGGCTGCTCATGTCGGGCATGGGCTGCTGGGACAGTTCCTGGATCAGCGTCAGGCGGAAATGTGCCAGGGCCTTGGCCCCATGCTGTATGTGGTGCAGGTCTGCCACTCCGCCGATGCCCGACACCAGCAGTTCGGGCTTGGTCGACAAAATGACTTCTATGAAGTGGTCGGCCAGTTCTGCAGCCAACAGCGTGTCCGAGTTCTGTTTGCTCATGTGTGCTTCCTCCTGGTGATGGAAGCACATGGTATGGCATCGCGCCTGAATATGGCTGGCGATCAGATGGCGAGGCTTGCGCGGTCCTTGCCTTCTATCCACTTGGGCGGCTTTCCGCGGCCTGTCCAGGTTGCGCCGGTTTCGGGGTTGCGGAATTTGGGTTCGCCCACGCTGCGCTGTCCGGTCTGGCGAGGTTTGATCCTGGCGGAGGGGAAGACATCCTCTTTCGTCAGGCCATATTGCTGCACCATGGCCTTTGCTTCAGTGATCGCATCCGTTCTTGCGTGCTTGATCAGAGCGTCGATCTTTTTCTCAAGATCGGCTTTTTGTTGCAGCAGGGCCCTGTAGTCGGATGTCATGGCGATGATGATTTTCAGTGAGAGATGTGCGTGTATATCACGGGAATAAATTTTTTGTAAGTTATGAGTAAGAAAAAGAGTGTGGGAGTGTGCGGACGCACGAAAAGCCACCAGTGACGTGGCGCGTTCAAGACGGGTGACGAGGATGGTTGTGGCGACGAGGCGCGCCCAAGAAAAAGGCCAGCGGCTTGCGCTGGCCTGGGAAGAAAGAGCCGGTGCCTTTTTGAAGGCTTCCTGGGGGAATGAGAGGGAGGGAGGAGGAAATGCCCCAGGGCCGGCAATGAAACGATTCAGCAACTGGGTGCAATGATGCATGCCGTGTGGGAAGTGGCAGATGGGTGAGCGGCCAGTCTGCGCGTAGGACGCGGGAGCATCCGCCGAGTCACAGGCTGGTCATGTCCATGCGCGATAAACCGAAAGTTGCGCAACCACGGGGGGATGCGCATTATTTTTTTATTGCACATCCATGTCCATTGCCCGCACGCTGATTCCGTTTGTGTTCAACCCGGCCAATCCGATGAGTCCGCCGCTGCAGCGCCATCGTTGGCGTCTGTATGGTGCAGGCCTGCTTCTTTCGGCCTCCGCCGGCGTATGGGCGCAGGTTCCTTTCACTGGCACCTATGCGCAGAATTTCGACACCCTGGCCGCGTCCGGGACGGGGCTGGCCTGGGCCAATGACAGCACCCTGCCGGGCTGGTTTCTCTTTAACAGGAGCCTGGCGGCCATCACTGCATATGCGGCAGGCAATGGCGCGTCCAATGCCGGCAGCTTCTACAGCCTGGGGCTGGATGCGGACCGTGCATTGGGTGGCGTGGCATCGGGTGGAGCTTACTTTGGCAGCCCCTCCCAGGGTGCCGTGGCCGGCTGGATTGCACTGGCGATGCGCAATGACACGGGCGGCGCGGTGGATGGGATCAGCCTGCGATTCAGTGGCGAGCAATGGCGCAATGGCGGCAACACCTCCGAGCAGCCCATGGAGCTGGAGTACGGCATGGGCGCGACCTTTGCCGATGTGCCTGAATGGCTGCCTGCCGGTGCGAATTTCAATTGGAAATCGCCGATCGCTACCGGTACTGCCGCCCCGGTGGATGGCAATGTGGCCGGACGGGTGAATGATGTGGGCGGCGATCTGCGCGGTCTGGGCTGGGCGCCAGGGGCCACGTTGTGGCTGCGTTGGGTCGAACTCAATGATGTGGGCAACGATCACGGCCTGGCCGTTGACGATGTCTCCATCGCCCTGGCACTGCCCGATACCACGCCACCCACAGTGCAGGCCACCATTCCTGCTGCGGCGGCAACCGGGGTGGCGCTGAATCCCGAAATCAAGCTGAGCTTTGATGAGGCGGTGAAACCCGGTAGCGGCAGCTTCGAACTGCGCCAGGGCAGCACCGTGGTGGCAATGCTGCAGGCTGGCGATGCGGCGAAGGTGAAATTCAGTGGCTCGACCATCACGCTCAACGCGGGTGTGCGGCTGGCGGTCAATACGTCCTACAGCCTGGTTCCCGTGGGCGAGCCGGTGTTGGATACCTCGGGCAATGTGTGGACCGGCACGGCGCTGGGCTTCACGACGGGGGGCGAGCCGCCCATCACCAGAATTTCTGCACTCCAGGGTTCCGGCGACCAGTCTCCCCTGGTGGGGCAGAAGGTGACAGTGAGCGCCGTGGTAACGGCCTATATGCCAGGGTTGAGCGGCTTCTTCGTGCAGGAGGAGGAGGCGGATTCCGATGGCGATGCTGCCACCTCGGAGGGCGTCTTCGTCTATTACGGCAATGCGAATCCCGGGGTGGATGAGGGCACGGTAGGCAAGCTGGTGCAGGTCTCCGCCTCGGTGAGCGAGTTTCGCAACCAGACCCAGCTCAGCGCCGTCACGGACTTCGTGGTCCGTGGCGCGGCCGCCTTGCCGGAGCCCGTGCGCGTCACGCTGCCTGTCAGCGACATGGGGCAGTGGGAGCGTCTGGAGGGGATGCGTGTGGAGGTCGCGTCCGCCACTGCGGGCGGCAAGCTGGTGGTGAGCGACAACCGCACGCTGGGCCGCTACGGCAATGTCACGCTGTCTGCCGACGCGCCGTTGGCGCAGTACACCGAACTCAATGCGCCCAGCGTGACGGGCTATGCCGCCTATGTGCAGACATTGCAGCGCAGCCAGATCATTCTGGATGATCGCTCGGGCGCACAGAATCCCGCCTCTGTGCCGGGCCGCGGCGGACAGTCTCTGTCGGCCTCCAACACGCTGCGTGCCGGCGATGGCGTGGACCGTGTCATCGGCGTGCTCGATCAGTTCTCGGATGCAGCTGCCAGCGAGCCATATCTGACCAGCTACCGCGTACAGCCTACGCAGACGCCGCAGTTCTCGGGGGCGGCGCGTCCCTCGGCTGCTCAGTTGCAGCAGGCTGTGGGGGCGGCATCGCTCAAGATTGCCTCGGCCAACGTGCTCAATTTCTTCAACCTGACGGGCGCCACCAGCGGCTCTTCCCAGGTGATGTTCAGCACGCCCCTGGGCAATCAGCAGGGCATTCGTGGTGCCAACAGCATTGCCGAGCTGGACAGGCAGCGCGCCAAGATCGTGGCCAATCTGCTGGGGCTGGGCGCCGATGTGTATGGCCTGATGGAGGTGCAGAACAACGGCTTTGGCCCGGGCAGCGCCATCCAGGATCTGGCCGACGCCTTGAACGCGAGTGCGGACAAGCCTGCCGGCGCCGTATATGCAGTGGTCAAGGCGCCTTTCAGCGAGGCTTCAGGTACGGTGGCGGGTGCTGGCACGGATGCGATCACCGTGGCCATCCTCTATCGCAGCGATCGTGTCACGCCGGTGGGCAGCGCAGCGGCACCCAGCGTCACCACCTACGACGCCTTCAACCCAGGCGTAGGCGGCGCACGCGTACCGATTGCACAGACTTTTGCGGTAGGCGGCAGCACGGAGCAGTTCACGCTGGTGGTGAATCACTTCAAATCCAAGGGCAGTGTGCTCAGCAGCCCGGGCAATGCAGACGCGCTTGACGGCCAGGGCGCCAACAACGCCGCGCGTGTGAAGACGTCCGAGCAACTGAGCAGTTGGCTGGCAACCCGGCCCACAGGCACGACCAGCCCGCATGTGGTGCTGGTCGGGGATTTCAATGCGTACTCGAAGGAGGACCCCATCAAGGCGCTGGAGGATGGCGGCTACGCCAAGGTGTCTCAGGGCCTGTCCTATGCGTTCGATGGAATGTGGGGCTCGCTGGACCATGTGCTGGTAAGTGCCAGCCTGCAGCCGAGCGTGGGGCGCGCGGTCAAGTGGGCCATCAATGCCGAGGAGCCTGAAGTCCTGGACTACAACCTCGAGTACAAGTCGCTGGACCAGCAGGCCAGCTTCTATGCGCCGACGGCCTATCGTTCCAGCGACCACAATCCGATTTTGCTGGGTCTGAATTTCGGTGGGCAGGCGCCATCGCTCAGTGGCTTGCCCGCCAATGCGCAATCCGTGGTGGTTGGCCAGGCGGCCGATCTGGCCGATGTGCAGGTGGCAGATGCCGACAGCCCTGTCGTGACGCTGTCCATTGTTGCCAGCAACGGGCAGGTGCTTGGACTCGAAGACGCCGATGCCGCGCAGCCGGGCATACAGTTGCGCGGCAGCCCCGCTCAGGTGTCGGAGCAATTTCGCTCCGCCGTCTATCTGGTATCGGTGGCCGGTTCGGCCAGCTTGCAACTGAGCGTGAGCGATGGGGTCCATGCGGCTGTGACTGCCAGCTATCCGTTGCTGGCGGCTGCTGCAGGTCCTGTGGACCAGGCCAACCGCTTCAACATCACCGGGTCGGGCCAGATGGCGGTATCGGGCGAAGTCGCCGGCGGCGGTATCAACTGCCGCCTGGCCGAGCCGCCTCAGGTCATGGCGGCGCCTGGCACACCGCGTCCGGGGGCTGTGGTGCCCCACGGACTGCTGAAGCTGAATACCGATGGCTGTGATGCGGGTGCGCTCGTGACTGTCAAGCTGACCTATCCCAGTGATCTGCCCAGCGGTGCCGAGTACTGGAAGTGGGGGCGCACAAGCGACAACGCCACGCAGCACTGGTATCGGATACCGGCAACGCTGCAGGGGCGCGTCGTCTCCTTCGTGCTGCGCGATGGTGGCCTGGGTGATGACGATCTGGTGGCCAACGGCCGGGTGGAAGATCCCTCTGCACTGGTTGTGCCTGCTGCGGCGGTCGGCGGCGGCACGCCAGCGGCGATTCCTTTACTGAGCGAATGGGCTGTGGCTCTGCTGAGTCTGATGATGGGCGGGCTGGCCATCCGTTTGCGCCGTCGCGGTTCCTGATCCGGCAACGGGAAAGGCCCGGCTTGCGCTTGGCGCGGGCCGGGCCTGTTGCATTGCGCGAAGGAAATCTGCAGTCAGGGCATTGCCTGGATGCGATGGAGTTCAGAGAAATTTGGCGTGCAGTCGCAGGCCGGTGCGCGATGGATGCGCGATGGCAGTGTTGAGGCGAAGAAAAAGCGCCTGCTGTGGACGCTGCCTCAATGCAACTGATGCATTGAATATCCAGAAATGATCGTGCTTTAAAAAAAGAGCCTGGCTAACCGGCATACCGCTGGCTGGCAAAAACGACTGCAGGCTGAACTGGCCTGACGAGTCGCCCCACGATGAAACTGAACTGCTGCAACACCATGAATGCTGCGGCATGGGTTGAATCATATACGCAAACAAGAATCATTCTCAAATAAACCTGTGCTTTTCTCTGGAATTGAGAAAAAACTTGCCTTTGTGCCCGTTTCGGTTGTTGCCAGGGCGCCTGAGCGATCGTCGTCAAGAAAAAACGCCCCGGCTGCGGAGGCGGCCGGGGCGCTGAATGGAGCGTTCCATGCGATCAATCCAGGAAGGACACATGCTAAGAGTTTGAAATGAGAGCGCTGGCGTCTGGCGCCTCCGGTCCTTCCTGGTTGTCAAGTGTAAATTGAAACAAGGTGCTTGACGGAGCTAACTCGGGTGAAGTTGCATGCAACTGAGTCGTAAATCCTGTTTTTCACACGCCATCGTGAGACCAGCCATGCAGTGGGAATGCAAAAAGCCCGCTTGAAAGCGGGCTTTTTGCGGGTGATGTGGACGATGGCTCTTACGCGACCATCGTTTTACGGCAGAACGTCTCTGCGGCTGTCACCGTTGTTTTTTTCGTCGTAGTGCACGACGCGCCGGCGTGAGATACAGCATTGTCTGCGCAGACAACCGCGAGATTGTAGCATGACCGCAATTTCAGCTGGATCGAGAACATGCATTGCCACCAAAGGATGAAACCATGAACGAAATGACGCAAAGGCTCGAGGGCCTCCTGGCGTCCGGCAAGGACTCGGCTTTGATGCGCTGCACGTTGGGCAAGGCGTATCTTGATGGCGATGCGCCTGCTGTGGCGCACTCGCACCTGCAGCGCGCCACTGAACTCGATCCCGGCTATTCGGTGGCATGGAAGCTTCTGGGCCGGGCATTGCTGGCGCTGGACGATGCTTCGGGGGCTCGGCAGGCGTGGAGCACGGGGTTGGCCTGTGCTGAGGAAAAGGGAGATGCCCAGGTCGTCAAGGAGATTGGTGTGTTCCTCAAGCGGCTGGACAGGCAGCAGTCCGCCTGAGTGCGGCAAGCGCGGGGTCACGGCTGCAAAAGGGCCGCTCTGGCCAGCGCGTCGGCCTCGGTGTTGCGGTGACGAGGAATCCAGCGCAGTTGCACATGCTCGAACTCGGCCAGCATGGCGCGGGCCTGATCGAAAAGGTCGGCCAGCCGCACGATGGGCCTGGTGGGGCGGGGCGATGGCGCCAACTGCTCTACCAGGACGCTGCTGTCCGTGAAGATGGCCAGCCGGCGAGCCTGCAGGCCTAGCAGGGTCTGCAGCACAGCCATCAAGGCCCGCAGCTCGGCTTCGTTGTTGCAGCCTTGGTCGGGGCAGACCTGGGACAGAAGCTGCCGTGTTCCGTCGGGCGCCGTGATGACGGCTCCCAAGGCCATGCGACCCGGGTTGGGCAGTGCGCTTGCATCGATGTATGCAGTCCACAGGTCTGTGTCGGTCGGAGAAGGGCCAGAGTGGTTTCGGCGGGATGACGGCTGTTCCAGAGGCATGTCTGCATCATGCGGCAGCAGTGGGAATCTGACCGCATTCCTCATCGGATTGGACGGGACAATGCAGGATTGCAAATCACCGAAACCGAAGAAGGCTGCGAATGATCAGGATTCTGGGAAAGTCATCGTCCATCAATGTGCGCAAGGTGCTGTGGCTTTGCGTGGAGCTGGGAGTCTCGTTCGAACAGGAAGAGTGGGGTTCGGGCCATCGGTCAACGCAGGAGCCGGGATTTCTTGCACTCAACCCGAATGCCATGGTTCCCGTGCTGCTTGATGGGGCGCTGGTGCTGTGGGAGTCCAACACCATTTGCCGCTATCTTGCCGCGCGCCAGGCTCGGCATGACCTGCTGCCTGCAGCACCCGCAGAGCGCGCACGCGTCGAGCAATGGATGGACTGGCAGGCGACCGAACTGAACAACTCCTGGCGCTATGCCTTCATGGGATTGGTGAGAAACAGTCCCGAGCATCAGGATCCTGCGCTGCTGGCCAGCAGCATGGCGAACTGGCATCGCCACATGCGCATGCTGGAGGAGCAACTGTCGCGCACAGGCGCCTTTGCTGCAGGCGCGCAACTCACCCTTGCCGACATCGTGCTGGGCCTGTCTGCCCACCGCTGGCTGTCTGCCCCGATGGAGCGCCCTGACTTGCCCGCAGTCCGTGCGTACTATGAGCGGCTTTGCGAGCGCCCAGGCTTTCGCAAGCATGGTGCCAACGGCATGCCTTGATGGCCGCCTGGTGCCCTCTGCGCTACAAAGCCCGCCGGAATGTCCTGCGGGCTTTGTCTTTTTAGGGAAGGTCAGGGGGCAACCCGCACCAGCACCATATCGGCCTTCGGGCCTGCTCCACGGGTCAGGACCGGGTGGACGGTGTCATTAGTGAAGATGAGCTGGTTGCCCTGGGTGATGCGTGAGGTCACCGTATATTGCGCCGCAGGATTGAGGCGATTGGGCTCCACGGGCAGCTTGTAGCTGAACGGGGGCTTGAGGCCTTCAAGCCGCACGGATTGCTGAGATATCACGGAGGCGGCGGCATCGGCGCGAGAGGTGTCCTGCAGCTCCACAACCAGCACGGCATCGGACGGGAGCGGCATGCGCTCTCTCAGATCGACCGTGCCCATGACGGCGGTGACCGGCGCGTTGGGTGAGGGCTGGGACTGGGCACATGCGCCCAAAAGTGCGGCGGTCATTACGATGGCGAGAGAGGTTCGGCGCTGGAGGAGGTTGGGGTTCATGGGAATTCCTTCTTGATTGGAAAGGTCCCAGTCTGGCTTGGCGCATTCTGGAGGGCTGTAGGAACGGGTTCCACAGAGGCTGCTGCCATTTCCCAAAGTCGCATACGCCGATCTGCGGTCGGGTTGCCAGCCAGGGCGACGGGCGTGTGAAAGATCAGGTCGCGCCGGCGCATGAAGGACGCTGCCAGACAGTCCACAGGGTTTCGGAGGGGGGCTGCATCGTTCGAGGCCTGCGCCATGCCAAGAGCGATGGGTCAAGCGTCCCGATCTATTTGCGTTGCTTCTCATCAATCCGCCACTCCTGTTTGGGCGGTGAATCGTTCTTGCTTTTGCCATCGCTCGCCGCAGGGGAGAGCACCGTTTCTTTTGACGTGTCGGGGCAACTATCTCCACATTCCACATCGCGGCAGCCGAGGGCAAGTCATTGCAGCCCAAGGGGCTGACTCCTTGGCGCGCACAGGTGTGCGCAAGTGTGCAGAGGTGCGGCAGCGATCGATCTGGGCAGCCGCCGCGTCGGCCACGGAGCCTCGCTCCACGGCTGTGGGGTGCCAAGCGGAAGGGCTTCTCTGTCCCAGCACACGGCGGTGGAAAGCTTGTGCTTTGGGGTGCGGAGCATTTTTTGAATAGAATGCGTTTTTGCTAGCATGCATCCAAAGAAAAAGCCATGACATCTGATTACAAGACTCTCCTTCAGCAAAAGGCCGAGATCGAGGCTCGCATTGCCGAGGTCCTCAAAGCCGAAAAAGGCGGTGCCATCGCCAAGGTCCGTGAACTGGTCCAGCAGTTCCAGTTGACCCAGGAAGACGTGTTTGCTACCGGTAAGCGCAAGTCTCCTGCTGGCACAGGTGTGGCCAAGTACCGTGATCCGTCTACTGGCGCAACATGGACCGGCCGGGGCAAGCCTCCCGGCTGGATCAAGGACGCAGCGGACCGAACCGCTTTCGAGATCTGAATCTGATCAAGGGCCCGCAGTTGCGGGCCTTTTCTTTTGTGGGTCCCCGTGTGGTTTTGATCGGCCGGCAGCTGTCCGGGAAAGGGCGACTGAGCGCTGTCTTGCCCGAAGGTCTCCCAGATCGAGGTGGACGTGTGGAAGAGCGCGGTAAAGGTATCTCTCGCGGACCATGCCGCTGGCGCTGGCAGTGCGTCCACCGCGTATTACTGCGCAGCATCTGCTGCCATGCAGGCCTGCAGGCCAGGCTTACAAGAAGATCCTGTACGTCCTGCCTGGCTTTCACTGCATATCCTTCGCAGGCGTAGCCCTGATTTATCAAGGTCTCCAGCATGGACAAGGCTCCTGTATTCCAGCTTCCGAAATGGTCAGGGCTGCGCTTATCTCATCTGGCAGAGCTTTCGACCCATCGTGAATTTCATATGGCTGCCTTGTCTCTTGTGCCTCGCGGTGATTTCCCATGCCTTTCGAGGCAGCTTGACTCCATGCAGGCAAAAAAGGAGCCTGGGGGCCCTTTTGCTGTCCTGGCCAGCCCATTTATTGCTGAGCCTGCTCTTCCGGAGTAATAGGCCCATGCTCAACCATTCCTAACCCTTGTGAGCCTTTGAAATCATGTGGTTGGCGAATGCGAGCAGCGGCGCCGAATCAGCAGTTGCGCGCACGCTGGTGCGAAAGGAAAAAGCGCAGCATCTCGGCGCTGGCGTCGATTCCTCCCGGCGCGGTGTAGCTGCCCGCAGCGCTGCCGCCGGACCAGGCGTGGCCTGCGCCATGCAGCTGCCAGTGCTCGATGGCGGTACTGCCATCGGCTGCGATATAGGCAGAGCGGGTGAACCGTTGGCGGTTCGGCGCATGGCCCTGGCTGACGCGAGGTGCGCCTGTGGGGCTTTGCGCGCTGCGTGCAGCATGCACGACGGCCGCGCCGTTGTCGTGATGTACCGTGGTGTCCGCGTCACCATGAAACACGATCACTGGACACACGCTGGGGCCGCTGGCCGAGCCAGATGCTGCGCCTCTTCGCATCGCCTCGAGGGCTGAGGGCAGATTGGACGCGGCACCGGCGGCCAGGCCCGAATGCACGCCCACGGCGGCGAACAGCTCGGGATAGGTGCGTCCCAATATGTCCGCCATTGCACCTCCGGCCGAAAGTCCGGCGACATAGACCCGCGATGCGTCCGCGCCATGGTCGGCCATCACCTGGCGCGTGAGGCCTGCCAGCAGTGCGGGCTCGCCCCGGCCCCGTTGCTGGTGCTGGGCCTTGAACCAGTTCCAGCACTTTTGCGAGTTTGCATGCTGTGTTTGTTCGGGATAGAGCACCAGTACGCCAGCGCTGCGCGCCTGGTCATTCATGCGCGTGCCGGCGGCGAAGTCTTGCGGCCCTTGGGTGCAGCCGTGCAGCATGAGGATGAGCGGGCGAGGTCCCGCTTCGAGGGCACTGCCTGGCGGCACGTACAGCCGATAGGCCAGCTGCCGGCCTCCGTGAGAGTAGCTGCCGAGCAGCCATTGCTCGTCGCTGGAGGTGCCTGCCTGCGATGTGCCCGCAGGCACGGCGAGTTCGGGAGCATCGTCGATGAAGCGGGCTTCGGCATCGACGATCCAGCCTGCATCCCGATGACTGGTTGCGGCTGGCTTGTCGTGGGGTGTGGGCGCACTTTGGCCTCGCAGCGTGCGCTGAATCAGCTCGGTGGCTTCCAGCAGATGGCCGGTGCGCGTCAGGCGTGTCGCCTCGCCCAGCATGTCTTGAAAAAGCTGTTTCATGGAATGGTTCTCAGGTAATGCGGCCGGCCAGAGCGGCACGAACGGCGGGGCTGGCCTGGAGCGCTCCCAGCACCGTGATGGATTCGATGGTTTCGGCGGCAAGCTGCGCAGGCACGTCCTGCGCGATGCTGGCCAGGCCCAACACGCGGATCTGCAGCTTTTCCCCGGCAGCCTGCACCCGCATGAGATCGGCCTGGGAGAAATGCTGCATCCCCAGGACCAGCATCTTGCGGGCGACGACCTGTTGCACCGCGTCCGCATGGCTGCGCAGGTGATTGCGTATCGCTGTGCGGATGAAATCGCTGCGGTTGGCGTAGAAGCCTTCGGCGACCAGCAGGTCGATCTGGCCCAGGTCGACATAGCCCAGATTGATGGTGAGCTTCTCGGATTCGCTCACGCGAGGGTTGGAGGTGGTTGTGTTTGCGGCCATGGAACATCCTTATGCCATCCATATGGATGGTTTAGGGATGGTTTCAAGGCCTGGCGTTGCAATTTGACGCGGCACGTCGTGGGGTATCCGGCGGACGGCGCTGCAGCGTGTGAGTTGCAATCATTGCCCTGTAACGTCTGAGCCGTAAGGTGGCGGAGCCGGGCACGGCGTCCGGCGTTCCTTGGTCATGCGACAGGAGGCTTCATGCCAGACTTGCAGGCAGGCTTGCCGAGCGGCACGAGCGTTTGGTGCCAGCCCGGCGAGCGGTTCAATACCTGGAGTCATCTGGCAGCCCTGCTCGTGGGCGTGGTGGCCAGTGTGGGCCTCATCTGCGAAACGGTGGCCGGCGGCGATGCGCGCAAGATTGCGGGCTCTGTGGTGTTTGGCCTCTCTCTGGCGGCGCTGTTCGGTGCCTCGGCCCTCTTTCATGGCTGCACCGGGGCACGCAAGCGTTTTTGGCAGCGCGTCGACCACGCCTGCATTTACCTGCTGATTGCCGGCAGCCACACGCCTTTTGCCTTGATGGCGCCCTCTGGCTTGTGGGCTTGGTCCTTGCTTGCCGGTGTATGGGCGCTCGCATTGCAGGGCGCGATACGTGCACTTGGTTTCGATTCGCCGCCGCGCCTGTCCCTGTACATCAGCCTTGGCTGGCTCAGCTTGGGGGGGCGCGGTGCCGATGGCCTTGCGCCACGGTGCGCAGACCCTGGCCTGGCTGCTCGCGGGCGGACTGCTCTATTCGGCAGGAACGGTGTTCTACCGAAGCCTTTCGAGCATGCGCCATTCGCATGGCATCTGGCACCTGTTCGTGGTTGCCGGCAGCGCCTGCCATACCGTCGCGGTGGTCGGTTTGCTGGCCTGAAGCGAGGGCTCGTGCTGGCGGCGCTGCGTTGGACGCTTTGGATTCTGTTAGACAAAAGCCCCTGGCTCTTTCGAACCAGGGGCTTGAATCATTTGGTCGGAGCGGCGGGATTCGAACTCGCGACCCTCTGCTCCCAAAGCAGATGCGCTACCAGGCTGCGCTACGCTCCGACTAAAACGCTATTGTAGCGTCAAAAAAATGGGTATTTTCGCAATGTGCGAATTTTCTGTTCAACGCGATCCAGGGCCGGGGCCACGGTTGGCCAGGTGGCGGAAGGTGATGCGGCCCTTGGTGAGGTCGTAGGGCGACATCTCCAGCGATACCTTGTCGCCAGCCAGGATGCGGATATGGTGCTTGCGCATCTTGCCGCCGGTGTAGGCGATCAGCTGGTGTCCGTTTTCCAGCGTCACACGAAAGCGAGAGTCAGGCAGGACTTCCGTGACGGAGCCTTGCATTTCAATCAGTTCTTCTTTGGCCATGTGTTCAATCTCTTAGGTCTGGGTCGGTTGCGGCACTCATTTGTCGGAACCACGAAAACCTTGCCTGGCCCACAGAACATGGGGTACGTGGTCAGGCTGAAAAGGCTGTGGATGTTCTGCGCAAAAGGCGCAGACCGGACAGAGGACCAGGTCACAACGGTGTCGCAAAGACGAAGCCCGGCAACACCTAAACTTCCTGATTCTACAGTGTTGTATTCGTCGCCGTGCGGGCGGTGTTCAAAGCGGCCATCGTACGCAAAACACAGGTCGGATTCGTGCTGGGACGGCGAGGCTTTTGTCATCCGCGTGTGATGAGATGGCCTCGAAAAACGTGCGCGAGGCTTTGCGGCGGTCCGGCCAGGGTTGAAGGCCGCGGTAGCCGAGGAGGGGGCGATGGTCGCGGGTTGGCTAGAATCCGCCCACAGCTTCTATTACTTTTATAGCAAAACCTCGATGTCTGATCGACTTGCCGTTCTCTCCCAGTATCTTTTGCCCAAGCAGGCGCTGACTGCCGTCATGGGGCGCCTGGCCCAGGCGCGTGCGGGTGACCTGACCACGGCAGTCATCCGTCGCTTCATTGCACGCTATGGCGTGGACATGTCGGAGGCGGCCGATTCCGATCCTGCGGCCTATGCCAGCTTCAACGAGTTCTTCACGCGGGCGCTCAAGCCCGGTGTGCGGCCGCTGGCTTCGGCTGACTGGGTCTGTCCTGTGGATGGCGCCATCAGCCAGATCGGCGCCATCGAGGGCGAGCAGATCTTCCAGGCCAAGGGGCACAGCTACAGCGCCACGGCGCTGGTCGGCGGCGATGCACAGCTGGCGCGGCAGTTCGACAACGGGCATTTCGCCACCATTTACCTGAGCCCGCGCGACTACCACCGCATCCACATGCCCTGTGCCGGCCGGTTGCGTCGGATGATTTATGTGCCCGGCGAACTGTTCTCGGTCAATCCGGTCACGGCGCGCGGCGTGCCGGGCCTGTTTGCACGCAACGAGCGCGTGGTCTGCGTCTTCGATACGGACCACGGTCCCATGGTGCTGGTGCTGGTGGGGGCCACCATCGTGGGCAGCATGGGAACGGTGTGGCACGGCATCGTCAATCCGCCGCGGCCCGGTCGCATCCAGGACTGGCGCTACGACGACCAGTCCATCGTCCTGGGCCAGGGCGAGGAAATGGGGCGCTTCCAGCTGGGCTCCACCGTGGTCATGCTGTTTCCCGCATCGGCAGGGCTGCGCTTCAACGCGCAGTGGACACATGCCGCGCCCGTGCGCCTGGGCCAGAAGATGGCCGGGCGCGGCGAGGCCTGAGTCTCGAAGGATCGTCGATGAAAAACCGGGCCCAGGCCCGGTTTCCTGTCAAAGAATCCAGCTCAAGGCTTCAGGGCGCCGCTGTGTGGTGAACATCGAGGGTGCGATGCTCAGCCGCTCTGGCCTGACGGGGTCTTCATGGCCGACCAGATAGACCATCAGTTCACGGCGGCGCAGTATGACGTGGCTGACCTTCTCGGCCTTCCCGTTCTGTGTGACCTGCGTGCCCGGGCGGAACAGCGGCATCTGGAAGGTGAAGCTGCGCGGATCGGCCGGTGGCGCGACGGCAGTGCTGGGAGGGGCTTCTAGAGTGGCAACCATAGGCTTGATGTGCATGAGTGGACGCTGCCCACCTTATCGGCACTGCCGCGCCGAACTGTAGGGTCGCCGGGCGGCGAACACCAAGCTCAGGCGTCCGGATGGGAAACGCCGAGGATGGCGTGCAGCCGTGCGCTGGTCGTCGTGTACTGCAGCAGCGGTTTCTCGCCCTGCAGGTACTCGGCGGCGGCAAAGGCCGCCATGGTGGCTTCATGGAAGCCGCACAGGATCAGCTTGTGCTTGCCCGGGTAGCTGACGATGTCGCCGATCGCATAGATGCCTGGCGCATCGGTGGCCTGGGTTGCAGGGTTCACCAGCAGCTGCTTGCGCTCCATGGCCAGGCCCCATTCGGCGACCGGGCCCAGGCGGGGGGAGATGCCCAGGCAGACGACCAGTTGCTGCGCCGCCAGTTCATGCTCCTGCCCTTCGCCATCCATCCACTGCACGGCACGCAGCAGGCCTGAGTCGGCATGCAGTTGCGTGATCTGGCCGATCACCACGCGGATGGCGCCGCTGTCGCGCAGCTCCTGCAGGCGCTCCAGCAACGGCGCCGAAGCCTGGAAGGCGTCGCGGCGGTAGAGCAGGCAGGTGGTCTGGGCCCTGTCGGCGCAGGCAATGGCCGCGGCCACGGCCTCTTCGTCGCCACCGTGGACGATGGCGGTCCGGCCGCGCACCATGTCCAGATCGGCGGGATGGTAGTGGAGCTGGCCTGCAGCCAGCCGCTCCACGCCGGGCACCTTCAGCGCCTTGGGCACAAAGGCGCCCACGCCAGCCGCGATGAAGACGCTGCGCGCATGCAGTTCAAGGCCTTGCGAGGTCTGCGCCAGCCAGCGGCCATCGTCCATGCGCTGCAGCTGGGCGACCTGCTGGGAAAGGTGCAGTTGCGCGTCCATGGGCGCGACCTGCCGCTGCAGCAACTGGACCAGTTCATGGCCCGTGCACACCGGAATGCCGGGAATGTCGTAGATGGGCTTGTCGCCGTACAGCTGCGCGCACTGCCCGCCCACATGGGGCAGGGCATCGACGACATGGCAGCGGATGCCTTGCAGCCCCAGCTGGAACACCTGGAACAGGCCCGCCGGGCCTGCGCCTATGACGAGGGCATCGGTCTGGATCGGTTGCGCGCCGGAGGTGTCTTGCATGGGCTGCTGCGCGGCTTCAGCGTTCGAGCTGGTCCAGCTTGCCGGGCTTGCCGTTCCAGTCGTCGGCGTCGGGCAGCGAGGCCTTGCGCTTGGTGATGCTCTTCCAGCCCTTTTCCAGCGACAGCTCGGCATTGAGCTTGATGAAGGCGAGCTGGTCGGCGGGGACGTCTTCCTCGGCAAAGATGGCATTGGCCGGGCATTCGGGAATGCACACGGCGCAATCGATGCACTCGTCAGGATCGATCACGAGGAAGTTGGGGCCTTCGCGGAAGCAGTCCACGGGGCAGACATCCACACAATCTGTGTATTTGCACTTGATGCAGTTTTCGGTGACGACGTGAGTCATGGGAGTCTTTTATTTGCGGTGTGAATGTCGGTATCAACCCGGGATTCTAGAATTTTTCGGAACACGGTCCTGCACATGCAAGAGATTCTGGCGCGGACTGCTGCGGTTTTCTGAAAGCCCACGAGCCGGCATGTGCCGGCTCGCGAAGCGGGACTGTCCAGTTGCTCAATCCAGCAGTGCAGCGCCTGCGGTAGCGTGGCTGGCCGTGTCCACGAGGATCAGCGCACCCAGCTGGCGGGCCTGGGCGAAGGGCGCCGCGGGAATGCTTTCCTGCAGCAGCAGCTCCACGCGGCCGATGGCGTTGGGCTCCAGCTGGGTGGCCTCTTCCTGGGCCAGCGTGTGGATGTTCAGGCGGTGCACCACGCGGCGGGCCTTGGCCTTGATCCAGCGGTGGCCGTGCAGCGCCAGGTAGGTGCGGCCGGGGACCAGCGGCTGCTCGTCCATCCAGGCCACGGTGGCGGTCAGCTCGCGCTGGCTGGGCCATGCCGGCTGTGTCCCGGGGGCATCGAAGTCGTCGTCTGCCACTGCTGCCGCAGCCACCGGGGCGGCGACGATCCAGTCGCCGCGCGAGACATCGACCTCGCGGTCCAGCGTGATGCCGGCCGACAGGCCCGCGTCGATGGAGCCGGGAACGCGGGCATGGTCCAGCACCTGGGCAATCACGGCCTGCTGGCCGCTGGGCAGGATCTGCACGGCGTCGCCCACGCGTGCGCGGCCTGCGGCCACGCGGCCCCAGAACACGCGGCGGCCCTGGCTGGTATCGGCCGAGGACGAGAATTTCTCCACCCACTGCACGGGGAAGGCCAGCGCCAGGCCGGTGTCGGTCGGCGTGTTGGGCAACTGCTCCAGCAGTTGCAGCAGGCTGGGACCGTCGTAGCCGGCCCAGCCGGGCTCGGCGTTGACCACGTTGAAGCCCTTGAGGGCCGAGACGGGCACGGTGGCCGCGGAGGCGATGCCGGCCTCGGCCGTGAAGCGCTGCAGCGCGCCACGGATGTGGACGAAGGCCAGTTGCGGGTCTTCGACGGCGTCGAGCTTGTTGACGGCAAACACCAGCGAGTGCACGCGCAGCAGGTGGGCCAGCAGGCTGTGGCGGCGCGTCTGCGGCAGCAGGGTGAGCTGCGGGTTCTTCCAGTCGAGCTTGGTGGCATCGACCAGCACCACGGCGGCGTCGGCGCTGCTGGCGGCGGTGACCATGTTGCGCGTGTACTGCTCATGGCCCGGCGCGTCGCCGATGATGAACTTGCGGCTTTCGGTGGCGAAGTAGCGGTAGGCCACGTCGATGGTGATGCCCTGCTCGCGCTCGGCCGACAGGCCGTCGGTCAGCAGCGCCAGGTCGGTCTCGCCGCTCTTGGTGACGCCGGCGAGCTGGTCCTGGAGCACGGCACGCGTGTCCACCAGCAGGCGGCCGATCAGCGTGCTCTTGCCGTCGTCGACGGAGCCGCAGGTGATGAAGCGCAGGGCCGAGGCGTTGGAGGCCTCGGTGGCGGGGGAATCCGCAACGGCTGCGCCGGCGGCAATGCTTGCGGTGGTCATCAGAAATATCCGTCCTTCTTGCGCTTTTCCATGGAGGCTTCGCTGGTCTTGTCGTCCATGCGCGTGGCGCCGCGCTCGCTGACATCGGCGGCCAGGGTTTCGAGCACGATGTCGGCCGCCGTGGCGGCATCGCTTTCCACGGGGCAGGTGCAGGTGATGTCGCCCACGGTGCGAAAGCGCACGTCGCGCACCACGACTTCCTCGCCGTCACGCGGCGGTGTGAGTTCGGTCACGGGCACCAGCAGGCCGCGGCGTTCCACCACTTCGCGCTTGTGCGTGTAGTAGATGCTGGGCAGGGCGATCTGCTCGCGCTCGATGTATTGCCACACGTCGAGTTCGGTCCAGTTGCTGATGGGGAACACGCGGAAGTGCTCGCCGGGGGCCAGACGCGTGTTGAACAGCGTCCACAGTTCGGGGCGCTGTGCCTTGGGCTGCCATTGGCCGAAGCTGTCGCGGTGGCTGAAGATGCGTTCCTTGGCGCGGGCCTTTTCCTCGTCGCGGCGCGCGCCGCCGATCAGGGCGTCGAAGCGGAATTCATCGATGGCCTCCAGCAGCGTCACCGACTGGTGGACGTTGCGGCTTTCGCCCGGATGGGCCAGGCGCACGGTGCCGCGTGCCATGGAGTCCTCGACGCTGCGCACGATGAGTTCGGCGCCGAGCTCCTTGGCGCGCAGGTCGCGGAAATCGGTCACTTCCGGGAAGTTGTGGCCGGTGTCGATCATCAGCAACGGGTAGGGGATGCGGCCCTTGCCGAAGGCCTTTTCGGCGCAGCGCAGCATGACCAGCGAGTCCTTGCCGCCCGAAAACAGCAGGGCGGGGCGCTCGAAGGCGGCGGCCACTTCGCGCAGCACGAAGATGGTTTCCTCTTCAAGGGCGTCGAGGTGGCGGTTGCTGAGATGGCTCAGCACGGAGGTGTCCACACGGGCGTTCATTTCTTGGTTTCCAATCAAATCGGTGTCAAACGCTGTTGTTTCACTTCTTGGCGTGCAGCCCGCATTCCTTGGCCGCTTCATCCTCCCACCACCAGCGGCCGGCGCGGAAGTCTTCGCCAAGGCTGACGGCGCGCGTGCAGGGTGCGCAGCCGATGCTGGGATAGAACTGGTCGTGCAGCGGGTTGTAGTCCACGCCATGGCTGGCGATGTAGTGCCAGACATCGCCCTGGGTCCAGTCGGTCAGCGGGTTGAACTTGGTCAGGCCCTTGGTCTCGACCTCGCTGCGGTCCACGGCGGGCACGTCGGCGCGGGCATTGGACTGCTCGCGGCGCAGGCCCGTGATCCAGGCGCTCTTGCCGGCCAGCGCACGCGCCAGCGGCTCCATCTTGCGCACGCCGCAGCAGGCCTTGCGCAGCTCGATGCTGCGGTACATGGCGTCCTGGCCGTTGTCGCGGATGAAGTGGATCACCGATTCGAGCTGCGGCCGGTAGACCTTGACGCTCAGGCCGGGCAGCGACTGGGTGCGCTCCAGCAGGGCCAGGGTCTCGGTGTGCAGCGCGCCGGTGTCCAGCACGAAGACGGGTATGTCCAGGCCCAGGCGGTGGATGATGTCGGTGATCACCACATCCTCGGCGCCCAGGCTGGAGGCCTGCGTCACGGCCTCGGCGCCCAGCGCCGCTGCCTCGCGCAGCAAGGCCTCGGTGGCGGCCAGCTTGTCGGCAAAGCCGCTGCTGGCACGGCCGTTGACCTCGGTGGCCTTGGCCGATGCCTGTCGCGACAGAAAGCTTTGCGCACCCATGTCAGGCTGCCTTGACGAAGTGGGGCTCGGGATGGACGGCATCACCCTGGTAGAAGCCGTGGAAGCGTTCCAGCTGGCGCTGGGCATCGGAGATGTCCACGCCTTCGCGCAGCACGGCCACGTCGAAGCCGCAGCGCTGCATCTGCACCAACTGGTCGATCAGCACGTCGCCCGTGGCGCGGATTTCTCCCTGGAAGCCCAGGCGCTTGCGCAGCAGGCGGGCCTGGCTGAAGGCGCGGCCGTCGGTGAACTTGGGAAAGTTGAGGTCGATGCGCTGCACGCCGGTCAGGTCCAGCGTGAAGGGGTCGGCGTCATTGGCCGGGGCGATGACAGTCTGCTGGCCTTCGGCCGGGCTTTGGTGCTCGTGGGCGGCGATGATTTTCATGGGGATCTCCTGCGGCTCTCACCTGGGGTCAGGCGGCCGCTTCCTCGGTGTGCTTGGCGGGGTGGCGGGCTGCATTGCCGGCGGCCTTGAACGGTTCGATGCCCACGCGGCGCACGGTGGCGATGAAGGTCTCGAAACGGCCGCCTTCGCTTTGGCGCTGTTCGCGGTAGGTGGCCAGCAGGGCCTCGATCACGCCGGGCACTTCGGCGGCGCTGAACGAGGGGCCGATGATCTTGCCGGGCGTGGCCGGGCCGGACAGGTGGGAGCCGTCGGCGCCGCCCAGCGTGATCTGGTACCACTCCTTGCCGTCCTTGTCCACGCCCAGGATGCCGATGTGGCCGCTGTGGTGGTGGCCGCAGCTGTTGATGCAGCCGCTGATGTGCAGGTCGATCTCGCCCAGGTCCCACAGCTCGTCCAGGTCCTGGTAGCGCTCGGTGATGGCCTCGGCAATGGGCAGGGAGCGTGCATTGGCCAGCGAGCAGAAGTCGCCGCCGGGGCAGGCGATCATGTCGGTCAGCAGGCCGATGTTGGGCTTGGCCAGGCCCAGGGCCTTGGCCGCCTTGTACAGCTGGGGCAGCTGGTCGCGGCGCACCCAGGGCAGCAGCAGGTTCTGCTCGTGGGTGACGCGCATCTCGCCGGCCGAGAACTGGTCGGCCAGCTCGGCGGCGGCATCCATCTGGTCGGCCGTGGCGTCGCCGGGCGCGTAGCCCAGGCGCTTGAACGACAGCAGCACGGCGCGCAACTGCGGGTGGCGGTGCGGGCGCACATTGCTGGTCAGCCAGCGGCCGAAGTCCTTGTCTTCCTCGGCGGCGGTGCGCAGCAGGGCCAGGGTCTCGGCCTCGGCATTGGCGGGCGACAGGTCCAGCTCGGGCTCGCGGAAATTGGCGGCCACGCGGTCGTACTCGGCTTGCGTGATGGTGTGGGGACCACCCTCGACCTCGACGATCTGGCGGAACTCCTCATCGACCTGGTCGATGTAGTTCTGGCCCTCGGACTTCACGAGGATCTTGATGCGCGCCTTCCAGGCGTTGTCGCGGCGGCCGTAGCGGTTGTAGACGCGGATCACGGCTTCCAGGTAGTTCATCAGCTGGTTCCAGGGCAGGAACTCGCGCAGCACCGGGCTGATGGTGGGCGTGCGGCCCATGCCGCCGCCCACGCGCACCTTGAAGCCCAGCTCACCAGCCTCGTTCTTGAGCAGCTGCAGGCCCACGTCGTACCAGCCCAGCGCGGCGCGGTCTTCCTCGGCGCCGCTGATGGAGACCTTGAACTTGCGCGGCAGGAAGCTGAACTCGGGGTGCAGCGTGCTCCACTGGCGCAGGATTTCGGTGAAGGGGCGGGGGTCGGCGATCTCGTCGATGGCAATGCCGGCCAGCGCGTCGCTGTTGATGTTGCGGATGCAGTTGCCGCTGGTCTGGATGCCGTGCAGGTTCACGCTGGCCAGCAGGTCCATCACGTCGGCGGCCTTGGACAGCGGAATCCAGTTGTACTGCACGTTGGTGCGCGTGGTGAAGTGGCCGTAGCCGAACTTCAGGTCGGAGCCGATGCGGCGGCCGTCGTGCAGGGGAATGTCGCCCAGCTTGGCCTGGGTGTCGCGGGCCTCGGCCAGCAGGGCGGCGTCGGGCTGGTCGTACTCGCGGGCCACGCGGGCCAGCACGCGCAGCTGGGCGCTGGACAGCTCGCCGTAGGGCACGGCCACGCGCAGCATGGGCGCGTAGCGCTGCACATACCAGCCGTTTTGCAGGCGCAGGGGCTTGAACTCATCCTCCGAGAGCTTGCCGGCCTGCCAGCGTTCGAGCTGGTCACGGAACTGCTCGGCGCGCAGGCGGATGAACTGTTTGTCGAATTCGGTGTATTGGTACATGGCGCTTCGGATGTGGGGTCTTCGACTGCCGCCAGTGGCGGCGGTGCAGGGGCTCATCGCGTGGCACCGAGGCACTTGCGGGACACGCGCACAGAACCCTGCATGGAGGGGAATGTAAGCAATGGCCTTATAGAAGCAAACGATTGTTTTGTCCTGCAAGTATGTGGATATGGATATAAGTGAATGGCAGCAGACTTTGCGGGGCTGGGCATGCCAAACGCATGGGCGGCCGATATGCTTGCCGGCCAGAGGGAGGATTTCAGAATGCGAAACCGTTGTGCCGCCATCGGGCTGGCCTTGGCATTGGCAACTGCTGCTCAGGCGCAGGCCCAGAAGCCGGCACCGCCGCCGTCTGCGTTGTCAGCAGCGCACACAGCTGACATGCCTGAACCCGACAAATCCGCACAGGAATCAGCCTGGGATGCGTATCTGCATCGCGTGGCGGCGCAGTTGGCCGGTTCCGGCAGCGGGCGCGATCTGGCCTTTGCGGCCATCCTGATCAATCTGTCGCCCCGCGACAAAAGCGCTGTCAGCCAGGCCGAGGGCTGGCGCCAGGACGCGCTGGAGCGGGCAGGGCAGGATGCGCTGGCCTATCAACTGCTGGCCTCCAAGGCCCCTGAGGACGAAGGCGAAGTGCGCTCCGAGGCTGCCCGCCGCTGGCTGGCGCTGGAGCCCAGCAATTTCTCTGCGCTGATGCAGCAGGCGCTGGGACCGCAGGAACTGCTGGTTGCAGCGCGCGAAAGCCGCTACGCGGACCTGCACATGTATGACGGCGTGCGCTGGATGCAGTCCGCTTTGCTGCGCCATCCGCCCACGGCACAGGAGCTGCAGGCGCTGGGTGGCAGTCCGAACTACCGGCTCGAGGAAGGCGCGGTGATCACTGCAATAGGTATCTGGACAGCCTTTCCCTTGACGGGCTACAAGACGCTGCTGGATACCTGCAAACCCGAAGCGATGGGCAAAACCCCGGCGCGCGAGGCCGACTGCCTGCATGTAGCCCACCTGCTGACGCAGCGCTCATCGACCGTGCTGGACGAGGGCTTTGGGCTGGCGATTCAACGCCGGCTGGCCAAAACCCCGACCGAGCGCGCCGCGGCCCAGGCCCGGCGCCGCCAGTTGGAGTGGCTGATGCAAGCGTCCGCCCCGCTCGGCATGCAGGACGGAGGAGCCCGGTTTGCCCGGCTGCTGGCCGATCCTTCCATCCACAGCGAGCAGCAATTGCTGCAGCGCTTGCTCAAGGATGCAGGCCGGCCCTTGACGCCGCCGCCGTGCTGGAAGTGGCGCCCGCCCAGACCTTAGGGATTGCCGGCAGCCGCGCCGCCACCGCCGCCTCGCTCACCCCATAGAGCGCAGCGAGCGCGGCCGGTGTCGCCACTTGCGCCGCCGCACCGCAGGCCTGCAGGCCGCCGCGGCCCAGCAGGGCGATGCGGTCGGCCACCTGCAGCGCATGCTCGGGCTGGTGGGTGGACAGCAGCACGGCCATGCCGCGTGCACGCAGCGCGGCAATCTGGTCCAGCACGCGGATCTGGTTGCCGAAGTCCAGGCTGGCCGTGGGCTCGTCCATGACCAGCAGCGCTGGCTCCTGGGCCAGGGCGCGTGCGATCAGCACCAGCTGGCGCTCGCCGCCGCTCAGCTCGGTGTAGGGACGCAGCGCCAAATGGGCGATGCCCAACTGCTCCAGGCAGCCCAGCGCCAGGGCACGGTCGGCACTTGAAGGCCGTGCCAGCGCAGGCAGGCGCGCGGCACGGCCCATGAGCACCATGTCCAGCGCTTCGAAGCCGAAGACGCCGGCCTGAGCCTGGGGCACATAGCCCACGCGCCGCGCAAACTCGGCACGCGGCCAGCTGTGCACGGGCTGGCCCTGCACGCGCACCTCTCCGGCCAGCGGCGCCAGCAGGCCCAGCACGGTGCGGAACAGCGTGGTCTTGCCGCAGCCGTTGGGTCCCAGCAGGCACAGCACCTCGCCTGCGGCAATGGCCAGGTCCAGCCCCTGGCTGACGCGCCGCCGCCCATGGCCTGTGGCCAGGGCCAGCGTCTGCAGCACGGGTGGGGCCTGCACCTCAGTCATTGCGGCCCGTGCGCGACAGCAGGTAGAGAAAGAAGGGCGCGCCGACCAGGGCCGTGAGAATGCCCAGCGGCAGCTCGATGCGCGCCGCACTGCGCGCCAGCGTGTCGGCCGCCACCACGAAGCCCGCGCCCAGCAGCGCCGAGGCCGGCAGCAGGCGCACGAAATTGGGGCCGACCAGCAGGCGCGCCACATGCGGCACCACCAGCCCCACCCATCCGACGATGCCGGCCAGCGATACGGCGGCCGCCGTGCCCAGCGTGGCACAGGCCACCAGCAGCAGGCGCAGGCGTGCCACGGGCACACCCAGGGCCAGCGCCTCCTCGTCGGGCAGGCCCAGCAGGTTGATGCGCCAGCGCAGCAGCAGCAGGGGCAGCAGGGCGCACAGCATCACGGGTGCCGTGGCACCCAGCTCGGGCAGGGTCACGGCGCTCAGGCCGCCCATGAGCCAGAAGGTGATGGATGGCAGCTGCGTATTGGGGTCGGCCAGCGTCTTGACCAGGGCGATGCCCGCGCCCAGTAGCGCGCCCAGCGCAATGCCGGCCAGCACCAGAACCAGCACCGGGTCATGGCGGCGCACGCTGGCGCTGATGGCCACCACCACGGCCACGGCGGCCAGCCCGCCACCAAAGGCCAGGGCCTGCACGGCCGTCATGGACCAGCCCAGGAAGATGCCCAGCACCGCGCCCAGGCCGGCACCGGCCGAGACGCCCAGGATGTCGGGCGAGACCAGCGGGTTGCGGAACATGCCCTGGTAGGCCGCGCCTGCCGCCGCCAGCGTGGCGCCCACGGCCAGGCCTGCGGCGATGCGCGGCAGGCGGATGTTCCAGAGCACGGTCTCGGCGCTGGCGGACAAGGGGGATGCCGTGCCCGTGGCGCGCGCCAGCAGCGACTGCCACAGCTGCTGCGGCGCGATGGAGAACTGACCCGCCGCCAGCGCCCACAGCAGCACGGCGGCCAGCAAGGCCAGCGCGAGCACCCACCCCAGGCGGCGGCCTGTGGCAGGCATCAACGCGCAGTCTCCATCAGCCTGCCCAGCGCTGCGGGCGACAGGTCGGCGCCGTAGAACAGGCGGTAGAAGTCGCGCACCTCGCGCTCCAACGGCGGCAGTCCCTGCTGGGCCGGCGCCTGTGGGTGGAGCTTTTCCAGCAGCCAGCGCACGCCGATCAGCCGGTTGACGCCGGGCGGACCATCCAGCCAGCCGAAGGGCCAGACCGGCGCGCAGTGCACGCGGCCCGAGCGCACGGCGGCTACGCCGCGCCACAGCGGGTCCTGGCGCATGCGCTCGGCAAGGCCGGGTTCCTGCGTGACGATGACCTGCGGGTCCCAGGCCAGGATCTGCTCCATGGACACGCGCGTGAGCCCGCCACGCCCTGCATCGGCGGCCACATTGCACCCGCCCGCATATTCGACGGCTTCCACATTGATGGAGCCCGCCAGCCCTGTCTCCAGGCCATTGGCGCTGCGCGCGAAATACACGCGCGGGCGCTCGGCCGGTGCCATGCCCTGGGTCGAACGCTGCGCCAGCGCCGCCACGGCATCGGCATGGCGGGCCAGGGTTTCGCCACGTGCGGCCTCGCCCAGCAGGGCGCCGACCTCGCGCAACTGGCGTGCGTGGTCGGCCAGCGAGCCCTGGATCAGCACGCAGGGCAGGCCGGTCTGGCGCGCCAGCCGCTCGGTGGCCGAGATATAGGTGGCATCGGCCGTGCCGGCGTCCAGCACCAGGTCGGGCTGCAGCTTCAGCAGCGACTCCAGCGGCATGGTGCTGCCGCGCCCGGACAGGCGGCCCAGATGCGGCAGCGCCTGCAGTGTGGGCCCCAGATAGGCGCGCGAGACATCGTCCAGCTGCTGGGGCCAGCCCAGCAGCTTGTGCGGTGCCAGCGTGGCCACCAGCACGCCTGCGGGCGGTCCGGCCGCGAATACGCGGCGCAGCCTGGCAGGGTCCGGCAACTGTCCCATGCGGGCGGCAATCGTGGTTGCCTGGGCATGGCCGGGAACAAGAGCCGATGAGGCCAGTGCCGCCATGGCCTGGCCCAGCCAGCGGCGGCGGGTGAACAGAAGATCGGTCATGAAAATCAGGGGATGGGGCTGGCGCAGCCACGGCGCTCAAGCTGTGCCTGGCACCATTGCTCGATCTGCACCTCATCGGCTGCCAGCTCGGCATGCAGCCTGCCGGTGTACCTGCGCCAGTCTTCAAGATGGCGGGCCGCGACGGCCGTGAGCACGGGCGTGCCGGCCTCGACAAAGGCCGCGAATTCGGCGGCAAAGCCCTGGCCCGAGGCCTCGACGATGCCGAAGCGGTTGATCACCACCAGATCCACGCCATCGTCCAGCGCCTGGCGCAGCACGGCGCTGGCCTGGGCCAGGGCCTGGGGGTTGAGGCTGCAGGCGCGCGAGGCGCAGCCCAGGTCCTGGGACAGCTCGAATTGGCGGTCACTGCGCAGGTCGAACAGCTGCATGCGCTTGTTGCCGTTGGCATAGCGGTCCTGGCGATGCACCAGCCCGCCCACGCGCCAGCCCGCGCCTTGCAGGCGGCGTGCCACGCGTTCGAGCAGCAGCTCCATTGCATGCTCGTCGTCGGGATGGACCAGGGCGGCCAGGGGCAGGGTGGTGAAGGGCGGGTTCATGGCATGCAGGTTGATGCGTATCAATGGGGCTGTTGTACTCCTGCCCGACCCCGGTGTCGTTGACCATGGGCAGCTTGGCTGGACCCGGAGCGCAGGCAGGCGTGGGCGGGCGCTTCGCGCCAGGTCCGCTCCTCAGAAGCGATAGCCCAGGTTGACATACCAGCTGCGGCCTGGCATGGGCAGGCCGTCATCGAGCTGGTACCACTTGTCGCCGATATTGGCCACGCCAAAGTCCACGGTGATGTCGCTGCGCGGCTTGTAGCGTGCACGCAGGTTGGCAATGCCGTAGCCGGGCAGCTTGAGCGTCTGCAGCTGGCCGCTGCCCGACAGCGGCACGTAGCGGCCCTTCTCGGTCTCGACCTCAGCATTGAATTCCCACTGCGCCAGCGGACGCCACTGGACACCGGCCAGCAGGCGGTGGCGCGGCGTGTGGGTCAGCGTGATGCTGGAGTCGCTGGTGTTGCGGCGGTTCAGGTAGGTGTAGCCGGCGTTCACGCCCCATTGCGCCGACAGTTGCTGGGCCAGGGACAGCTCCATGCCGATGTTGCGCGTGCGCCCCACGTTCTGCGCCTGGTTGCAGGTGGTGCCGCCGCATTCGGCCGAGGCCAGGACCACGGTCTGGATCTGGTTGCGCACGCGGCTGTAGAACAGCGCGGCCTGGCCCTGGCCGCCCTGCCAGGGCGAGCCGCTGACGCCCAGCTCCAGGTGGTTGGCCGTCTCGGGCTGCAGGTCGGGGTTGGCCAGGGCCGTGCCCATGCGTGCCGAGTAGCGGTCCTTGATGGTGGGAAAGCGCGTCTTGTGCGAGGCGATGAAATACGCCTCGCTGCCACCGCCCAGCGCATAGCCGAGCTTGGCCACGCCATTGGTGGCGCTGGCGGAGCCCGTGGGCCACTGGTAGACCTCGCGCGCATCGCGCTGATCGTGGCTGAGCGCCAGGTTCAGGCTCCAGCGCTCGGCCAGGGAGATCGTGTCCTCGATCACCAGCGAGCGCGTCACGTCGCGGTAGTGCTTGCTGGGGTCCTTGGCCGAGGCGGCGTCGGTGTGCTCGTCGATCTTGTAGTGCGCGCCCAGGCGCAGCGCATGGCCCTTGAAGCTGTAGTTGGCCCACTCGATGCTGGCGCCCTGGCTCACGTCCTTGTAGCTGCTGGTGGGGTCATGGCGCGTGTAGCTCGCGTCCGTGTACATGTCCAGGCCGTTTTGGTAGGTGTCGTGGTAGATGCGCGTCTTGAGCAGGTTGTCGGCATTGATGCGCGTGGTGCTCAGGAAGTACACGCTGTCCTTGTCCCAATAGGGCCAGCGCCAGTAGCGGATGACGTTCTTGCCCGTGGCGCTGCCGGTATACACGGGGTTGCCCTTCTCGCCTTCCTGGCGCACATAGCCCAGCGCGTACTCGTCCGTGGCATTGGGCGTGAGGCCCAGCTTGAACGACAGCCGCCTGTCCGTGCGGTAGGCGTTGTCGCGGTAGTTGCCCGTGTCGGTGGGCTGCTTCTTGAAGTCCCTGAAGCCCTTGGGCAGCGGAAAACTGTCCGCGTCCAGGTAGGAGGCGCCAAGCTGGTAGTACCAAGTGCCCAGGTTGCCGCCCAGGTTCACGGCGGCCTTGCGTTCGCCGCCTGCGCCTGCGCCGATGCGTGCATCGCCCTCGAAGGATTTGACCGGCTTGCGCGTGACCAGGTTGATGGCGCCGCCCAGCGTATTGGGGCCGTACATCAGCGAGGCGCCAGCCTTGGCCACGCGGATCTCGGACAGGTCGAACGTGGTGAAGCGGCCGAAGTCCACATAGCCGTCATAGGGCACGTACAGGGGCACGCCGTCCACGAAGACCGGCACCTGGCGCGGATCGAAGCCGCGCAGGTAGATCATTTCCTCGTTGCGATTGTTGCGCGACAGCGTGGCGCCCGGCAGCAGGCGCACGGCGTCGGCCACGGTGTCGGCATTGCGCTGGCGCATCTCGGCGGCGCCCAGTCGCTGTTCATCGCCGAATATGGCCTCTGCTTCATCACGCGCACCGTGCACATCGACCGTGCCCAGCTGGAAGGTCTGCGAAGCCTGTGCTGCGGACGTGCCCGATTGGGCTTGTACCTGGGTGCTGGCGGCCAGGCCCGCAAGCAGCAGGGCGTGGGCCAGCGTGGACTGCAGGCGGAAGGCAGGGGAGGAGGCTTGGGCGCTGTAGCGGGGCTGGAGGGGCACGATTTTCGGTGGTTGTGTGAGTGGACGCGGAGCGGCTGGTTGTTTCCTTTTGAAAACAGGTTCCGGATTCTAGCGATATGCACCAACAAACATAACGAGTGACAAAAAACCGTCTGCGGGAAGACTCGGGTTTTCTTTCAGGCCGTTGTGTGAATGCCGGGCCGTTCAGCGGCCGGGCGGTTCAACGGCTCAGCGCCTGCGGCCCAGGCGCTCGCTGGCCAGGGCAGCCGCCAGCCTGGCATCCAGGGGCAGCGGTTCGTCGTGCAGGCGTGCTGCCAGCAGCTCGCCGCACAGCAGCGACAGCGTGAGCCCGCGCGAGCCCATGGCCGTCAGCGCCCACAGGCCGGGAGCCTGGTCGGACACCGGTCCGACCACGGGCAGCCGGTCTGGCGAGGCCACGCGCACGGCGCCCCAGGTGGCGCGCGGTGGCGCGTCGAAGAAGCCTTGCAGGCCCTGGTAGGCACGTGGCAGCAGCTGCGCCAGCTTGGCGCCATTGGCTGCATGGGCGGCGGCCTGGTCTCCGGGGCTGGGCGGCAGCGCGGTCTGGTCGCGCTCGAAGGTCGATCCCATGACCCAGCCTGGCCCGGCTGCATCGCCGGGCAGCGGCATGGCAGGCACCAGGTTGCCATGGCCGTTGACGGGAAAGGGCGGCATGGCCTGTGCGCTGGCCGGGGTGTGCACATCCCAGCTGACCTGGCCGCGAATGGGCTGCAGCGGCCAGGCGGCCTGCGCACCCAGGCTGTGCTCCAGCAGCGCATTGGTTGCGGGGCCCAGTGCGAGAACGACCAGTTCAGCCTCGGCCAGCAGATTGCCCTGTGCATCCAGGGCCTGCCAGACGGGCGCGCCACCGGCTGTGTCGGTGCGTGCAAGATGCGCCACGCAGGCGCGGCCCTGCCAGCGCACGCCCGGCAGCGCCAGTTGCGCCTGCACCAGCCGTGCCGGGCGTACCCAGCCAGCTTGCGCATGCCAGCAGGCCGGGGCGTCGGCGGGCAGGCCGGCCGCCGAGAGTTGATCGGCGCTTGCGGGCCGGCTCCAGTGGTCGCCCGGGCCGGGGGATTGCCAGTCGCGCGGCAGCCGCGGGGCGGCCTCCACGCCGTGCTCCAGCACGCCGGTATCGCACCAGTCCGTGCCCGGTTGCAGCAGGCCCTGGCCGGAGAGCATTTGCAGCTGCGCCAGGGTCAGGCGTGCGCCGTCGCGGCTCAGGCGGGACAGCAGGCTGTCATCGGGCGAGACATGGGGGCAGAACAGGCCCGCGGGCAGGGCCGAGGCGCCCGCTGCAGGCGCGTCGGCAGCATCCAGCACGGTGACCTGCCAGCCACGGCGCGACAGGCTGGCGGCGGCGGCCGCACCGGCGATGCCTGCACCCAGCACCATGCAGCGCCGTGGGGTGATGGGTTCCTGCGGCTGTGCTCCCGGCCCGCGCGGCCCGCGCGGCCCGCGCGGTTGCCAGGCCGGGTCGAAGACGGCATGCAGGTTGTGGCGCTTGGGTGGGACGCCATCGACCTTGCGCACCTGAAAGCCGTGCTGTGCCAGGCCATCGCGCACCGTGCGCGCCACGCACCAGGTGGACAGCTGCGTGCCGCGCCGGCAATGGCGCGCCAGCGCGCGCAGGGTATCGGCGCTCCAGAGGTCGGGGTTGAGTTCCGGCGTGAAGCCGTCCAGGTAGATGCTGTCGGCCGTGAGCTGCTGGCGCCGCAGCATGGCCTGGGCATCGCCGATGTACAGCGTCAGCAGCACGCGGCCCTGCTCGAAGGCGAGGCGGTGCACGCCGGGCAGCAGGCCCTGGAACCGGGTGGCCAGCTCCTCGGCCAGCAGGCGCAATCCTGGCTTGCGCGGCATGGCCTGGCGCATGGCGTCGGCGCTGACGGGAAAGGCTTCGGCCGAGACGAAATGCAGCAGCCTCGGGCGCCGGGGATCGGCCTTCCAGGCTTCCCAGGCCACGAGGAAATTCAGCCCGAACCCGAAACCGGTCTCCAGGATGCGCCATTGCGGCGCATCGGCCCAGGCCGCCGGCAGGCCGCAGCCGCCCAGAAAGACGTGGCGGGCCTGGTCCAGGCCGCCGAGTTCGCTGTGGTAGCGGTCGCCGAAGCGCGGGCTGTAGGGCGTGCCATCGGGCAGCCAGTCAATGGGTTCGGACATGGGCAAGGGGCAGAACTACTCCTCCCAGCGCTGCTGGTAGGAGAACACGGGCAGGCGCCACTTGAAGCGGATGGCGGCCAGGCGCAGCGTGAGTCCGCCGGCAAAGCAGACGACGGTGCTGAGGTTGGAGCCCACGTCCAGCGTGCGCAGCCCCAGGAACAGCAGGCACACGGCCAGGGACACGCTGGCGTACAGCTCGCGCCGGAAGACGACCGGCACCTGGTTGCACAGCACGTCGCGCAGAATGCCGCCGCTGATGCCGGTCAGCATGCCCGACATCACCACCACCACGGGCGGGTAGCCCAGCTCCAGCGCCACGTTGCAGCCGATCAGCGAGAAGGCGATCAGCCCCATGGCGTCCAGCAGCAGAAAGACCTGCTTGAGATGGTGCATGTGGCGCGCCACGACGATGGTCAGCAGCCCGGCCGAGATGACCAGGTAGACATATTCAGGGTGCTGCGTCCAGCCGATGGGGTAGTGGCCCAGCACCATGTCGCGGATGGTGCCGCCGCCCAGCGCGGTGACGAAGGCGATCACGGCCACGCCGAAGATGTCCATGTTGCGCCGGCCCGCCGCCAGCGCGCCCGACATGGCTTCGGCCGTGATGGCCACGAGGTAGATCACCAGCATGACGGTGAACTGCGATGCCTGGAACGATTCCAGCAGGGAGACGGATGGAAGCACGGAAAACCTCGGATGAAGACCGGCCCGCGCCGCAGGGTGTGCGGCCACTGCGCCGTCCAGCGCAAGAAGGCGGGCATTGTAGGCGGTCTCTGGGCGGCGGCCGTTTGCGGCACCGCAAATGAAACCGCCCCCGGCGCGGTGCGACGGGGGCGGTGAAAGGGCACGAAGCGGCTCAGGCCGTAGGAGGCACGTAGCCGGCCGCCGCATCGGCGCCGCCGCCGAAGAAGTGGTTTTCCATCTGGCGGGCCAGGTACTGGCGGGCGCGTGCGTCGGCCAGGTTCAGACGGTTTTCGTTGACCAGCATCGTCTGGTGCTTGAGCCAGTCGGCCCAGGCCTGCTTGCTCACGCCTTCAAAAATGCGCTTGCCCAGCTCGCCGGGGTAGGGCGGGAAATCCAGGCCTTCAGCGTCAACGCCAAGCTTGATGCAGTGAACGGTACGTGCCATGGGGAATTGAGTCCTTGTCTTGCAGAGATTCAGATGTTTTGGGAATAACAAACTGAAATCTTATTGGTTTGAGTTTTAAGAGTTGGCTTTGAGAATGCTTTCCACGGCACCAGACCGTCGTCTCCACTCTCTACCGACACTCCAATGAAAATTCGCCGCCACTTTATCAAGTTTCCTGTCGCCGCCGGCCTGATCGCGGGCTTGACCCTGTCGGCTCTGCCGGCGTTGGCCCAGTCGGTGCAACTGCTCAATGTCTCCTACGATCCGACGCGCGAGCTGTACGTGGAATACAACCAGGCCTTCGCCAAGCACTGGAAGGCCAAGAGCGGCCAGGACGTGAGCGTCAAGCAGTCGCATGGCGGCTCGGGCAAGCAGGCGCGTTCGATCATCGACGGCATCGACGCCGACGTGGCCACGCTGGCGCTGGCCGGCGACATCGACGCCCTGGTCAAGAACGGCAACCTGCTCAAGGCCGACTGGCAAAAGCGCCTGCCGCACAACTCGGCGCCCTACAGCTCCACCATCGTCTTCCTGGTGAAGAAGGGCAATCCCAAGAACCTCAAGGACTGGGACGACCTGGTCAAGCCCGGCGTGCAGGTGATCACGCCCAACCCCAAGACCAGCGGCGGTGCGCGCTGGAACTACCTGGCCGCCTGGGAATTCGCCAAGCGCAAGTACGGCGGCGACGCACAGGCCAAGGACTTCATCGGCAAGCTGTTCAAGAACGTGCCCGTGCTGGACACGGGCGCGCGCGGCGCCACCATCACCTTCGTGCAGCGCGGCGTGGGCGATGTGCTGCTGGCCTGGGAGAACGAGGCCTTCCTGGCGCTCAAGGAGTTCGGTCCCGACAAGTTCCAGATCGTCGTGCCTTCGCTGTCCATCCTGGCCGAGCCTTCGGTGGCCGTGGTCGACAAGGTCGTGGACAAGAAGGGCACACGCGCCGTGGCCGAGGAGTACCTGAAGTACCTGTACTCCGAGGAAGGCCAGCGCATCGCCGGCCGCAACTACTACCGTCCCACCGATGCCAAGGTCAAGGCCGAATTCGCGGACAAGTTCCCCAAGCTGGAGCTGGTCACCATCGACCAGGCCTTTGGCGGCTGGGCCAAGGCCGACAAGGACCACTTTGCCGACGGCGGCAGCTTCGACCAGATCTACACCAAGAAGTGAGTGCGGCGCGCCGGCCCGGCCGGCGCCCACCCACTGAATTCACCCGCTTTCCCAGATCTCTGCCAACTACCACGATCCGCCATGTCCATCTTGCTGACTTCCCGCCACTCTTTGCAGGCCCCGCGCCGCACGGCGCAGGCAGGCGTGGTGGCATCCAGCTCTTTTCCTCGCTTCGAGACCATGGCCTTCGCCAGCCGGCGATGTAGCACCTGACGACTCCGTGCGGTGCGCCTGCAGGCCCGGCCCTGCAGGCGGCTGCCCCTTGCTCCGCCTTCCCTTTTTTTGTTTTCTGGCTGCATGCCGCGCGCATGCATGGGCAGCGCTTTGCCTGTGCGCCGCGCACCACGCACCACTCTTCCAAGGATGTCCGTCATGGTCTCGTTTGATTCTTTCCCCCGACACACAGCCAACTGGCGCCGACGCCAACTGCTGGGCGCGGGCCTTGCCGCAGCAGTCGCCACGGTGGGCGGCCCGGCCCTGGCCCAGGACAAGGCGGGTGACCGCGTGCTGCGCGTGGGCCACCAAAAGGGCTGGCTGTCCATCCTGAAGAGCCGGGGCACGCTGGAAAAGCGGCTGGCGCCGCTGGGCGTGTCGGTGCGCTGGATCGAGTTCAACGCCGGCCCCGTGCAGCTGGAGGCGCTGAACGTGGGCTCCATCGACTTCGGCGATGTGGGCGAGGCCCCGCCCATCTTTGCGCAGGCCGCAGGCGCACCCCTGGTCTATGCGGGCGCCACCGTGCCGCGCCCCGGGCTGGAGGCGGTGATCGTGCCCAAGGACTCGCCCATCCGCAGCGTGCAGGACCTCAAGGGCAAGCGCGTGGCCTACAACAAGGGCTCGAACGTGCAGTACTTCCTGGTCAAGCTGCTGGAAAAGCATGGCCTGAAGTACGGCGATGTGCAGTCCGTCTTCCTGGCGCCGGCCGATGCGCGCGCCGCCTTCGAGCGCGGCTCCGTCGATGCCTGGCTGATCTGGGACCCCTTCCTGGCTGCCGCGCAAAAGACGCTGGACGCCCGCCTGCTGGCCGATGCCACGGGCGTGGTCAACAACCGCGCCTACTACTTCACCTCGCGCGATTTCGCCACGCGCAATGCCGATGTGCTGCGCATTGCCATCGAAGAGGTCGATGGGATTGACCGCTGGGCCTCGAAGAACCAGACGGCGGCGGCCGCCGAGCTGTCCAGCATCCTGGGCCTGGACAAGTCCATTACCGAGCTGTACCTGAGCCGTGCCCGCTTCGGCACCTCGTCCGTGACGCGCGAGATCCTGGCCGAGCAGCAGCAGATCGCCGACACCTTCTTCGAGCTCAAGCTCATCCCCCGCAAGCTCAACCTGCTGCATGCCGCGCCGGTGGACCTGATCGCGTCGCGCCCCTGAGCCCACTGCAAGGAGTCCGCACCATGAATGCCAATTCCAAGAAGCCCCGCCTGGACCGCGTGCGCCGCCAGGCCCTGCAACTGCTGGGCACCACCGCCTTCAGCTGGAGCCTGGCCGGCCAGTACGCACGCGCCGAGACGCCGGCCGCCGTGGCCGGGCCCGAGCAGTTGCGCATCGGCTACCAGAAGTCGGCCGTCAACCTGGTCATCCTCAAGCAGCAAGGCGTGCTGGAAAAGCGCTTTGCGGGCACCAAGGTCAGCTGGCTGGAGTTTCCGGCCGGCCCCCAGCTGCTGGAGGCCCTGGCCGCCGGCAGCCTGGATTTCGGCCTGACCGGCGATTCACCCCCGGTCTTTGCCCAGGCCGCGGGCCGCGACCTGCTGTACGTGGGCGCCGAGCCGCCCAAGCCCGAAAGCTCGGCGATTCTCGTGCCGTCGGACTCGCCGCTGCGCGCCCTGGCCGATCTCAAGGGCCGGCGCGTGGCGCTGCAAAAAGGCTCCAGCGCCCATTACCTGCTGGTGCGTGCGCTGGACAAGGCGGGCCTGGCCTGGAACGAGATCCAGCCCGTGTACCTGGCCCCGGCCGATGCGCGCGCCGCTTTCGAGCGCAAGAGCGTGGACGCCTGGGCCATCTGGGACCCGTTCTACGCGGCCACCGAGCTGGCGATTCGCCCGCGCGTGCTGGCCAATGGCGAAGGCCTGTCGGGTAACGCCTCGTTCTACCTGGCCGCGCGCGGACTGGTGGAGCGCCATCCGCAGGTGCTGCGCGCGCTGTTCGACGAGCTCACGCGCGCCGATCGCCTGGCCCAGAGCGCACGCCAGGAGGCCGTGGCCCTGGTGGCCGGCTTCAGCGGCCTGGATGCGGCGGTGGTCAGCCGCTTCATTGCGCGCCGGCCCAGCTCCCCCGTGGGCCTGCTGGCTGCGCAGACCGTGGTGGAGCAGCAGCGCGTGGCCGATGCATTTTTTCGGCTGGGCCTGATTCCGCGCCAGGTACAGGTGGCCGACATCGTCTGGCGGCCCTCGGCGGCCGAGTACGCGCGGCTGGCCGAGCCTGCGGCGGCACGGCCTTCTTCCGCCCTTTGATTTCCTTCCTCGATTCCGTCCCCTGACTGGAGCAGCGCATGCAGGTTTTCTGGTTCATTCCCACCCACGGCGACAGCCGCTACCTCGGCACGGCCGAGGGCGCCCGCCCGCTCAGCCACGACTATGTCAAGCAGGTCGCCATCGCGGCCGACAGCCTGGGCTACGAGGGCGTGCTGATTCCCACGGGCCGCTCCTGCGAGGACCCCTGGGTCGTCGCCTCCAGCCTGATTCCGGTCACCAGGCGCCTGAAGTTCCTGGTCGCCGTGCGGCCCGGCCTGCACCAGCCCAGCCTGGCGGCGCGCATGGCGGCCTCGTTCGACCGCCTGTCGGGCGGGCGGCTGCTGATCAACCTGGTCACGGGCGGCGACCGTGCCGAGCTGGAGGGCGACGGCGTCTTCCTCGACCATGCGCAGCGCTACGAGCAATCGGCCGAGTTCATCCGCATCTGGCGCGAGATCCTTGAGCGCAGCCATGAGGGCGGCACGCTCGACTACGAAGGTGAACACCTCTCGGTCAAGGGCGCCAAGCTGTTGTTCCCGCCGCTGCAAAAGCCGTATCCGCCCGTGTACTTCGGCGGTTCGTCCGAGGCCGCGCACGACCTGGCCGCCGAGCAGGTCGATGCCTACCTGACCTGGGGCGAGCCCCCGGCCGAGGTGGCCAAGAAGATTGCCGATGTGCGCGAGAAGGCGGCGCGCCATGGCCGCAGCGTGAAGTTCGGCATCCGCCTGCACGTCATCGTGCGCGAGACCGAGGACGAGGCCTGGGCCGATGCCGATCGCCTGATCAGCCGCCTCAAGGACGAGACCGTGGTTCAGGCCCAGGCCGCCTTCGCGCGCATGGACTCGGAAGGCCAGCGCCGCATGGCCGCCCTGCATGCCGGCGGCAGCCGCCGCACGCGGGCCGAGCTGGAGATCAGCCCCAACCTCTGGGCCGGCGTGGGCCTGGTGCGCGGCGGCGCGGGCACGGCCCTGGTGGGCGATGCGCAGACCGTGGCCGACCGCATCAAGGAGTACGCGGACCTGGGCATAGACACCTTCGTGCTGTCCGGCTATCCGCACCTGGAAGAGGCCTACCGCTTTGCCGAGCTGGTCTTCCCGCTGCTGCCGCTGTCCGTGCGCGACAGGCTGGCTGGCGGCGTGGGCGGGCCGCTGGGCGAGACCGTTGCCAACCTGTACTCGCCGCGCGCGTCGCAAAGCTGAGGGAGTCACGCATGTCCGATGCACGTACCGTTACTGCGCTGCCGGCCTCCTCGGCCCCCCCGGCCGGCGATGCCTGGTCGCCGCTGCTGCGCTTTGCGGCCGGCGTGGGCCGCCGCCTGGTGCCCTGGCTGGTGCCGCTGGCGCTGATCGCCGTCTGGCAGGCCGCCTCGGCGTGGGGCTGGCTGTCCACGCGGGTGCTGCCCGCTCCGCTGGATGTGCTGCGCGCCGCGCAGGCGCTGGCCGAGTCGGGAGAGCTGCTCAAGCATGTGCAGGTGAGCGCGGGCCGCGCGCTGGGTGGCCTGGCCATCGGCGGCGGGCTGGGGCTGGCGCTGGGCCTGCTCACGGGCTCGCTGCGCTGGGCGGAGACGCTGCTGGACTCCACCATCCAGATGGTGCGCAACATTCCCGCGCTGGCGCTGATTCCGCTGGTCATCCTGTGGTTCGGCATCGACGAGAGCGCCAAGCTGTTCCTGATCAGCGTGTCGGTGTTCTTTCCCATCTACCTGAACACCTTCCACGGCATACGCAATGTGGACCCTGCGCTGATCGAGATGGGGCGCAGCTACGGCCTCACGCGCTGGCAGCTGTACCGCGAGGTCATCCTGCCGGGCGCGCTGTCCTCCATCCTGGTGGGCCTGCGTTTTTCGCTGGGCCTGATGTGGGTGATCCTGATCGTGGCCGAGACCATCTCGGCGCAGTCGGGCATCGGCTACCTGACCATGAACGCCCGCGAGTTCCTGCAGACCGACGTGGTGCTGGTCGGCATCCTGCTGTACGCCCTGCTGGGCAAGCTGGCCGACTGGTTTGCGCGTGCGCTGGAGCACTGGTGGCTGCGCTGGCATCCGGGCTACCAGCCCAAGTGACACAAGGAGCACGACATGAGCCGATGGAACCGCATGAAGACCACGCTGGCACAGGCCGTGGAGCTGAACACCACCGCGCCGGCGATGGCCTGGGAGGCCTCGTTCGACGCCGATGGCCTGGACGTCAGCGACCACCTGGCCCAGAACGACGATGCGCCGCAGTCCGCATCCCCCCAATCCGCACCGCGCCGTGGCGTGCGCCTGCAGGCCGGCGGGCTGACCAAGCGCTACGGCCAGCGCGAGGTGCTGCACGAAGTGCAGCTGCAGGTGGAGCCTGGCGAATTCGTCGCCATCGTGGGCCGCAGCGGCTGCGGCAAGAGCACCTTGCTGCGCCTGGTCGCAGGCCTGGAACAGGCCACGGCCGGCACCCTGCTGCTGGACGGCGAGCCCGCCCGCGCCGTGCAGGGCGCGCAGGGCGGCACGCGCATCATGTTCCAGGATGCGCGCCTGCTGCCCTGGCGGCGCGTGCTGGCCAATGTGACGCTGGGCCTGCCCGCCTCGGCCCAGGAACGTGGCCGCGAAGTGCTGGCCCAGGTCGGCCTGGCCGACCGCGAGGGCGAATGGCCGGCGCGCCTGTCCGGCGGCCAGCGCCAGCGCGTGGCCCTGGCGCGCGCCCTGGTGCACCGCCCGCAACTGCTGCTGCTGGACGAGCCGCTGGGCGCGCTCGATGCGCTCACCCGCATAGAGATGCACCGCCTGATCGAAGGCCTGTGGCAGAGCCACGGCTTCACGGCCCTGCTGGTCACGCATGACGTGCAGGAGGCCGTGGCCCTGGCCGACCGCGTGGTGCTGATCGAGGACGGCCGCATCGCGCTGGACGAACGCATTGCCCTGCCACGGCCGCGCGTGCACGGCAGCGTGGCGCTGGCGGCCATCGAGCAACGCATTCTCGACCGCGTGCTGCAAAAGCCCGCCGCCGAGCCCGACTCCAACCCCCTGACCGACACCACGGCCTGGCCCGGCGTGCCGGCCCATGGCCTGCGCTGGGCGGTCTGACTTTTCGTTTTCCCCAACCTTCCTTTGATTCCTTTTGATCCCCAGGAGAAAAACATGTCCATTCAAGCCATCAACGTGCGCAACCAGTTCAAGGGCCAGGTGCGCGAAATCATCCGAGGCGACGTTGTCTCCGAAGTCGATGTGCAGACGCCCTGGGGCGTGGTCACTTCGGTGATCACCACGCGCTCGGTGGACGAGCTGGGCCTGGTCGTGGGCTCCGACGTGGTGGCCCTGGTCAAGTCCACCGAAGTGTCCATTGCCAAGCTCTGAGGCCAGGCACTGAAGGCACTGCCGATGCTCAACCGCCCCAGAGCATCGGCTTGTTGACCATGAGGTAGTAGGTCACGGCCATGGCGATGAAGGCCGGGTAGCCCAGCGCCTCCCAGCGCCGGGCGTAGACGGCATACAGCGCGGGCAGGGCGGCCTGCGCTGCGTGCGCGCCGCGCGCCATGGCGGCCATGCGCACCTGCAGCCAGACCACGGGCAGCCAGCAGGCGCCGGCCAGCAGGTACAGGCCCAGCGACAGTGCCAGCCACGGCGTGGTCAACGGCCAGCCCGCCATATGGGCCAGGGCAATGCCGCTCACAGGCTGTATGACCACGCAGGGCGTGGTAAACCACCAGTCCGCACGCACCACCAGGCGGCTGACCACGGCCTGGGCAGCGACGCTGCCGCTGCGGTTGGCGAAGAACATGTAGAAGGCCGAGCCCAGGCCGGTGCCGACCAGCAGCACGCTGGACGCGATATGCAGCGTCTTGAGCAACAGGTAGAGATTCATGCGGACTCCTTGGACGTGACGGGCGCCGACATCAGGTGCAGCAGCATGGCTGCGATCGGCAGGTTCTTGAGCAGCGGCCCCAGCGGATGCAGCCACAGTGTGGGCTGCAGCACCGTGGCCAGCACCGTCATTGCAGCCATCAGCAGCAAAGCCGCCAGATAGCTCTCCCGGCCCGGCCGCAGCCACAGCGCCATGCCCACGGCCAGGTCGGCGAGCAGGCCGCTCCAGATCAGGTATGTCTGCCAGCGCGCATCGTGGATGCCGGCATCGGCCAGCACCTGCACGCTCAGGCCGCGGTGCTCGATGGCGCTGACCAGGGCCGTGCCCAGCCAGACGGCGATCAGGCTCAAGTGCATGGTGCGCAGCGGCGCTGGAACGGTGCGAGAGCGGCGCTCATCCATGGCGCAAGGTGGACAGCAGTTGGGAGGGCGCAACGCCGGGCCGGCCCAGCAGGCCTTGCAGGCCAGCCGGATCAGTGACGTTGTCGCTGGCCAGCATGGCCAGTGTCTCGCTGCACCAGGGCGAGGCGCTGACCCAGTCGCCAGCGCGTGCGCTGGCGCGGGTGAGCCAGCCGGGCAGCGTGCCCACGCGAGCGGGGGCGCGGCCCATCTGCGCGCGCAGGCTGGCAATCAGCGCGGCCAGCGGCAAGGGCAGGGGGCCGCCGATCTCGATCATGCCCACGGGCTCGGGGCGCGTCACCAGGCCGGCCACGGCCTCGGCCAAGTCGCGCACGGCCACGGGCTGCACGCGGGCCTGCAGCACGGGGCGCGGCAGCAGCAGCGCCGGCAGGCGCGCCATGGACAGGAACATCTCGCTGCTGGCGCCGCCAGCGCCGAACACCACGCTGGGGCGGACCACGCAGCCTTGCAGATGTCCGGCTGCCGTGAGTGCCAGCAGATGCTCGTCAGCGGCGCGCTTGGTGGTGGCGTAGCGCGTGGCACTGCCTTCTATGCCCAGGGCAGAGATCTGCACCACGCGCCGCACGCCGGCTGCCGCGCAGGCATCGAACAGGGCGATGGGGGCCTTGGCATGCATGGCATCGATGGGCCGGGAGGCGCTGTCGCGCAGCACGCCCACGGCATTGACCACGGCATCCACGCCCGCCAGGTGCGGCAGCCAGGCGTCGGGCGTGGTGGCCTTGGCGTAGTCGAGCGCAGGCAGTGAATGGCGGCTGCGCGCCACGGGGTCGTGGCCGGCCAGTGCCAGCAGGTTGACGATATGGCGGCCGATGAAGCCGTTGCCGCCGCAGACCAGAATGCGCATGGTGACCTCCAGTTTCTCTTGTGACGGAAATTTCAGGCTCAGCGTCCGCGCTTGACACGGGTGTCAGCGGCCTCGGAGCGCACGAAGCGCTGCACGCTGGCGCCCAGGCGCAGGAGCTTGTCCAGCGTGGAGGGCGACAGCCGCAGCATCTCGTCGGTCCAGATGCCCAGCGACTCCATGAGGCGCAGCGTCTCGTGCACGCGGTCCTGGGTGTCGGGGGATTCGGCATCGAAACCGGGCTCGGCGATCAGTTCGCGCAGCATCTCGGAGGTCGGGTCGAACTCGCGCTGCTTGCGCTCCCGCACGATGGTGCGCAGCAGCTCCCAGACATCGGACGAGGTCTCGAAGTAGTCGCGGCGGTCGCCGGGCCTGCGGCTGATGCGGATCAGCTCCCAGTCCTGCAGTTCCTTGAGGCTGTTGCTCACATTGGAGCGAGCGGCGCCCAGCGTGCCGGCAATCTCTTCCGCATTGAGCGGGCGGCCATGGAAAAACAGCAGGGCGTGGATCTGGGCGACCGTGCGGTTCACTCCCCAGGAGCTGCCCATGTCGCCCCAATGGTGGATGAAACGGTGTGCGATGGGACTCAGTTGCATGGCCTCAGTGTCTGCAGACCTGAAATTTCTGTCAAGAGAGAAATTTGTGAAAGCTGAAAAATCCAGACCGGCTGCAGCGCGGAGGCGGCACCTGGCGGGGCGCGGCATGTGCTGCTCCATAATGCTGGGCAGCCTGGCCTGCCACCCAGTACATACACAGGCGGGCCGCCGTTTTGAGGGGAACACCATGACTGCTGTGCAAAACCTGCGTGCCATCACCGTGCTGGCCGCCTGCGCGCTGGCGCAGGCTGCGTCTGCCGCCTGCTATTCCGTCTACACGCCCGAGCAGGAACTGATCTACCGCTCCAACCGCCCGCCGGTGGACCTGACCTTGCCGCTGCACCAGACCGTGGAAAAGATCGAGCGCGGCGCCACCATGGTGTTCACGCTGGACGAGTTCAACTGCCTCACTGAAGTCAACCTGCTGGCCGAACGCGAGCAACTGGCGCGTGCACGCCAGGAGCGCCAGCGGGACCTGGGCCGCAGCAGCACTCCGCGGTCCTGAGAGGCAAAAGCGAGTTGGGGGCTTTTTTGGGGAGCCGCCAACGGGGCAAGGGGAGAGCCTGAGACAATCGTGCCCCATGAGTGAACCCCGCGACAACAAGATCCCCGACAACCTGCCCGAAGCCGACGCCCCTGCACTGCCCGAAGGCTGGCTGCAGGTGCTGTCCATGGATATGGACGCCCAGGGCGTGGCCCGCAAGAGCGATGGCAAGGTGGTATTCATCGACGGCGCACTGCCGACCGAGCTGGTCAGCGCCAATACCCATCGCAAGAAAAACAACTGGGAAGCCGCCAGCCTGACGGCCATCCACCGCGAATCCTCCCAGCGCGTGCGCCCCGGCTGCCCCAACTTCGGCTTGCATGCCGGCGCCTGCGGCGGCTGCAAGATGCAGCATCTGCACGTCGCTGCCCAGGTGGCCATCAAGCAGCGCGTGCTGGAGGACAACCTCTGGCATCTGGCCAAGGTCAGGCCCGAGACGCTGCTGCGCCCCATCGAGGGTCCGTCCTGGGGCTACCGCTTCCGCTCGCGCCTGTCGGTGCGCTACGTGGCCAAGAAGGGCAAGGTGCTGGTGGGCTTTCACGAGCGCAAGAGCCGCTACATCGCCGACATGGAGACCTGCAAGGTCCTGCCGCCCCATGTGGATGCCATGCTGCTGCCCATGCGCGCGCTGATCGCCTCCATGGATGCGCGCGAAACCTGCCCGCAGATCGAGGTCGCCTGCGGCGACTCCGTCACGGCCCTGGTGCTGCGCCACCTGGAGCCGCTGTCCGAGGACGATCAGGCCCGGCTCCGCGCTTTCGCGGCCGAGCACAACGTGCAGTGGTGGCTTCAACCCAAGGGCCCGGACACCGTGCACCTTATGGAGCAGGGAGGCGCCCAGCTCGATTACGGCCTGCCTGATTTCGGCATCACCATGCCGTTCAAGCCCACGGACTTCACCCAGGTCAATCCGCACATCAACCGCGTGCTGGTCACGCGCGCGCTGCGCTTGCTGGATGTCAAGAAGGATGAGCGCGTGATCGACTGGTTCTGCGGTCTGGGCAACTTCACCCTGCCCCTGGCCACGCAGGCGCGCGAGGTGCTGGGCATCGAGGGCAGCGACACCCTGGTCAAGCGCTCCCATGAAAACTACGCGGCCAACAACGCGCAGCGGGCGGAAGGCGACAAGCTCGCGCCCACGCGCTTTGTGGCGCGCAACCTGTTCGAGATGACGCCCGAGATGCTGTTCGCCGACGGCGTCGCCGGCAAGTGGCTGGTCGATCCGCCGCGCGAAGGAGCGTTTGCGCTGTCCAAGGCCCTGGCCGACATCCACCAGGCGCGCATCGGCGCCGAAGGCGCCGAGCCCCTGCCGGCAGGGCATGAGGACTGGCGCTTTCCAGAGCGCATCGTCTATGTCAGCTGCAATCCCGCCACGCTGGCACGCGATGCCGGTTTGCTGGTGCACCTGGCCGGCTATCACTGTGTTTCGGCCGGCGTGGTCAACATGTTCCCGCACACGGCCCATGTGGAGAGCATGGCGGTGTTCGAGCGTCGCGTGGACTGACGGCGGCCCCGCAGGCCCTGCATGAAAAAGCCGTGGCCGCCTGAGGGCGCCACGGCTTTTTTGCGGCCGGATCCGGATGCCTGCCGGATCAGCTGCGATTGCGTCCTGCCGAAGGCTCGGCAGGCACATCTTCCTTGTCGCTGCGGCGGCGGTCACTCTGGCCCAGGACCGAAGGCGTGCCCTCGATCTTGTTGGCGCGCATGTACTCGTCCATATCCTTCCAGCCTGCGAACACCAGGGCCTTGGGCGATTTGGGGTTGAGCGTGTAGCAATCCTCCAGCCCGCGCAGGGCATGGCGGCAGGCCCCGCCAATGGCCTTGGCCTCGGCCTCCTTGGCGACGGCGCGGGGGTCCGGCCCCAGGCCCGGAATATCATCCAGCTTGCAGCCGGCAAGCAGCGTGGGCAGCAGCAGGATGGCGAAGGTGCGGGGAAGATTAGGCATGGTCATCTTGACGAGATTATCGGCACGACCCGGAAAAAGTTGAGCCCGCCTTGCACGAATGATGATCCCGGACATGCAAAAGGCCTCCCGAAGGAGGCCTTTGGTGTTGCAGCACGCAAGGCGCAGCCTTGGCGCGTGCGGCATCAGTCGCGTTCGCCACCCATGATGCCCAGCAGGGCCAGCAGGCTCTGGAACACGTTGAACAGGTCCAGGTACAGGGCCAGCGTGGCGCTGATGTAGTTGGTCTCGCCGCCGTCCATGATCTGCTTGAGGTCATAGAGCATGTAGGCGCTGAAGATGCCGATGGCCGCCACCGAGATCGCCATCATGCCGGCCGTGGAGCCGATGAAGACGTTGATGATGGAGCCCACGAACAGCACCAGCACGCCCACGAACAGGAACTTGCCCATGCCCGACAGGTCGCGCTTGATCACCGTGGCCAGCGAGGCCATGACCAGGAACACGCCGGCCGTGCCTGCAAAGGCGGTCATGATCAGCTCGGAGCCGTTCTTGAAGCCCAGGATCATGCCGATCATGCGCGACAGCATCAGGCCCATGAAGAAGGTAAAGCCCAGCAGCACGGGAATGCCGGCTGCCGAGTGCTTTGTCTTCTCGATGGCGAACATGAAGCCGAAGGCGCCGCCCAGGAAGACGATGAGCCCCAGACCGCCGCTCAGCGAGCGCGTGATGCCCGTGGCCACGCCCAGCCAAGCGCCCAGCACGGTGGGGAGAAGACTCAGGGCCAGCAGCCAGTAGGTGTTGCGCAATACGCGATTGCGCTCTTGCTGCGAGACACCGTAGCCCGCAGAGCCCAGTGTGGTGACTTGATCATTCATGTGGCCAGTCCTCCGAAGGAGTGTTGTTGCGACTTGCCCATTCTAGGTGGCGGCTCGCGCGCCGCTTGCAATACCCCGAGCCGCTGCCATGGTTTGGTTTCGAATGTTTTGTTCTGCGCATGCATTGTCAGTCCTCATACGATTGCTATGCTTATAGGACATTTGTGATGGAATGGATAACTGCAATCTTATGAAGACCAAGCATGAACTCGAACTGGCCGACGTGAAGGCCATTGCCGCCGCCGCAGAGGCCGAGGCGCTGAAGAACAAGTGGGCCGTGACCATTGCCATCGTCGATGACGGCGGTCACCTGCTGTGGCTGCAGCGCCTCGATGGCGCCGCCGCAGTCTCGGCCCATATCGCTCCGTCCAAGGCCCGTTCGGCTGCCCTGGGCCGCCGCGACACCAAGGGCTATGAAGACATGATCAACAACGGCCGTACGGCCTTCCTGAGCGCCCCCACGGTGGACGGCCTGCTCGAAGGCGGCGTGGCCATCATGAAGGACGGCCAGTGCCTGGGTGCCGTGGGCGTCAGCGGCGTCAAGGCCAACGAGGATGCCCAGGTGGCCAGCGCCGGCATTGCGGCTCTGGGTCTGTAAAAGCCCCTGATGCACCCTGCATGAATCTGCCTTTCGGGCCGATTCATGAGGCAAAGAAAAAGCCCCTGTACTGAGGTACAGGGGCTTTTTCTTTGAAGCGATCCACATTGCAGCGCAGGGAAAAAATGCTTGGCTACGCAAAATCCGAAGATTCTGTTGGCTGGCTAATCGACCTTTGGGACTGGAAGCCCCAAGGTCGCCCCACGATGAAACAAAGAAGCGGTCAGCGGACCCGAACATGACCCGCCGACGGCTGCAATCTTGGTTATTTGGTCAGGATGAGCTTGCCCAGCTTGGTGGCCTGCAGACGATAGGGTGTGCCGTTGTGCACGATGGTCACAGCCTTTTGCCCATTGAGCAGCAAGGTGCTGTCGAGTCCGCTGGCGGCCCCGCTGAGGGCTGCGGATGCTGCGGCCTGCAGCGCTGCAAAGGCCTGGGCTGTGGAGTTGCCGGACAGATGCGAGGTGGCGGCGGAAGTGGCAGACATGCAGGGAATTCCTCAAAAATTGGAAAGTTTTGTGAATGATAACAATTCTCAATTGAAAATCAAGTGAGACTTACTCTCATTGTGGTTTCTGCCCCCCCGAACGACCGAACGACCGAACGACCGAACGACCGAACGCCTGATCACCTCGCGAGCTTGTTCCAAGAGCGGGCCGCAATGGAAAACGGCCCCGAAGGGCCGTTGTCGCTGAGCGCCAGGCAACGAATGCCGCTCTCGCGGCCTACTTGACGGGGTCCGTCACAAAGCCGATCTTGCGCACGCCGGCACGCTGGGCGGCGGCCATGGCCTGGGCAACACGCTCGTAGCGCACTTCCTTGTCGCCCTGGATGTGCAGGTCGGGTTGCGGCTCCTTGGCTGCCTCGGCCTTGAGGTTTTCCTCGAACTGCGTATCGCTCACGGCCACGCCATTCCAGTGGTACTGGCCATCAGCGGACACGGCCAGGCGCACAGTGGCGGGCTTGACGTCTTCGGGCTGGTTGGTGGCGCGGGGCAGGTCCACGTTCACCGAATGCTTCATCACCGGCACGGTGATGATGAAGATGATCAGGAGCACCAGCATGACGTCGACCAGCGGCGTCATGTTGATCTCGTTCATCACCTCTTCGCCGTCATCATCCATTGTTCCGAATGCCATGGCTTACGCGCCTTTCTTCAGCGGCAGCACATTGCCGGCTTCCTTGCCGTCGATGGACACGCGGGCGCCGGTCACGAAGTAGGCGTGCATGTCGTGGGCAAAGCTGTTGAGTGCGTTGAGAATGGACTTGTTGCCGCGCACCACGGCGTTGTAGCCGAGCACGGCCGGAATGGCCACGGCCAGACCCAGGGCCGTCATGATCAGCGCCTCGCCGATGGGGCCTGCCACCTTGTCGATGGAGGACTGGCCCGACAGGCCGATGGCGACCAGTGCGTGGTAGATGCCCCAGACGGTGCCGAACAGGCCGATGAAGGGAGCTGTCGAGCCCACGGAGGCCAGAATCGCCAGGCCCGATTGCAGGCGGGCCGTGAACTCGCTGATGCCGTTGCGCATGCAGCGGGTCACCCAGTCGCTGATGTCAAGCGTGTCGTGCAGGTGGGCGCTGGTCTTGCGGTGGTGGGCAGTGGCTTCGCGGCCTTCGAGCACCAGGTAGCGGAAGGGGTTGGACCGGTCATTGCCGAGCTTTTCCAGGCCGCTGGCCAGGTCGGGGCTGTGCCAGAAGTCCTGGGCGTTGCGGGCGTACTTCTTGAACTTCACGATGTCCAGGGCCTTGATGATCATCACCAGCCAAGAGGCCACCGACATGGCCAGCAGGATGACGGCGACGGCACGGGTGACGAAGTCTCCCTGCGTCCAGACGTGGGCAATGCCGAATTGGGAATCCATGGATACTCCTGAGAATCAATTGAGGGTGAATTTGACCGGGACCGTAACCCACATGGGGGTTGGCGTGCCGTTGCTCTTGCCGGGGACGAACTTCCAGTTCTTGACGCCGTCCACGGCCTGCTGGTCCAGACGGTCGTAGCCGCTGGATTTGCTGACCTCGATCTTCTGAGGCAAGCCTTGCGCATCCACGAAGATGCGCAGCATCACGGTTCCCTGCTCGCCCATGCGCCGGCTGATGGCAGGGTAGTTGGGCGCCGGGTTGTTCAGGTAGGCTGCATTGTTGGATGGCAGCTCGATCTTGGGCGGTGCCGGAGGGGCAGGAGGCGCGGGCGGGGCAGGTGGGGCGGGCGGTGCCGGGGGGGCCGGCGGTGCCTCCGCCACGGGCTTGGGCTCGTCTTCCAGCGTGCCTCGCGGCGCCGCAGGTGCCGGCTTGGGATCGGCAATGGCCTTGGGCAGAGGCGGCGCCTTCTTCACGACCGGCTGTGGCTTGGGGGGGGGCGGTGGCGGCGGAGGTGGCTTGGGGGCCTCGGGCTCGGGAGCGGGTGGCGAAATGAATTCCGCGATCACCTGGGCTGGCACGATGACCTCTTCGGGGGCGCGCTGGAGCAGGCCATGCTGCATCGCCCAGAGGGTTGCTGCATGCAAGACCACGACCGAACCCGCGATGGCCACGTTACGGCCAAGGCCCCCGGGGGGGCCAAAACGATCAGACTGGGACATAGAGACAGAAGGAGCTGACAGCGGATAGGTGCCGGGTGCTGTCGCTCGGAAGACGGAGTATCAGCTGCGCAGGATCCACCAGGTGCATGTAACGACGAGGATCAGGCTGCCGACAAGTGCTGAGAGGAGGACCATGCTTTGCTCTCCAGGATATTGTTGGCAAGCTGGACGGTCTGGGCCGCGATCTCGTTGTGTATGGCCGCCACGGGCTGGGTTGCGCAGCATTGCGCCACCACATCCCGGGCACAACTCTCGCACCGGCCGCACTGCATGGCGATACCCAATTCGAATTGGATTTCGTCAAAGCTCATGCCAGCGTGAGCGTGGCGTGCGATCTCACGGTCGGAAACCCGGCGACATACACAGACGATCATGGCTACAGGCAGTAATGGCTGGCTATTGATGAGATGAAAAATTATAAATGAGAATTCATCGCATTTGCAATTCTTGGTTGTCTGTAGGGCTGTATGGCCTTGCGCTTTACTCGGTATCCAGTAGCTCCACAGTGGCCTGCGCGAGGGTTGCACAGCCTGTCAGGGCCATGGCGACCTCCAGTTCGTCGCGCAGCAGCCTCAGTACGTGGGCCACGCCAGCGGCACCTGCATTGGCCAGACCCCAGATTATCGGGCGGCCTATCAGCACAGCCGTTGCACCGAGAGCGATGGCCTTGAGCACATCGGTGCCTCGCCGTATGCCGCCGTCGGCGAGCACAGGGAGCGCATGGCCCGAGTTGTGCAAGGCCTTGGTGACGCGCGCCAGTGCGGTGGCCGTTGCGGGAACGGTATCCAGCGTGCGTCCCCCGTGGTTGGAAACAATGATGCCTGCCACGCCCGATCTCGCCGCCTGCAGCGCGTCAGCCGGATGCAGCACCCCCTTGAGCAGCACTGGCAGGCGTGTCTGCTGCTGCAGCCAGGCGACGTCATCCCAGGTGGGCGCATGCTGCAGCAGGCCGTCGAACAGTGCGCTCTGGTCCGGTGTGAGCCGGACGGCCGGAGATGGAGCCAGGCCCTGCAGATTGACGGCAGAAATGCCGGCGGGAAGGCTAAAGCGCGCGCGGCGTTCACGGTCCCGTACGCCGCTGGCGGGGGCGTCCACCGTCAGCACCAGCGCTTCGTAGCCTGCCGCCTCGGCCCGTTCGATCAATTGCCTGGTAAAGCCCCGGTCGTGCTGCAGGTACAGCTGGAACCATAGCGGCCCGCGGGTCGGCGTGAGCTGTGCGGCCTTCGCCACAGTCTCCAGCGGCAGGCTGGCCTGGGTGCTGAGCACCATGCCCGCGCCCAGCGCCGCAGCCGCATAGGCTGTTGCAAGCTCTGCGTCGGCATGCGCCATTTGCTGGAAGGCCATGGGGGCGACCAGCAGGGGGCAGGCCAGCTCTCGCCCCAGCAGTTGCAGCCGTGTGTTTCCCCCTGCAAGAGGCCTGAGTACGCGTGGCCACAACGTGAGCGCATCCCAGGCGCTGCGGTTGGCGGCAAGGCTGTGCTCATCGGCCGCGCCGCCCGAGAAGTAGGCCCAGGCGTTGTCGTCCAACCGCTGCCGCGCCTGGATCTCGTGGTCGGCCAGATTGATGATGCCGTCGGGAACGGCTTGCAGTGCGGGCACTTGGCTCATGGCATTGGAGGGGGGCGATGGCGCATTGCCGGTGGCAGACATCCGGAAAAAAGAAAAGCCGGCCCATGGGCCGGCTTTCATCCGTGGGGCAGGCCCGGGGATTACTTGACGTGCTTGCCGATCAGGCCAGCCATCTCGAACATCGAGACTTGGGGCTTGCCGAACACTTCCTTGAGCTTGGCATCAGCGTTGATCATGCGCTTGTTGGCAGCGTCTTGCAGCTTGTTGGCCTTGATGTAGACCCACAGCTTGCTGATGATCTCGGTGCGGGGCAGGGGGGTGGAACCCACCACGGCAGCCAGAGCGGGGCTGGGGGTGAGGGGTTTCATGAAGGCGGCGTTGGGAGTGCGCTTCTTTGCGGGAGCTGCCGGAGCAGCCGTTGCCTTCTTTGCAGTTGCCATGTTGCTTGTTCCTAGTATGGAGTGGATTCTTTACCAGCGAAAAACCGTCGCTATCCACTGGCAGGCTGATGCTAATGGGAAAAAAACGGTCTTCCAAGCTCACCCGTCAAATTTTTGCCTCGATTTGTTGCTGTGGCGCTGTTTTTTGAAGAGTTTTTGCATTCCTGCTCCCTTTCGGGGGCCGCCATGGCTGGAGGGCCGTCGGAGTCAGCGCTCTCAGAGGAGGCGGGCCTCGCTTGTGGAAGAAGGTTCCGAAGAGAGTTTTCGGGCGGGCCAGGTAGCCACAAAAATGCCCAGCAGGGCGATCGCGAAGGCCAGTGCCTGCATGGATGTGACCCGTTCGCCCAGCACGCACATGCCGACCAAGGCGGCGCTGATCGGCAGCAAAACCGTGAAAGTGCCCGCCTGCGAGGCTGGCACGCTGCGCAGGCCCGTCATCCACAGCCATACGGTCCACACGCAGGCAGCCAGGGCGTAGAACAGCAGCAGTCCCCAGATGCTCCATTGCACGCTGCCGAAGTCGAAGTGCCAGGCCAGATACAGCCCGAAGGGAGTTGACAGCGCAAATCCCCAGAGGTTGACGATGGATGTGATGCGTTTGGGCCCCAGGGATGTGGTCAGGCGCTTGCCGATCACGGCGTAAAACGCCTCGCAAAGCACGGCGCCGACGAGCAGCATCTGCCCCAGCCATGCCTGCGACGAGGTCGAAGAGGCTGCCGCGGTGCCCGCGTCGGGGCGCGACAGTGCATACAAGCCTATGCCGGTCACAGCCAGTGCAATGGCCAGCCAGGTGCGCGCGGCCACGCGCTCGCGCAGGAACAGCCAGCTCATCAAGGCCACGGCGGCCGGAATGGCGGCCATGGTCACGCCTGCCGTGACGGCGCTGGTCAGGCTGACGCCGGTAACCATGCAGATGGTGAAGAGGAAGTTGCCGAACAGCGACTCCAGGAACAGCAGTCCTTGTGTGCGGCGCGGCAAGGGAGCCTCGTCAGCCGGCTTGCGCAGCCATCGCAGCATGGCGATGGCTCCTATGCCAAAGCGCAGCCAGGCCAGCAACAGCACCGGAAAAATGGCGGCCAAGGGCTTGGATAGGGCGACATAGCTGCCGACCAGGGACATGCTCAGCGCCAGGCAGGCATAGGCAGATCTGCGATGGGAGGTGTTCACGGCTTGTGGAGTTTGGGGCGGCGGTGGCGCTGCCTGAACGCGCGATGGTACCTGCGAGCACGGCAGGCACCCGTGACATACCTGTGTCGCGAATGCTTGCCATGCTGTGGCAATTTTTCACTGCATGGAATCTTCTTTTTGCATTGTGAAAAATTGGATTGCTGCGTTGCGCCATTTTTTCTCAATACGAGAAATGCAATTTCATATTGAAAAATATGAAAATAAGCTGTTGATTTTTATGAAGAAAAATTTAGTCTTGTATAAGACACAAGATGTTGATCGGGTCTTCTATAAGACTTAAATTTGATCCCAAGGCCGACGCAAGAAAGCCGCTTGTTTCAACAACCTCCCAGGAGAGCAACATGCCCCAATCCCTGACCCAGCAACTGAGCCGCGAACAACAGATTTCCGCCCTTGAGAAAGACTGGGCGCAGAACCCCCGTTGGAAGGGTGTCAAGCGTGGCTACAGCGCCGCTGACGTGGTGCGTCTTCGCGGCAGCCTGCAGCCTGAATACACTCTGGCCCAGCGCGGCGCGGAACTGCTCTGGGACAGGATCAACGGCGGTGCCAAGAAAGGCTACGTGAATGCCTTTGGCGCCATCTCTGCGGGCCAGGCCATGCAGCAGGCCAAGGCCGGCCTGGAAGCGGTGTACCTGTCGGGCTGGCAGGTGGCTGCCGACGGCAACACCAGCGAAACCATGTACCCCGACCAGTCGCTGTACGCCTATGACTCGGTGCCCACCATGGTGCGCCGCATCAACAACACCTTCAAGCGCGCCGACGAAATCCAGTGGAGCCGTGGCATCAACCCCGGCGACAAGGAATTCATCGACTACTTCCTGCCCATCGTGGCGGATGCCGAAGCCGGCTTCGGCGGCGTGCTCAACGCGTTCGAGCTGATGAAGAACATGATTGCCGCTGGCGCGGCAGGCGTGCACTTCGAGGACCAGTTGGCCGCCGTGAAGAAGTGCGGCCACATGGGTGGCAAGGTGCTGGTGCCTACCCAGGAAGCCGTCGAGAAGCTGATCTCCGCGCGCTTTGCCGCCGACGTGATGGGCGTGCCCACCATCGTGCTGGCCCGTACCGATGCTGAAGCCGCCAACCTGATCACCTCCGACCATGACGCCAACGACAAGCCGTTCCTGACCGGCGAGCGCACGCAGGAAGGCTTCTACCGGGTCAGGAACGGCATGGAGCAATCCATCAGCCGCGGCGTGGCCTACGCACCCTATGCAGACCTGGTGTGGTGCGAAACCGGCGTGCCTGACATCGGCTTTGCCCGCGAGTTCGCCCAGGCCGTGCATGGTGCCTGCCCAGGCAAGCTGCTGAGCTACAACTGCTCGCCGTCGTTCAACTGGAAGAAGAACCTCAACGACAGCCAGATTGCCTCCTTCCAGGAAGAGCTGTCTGCGTTGGGCTACAAGTTCCAATTCATCACGCTGGCCGGCATTCACATCAACTGGTTCAACACCTTCAAGTTTGCCCACGCCTACGCCAACGGCGAAGGCATGAAGCACTACGTGAACATGGTGCAGGAGCCCGAATTCGCAGCCCGCGAACAAGGCTACACCTTCGTGTCTCACCAGCAGGAAGTGGGCGCAGGCTACTTCGACGACGTGACCACGGTGATCCAGGGTGGCTCGTCCAGCGTCAAGGCACTGACCGGCTCCACGGAAGAGGAGCAATTCCACTGAAGCGCGGCTTCGTTGAGTGCAACTTCAGGTAGATAGGGGTGAGAAAGCGTCCGGAGCCTTGTGCTTCGGGCGCTTTTTCTTTGCTGGGTGAAGCCGTAGCCTGTGGGAACGCTCCCGAATACTGCACTTGCCCGAACGCAGCCGCAACCCCGCCAGCAGCCATCGACTTCAGGCTTGCTTGATTCATTCAGAGCCTTACACATGAACGGCAGCAGGTGGGCTTACTGCCACGTCAATTTGGCGCGGTGGAACCTTCGTTCTTCAGCTCGGCAAACTTGGCTGCCATGGTCGGGTTGCCGCGTGTAAGCTTCTTGACGGTGAGGTCCTCGGCCTTGTCATTGGCCAAGCGCAGGTTGTTGGCCGACTTGTGGAGCGCCTCCTTGGTCTTTTCCAGGTCCTTGATGGCTTCGTCGATGCGCTTGACGGCTTCCTCGAAACCATCGGAGGCCAGGCGCCAGTTGCGGCCGAACGCAGTCTTGAAATCGTCCAACTGGCTCTCGAAGCGTGTGATGTCCAGGTTCTGCGCTTTCACCAGGGCCAGCTCAGACTTGTAGTGCAGCGAGTTCATGGCCGCATTGCGCAGTAGCGTAATCATGGGGATGAAGAACTGCGGCCGCACCACATACATCTTGGGATAGCGGTGCGAGACATCGACGATGCCGCTGTTGTAGAGCTCGTTCTCGGGCTCCAGCAGCGAGACCAGCACCGCGTACTCGCAGCCTTTTTCCGTGCGGTCCTTGTCCAGCTCCTTGAAGAAGTCTTCGTTCCTCTTCTTGGTGGTCGTCTGGTCGTTCTCGTTCTTCATCTCGAACATGATGGAGACGATCTCGGTCTGGGCATCGTCGCTCTCGCGGAAGATGAAGTCGCCCTTGCTGCCGCTGCTGGCGTCGTTGTCCTTCTCGAAATACGCGCGCGGGAAAGCGCTGGCGCGGATTCGGTTGAACTCGATGTCGCAGTGCTGCTCCAGCGTCTCGCCCACCATCTTGGTCGACAGCCTGGCCTTCATGTCGCGCAGGCGCTCAATGGCCTCGTCTCGGTCCTTGAGTTGGGTTTCGTACTTGTCCTTGAGCGATTTTTCGGCCAGCTCCTTTTCCAGCGCAGCGCGATCTAGATCATTTTTAAAAGTGTCGCGCTCTTGCTGCACCTTGCCCACGGCCTCGGTAATCGCCAATTGGTGGCTAACCGACGTCGCATCCAGTTGAGATTTAAGTGTTTGCAACGCAAGCTCTTTGCTCGTAGCGGCTTTTTGCAACTCGCTTTCCAGTCGGGCTTGCGCCAGCTCGGCCTGGGCTTTTTGCTCGAGCAGGGTTTGGCGCAGTTGCTGCGCCAGTTCGTCGCGCTGTTTCTGTGCATCGCTGACAGCGGTGCTCACTGCCAACTGGCGTGCCACAGCTTCACCGTCCAACTGAGACTTGAGTTTTTGGATTTCCGCATCTTTGGCCGCAGCAGTCTTCTCCAACTCGGCCTGCAGCCGTGTAGCAGCCAGTTGTTCGGCGCTTTGCTGCTCGCTCTGTGCTTGGGCTAATTGGTTGATCAGTGCATCACGCTCTTTTTCCAACCCGCTCTGGGCTTGAGCCACTGCCAGTTGGCTGGCCATAGCCGCGGCATCCAGCTGGCTTTTGAGATCTTGGATTTCGGCATCCTTGTTGGCGGCGCTGCTCATCAATTCACTTTCCATTCTGGCTTTTTCCAGTGCGACGGCGTTGCACTTTTCTTGCTCCGCAAATTGTAGGCGCTCATGCAACTGCTTCTCTAGCTCTTCTCTTTGCTTGTCAAACTCGCTGTCGCGAACCTGCTTCTGAATATCAGCGTAACCAGCTTCATCGATCTTGAATGCTTTTTTACAGTGAGGGCAAATGATTTCGTGCATGGAATTTTGAATATTGAGAGTTGTCTGGAAGCTCTTCAATTCTTGATTCAATTGGAATTAAAGAGCGTTGGGTAGCATTGCGTGGTAATCGACCTAGGGTCTAGCTAGGGGATTCGGGGGGTGGTGGTTGTTGTGCAGATGTGCTAATCGACCGTCATTCAGTGAATTTTCTACAGGGTTGTTTTATGCCTGAAGTTGCTGACAGGGCTTCCTCCGGCGGAGGCTCTGGTGGGGCCGAAGACTGGTTGATTCTGATTTCGACAGGATGACACAGTCAGTGAAATCATGTATCGTATCAATACGTTGAGAAAAGAGGTGAGGAAGTGGAGTCATTGAATGCAATGAATGCGATGCAGTCACATATCCAAGACTGCATCAGCAAGCTACCTGTCATCGTGCTGGGTAGCGGTGCGTCTGCAGCGCATGGCATTCCAGGTATGGGCCCCCTAGGCAGTCACCTAGCAGCTTCGATTCTGCCTGCGGACTGCCAGTTTGACCCGCATCTCATAGGATGGACCGGATTCCTCGACAAAGTTCAGAAGATGGATCTTGAGTCCGCTTTGACCGATGTCAATGTGACACCTCAGGTGCTCAAGCATATAGTACACACCACTTGGAAATTTCTCAACGCAGCAGACTTCCAGATTTTCGAGCAGGTGCTCGCTAACCGGCGGTTGTTGCCGCTTAGCCAACTGTTCCAGCACCTCTTGCGCAGTACTGCCATGGAAATCCAGGTTGTGACCCCCAACTATGACCGCCTTGCAGAGTATGCTGCGGAGGCCGCCGGCTACTGTGCTTACACCGGTTTCACCTTTGGCATGTTCGGCTCGCGCGCTGTCGATGTTCCGCGGATCCACACAGCGCGTAGACCAGCGCGTACGGTCAATGTCTGGAAGGTGCATGGCTCGCTGGGCTGGTTCAGCGGAATGGACGGATCGGTCGTTGCGTTACCCCCCATTGGAACGGTTCCGAGAGACTTTACTCCAGTCATCGTCACGCCAGGCACCGAGAAATACCGCAGAACCCATGAAGAGCCATTCCGTAGTGCTATGCACAGCGCCGACGATGCAGTCGCCCGTGCCAGCGCATTTCTATGCATTGGCTACGGTTTCAATGACGATCACTTACAGCCTCTGATGATGGAGCGCTGCACGCGTCCTGAGGTTCCGTTGGTTCTTATCACTAAGGAAATCAGCCCCACGGCCCACAAGTTCCTTAAAAGCGGACGCTGCAGCCGCTACGTTGCACTCGAGGAGTCACCGGCGGGCACCCGGATGTTCAGCCACGAAGCGCCGGATGGCCTAGAGCTTGCTGGTGAATCCTTCTGGCGTCTCGATCGACTTCTTCCTCTTGTTATTGGATAAATGCATATGAGTATCCTCGATTATAAAGACAACGAATCTTTGGGGCGGGTCCGCTCTGTGGATACAGCTACCGTGGTGATAGCGGTGGATGATGTTGAGCGGCTACGCAAGCTGCAGGTAAACCGTTTGGCAGTGCTGCAAAGCAGCCGTGCTGGTCAGTACCTGATCGGTATCATTCAGAAGATTACGCGTACAGCGGTCGACGGCATTGGAAGCTCGGTGGACACGGAGGAGACAACGGATGGCGACCAAGTGGCGGAACTCAATGTTGTGCGGATCGCACTCATCGGCACGCTGATAGACAAGGTTGGGAATCGCAGCAACGTCTTCCTGCGCACGTTGGAAACAGTTCCGGAGATTGATGCCAACTGCTTTGCGCTTGAGGGTGAGCGGCTGACAGCTTTCATGCGCGTCATCGCCAATATTTCGGGAGATGGGCAGAAACTCACGCTCGGGCACTACACTCTTGATGCGAGTGCCGATGCATTTTTGAACGGCAATAAATTCTTTCAACGCCATGCAGTCGTCGTTGGCAGCACGGGATCTGGCAAGTCCTGGACTACAGCCAGGATCCTTGAACAGGTAGCAGCACTGCCAAACGCCAATGCGGTCGTTTTCGATATTCATGGCGAATATGCGCCATTGAACGCGAAAGGGTTCCAGCATTTTCGCGTCGCAGGCCCTGCTGATCTGGACGGTAAGGCATCACTTGACAACGGCGTAATATTTTTGCCTTACTGGCTGCTCGGCTACGAAGCCATGACATCAATGTTTGTCGAGCGCACCGATCAGAACGCGCCGAACCAGGCGATGGTGATGTCCCGTGCCATCCTGGCAGCCAAGCAGGCCTATCTTGAGGCGCACGGCCGCAAAGACGTGCTCGATAACTTCACGATTGATAGTCCGATTCCATTTGATCTCAATTGTGTTATAGACGAACTGGGCAAGCTCAACGATGAAATGGTACCGGGCGCACGCGCCGGTTCAGAGAAGGCTGGTGAATTCAATGGAAAGCTGAGCCGGATGATTCAGCGGTTGGAGAATAAACGCACGGACCGGCGACTTGGCTTCCTGTTCCAAGGCACTACTGAAACGCACATGTTTGACTGGCTTGAGCGTTTGGTCAAGGCACTGTTGGCTGGTTCGATTAACCAGAAGGATGGCGGAGGTGGTGTGAAGATCATCGACTTTTCCGAAGTGCCATCAGATGTTTTGCCTTTGATGGTAAGTCTGGTTGCGAAGCTCGCCTTTTCTGTGCAGCAGTGGACCGAAGCCTGTATGCGCCACCCAATAGCGATCTTCTGCGATGAGGCGCATCTCTATATTCCTGAGCGGCAACAGTCCGGTGGAGCTGGAGAGATATCTGTTGAGATATTCGAGAGGATTGCTAAGGAAGGCCGCAAGTATGGCGTCGGATTGGTCGTAATCAGCCAGCGACCCTCCGAGGTCAACCGTACCGTCCTGAGTCAGTGCAACAACTTGGTTGCTATGCGTCTCACTAATGGCGACGACCAGTCAGTGGTGCGTAGGCTGCTCCCAGACAGCTTGGCGGGATTCGGCGACCTCCTACCGGTGCTTGACACTGGTGAAGCATTGGTGGTTGGGGATGCTAGTCTGCTGCCTACTCGGATCCGGGTTTCAATGCCGGAGCATCGACCAAACAGTGGCACTGTGGAATTCTGGGAACGCTGGGCTTCGGGCGAGGCGGTTGCTGACCTCTCGATTGCAGTCGACGGTTGGCGTAAACAGACCATGAATACTTCTAAAGTTCCTACCGAATAAAATATACTGCCCCACCCATGCCATCATGCCGTGATAGCTCAGGTTTTCCTAAACATATTGGGCGCCTACGCCACGGCAACCACGTTTTGGCTGATCGTAGGGAATTGAGTTGCTCCAACCAAGGTGCCAACTTCTTTGTGGCCGGCGGTATGTTTCTCACTTTGTGGATGAGCGATTCACAGATAAGCGACAGGGCAGAGCTGTGAATCAGGAGTGCTATTTCATTTTTCGTTAGCGGTAGAAGGGCTGGTTCTGGTAAGCCATGAAATAAGACGATTCCTTGCCTCATTGTCTGTTTGGACTTGGGTTTCACGCGACCAAGATGCCAAGATCACGCCCATTGCTGCAGTAACTAATGCTTGCGGAGAAGAAAATGCCTGAGTGGTGTCAAGGCCTCCAAATATTAAGGCTTGAAGGGTGGCTGTAATGCGTTTGATCGGAATATGTCGGTTTTCGGCACCAAGCGACTCTGAAACTTTCCGACTGACTGCAGCAATCTCAAAAGGTTCTTGTTGGCCCATATGCACACGTGCTTGATGCAGTATGCGTACGAAGTCCTGTGCGCGGATAACTGGCAGTTCTGCTGCTCGGAGCATCGCTGAAACCATTGAGTCCCCGACAACCCCGGCCGGTGCTTGATGTTGCTCTGGGTCGTAGAGAACGAATGTTGAACCATCTTCCAGCGATCCCCGCATTAGTGGCTCTAGGGGAAGCCGTTGAAGATATGCAGCCAGCGTTGGAGCACCGTTCCATCCATCCGCTAGTTGCGGAAGCGCCTTCCTGAGCTCGGTTCCAAGAGTCGAGAATAGCATGGGACGCGTGGCTGCCCCTATCCATTGACGGATCATACGGACTGCAGCTTCATCGATTTGATCACTTGATATGGGTAATAATTCCTGCATTTCAGCTGAGAGCGAGTTGTTGGGTGCTCTATTTTTTTCTGCAGGGGTCGATGTTATTAATGCAGAGCTTGGTTGTCTGAAATTGGCTTGCTCTTTCCTAACTATATCGAATGCCATTTCATCCTTAAAGTCGAATTGGACGCCTGCGGGAGACAGCTGACGTATCAAATTGCTAAAAGAGCCGGCTTCTGCCCACATAGATTCCTTCAGTCCAGGAATTTCGCGTTGTAACTGTTGTGCTAGCCTTGGTAGCGGGACCGGATCTGCTGCGTCAAGGACCAGGCGACGTATTGATCCCTCAGCTTTCTTTCGGAGTTCAACCATGCGTAAGGATGGCATGCTGTTGCCAACAACTTGATCGGTTTCTATGTCTATTTCGTCCTCGATTAGCTGAAGGGCTTCCCGAATGAAAGTCGAGATATCTATCACGGCATCTGCAGCAGCTTTGTAGGACTCTGACATGGCACCCGCTGCAAAAATGATGGTGCGCCGGTCATGTCTTCGCAAACGACGCAATAATGGTGAAAAGTCGGCGTCGGCGGAGAAAACGACGAACTCATCGAAGTGTGTAGCATCCTGTAAAGCGTCGATAGTGTCTAGCACCAAGTGTATGTCTGTACTGGTTTTTCCAGAAGCAGTTGTAGGTGGGCAGTCGACGATTTCAAATCCCGCCTCGTGAAAAGGACGTCGAAACTGATTGAACATAACCGGGTTCAAGTAGCAGCGGCGCACCAGTACTCTACGATTTCTAATCGCTTCTGACTCCGACACTGTCGTCGGAAGGTTGTCAGTGAGCCACTGCAGCCACTTTGCAGGCTGACGGGCTAATCGATCCGCCCCCAGTGTACTGATACGCCGTAGGCCGGAATATACATTATCGAAATCAACAAACAAAGCTGTTTTCAAAGTCTCTCTCCCAAGATTTGGTGATGCGGTGACCGATGCTGAAAATTAACAGAAAAAATATCTAAGTTCCGGAATTTCTATCCCATTATTTCCTATTTCAGCGATATGGTTCTAGGAAGTCTTGTGCATTATTTGGCTTAAAGACTTCGCAAGTACGATGGCAATTCGCCATGCAGCATACATCGGCAAGCGAGTCTCAAGTGATCCCCTCGTTTGACAGGCATCTCCTACGCCACTGTGTTCTGAGGGAGTACGAAAGAATCATGACTCTTCTTGTCGGGATGCATAGCAGTGAAGGTGATTCGCATACCATCTTCGATAGTCACATAAAAAGGTCTTCAGACTATACCTCGACCAAGTCGCGCGGGTTGCCCGTTACTCGATGAGTCTGATGACGCGGCCGAGCTTCTAGGTGTCAATGTGCAGTATGTCACCAAGTGCCTCATGCTCATGCAAATCACCGACTCAGTGGGCTGTACGTCGCTGGGGTGAGACAAGCCAGTACTAATCAGAATACTGTCGGCAGTGGGGGGGGGCCTCCCATAGCTGGCAATCCGCGACTACAGCATCCGACGGTGGCGCAATTCGATGCTGAAGAGCATCAGCGTGGACTCTTCGATAGCGCTAGGGCTGGTGCGCTGGCCTGGAGTACGAATCGGCCAGGGTAGCTTCGCCACCAGTTAGATGTTTGCCGAGTCACTTCCTTGCAGTCTGTGCGGTGACGCCGGAGTGCGCTCTTGCTTATGAGTGTTAACCCGGTTGGTTTTCTTATTTAATTGGGGTTTTGGTGAATTAAAGTTTTCAAAATTATTATGTTGAACGTAGGGGGTTTTGAGTTTTCTTGATTAATTTATTTAGCCAATTGTGAATAAATTGAAAAATGGTATCGGACATAAATTGCGGTCCATTGATGCATATGCAGATCGCACGCAACAGCGCTATATTTCATTTGCTTGATTTATCCATGAAGCAACGATCTGATGGCGAAGTGGATAACTGAGCTTGAACAGCACCAAAAGAAGTTCGGCGATCTCATCATCCTCGCAATAAAGATAGGCCAAGGGGACGTTTAGTACTTCGGCGATCTGTCGAGCGGTTTTCACAGGGGGTTCGTGTGTCCCCAGCTCATACCTACTGATGCGCGCACGGCTTGAGGACTCATCAATGCCGATCAGTACTCCCACTTTTTCCTGGGACCACTGAAGGGCTTCACGCTGGGCACGCATACGGCGTCCTACGACATTGGAAGGCTCGAGAGAGACGGAATTCATGTAGCGAGTTTCGTTACACTGTGATATTCTGTCGTCACGAAAAACGTTACATCATTAAAAGGTGGTTGATTGATTATTAATGGGTTTCAATAAACTAATTGAGGTGGCGAAAAAATTTGTCCGTGTATATATTTATTTCAACTTGGAGGATTATATGGATTACGAATACAAGGTCATTGACGTGGCAGATGGGGCGATCAGCTCGCTATTACTAGGAGAAGGGAGAATAGAAACTGAAGTCCTAGAGGCCTATATAAATGCCATGGCGTCGGAAGGATGGCGCCTGGTTTTTATGGAAAAGGTCATGCAAAGACATCTCGTCGTTGCAGACAGAGAAACCTTGATGATTACTTTTGAAAGGAGAGTGCCGGAATCCGAGCGTGCCGCAAGAGCCGCGAGGTGCATTGACGAAGTGATTCGTGCTGAAGACGCAGCCAAGCGCAAGGGGCGTGGAGCTGCCGTTGGGGCAGCGGGCATGGTTGCCGCAGGAGCGGCTTTGAGCAGTCTACTGAGCGAGGAATAAATTGGATCTGAACCAAAAAATTGCCGAGAGAAGGGCGCAATTGCAGAAGGAAGAGGCGGCGCAGGACGCGCTCAAGCGGCAGGAGTTGCTTGAAAAGAGGCAACAGGAGCAAGCGCGCGAGAGGGCGATCAAAGAGTCTGCCGAGAAGGAGGCGGCGCAGAAGATTCAAGAGATCGAGGCCCAACTGCACGGCACCAAGGACCAAGTATCAACTGATACAGCTCCCGTGCTGGATGAGCGAGTAAGCCAGGAGGCCAAGAAGAAGGTAGATGCGCATATCAGCGCACTTGCCGGAAAACGATTCACGAAAGGAGAAAACTGGGCATTTGGCCTCCTCATGCTGGGCACCGCCCTTGGTTTCTTTATGGCGTGGTGGTTTGGCCTGGGAATGCTGATTTGGACGTGCTACTACGTCACCAAGGTAAGCAATCGCCACGAAACCGAGATCAGGGCCGAGTTGGCTCAATCCAAAGAAGGGAGCAACGAATGAAGAGGGTTTCAACCGCGATCATGCTTGTGGGGATCGTCATGCTCATCCTCGCCTTGGGCAGCGATGTTGCTGTTGATGGCATGGGCGGCAGAAGGATCACAAACAACGGCTTGATGCATGACCGCTTGGTCAACATCATCCTGAGCGTGACCTTGATCCTGGGCGGTCTGCTGCTGAAGCTGTTCGGGGAGAAGCTGTCAGGGCCCTATCTGCAGGCCATTGACCAGTTGCCAGCGAGTGAGTACTTCGCCCGTTGGGCCACGGCCATCCTGTCCTCTGCTTGCGTGTGGGTGCTGCTGCTCATGTATCTCTGGCCCAAGACGAGCGTGGCGGCTGCGCTGCTTGCTGCTATGGCTTGGTGCTCGTTCCTTCCGCAGGCGACCTACACCGTGCTCAAGCGGGTCTGGATAGGCACATTGTTGCTGGCGGTGGGAATGGCGACCTGGCACTTGATCGCCTTGTTCAGCACAGGTGTCAACGCGTTAACGCTGGGGTTGATATCGGAGGGGGTCTCTCTGATAGGAACGGGACGTTTGCTGCCTTTGTTTGCCGTAATGCTCGGAGTGCCTTTGCTGGTGTCAATCGGAGGTGTCACTTTTTCTGCACTCAAGTCAAAGTGAAATTTAATGGCCATGTTTCTTGTGCTAACCATTTAAAGGGTATTTATTGACTGAATAAGAGTAGCTGTTTGGTTGTTTCCTTGTTGGCCCGCCCTGGAGAGATCCTCGGCGGGCTTTATTTTTCTAACAGAAAGGAGTTTTATGCGCGTTTATGCGGATTTCCTATCTATTCATGAAGCCTGCGGTCAAGTCCGGTGCATCGAGCTGGATAAACTGATCAGCCTGCGTATTGAAGAGTTGGCCGAATATGAGGTGGATGACCTGTCCAGTCTCATCAAAATCCTGGTTCTGGAGCCCAGTGACGCATTGACTACTATTGATGCGGAACTGGGTTTTTCACTTCTTGGCCGCCATTGCGATGTCGCCGAAAGCCATCGGGATTGGTTCGAACTGACCCTGGTGCTCAGTGATGACGGCTTCGGTGTCGTGATCTACGTGCCCAAACATGCGGATCTTGATCCCCTGCTCACGGCCTATTGCGCCAGCCAAGTGAGGGCCAGATCACAGTGACCTGCCTTCATCGCCCACCACCTGCCGCCCATCGAGGCGGCTTTTTTTTGTCTGAGGGCGTTTTGCCACCTTATCTGATAGGCCACCTGCCTATTGCATCGATCTACTAAGGAGAACTTTATGAGTGAATTCGAAGCGACAGAAAACGGGCAGCAACCCGTATCGATCGACAGCATCTACAACGGCAAGTGCCTGTCAGTGTCGGGCCGAAGCACGCTCACCTACACGGTGGGCCAGGGCAAGGGCGACAACGCGCTGTACCTGCGTATCGCCGATAGCACCGGCAACGGCGTGTGGTGCAAGGACTGGGCGCCAGCCTCGGCCATCGAGGCGATCGTTTCGGGAGCGCAGGAGCTGACCGCCAAGAGCTTCCATAGCCTGCATCCAGGCAAGTCCATCAACACAGGCGGCTTCGTGCTGGCTGCGCTACGGGATCTTGGGCTCATCCGGCCGGGCGAGGTGAACACGCGGCTCCATGAGCATGTGCCCGGAGCCACGCTGGAGGGGATCACGCGCAACCCGCCCAAGGCGAAGGACGAGGGCAGTGCCGCCAGCATGGCAGGGAAGTCGCGCCGGAAGGCAAAGGAGGGGGCTTGACCCCGGGCATACAGGCCGCCTTGGTTACGGTATTGGTACTGGGAATGTGGTTCAACGCTACACGCCCCATGTCCATAGCTGCTGCCGCTGCGCTGACCTTTATGTATCCCCTGTTGCTGATCGTGATTCTGGTTGGTGCGGGGGCTGCCCTGTGGGTGGGCTACCTTCGGAAATAGCCTGAGCCAAGCTCCCGGAGGAAGTCCGCTCCAGCCTCTGCGCCCTGGGGGGCGGGGGTTGGGCCAGGGCGGCGCGCGACGGCCGCTCCATGAGGGGGGTGATCCCGGACCCCTGCCGGGCTCGCCTGGGGGCAACCTGGGCACCAGCCGGGGCGACGCGGTGCTGCCCAGCCCCCCGGCCCCCCCGGCCCCCGGGGGCTGCCCTCCCCGGACTCCGCCACATCTGCCACGGCGCCACCCATCGGGCCATGCCCTGCAACAACGTTGCGGCGTTGCGGATGTTGCGTATCGGGGCGGGGCAGAGGGGGTGCTGCCCAATATGTTGCCTGAAAAGCAGTGATGTTGTAAGCAAGAGAATTATTGTCATTGGTTACAAGAGTTTCAAATTTTGTACATTTGGAGTGCGATGGTTGGCTTCTTGCCTTCTTTGCTCCTTCGCAGAAGTACTTCTTTCCTAAGCTCAAAAAAATCCCCAGCTAGAAGTGCTTCCAAGCCAAGGAATTTTGTTTTCCTTGTTTGGTGTGCCTCCATTCCTTAGATTTTTGCGACTCGCTTCTTGAAGGCGCTCTATTTCTAGAGAAAATTCAATCCCATACAGAAGTACGTTAAGGCTTATATATTTTAATTTCCTTGTTTGCTGTGCCTCCATCCTTAGTGCTTTGATTACCGTGATCCGAGAGTTGGCATGAATTTTAAGGGGAGCGCCATGGAGGGTTAAGTGGCGTGGGTTGCGAGGATGCGGTTTTTATGAAGAATTCAGTCCTGGATCGCTGCCTGCACTCAGCGAACCACGGATTGGCCAATCCATCTTCTCAACCGCGTAATTTCAAAGCAACCGAAAAATTTCAAAGGATGGATCATGAAAACTAAGCCTGTGAGTTCAACTTCGTCGATCATTTCAAAGAGCCTGGACGCGAATAATGTCGAGCCGTTTGAGGGTGCGATCGATTGCGGCATGCTGATGACTGAAATTATGCGTGCCATTAAAAATCACGTGATCATATCGGATCATGATGCCTTGATTGTGGGGCTATGGTCTATTAATACATGGTGCTATAGGGATTTTCAGCGTTGCCCTCTGTTGCTGATTAATGCTCCAGAGAAAGAATGTGGGAAAACTCAGCTGCTAAAGGTGGTGGAGAAATTTGTGTTTCGACCAATGGAGTCAGCCAATATTACCTTGGCAGCACTTTTTAGGTTGATCACTAATTTCATGCCCACGCTACTGATCGATGAAGCAGACACATTTATGGAGGGAAAAACAGAATTTGCTGGGGTAGTGAACAAGGGCTACGAAAAAGGAGGATTTGTCTTGCGGGTAGAGGCCGTGGGGAAAGAGCTTGTCGAGCGTGCCTATGTGGTTTATGGCCCTAAAGTCATGGCCGGAATCATGCTTGAGCGGCACTTGCCGAGCGCCACAATGAGTCGAGGTATTCAGATTCCCATGAGGCGCAAGACCAAGGGCGACAATGTTCAGCGCTTACGTTCTGCCGATCCAGAGGTTTTTAAAGGCCTGCGTTCTCGTATTCTGAAATTTGTTATAGATAACAAGGACGCCTTAGCGAAAGGCTGGGATGAGATGCCACAGGAACTCAGTGATCGCCAGCAAGATAATTGGGAGCCCTTGCTGGCCATTGCAAAGTGCCTTGGCGAAGAGTGGTATCAAAAAGCGTGTGAGGCAGCCCTGAAAAACTGTGAAGAAACAGCGCCGCCTAAGGCATCTTCCAATCAATTGCTGGAGGATATTCGCGAGGTCTTGTCTGACTATTCGGAAAAGTACATTCCGTCGGCATATTTGTTGCAAGAGCTCCATGACGATGATGATATGGACTGGGGCACCTACAATGGCGGTAAACCGCTTTCGGCGCGTCAGCTGGCAAAATTCATGAGTGCCTATGGAATAAAAACCAAGACTGTGCGCATGAATGCGGACTATACGCCCAAGGGCTATGAGGTGCGTGATTTTGCTGATGCTTTTGCACGGTATCTGCCAGAGTTGCCAAGTGAGCTGCCCCCGGAAGAAGAGAAGCCTTTGCGTGCAGGAAAGCCGCCGATTCCAGAGTTCTGAAATAGTGATCGGGGGTGCCGTCACAGTGAAAGGTGGTGGGCTCACTTGTGAAACCAGTGGTGGCCGTTTCCTGGAGTTTTCAAGTGAGTTTTCCTAAGCCGATGATTTTGATCATCGTCGATTCCTGCGGTGATGGTCTCTGCGGGACTGTTCCGCATCTTTATTAACCCATTGTCTTGTTAATGGCCACGCCCATGTGGAGAGGCGTTCGTGCGTCTATTGCTTAGGCGCCGATCTCCATGGGCGCGGATCTTTATCAATCAACTTCATGAAAGGAGAGGCTGTATGCCCATTGTCAAACTCAGTGCGCAGTTCGTGCGTGAAGCGGTTTGCCCGCCCGGAAAATCCAAGGTGGACTATTACGACAACGCACTCAAAGGGTTCATCCTGGAGGCTCGACCTTCAGGTGGCAAAACCTTTTACCTGCGCTATCACGATAGCCACGGCAAGCTGCGCCAATGCAAGATCGGTGACGCTGCTGCGGTCAGCTACGACAAGGCCCGGCAGAAGGCCATGCGGTTGCGCTCGGAGGTGGAGCTGGGCGGCAATCCGCTGGAGGAGCGCCAAGCCTTGCGTGCGGTGCCGACCTTGGCCGAGTTCATCCGCGATACCTATGTGCCGCACATCCACCTGCACCGGAGGAATTTTCAGTCCACGCTGAGCTTCATCAAGTGCCATGTCCTGCCGCGTTTTGGAGCCAAGCACCTGGACGAAATCACGACCAACATGCTGGCCGAGGCTCACCAGGATCTGCGCACGAAGGGCTATGCGTTGGCTCATGCCAACAAGATACCCATCCTGTTCAAGATCATGTTCAATCTGGCGAGGAAGAAAGGCATCCCGGGAAGTGAGTCCAACCCTGCCGACGGTGTGGTGCTGTTCAACCCGAACAACGCGAAGGAGCGGTATCTCAGCGCGGCTGAAACCCAGCGCCTGCACGAGGCCCTGTCCCAGCGTGGTTCTCCCCAGTTGAAGAGCATCGTTGCTCTTTTGCTGCTGCTCGGATGCCGCAAGCGTGAGCTGCTGGATGCACGTTGGGAAGACGTTGATCTGGAGCGGCGCAACTGGCGCATTCCTCTTTCCAAGAGCGGGAAAGCCCGATGCATTCCGATCTCTGACAGGGCTCTGGAGGTGTTGCGGGGGCTGCCACGTTGGAGCGGATGCCCTTATGTGATTCCCAACCCGGATACCAAGCGGCCGTTTGGCAACCTGTTCTATCTCTGGGACAAGGTCCGCAAGGCGGCGGGGATCGCAGACCTGCGGATGCATGACCTGCGCCACACGTTCGCGAGCAACCTGGTGAACTCGGGGCAATCCATCTATGTGGTGAGCAAACTTCTTGGCCACTCCCAGATCAAGACCACGGCGCGCTACAGCCACTTGGCAGACGAGACGCTGATGTCTGCTGTGGATGCAGCTGCAAAAGTGGTGGACACAAGTTGGAGACCCAGTGTCTAAAAAACTGCCTAAAATTTAGGCAGAAGTGACACGCCCCGCACGCGATCACCTGCCCATCGCATGGGGTTGGGAGAGGTGTGGCGACTGGGCTGCGGGCAACGGTGCCACAGTTGATCAACCGGCAACAGGTCACTGTGTGGGCATGGCGTCTTCCTCTCGACGTTAACGCCTGAGCAGGTTTTCACTGGGTCAATACAGTCGCGGGCAGGTCCATTAAGATTGAGCGCGCCCTGCACGCTCTGGCAGTAGTGAAGGTCACATCGATGCGCGCATGCAGGAGCACAGCTGGATGCTGGAGGAGCTGCGCGTGAGCTTCTTCGCCCAGGAGCTGCGCACGCCGTACCCGGTGAGCATCAAGCGGCTGGACAAAGTCTGGCAGCAACTGCAGAACTAGCGCAGCATCACCAGCATCTCGACCACGCCGGTCTGGCCTTGGGGCTGGTCATGTCCATGCATGGCCTTGCCGATCACCGTCCCCGGCACCGGAGGGGTCGGCGCCCTGGCCGCATGGCCCGGGATGCTGGCCGACACCAGGAGGTCGCCGGCCTGTATGGGGCCGCCCTCCAGCGTCACCTTCACCGGCACGCGGCCTGCCAGCGCCAGCGCGGGCAGGTTCGTGGCGTCCTGCACATCCGCATTCATCAGCACGCCGGGCCGCGTGGTCACCACGCCGGCCACCAGCGGGCTCTGCGCGCCGCTGGACAGGCGGTAGTGCAGGGGGTGGTCGGGGTCGATCTCCACCACGTCGCCGGGCTGGGGCAGCGGGCCTTGGGTGTCGATCACCTCGGCAATGTCGGCGCCGCCGGTCTGGGTGCCGTTGTTGAAAAAGCCCCTGCCGGTCTTGTCTATGCGCGCCACTTTGGTGCCGGACGAGGTCAGCACCGCCAGGTCCTGCGTGTTGGCTCCGCCCGTCACATGCACCGCAGCGCCGCTGCCCGTGGTCGAGACCTCCAGGGTGTTGAAGGTGTTCGCCGCATTCTGGTTCTCGAAGCGGCCTGCAACCCCCTGGCCCCCATTGATTCCCACCTGGCCCAGCACGCCGATGGCTCCGTCGGCGCTGGTGACGAAGCCACGCACGCCGTAGCCGCCCGGGCCATCGTGGCGCCCCACGACGGCGCCAATGCCCTTGCACCTATCGGGCAGGACATCTTTGCAGCCGGTGCCGCTTTGCCGTCCGACAATGGCTTCTCCAGAGGAGTTGTCGCCCACGAAGGCCGCCGAGGTGCGGACATCGGTTCTGCCATGGACGGAAAATCCTGATCCTGTATCGACCTGGATGCCGGCCCCGTTGCCTGTGTGCTGGACCCTGATGGCGGCGGCCGAATTGCCTGCTGGCAGTTGCACGCTGATGCCGCCGGCGCTGCCCGACTGGTTCAGGGCGAACAGCGGCACCACCGAACCGACCGTGGCGGAATAGGGCAGGGAAAAGCCCGTGGTCGCCGGGCAGGGCCCCACAAAGCCCAGGGTCACGTCGATGCACATGGGCCCCGTCTGCTGGGCCAAACCCTGCCAGCCGGGCAGGGCGATGCGCCCGTCCTCCTGCACGCGCAGCCGCTGCGCGCCGCCCGCGCTGTCGGTGACGATCAGGGAGCTGCCTGCGGACGGCTGCACCACTACATCGGCCGCCTGTGCAGGAGCGAATGCCGAGGCCATTGCGCAAACCAGGGCCAGCACCAGCGGTGGAGTGGTGCGTGAGGTGTTCAAGGGCATGTTGGTCTTCCTTTTTCTGGGTAGGGGGTTCATTGCCCCGTCGCTTCGGCGGGACTGTCTGAGGCCAGTGGCTGGGGCGCCTGCATCAGCCGGGGCATGCTCCGGGCCTCGACCCGAGCACGGGCGCGTTCGCTGTCCAGGGTCTCCAGGCCTTGCTCCGATGCCAGCACGCTGGATTCCTGCGATGTTTCGTTCACCGCCCGTTGTGCGGCCTGCGCTGTGTATGGGTGCTCTGCGGGTGCCTGCTCGGAGGCAAGCAGTCCGGATGGCTGGGCAAAGGCCGCTGGGCTGGCGCAACCCCCGATGAACAGGATTAGCGCCGCGATGGCCTGGGATGGCATGCAATGCATGGAAATCTTTCTGCAGCGCTGTGGCGCCGTTGTGTGGGCTAGAACCGGCGTAGGGGGCTGCGCTGTGGCTTGCGGCGCAGGGCCGCCATGCGTGCCATGCCGGCCAGTGCCAGCAGCGCTCCCAGCGTGGCGGTCCACGCAATGGAAAGGGAAGGAACGCGCCGTATGTCGCTGCCGCCGCTGCCGCCGCTGCCGCCGCCCTGGTCCTGTCCCTGCGCATCGAACTGGAACCAGCGGAACAGATTGCCGCTGGCCTGGGACTGGAACTGGTCCGGCTTGCCAAAGGCCAATACCTCGCTCGTGGCCCGGTTGTCGGCCACATCTACGAACTGCACGCTTTGCTGGGCCGTGGCCGACAGCTGTGCCGCCGTCCCTGCGGCCGAGCTGCGCAGCCTGAGCAACCGGCCCTGTGCGCCCTGCAGCGTGAGCTGGCCCAGCACCGTCGTGCTCTGGCCTGCCGCCAGCTCCAGGGTCTTGCCCGTGCCGCTGGTCACGGACAGGTGGTTGAACACCGTGCCACCGCTCACGCGCGATATGCTGTGCGCGCAGCTGTCCATGATGGACACGGTGGAACCCCCGGCATCGAAGCTGCCGCTGCGCACAAAATCCCCGGACAGCGCCACCTGCGCCGTTCCGGCCTGCAGCCCGCCTGCAGCTCCAATGTTCAGAGTGGCGATGCCGTTCAATGTCGATGCCGATGCTGCGGCCGATCCGTTCACATGCAGGTCCGCGCAGCCCAGCCTCACCGTGGCATCTCCGAAGTCCACGCGTGAGCCTGCTCCCACCTGCAGCTGCGCAGCCTGCGCAAGCGGTGAAAGACACAGCAGGCTGCAGCACAGCAGCTGCCGCAACTGCTGCGCCGGCCGCATCGGCCCTAGTCGCGTGAAGAAATCCGTCTGTCCCACCTGGCTCCCCATGTGTCTCATCTGATGCATCTGCCTGCGCAGCTCCAAAGAGAGGTGCGATGCCCTCAAAACCTGAAGCATCGGCGCGGCCCATTAGAGCGATGCAGTGCCGTTTGTGCTATCACTGAGATTGGGTATTTTTCAAAGGAGGGGGCATCTGTGCAGAACCTGCACAGATGCAGGCCGCACGATGGCGTTGTGGCGCAGCCTGTGCGTTACTAGACTGCGGGCATCATGGGATGCAGCGGCAAAAGTGATGGAAACAAGTTGGAGACCCAGTGTCTAAAAAAACTGCCTAAAATTTAGGCAGAAGTGGCGCACCCCGGACGCGATCACCTGCCCATCGTATGGGGTTGGGAGGGGCGTGGGAGCTGGGCTGCCCCACTATCGGCAGGGCAAGGGTGCAGCAGTCGCTCAACCGGCAACGGGCCACCTTGGCGGCTTGGGGCATTGTTGGGTGGGTGTGAAGAGCAGACACGAAAAATGGAAAAACCCGTTGAAAATCTGCTACTTACAGTATTGCTGGAAGGTTCAACACCTTCAAGTTTGCCCACGCCTACGCCAACGGCGAAGGCATGAAGCACTACGTGAACATGGTGCAGGAGCCCGAATTCGCAGCCCGCGAACAAGGCTACACCTTCGTGTCTCACCAGCAGGAAGTGGGCGCAGGCTACTTCGACGACGTGACCACGGTGATCCAGGGTGGCTCGTCCAGCGTCAAGGCACTGACCGGCTCCACGGAAGAGGAGCAATTCCACTGAAGCGCGGCTTCGGTGAGTGCAACTTCAGGTAGATAGGGGTGAAAAAGCGTCCGGGGCCTTGTGCTTCGGGCGCTTTTTCTTTGCTGGGGTTAAAATGCAAGGAGTTTTCAACTGACAAGGGCGAGAAAGGCATCATGGTTATGACACCGCGAACTACATCGGAGATGTACACCGGCCGCTAGCGGCTGGCGGTTCGCGCCTGCACGAGATTCACTCGACCCCAACAAAGCGCGGACCAGGCTCCGCGCTTTTTTGCTTTTGGGGGATGGCGCACCCCCTGAGAAATATTTTTAGGAATCCCATGATCCACATTACGCTTCCCGATGGTTCGCAACGCGAGTATCCCGGTCCGGTCACCGTGGCCGAAGTGGCTGCATCGATAGGCACGGGCCTTGCCAAGGCTGCACTGGCTGGCAAGGTTGGCACGGGCGACGACGCCAAGGTGGTGGACACCAGCTTTGTGATCGACAAGGACATGCCCCTGTCCATCGTGACGGCCAAGGATGCAGATGGCCTGGACGTGATCCGTCATTCGACGGCCCACTTGCTGGCCTACGCCGTCAAGGATCTGTTTCCTGACGCCCAGGTCACCATCGGCCCCGTCATCGAGAATGGCTTCTACTACGACTTCTCGTACAAGCGTCCTTTCACGCCCGAGGACCTGGTCGCCATCGAAAAACGCATGGCCGAGCTGGCTGCCAAGGACGAGCCCGTGGTGCGCCGCGTGCTGCCGCGCGACGAGGCCGTGGCCTACTTCAAGGGCATGGGCGAGAACTACAAGGCCGAGATCATCGCCAGCATCCCCTCGAACGAGGATGTGAGCCTGTACCGCGAAGGCGGTTTCGAGGATCTGTGCCGCGGCCCGCACGTGCCGAGCACCGGCAAGCTCAAGTTCTTCAAGCTGATGAAGGTGGCTGGCGCCTACTGGCGCGGTGACCATCGCAACGAGATGCTGCAGCGCGTGTACGGCACGGCCTGGGCTACCAAGGACGACCTGCAGCAGTACCTGCACATGCTGGAGGAGGCCGAAAAGCGCGACCACCGCAAGCTGGGTCGTGAACTGGATCTGTTCCACATCGACGAGCATTCGCCAGGCACCGTGTTCTGGCATCCGAAGGGTTGGGCTTTGTGGCAAGAGGTCGAGCAGTACATGCGCCGCGTGTACCGCGACAACGGCTACCAGGAGGTCAAGGGTCCGCAGATCCTGGACAAGACCCTGTGGGAGAAGACCGGCCACTGGGACAAGTACCGCGAGAACATGTTCACGACCGAGTCGGAAAAGCGCGACTATGCGCTCAAGCCGATGAACTGCCCCGGCCACATCCTGATCTTCAAGCAGGGCATCAAGAGCTACCGCGACCTGCCGCTGCGCTACGGCGAGTTCGGCCAGTGCCACCGCAACGAGCCCACGGGCGGTCTGCACGGCATCATGCGCGTGCGCGGCTTCACGCAGGATGACGGCCACGTCTTCTGCACCGAAGACCAGATCCAGCCCGAGGTGCTGGCTTTCACCACGCTGCTGCAAAAGGTCTACGCGGACTTCGGTTTCAGCGACATCATCTACAAGGTCGCCACGCGCCCCGAGGCGCGCATCGGCTCCGATGAAAGCTGGGACAAGGCGGAGGCCGCGCTGATCAACAGCCTGGAGGCTTCGGGCTGCGAGTACGTGATCTCGCCCGGCGATGGCGCGTTCTACGGTCCCAAGATCGAGTACACGCTCAAGGACGCCATCGGTCGCCAGTGGCAGTGCGGCACCATCCAGGTCGACTTCTCCATGCCCGAGCGCCTGGATGCGGAATACGTGGGTGAAGACGGCGATCGCCATCGCCCCGTGATGCTGCACCGTGCCATCGTCGGCAGCCTGGAGCGTTTCATCGGCATCCTCATCGAGCAGCATGCCGGTGCCATGCCGACATGGCTGGCTCCTGTTCAGGCGGCCGTGCTCAATATCACTGACGCGCAGGCGGACTATGTGCGGGAAGTCGCGCAAAAGCTGCAAAAAGCATTTCCGAATCAAGGCCTTAGGGTGGCGACAGATCTGCGCAACGAAAAGATTACGTATAAAATACGGGAGCATTCGTTGCAAAAGCTGCCTTACATCCTTGTTGCAGGCGACAAGGAGAAGGCCGCTGGTGCAGTGGCAGTGCGCGCACGGGGCAACAAGGACCTCGGAGTGATGTCGGTCGACGCGTTCATTGAACTCGTGGCCAAGGACATCGCGGCGAAGGCCTGACGGAGCATCTCCAAAGGCGTTAGCCGTTTGGCGTGTACTGCACACAAGCGGCTACGCTGTTGTAGCAACTTAAATCCAAGGGTGAGAACCATAGCTACTGAATTTCGTGATCGGCGCCACCGTGAAGAGCGCAAGCATCGTCTCAACCGTGAAATCATGGCGCCTGAAGTGCGTCTGTCCGGCCCGGAGAACGAGCCGCTGGGCATCGTGCCTCTGCAGGAAGCGCTGCGCATGGCGGGCGAGTTGGACGTGGACCTGGTGGAAATCGCCGCCACGGCCACTCCGCCTGTCTGCCGGTTGATGGACTATGGCAAGTTCAAGTACCTTGAACAGAAGAAGGCTGCCGAAGCCAAGGCCAAGCAGACCGTCATCGAAATCAAGGAAGTGAAATTCCGCCCTGGTACCGACGACGGCGACTACAACATCAAGCTGCGCAACATCCGCCGATTCCTGGCCGATGGTGACAAGTGCAAGATCACGCTGCGTTTCCGCGGCCGTGAAATCACGCACCAGCAGATCGGTCTGGACCTGCTGAACCGTCTGCGTGACGATCTGGCGGACTCCATCCAGGTGGAGCAGTTCCCCAAGCTCGAAGGCCGCCAGATGGTGATGATGATCGCCCCTGCGCGCAAGAAGCCCACCACCGGTGGCAAACCGCAAGCAGAGGTTTCTGCTGCACCTGCGGTGGCTGATAAGGCATAATCGCGGTTTCGCCCTTCGCTGAGGGGCGACAGAATTTGCAGGCCTTGCGCGAGTCGATTGCGCGGGGCGTGCGATGCAAGGGACATGGTATCCATGTCCCTTGTTCTTGCCGGCCTCCGGGCTGGCACAGAAGTGTCTCGGGGCCAGCAAGTGCGCGCAGTGTTGCGAGCCGCCTCACGAGCACAAACAACAGGAGCATTCAAATGCCCAAAATGAAGACCAAGAGCAGCGCGAAGAAGCGTTTTCGCGTTCGTCCCGGTGGCACCGTCAAGCGCGGTCAAGCCTTCAAGCGTCACATCTTGACCAAGAAGACCACCAAGAACAAGCGTCACCTGCGTGGTGCAGTGTCTGTGCATGAGACCAACATGGGCTCGATCGCACAAATGCTGCCGATGGCTGGCCTGTAATTCACTGACGAACAAGGAGAAAACACATGCCTCGCGTCAAACGTGGTGTAACGGCCCGCGCCCGTCACAAAAAAGTTCTGGCCCTTTCCAAGGGTTTCCGCGGCCGCCGCGGCAATGTCTTCCGCATCGCCAAGCAGGCGGTGATGAAGGCTGGGCAATATGCCTACCGTGACCGCCGTGCCAAGAAGCGCGTGTTCCGCCGTCTGTGGATCGCCCGTATCAACGCCGCTGCACGTGAACTGGGCCTGACCTACAGCCAGTTCGCCAACGGCCTGAAGAAGGCAGCCATCGAGATCGACCGCAAGATGCTGGCCGATATCGCGGTGCACGACAAGGCTGCGTTTAGCAGCATCGTTGATCAAGTCAAGGCCAAGCTGGCTGCTTGAGATAACGGTCTGCGGCCATCCTCGTGATGGTCTGCAGCGCAAACAGCAAGGGCTAGGGCTTGAAAAGGCTGCTAGCCCTTGTTTCTTTTCACAGTCGATAAAGAGTCGATATGAACGAGTTGGATTCTCTGGTCGAGAGCGCGCAGCAGCTGTTCGCGCAGGCACAAACCCCCGCTGATCTGGAAAACGCCAAGGCGCAGTTTCTGGGCAAGTCGGGCAAGGTGACCGAGCTCATGAAGGGCATGGCGCAGCTTTCCGTCGAAGAGAAGAAGTCGCGCGGAGCCGCCATCAACGTGGCCAAGCAAGGCATCGAGGCCGCGCTGACCGCGCGCCGCAAGGCCCTGGCCGATGCCGAACTGCAGGCCCACCTGAAGGCCGAGGTGCTGGATGTGACCTTGCCAGGCCGTCGCCGTGGCCAGGGCGGCCTGCACCCCGTGTCGCTGACGCTGGAGCGCATCGAGGGCATCTTCGGCTCCATGGGCTTCGATGTGGCCGAGGGCCCCGAGATCGAGTCCGACTGGTTCAACTTCACGGCGCTGAACACGCCCGAAGACCATCCCGCCCGTTCCATGCACGATACCTTCTACGTGGAAGGCGGCACGGAGCAGGCCCCCAATCTGCTGCGCACGCACACCAGCCCCATGCAGGTGCGCCATGCCGTGCAGCACGTCAAGAAATACCGTGAGCGGCTGGACGCCGGCCAGGGCATGCCCGAGATCCGCGTGATCGCGCCGGGCCGCACCTACCGCGTGGACAGCGATGCCACGCACTCGCCCATGTTCCACCAGTGCGAAGGCCTGTGGATCGGCGAGAACGTCAGCTTCAAGGATCTGAAGGTGGTCTTCACCGACTTCTGCAAGACCTTCTTCGAGAGCGACGACCTGGTGCTGCGCTTCCGTCCCAGCTTCTTCCCCTTCACCGAGCCCAGCGCCGAGATCGATATCCAGTTCCAGAGCGGCCCGCTGGCCGGCCGCTGGCTGGAGGTGGCCGGCTCCGGCCAGGTGCACCCCAACGTGGTGCGCAACATGGGGCTGGACCCCGAGAAGTACATCGGCTTTGCCTTTGGCATGGGCCCTGACCGCCTGACCATGCTGCGCTATGGCGTCAACGATCTGCGTCTGTTTTTTGACGGCGATATCCGCTTCCTGTCGCAATTCCGTTAGAAATGGACCGCCCCCTGAGGCGCTGCGCGCCATCCCCCTGGGAGGGGGACGACGCCCTCGCCGCGAGGCGGCTCTTGCTCGGCGTCTCCGGCCTGAACCACGCCAGTCGCATGGTCAGGCTGTTCGGGGGGTGGAATGAGAGTCGTCAATACGTTCATGGGGTCCGCCAGCGCCGCGGCGCGCGGACCGAACCAACGCCAAAGAGTCTGATATGCAATTTCCCGAATCCTGGCTGCGCGAGTTCTGCAATCCGCCGCTGACCACCCAAGAGCTGGCCGACACCCTGACCATGGCCGGCCTGGAGGTGGAGGAGCTGGAGCCCGTGGCACCGCCGTTCACCAAGATCGTCGTCGGCGAGATCAAGGCTGCCGAGCAGCATCCCAATGCCGATCGCCTGCGCGTGTGCCAGGTCGATGTGGGCGGGCCCGAGCTGCTGACCATCGTCTGCGGCGCGCCCAACGCGCGCGTGGGCATCCGCGTGCCCTGCGCCACGGTGGGCGCCGAGCTGCCACCCGGTGAAGACGGCAAGCCCTTCCTCATCAAGATCGGCAAGCTGCGCGGCGTGGAGAGCTTCGGCATGCTGTGCTCGGCGCGCGAACTCAAGCTGTCCGAGGACCATGGCGGCCTGATGGAGCTGCCGCTGGACGCGCCCCTGGGCCAGAACATCCGCGAATACCTGAACCTGGATGACACCCTGTTCACGCTCAAGCTCACGCCCAACCTGGCGCATTGCCTGAGCGTCTATGGTGTGGCGCGCGAAGTGGCTGCGCTGACCGGTGCGCCGCTCAAGCCCCAGTCGTTCACGCCTGCTGCGGTGGGCGTGCAGGACAGGCTGGCCGTGAAGATCGAGGCGCCCGACCTGTGCGGCCGCTTCTCGGGCCGCGTGGTGCGCAACGTCAACACCCAGGCGAAGACGCCGCAGTGGATGGTCGATCGCCTGGCGCGCTGCGGCCAGCGCAGCGTGGCGCCGCTGGTGGACATCTCCAACTATGTGATGTTCGAGTTGGGCCGCCCCTCCCACATCTTTGACCTGGACAAGATCCACGGCGGCCTGCAGGTGCGCTGGGGCAAGGAAGGCGAGCAGCTCAAGCTGCTCAACGGCAACACCGTCACCGTCGATGGACAGGTGGGCGTGATCGCCGATGAGCGCGAAGTCGAATCGCTGGCCGGCATCATGGGCGGCGACGCCACGGCCGTGTCCGACGACACGCGCCACATCTACATCGAGGCGGCCTTCTGGTGGCCCAAGTCGATTGCCGGCCGTTCGCGCCGCTACAACTTCTCCACCGATGCGGGCCACCGCTTCGAGCGCGGCGTCGATCCCGAGCTGACCGTCGAGCACATCGAGCGCATCACGGAACTGGTGCTGCAGATCTGCGGCACGCCCGAGACCGTCTGCGGCCCCATCGACGACCAGAAGTCCAACATGCCCCAGCCCAAGCCCGTCACGCTGCGCGTGGCGCGTGCGGCCAAGGTCATCGGCATGCCGCTCACGCAGCAGCAGTGCCACGATGCGCTGGCCGGCCTGGGCCTGCCGGTGGAGCAGGGCGATGGCGTGCTCACCGTCACGCCGCCCAGCTTCCGCTTCGATATCAACATCGAGGAAGACCTGATCGAGGAAGTGGCGCGCATGGTGGGTTACGAGAACCTGCCCACGAGCAAGCCGCTGGCGCCCATTGCGCCCAAGCTGCGCGCCGAGAACCGCCGCAGCCAGTTCGCCGTTCGCCGCGCGCTGGCCGATCTGGGCTACCAGGAAACCATCAACTTCAGCTTTGTGGAAGCCGCGTGGGAGAAGGATCTGGCCGGCAACGCCAATCCCATCCAGCTGCTCAACCCCATCGCAAGCCAGCTCAGCGTGATGCGCTCCAGCCTCATCGGCTCGCTCATGCAGGTGCTCAAGTTCAATGCCGACCGCAAGGCCGAGCGCGTGCGCGTGTTCGAGCTGGGCCGTGTCTTCCTCAAGGATGACAGCGTTGTTGACAGCGACACCACGGTCAAGGGCTTCTACCAGCCCATGCGCGTGGCGGGCCTGGCCTGGGGAGCTGCCGAGCAGCTGCAATGGGCTCGTGGCGAGACCAAGGTCGACTTCTACGACGTCAAGGGCGATGTCGAGGCGCTGCTGGCGCCGCGCAAGCCCGTGTTCGAGCCGGCCGAGCATCCGGCCATGCACCCGGGCCGCTGCGCACGCGTGCTGCTCGATGGCCAGTCCATCGGCTTCATCGGCGAGCTGCATCCCCAGTGGCGCCAGCAATGGGATCTGGCCCAGGCGCCCGTGCTGTTCGAGCTGGAGCTCGATGCCGTGCTGGCGCGCGAGGTGCCGGTGTTCAAGCCCGTGGCCAAGCACCAGGCCGTGGAGCGCGACATTGCCGTGGTCGTGAACGAAAAGACCACGCATGCCCAGCTGATGCAGGCGGTGGAAGCTGCCCAGACCGGCGGCCTGCTGCGCTCTGCCGTGCTGTTCGATGTGTTCCGTCCCAAGGCGCTCAAGGCCGGCGAGACAGCGGCACCGGGCGCGCTGGCGCAGGACGAAAAGAGCCTGGCCGTGCGCCTGACGCTGGGCCATGACGACAGCTCGCTGACGGATGTGCAGATCGAGCAGGCCGTGCAGGCCGTGCTCGAGCAGCTGCAGCAGCGTCTGGGTGCGCGCCTGCGCGCATGATGGAGGGTGCATGCCGTGAAAGGAGATCCTGTGATGGAACTGGCGGTGGAAAGTCTTGATTCGCCTGCGCTGACCAAGGCGCAGCTGGCGGATCTGCTGTTCGACGAGATCGGCCTGAACAAGCGCGAATCCAAGGAAATGGTGGATGCGTTCTTCGAGCTGGTCTCGCAAAGCCTGGTGTCGGGCGAGGATGTGAAGCTGTCGGGCTTCGGCAACTTCCAGATCCGCACCAAGGCGCCGCGTCCGGGGCGCAATCCGCGCACGGGCGAGGCCATTCCGATCGAGGCGCGCCGCGTCGTGACCTTCCATGCGAGCAGCAAGCTCAAGGAGCAGATCCAGGAAGGCACATCGGGCTCCCTGGCCTGAGGAAAGCCTGCCCGGGCCTGCATGGCCAGCTGTCGCCAGCCTGTCTGCCTCGCGGTGGATGGGCTGTTTTTACGACAGGGTGCTGGCCTGCAGGCGAGCTGTGCAGTAGGCTCGGCCTTCTTCCCGGATCAGCGTCCGCGCGCCAGCGGCATTGCACATCCTGACTTCATCCACATTTGCCATGGCTTCACTTCTGCCCCAGATTCCCGCCAAGCGCTACTTCACCATCGGTGAGGTCGCGGATCTGTGCGACGTCAAGCCGCATGTGCTGCGCTACTGGGAGCAGGAGTTCACGCAGCTGCGCCCCATGAAGCGGCGCGGCAACCGCCGCTACTACCAGCACCACGAAGTGCTGATGATCCGGCGCATCCGCGAGCTGCTCTACGAGCAGGGCTTCACCATCAACGGTGCGCGCAACCGCCTGCGCGAAGCCTCGGGGTCTGCCGTGGTTCCCGCGCTGCAGGCCGGTGTCGCGGTGTCGGCGCCGGCTGCCGCGCCGCTGCTCGGTGGCGATGCCGCGGCCAGCGTTCCGCTGGAGCCGGAGGCCGTGCGCGAGGAGCTTTTGCAGATTCGTGCGCTGCTTTCTATTTGAGAGCAAAAAGCTGTATATAATTGAATTCTTCGGCGTGTAGCGCAGCCTGGTAGCGCACTTGCATGGGGTGCAAGGGGTCGCGAGTTCGAATCCCGCCACGCCGACCATAAATGAAAACGGACCACAGCTTCTGGCTGTGGTCCGTTTTTCTTTGTGCCATCGCCAACCGCTACCAACCGCTGAAGGGGAGCGGCCGTTGCGCGGGAATCAACCCTGGGCGCAGGTCTCAAGCAGCCATTGCCGGAAGGCTGCCAGCGCCGGCAGTGTCGCGTTCCTCTCGGGATAGACCAGGTAGTAGCTGCGCTGGCTGGGGATGGCGTCTCCCACCACGTGCAGCTCACCGCGCGCCATCTCCTCTTCCACCAGCACCCGTGGCACCAGGCCCACGCCCATGCCTGCCAGCACGGCCTGTATCAGGTGCGAGGTCAGCTCGAAGCTCGGCCCTATCCGCATCTGCCGGTGATCGAGCCGATAGTGCGTGAACCACTCGCTCCAGGCCTGCCGGTTGCTGGCCACCGTGAGCAGCACCTGCTGGCCCGCCCAGTCCGGCGAGGCTGCTGCCTGCCCGGCCTGCTGCAGCGCCTGCGGGCTGGCCACCGCCACCAGGAACTCGTGGTACAGGCGATGCGCGGTCAGCCCGGGCCAGTCTCCCGTGCCCACGGTGATGGCGGCGTCTATCTCTGCGCTGTCGAAGTCGATATCGCCGATGCGCGAGTGGATGTGCATCGTCACCCCGGGCTGCGCCTGGTAGAAGCCATGCAGGTGCGGCAGCAGCCATTTGGAGCCGAAGGTGGGCAGGGTGGCCAGGTTGAGCGTGCCACCGCCGGACTGGCGTGACATGGCCTGCAGGGTGGCGCTGCGTATGCGGCCCAGCGCGGCGCCCAGGTCGATGAAGTAGCGGCGCCCCACATCAGTCAGGCGCACCGTGCGGCCCTCGCGGCGGAACAGGCTGATGCCCAGCTGCGCCTCCAGTGTCTGCACCTGCCGGCTGATGGCGCTCTGGCTGAGCGACAGCTCCTCGGCCGCTCGCGCATAGCTTTCGTGGCGCGCGGCCGCCTCGAAGACCAGCAGCAGGGACATGGAGGGTGTCAGGCGTCGGTAATTCATGAGTTTTATGCAGTGTTCGCAGCCGCAATTTTCGTTTGTTGCACAGGAAGAGTGTAGAGATACTTGCGGCCATGGTCGGCCTGAAATCGTGTATTTCATGCATGGGTTTCCTGGGCTGATCACCAGCAACAAATCTCCCCACCTTGCCTTCCATGTCGATTGCCCCACTGCCCCATGCCAGCGCCCCCGTGCCTGCCCAATACCTTGAGTTTCTTGAAGCGCTGAAGGCCGCCGGCTTCGAGGGCGACGTGGACACGGACCATGCCAGCCGCACCGTGCTGGCCACGGACAACTCCATCTACCAGCGCATGCCGCAGGCGGCCATCTACCCGCGTCACGCCGAGGATGTGGCCAGGGCGGCGCAGGTGCTGGCGCGGCCTGAGTTCCGCGATGTGGTGCTGACACCGCGCGGCGGCGGCACGGGCACGAACGGGCAGTCGCTCACGCATGGCGTGACCATGGACTTGTCGCGGCACATGAACGGCATCCTCGAAATCAATGCCGAGCAGCGCTGGGTGCGCGTGCAGGCCGGCGTGGTCAAGGACCAGCTCAACGCCGCGCTCAAGCCATACGGACTGTTCTTTGCGCCCGAGCTGTCCACCTCCAACCGCGCCACCATCGGCGGCATGATCAACACCGATGCCAGCGGGCAGGGCAGCTGCACCTATGGCAAGACGCGCGACCACGTGCTGGCGCTGGACTTCGTGCTGCTGGGCGGCGAGCGCCTGCACAGCGCGCCGCTGGATGCTCAGGCGCTGGAGCGCATGTGCGCCGATTCGGGGCGCATCGGCAAGGTGCACCGCACGGCGCGGCGCATCAGCGAGGACCAGGCGGAGTTGATCGAGGCCAGATTCCCCAAGCTCAACCGCTGCCTCACCGGCTATGACCTGGCCCATCTGCGCGAAGGCGACGGGCGCTTCAACCTCAACAGCGTGCTGTGCGGCGCCGAAGGCTCGCTGGGATTCGTGGTGGAGGCGCGGCTCAACGTGCTGCCCATTCCCCGCTACTCGGTCCTGGTCAACGTGCGCTATGCGGGCTTCATGGATGCGCTGCGCGATGCGCGCGCGCTGATGGCGCACCGGCCGCTGTCCATTGAGACGGTGGATTCCAAGGTGCTGCTGCTGGCCATGAAGGACTTCGTCTGGAGCAGCGTGGCCGAGTACTTCCCGCAGGACGGGCAGCGCCCCACGCTGGGCATCAACCTGGTGGAATTCAGCGGCGACGATCCGCAGGAGGTCGATGGCCGCGTGCAGGCCTTCATCGCGCACCTGGGCGCGGATACCTCCGTGGAGCGGCTGGGCCACACGCTGGCGGCCGGCAATGCAGCGGTGCACCGCGTCTATGCCATGCGCAAGCGCGCCGTGGGCCTGCTGGGCAACGTGGCGGGCGAGGCGCGGCCCCAGCCCTTTGTCGAAGACACGGCCGTGCCGCCCGAGAACCTGCCCGAGTTCATTGCCGAGTTCCGCGCGCTGCTGGACAGCCACGGCCTGCAGTACGGCATGTTCGGCCACGTCGATGCCGGCGTGCTGCATGTGCGCCCCATCCTGGACATGAAGAACCCCGTGGACGCCGCCCTGGTGCGCCCCATCTCCGACGCGGTGGCCGAACTCACGCAGCGCCACGGCGGCCTGCTGTGGGGCGAGCACGGCAAGGGCCTGCGCTCCGAATATGTGCCGGCCTTCTTCGGCGAGCTGTATCCCTCGCTGCAGCAGCTCAAGGCCGCCTTCGACCCGCACAACCAGCTCAACCCCGGCAAGATCGCCACGCCGCCGGCCAGCAAGACCTTGCTGCTCAAGGTGGATGGCGTCACCACGCGCGGCGAGCTGGACCGGCAGATCGACGAGCGCGTATGGCAAAGCTATGGCGCGGCCATGCACTGCAACGGCAATGGCGCCTGCTACAACTTCGACCCGGACGACGCCATGTGCCCGTCCTGGAAGGCCACGCGCCAGCGCGTGCATTCGCCCAAGGGCCGGGCCTCGCTGATGCGCGAATGGCTGCGCCTGCAGGGGCAGGCAGGCGTGAATGTGCTGGAGGTCGCGCAGCGGCCCCAGCCCTTTCTGTCCAGCCTGGCCGCGCGCTGGCGCAACAGCCGCGCGGCGCGCCGCGGCGAGGCCGATTTCTCGCACGAGGTCTATGACGCCATGGCCGGCTGCCTGGCCTGCAAGTCCTGCGCCGGGCAGTGCCCCGTCAAGGTCAACGTGCCCGAATTCCGCTCGCGCTTTCTGGAGCTGTACCACCGCCGCTACCTGCGGCCCGTGCGCGACTACCTGATCGGCTCGCTGGAGTTCACCATGCCCTGGCTGGCGCGCATGCCCGCGCTCTACAACGGGGTGATGGGCTCGCCATGGATGCGCGATGTGCTCAGCCGGCGCATCGGCATGGTCGACGGCCCGCTGCTGAGCCGGCTGGACCTGGCAGCCACCTTGCGGCAATGGAAGGTGCGCGCGGCCGATGCGCAGGCGCTGGCCGCGCTCGCGCCCGAGCAGCGCGCGCGCAGCGTGGTCATCGTGCAGGACAGCTTCACCCGCTACTTCGAGACCGGCCAGCTGCAGGTGCTGATCGAGCTGGCGGCGCGCCTGGGGTTCCAGGTCTGGCTGGCGCCGCTGCTGCCCAATGGCAAGCCGCTGCATGTGCAGGGATTCATGGGCGCCTTTGCCAAGGCGGCCATCCGCAATGCCGCGCAGCTGGCGCAACTGGCTCAGCCCGGTGTGGCGCTGGTGGGGCTGGACCCGGCCATGACGCTGGCCTATCGGCAGGAATACCTCAAGGTGCCGGGCATGGGCGAGGTGCCCAAGGTGGCGCTGCCCCAGGAATGGCTGCAGCAGGTGCTGCCCGAGGCGCGCACGAACGAGGGCAGTGCAGGCACTGCGTACCGCCTGCTGCCCCATTGCACCGAAAAGACCAACGCGCCCGACAGCGGCAAGCAGTGGGCACAGCTCTTCGAGCGACGGGGCCTGCGCCTGAGCGTGGAGGCCACGGGCTGCTGCGGCATGTCGGGCACCTACGGGCATGAGGCGCGCAACCTCGAAACCTCCAAGACGATCTATGCCCAGTCATGGGCCCGGCAGATCGAAGGCAAGCAGGAGCTGGGCGAGCCGCTGGCCACCGGCTACTCCTGCCGCAGCCAGGTCAAGCGCCTGTCTGCACGGCAGCTGCGCCATCCGCTGGAGGCCTTGCTGGACCATGTGCGCGCCACGCATCTGGGGTGAGAAGATGCGGGGGCTGATCGTCGCCATTTCAGGAATTTGCAGACATTTTGGAAAAAACTCTGCGTTTTCCCTGAAGGCCCGTTTTTAGTCCCTATAATTCAATGCTTCGGCGTGTAGCGCAGCCTGGTAGCGCACTTGCATGGGGTGCAAGGGGTCGCGAGTTCGAATCCCGCCACGCCGACCACAACGCAAAGCTCCTGACGGAAACGTCAGGAGCTTTTTGCTTTGTACGTTCGATTTTGCGCGCGATTGTGCCTTGCGGCGAAGAGCGGGTGCAGTTCCGCCAGGCGGCTCCCTCGCGGATGGCGAGGGTAGCCAGCGCAGAAAACTCCATGCACCGTGAAGATGCGCCGCCAGGTCTGGATGCGTAAGACCTGCACCTACAATGGCGTCTTTTGTAACTGACGATTTCTTCCTGGTCTCGCACATGATGGATGGACTGATTACCGGCAGACTCACCGGTACGCCCGAACACCGCAGCGACCGCAATCGGCGCCCCTTCATGGTGGCCCGCGTGCGTTCCGAGGCATCCGATGGCACTTCCATCCCGGTCAACGTGGTTGCATTCGACGCCCAGGCCTGCGAGGTGCTGCGCAATCTGATCGAAGGCGATGCCGTGGCGCTGCGTGGCAGCTTCACGCCCAAGGTCTGGATAGACCGCCAGGAGCAACCCCATCCCGTACTGGATGTCGTGGCCCACCAGGTGATGGCAACGCCCGAGTTCCAGGACCGCTGACGCCCGCGCTGCGGCGCCGGTTGTGAGCTACTGAAAAAACTGTCTAGCCGCAGTGTGCCGGTACGGTCGCCGCGCGCTGTGTTGGCGCTACAGTGTGCGCCTGTGTTTTTGACAGGTTACAAGGAACCGCATCCATGCCCACCAAGCGCCATTTCCTCCGCCGCACGCTCACGGCCGCCGCGATTGCCAGCACCGCCGCCATGACCCTGCTGGCCATGCCCGCGCAGGCGCAGGACAAGCCCATCAAGGTCGGCGTCACGGCCGGCCCGCACGCCCAGATCATGGAGCAGGTCAAGAAGGTCGCCGAGAAGAACGGCCTGAAGATCCAGATCGTTGAATTCGGCGACTACGTGCAGCCCAATGCCGCGCTGTCTGCCGGTGACCTGGACGCCAACAGCTACCAGCACCGCCCCTACCTCGACGCCCAGGTGCGCGACCGCGGCTACAAGATCGGCTGGGTGGCCGACACGGTGAATTTCCCCATCGGCATCTATTCCAAGAAGATCAAGCAGCTGGCCGACCTGCCCCAGGGCGCCAAGTTCGGCATCCCCAACGATCCCACCAACGGTGGCCGCGTGCTGCTGCTGCTGCAGGCCCAGGGCCTGATCAAGCTCAAGGAAAGCGCGGGCCTGAAGGCCACGCCGCTGGACGTGGTCTCCAACCCCAAGAAGCTGCGCTTCGTGGAGCTGGACGCAGCCCAGCTGCCACGCTCGCTGGATGACCTGGACGCCTCGGCCATCAACACCAACTTCGCGATCTCGGCAGGCCTGAACCCCAAGACCGATGCCATTGCGCAGGAAGCCGCCAAGAACCCCTATGTGAACATCCTGGTCGCGCGCGATGCCGACAAGGGCAAGCCCTGGGTGGCGCAGCTGATCAAGGCCTACCACTCCGATGAAGTGCGCCAGTTCATTGATGTGCAGTTCAAGGGGTCGGTGATCCCTGCGTTTTGATAGGAAGCACCCCCTGAGCGGCTGACGCCGCTTCCCCCTCTCTCGCTTCGCGGGAGGGGGACGACACCCTCGCTTCGGGGCGGCCCTTGCTCGGTGTCCCTCGCCTTGGGTTGCGCCGGTTTCGGTCGCCGTGTTCAGTGCGAGCGAGGGCTGAATTGCAAAAGCTGCCATTGGCAGCTTTTTTTCATTCCCCCAGCACTTTGAAATATTCGCTCAGCGGTGCGCGGGTGGTCTGGGTGCGGTTGACGGGGGCGGCCTCGTCGGGCCAGCCCAGGGCCAGGCCGCAGACGATGTGCTCGCCGGGCGCAAGGTCGAGCACGCGGCGCACGGTGTCGGGGTAGGAGGCCAGGGCGCCGATGGCGCAGCTGCCAAGGCCCTGGGCGGCTGCGGCCATTTGCAGGCCGTACAGGGTCATGCCCAGGTCCATGTAGCCGCCTGCTCCGAAGCGGGCATCAATGCTCACGACCAGGGCCACGGGCGCATCGAAGAAGCGGTAGTTGCGGCCGAACTGCGCGTCGCGCCCGGCGCGGTCCTCGCGGGCCACGCCCAGGGCGCTGTACAGGGCCTGGGCCGACGCCACCTGGCGCTTGCGCAGCGCCATGGGCATGGGGCGGGGGAAGTAGCCGTAGTCCTCGCGCTCAGGTGCTCCGCCTTGCCAGTCGGCCAGCAGCGCCTGTGTGAGTGCGCCGCGCAGGCTGCCGCGCACCTGGATGAACTGGCCGGGCTGCAGGTTGCCGCCGCTGGGCGCCCGGCGGGCCGATTGCAGCAAATGGTGCAGCAGCGCGTCCGGCACGGGATCGGGCCGGTAGGCGCGCACGGAGCGGCGCGCGTGCACCAGGGCCTCATGCGCATCGCCAAAGGGAAGGGTGTCGGACGGTGGGTTGGCGGACATGGGAAATGCGGAGTCCATGGATTCAAAGCGCCTGCACCAGGCAGGCCGCGCCTATGCCGCCAGCCCCTGCAATGGCGGCCAGGCCCAGGGCCGATCTGTGGGCTGCTGGCGTGCGGTGCAGGTCTGAGAGCATGCGCACCAGCGCAACCGCGCCCGATGCGCCTATGGGATGGCCGCGCGCCAGGCCACCGCCGCCGGTGTTGAGCTGCTGCAGCGGCAGGCCCAGGGTTTCGGCAAAGGCCAGGGCCTGCACGGCGAAGGCATCGTGCAGCTCCACAGCCTGGAGCTCTGCCGCAGTCAGGCCAGGCAGCTGCAGCGCTGCGGCTGCACGCTCCAGCACCTGCTGGGCCGCCAGTGCGGCGGCGACCAGCGGTGTTTCGGGCGCATGGCCCAGCGAGGCACTGGCCACCCAGCGGGCGCGTGGCTGCAGGCCCAGGCGTGCACAGGCCTGCGGCGTGGCCAGCAGCACCAGGGCAGCGCCATCGGCCTTGGGCGAGATGGTGGGCGTGCTCAGCGCATGGCGCTGGCGCGCCTGGGCATCAAAGGCGCTGCCCGCTTCGGCCACCACGGGCATGCGGGCAACGCGGGCCGGGTTCAAGGCGCGCGGATAGGCGTCGTGGTCCAGCCCCGCCATGGGCACGATCTCTTGGGCCAACCGGTCGCGGTGCGCGAGCGCCTGCGCGTGGCTGTGCATGGCATGGGCCTCCTGAACGGCGCGGGTGATGCCGTGGGCCAGGGCATGGTCTGCGGCCGATTGCAGCAGGTCCGGGTCGCGTGCGGGATCGGGGGCGAAGGCGGGGCGGTCATAGGTGACGGGCAGCTCGCCTGCATGGCGCGGGCGCGTCTGGCGGATGGGGGCACGGCTCCAGGCCTCGGCACCACCGGCCACCACGATATCGGCCTGGCCCGACATCAGCAGGCCTGCAGCCAGGGCCACGCTGTCCAGGCCCGAGCAGCACTGGGTGTCCACGCTGTGTGCTGCGCAGCGCTCGGGCAAGCCTGCCGCCAGGGCCAGCATGCGGGCCGGGTTGCCGCCTGCGCCCAGGGCGTTGCCTAAGACCACGGCATCCACGGCCCGGGCAGGCAGGCCGGCCCGGGCCAGCAAGGCCTGGAGCACGGGCGCGCCCAGCTCGTGCGCGGCAAATTCGCGCAATGCACCGCCCACGGGGGCGACAGGGCTGCGCGCCCAGGCCAGGATGACGGGGGCGTCGTGCGGGTTCATGGCAGGGGCAGCAGCGCGGGTTCGCCGGGCAGTGCCTGGCCAGCGTCCGTGCCAGTGGCAGTGGCGGCCAGTGCACGCGCCAGACGGCCGTGGTCGGTCTTGCCGCTGGCGGTCTGCGGCCAGTCGGTGCAGCTCCACCATTGGCGCGGCAGCTTGTAGCTTTCCAGCCGGTCGCGCAGCCAGGCCGCCAGCGCCTGTGCGGAGCCTGCGGGCGCGGCGCCGTGCCATTGCACGACGGCGTGCACCTGCATGCCGCGCAGCGCGTCGGGCAGACCTTGGATGGAGACCTGGGCCACGCCCGGGTGCGCGGCCAGCAGGGTTTCGACTTCTTCGGGGAACAGGTTCTTGCCCTGGGTGACGAGCATGCGGCTCTGGCGCCCGGCCAGGCACAGCTGGCCGCCGGCATCGATATGGCCCATGTCGCGCACGGACAGCCATTCGCCGTCGCGCAGCGCGGCCGTGCCGTCGCGCGCCTCGCCCACATAGTCCATGAACAGCATGGGGCTGCGCATGTAGATCAGGCCGTCCTCGCCCGGCTGCAGGGTGTGGTCGCCGGTCTGCTGGGTGGCGGGGCGGATCTGCAACTGCACATTGCTGAAGGGCCGGCCCACGGCCTGGGGCGGGGCCTGTTCGTCGGCCTCCATCCAGGCGATGAAGCTGGCCTCCGAGGCGCCGTAGAACTCGATGATGCGTGCGCGCGGAAACAGCGCGCGCAGGGCTGGGGTCTGGGCGCGCATCCAGCGCGCGCCGCTGATCATGATCAGCTCCACCTCGGGGATGGGCGCCAGCGCGCGGTGTGCGGCCCATTGCAGCATCAGCAGCAGCTGGCTGGGCACGGCGACCAGGCAGGGGGCTTCGCCGCGCGCCAGGCTGGCCAGGCAGCGTGCTGCCGAGAACCGCTCCTGCACCACGGCGCCTTCGCCGCACCACAGGCCCTGCATCACGCCGAACAGGAACAGCGAATGCGAGATGCGACCGGGCGCCATGGTGCGCTGCGCGGCCACGGCGCCGAAGTCCTGCAGGCAGACGCGAAAGCTCTCTGTCCACGAACGGTGGTGGCGCATGAAGCCCTTGGGCAGCCCGGTGCTGCCCGAGGTGAAGCCGGTGTAGAAGGCGCCGGTGGCCGTGGCCTCGGCCAGAGCGCTGGGCGCCGTGGGCAGCCAGCCCTCGATGCGGCTACGCACGGCATCGGGCCAATCAGGATCGGCCACGGCGGCGCAGCGGCCGCTGTGCAGGATGGCGAGGAATTCGACGATGGCATCCACGGTGCTGGCGCTGCCGCCCGTGTCCACCAGCAGCATCTCTGGCACCTGGCTGGCCACCAGCGCGGCCGAGCGCTGCAGCACGGCGGCATGCAGCGCGGCAAAGCTCCATTGGCCGGCCTCGCTTTGCAGCGCCATCGCATCGGGGCGCTGCCGGGCCCAATGCTCCAGCGGGCCATGGACCAGGGTCCACGGGTGCTGCAGCGGCGCGGCCAGCGGATGACGCGCGAATGGCTCAGCCATGCTGGCGGCCTCCGAACGGCCAGTCCGGCATGCCGCGCGCCACCGTGTGCACCACCAGGGCGCACAGCACGCACTTGACCAGATCGCCGGGCACGAACAGCAAGGTGGCCATGAAGGCCTGCGACAGGCTGAGCTTGGCCATCAGCATGAGGCCCAGCACGCCGAAGGCATGCAGGGCCACCAGCCCGCCCAGCGCCGAGGCCGCAAAGGCGCTGAGCGCCGCGCGCCGGGGCGAGCCCTGGGGCAGCGCACGCATGACCAGGCCGGCAATGCAGGCCGCCAGCGGGTAGCCCAGCAGGTAGCCGGCCGAGGGTGCCATGAAGACGGCAATGCCGCCGCGCCCGCCCGACAGCAGGGGCAGGCCCACGGCCACGGCTGCGAGGAACAGCAGCATGGACTGCATGCCGCGCCAGGGGCCGAGCATCACGCCGGCCAGCATCACGCCCAGCGACTGGATGGTGATGGGCACGCCCAGCGGCAGGTCGATCTTGGGAATCAGGCCCATGACGGCCATCAGTGCCGCGAACAGCGAGACCTGGGCCATGGAGCGCGCCGAGGCGCGTGAGACGGTGGAGGGAGCGGTCATGGAGAGTTCTCGCTGTCGGTCAGGAAGGGCAGTTCAGCAGGGCAAATCGGAAGGGCAAATCGGCAGGGCAGGCCTCAGCGGCCCAGGCGCGCCCACAGCGCATCGGACACGCGGCGCGTGGCCTGCAGCATGTGGATGGTCAGCGGCGCAATCAGGCGCAGGCCGCCGGCGCGGCCCGTGCGCAGCCGGTGGGCATCGTCCATGCGCTTCCACTGCACGAAGAAATGCTCGGTGAAACGCAGCATCAATGCCAGCTGCAGGGCCACCTGTTCGGGGGAGATGCCGATGCGCTCCAGCGGCGCCAGCAGCCGCTCCAGCACATCGACCAGATCGCTGGGGCGCGTGCTCACGGTCAGCGCCATGCCCAGCGTGGAGGCGCAGACCAGGCGCAGCGCGCTGGAGGCGGCCAGGGCGTAATGCTGCATCCACACATGGAAGGCGGCCACCAGCAGGGCGGCCACGGTGACCGACAGCATGAGCCGCCGTGCGCCCTCGGTGGCGCGGCCCAGCGACAGCCACAGCAGGCCGCAGGCGGCGCCGGCCAGGGCCAGCAGCCACGGTGAATCGATGAGGAACAGGCCCGTTCCCAGCAGCGCCATGAGCAGCAGCTTGCGGCCCGCACTCCAGGCATGGAGCCAGCTGGTGTATTCGCTGTAGAGGCTTCCCATGGCGGCCGGCTCCTGCGTCAGTCCTGCGCTTGCAGCCGGCGGGCCACGTCGGCTTCATAGGCTGCGCAGACCTCATGGCCGGGGCCGTCTGCGCGCACCTGGCCGCGCTCCAGCCAGAGCACGCGGCCAAAGCTGCGCACGTGGTCCAGCACATGGGTGGAGACCAGCACCTGCTGCTCGGCGGCCGCGATGTCCCGGGCCAGCCGCGCCTGGCCCGGCAGGTCCAGGCTGGCGAAGGGCTCGTCCAGCAGCAGCACGCGCGGCGCGGCAATGAGCAGGGCCAGCCAGCACACCTGCTGGCGCTGGCCCTGGCTGAGCCCGGCCACGGCGCGCGGTGCCCAGTCGGCCAGGCCGCGGCTGCTCAGCAGGGCGCGGGCGCGCTCCGTGGCCTCGCGCCGCGAGATGCCCGAAGGGCGCAATCCCAGGGCCAGCTCTTCCTCCACGGTGGGGAAGATGATCTGGTCGTCGGGGTTCTGGAACATCAGCCCGACCTGGCCCGGCCGCCTGGCGCGGGCCTCGTGCAGTTCGGTGCCGTCCAGCAGCACGCGCCCGGCCTGCGGCGCATCCAGGCCGCACAGCAGCCGGAACAGACTGGTCTTGCCCGCGCCGTTGTCGCCGATGAGTCCCACGCGCGGCTCGTCCAGCTGCAGGTCCAGGCCGTCAAAGACGGTCGTGATGCCGCGCCGCAGGCGCACGGCTTCCACGCGCAGGCTGGCGGCGCAGGCGGGGCAGTCGGCAGTTCGGGAGGATTCAGGCATGGCGAATGAAAGCGGGTACTTACCTGTAATGCACGCAACCACAAGGAATCTTGCCGTTGTACAGGCCTGTCGGGGGCGGATTCTAGCAATGCCGTCCAGGCCGTACATCAAGGCTTGAAAGACGGCAATCGATATAAGCACCGTATTTTTTATTCTTTTGTTTGAACAACGTTTTGCAACACACTTGTTAGAACACTAATGACGGCAGATCCTGGGGATTCGCCTGTGCTTGGCGACGACGCAAGACAACGCATGCCCATCGGCTTGCAACTGCGTCCAACTGCGTAGCACAGGACCCGGAAATTGCGCGCCATTGCCTGGAGATGGCGGTGCAAAGGCTGCCGTTGCCGATCCCAGGACCGTTTTCACTGCCGAACCGAGACTCCATGACCGTCCAGACCGCCGATTTCGCCCCGGAAAACGCGCTGATCCGCCTGCGCGACCTGCAAAAGAAATTTGTAACAGCCGATGGCAAGCACTTCGATGCCGTGCGTTCGGTGTCGCTGGACATTGGCCAGGGCACGGTCTTCGGCCTGATCGGCAAGAGCGGCGCGGGCAAGTCCACGCTGCTGCGCCTGATCAACCTGCTCGAGCGCCCCGACAGCGGCGAGGTGGTGGTGGCAGGCCAGCGCCTGACCGACCTGGGCCGCCGCGCGCTGCGCGAGGCGCGCCAGAACATCGGCATGATTTTTCAGCAGTTCAACCTGCTGCAGAACGCCAGCGTGTTCGAGAACGTGGCCTTTCCGCTGCGCATCCATGGCGGCCACTCGCGCGCCCAGATCGAGCAGCGCGTGCGCGAATGCCTGGACATCGTGGGCCTGGCCGACAAGGCCGGCAGCTATCCGGCCCAGTTGTCCGGAGGTCAGAAGCAGCGCGTGGCGATTGCGCGTGCCCTGGCGCCGCGCCCGCAGGTGCTGCTGTGCGACGAGCCCACCTCGGCGCTGGACAGCGAGACCACGCGCTCCATCCTGGCCACGCTGGCGGACATCAACAGCCGCCTGGGCGTGACCATCGTCATCGTCACGCACGAGCTGGCCGTGGTCGATGCGCTGTGCAGCGAGGTGGCCATCATCGAACAGGGCCAGGTGGCAGAACGCTTCACGCTGCCCGCCCTGCCGCAAGGCCGTGCCTACGAGGCGCCGCAGCGCGCCACGCTGCTGGGCAGCGAACTCGAGGCCCTGCGCGTGGAGCGTGCCGACAAGGCCCTGCGCGAGCGCGGCGCCACCCGCCCCGTGGTGCTGCGCGCCGTGGGCGGCTCCGAGCACTGACGGGCTTTCGCCCGGTCCCGTTTTCCTCTTCTTTTAGCTTCCGCATTCCCATGTCTGAAAACATCGTCGAAATCCTGCCCGAGCTGTGGCTGGCCATGGGCCAGACCCTTTTGATGCTGGGCATCGGCCTGTCGGCCGCCGTGCTGATCGGCGGCCCGCTGGGCGTGCTGCTGTTCCTGCTGGGCCCCGGCCAGTCGCTGGACAACCGCCCGGCCTTTGCCGTGCTGAACTGGACGGTCAATACCGTGCGGTCCTTCCCCTTCATCATCTTGCTGGTCGCGCTGGTGCCCTTCACGCGCTGGCTGGCCGGCACCTCCATCGGCCCGCTGGCTGCGGCCGTGCCGCTGTCCGTGGCGGCCATTCCCTACCTGGCACGCCTGGTGGACCAGTGCCTGCGCGACGTGCCGCGCGGCGTGATCGAGGCCGCGCACGCCATGGGCGCCTCGGAGCTGCAGATCGTCTGGCGCGTGCTCATCGTCGAGGCGCGCTCGGGCCTGGTGCTGGCGCTGACCGTGCTGGCCGTGAGCTTTCTGTCGTACTCGGCCATTGCCGGCGTGGTGGGCGGCGGCGGCATTGGCGATCTGGCCATCCGCTACGGCTACTACCGCTTCCAGACCGATGTGATGGTGCTCACCGTGACCATCCTCGTGGCCATGGTCCAGGTCATCCAGTTCGTGGGCAACACGGCGGCCCGCCGCCTGGACAAGCGCGGCTGAGCGCGCTGTCCAGACCCGCTTTCTTCTTTCTTCCCGCTCCCTCCCAAAAAAAGGATTCCGACATGACCGCATCCCTTTCCTTCGTGCGCCGCCACCTGCTGGCCTCGGCCGCCGCCCTTGCCGCCGTCAGCGTGCTGGCGCTGCCCGCCCATGCCCAGGCCGACAAGAAGCAGCTGGTGATCGGCGGCACGGCAGGCTCCAACATCGACCAGCTCAAGCAGGGCATCGTGCCGCTGCTGCAAAAGAAGGGCTACCAGGTCAAGCTGGTGGAGTTCAACGACTACGTGCAGCCCAACCTGGCGCTGGCCCAGGGCTCGCTGGATGCCAACTTCTTCCAGCACCGTGTCTACCTGCAGAAGTTCGCGGCCGACCAGAAGCTGGACCTGGTGGAGCTGGTGCAAGGCCCCATCGCCCCCCTGGGCGTGTACTCCAAGACCCGCAAGACCCTGGCCGAGGCCAAGGAAGGCGACCGCGTGACCCTGCCCAACGACCCGAGCAACCTGGCCCGCGCGCTGGTGCTGCTGGAGCAGGCCGGCCTGATCAAGGCCAAGCCCGGCATCGACCCGCTGCGCGTGTCCGAAAAGGACCTGGCCGAGAACCCGCGCAAGCTCAAGTTCATCCCGCTGGAAGCCGCGCAGCTGCCGCGCTCGCTGGGCGATACCGAATACGCCATCATCAACGGCAACTTCGCCATTTCCTCGGGCCTGAAGCTGACCGAGGCCGTCTCGCTGGAAAAGACCCCCGACCACTACCTGAACGTGGTGGCCATCAAGAAGAAGGACCAGGGCGCGGCATGGGCCAAGGACCTGGCCGAGGTCTACCGCTCCGCCGAATTCAAGGCCGTGGTGGACAGCAAGTTCCAGGGCTATGCCAAGCCCACTTTCCTACAGTAAGCGCCGTGCAGGCAGCCACATAATGGCTGCCTGCGGGAGGTACGCCTCCCGCCCGTTTTTCGCCACTTCCTCCAGGAGCAATGCATGAGCCAGATCAAGGTCGCTGTCATCGTGGGCAGCCTGCGCAAGGATTCCTTCAACCGCAAATTCGCCGACGCCATTGCGCGCCTGGCACCCGAAGGCCTGGTCTTCGAGCAGGTCGCCATCGATGCCCTGCCGCTGTACAACCAGGACCATGACGGCAATGAGGTGGACGTGGTCAAGCAGTTCCGCGCCCAGATCCAGTCGGCCCAGGCCGTGCTGTTCCTGACGCCCGAGTACAACCGCTCGATTCCCGGCGTGCTCAAGAACGCGCTGGACCAGGGCTCGCGCCCCTACGGCAAGAGCGTCTGGGCCGGCAAGCCCGCTGCCGTGGCCGGCGTCTCCGTGGGTGCCATCGGCACGGCGCTGGCGCAGCAGCACCTGCGCAATGTGCTGGCCTACCTGGACATGCCCACGCTGGCCCAGCCCGAAATCTTCATCCAGGCCAAGGACGGCCTGTTTGCCGAAGACGGCTCCATTGGCGCCGGCAGCCGCGACTTCGTGAACGGCTTCGTGCAGAAGTTCGCGGCCTGGGCGCGCAAGCACCAGTGAGCGGTGCGGCAAGGCCGCTCAAGACACAAAAAAGCCCGGCAATGCCGGGCTTTTGCGTTGCAGCTCCTGTGAGCGCAGAGGTCAGGACGCGTCAGGAAGCGGGAGACGGGTTGGCAATCGCCGCAGCAGGGCGCGCGGCGGACGACGCCTTCTCGCGCGCCTGGGCCTGGTCGATGGCGTCGATGATCACCACGCCGGTCGACTTGACACCGGGCGCCGAAAAGCCGGCACCGGGCGTCACGCCGGGATGGGCCAGCAGCTTGCGCGTCATTTCCTGATTCAGCTGCTGCTGGCTGGGCTTGGCGGGGGTGGGCGCTGCGGCAGGCTGATCGGGCTCCTCGGGCGCAGGTGCCTCGTCGGTGTTGCGCACATAGCTGCGGTACACGCGGGAATTGAGCTGCTCCTGATCCTGCTCGCGCTGGTACTGCAGGAACTGGTAGACGCCAATGCCCACCACGGTGATGGCCAGCAGGGACACGGCGATCACCGTGATCACCAGGTTTTCATCGGACGGAGGGCGGGCATGGACAGGGCCGCGGGGCCGGACATGGGGGCGGGGACTTGTGGCTGGCATGGATGGAAGGCAGTGAATGCAATGAGGCTGCCTGGATATCGGCAGGTCCGCCGACTTTCTGAAATACAGACGGTTCGTGTCGGACAAAGCCGCGAATATGGCGGTGATGGTTCAGCCTAACAGCTTCGTGTGTCGTGCAAGGCCAGGCAGGCATTGGATTTTTCAAAGAAGCGGAAAAAGCGGATACCTGTTTTGTTTGGTAACGCCCACTAGACTGCTGGCGTGACGTTCATGACGGCATTCATCCATAAGGGCGAGACAAGATGCAAAAAAAGGGCTGGAAAAATCTGTGCAGGGGCGCCGCGCTGAGCGTGGCATTGGTGACCGTATTGGCGGCGTGCGGCGGTGGGGGAGGCGATGGCAATGGCTCAGTTGTCGAGCCGCAGCCGGCGCCTGTGCAGATGTCGCTGCTGGCGGGTTCGCTTGCAAGCAAGCCCGACGCACTGGCTCAGGACCACTGTGGTCAGGTCAACGGCGTGGGCGCGCAGGCGCGGTTTTCGAGAATCACCGATCTCGCCCTTTCGCCGCTTGGCGACATTTATGTGTCGGAAGATGTTTATCCGCCTGTGTCACCGCAGCCGCCTTGCCCCACACCCGAGCGTTCTCGCATTCGCCGGATTGCGGGGGAAGGTGTGGTGTCCACCTTCTCCACAGGGGGTGACCGCGACTGGGGCGAGCCCCGCAACTATCTGTATCCGCGCGCTATTGCAGCAGGTGGCAGTGGCGAGGTCTTTGTTGCGGATGGCCTGACCTGTGCAGAGTGCGCTGTCTTCAGTGGAGGCATGCCCCGCAATGGCATGGGCGTCTGGGTGCAGCAGGCATCGGGCGCAGTGCGGGCGCTGGCCGGTGGTGGGCCCAATTCAAGTGGCCCTAAGGATGGCGTTGGCGCTGCAGCGATTTTTTCCGGCCCCCATGCCATGCGACGTACGCCCGATGGCCGGCTGTTCGTGCTGGATGGGAACAGGCTGCGCCAGGTCACGGCCGATGGTGAGGTCACCACGTTGCCAGGCGAAGGTTTCAACGCGCTCGCCGTCGCCAGCAATGGGCAACTGCTGGTGGCCCGTGGTGGAGAAATCCTCAACTACACGACAGGCCAAACGCTGGCTAGGCTGGATGACAACGTGACTTCCATGGCCCTGGACAGCAGGAATGGCATCTACGTTGTGACCAGCAACCGCAGCACCCTGGTCCAAAAACTTTCGGATAGCGGGCAGCTCAGCATCGTGGCAGGACGTGTGGACAGCGCACCCCTGGCATACGAGCTGGGGCCGCTGCCTGGCAAGCTGCTGCACGTCAAAGCCATTGCTTTCGACCGCCAGGACCGCTTGTTGATCGCCGGCGCGTACGCCGTCGTTCGCACCAGTCCGCTGGTGCGCTGATTGCGACGGCTGCCAGGCTCGGCGGCCAGCAAAAAGCGCAGGCGCCCCGGTCAGGGTGCCTGCGCTTTTTCATGCGCAAGACCGAGCTCAGGCGGCGATGGCCGCTTCCTGATTGGCGGCAGCCGCTGCGCGCACGATGTCGCTGCGGGCCGATTCCAGAGCCTTGGCCTTGGACTCATCGCCCATGGCCACGCCTTCTGCGCGCACGATGCTCACATCGGTGATGCCCAGGAAGCCGAACACCGTCTTCAGGTAGCTTTCCTGGTGCTCCAGGGCCTGGCCCATTTCACTGGTGGAGTACACGCCGCCGCGCGTGGAGGCCACGATGACCTTCTTGCCCTTGGCCAGGCCTTCGGGGCCGGCTGCGGTGTAGCGGAAGGTGCGGCCGCCCTGGGCGATGCGGTCGATCCAGGCCTTGAGCTGGCTGGAGATGGTGAAGTTGTAGAACGGAGCGCCGACCACGACCACATCGGCCGCCAGGAACTGGCTCACCAGGGCTTCGGAGATGGCGTTCTGTGCGCGCTCGGCTTCCGTCGTGGCGGCCTGGCCGGTGCGAAAGCCCATGGACACTGCGTTCAGGTGGTCGGGGGCGTTCACGGCCAGATCCAGGTACTCGACCTTGGCGCCGGGATTGGCGGCCACCAGGGCGGCCACGGTCTGGGCGGTCAGCTGGCGGGACACCGAAGCGGCGCCGGTGATGGAAGAGTCGATGTGCAGCACTTGCATGGAAAAGCTCCTGGGATGTCGGTTGGGATCGCGGTTGGGATCGGCCATTCGGGAAAGCTTGTAGGGCCGACGATGGGATCAATTGTGAATTTGGACAGAGTCTTTGATAAGCCGCAGAAATTGCGATAGATTGTCCTGAATTTGCAGCCAATGAGCACAGGGAGGGACGAGCGACATGATGGATCTCAACGACATGCTGTACTTCGCCGAGGTCGTGGAGCGCGGCGGCTTCGCCTCTGCCGGGCGGGCGCTGGGCATACCCAAGTCGCGGCTGTCGCGGCGCGTGGCGGAGCTGGAGGCCCGGCTGGGCGTGCGCCTGCTGCAGCGCACCACGCGCAAGCTCTCGCTGACCCAGGTGGGCGAGGCCTATCTGCGCCATTGCCAGGCCATGCGCGATGCGGCCCTGGCCGCCGCCGACACCGTGGCCGAGGTGCAGACCGAGCCGCGCGGCACCATCCGCGTGAGCTGTCCCGTCACCCTGGCCCAGACCGTGCTGGGCGAGCTCATGCCCCAGTTCCTGCAGCGTTGCCCGCTGGTGCATGTGGAAATGCAGGTGACCAACCGGCCCGTGAACCTGGTGGAGGAGGGCATCGACGTGGCGCTGCGCGTGCGCCCCAGCCTGGAGGACAGCGGCTCCATGGTCGTCAAGCGGCTGGATGTGGCGCGCCAGATCCTCGTGGCCAGCCCGGAGCTGCTGGAGCGCCAGGGCACGCCGCGTGCACTGGCCGACCTGCAGCACCTGGACAGCATGTCCATGTCGGCGGTGGATGGCCAGTCCAGCCTGCTGCTGGTCGGCCCCGAAGGCCGCGAGCAACGCCTGCAGCTGCAGCCGCGCTATGTGGTGGATGACCTGCTGACGCTGAAATTCGCGGCGCTGGCCGGCAGCGGCATGTGCTGGCTGCCCGACTACATGTGCCATGAGGAACTGGCCGAAGGCCGGCTGGTCCATCTGCTGCCGGGCTGGGAGCCGCCGCAGGGCATCGTGCATGCGGTCTTCCCCTCGCGGCGCGGCCTGGCGCCGGCCGTGCGGCATTTCCTGGACTTCCTGGGAGAGACCGTGCCGGGGCGCAACAGCCACGCCACGCGCGAGCCGGTGGTGCGCTGAGGCTGCACCCCGCCATGCCATAAGAAAACAACAAATCGTTCGTTGGGATCGTCGGCGGCGTTCTCCACAATCGGGGCCCATGTCCAGCAATGGACAGTCCAGGAGAACCCATGAATCCCCACCGCATCATCATCGTGCCCGGCTGGCGCAACTCCGGCCCTGACCACTGGCAAAGCCTGTGGGCACAGCAGCTGCCGCATGCCGAGCGGGTGGAGCAGGACGACTGGCTCGTGCCGCACCGCGATCCCTGGGTGGCCGCGCTGGAGCAACTGGTGCTGTCCCGGCCCGAGCCCGTGGTGCTGGCCGCCCACAGCCTGGGCTGCATCACGGCCGCGCACATGGGGCCCGAGGCCAGCGCCCGCGTGCAGGGTGCGCTGCTGGTGGCGCCGGCCGATCCCGAGCGCCGTGCCCAGCTGGCCGACTTTGCGCCCGTGCCCTATGCGCCGCTGCCCTACCGCAGCGTGCTGGTGGCCAGCAGCAACGATCCCTACTGTCCGATCCGCCGGGCCGGCGCCTATGCGCGGGCCTGGGGAAGCGAGTTCGTGCGGCTGCAGAACGCGGGGCACATCAATGTCGAATCAGGCTTTGGCGACTGGCCCCTGGGCCTGGCGCTGCTGCAGTCGTTGATGCAGGGTGACAGCTGGCAGCCCGCGCAACCCCGGCCTGCCGTGCGTGCGCCGCGCGTTGCCGCTGCACGGGCAGCGGTGCCGGCAGGCGCGGGCGCCCCCTGGGCCGCCGGGCTGTGAGGTGGCGGCTGGCGAAGACGGTGGGCCAGGCTTCTTATATGGAAGCAGGCCATTAACAAACAAAAATATATTCTTTTGAGTTTTAAGCCAGCGTTCGCACAATGTGACTGTCTGTGAATCCACCGCAGAGATGTCCACTAATAAAAGGCAGCGAACCATGCATTCTTTGAAGCTCAAGACTTTGTTGGCCACCCTGGCGCTGGCCGCCGCAGGAACCGTATCGGCGCAGAACCAGCTGCTCAACGTCTCCTACGACGTGGCGCGCGAGTTCTACAAGGACTACAACGCCGCCTTCGTCGCCCACTACAAGAAGACCAAGGGCGTGGACATCAAGGTGGACCAGTCGCACGGCGGCTCCAGCGCCCAGGCGCGCGCCGTCAACGACGGCCTGGCTGCCGATGTGGTGACCTTCAACACCACGACCGACGTGCAGTTCCTGGCCGACAGCGGCGTGGTCGCCAAGGACTGGGCCAAGAAATTCCCCAATGACGCATCGCCCACCACCTCGACCATGCTTTTCCTGGTGCGCAACGGCAACCCCAAGAACATCAAGGACTGGAGCGATCTGACCCGTCCCGACGTGAAGGTCGTGGTGGTCAATCCCAAGACCGGCGGCAATGGCCGCTACGCCTACCTGGCGGCCTGGGGCTCGGTGCGCGAGAAGGGCGGCACCGACGCGCAGGCGGCCGAGTTCGTGCAGCAGCTCTACAAGAACGTGCCCGTGCTGGGCAAGGGCGGGCGCGATGCGACCAGCATCTTCCTGCAACGCAACATCGGCGACGTGCTGATCACGTTCGAGTCCGAAGTGGTTTCCGTGGAGCGCGAATTCGGCAAGGGCAAGGTCGATGCCGTCCATCCCTCGGTGTCCATCGTGGCCGAGAACCCCGTGGCCGTGGTCGAGCGCACCGTGGCCAAGAAGGGCACGGGCCAGCTGGCGCACGACTACCTGGCCTGGCTGTACTCCGACGAGGCCCAGGAAATCGCCGCACAGCACGCGCTGCGCCCCCGCTCCGAGGCCGTGCTCAAGAAGCACGCCGACGTGTTCAAGCCCATCAAGCAGTTCACCGTGGCGAAGTACTTCGGCTCGCTGTCCGAAGCCCAGAAGGTGCACTTCAACGACGGCGGACAGTTCGACAAGATCTACGTCCCCGGCAAGTAAGCACGCAAGCAGGCATGAAGGCGGCGCAGTCCGCCTGAGGCCCCCTCCCCACACTGGCTGATTTGGAATCCAACATGGTGTCTGCCGTTCCGACCAGCCCAAGGCCTGGCGCCGACGCTCCTGTGCCCGCACCGACCGGTGCGGCGCGCAAGGGGCGCGGCGCCAAGCGCGTTTTGCCCGGCTTCGGGCTGACCTTGGGCTATACGCTTTTTTATCTGAGCCTGATCGTGCTGATCCCGCTGTCGGCACTGCTGTTCAAGACCTTCTCGCTCACCTGGCCCCAGTTCTGGGAGGCCGTGGCCTCGCCGCGCGTGCTGGCCTCGTACCGGCTGACGTTTGGCGCCTCGTTCGCGGCGGCCTGCGTGAACCTGGTGTTCGGCCTGCTGATCGCCTGGGTGCTGGTGCGCTACAAGTTCCCGGGCAAGAAGATCGTCGATGCGCTCGTCGATCTGCCCTTTGCCCTGCCCACGGCCGTGGCCGGCATTTCGCTGACCGCCTTGCTGGCCGGCAATGGCTGGGTGGGCCAGTACCTGGAGCCCTACGGCATCCAGCTGGCCTTCAATCCGAACGGCGTGGTGATTGCGCTGATCTTCATCGGCCTGCCGTTCGTGGTGCGCACGGTGCAGCCTGTGCTGGAGGATTCGGAGAAGGAGCTGGAGGAGGCCGCCACCAGCCTGGGCGCCTCGCGCTGGCAGATCTTCTACAAGGTGATCCTGCCGGCCATCACGCCCGCGCTGCTCACGGGCTTTGCCATGGCCTTCGCGCGCGCCATCGGCGAGTACGGCTCGGTCATCTTCATCGCGGGCAACATGCCCATGATTTCCGAGATCACACCGCTGATCATCATCGGCAAGCTGGAGCAATACGACTACGCAGGCGCCACGGCCGTGGCCGTGGTGATGCTGCTGTTCTCCTTCGTGATGCTGCTGGTCATCAACGCGCTGCAGGCATGGCAGCGCAAGCATTCGGGAGGGGCTTGAGATGGCGTTGTCTCCACAGGAAGCATTGCTTCTCAAGATCATTGGCGCGGTGCTGGTCGCCGTGCTGGTGCTGTACAGGCTCACGGCGCCCCCGAAGGGCCGGCGTGAAAAGCTCTCCACCACCGAGCCGCGCGCCGTGCGCTGGATTCTCACGGGCATTGCGCTGACCTTCATCGGCCTGTTCCTGGTGCTGCCGCTGGCGGCCGTATTCACCGAGGCGCTGCGCAAGGGCTGGGATGCCTATGTCGCCGGCCTGCAGGAGCCCGATGCCTGGTCGGCCATCAAGCTGACGCTGATCACGGCGCTGATCGCCGTGCCGGTGAACCTGGTGTTCGGCGTGGCGGCGGCCTGGTGCATCGCCAAGTTCGAGTTCCGGGGCAAGGCCTTTCTGATCACCCTGATCGACCTGCCGTTCTCGATCTCGCCCGTGGTGGCGGGCCTGATGTACGTGCTGGTGTTCGGTGCCCACGGCTGGTTCGGCCCCTGGCTGGCCGAGCATGACATCAAGATCATCTTCGCCGTGCCCGGCATCGTGCTGGCCACCATCTTCGTGACCTTCCCCTTCATCGCGCGCGAGCTGATCCCGCTGATGCAGGCGCAGGGCAGCGACGAGGAGCAGGCCGCCATCGTGCTGGGCGCCACGGGCTGGCAGACCTTCTGGAAGGTCACCGTGCCCAACATCAAGTGGGGCCTGCTGTACGGCGTGATTTTGTGCAATGCGCGCGCCATGGGCGAGTTCGGCGCGGTGTCCGTGGTCTCGGGCCACATCCGTGGCCAGACCAACACCATTCCGCTGCATGTGGAGATCCTCTACAACGAGTACCAGTCCGTTGCCGCCTTCGCTGCCGCATCGCTGCTGGCTCTGCTGGCCCTGGTGACCCTGGTCATCAAGTCGGTGGCCGAGTGGCGTGCCGAGCACCAGGCCAAGGCCGCAGCCGAGCTGCCTCCCGAGCGCCCCACGCCGGCTTCCCAGGCATCCCGTGTGCCGCAGGTGTCCTGAGGCCCGCCCCGACCAGAAAAGAGCAAGAGCAAGACCATGAGCATTGAAATACGCAACGTCAGCAAGCAGTTCGGCGATTTCCAGGCCCTGCGCGATGTGAGCCTGGACATCCAGTCCGGCGAACTCATCGCGCTGCTCGGTCCCTCGGGCTGCGGCAAGACCACGCTGCTGCGCATCATCGCGGGGCTGGAGACGCCCGACGTGGGCAGCATCCACTTCAGCGGCGAGGACACGACCGACGTCCATGTGCGCGAGCGCAACGTGGGATTCGTGTTCCAGCACTACGCGCTGTTCCGCCACATGACGGTGTTCGAGAACGTGGCCTTCGGCCTGCGCGTGAAGCCCCGCAGCCAGCGCCCCAGCGAAGCCCAGATCCGCGACAAGGTGATGAGCCTGCTCAAGCTGGTGCAGCTGGACTGGATCGCGGACCGCTTTCCGTCCCAGCTGTCGGGTGGCCAGCGCCAGCGCATCGCGCTGGCCCGCGCCCTGGCGGTGGAGCCCAAGGTGCTGCTGCTCGACGAGCCCTTCGGCGCCTTGGATGCCAAGGTGCGCAAGGAGTTGCGCCGCTGGTTGCGCCACCTGCATGACGAGCTGCATGTGACCTCCATCTTCGTGACCCACGACCAGGAAGAGGCACTGGAAGTGGCCGACCGCGTGGTCGTCATCAACCAGGGCCGCATCGAGCAGGAAGGCACGCCCCAGCAGGTCTGGGACAACCCGGCCACGCCCTTCGTCTACGGCTTCCTGGGCGACGTCAACCTGTTCAAGGGCCGCGCCAGCGATGGCCGCGTCTACCTGGACGACGGCACCCAGCTGGACAGCCACGACGCCAAGGGCGCCAGCGACAGCAAGGCCTTCGCCTATGTGCGCCCGCACGATCTGGAGGTGGAGCGCTACTCGCCCGGCCAGAACCTGGACGTCCAGGGACGGCCCACGGGCATCGTCGTGCAGCTGGCCCGCGCCATCGTCGTGGGGCCCATTGCGCGCCTGGAACTTATTCCATCGGAGAGCACCGAAAGCACGGACAATGCCGAAGAGGGTGGCCTGATCGAGGCGCAGATTCCTGCGCAGCAGTTCAGGGACATGGCGCTGCGCGAGGGGGAAACCCTGGTGGTGACACCGCGCCGCGCCAAGGTGTTCCTGGACGAGGCGGCTGGCATCTGACGGCGCGGCAACGGTTTCCTGCACCCGCTGAACAGGGCTGCAGCGCCGGGCCGGCGCCGCAGCCCTGATTTCATTCAACCGGGTGACGAAAGACAAGAATGCTTCAATGGTTTGACAACGCTCCGCGCCGCATCCTGGCGCTCATCAGCCTGGCCTGCGTGGCCATGCTGGCCTTCGGCATGTATCTGCAGCATGTGGTCGGGCTGGAGCCCTGCCCGATGTGCATCGTGCAGCGCTACGCGCTGATCGGCGTGGCCATCTTCGCGGGCCTGGGCAGCGCACGCGGCGGGCGCGGCTGGCTGATGGGTTGGGGCATCGCGGCGCTGGTCGCCGCAGGCTTTGGCGCCTTCGTCGCCGCGCGCCAGAGCTGGCTGCAGTGGTATCCGCCCGAGTTCGCCACCTGCGGGCGCGACTTCTACGGAATGATCGAGAACTACTCCATCAGCCGTGCCGTGCCCATGATCTTCCGTGGTTCGGGTGACTGCGTTGCCGTGGACTGGAGCTTCCTGGGCGGCTCCATCGCCAACTGGTCCTTCATCTGCTTCGCCATCATGAGCGTGGCCGTCTTGGTGCTGCTGGTGCGCGGCGCTGCCCGCAGGCGCTGAGCCCTAGGCTGAGGCTTGCGCCAGTCGCCGCTGCAGCGACTGCGCCAGGGTGCTCAGAATCAGCCAGCAGGACGTGGCGCCCGCGTCCAGCACGCCGATGGAGCGCGGCCCCAGCCGGGCCGAGCGCCCGATGCGGGCCTGCAGGTGGCGCGTGGATTCCTTGCCCGCTTCGGCTGCGGCCTCCATGGCCTGCAGCGCCTCGCGGAAACCGGCGCCGGCCTGCAGCGATTGCCGGTAGGCCTGCAGGGCCGGGGCCAGCGTGTCGATGAGGGTCTTGTCGCCCACCCGGGCCTTGCCCATCCCCTGCACATCGGCGACGGCCCGCGCCAGCGCCTGGCCGAACAGGGCGGCATCCATCTCCTGCTCCGGCCCAAGAACATCGGCAAAGCCCTGGAAGAAGCTGCCGTACAGCGGGCCCATGGAGCCGCCGATATCGTCCATCAAGGCCTGGGACAGCTGCTGCAGCGCCGCAGGCAGCTGCGCCGCCTGGCTGGCGTCCATGGCATCGAGCCGTGCGCCGCAGCCGGAAAAGCCCTTGGCCATGTTGATGCCGTGGTCGCCATCGCCGATCAGGCCGTCGATCTCGCTCAGGAACTCCCGGTGGCCGACGATGGCCGTGATCAGCTCGCGCACGATGCTGCCCGCGCCATCGAGCGCGATGGCCGGCCTTTGGCTGGTGCGCCTTGCGGCTGGGGGGCGGGCGGTTTGTGCCTGTTCCTGCGCCTGTTCCTGCGCCTGTGCCGGCGTCCGTGCCGGAACAGCGGGCAGCGTTGGAATGGCCTCCAGCGCCTGGGGCGGCGGCCCGCCGGCCAGGGTCAGGGCGACTGACTGGCAGGGCGCCTTGAGGCAGGCTTCCAGCGCATCGTCCAGCTGCATCAGCGTGAGCGTGATGCCCATCATCTCCAGCGAGGTGAAGAGATTGCCCACCAGCCGGAAGGCCACCTGCATGCCGCGTTCTTGCAGGCGCCGGGCGACCTCGCCATAGAGGATGTACTGCTCCATCAGCGGCGTGGCGCCCAGGCCGGACAGCAGCACGGCCACGCGGTCGCCCGGGGCGAAGGGCAGGTCGGGCAGCAGGGCGCCCAGCATGCGCTCGGCCATCCCAGCCGCCGTGGTCGTGGGGTGCACGGACATGCCGGGCTCGCCATGGTGGCCTATGCCCACCTCCATGCTGCCGCGCTCGATATGGAAATTGGCCTTGCCCACGGCGGGAATGGTGCATGCCGACAGACCGATGCCGATGCTGCGCGTGCGGGCCATGGCGTGCCGGGCGATGGCGATGACTTCGTCGAGGCTGGCGCCCATGGCCGCCCGGGCGCCCGCCACCTTCCACATCAGGATCTCGCCGGCCACGCCGCGGCGGCTGGCCTCGTCGCCCCGCGCGGCAGAAGGCACGTCGTCGTTGGCCACCACGGTCCTGACCGCCATGCCTTCGGCCGCGGCCATCTGCACGGCCATGGCCACATTCATGTTGTCGCCTGCGTAGTTGCCATACAGGCAGGCCACGCCGGCGCCGCCATCGGCCGCGCGCATGGCGTCGTAGAAGCTTCTGGCCGTGGGGGACGAGAAGACCTCGCCCACGGCGGCGGCGTCGCACAGGCCTGCGCCCACATAGCCCAGAAAGGCCGGCTCGTGCCCCGACCCGCCGCCCGTCACGATGCCCACCTTGCCCCTGCGTGGCGCGCCATGCAGGCGCACGACGCGGGCATTGCCTTCGTCGATGCGCAGGGTGTCGCCATGGGCGGCGATCCATCCCTGGAGCATGTCCTCCACCACCCGGTCGGGGTCGTTGATCACGCGGTTGGTCGTCATGCCGTTGTCTCCTCCAGGTGCAGTCCCGGCGGGTGTGCCGAAGACTGTTCATATGATCATTGAGTGGTCATTTTTGATTTGTTGAAATTGGCATGTCAATGCCTTTTGGCTATTCAATAGCCAAGGGAAAACGATAGGGTTTGATGAATTTTGTAGAAAATTCAACGGGTTACGTATTCATCTTGCCGGATCACATAGCTATCGTTGTTTGACAACTTCTCTTCGATTGAGAAGACTCTCGTAAAACATTGATCAAATGATCATGTGTTGGTCTTTTGTAATGAAGGGGATGCCATGAAGCTGGCCATCGGCTGCGACGAAGCCGCCTGCGACCTCAAGAACGCCGTGAAGCAGCATCTGCTGGCCCAGGGCCACGAAGTGGCCGACTTCGGCACGCACGACGGCGAGCCGGTGCTCTACCCCGACATCGGCATCGCGGTGGCGCAGGCCATCGTCCAGGGCCGCCATGAGCGCGGCGTTCTCCTGTGCGGCACGGGCATAGGCATGGCCATTGCGGCCAACAAGGTGGCAGGCATCCGCGCCGCGCAGGCCCATGACACCTATTCGGCCGAGCGCGCCAGCCGCAGCAACGACGCGCAGATCATCACGCTGGGCTCGCGCGTGATCGGGGTGGAGCTGGCCAAGGCCATCGTGGACCGCTTCCTCGCATCGCGCTTCGATGGCGGCAGCTCGGCCCTGAAGGTGGATGCCATCACCGGCTTCGAACGCTCGCAGGCCGCCGCGGCCGGGCGCGGGCAGGGCGCGTGACCATGGACACCGGCACCAGCACCGGCACCGCACTGCTGCAGGCGCGCGGCGTGGCCAAGAGCTTCGGCGGCGTGCCTGCGCTGCGCAACGGCTGCCTTGAGCTGCAGGCCGGCAGCGTGCACGCGCTGTGCGGGGGCAATGGCGCAGGCAAATCCACCTTCCTGAACATCGTGATGGGCCTGTTGCGACGCGATGCCGGCGAGATACTGCTCAAGGGCCGGCCGGTGGATTTCGCCACGCCGCATGAGGCGCTGGCGCACCGCCTGTCCATCATCACGCAGGAGCTGTCGCCCATCCCGGGCATGAGCGTGGCCGAGAACATCTTCCTGGGCCGCGAGCCCCGGCGCGCCGGCGTGGTGGTCCGCCATGCCGCGCTGCTGGAGCAGGCGGATGCGCTGCTCAGGCAGCTGGGCTTCGATATCGATCCGCGTGCGCAGATGGGCCGCCTGAGCCTGGCGCAGACCCAGCTGGTGGAGATTGCCAAGGCCCTGAGCCGGCAAAGCGAGCTGATCATCATGGACGAGCCCACCTCGGCCATCGGCGAAAGCGAGACCGCCATCCTCTTCGACGCGATACGCCGCGTGACAGCGCAGGGCGCCGGCATCCTCTACGTGTCGCACCGCCTGACGGAGATCTTCACCATTGCCGACAGCTACACGGTGTTCCGCGATGGCGGCTTCGTGCAGACCGGCGCGCTGGCCGATATCGACCGGCGGCAGTTGGTGAAGCTCATCGTGGGCCGGGAGGTCCGCGCTGCCGCCAGCGAGCGCAGGGCTGCGGCGCCGGGCGAGCCGCTGCTGTCGGTGCAGGGGCTCACGCGCCGGGGCGAGTTCGAGGACATCAGCCTGGACGTCGCCCCCGGCGAGGTGCTGGGCATCTACGGACTGATGGGATCGGGCCGCAGCGAATTCCTCAACTGCCTGTACGGCCTCACGCGCGCCGACCAGGGGCGGGCGAGCCTGGGCGGACGGCCCCTGCCGCGCGGCAATCCGGCGGCGTCGATCAAGGCGGGCCTGGCCCTGGTGACCGAGGACCGCAAGGCCACGGGGCTGGTGATGAGCTCCTCGGTGCGCTTCAACACCAGCTTGCCCGCACTGCCGGGCCTGCAGCGCGCCGGGGTGGTGGATGGCGCGGCAGAGCGCGTGCTGGTGGGCGGCCTGCTGCAGCGCCTGCGCGTGAAGCTGGCCAGCCCGGCAATGCCGGTCTCCGGCCTGAGCGGCGGCAACCAGCAGAAGGTGGTGCTGGCCCGCTGCATGGCCACCAACCCCGTCTGCCTGCTGTGCGACGAGCCCACGCGCGGCATCGACGAAGGCGCCAAGCGCGAGGTGTACGCCTTCCTGGCCTCGCTGGCCGAGCAGGGCCATGCCGTGGTGGTGGTGTCCTCCGAGGCGCCGGAACTGCTGGAGCTGAGCGACCGCATCGCCATCTTCCGCAAAGGCCGGCTTGACCGCGTGGTGGCCGGCCACGGCATCACGCAGGAGGCGCTGATGCACCTCGCGTCCTGAGCCCGGGCGATGCCCGTGCTGCGTTTTTCCCCTTGCCTTTCACAACACACAGGAGACATGACCATGCCGTTTTTCCGCTTCACCACCGTGCTTGCCGCCGCGCTTGCCGGTGGGCTGTTCCTGGCCGCAGCGCAGGTCCGGGCCCAGGCTCCGGCCCCGCTGTCGGCACCAGCACCAGTGCCCGCACCGGCCAAGCCCTACCGCATAGGCGCGGCCGTCTATGGGCTCAAGGGCGAGTTCATGCAGATGTGGACCAAGGAGCTGAAGGCGCATCCGGCCGTGAAGGACGGCACGGTGCAGATCACCGTGTTCGACGGCAACTACGACGCGCTGACGCAGAGCAACCAGTTCGACACCATGATCACGCAGAAGTACGACGGCATCCTCTTCGTGCCCATCGACCTCAAGGCGGGCGCGGCGCCCGTGCACAAGGCGGTGAAGGCCGGCATTCCCGTGGTGGGCTCCAACACGCGCGTGCAGGGCGATGTGCTGACCTCCTACGTGGGCAATGACGATGTGGTGGCCGGCCGCATGCAGGCCGAGGCATTGATGAAGGCCATCGGCGGCAAGGGCAATATCGTGGTCATCGAGGGGCCCATAGGCCAGTCGGCACAGATCGAGCGGGCGCGCGGCAATGACGAGGTGCTGGCCCGCCACAAGGACGTGAAGGTGCTGGCGCGCAAGACCGCCAACTGGTCGCGTGCCGAATCCATGGGACTGATGGAGAACTGGCTGACCGCATTCCCGGGCCAGATCCAGGGCGTGATCGCCCAGAACGACGACGAGGCCCTGGGCGCGGTGCAGGCCATCAAGACCAAGGGCATCGACATCAAGACCATCCCGGTGGTGGGCGTGGACGGCGTGGCCGCCGCCATCACGGCCGTCAAGCGCGGGGAGATGACCACCAATTTCCAGGATGCCCAGGCCCAGGCGCAGGGCGCGCTGGATGTGCTGCTGCGCCAGCTTGTCGGCCCGTCCTACCGGCCGCGCTCGGTGGTATGGAGCGAGTATGCCCAGGCCATGCCCTGGGGCGATGGCACGGCCAAATCCTACGAGGTGCCCTGGACCGCCATCGTGCCCGCCAATGCCGACGCCTTCTTGCAGAAGGTGCGCAAATGAGCGCCGCCGGCCTGGAGCGGGACTTCGACGGCCGCACGGCCCTGGTCACCGGCGGCGCGGGCGGCATCGGCCTGGCGATTGCCCGGCAGCTCGCCCAAGGCGGTGCGCGTGTCGTCCTGGTGGACCTGGAGCGGCAGGCACTGGACGTGGCCGCTGCCAGCCTGGCGGAGCCCCGGCGCCACCTGGCGCTGGCGGCGGATGTGACCCGGCCCGAGGGCGTGGAGCAGGCGGTGGCCACGGTGCTGGAGGCCACGGGCCGCATCGACATCCTGGTCAACAGCGCCGGCGTGGCGCTGCTGGAGCCGGCCGGCGAAATCAGCGAGGCGGCCTGGGAGCGCACGCTGGCCGTCAACCTCACGGCGCCGCTGCTGCTGGCCCAGGCAGTGGCCCCGGCCATGCGCCGCCAGCGCCACGGCCGCATCATCAACCTGGCCTCGCAGGCCAGCGTGGTCGCGCTCCGGCGCCATGCCGCCTATTGCGCCAGCAAGGCGGGCCTGGTGGGGCTGACGCGCGTGCTGGCGCTGGAGTGGGCGTCCGACGGCATCACCGTCAACGCCATCTCGCCGACCGTGGTGGACACGCCGCTGGGCCGCCAGGCCTGGGCCGGGCAGGTGGGGGAGGCCATGCGGGCACTCATCCCCACGGGCCGCTTTGCGCAGCCCGAGGAGGTGGCGCGGCTGGCCGTGTTCCTGGCCGGTACGCACGCCGGCATGCTGACGGGCGAGAACATCGTCATCGACGGGGGCTACTCCATCCAGTGAGCGGCCTGCCGGCCCCACGCCTTTCTTCCATCAACGCGGGAGTCCTCCATGACGAATCTTCAAGCCGCATCTTCGCCGCCGCTCTTGGGGCGGCGCGCGCTGGACCTGCGCAGCCTGCGCGAGCGCTACGGCGTGGTCATCGCGCTGGTTGCACTGTGCGCGGCGCTGGCGCTGGCCAACCCCCATTTCATGACCTGGGGCAACTGGGCCGACATCCTGCGCCAGACCTCCATCAACGGCATCCTGGCCATCGGCATGACGTGCGTGGTGCTGACGGCGGGCATCGACCTGTCGGTGGGCGCCATCCTGGCGCTGGCCGGCATGGTCGGCGCCTGGCTGGCGGCAGATGGCCAGGGGCTGGCGGTGAGCGTGGGCGCCGGGCTGGGCGTGGGCATGCTGCTGGGCGGCGTCAACGGACTGCTGGTGGCCTGGTTCGCGGTGCCGCCCTTCGTGGCCACGCTGGGCATGCTCAGTGCGGCGCGCGGCCTGACCTACATCTACAACGACGGCATGCCGGTGTCCGAGCTGCCCGACGGCTTTCTTGCCATCGGCGCCGGCCAGCTGGGCCCCGTGCCCATGCCCATCGTGATCTTTGCCGTTGCCGTCGCAGTGTTCGCCTTCGTGCTGCGCTACACCGTGTATGGCCGCTACATCTACGCCGTGGGCGGCAACCTGCGCAGCGCCAAGACCAGCGGCATCAACACCCGCGCCATCGTGCTGCTGGTCTATGTGGTCAGCGGCCTGCTCGCGGGGCTGGCCGGCATTTTGCTGGCGTCGCGCACCACGGCGGCGCTGCCGCAGGCCGGCGTGTCCTACGAGCTGGACGCCATCGCGGCCGTGGTGATCGGCGGCACCAGCCTGTCGGGCGGCACGGGCAGCCTGGGCGGCACGGTCGTCGGTGCGCTGCTCATCGGCGTGATCAACAACGGGCTGAACCTGCTGGGCGTGTCCTCGTACTACCAGCAGCTGATCAAGGGCGTGATCATCGTCGGCGCCGTGCTGCTCGACAGTTCGCGCCGCAGGGCATGAAGCGCTGCGCCCACGTCCTGTCCACCATCTGCAACCCGGGAGAGTTCCATGCAAAACACCCTGCCTGACGCCGCCGATACGAACATGCTGGCCGTGGTATGCCACGGCCCCAGGGATTACCGGCTCGAACGCGTCGCGCGTCCGCAGGCCGGGCCGCGCGAGCTGGTCATCCGCGTGGCTTCCTGCGGCATTTGCGCGGGCGACTGCAAATGCTGGGCTGGCGCGCCGCGCTTCTGGGGAGATCCGGAAAAAGGCCGCCCCGCCTATGTGCGCCCGCCGGTGATCGCGGGCCACGAGTTCTGGGGCCATGTGGTGCAGGTGGGCGAGGGTGCCCAGGAGCACCACGGCGTGCAGCTGGGTGACCGGGTGATCGCCGAGCAGATCGTGCCCTGCCATGCCTGCCGCTATTGCAGGACCGGCTTTCGCTGGATGTGCGAGGTGCACGATGTCTACGGCTTCCAGGGCCAGGTGGCCGATGGCGGCATGGCCGAGTACATGCGCCTGTCCGCCCGCGCCGTGGTGCACCGGATTCCCGAGAGCGTGGCCTTCGAGGATGCGGCCATCACCGAGCCGCTGTCCTGCGCCATCCATGCCGTCAACCGCGGCGACATCCAGCTCGACGATGTGGTGGTCATCGCCGGCGCGGGCACCCTGGGCCTGCTCATGGCCCAGGTGGCGCGCCTGAAGACGCCGCGCCGGCTGGTGGTCATGGACCTGTCGGACCAGCGCCTGGCGCTGGCGCGCCGCTGCGGCGCCGACGTGACCATCAACCCCGCGCGCGAGGATGCCCGCGCCATCGTGCACGCGCTGACCGACGGCTATGGCTGCGATGTGTACATAGAGACCACGGGCGCGCCCTCGGGCGTGACGCAAGGGCTGGACCTGGTGCGCAAGCTCGGCCGCTTCGTGGAGTTCAGCGTCTTCGGGCGCGAGACCACGGTGGACTGGTCCATCATCGGCGAGGAAAAGGAGCTGGACCTGCGCGGCGCCCACCTCAGCGCCCATTGCTACCCCATCGCCATCGACCTGCTGGCGCGCGGGCTGGTCACCTCCGAGGGCATCGTCACCCACCGCTATGCGCTGTCGGAGTGGGAGAGCGCCATCCGGGTGGCCGATTCCATGGACTCGGTCAAGGTCCTGCTGCTGCCCCACGCTGGCGAGGCCCGGTGAGCGGCGCTACACTGCGCGCCTTTCCCGGCACCCTTGGAGGCACCCTTGACTGAAAGCGACCTGACGCGACTGGCGACCCTGTACTACGTCGATGGATGCACGCAGGACCAACTGTCCAAGGAGTTCGGCATCTCGCGCGCCACCGTCGGGCGGCTGCTGCGCCGCGCGCAGGAAGAGGGCATCGTCGAGATCCGCGTGCGGCCGCATTCGCTGGTGTCCGCCGACCTGGAGCGGCAGCTGACCGAGCGCTTTCACATCAAGCGCGCACTGATCGCGGTGGACCACAAGGATGCCGACCGGCAGCGCGAACTGCTGGCAGGCCTGGTGGCCAGCGAGCTGGAGCGCATCCTGGTCGATGGCTCCATCGTGGCCGTGGGCATGGGGCGCAACGTGTCCTCGGTCTCCGAGCACGCCCTGTCCGCCACACGGCGGGAGTGCCACTTCGTCAGTGCCATCGGCGGCTCCTACCGTGGCGGGGAGGCGATGAACGCCGACCACATCGCGCGCCGCCTGGCCGCGCGCTTTGGCGGCAAGTCCGAATCGCTCTATGCGCCGGCCCTGGTGGGCGATCCGCAACTGCGCAAGGCACTGCTGGACAACGACACCGTCAGGCACACCCTGGACAAGGCGCGCCGTGCCGACATCGCCCTCATCGGCGTGGGCGATGTCAGCGTGGACAGCAACATGGCCCGCATGGGCTGGTTTTCCGCGCAGGAGATCTCGGACGCCCGCCGCGCGGGCACGGTGGGCGACATGATGGGCTACGACTTCATCGACATCCACGGCCAGCCGGCCGCAACCCCCATGCAGGACCGCGTCATCGGCCTGAGCCGCGAGGACCTGCTGCGCATACCCAACGTCATCGCCGTGGCGGCCGAATCCAGCAAGGTCACGGCCATCCTGGGCGCCCTGCGCACCGGCGCCATCGACACCCTTGCCACCACCACGGCCAACGCGGCGGCCGTGCTGCAGCTGGACGATGTCATGGGGACGACGCGCTGACGCAGCGGGGGAGGCGCGGCTCTTGGGCGGCGCGCCTAGTTCGACGCGCGGCGGTAGAAGGCCAGCGAGCCTGCCAGCGCCAGCAGCATGCCGCCGCACAGGCGGTCCAGCCACATCACGGCCCGCCCGCGCAGCAGCCGCGCGGCGCGCGATCCGGCGAAGGCATAGGCCAGCATCACCAGGAAATCGATGAGCGCGAACACCAGCGCAATGGCGATGTACTGCGGCGCCTGGGCGGCCGCCGGGTCGATGAACTGGGGCAGCAGGGCCGAGCAGAACAGGTAGCCCTTGGGATTGGTCACGGCGACCAGGAACGACTTGAGCAGCACGGTGCGGGCGCTGTAGCCGTCGGCGCCGGCCTCTGCCTTGCCGTCACCCTGGGGTGCCGACAGCGATCCGCCCTGGCTGCGCAGCATGCGCAGGCCCAGCCAGGCCAGGTACGCCGCTCCCGCCCACTTGACCACCGAGAACCAGAACTCCGAGGCCGCCAGCAGCGCGCCCAGGCCCAGCGCGACAGCGCCGACCAGCACGAAGTCCGACAGCACGGCGCCCAGCATGCCCGGCAGGGCGCGGCGCACGCCGTGGCGCGAGCCATTGGCCAGCGCCAGCAGCACGGTGGGGCCGGGGGTGATGATCGCGATCAGCGCGACCAGGGAGAAGACGAGCAGGGTGGCGAGGGTCATGTCGGCGAAGGCTCATGCGGTTGGCAACAGCCTGCCACTGTGCCAGCTTTGCCTGCCTTGCGCAGCCCCTGCCGACCCGGGGCAGGGCACACGGGGCGGGCAGGCGTCAGTCGCTGCCCACGCCGCCGGCGGCAAAGACCGGGCCGCGCGTGCCGGGCACCCAGCCCGGGTAGGTTTCCATCACTTCGGCGAACAGGGCCGAGTCGATCCAGCGCTGCAGCCAGGCCTGCAGGTGCGGCCAGGGCTGCTCGTTCCATTGCGACTCGTCGATGCGCGCGTACTGGCGCACGAAGGGGCGCAGCGCCATGTCGGCCAGGCTGGGGTTCTGGCCGAACAGGTAGCCGGTGGCCTCCAGCTGGTCGTCCAGCTCGGCCAGCCAGGTCAGGGCATCGGCCTGGGCGTGGTTGACCTCTTCGGCCGTGTAGCGCTCGGGGTACTTGCAGCGGTCCAGGGCGTGCTTGAAAAAGCCGTCGTTGCGTTCGATCAGCGCCAGCATGTCCGGCAGCGAACCGCTGGTCGGTGCCAGCCAGCCGTCCGGGTCATTGGCGCGCAGCGCGTGCAGCATGACATCCAGGCTTTGCTCGATCACGCGGCCGTCCTCCAGCACCAGCACGGGCACCGTGCCCTTGGGCGAAGCGTCGAGCAGCGCCTGCGGCTTGTTGCGCAGGTTGATTTCGCGCAGCTCGCAGGCCAGGCCGGCATGGGCCAGCGCCAGGCGGGCGCGGATGGCGTAGGGGCAGCGGCGAAACGAGTAGAGAACCGGCAGGGTCTGGGTCATGGAGCGGGAACGGGGCTAGGGGCCAAAAGCGGCAGATGATAGCGCCGGGGCCAAAGTCGGGCGGCCTGCGGGTCTTGCCGCGGGCGTCCGTGGCTATTGCAACTGCGCCAGCAGCCATTGCCTGAAGGTCTTGAGCGCCGCACTGGGTGCGCGCGAGCGCAGGTGGGTCAGCCAGTAGGCGCCCGTGTCCACCTCCTGCTCGAAGGGGCGCACCAGCCGGCCCTGCTGCAGCAGGTGCTGGAACATGCGCGCCGGCAGCAGGGCCACGCCCGCGCCCTGGGCGGCCGCCTCGGCCAGCGTCAGCGAGGAGTCGAACATGGCCCCGCGCGCCAGCGGCGCGCTCTGGTCCAGCGTGGCAAACCAGCTCTCCCACTCCTGCAGGCGGTACGAGCGCAGCAGCGTCTGCCCGGCCAGGTCGGCCGGCTGGCGCAGGCGCTGGGCCAGGGCCGGGGTGCACATGGGCGTCAGCGGCGCGCGCAGCAGCAGCTCGGCGCGCGTGCCCTGCCAGGCGCCGTCGCCGAAGCGCACGGCCGCATCCAGCCCTTCGCCGGCCAGGTCCACGCGGTTGTTGTGCGTGAGCAGTCGCAGGTCGATGTAGGGGTGCTGCTGCTGGAACTGGCCCAGCCTGGGAATCAGCCAGCCGATGGCGAAGGTGCCGACCACGCCCACGGTGAGGACCTCGCGCGGGCGTGGCTCGGCCACCTGCTGCAGCGAATGCTCTATGCGCGCAAAGCTCTCGGCCACGGCAGGCCACAGCGCATGGCCTTCGTCGGTCAGCGCCAGGCCGCGCGGCAGGCGCCGGAACAGCGGCTTGCCCAGGCGCTCCTCCAGGTTGCGGATGTGCTGGCTGACGGCGGCCTGGGTCACGCACAGCTCGTCGGCCGCCCGCGTCAGGTTGAGATGGCGCGCGGCCGCGTCGAACATGCGCAGGGCATTGAGGGGCAGTTGCATGGTGAGCCAATAGTTTTTCTAAGGGATGCTGCCAATTATTCACGCTGGTCGCAGATTGGGCGCGGCGCTATCGTTGCGTTTGTCGATCTGCAACTGAAAAGGAAAAACAATGCAAAGACGCGATTTTCTGATGACGGGCGGCGCGGCCGCCTGGATGGCGGCCGGGCTGGCAGGCTGCGCCCTGCCATCAAAAAAACAGGGGGCTGCCGACCAGGCCTTCAGGACCGAGCTGGCGCGCATCGAGAAAAGTGTGGGCGGCCGGCTCGGCGTGGCCGTGCTGGAGGCGGAGTCGGGCGCCAGCGTGGACCACCGCGGCGACGAGCGCTTTGTCATGTGCAGCACCTTCAAGCTGCTGCTGGCCGCCCAGGTGCTGGACCGCGTGCAGCAGGGCGATGAGCGCCTGTCGCGCCGCGTGCACTACGCCAGCTCCCGGCTGGTTCCCTACTCGCCGGCCAGCGGCCCGCGTGCCGGCGATGGCGGCGGCATGACCATCTCCGAGCTGTGCGAGGCCGCCGTGGTGCTCAGCGACAACACGGCCGCCAACCTGCTGCTGGACGCCAGCGGCGGCCCGCAGGCGCTGACGCAGTGGCTGCGCGCCAGCGGCGACGAGACCACGCGCCTGGACCGCATGGAGCCCGAGCTCAACGAAGGCCTGCCCGGCGACGAGCGCGACACCACCACGCCCCTGGCCATGGTGCAAAGCATGCAGCGCCTGCTGCTGGGATCGGTGCTGGACGGCCATGGCCGCGCGCTGCTGCAGCAGTGGCTGGTGGCCAGCCGCACGGGCGACAAGCGCCTGCGCGCGGGCATGCCGGCCGGCTGGCGTGTGGGTGGCAAGACGGGCACCGGCGATCGCGGCACGGCCAACGATGCCGTCATCGCCTGGCCCACGCCGCAAAGCGCACCGCTGCTGGTGACGGGCTACCTCACCGAATGCCCGGCCGACGCGCCGCAGCGCGATGCGGCGCTGGCAGCGGCCGGCAAGGCGGCCGCACGCTGGCAGGCAGCAGTGCAAGGCTAAGTTGCGCCACCATGTCGCTTGATTTGGGCGATTTCAAAAAATTGGCGCTGCCTGAAGACGAGAGACACCGAGGAAGGGCCTGGGCCGGCCGCGCCGCCCCCGCACCGAGGGTGTCGCCGGTCGCCCGTATGCCCCCCTCGCGAGGGGGAAGGCGCACAGCGCCTCAGGGGGTTACAACTTCTTGACCAGGACCTGACTTTTGCGGTCCCAGTTGTACTTGGCCTTGCGCGCCTCGGGCAGCCAGTCGGGGTCCACGGGCTGGAAGCCGCGCTTGATGAACCAGTGCATGGTGCGCGTGGTCAGCACGAACAGGCTGTCCAGGCCCTGGGCCTTGGCGCGCTGCTCTATGCGCTTGAGCAGCTTCTCGCCATCGCCCGTGCCCTGGCTCTTGGGCGAGACGGTGACGGCCGCCATCTCGGCCGTCCTGGCGCTGGGATAGGGGTAGAGCGCGGCGCAGCCGAAGATCACGCCATCGTGTTCGATGATGGTGTAGTGGGCGATGTCGCGCTCGATCTCGGTGCGGCTGCGCTTGACCAGGGTGCCGTCCTTCTCGAAGGGCTCGATCAGCTGGATGATGCCGGCCACGTCGTCGGGCGTGGCCTCGCGCAGCTCTTCCAGCTTCTCGTCGATGATCATGGTGCCGATGCCGTCGTGCACATAGATCTCCAGCAGCAGCGCGCCGTCGATGGCGAAGGGCAGGATGTGGCTGCGCTCCACGCCGTGCTCGCAGGCATGCACGCAGTGCTGCAGGTAAAAGCCCGTGTCCGTGGGCTGCTCGGGCGTGGGCAGCTCGGCCAGCATGCGGCGGGCCGTGGCCAGCGGCAGCTCGGTGTCGATGGGGTTGGTCTCATCGGCCGGGCCCGTGGGGTCCATGCGGATGCCCGGCACCTCGGTCATGAAGATCAGCTTGTCGGCCTTCAGCTCGATGGCCACGCGCGTGGCCACCTCTTCCATGCTCAGGTTGAAGGCCTCGCCGGTGGGCGAGAAGCCGAAGGGCGACATCAGCACCATGGCATCCATGTCCAGGGCGCTGCGGATGCCGCTGACATCGACCTTGCGCACCAGGCCCGAATGCTTGAAATCCACGCCGTCCACGATGCCCACGGGCCGGGCCGTGAGGAAGTTGCCCGAGATCACCCGCACCCGCGCGCCGGCCATGGGCGTATTGGGCAGGCCCTGGCTGAAGGCTGCCTCGATCTCGTAGCGCAGCTGGCCGGCGGCTTCCTGGGCGCAGTCCAGCGCCACGGAGTCAGTGATGCGCACGCCGCGCGAGTACTGGGCCTCATGACCCTTGGCGGCCAGTTGTTCGTTGACCTGGGGACGGAAGCCATGGACCAGCACGATCTTCACGCCCATGGCCTGGATCATGGCCAGGTCCTGGACGATGGAGCTGAGCTTGCCCGATGCGATGGCCTCGCCCGTCAGTCCCACCACAAAGGTCTGGTGTCGGAACTTGTGGATATAGGGAGCCACGGACCGGAACCAGGGGACGAAGGTGAAGTTGAAGACGGTGGACATGGTGGTCAGTCGGGGCATCGGGCCGATGCCGGGCAGAAAAAAAAGGCCTGCGGACAGGTCCGCCAGGACATGCTCGCGCAGGCAGGCGCCAGTGTAGCGGCATGGCGCGGCACCTGCGCACAGAAATGGGATGGAACGCCAGGCAAATCGACCCTGCTGCACAGTGCCGGGGGCACAAGGCACAGGACCTTGTCCGACGGTAGCCCGCCTGCAAGCCCGTGTAAGCTTCGCCACCATCGGTGAACCACGCAAGGCGCCCCCATTCATGCCATTGAGCGCTTCCATGTTTTTTCCGTTGCTTGCGCGGCCCGCGCGCCTTGTGCCGTGGCTGGCGGCGCTGGGCATGGTCGCAGGGGCGGCCCAGGCTGCAGGGGAGGCTCCGGCCTCCCAGGCTGCCGCCGCGATGAGCTTCGTGCAGGCCCGCCAGGCGCTGCTGCAGGGCTCCGACCAACTGGCCGCCTCGGCCAAGGCCGTCGAAAGCGCGCGGCTCAGACGCCAGGGTACGCAGGGGCTGGGCGGGCCTTCCGTGGCCATCACGGGCCTGGGCTACCGCTATTCGGCCAATGCCGACATCGATCTCGATCCTGCGCGGCGCACCCTGGACGGCGTCCTCGGCCAGCTGCCGCCCTCGGTGGGGCCGGCCATTCCCTCGCTGCCGCAACTGCCCACCTCCTATGCCTTGCAGCGCAAGAGCACGAATGCCTCGGCCAGCCTGTCCCTGGTCTGGCCGCTGTACCTGGGCGGCCTGTCCGATGCGGTGCGCAGTGGCCTGGACGCTGCCACCGACGAAGCCCTGGCCGATGCCGCCAGCAGCAGCCACGCCCTGCATTCGCTGCTGGTGCAGCGCTACTTCGGCGCCCAGCTGGCCGAGCGGGCCGCACGGCTGCGCGAGCGTGCGCTTGAAGGCGTGCGCGTGCATGACGCGGCCGCGCAAAGCATGCTCAAGGCGGGCGTGATCTCCCGGCTGGAGCGCCTGCAGGCCCGTGCCGCGCTGGCCGACGCCGAGCAGCAGGCGCGCAAATCGCGCGACGACGCAGACCTGGCCGCAGCGGCGCTGGCGCGCACGGTCAAGGCGCAGCGGCAGGTGCTGCCCAGCACGCCGCTGTTCGTCAGCAGCCGGCCTTTGCCGCCGCTGGACGGCTTCGTCACCGCGGCCCAGTCGCACCATCCGGGTCTGGACAAGGTCCAGGCCAAGAAGCGCCAGGCCGAGTCCCTGCACGAGGCCCAGGAGGCGCTGCGCCGGCCGCAGCTGCTGGCCTTCGGTTCGCGCGAGGTCAACACCAGCGGCAAGCCCAACTGGGTGGCAGGCGTGGCCGTGCGCTGGACGCTGTGGGACAGCATCGACCGCGATGCGCTGGCCGCCTCCTCGCAGCGCAAGATAGAGCAGGCCGAGCTGACCCAAGCCCAGGCGCTCAGCGACATCGCGCTGCTGGTCGAGAAGAACTGGCTGGGCGTGGAGCAGGCACGCCGCCAGTACCAGGCCCAGCAGGCCCAGGAGGATCTTGCGCGCGAGCTGCTGCGGCTGCGCGAGGCCGGCCTGCGGGAAGGCACCAGCACCACGCTGGACCTGATCGATGCCAGCCTCAATCTCGCCAAGGTCCAGACCCAGCGTGCCGAACTGGCCAACCAGTATGTGCAGGCCCTGGCCGCACTGCTGGAGAGCACGGGCCAGAGCGAGGAATTCGACCGATTCATGGCCCAGGCCGACATACAGATCCCACCCGACGCACCATGAGCACAGCCACGCCCGACCATCCCCGCAGCGCCACCGAAGCACCCGGCCCCGCGCCCGTGCCGCCGGGGCGCAGGCGCCCCTGGCTGGCCCTGGCCATCGTGCTGGCCGTGCTGCTGCTCGTGGCCTGGGGCTTTTGGCGTGCGGCGCAGCCCGCCCCCCTGTATTTCCAGGGCCAGATGGAGGCACGCGAGACCGACATCGCGCCCAAGGTCACGGCGCGCATCGCCAAGGTGCGGGTCACCGAAGGCCAGAAGATCCAGCCCGGCGATCTGCTGGTGGAGATGGACAGCCCCGAGGTGCGCGCCAAGCTGGCCCAGGCCGAGGCCGCGCGCGATGCCGCCCAGGCCCAGGCCGACAAGGCGCAGGCCGGCGCCCGCCCGCAGGAAGTGCAGATGGCGCGCTTGAACTGGCAGCGCGCCCAGACGGCCGCCGACCTGGCCCAGACCTCGCTGCGCCGCGTGCAAAGCCTGTTCGACCAGGGACTGGTTGCGGCCCAGAAGCGCGATGAAGCCGATGCCAACTGGCGCGCCTCGCGCGACCAGGCGCTGGCTGCGCGCGCGCAATATGAAATGGCGGCTTCGGGCGCGCGCCAGGAGGATCGCAGTGCCGCCCAGGCCCAGGCACGCCAGGTGCAGGGCGTGGTCGCCGAGGTGGAGGCCGCGCGTGCCGAGACCGAGCTGCGCAGCCCCGTGGGCGGCGAGGTGGTCCAGGTGCTGGCCCGCCAGGGCGAGCTGTCCCCGCAGGGCGTGGCCGTGGTCACCGTGGTGGACCTGGCCGACCAGTGGGTGGTGCTCAATGTGCGCGAGGACCAGCTTGCACGCTTTGCCCAGGGCAGCCGCTTCACCGGCCGCCTGCCGGGCCTGGACAACCGCGAGGCCGGCTTCGAGGTCTACTACCTGGGGGTGCTGCCCGACTTCGCCACCTGGCGCGCCACGCGCGCCGGCCAGGGCTTCGATGCGCGCACCTTCGAGGTCCGCGCGCGGCCGCAGCAGCCCATTGCAGGCGCGCGGCCCGGCATGAGCGTGGTCGTGGAAGGCGGCCGTTGAGCGGCCGGCGGCAGTGAGCGCGAACCCGCCCACGGCCTTTGCCGCCAGCCTGCGGCGCGAATGGCGTCTGCTGCGCGGACGGCCCTGGGACCTGGCCATGGTCAGCTGGGTGCCGCTGCTGGCGCTGCTGCTCATGGTCTGGATCTTCTCGGCAGGCCTGGTCCAGCGCCTGCCCGTCGCCGTCTGGGACCAGGACCACAGCGCCCTGTCGCGCCAGCTGGTGCGCATGCTGGACGCCACGCCGGGCCTGGCCGTGCAGTCGCAGGCGCTCAATGCCTCCGAGGCGCAATGGGCGCTGCAGTCCATGAATGCCTACGCCGTGGTGCAGATCCCGCCCGGCTTTGCGCGCGACATCAAGCGGGGCCAGGGGGCCGACGTGGTGCTCATGCACAACGCCCAGCTGGCCACGCATTCCAGCCTGATCCAGCGCGACCTGCGCCAGGTGGTGGGAACGCTGTCGGCCGGCGTGGAAATGCAGGCCCGTGCCAAGCGCGGCGACCCGGCCCAGGCGCTGCGCGTGCGCATGGAGCCCATACGCACCAACCTGGTGTCGCTGTTCAACATCTCCACCAATTACGAGCAGTTCCTGGCGGCGGCGCTGATTCCCGCGCTGCTGCACATCCTGGGCATGACGGCCGGCGCCTGGTCCGTGGGGCGCGAGCTGCGCGACCGCACGCTGGGCCAGTGGATGGCCGAGGCTGCGGGCCCGGCAAAGCCCGGCTGGAGCGCCATTGCGGGCGCCTTGGCGGGCAAGCTGGCGCTGTCCTGGGCCAGCCTGGGCCTGGGCGGTACGCTGGCCATGCTGTGGCTCACGGCCGGACGGGGCTGGCATCCGGGGCAGGGCGCTGCCAGCCTGGCCTGGGTGGCGCTGGCCCTGCTGCTGCTGATCGCCGTGAGCCTGGCGGCCGGGGCGCTGCTGGCGGCGCTCACGCTGTCGCTGCGCACGGCGCTTTCGGGCGCGGGCCTGCTGTCGGCGCCGGCCTTTGCGTTCAGCGGCGTGGGTTTTCCGCTGCTGGCCATGCCGGATTCGGCACGTGCCTGGGCCCTGTCCATGCCCTATACCCACTATGCGCGGCTGCAGATAGAGCAGTTGCAGATGGGCGCGCCCATCGTGCAGAGCCTGCCCGTGGTGGCCGGGCTATTGCTGGCCGCGCTGGTGTTGCTGCTGCTGGCCACGGCAGGCCTGGCGCGCGGCCTTTCCCGCCCCGACAAATGGGGAGGGCGCTGAGATGGCCAGGGGCTTTGCGCATGACTTCCTCAACGCCCTGCGTGCCGTGTTCGGCGACGTGGGCGTGCTCATGCTGCTGGTGGGCGCGCCCGTGCTCTACGGCTTCTTCTATCCCTGGTTCTATGGGCAGGAGGTGGTGCAGCGCGTGCCCGTGGCCGTGGTGCAGCACGACGGCAGCGGGCTGGCACGCCAGATGATGCGCTTTGCCCAGGCCAGCCCGCGCATCGAAGTCGCTCTGGTCACGGGCGACGAGGCCCAGGCGCAGCAGGCCCTGCTGGATGGCCGCGTCATGGGCTACGCGCTGCTGCCGCGCGACCTCAAGCGCCGCGTGGTGCGCAGCGAAGAGGCCGTGGTCCCCGTCTATGCCAACGGTGCCTACCCGCTGGCCGCCAAGCAGGTGCAGTACGGCTTTGCCGAAGCCTTCGGCACGGTCTCGGCAGGCGTGGAGCTGCGGCGGCTGACGGCCGGCGGACAGAGCGCACTGCAGGCCCAGGCCAGCCGCTCGCCCGTCAACCTGCAGATGCAGGCCCTGTTCAATCCGACGGAAGGCTACGGCAGCTTCGTCGTCGCCGCCGTGGCCATCATCATCCTGCAGCAGACGCTGCTCATGGGCGGCGCGCTGCTGGTGGGAACCTGGCGCGAGCAGGGATTGGACAGGGCGCCGGCACGCACCTGGCTGGCGCGGCTGCTGGCGCTGTGCACGCTGGGCTGGCTCTCGAGCCTGTATTACTTCGGCTGGATCTTTGTCTGGCACGACTATCCGCGCGGCGGCAATCCCTGGGGCGCGCTGGCGCTGCTGGCCGTCTTCGTCCCGGCCGTGGCGGGAGCGGCGGCGCTGCTGGGCTGGTGGCTGGCCAACCGCGAGCGTGCCATGCAGGTGGTGCTGTTCACCTCCATCCCGCTGGCCTTCGTCGGCGGCTTCAGCTGGCCGGCCGAGGCCCTGCCGCAACTGCTGCAGGCGCTGCGCTGGCTGTCGCCCAGCACGGCCGCCATCCAGGCCTCGCTGCGACTGAACCAGGCCGGCGCGCCACTGGAGGCGGCGCTATGGCATCTGTCCGTGCTGCTGGCCCTGGCGCTGCTGGGCTGGGTGGCCGTGCTCTGGCTGGGCAGCCGCCGTGCGGACCCTGGCGATTGACCGGTCGGGGCTTCAGGCCGGCGCGCCCGCGCCGCGACCCCGTCCCTGCATGGCCAGCATCAGCAGCACCACGCCCACGATGGGCAGCAGCCAGGTGTTGATGCCGTCCCAGCCGGCCGTGTGCAGCAGCTGGCCCGAGCCGAACGAGGCCACGGCCACGGTGCCGAAGACCAGGAAATCGTTGAGCGCCTGCACCTTGGCGCGCTCTGCGGGCCGGTAGCACTCGGTGACCATGGCGGTGGCGCCGATGAAGCCGAAGTTCCAGCCCACGCCCAGCAGCACCAGGGAGCCCCAGAAGTGCAGCAGCTCCAGCCCCATCAGCGCCATCAGGGCCGAGGCGGCGATCATCACCGGCCCCAGCGCCGTGATGCGGCGCTTGCCGAAGCGCGCGATCAGCCGGCCCGTGACGAAGCTGGGCGCGAACATGGCCAGCACATGCCACTGGATGCCCAGCGCCGCCTCGCCCACCGTGTGGCCGCAGCCCACCATGGCCATGGGCGCGGCCGTCATCAGAAAGGCCATGAGGCCGTAGCTGACCACGCCGGCCGAAGCCGCCACGATGAACTGCGGCGTGCGCGCAATCTCGGCCAGCGGCCGGGCCTCGCCCGCCACGGCGCGGGCCTGGGGCGGCGGCAGCTTCAGGCCCAGCAGCAGCGGCAGGGCCAGCAGGGCGAGCACGGCCTGGCTGTAGAAGCTGCCGGCGAACGGCGTCATGGGCAGGGCGTCGCGCGTCCAGATCACCACCTGCGGGCCGATGATGGCCGCGATCAGCCCGCCGATCATCACGCGCGAGATGGCGCGCGCCTGCTCGGCGGGGGCGGTCATGGCGTCGGTGGCCGCGAAGCGGTAGCTCTGCACGCAGGCCGCGTAAAAGCCCGCCAGCGCCGTGCCGATGCAGAAGGTCACGAAATCGGAGTGCGCAATGCCCTGGGCCGCGATCACGCCCGAGACCACGCCCAGGATGGCGCCCAGCACATAGGCCGTGCGCCGCCCCATGCGCTGCATCAGCCAGGCCGCAGGCAGCGTGGACAGCGCCAGGCCCAGCTGGTAGATGCTGACCGGCAGCGTGGTGGCCGTGGGATTGGTGGACAGCTGCTGGCCGACCAGGCCGCCCAGCGAAATGATGATGGGTGGCGACGCGCCCCCCAGCGATTGCGCGGCCACGAGCAGGCCGAGGTTGCGGCGCTGCAGCGCTGGAGTGTGTTGTTCTGGTGTCATGGCTTGTGCGGCGGAAAGACCGCATCTTCACCGAAAAGCATGAGGGCTGGGTTAAGCGCCGATTCAGCCAGCCGGGCCGGTCGTCCAGTCCGCGATGGCCAGTCCGGGTTCGGGAATGCGGCTGAACACCCGGTCTCTTGTGACCAGCACCGAGCGCTCGCCGGCCTGCGCGGCCTGCTGCTGCAGGAGCAGGGCGTGCGCGGCAATCATCATGTCCATGGAGGCCAGCGTGATGCCGGCCGCCTCGCAAGCGGCGCGCAGGTGGCCGTAGGCATCGGCCACCTGGGCCGTCCAGGGCAGCACCTCGACGCGGGCCAGGAACCCTGTCACCCGCAGCGACAGCCCGGCAGGGTGGCCGCGCTTGGCGACCCCGTACATCAGTTCGGCCTGCGTGACCGCCGACACTGCGATCTGGTGCATGGGTACGCGAACCAGCTGTTCGCGCACGGCAGGGATATCGCCTTTGATGATGTGGCTGGCGATGTTGGTGTCCAGCAGGTAGCGTGTCATCGCGTACTGCCTTCGTCGGCAAACGGATCGCGGCCTGACTCTGGCTGCGCTCGGTCAGCGGTGTCCATGAAATCGGCCGGCACGTCGGTGGTGGCGTCGAGCGCAAAGAACTCTTGCCATGAGTCGGGACGGCGCGACAGGATCACGTCGCCCGTGACGGGGTCGCGACGTATGTAGACCTCTTTTTCCTCGAACCGGAATTCATAGGGAAGGCGCACGGCCTGGCTGCGACCGGTGGTGAAAAGCTTGGCAGTCTGCGTCACGGTGATTCCTCCTGCTGGTATGTATCAAAGTATATATCCGCACTGTGACTTGCTGTACGCCTCCTGGAAGATCTGGTGGATCAGCTCCCTGAACCATTTGTGCCCCGCGTCATGGTCGTTGCGCGGATGCCAGACGGCGTCGATGGACAGGGCCAGCTCGGGCAGGGGCATGGGGCGCGCCACGCAGTTGGAGCCGGACAGCACGCTGTGCATCCAGTGCGCGGGCATGGCGGCCACCAGGTCGGTGGATTCGATGACGGGCACCATGCCCAGCCAGGTGGGCACCTGGAACATCACGCGCCGCGCCAGCCCGCGCTCGGCCAGGAGTTCGTCCACGATGCTGCTGCCCACGCCCGTGACCTTCAGGTGGCCCTGCTCCAGGTATTTTTCCAGCGTGAGCGGGGAGGCGGCGGCCGGATGGTCCTTGCGCATCAGCACCATCCACTGGTCGTCCAGCAGGCGCCGTGACGCCGACAGCACCGAGCGACCGCGCGAGACGGAAAGGCGGATTTCCACGCCTTCGTACTCGACGCGGTCCGAGGGCTGGCGGCCGTCGAAGGACTGCACCGACAGGCTGATGCCCGGCGCCACCGTACGCAGATGGATGCACAGCTGCGGGAGCAGCAGCACGCCCACGTAGTCGGACAGGCGCAGGTGGAAATTGCGCCGCGCCGTGGCCGGATCGAAGCCCTTGCTGACTTCGATGGCGCTTTCGATCTCGCTGAAGGCCTTGCGGAAGCTGCGCGCCAGGCGCACGGCCTCGGGCGTGGGCGACATGCCTTCGGCCGTGCGCAGCAGCAGCGGATCGTTGAACTGGGTGCGCAGCCGGCGCAGCGCATGGCTGACGGCCGAGGAGGTGATGCCCAGCCGCGCGGCGGCCTTGCCCACGCTGCGTTCCTCCACCAGGGCCTCGAAGATCACCAGCAGGTTGAGGTCGATGCTGCGCAGGTTGACCGGGGCCCGGGGCGTGCCGTCTGCATGTTGAATGCTGTTCATTTTGATGATGACAAAGATGAGCTTGACTGAATTTTACGTGCCTCACGACAATGCATCAGCTTTGAAATGAATGCCCATGAATTCACCCAGTTTCAACCGCTGTGCCGTTGATTGCGACGCAGCAGAAAATCCAGCGGAACAATATCTGTTTCCAGAAAATTCCTGCGATACCCATTTCCATGTATTTGGTCGTTTCGATGATTTTCCGTTGATTGCGGAACGCGCCTATACACCGGCCGTCGCGTCCATGGACGATTATTGGAAAGCCTTTCGCCCATTGGGCGTGGCCCGCTGCGTTCTGGTCCAGCCCAGCGTGTATGGCCGCGACCACGGCCTTCTCAAGCAGACGCTGCGCCATGCCGAAGCGGGCCGCATGCGTGGCGTGGCCGTGATCTACGAGGACACGCCGGAGGCGGAGATCGAAGCGCTGCACGCCCTGGGCGTGCGCGGCGCACGGTGCAATGCGCTGTTTCCGGGCGGGGTCTCCGTCTCCAGCCTGCAGGCCGTGGCCGACCGCATCCGGGGCCTGGGCTGGCATGTGCAATTGCTGGTGAACGTGGATGACGACCCTGGCCTGGCGCAGCGCGTGGCCGACATGGGCGTGGCCGTGGTGGTGGATCACTTCGGCCACCCGTCGCGCCAGCTGGGCGCCGGCGGGCCGGGCAGCTGCAACCTGCAGGCGCTGATGAAGGAAGGGCGGGCCTGGGTGAAGTTCTCGGGCGCCTACCGGATATCGGCAACGGCATCGGCCGTGGATCCGGCCGTGACTCCCATTGCACATGCCCTGGTGCAGGCCAATCCGCACCGGATCGTATGGGGGTCGGACTGGCCGCATCCCGGAATAAAGGCCCGTTCGAATTCTGTTGGCGAATTGGCGCAGGCATTGATGGATTGGGTTCCAGAGGAATACAGGCACACGGTATTGGTCGATAACCCCGCGCGCCTGTATTGGGGTCATTGATTTTCAAATAGCAGGAGACAGAGAAAATGAATCGAATCACATCGGGCCGCAGAGGCTTTATCCGCACGGCGGTATCTTTCGCGGCGCTGGCTGCGGCATCGGCTACATCGGCAGTGCAGGCGCGCGCATTTCCCGCCAAGCCGCTCACGCTGGTCGTGCCCTTTGCGCCGGGCGGCAACGTGGACATCGTGGCCCGCACGCTGGGCATTCCGCTGGCCCGGCATGCGGGGCAGTCCGTGATCGTGGACAACCGTGCGGGCGGCGGTGGTGCCGTGGGCTCGGGCTGGGTGGCGCGCGCCGAGCCGGACGGGCATACGCTGCTGGTGGCCACGCCGGGCCAGTTGGGCACCTTGCCCGAGATGATCAAGCTGCCCTACCGCGCCGACAGCTTTGCGCCCATTGCCGTGGTCAGCCGCACGCCCGTGGTCGTGGTGGTGCGCGCCAATGACGCGCGCTTCAAGACCGCTGCCGATTTCATCAAGGCGATGAAGGCCGGGATGGCAGCGTGACCGTGGGCCATGCCGGCCCGGGCTCGCCCAATCACCTGGCTGTGCTGCAGCTGGAAGATGCGGTGAAGGTGCGCGTCAATCCCGTGCCCTACAAGGGATCGGGGCCGGCCCTGGTCGATCTGATCGGCGGGCAGATTGATGCCGTGGTGGACCAGATCACCAGCTCCACGCCGCATATCAAGAGCGGCGCCCTGCGCGCGCTGCTCGTGCTGGGGCCGCGCGCCGGGGGCGGGCTGGCCGATGTGCCCGACCTGGCCCAGCTGGGCCTGCCGGTGTTCGATGCCACCACCTTCGTGGGTGTGTTCGCGCCCAAGGGCGTGCCCACGGCCAGCGTGGACAGCCTGTATGGCTGGATCTCCCAGTCTGTGGCCGACCCGGAGTTCAGCCGCCTGATCCGCGAACTGGGCAGCGAGCCCTTCCCGGCCAGCGCGGCCGTGCTGCAGCGCCTGGTCAGCGAAGAGGCCGCACTGGCGGCGCGGCTGACCCGCCAGGGGCGCCTGCGCGCGGAGTAGCCACAGGCGGGTTGGAGCACGCTTCAGAACCCGGCCGCCAGCCCGTCGCGGCGCGGGTCGCTGGCGATCTGGTAGCCCTCCACGGCGGGATCGCCCATGCGCCAGATGAACTGGCCGGCGCCGAAGTCCTGGTAGGGGTCGTGGATGACCTCCACCTGGTGGCCCAGCGCCTGCAGGCCGGCGATGGTGGACGGGTCCATGCCGCCTTCCACGTTGATGGCCAGGCCTTCGTTGACGCGCCAGCGCGGCGCATCGCAGGCCGCCTGGGGCGACTGGCGGTAGTCCAGCATGCGCACCACAGTCTGCATGTGGCCCTGGGGCTGCATGTTGCCGCCCATGACGCCGAAGCTCATCACGGGCTGGCCGTCGCGGGTCAGGAAGGCCGGAATGATGGTGTGGAAGGGGCGCTTGCCCGGGCCCACCAGGTTGGCGCGGTTGGGGTGCTGGGGGTCGGTGCCGAAGCCGTGGCCGCGGTTTTGCAGGCTGATGCCGAAGGTCGGCTCCACCACGCCCGAGCCAAAGCCCGAGAAGTTGCTCTGGATGAAGCTGACCATCATGCCGTTCTCGTCGGCTGCCGTCAGGTAGATGGTGCCGCCGCGCACGGGGTTGCCGGCCTTGAAGTCCTGCGCACGGCGCGGATCGATGAGCCTGGCGCGCGAGGCCAGGTAGGCGTCGTCGAGCATCTGTGCGGGCGTCACCTCCATGTCCGCGTCGGCCACGTAGCGGTAGATGTCGGCAAAGGCCAGCTTCATGGCCTCGATCTGCAGATGCTGGGAGGCCACGCCATCCACGGGCAGGCTGGCCAGGTCGAAGTTGGACAGAATGCCCAGCGCAATCTGCGCGGCAATGCCTTGCCCGCCCGGCGGGATCTCGTGCAGCGTGTGGCCGCGGTAGTCCTTGGCCAGCGGCTGCACCCATTGCACCTCGTGCGCGGCCATGTCGGCCATGCCCAGGCAGCCGCCGTGCTGCTGCACGAACGAGGTCACGGCCCGGGCAATCTCGCCTTCATAGAAGGCCTTGCCGCGCGTGGCGCCAATGGCGCGCAGGGCGCGCGCTGCGGCGGGAAAGCGGAACAGCTCGCCCACTTCCGGCGCGCGGCCCCGGGGCAGGAAGCTTTCCCTGAACCCCGGCTGCGATTGCAGCTCGGGCGCGCCTGCGGCCCATTTCTGCTGGACCACGGGCGGCACCAGGTAGCCGCGCTCGGCGATCTCGGCGGCCGGCTCCATCAGCGCGTCAAAGGGCAGCTTGCCGAAGCGCTCGTGCAGGGCCACCCAGGCGCTGACGGCGCCCGGCACGGTGATGGAGTCCACGCCCCGGCGTGGCGGCTTGTCCTGGCGACCATAGCGCTGGTGGAAGTACTCGGGCGCCCAGCCCTGCGGTGCGCGGCCGCTGGCGTTGAGCCCGTGCAGCTCCTTGCCATCCCAGAGGATGCAGAAGGCGTCCGAGCCCAGGCCGTTGCTCACCGGCTCGACGATGGTCATGGCCGCCGCCGCCGCAATGGCCGCGTCCACCGCGTTGCCGCCTGCCCACAGCATGCGCAGGCCGGCCTGCGCCGCCAGCGGGTGGGAGGTGGACACGGCATTGCGCGCGAACACGGGCACCCGCCTGGAGTCGTAGGGATTGCCGGGAGTGAAGGGAGAGGAAGAGGCGTGCATGAAAGAACCTGCCTCAGTCGGCGGTGATGCCCATGGTCTTCACGTCGCGGCTCCAGCGCGTCAGCTCGCGGTCGATCTGCTGCTTGAAGGACTTGGGGTCGCTGGTCTCGGGGTCCAGACCCTGGGCCTCGAACTGGGCCTGCACTTCGGGGCGCTCCATGATCTTGCGCACTTCCTGGGCCAGCCGCTCGACGATGGCCGGGTCCGTGCCGCCCGTGGTGAACAGGCCGTACCAGGACGTGAAGGCATAGCCTGGCAGGCCGGCCTCGGCGACGGTGGGCACGTTGGGCAGGTTCTTGACGCGCTGCTTCGTGGTCACGGCCAGGATGCGGGTCTGGCCGGTCTTGGCCGAGGTGATGGCGGGCGGAATGCCCGAGAAAATGGCCTGCACCTGGCCGCCCGACACATCGGTGATGGCCGGGCCGTTGCCGCGGTAGGGCACGTGCACCAGGTTCACGCCGGCCTGCTGCGCGAACAGCGCGCCGGCCAGGTGCAGGGTGGAGCCGTTGCCCGACGATGCGTAGTTGATGCTGCCCGGCGCCTTGCGCGCGGCCTCGATCATTTCCTGCACCGTCTTGTAGGGCAGGGCGGCGTTCACCAGCAGCGCGTTGCCGGATTCGGCCACCAGGGTGATGGGCTCCAGGTCCTTGCGCGGGTCGAACGACAGCTTCTTGGCCAGCACGGGCGCCACGGTGTTGCTGCCGATGGAGCCCAGCAGCAGCGTGTAGCCGTTCTTGGGCGCCTTGGCAACCACTTCGCTGGCGATCAGGCCGCCCGCGCCGCCGCGGTTCTCCACCACCACGCTCTGGCCCAGGCGCTGCTGCAGCTCCTTGGCCAGGATGCGGGCCACGATGTCGTTGGCGCCGCCGGCGGCAAAGCCCACCATGATCTTCAGCGGCTGCGAGGGCCAGGCATCGGCGGCGGGCGCGGCCCAGCCGGGCGTGGCGCAGGTCAACAGGGCGGCGCAGCAGACGAGCAGGCGGCGGGACACGGGTGCAGGCATGGAGATCTCCAGAAATCCGGGAAGTGGGAGGGTGTGATCAGGACGATCGGCTATCGGTTGCCAGCGATTTTGATGATAGAAACTGTTTGGTGAAAGCTGGAATTTCTTACGAATCTTGAAAGTAAATCTTTTATGCCAAGCCTGCGCATTCTTCGCACTTTCCTCGCCGTGGCGGCCGAGGGCTCCTTCACTGCGGCAGGCCAGCGCGTGGCGCTGACCCAGGTGGCCGTGGGGCTGCAGATGCGCACGCTGGAAAACGACCTCAAGCGCAAGCTGTTCGCGCGCCAGGGCAAGCTGGTCACGCTCAACGAGCAGGGCCGGGCGCTGGTGCCCATTGCCACCCAGCTGGTGGCGCTGTACGAGCAGGCCAAGCACGGCACGCGGGCCGACGCACCGCTGGCCGGCACCGTGCAGTTCGGCTCCATCGTCTCGGCGCTGAGCCAGCTGGTGCGCGCCACGCTGGAGCTCAAGCGCCACCATCCGGCGGTGGACTTGCATGTGGTCTCGGGCAAGTCCAACCGGCTGATCGCCCAGGTGGAGAACCATGAGCTGGATGCGGCCGTGGTGGTCTACAACCCGGCCATCAAGCGCCCCTCGCTGGTCTGGACACCGCTGTATGCCGAGCCCATGGTGCTGCTGGCGCCGCGCGCTGCCCGGCCCGCGGCGCCCGCCGACATGGTGGAGCGCTATCCCTTCATCCGCTTCGACCGCACCGAGCACACGGGCGAGCTGGTGGAGCGCACGCTGCGCCGCCTGCGCGCCAAGCCCCAGGAGTTCCTGGAGCTCAACTCCATCGAGACCATCGTGGAGCTGGTGCGCGACGGCATGGGCGTGGCCATGCTGCCCAATCTGGCGCGGCATGGCTGGGAGGGCGACCCGCGCCTGCGCGTGCTGCCCCTTGCCCAGACCGCCGAGAGCCGCCAGATCGCCCTGGTGCAGCTGCGCACGGCGGCGCGCGCCGAGATCATCACCGCCGTGGGCCAGCAATTCGTGGCGGCGCTGGCGGCGCCGGCCTGAGCGCGCCGCTGTGGGTGTTGCGCCGATCCGCGTGTCTTAAGTTGCGTATTGCGCGAGCCCGTGGCCCATGGACCAGTTCTCCTTGTCCACCTCGACCAGGTTGACGAACACGTCCTCGGGCCGCAGGCCGGGGCTTTCGACCAGCAGCTCGGCGATGCGGCTGAACAGCGCCTTTTTCTGCTCCAGGCTGCGGGTGTTGCTGACCGTGAGCTGCACCAGCACCAGATCGTCGCTGCGCGCCACGCCCAGGTAGGAGGCGCTGTAGCGGAAGTTGTCGCCGTCATGCTCGGTGATGGTCATGAACTGGTCGTCCTCCGGCACGTTGAAGGTCTCGCGCATGGCGCGGTAGAGGCTGTCGCAGATGGCCTGGCGGTAGGCGGGGGACTTGCCGGCGCGCATGTTGATCCGGGTCATGGGCATGGTGTGGCTCCTTTGCGTTGCGTTGCGTTGAGTTGAGTTGCTTTGCGTAGTGGGAGCCTCGAAGGTAGGCCGTGCCAGATATTTTGAAAAGCCATGATTGCTGATATCAGTAATAATGGATTGAAATGATTCAACGACCTTTGGACCTGGATGCCGTGCAAGGCTTCGTGCACATCGCGGACCTGGGCAGCTTCACGCGCGCGGCCGAAGCCATGCAGACCACGCAGGCCGCCGTCAGCCTCAAGCTCAAGCGGCTGGAGCAGCGGCTGGGCTGCCGGCTGGTCGAGCGCACGCCGCGCCACGTGCAGCTGTCGGCGCTGGGTGCCGACTTCCTGCCCCATGCGCGCGAACTGCTGCAGGCCCATGAGCGCGCACTGGCGCTGGCCGTCAGCACGCGCCAGCGGCTGACCATCGGCATCAGCGACCACGTGGCCGGGCCTGAGCTGCCGGCACTGATCGCCCGCATGAATGCGCAGGACCCGCAGCTGCTGATCGACATCCGCATTGCATCGTCCGGCCCGCTGCTGCAGGGGTTCGACCGGCGCGAATACGACACGGTGATCGTTCGCACGCATGCCGGGCGTGACGACGGCGAGCTGCTGGCCGAGGAGCCCTTCGGCTGGTTTGCCGCGCCCGGCTGGCAGCACCGCGCGGGCGAGCCCCTGCCGCTGGCCACGCTGGCCGAGCCCTGCGGCGTGCGCGCCATGGCCGGGCAACTGCTGGATACGGCGCGCATGCCGTGGACCGAGGTGTTCGTGGGCGGCGGCGTAGCCGCTGTCTCGGCCGCCGTCATGGCGGGGCTGGGCGTGGCCGCGCTGGCGCCGCGCATGCTGGCCCTGGGCGCCGTGGACGTGGGCCCGCGCCTGGGCCTGCCCACGCTGCCGCGCCTGCCCGTGCTGCTGCACACCCGCGTGCGCGAAGGCCGGCCGCGCGCGGCGCTGGATGCGCTGGGCGCCGCCTTCAAGTCCGCCGTGCGTGGCTAGCAGCCAACAATCGGCCCGGCATGGTGCGCAGCCGCTTGTGCCTGCGTGGCAACGGGCGATAGACTCGCACCCCTCCCATCCACCCTCACCCTTTCGAGGTGCACCATGCCCCGCCGCACAGCTTCCTGCTGAACGACTTCGTCACACGCTGATCCTGGCCTTGCCACGGATGTCTTTTGCGTGTGCGCTGCGGTGCGTGGCCTTTTGAGGGCTTGCGGCTGATCGTCCTTTTTGCGGACGGCCCCGACAGTCCTGCCATCTTCCCCTTCGACAGCCTGCCGGCCCGGCCACCACGGGCCAGGCCGCGCTGTCGCTGCATCCCCTGCATTGCGGCGCCTGGCGTCGTCGTCGGCTTTTCCCGCTCCACGGCATGTCGCCGTGGGGTGTTGCATCGCTTTTGGAAAGCACGACATGACCCCATCCATTTCTCCAGGCCCTCGTTTTCTTTCGAGCATCGAGATCCTCAAGTACCCCCGCACGCCGCACCTGCGCGGCTCGCGCCTGCAGTCCGGTGACCAGGACGACGCCGTGCCCTATGAGCGGCTGGCCGGCCGGCACATCGTCGTCGAGGAAAAGCTCGACGGCGCCAACGCCGCGCTGAGCTTTGCCGGCGACGGCCAGTTGCTGCTGCAGTCGCGCGGCCACTACCTGGACAGCGAGCGGCCCGGCGGGCGCGAGCGCCAGTTCAACCTCTTCAAGCAATGGGCCCAGGCCCACGAGGGCGCGCTGCTGTCCCTGCTGGACGACCGCTACCAGGTGTTCGGCGAGTGGATGTATGCCAAGCACTCGCTGTTCTACGACGCGCTGCCGCACTGGTTCTGCGAGTTCGACATCTGGGACCGCTCGGCGCAGTGCTTCCTGGACACGCCGCGCCGCCATGCCCTGCTGGCCGGCGTGCCCGTGGTCTCGGTGCCCGTGCTCTACAGCGGGGCGGCGCCCCGGCGCATGCAGGACCTGCTGGCGCTGCTGGCCCCTTCGCTGGGCCGCAGCGCGCGCTGGCGCCAGGCCTTCGAGCAGGTGGTGGCCCGCCAGAAGCTGGACCTGCCGCTGTGCTGGCGGCAGACCGACGGCTCCGAGCTGGCCGAAGGCCTCTACCTCAAGGTGGAGGAGGACGGCCAGACCGTGGCGCGCTACAAGTTCGTGCGGCCGGACTTCGTGCAGGTCATCCTCGACTCGGGCTCGCACCACAGCGAGCGGCCCATCGTCCCCAACGGGCTGCGCGAAGGCGCAGACATCTTTGCGGCCGATATTTCAAAAAGCTGGTGAGGCCTGCAGCGCAGACCCATCGCAAGGAGATTGCCATGACGAACTGGAAACAGATCCAGTCCCTGGTGCCGCAGCCCGGCGCCGACCCCGACTTCGCGGCCTGCCTGGCCGCCTTCCCCCAGCTGGAGCAGGCCAAAACCACGCCGCAGGACCCCGTCTATCACGGCGAAGGCGATGTCTGGACGCACACGCAGATGGTGGTACGCGAGCTGCTGGCCGATCCCGGCCATGCGGCGCTCACCGCCACCGAGCGCGAAACGGTCTTCCTGGCCGCGCTGCTGCACGACGTGGCCAAGTGCTCGACCACCGTGGTGGGCGAGGACGGCCGCATCGGCCAACCCGGCCATTCGCGCCGCGGTGCGCTGGATGCGCGGCTCATGCTCTGGGAAGCCGGCGCGCCCGTGGACCAGCGCGAAGCCATCTGCCGGCTGATCGCCGTGCACCAGGTGCCGTTCTTCGCCTTTGCCGATTCGCGGCGCGGCCACTCGCCCGAGTTCATCGTGCGAGAGCTGTCCTGGCAGGTGGACCTGCACCTGCTCACGCTGCTGGCGCGGGCCGACATGCGCGGGCGCACCTGCCCGGACATTGCGTCCGTGCTGGTCAACATCGAGCTGGTGCGCGAGTTCGCGCTGGAGGAGGGCTGCCTGCGCACGCCGCGCCGCTTTGCCTCGGACGAGACGGCGGTGCGCTACTTCCGCGGCGCGCAGCTGCATCCCGACTATGCGCTGCACGCGCAGGCCGGCTCGCGCGCCATCGTCATGTGCGGCCTGCCGGCCAGCGGCAAGAACACCTGGGTGGCCGCCCACCATGGCGAACTGCCCGTGGTCTCCTTCGACGATGCGCGTACGGAGCTGGGCCTGCGCCACGGCCAGAACGAGGGCGCTGCCGCCCACCACGCCGTGGACAAGGCCAAGGCCCTGCTGCGCGCGGGCCGGCCCTTCGTCTGGAATGCCACCCATCTGTCGCGCCAGATGCGCGGCAAGACCGTGGACCTGTGCCTGGCCTACGGCGCCCGCGTGGAGCTCGTGCACCTGGAAGCCAGCCGCCCGACCCTGCTGGCCCGCAACCGCGCGCGCGACACCACGCTGACCAACGCGGCCCTGCTCGGCCTGCTGCAGCGCTGGGATGTGCCTTTGCCTACCGAGGCGCATGCGCTGTCGTTGGTGGTCAATGAGGGGTAGGGGAGGGGCGCCGTGAGAGGGTGGATAGGGCGTGGGAGGCGGCCGCTGGCAGTGCGATACTGCGGCGGATTTCAACCACGGGACCGAACCATGACACCGTCTTCCCAGCTGCTGTCCACCCTCGCGCCGCTTGGCCGCATCCGCGCCTCCATCAACACCGGCAATCCCATTCTTGCGCGGCTGGATGCCGACGGCCGGCCTGCGGGCGTGTCCATCGACCTGGCCCGGCGCTTTGCGCAGCAGCTGGGGTTGGAGCTGGAACTGGTGGTCTTCGACACGGCCGCCAAGTCGGTGGATGCCGTCACGCGCGAGGAGGCCGACTTCGGCTTCTTTGCCGTGGACCCCGTGCGTGGCGCGGGCATCGGCTTCACGGCACCCTATGTGCTGATCGAGGGCAGCTACCTGGTGCGCCAGGATTCGCCGCTGACCGACAACGCCCAGGTGGACCGGGCCGGGCACACGGTCGTGGTCGGCAGGGGCAGCGCCTATGACCTGTACCTGAGCCGCGAGCTCAAGCATGCGCAGATAGAGCGCGCCGTGTCTTCGCCCGCCGTGGTGCAGACCTTTGTGGAATCGACGGCCGACGTGGCCGCCGGCGTCAAGCAGCAATTGGAGGCCGATGCCGCCCGCCTGCCCGGCCTGCGCCTGCTGCCGGGCCGCTTCATGGTGATCCAGCAGGCCATGGGCCTGCCCAAGGGGCGGGGCGATGAGGCCCTGCGCGTGCTGGCGGCCTTTGTGGAAGAGGCCAAGGCCTCGGGCTTTGTGGCCGAGGCACTGCAGCGCCACGGCATCCAGGGCGCAGCGGTTGCGCCTGCGGCCTGAAGGTCAGGCGCCGCGCAGCACCAGCAGGTCGATGCTGGCCGGCACGCCCAGGCGCACGGCAAAGCCGGCCCACAGGCCTGCGCCGGCGCTGACGAAGAGCTTCATGGCGCCGACCTCGTACTCGCCGCGCACAAAGCCGTCATTGGCGGGCGCCACCAGCCATTGGTCCATGCCCAGGATCAGGCCGCCGTGCGTATGGCCCGACAGCTGCAGGCCCACGCCGTGGGCCGCATTGTCGCGGGCGGTCTTGGGCTGGTGGGCCAGCAGCAGGTGGTATTGCGCACCGGCCTCTTTGGCCTGGCGGGCCACGGTGTCGATGTCGGGCGGCACGCCTTCGGGCACGGACGGGTCGGTGTTCTGGCGCGACAGGCGGCCATAGGCCGGATCGCCGATGCCCGACAGCGCCAGGCGCGCGCCCTGCACATCGATCAGCTGCATGCGGTTTTCCAGCAGGTTCAGGCCCAGGCGGCGGAATTCGGCCATCCAGGCGTCGTAGCCGCTGTAGTACTCATGGTTGCCGGGCGCCGCCCAGACGCCGTGGCGTGCCTTGAGCTGCGCCAGCGGCGCGATGTTGGCGCGGCCGCTGTCCACGTCGCCGTCCACCATGTCGCCGGGCAGCACGATGAGGTCGGGGCGCGCCCCCAGCGTGCGGTCCACGATGGTCTGCACATAGCGTGCGTCGTTGATGGGGCTGGCGTGGATGTCGGCCAGCACGGCCACGCGCAGGCCTTCCAGGCCGGCGGGCAGGCCGGGCAGGCGCAGCGTGCGTTCGTGCACCTCGGGCGGGCGCAGCGCATTGGCCACGCCCCAGGCCGACAGCAGGCCCGCCAGGGCCAGGGCGCCGGCCGTGAGCAGCGGGGCGTGCAGGCGCTGCTTCCAGTCCTCGCGCCGGGCCACGGCGGCCAGCGCCCAGAGGCCGTCGCGCAGCACGATGAAGACGGCCAGCATCAGCAGCAGGGCCAGCACCCAGCCGCCCGGCACCTGCAGATAGGCCAGCGTGCGGTACTCGACCGTGCCCTCGCGCAGCAGTACCAGCAGCAGGGCGGGCGTGCAGCCCAGGGCCGCCGTGGCGACGGCCGCCATCAGGCGTGCGCGGCGCGGCATCAGGCGGACGGGCCACCACAGCCACAGGGCCAATAGCGGGATGACGAGGGCGGCAAGAGTAACCATGGGGAGCAGATCGAGGAAGGCGGGTGAGGCGGCCAGCGCCGGGAGCGGGCGGCAAGGCGAGCGCCGATTGTGCGCAATGCCTTGCATGCCGCTGGCCTGACTTGGCGAAGGCCCTGGCATGCGGGGGTTTTCATGCGGGCGGCACAGGGCAGGCGTATGGAAATCTGCAGCCGCGTGGCGCCGCCGGCATGGCGCGGGGATAATCCAGCCCCTTATGCCTTTGAAGATCAGCTTCCCTGAATCCCTGCCCGTATCCGCCCGCCGTGAGGAAATCATGGAGGCCATGGACCGGCACCAGGTCATCATCGTGTGCGGCGAGACGGGCTCGGGCAAGACCACGCAGCTGCCCAAGATCGCGCTGGCGCTGGGCCGGGGCAAGGTCAACGCCACGCCCGACGACAAGGGCCAGGTGCGCGGCCACCTGATCGGCCACACGCAGCCGCGCCGCATTGCCGCCAGCTCGGTGGCCAAGCGCATTGCCGAGGAGCTGAACACGCCGCTGGGCGATGTGGTGGGCTACAAGGTGCGTTTCCAGGACCGGCTGTCCAAGGACGCCTCGGTCAAGCTGATGACGGACGGCATCCTGCTGGCCGAGACGCAGACCGACCCGCTGCTCAAGGCCTACGACACGCTGATCATCGACGAGGCCCACGAGCGCAGCCTCAACATCGACTTCCTGCTGGGCTACATCAAGCAGATCCTGCCCCGGCGCCCCGACCTCAAGGTGGTGGTGACATCGGCCACCATCGATGCCGAGCGGTTCTCCAGGCACTTCGAAGGCCCCCAGGGGCCTGCGCCGGTGATCATGGTCTCGGGCCGCACCTACCCCGTGGAGATGCGCTGGCGCCCCTTCGAGGAAAAGCGCGACCACGACCTCAACGATGCCATTGCCGAAGGCGTGGACGAGCTGTGGTCCGGCGGCGTCAGCGGCGACATCCTGGTGTTCCTGCCCGGCGAGCGCGAGATCCGCGAGGCGGCCGACCACCTGCGCAAGCACCTGGCACAGCAGCCCGTGCTGCGCCATGCCGAGGTGCTGCCGCTGTTCTCGCGCCTGTCGCAGGCCGAGCAGGACCGCATCTTCGACAGCCACACGGGCCGGCGCATCGTGCTGGCCACCAACGTGGCCGAGACCTCGCTGACCGTGCCCGGCATCCGCTATGTGATCGATGCGGGCACGGCGCGCGTCAAGCGCTATTCCTTCCGCAGCAAGGTCGAGCAGCTGCTGGTCGAGCCCATCAGCCAGGCAGCGGCCAACCAGCGCGCCGGCCGTTGCGGCCGCGTGGCCAACGGCATCTGCATCCGCCTGTACGACGAGGCCGACTTCGGCACGCGCGCGCGCTTCACCGACCCAGAAATCCTGCGCTCCTCGCTGGCCGGCGTCATCCTGCGCATGAAGTCGCTGGGCCTGGGCGACGTGGTGAATTTCCCCTTCCTTGAATCGCCCTCGGGCCGCGCCATTGCCGACGGCTACCAGCTGCTGGGCGAGCTGGGCGCCGTGGACGAGCGCGGCGAGCTGCTGCCCATGGGCCGCGAGCTGTCGCGCCTGCCGCTGGACCCGCGCGTGGGCCGCATGATCCTGGAGGCGCGCACGCGCGGCGCCGTGGCCGAGGTGCTGGTCATCGCCTCCGCCCTGTCCGTGCAGGACGTGCGCGACCGGCCGCTGGAGGCCCAGCAGCAGGCCGACCAGCAGCACGCCAAGTTCGACGACGAGAAAAGCGAATTCAGCGGCTACCTGCGCCTGTGGAAATGGCTGCAGGATGCGCGCGGCGGCAAGGTGGTGGCCAAAAGCCGCAAGGAAATGGCCACGGCCCAGGCGCCTGCCGCCAAGCCATCGGCGCGCAATGCCGCCTTCCTGCCCGTGGCCCAGCGCAGCGGCGGGCAGAGCGTGGCCGCCCCGGCGGCCGAGGCGCTGGCGGCCTTCCATCCGCAGGACACCGGTCCCGGCACGGATGACGAGCCCTCGCACAAGCTCAGCAACCGCCAGTGGGAGCAGCTGCTGCGCCAGAACTTCATCAACATCCGCCGCGTGCGCGAATGGCGCGACATCCACTCGCAGCTGCTGACCGTGGTCAACGAGCACAAGTGGAAGATCAACACCGAGCCTGCGGGCTACGACGCCGTGCACCTGTCCATGCTGTCCGGCCTGCTGGGCAACCTGGGCTACAAGGGCGATGAAAGCGACGCCTACCTGGGCGCGCGCGGCATCCGCTTCCATCCGCACCCGGGCGCCCACCTGTCCAAGAAGCCGGGGCGCTGGATCGTTGCGGCCGAGCTGGTGGAGACCTCGCGCCTGTACGGCCGGGGCATCGCCGCCATCGATCCGCAGTGGCTGGAGGAAGTCGGCGCCCACCTGCTCAAGAAGCAGCTGCTCGATCCGCACTGGTCCAAGAACCAGGCCGATGTGGTGGCGCTGGAGCGCGCCACGCTCTACGGCCTGGTGGTCTACAACGGCCGGCGCATGAGCTATGGCCGCATCGATCCGCAGTCCGCGCGCGAGATCTTCATCCGCCAGGCCCTGGTGGAGGGTCAGTGGGACACGCGCTGGCACTTCCTGCCCGCCAACCTCAAGCTGGTGCGCAAGGTCGAGGAGCTGGAGCACAAGAGCCGCCGCCAGGACGTGCTGGTCGATGACGAGCTGATCTACGCCTTCTACGACCAGCAGATCCCCAAGGACGTGTTCAGCGGCGCCACCTTCGACCATTGGTTCCGCGAGGCGGCCAAGGAAAACGCCGACCTGCTGCGCCTGTCGCGCGACGAGCTGATGCGCCACGAGGCGGCGGGCATCACCACCCAGGCCTTTCCCAAGGTGGTCAAGCTCGGCGGCGTGGACTGCACGGCCAGCTACCTGCACAGTCCGGGCGACGCACGCGACGGCATCACCGTCACCGTGCCGCTGTTCGTGCTCAACCAGGTCAGCGACGAGCGCGTGGAATGGCTGGTGCCCGGCATGCTCAAGGACAAGCTCCAGGCCCTGCTCAAGAGCCTGCCGCAGCGCCCGCGCAGCCGCTTCGTGCCCCTGCCCGAAAGCGCCCAGCGCCTGGCCGAACTCTTCACCACGCCCGAGCGCTGGGGCCAGGGATCGCTGATCGATGCCCTGCTCAAGCAGGTGCGCGACGAGACCTCGCTGGACGTCAAGCGCGCCGACTTCAAGCTGGACATGCTCAGTCCGCACCTGTTCATGAACTTCCGCATCACGGACGAGCATGGACGCCAGCTGGGCCAGGGCCGCAACCTGGGCGCGCTCAAGGCCGAACTGGGCGCCAAGGCGCGCGGCGCCTTCCAGGCGCTGGCCGCGCTGAAGGTGGCTTCGGTCACCGAGGCTGCGGCCCCACCTGCCGCCGCGTCCGAAGCCGGCAAGAAGGCGGAATCTGGCGCCAGGCCGGACAAGACAGCAAAGCCTGAAAAGGCGGACCAGGCCAAGCCCGCCAGCAACGCCAGGCCCAGCCAGCCCGCCGACAGCCGCTACAAGGAATGGAGCTTTGGCGAGCTGCCCGAGCTGATGGAGATCGGCCGGGGCGGGCAGACGCTGATCGGGTTTCCGGCGCTGATCGACCACGGCGATGCCGTCGGCATCGAGGTCTTCGACGAGCCCGAGGTCGCGGCCGCGCGCCACCGCGTGGGCCTGCGCCGCCTGTTCGCGCTGCAGATCCGCGATGCGCTCAAGTACCTGGAAAAGAACATTCCAGACCTGCAGAAGATGGCCGTCGCCTACATGCCGCTGGGCACGCAGGAGGAACTGCGCGAGCAGATCATCGACGTGGCCATAGACCGCGCCTTCCTGCAGGAGCCGCTGCCCACCAACGACGCGCAGTTCAAGCAGCGCGTGCAGGACGGACGCGGCCGGCTGACGCTGATCGCCAACGAGGTGGCGCGCATGGCCTCCACCATCCTGGTCGAGTACGCGGCGGCCCAGCGCAAGATCAAGGACACCAAGAACGCGCCCGACGCCACGGCCGACGCCGCCCAGCAACTGCAGCGCCTGGTGCCCAAGAACTTCATCGCGGCCGCGCCCTGGACCCAGCTGCAGCACTACGCGCGCTACCTCAAGGCCATCACCAGCCGGCTGGACAAGTACCGCGCCGACCCTGCGCGCGACGCCAGCCGCCTGGCCGAGCTGCGCCCGCTGGAGCAGCGCTACTGGCGCCTGGTGGCCGAGCGCAAGGGCCACATCGATGCGCGCATGCAGGAGTACCGCTGGATGCTGGAGGAGCTGCGCGTGAGCTTCTTCGCCCAGGAGCTGCGCACGCCTTACCCGGTCAGCATCAAGCGGCTGGACAAGGTCTGGCAGCAACTGCAGAACTAGCGCCGTGCCGGCCTGCGGCCCTTCCGTGATCGGGAGGGCCGCAGGCCATGGTTCAACGCGGCATCGCCACCTTCACCGGCACGCAGCCGGTTGGAGCGATGCAAGGCCCAAGGCCGTTTGCGCCATCACAGAGATGGGGCATTTTTCAAAGCACGGGCGATCTGTGCAGAACCTGCACAGATGCTGGCCGCTCCATGGCATTGCGGCGGGCCCTGTGCGTTTCTAGACTGCAGGCATCAACCACTTCCCGTTTTCAGGAGCACTGCATGTCCCTCGCAGAACAGGCCAGCCAGGCCACCCAATCCACCAGCCATCCCACCCTCCGCGCCCTGTCAGGCGCGCCGGGGCGCAGCCAGTTGCCACGGGGTGCCACGGCGCTGCTGGTCATCGACTTCCAGAACGAGTACTTCAGCGGCCGCCTGCCCATCCCGCGCGGCCCGCAGGTCCTGGAGCAGGCCCGGCGCCTGCTGCAATGGGCCGATGCCGGGCAGGTTGCCGTGTTCCACATCCAGCACATTGCCCCGGAAGGTGCGCCCGTATTCGCCGTCAATGGCAGCACCGTCCAGTTCCACCCCGGCCTGCAGCCGCGCGCGGGCGACACCGTGGTGCAAAAGCGCAGCGTCAGCGCCTTCGTCGGCACCGACCTGGCCGACCAGCTGCGCGCGCGCGGCATCACCACCGTAGTCATCTGCGGCCTCATGACCCACGCCTGCGTGGCCGGCGCCGCACGCGATGCCGCGCCGCTGGGCTTCGAGGTCGTCGTGGCCAGCGACGCCGTGGCCACACGTGCCATCACGCGCAGCAATGGCGAATCCGTGGACGCCGACAGCCTGCACCGTGCCGCGCTGGCCGAGATCGAGGATGTGTTCGGCGATGTCATGCCCACCGCGCATGTGGTGCAGCTGCCCCTGCGCTGAGCCTGCAGGCAGGGCCCGCGCATCGTCTCCTAGCGAGAATCCACGGCGTTGCCGTACTCCGTCGTGGTACTGGCCGCATCCTTGCGCACCGGCACGGCGATCTGCTCGAACACATTGCCTTCGATCACAACGCCTTTGGACTCCAGCAGGTTGATGCCGGCCTGGGGTTCCTCTTCCTTCTTCCTGAACAGCCCGCTGCGCTTCACGATGAAGCGGTTGTTGCGGATGATGGAACCATCGGCATCGCGCAGCTTGAGGATGGCGGGCAGCGGGGCCTTGTCGCGCGGGTCCATGTGCACGATGAAGGTGTTGCCCTCCACCAGCGAGCGCGGGCCGTACAGGTAGACGGCGGTGCGGCCATCGACCTCGATGGTGTTGTTGCGCACCACGTTGTCGGAGCCCGCCATGATGATGGCGCGGCCGCCGGATTTGATTTGGAGGTTTTCTGCGATGTAGAAGGTGGGTGGGGTGTAATCCCAAATACCCGCGAATGTACGGCTGTAGCCGACTTCTTTGATTGCTGGACGATCTTCTGTCAACTCCTGTAGCCTCTGACGACCTTCTATATAAGGTGCCATATCTATTCCAATACCTAGTGGACCGGGCGTTTCGATTTTTCCGTTGTGAACTGCCAAGTGAGTCAGTGATTTGCTATTCATGCCTATGCCGCGGGTATTTTCAAACGGCTTGCCAGATATAAGATGTTTCCTTAGATCAATGTTGGAATGGCTGTCTTCCGAGAAACTAATTACACTGCCCTGACCAGCCTCGTCTGTTGGTGACCCGCGTACTCTGCCATTAATGAAATCTCTTAATTTTCTTTGTACAAAGTCGTGAACTACACAGTGATTCCCCCTCCCTCTGACATACTCAACAATAGGATGAAAGCCACCTCGATATTTGACGGGACTGCAGCCATCTGGCAATGGTCCTGTGTCGCTGGGAGGATGGCGACTTTCCGCCCATTCTTCCCAAGTCATGCCTTGGGAGAGTCCGGAAGATAAAATTGCCAAGATGAATATCAGTGATTTAATTTTTATACTGGTTTGCATATGATACTGCTGGGTAAGCAGACGCCTGGATATTTTTCTTCTTGCCCAACGAGCCCTCCAAGAAAATTTTCCCGATTAGAGTTGGCTTGTCTCTCAATGTAGTAGTGCATGTCCTCCTGTTACAGCCCGGTGGGATCGATCCGGTTGAGTGGGTTGCCGCATATGGCCGTCGAATACCTCCATTCCATCAGGGGCTGCCTTTTGAAATGTTTCCACTCTCTGTTGTCATACTGGCCGCATCCTTGCGCACCGGCAATGCGACCTGCTCGAACACATTGCCTTCTATCACCACGTCCCTGGACTCCAGCAGGTTGATGCCGGCCTGGGGGTCCTCTTCCTTCTTCCTGAACAGCCCGCTGCGCTTCACTATGAAGCGGTTGTTGCGGATGATGGAACCATCGGCATCGCGCAGCTTGAGGATGGCGGGCAGCGGGGCCTTGTCGCGCGGGTCCATGTGCACGATGAAGGTGTTGCCCTCCACCAGCGAGCGCGGGCCGTACAGGTAGACGGCGGTGCGGCCATCGACCTCGATGGTGTTGTTGCGCACCACGTTGTCGGAGCCCGCCATGATGATGGCGCGGCCGCCGGATTTGATTTGGAGGTTTTCTGCTGTGTAGAAGGTGGGTGGAGAGTAGTCCCAGGGGATTTCGTTGAAGTTCTGGTTCTCGCCATTCCAATTTGTTTTAATAATTATTGAAATATCTTCCTTCATCATTTCTATTCTTTTTCTAATATTTGAATCTCCAGAAGCCATTTCTATGCTTATTCCCAATCTTCCAGGTGTTTCAATCTTTCCATTATGAACCTTTAGAAAGCATAATTCAATCCCCTTAGTTCCAATGCCACGAGTATCTTCAAAAGGCGATCCCGATACGAGATGATTTTGCAAGTCCAGGTCCACATTGCTGCTTTCGAAGAACGTTAATATATTTCCGGTTCCAGCATCATTTATTGGAGACCCTCTTTGTCTACCAGATATGAGGTCACGAGATTTTCGCTGAACGAAATCATGAACAACGCAGTGCTTACCAGAACCTTTGATTGACTCTGATATTGGAACTCTCTGACCTCTATATTTAACAGCCTTGCACCATATGGGTGGAAGTTTTGCGTCAACAGGAGGGTGTTGGCTCTCGGTCCATTTTTCCCATTGCTGTTTTTCTGCATGCCCAGTCCGCCAAAAAGCTAGCAGCACAAATATTATTAAAATGCACACTATACGGGTTTGCATAACAAACTCCTTGGCAAACACACACCTGGATAGTCTTTCTCCCTACCCACTAGACCACCAAGAAAGATCTCTCTATTGTTTTCTGCTTTCTCAAAGTCATATTCCTCTGAATTTTTATCTTTCAAATCTATTTTTGTTATTTTGATCTGACCTTTATTGTCTTTCGTTAAATTCAATTTTCCTTCATTAATCCATTTATTTAGATGGTTTTGTAGCAAATCAAATTTATCTGGAGAATTGCTCCCACTCTCCCGCGTGGCATTGAATCTCTCCAGCACTTTCTCTATCTCTTTAAAGCTCACCGCCGGCTTAGCCCCATACCGCGTCAGAAACTCATAAACCGCTTTCTCCCCTTGCAGCGATCGATACTCCCGCTTGTCCCAATAAGGCATATCTGGATCAGGCATATTCCCCAGTATTGGCATGTCCTCGTCATAGGTGTAATCCGGCTCGGACCCCGCAAGCCCATGCCCTATGCCCAACTTCACGCTGATGGCATCGAACGGCCGGTTGTCCTTGTCCCGGTGGCTGAAGGTGTCCAGGTAGGAGTGCAGGAATTCGCCCAGGAACTGGTATTCGGCACAGGGCTGGGCCGGGTTGCCCAGCCGGCTGGCGTTGAGCAGGTTGTTCAGTTGCGGGCTCAGGTTGCCCACCACGCTGTTGACGTTGTCGTTGGCGTACTGGGGCAGCGTGGTGCCCTTGTCGTCGGACAGCGTGAAGTGGTACCACAGCAGTTGCCGGTGGTTCTTGAAGATCGAGCCCACCGTGGTGAGGGTGTTGGCATCGTCCAGCGGCTTGGTGATGGGGTTGTCATCCACGTACTGCGAAGCCAGCGCCGTGATGCGCGCAGGTTCGTAGTCCAGGCCGGCGGCCAGGGCCAGGAAGAAGACCATGTAGTAGTGCATGTCCTCCTGGTACAGCCCGGTGGGATCGATGCGGTTGAGCGGGTCGCCGCCGGCATACAGGTAGGCATCGGGTCCGTCCGGGTAGCCCAGCGGGTCCGGCTGCAGGTAGCGGCCGCTGGCCGGGTCGTAGCTGCGGTGCCAGTTGTCGTGCAGTCCGCTTTCCTCGTCGAAGTACTGGCCCGGCAGGCGCAGGTTGAGCACGGCCTGCTGCCGGGGCAGGCTTGTGTGGCCGGCCTGATGCATGGCCGGCGCTCCCCAGGGGGTTTGGCGGGCACGCCAGACCACGCGCTGGCCTGCGTCCGTCATGGCCTGCGGACTGCCCCGGTGGTCGTTGTGGATGTGCAGCATGCGCGCCTTGCCGCTGGCGTTGTCCCGGTTGTGCGCGGATTCCAGCTTGGCGATGGGCAGGGTGCGAGTCCCCTCGTTCAGGTACAGGTACTGGCTGGTGATGCGGCCTTCGCCATCCATTTCCGCGACGAGCCGGTTGTCCTGCCACAGGTAGTGGCTGTGCGTTTGCCCATCGCCCTGGTGCACGGTCTTGCCAACGCGCTGGCCCAGGCTGTTGTAGCGGTAGCTGGCGATGGGCCGGTCCTGGTGGTCGCTGATGCCCTGGAGCTGTCCTGCCTCGGTGTAGGTGTAGCGGTGCAATGCGTCCTGGACGGTGCGGCCCTGGCTGTCGCGCTGCACGGGCGCTGGTGCTGACGGTGCGTTGTCCTGCACCAGTCTGCCGAAGCCCTGGTAGCGGTAGTCGGTCTTGTGCAGGCCCGCTGGTGGCCCCTCCTGCTCGATGGCGCGTATGCGCGGGCCCACGCCGTAGCGGTAGCGCTGGCTGAGGATGGGTGCGCTGCCTTGTGATGTGCCTTGCGATGTGCCTTGCCCGGTGGTCTGCTGCGTGAGGCGCCCGGCAATGTCGTATTGGCGCGAGGTGGCCAGGCCATTGCCTGCCGTGTAGTGCTGCAGGCCGTTGAAGGCGTCTGTTTGGATGTCGCCGACCACCGTCTGCGCGGGCAGCAAGCGTTCAAGCAAGCCTGTGGCGCCGGCGCCCAGCCAGTGGTCGCTGGCCTGCAGCAGGCCGGCCACCCAGGCGCTTTGCAGTTGCAGCCCTTGCACGCTGGCGCCGTCGCTGGCGGGGCCGCGCCGGGTGACGAGCACGCGGCCATCGGCCAGGGTGCGGCTGTGGACCCGGCCGTCCGGGCCATAGCGCGTGGCGGTGCGGTAGGTATGCTCGCCCTGGCCGTCGGGCGTGGCCAGCGCAATGGTGCGTGCCACGGGGCGGCCCAGGGCGTCGTATTCGATGGACTCGCGCTGCCAGTTGCTGTCGATGGTCTGCAGCAGCCGGCCCTGGTAGTGCAGCCGGGTTTGCGAGGAAGAGCGACGATCTGCGCCGGGCGCCGCTTCGTAGCGCTTGGCCAGCAGACGCCCGCTGGGGGCGTACTGGTAGTGGGTGCTGCTGCCGTCGGCGCGGGTGTGCACCAGCAATTGATCGGCTTCGTTGTAGCGTGCGCTTTGGCGGCCATGATCGGCAAGCTGAAGCCAGACGGTGCGGCCGAAGTCGTCGTGCAGGGCCTGGCGGCGTTCGGCGGGTTGGGCTCCTTGGGAAGCAGTGGTTTGGTGTCCGATGTCCTGGGGTGCTGTCGGCACATCGGAGGAGCCTTGCAATGCCAGCCGTACCGCCCCATCGGGCGTTTGCGACAGGCTGGCATGGAGACTGCCGTTGTCCAGCCAGCGCGTGCGGGTGTCGTCGCCATCGGTGTGCTGGAGCAATTCCCCCGCATCGCCGTAGGTGTAGCTGTCCAGGCGCCCATCGGGCAGCAGGCGGTGGCTCAGGCGCCCTTGCGCATTCCAGCCGTAGTAGGCCGCACGTTCGGGGAGGTCCTGGCCTTCGCGGTACAGGCCCAGCCGCGTGATGCGGCCTTCGCTGTCGCGCTCGATCTGGCCCCGGTTGCCCAGGCCATCGAGCCTAGCCTGGGTGCTGCCCTGGTAGGTCCAGGTGGTGCTGCGGCCTGTCGTGTCGATGGCCTGGCTGGGGCGGCCCAGGGCGTCGTGGCGGATGCGGTATGGATTCAGGCTCAGCCGGCTGCTGGCGCGGGGCTGGCCGTCGGCATCGAGCAGCCAGCCGCTGGTGGTGATTTCTTCGGCCTGCAGGGCGTTGGCGGACAAGGCGCTGTAGCGCATTTGGCGCTGGAGGCGCCGCACGCCGTCGTCTTCGGTGCGGGTCGTGATGCGCCCGGCCTGGTCATGCTCCAGCGCCACGGT
>NZ_BCTO01000023.1 GCF_001571325.1 Delftia tsuruhatensis NBRC 16741
CCCCCTGTAGAGGGCGGTATCGGCCTGTCGAAGGGCCTCTTCCATATCATGCGTGCCATGGAAAGGAGGCGAGATCCCGATGGTGACCGTGCAGCGCAGCGGATGACTGGAGCCAGCAACCGAGACCGCCTGGCTTGCAATGCCGGTGCGCAGCCGTTCTGCCAACTGTGTGGCGCCCCTGGTGTCCGTTTCCAGGCAAATGACTACGAATTCTTCGCCTCCAATGCGGCCTGTCAGGTCGCCGTGGCGTACGGTGGCGCGAAGCAATGCGGCCACGTGCCGCAGAACTTCATCCCCTGCCTGGTGTCCATGGGTGTCATTGATGCGCTTGAAATGGTCGACATCCATCAGTAGCAGGCATGTCGGCGCAGCGTTTCGGCTGTTGAAGTACAACTGCATCGCTTCTGAAATCCCTCTGCGATTGAGCAGATGGGTCATGGGATCGCGTGCCGCCATTGTGCGCAGGTCATCCGTCAGGCGCCGCAACACCAGCCAGACAATGGAGGGAGGCAGCACGGTCGCCAGGGTGGACATGTAAATGTAGAAAACCATCTGAAAGCGGCTTTCCATGTGCAGTGCTTCCAGGCCGCTGTCCATGATTTTCAAGAATTTCAATGCATTGAGCACACAGATGCCGCCAATCACAAAAGCAAAGAAAATCATTTCCCCGTAGAAATCCTTGGCAAAAGTGCGTAAGCCATAGATGACGTTCAGTGTCATGGCGAAGAAGAGCACTGCCGACATTGCTGCGAGCATCGCGTAGCGTGCCACAGGCCCGGCGCTCCAATGCACCAGCCATTGCGCCATGCCGTAGGCCACTGAAAACGCGATCAACGGGCGCCACACTGGAACGGGCTGCCCAAAAAAACGCATGGCACCGAGCCAGTAGGCGATGGGCGCTGCCAACGTGAGGGTGTGGTTGACCACGCTCATCACGCTCCAGGCGGGCTCTCCTTCAACCAACTGCAGCACATAGGCCGACCCCAGCAGGAGGTCGCCCAGGGCAAAGACATCCATTCCCATCCTGTTGCCTTGCAGGCGTCGGCTGATGAGCAAGAACATGACCGAAAAGCACAGCAGGTGTGCGCAGAGCATGCCGACGAGAATGGTTGCAACCATGGGGATGTCAGGTGGGAAGTGCTTTGTCTAAAAGGGTGTTGCCGGGCTGCGGCCACTGTCGCATCACCAGGAAAATGTTGGGTGCCAGGTGCATGCTTTGGCAATGCAGCCGACATGGGGGCTAGCAGATGGCCCAAGGTGCTTCGGCTGCTCTTGGCGAACAAGGCGTGCATGCGCTCGTGGGACCAGTCCATCGATGTGATGAAGGTGGCGGCGCGCTGCAGCTTCTGCATGGCTCGATCCCTGTCTTCATCTGATGTTGCCCCCAAATTCCCGCCCCCACCCTATTCGCAATAAAGCATCTGGTCAGCCGCTGCAGCCTGTTGCCGCCTGAACCCCCGAGGCGACCGCATTTTCAGCGAAGAATGCGGATGCACCTCGTTGAAGTGCTCGAAGGCAGCTGGCAGTTGTGCCACTACCGTCACCAAGCCACAGGCACGTCGGTAGCCATGGCTGGGCAAGTCGGCAATTTCCTGGCGCAGTTCGGCGAGCAGCCCTGCATCGTCGCTGGGTGTGCGATGGCTGCGGCCATCGGCCCAGTCTTCACCGCGCCCAATCAGGTCGGGCACATGCGAGCGCGCCAGCCCCATCATCCGCAGACCAGTTTTCACTGGTCGTCCCGGGCAACAAGGGCGAGCGCGCAATCCACTTTTTTCTGCGACGTACTCCACGGCTTCCTTGAGGATTTCGTTCTCCAAGGTCTTCTTGTCGAGCACGCGCTGCAGCTTGGCGATTTCTGCGCGTGCAGCCGCCAGCTCGGATGCCGGCACGACTGCCTCGCCAGCGGAGACGGCGGTCAAAGCACCCTGGCGTTCGAGCTTGCACCACTGGCACAGCAGTCCAGCGAAACGCCTTCCCGCCGAGCGACCAATGACACGCTCATGCCCGGTTCGTAGGTTCGGCGCACCAGCGCCGCCTTCTCTGTGAAGGGCCAGCGCCTGAGGCGCTGATCCTTCACGACTACCTCTATTGACTCCGTATGCTTAGTCATATGCACAGTCCTGTTCCTATCTCAGAAGACAAGCGATAGGGCGGGGCCGGGGAATTAAGGGGTTAACTCAGGGGCTGACAGCTGCAGAGCTGCCTTGGTTGTGGGCTGACCCCTGTATTCGTCTATTGAACGTAGAAGCTCTCCAGCTTTGCTTGGCTCGAGGACTGCTGCCATGTGCTTCACCACGATTGGCTCAAGAGCACCTTGCAGGTCAGAGACCGGGCGCGCTCACATCGTCCCGTCTGGATGCCGTAGCGAAACACCTGCCCTGCTGTCTGGCGAAGCGTGTGGGCAGTTTCGCGTGCCCCTCGTTTTTCGACCTTGCGGAGCACGCCCAGCAGCAGGGGAGGGGTGATCTCAGGAAGCAACATGCGGCCCACATGCGGGAACAGATCCTTGGACATGTTGCGCAGCCATTTCTCTGCGTAGGTGTCGCTCCATGCACCGGACTTGACGCCATGAAATTCAAGCGCGACAGCCTCAAAAGTGCTCTCCTGGGCATGGGCGAGGGCGAGCTTCTGGACTTGCTTTGCAAGGCTGGGGTCGATGCTGGATGCGAGCTGTTCTCTGGCTTCATCGCGGCGACGGCGGGCCTGGGCGAGTCCTACAGTGGGATACACCCCTAGTGCAAGCGTCTTCTGCTTGCCTGCAAAGCGGTACGCCATGCGCCAGTACTTGCCAGACTCCTTCACGTGCAGGTACAAGCCATGCCCATCGGAGTGCTTCGATCCAGCGCTCTTGCTGGGGTCGTGTCTGAGGGCTTTGATGAAGGTGTCTGTCAGGGGCATTCAGGTCGTGTTGGCATCTTGCGTGTCAAGTACACGGGATACCAACAAACATCCTGGATGTCCCCGGATGCCGTTGGACGGCTTTGAACGCTGGATGTCCTTGAAGCCCAAGGCCAGCGCCTATTCTTGGACTTCTTTGAACTTCTTGGGATGCCAGGATGGCCTGCCCGGAGGGACTCGAACCCCCGACCTATTGCTTAGAAGGAAATTGCTACATTTCAGCAACTTATTGAATTTGCTTGATTTTTCTACTCTAAAATATTTTTGGGAAATATTTTGGGAAAGTAGATGAAGAAAAAGCATAAGGAACTGAAATGAAAGAACTTTCTGTAATTAAGACAAACGTGGTGGGGGCTACGATTGTTCCTAGAGAGGGTAAAAAAGGGACTACCTATCAAGCCCGATTTTTGCGTGATGGCTTCCAGACTTCCAAGACATTCAAGACTCTTGATGAAGCCCAAGCATTCATTGTTGCTATCAATACCAGTCTCAAGAACAGAGAGCCTGTGAATCCTGCTTCTGTTGGTCGTTTGACACTTGGGCAAATCTTCTTGGACTACATCAGCAAGAATGAGTTAGGGCGTGAAGAACATAACAGAGTTGAGCGTCTTGCTGATGAACTAAAAGATGTTCCTCTTGAAAAATTTACAGAAGATAATTTTGAAAAATATCTTTTAGCGAAAAAAGATTCTTATGTTCCTGTTCCTTTGCACTATAAAAAGAAACATAAGAATTTCAATTCAAATAGAATCAATATTGATGGAATAGAGTATTACAATAAAAAGTATTCTTCAAGACATATTAGATCAATATTTTTTAGTATTAAAAAGGCTTTGAAGTGGCACGCTAAAAAATATAAATATGCTTTTAATGAAACACCTTTTAAAGAAGTAAAGACCCCTTCCGCTTGGGAAAAACCAAGAACAAGAGAGGTTGAACCTTTTGAATTTGATGCATTGTTAGATGCAACAAATGGACTTTATAGGAATCAAGAGCAAACAAGAATTATGCTCAAATTCTTGTATCTTTCCGCTTTCCGAATTGGTGAAACAATGCTTATAAAATGGAAAGATTTTTATGATGGTGCAAAAGGTGTTGAAAAGAATCCTCTTGCTTCATACATTCATATACCAAAAGAAAACCAAAAAACAGGCCATCACGACGGTGTGAATGATAGAAAAGCAGCGTTGAGGCCAGAACTTTATAAATTGATTACAGAGGAATTGATAAAGTTCAAAACAAGTGATGATGATTTGATGTTTCCTTTTTGGAAAAATGCTCATTACTTTTATACAAGATTCAAATCATTGTGTGCAAAGAAAAAAATTGAAGGTCTTACATTGCACGATTTTAGGCATACAGCGGTTAGTTGGTTCTATACGAACACTTGGCTGACAGACTTAGAAATTATGAGCATTACAGGCCATCTAGACGCTAATACATTGCGCAGATATGCAAAGTTTAGAAGTTCTTCAATTGGTCATAAAATCTCCGTAGGTTTGAATAAAACTTGACAAAAGTAATTTTATATATTATTAATAAAGAACGTCATAAGTTTTCCTTTCTAATTGTTTGTTTTATGTGCTTTGACGTATTAAGGAGATTGCCTCACTTGTGGGGCTTGAAAGAAAAGTGAAGTAGAAGTATTAAGGAGCCTAACGGCTCCTTTTTTTTTATTAAAAATCAAAATCCATATCAATTTCTTTTTCTTTTTCTGCTGCAATTTGCTGAATTAAATTATTCTTCTTTTCTTCATAACTCGCAGTTTCTTGTGATAATTTATCTAATGAATTTCTTTTAGAAGAAGTTAATTCAACAATTTTATTTTGATGTTCTCTCTCCAATTCTTGAAGCATTTCTTCTGAATTTTTTAATTTTACTTCTGATGTTTTATTTGATTTCTGCCTATAACTCTTGCCAACTCCACCGGCCATTTTATTTAATGAACCTTTTGCAAAATTCCTTTCAAATTCTTTTCCACCCTTGTGACTTAAATTAATATAATTGCCTTTTCTAAATTCTTTCAAATGCCCCGATTCTTTGAACTCTTTAAGAATTTGTTCACTTGATTTAGTTGAGTATTTACTTTCACTTAATGCATAAATTTTAAGAAGTTTTTCACTGATAAACCTAACATCTTTAAATACTTCCTTGAAATCTCTTGATTGCTCAATCTGACCTTTGGGTAAATCTGAAATTTTCTCTAACCCAAGACTAGACATTTTTTCTTGCCAGATTCCACGCAATTCATTTAAATCATAACTATGTTTTTTATTTCTTCTTGTGATTGCAATTTTTTGTTTTGCATAAGAAGAAGCATTTTCACCTGCCGCTGCATTTATGTCTTCACTTCTTTGTGAGAATGCTTTTCTTATTTCATCTGTTAATCCATTAACTTTAAAGTTATCTTTTCCATCATTTTCTATTTGAAGATTAAATTTATTCTGCAATCCTTTTGCTAATTCGCTTTGAAATACTTGGTCAAAGTAGTGCAATGTTTCTTGAAGTTTAGTTGCATCCCCACCTTTTTCTGTTGGTAATTCTTTTAATGTATGTTTGTAAAGTTTTCCATCTTTGCCCATACATAAAGGACTAATAACAATATGGCTGTGTTTATGGCAATCTGGAACATCACCAACAGACCTTGCTGTGTGGTGATCATAAATTGCAACCTTTATTCCTTCCGCTCTAACATATGTAGTTTTTCCATTTACCGTTTTTCTGTAATAAGTATTGTTTTCTATAGCGTCAACAGTATTAAATATTGCATCCCTCCAAATCTTATCAAAAAATTTTCTTTCTTCATCTGTTGCTCTATTTTCTAATATCGTCCAATCTTTAGGAGGTGCTGGAGTTAATTCTATTCCTTGATTTTTTTCATCATCACCCATCATTTTATGCAATGATTCTGTAGTCGTATTGGTTCCATAAGAACCGTCCCTAATTGACATTTTTCCAGCAAAAAAGCCTCTTTTATTATCCCCTTCTGAATTGTATTCATCTTTTGTATGCTTATCCAAATAGTCAGATTTTTTATTATTTGCAAATCCTATCATTTTTAATTCTCCTTATTTTTATTCTTTTGTATCCATTATATTAAGCATTGCTTCAAGATCATCTGATGGATTTACTATTGATGTTTCTTGAAGTTCCTCAATCTCTAGGCCGTCTGCTTGATTGATTTCCTCTTGAAGTTGTTCAGCCTCCGGGCTGTCCACTTGGGATACCAACTCAACCAGTTCAGGAGCCACCAAATCGGGGCTAGGCGCGATTTCTTGGGCCTGGCTAGGTGTTGGCACATCTTGAACAATTTCTTGTGTTTCTGTGGCTTCTAGTGCGTTCTGTGCCCTAGTTCTCTTTTTTAATCTAGCCAATTTATTTTTGTGCTTCTTTTGAAGTTCAGAAACATCAACAGGAGTTCTTATAAAAGTAAATACTTCTTCATATCCTTGAATGAAGTAATACATTTGAACCCCCAAGAACTTTTCATTTCTTAATTTTGCACCGCAATTTAAAGATAGTTCATTAGGTTTCATTACCTCTATATCGTGAACCTTTTTTTCAAAAACAGATGAAAATTTTCCATTTTCCTGCATTGTTTTTTTGATTAAAGTATCTTCAACAGTTGTTTTTCCAATTGTTTCTTTAATCAATGAAAAATCGGCTTCTGTCATTCTTCCCAAAACTTTATTGTGAAAAGCAGAATAAAAATTTAGTGGGTCTGCATTGAAGTTTTCTTTTATTTGTGCAAATCGTTGCAAAGCAACAATGCAGCGTATTCCTTTTGAACGTCCAACGTCTGGAAGTTTTAAAAAGGTTTCAATATCAACTGATGTAAGTTGAGGAAATTCATCAATTACAAAATATACTTTTCTTTTAAAAGGATTTGTATAATTTGGAGAAACAAGGAATCTTGAAGAAAGATTAATGATTGCAGAAATATAAGAATTACAAACATCTGCCTGATTGGGATTGTTTGTGAGAACTAAAAATTTTCTTGCTTTTTCTTTTAGTAGAAAATCTTCTTTAATATCTATGTGTCTTGCATCTTTCCAAAAATCTGCCAATATTTGAAATTTTTTAATGACGTTAATGCAAGAAGCAATAACAGACATTGTTGCTTTTGGATTGTCTGGATTGATATATGCAGCCGCTGCAGGATTGTGAGTCATTAAATAAGTATTTAAATCTCTTATTTGCTGCTCCGGTTCTTTGCTGAATAAATAAACAATAGAAATAAGAAATATGTTTGCCTCTGGATTGAATGAAAGAACTTCTTGAATTAATGCTCTAATAACTTCAATTGCACCTAAAATAAAATAATCATCATTCTTTTGCTTTGGCAAAAATGCTCTTACAAATGTATAGATGTTTTGTATTTCAAGATTTTTATCTTCATCTTTTATTAATGCAACAAAATTAATTGCGTGAATAGTTTCATCTTTTAAAGATGTGACGGCAATGTTATAGACTTGAGAAAAAGAAGAAACAAAATCTAATTCATCGCCTTTAGTATTATGAACAATGGAAATACTATTTTTTGTTAACGCTATATCTTTGTAAAAATGATTTATGATTACTGATTTACCTGAACCCGCGTCACCTGCAATAATCAATCCTTTTTCTTGACAAGCAACAGAATAATATTGACTTACATTTAATGGTTTTTCCGTTATAACTGATAAATCATTTGGTTTAACAATTGTTATTCCTTCATTCTTTGGAAATCCCGATGTTTTATTGAAATGTGATTCATATCTTTGAATTACATTCTCTTCATTGTTTACAGTTCTTCCAGATTTATAAACTCTTCTTGTTACTGGTTTTGTTATTAATTTAACAACCGTTAAAGATAGAGCCAATGGGATAAATATTGATAAGTAAAAACTTATCATCAACGTTTCTATTTTCTTAGTTCCATAAATTAATTGAGTTAAATAAATCATCCCTTCTCTATCTTTTGTGAAAAGATTCCAAATTATTTTTGGAATCGCTTCAAAATGATTGTTGAAAAGAAATGAAATAACAGGAAGTGAGAAAAGAATGAAAAATAGAAGTGTATTTGTAAAAATACTTCTAATATAAATTCTTGGAACTTCTGGAGTTAATTTATCATCGTGGAATGGGCTTTGAATTATTCTTGTTTTCATATATTGTCCTTATTATTCTTTTCATCGTAATGCTCAAAAGGTTGGTGAAATTCTTCTTCATCGTCTGAATCGTATTCATTAAAAATAATTCCTTGCTCTTTTAAATTTTGAAGAACATCTTCTTCTTTAATTTCATTATTAATATTCATATTGCCTCCTCCTTACTTTTTTTCATTCATTACTTTCAAGAATGAAGCAATGTTTTTTATGTTCGTGGAAATTATTTCTATGTTCTCTGAGTTTTTTTCAGATTGCTCTTTTATCTTTTCTTGCTCATTAACTTGTTTAATTAATTCAAGAAATAAATCATTTAGAGCCTCATTGAAAGAGCCAAGTTTTTTGTTTATTTTATGGCTTTCAATTTTTCCATAAACATACTCATTAAATCTAACAGTAACCGCTTTTTGCTTCATAGTTTTTCTCCTTATATTACTAACTATATAATTAGTTTTATATTAAAAAAAACTATAGTCAACTTGCGAAGCGTGGTTCAAAACTAAATTACTTAATGTTTTCAATACTTTGATAAACAAAAAATTCACTTATGAATTTTTATGAATTTTCGTGAACCACGAAAAAACCCAGCATTAGCAAGAGTTAAAGACAAAAACCATCGCGATTTACGTTAGTAAATTGCAAGTGTGTAAGAGGAAAAGGTAAGCTTTTTCGATAGGTATTCGGGGGTTTAGTTTCTTATACAGAGTAAGACTTGACTCTCTTAAACTCTCGCTGCAAGTTCTATGTCTTGCACAATGTACGAAAGTTGTTATTTAGGTTGTTAAATTAGTTGTTTTGTTTCTTGTTTGCTCTTTGTTTTGTGTAATGCACATACGCGCTTATTTTTGTTGGTTGACTTTATGTATATTTGTGCGAACATAAATAGATACATAACAACAAAAAGGAGCGCGTATGAAGATAAACAAAGAGCAAGTAAGAAACGTGTATTTAACAAGAGGAAAAGTAGAGATATACAAATATCAATACTTTGAACATGCCGTTGAAATTGGCGCGTTACGTTCGTTAGGAGTGAAGCACAGATTGATTGCTACACTTCTCAATGAATACATTACTGATAGAACAATAGATAGAGATGGCGTAGGCAGAATGTGGCGCAGATGGGAAGAATTAGGTTACATCACTGATGTTTTAAAAGAACAAATAGAAAGATATGCAGAGAGTCTTAAACGTGATGATGAAGAGGAAAATCAAACAAATTCACAGTGGAAAGATGTTTGATTTGATGAACGTAAGAAGCCCCAAGAATGGGGCTTTTTCTTTTGGTGTGTTGTGGAACGCTTCGCTATGAACTGCTACGCAGAACAGCCTGTCCACTTCGCCCCTTTGGGTGCTCGCTCTTAGTTCGTTGAGGAACGAACGGGAAACCTTGCCAGAATGGCAAAAACAGGGGCTAGGAGCGTTTTTTTTACTCTTACCCATGCCTACCCCTTAGCCACCCTAAAAAAATGCGTTATGGCTCGATCTGGTGGGTTGCTTGAAATCTATGGACGAAAAAAAAGCACCTCCGGGTGCTTGTTTTGTTTTGGACATTAGATTTTCTTCTTTGGCTGCTCAACTTTATCTTTTTTAATTTCTGAAAGAGTTTTAAAAACCTCCACTTCTCTTTCAATCAAAGAAATTTGTTCAAGAGGTATGTAAGAATAATAGTTATACCCTGCAAAACCATATCCTTTATATTGAGGAACACAAAAATAATCAACATTTCTTAAAAGAAATTTTTTACCTTTAAGTTCGTGATACTGCTCTCTTGTAATTTTGATTCTTTTATTATTATTTATATATTTTCCTTTTTTGTTGTTTGTTCTATTATACTAAACTAAAATAGAAAATAATCAAGCATTTTCAATGATTTATTTTAATTATTTTTAAAATAAAAAGCACCCGAAGGTGCTTATATTTAATTATTTGTCTTGTAAACATATTCACAAAGTTCTTTAATTAGTTTTTCATTTGGAAATTTGCTTGTGAATTCTTCAAAATATTCCATTGAGTTCATATATGAAATTATTTCTTTTTCCATAATTTCATATCCATCACCTTTGGATTTTTCATAAACACTGCAAAATAATTCAATATCAAAATAACTATTTATTTTAATATTGTCTTTAACTGCATCAATCATTTCTTTCATTGTAATTTTTTTCATATATTTTCCTTTTTTGTTGTTTGTTCTATTATACTAAACTAAAATATAAAATAATCAAGCGTTTTCAATGATTTATTTTAATTATTTTTAAAATAAAAAAGCACCCGAAGGTGCTTTAATTTTAATAAGTAAGAATTAATTCAAATCCACCATAGTAATTTCCAAATGTTGGATTGTATTGGCTTGGTGTTATTGAAATATCAAGAGGAAAAGTTCTTAACCTTCCCGACGATGTTTCAATAATGTATTTTCCATAAATTAGGCTTCCTGTGCTGCTAACAGTGTATTGTATTTTTGATGAATTATCATTATTTTTTAAATTAAAATATTGATTCGTACTTGTTAAGTCAATATCTTTAATGTCCACTTTAAATCTAGTGCTTTTACTGCAAATTATGTTTAAATCAACAGTTTTAAACTTTCCGCCAAGAGTGTCTTTTTTAACTGGATAGTCTGCACTATTAAAGTTAACCTTATCGTTACTAACAGATAGTAAACATCCGTTTTCTATATTTGCATTTAATTTAATATCAGCATTGTTTGCAAAAACAGATGTTGATATAAGCGCAATTGAAAATATTAAAAGTTTTTTCATTTTTCTTCCTTTTAGTTGTTACTTACTTAATTTACATAAAAATAAAAATAAAAAAAGCACCCGAAGGTGCTTATTTTCAATTTATTTATAAATAATGAATTGATAGCCCATAGAATAACAATCTCCATTAGCATAAGTTTTTTGTGTTACCCAACTTGGTAATGCTTCTCTTGTGACGAATCCCATACACCAATTAGCAAGAGATGGGTTCTCACTAAGGATGCCTCGTGCTATATAAGGTGGAACTGATGCACATTGAGAGCCGACCATATTCGCTACATTGGCAACTGTGCTATTTGTGGACGGTGAAGCCCCCATCCAAGTTGTTAAATTGCTCTTGTATTCATTACAAATAGGGCCAGATGGAGCCGGAGGGGGTGGAGGTGGTGGAGGTGGTGGAGGTGGTGGAGTTGGAATAACTTCACAATTATCATTTAAAGCAATCCATTCACCTACCTCCGTATTTCCATTGTTAAATTTAACAATTGTTCTTCTTTCATTAATTGAACCTGCTGCACCACCTCGACCTTGATAACCAGCAGGACAATTTAATGTTTGATACTCATATGTAATTACATAGTCATCAAATTTATGATTAATTTTTCCATTTGATTTTTTCAAGGTTTTATTAGTATCCTTCAAACTTATTGCAGCATTGCAAGTGCTATCACAAGACTCTTGCGCATAACTTGCATTAATTATTATAAAAATTGCAGGTAATAAAAATATTGTTTTTGTTTTCATAATGTCTCCTTTTTATTTTCTTGTTATGAATCTTCTTACTAAATACTCACTTAAAAAACAAAGTCTTTTGTTTTCAATTTGCCACACTCTTAAATCATGATGCATTGCAATCATAAGTAATGTAAATATTGATATAGAATAAATTACATAACTAATTTTATCATTGAAAAATAATGCAAACACTAAATCTAGTAGAGTGACAATTAAAAAGAAATTTCTTAAAAAGATATGTGTTTTCTGTCTTTGCTTCATATCTTCATTTGATAAACCATTTCTTTTCATAGAATCTTTGTAAGATTCTATTTTTTGTTCTGGAAATGCACTTTTAATCAAAGAACCTAGGATTTTTAAAGGCGCTAATATTATTGGAATAAGAAAAGCATTTTTTACTGAATTGATCATTCTGTCTTTAAATCTTCTTTTAAATGCCTTCTTTTCTTTTTGCCTACTTAATAAATCATCAAGTTTGATTTTTAGTTTTTCTTTTATCATAAAGTCTCCTTTGTTGTTGTTTGTTCTATTAGAATAAACTATATTGCAAAATAATCAAGCGTTATCAATAATTTATTTATTAAGCCGCTTTTTTAAATACATCATCCAACATTGAAATTACTTTATTTGCATTGATTCTAAAATTTGGATTATTTATTGATTTTGATTCAATATCTATGTTTGCAATAAAAACCATTTGATTTTTTGCAATGGAAAATTCAGTAATAATATTTTTTGCTTCTACAATAATTTTTCCAAGTGGTTTAACGTGAAGAAAACTATTTAAAAGAACTTGAAAAAATGCAATTTTTGCCAAATCTTCATCAATATCAACCATATAGACATCTATTGATTGATAGTGCGCGTCTGTAAATCCTTCAATATTCTTTAATTTTTGAAGTGAAGCAAGAATTAAAGAACCTGCTCCACACCCTCCAGGGTCAGAAATAACTTTACGTTTTTTCTCTTCAAACTCTTCAATTGATGAAGATGAATAAATCAAAGTTGCAAGCAATTTTGATACATCATTTGGCGTAAAATATTGACTTAAACGCTTATTAGAACTTTCATTTTCCTCAATAAAATTACTCATCAAATCATTGAATGCATCATCTTCTTTGATTACTTTAATCAAAAGATGCCCTAAATCATTAATTTCATTATGAAATTTTTTTAGAATTTCTTTTTTTACATGAATAGGCCCATAAGAATAGTTCATTGGCTGAACAATGCAATTTGTTGCTTCCAGCATCTTAAATGCAACTTGATAAATCAAAGAAATAGTTCTTGTTTCCTTAACACCCTCATTGTGAAATTTATTAATAATATTTGATAGATGTTTAAAAAATGTCTGCTTATTGGTCAATTCTTTCTTCATAAAATTCCTTTCATTGTTGCGATGAAATGAATTGTACGGAAAGAAATTTATTTTTATTTATTGATAAATTTACATTGTTATTTAAAACAAACAAATAAATATTTATTTTTAAAGAAGTTATTTCTTTAAATTGATTTGAATTTCTTCAAATTTCTTTGAGTTACCTTGAATTACCTGAACTTTTTTTTCTAAGTAAAAACACGATTGCATATACGTTGGAAACGTGGTATTTGCATTTTTCTGGAATCTTCCAGAACCAAGAACGAGCACCCGGAGGTGCGAAGTGGACAGGCTGTTCTGCGTAGCAGTTCATAGCGAAGCGTTTAAAGGGTCTACAAGCGTTTTTTTACTCTTACCCATGCCTACCCCTTAGCCACCCTAAAAAAATGCGTTATGGCTCGATCTGCTGGGTTGCTTGAAATCTATGGACGAAAAAAAAGCACCTCCGGGTGCTTGTTTTTTATTTACTCTTATTGATAAAAACTCATTTCTTGTTTATCTGCAGCAGTTGGTTTTATATTTGAAAAGTGAAGTACATTTAAAGTTTTATCTTCATAATCCACAAAAACATATTCAGTTATTCTTATATTCTTTTTTGTTCCATCTTTCAAAGTTATTTCTTTTTCTTCTTTGTAGGAAATTTCAAGCAATATACCTTTTTTAGTTGAATCAATAGTAAAAGTTAAATCTTTTATGGGTTCAGTATCAAGATAACCATTCTCCTTCAATCCTTTTATTTTATTTATAAATGACACACCATTTTTCTTGAAATTTAATTGCTCTTTTTTTGTTAATGGATTTTTTCCAAAAGTTATTACATCTTCTATTTTTATAACAGTCATATAGTCTCCTTATTTAGTTGTTATGTTTTACTTATAACATCTTATTTTTAAATTGCAACAATTATTTGCGTTATTTGTTTGCACAAATCAAATTAATTTCATTCAGCAGGAAAATTTGTTTTTAAAAATCGGTGCGCGAGGAAATTTATTTTTACATCATTCTTCAAGTTGAAGTTATCAATATATTTAATTTATTAGTTGATAATCTTAATATGTGCTTGCGCTAGAGTTTATATATCTATGTATCTTTAATCTTTAACTCATCTTTTAATCTCTGGCGTTTAGCATCGTTTTGCTTCGCAACCTCGCCTTACGCTTGGAGATTAAAAGCAAAGTCTCCCCTACCGCAGTTTAAAAAAACTTTGGGGACTTCGCTTATTCTGTCTTATATGTTTGTAATGTTCTTACGCCCGTTTGACCGAAAGCATTGATAACTTAATAGAGCGTATCAACTCGCAAATTCGTGAACTCTATTTCACACTAGCGGGGTTTTGCTTTAGTCTTCCCTTGTTGCTTTGCTAGTCTCCCATTCTTGCAACTTGTTATCTTTATATCGAACCGAGTCGGAGGACGCATAAATATAAAGAGTTCCGTGTAACTTCATCAATTGCCCCTTATGGCATCTTCAATTTAATTGCTCCGTGTAGCATCATTTTTTATCTTCTTTTATCAATCTTTTTTGCTGGCTTGCATTTCAATTACCAATAAAAAAACCACTCGTTTTAAAGCGAGTGGCTATGTGTTCTTGACTTATTCTAATATTATATGTATAAATTAATTAGAAAGTAAGTGAGGCGGCCTTGAAACGCTTTATCTTATGGGTAAAAACAAACTGGTCATTTGTTCTTACTTAATAAAAATAGCAAATCAATAATTGCTTGTCAAGAGGATAACTAGAAATAGTTATCCTTTTTTTATTGTTTTTATTATTAAAATACAAGTTTTGATGTAAATAAATAACGCAAATAATTGTTGCAATTTAAAATCAATAGTGTATATTATTATTTATAAACCATTATTTAAAGGAGACAATATGAAAAACAATTCAAAACTAAACGAATTTATGAAAGTGAACAATGATAGAAGAATCTATTTCACTCTAACAGAACCACAATTTAAAATTATTCAAGAGCATAGAGACTTGAAGAAATTAAAGTCAAGCAAGCATATGAAAATGCTGGTTGCTTGGGCTTTTTCAAATACTGAACGTATCAAGTCATTTGATAACTTCATTGAACAAAACAAGAAATCTATTTAAAGGAGAACAATTATGAAAATTACTGACAATCAGAAAAAAGAATTTAAACTTGGATTTATAAAATTTATTGCTGTACTTTTTGCTGTCCCTGTGATTTACTTTCTTTTTATGCTTCTTACACTAATTTAATTTAAGGAGGAATAATCATGGAATCAAATGAAAACCAAAAGAAAGCATTTAAAGCATTGAAATTCGGCATTGGAAAATTGCTTGTTCTTTTCTTTGCAATACCTGCAATGTATGTGATTTATATGCTTTTAACTGCATTGCCAATGGTCATGCATGTTATTGAATTTATATTTAAAAGGCTTACGGGCGCTCTTTAAGCAATCAACAATTTTCTTCACTATTCTTATTTAACAAAGAAAGTAAAAAATGAAATTAATAATAAAACTAAAAAGGAAACCTTATGAAAAAAATAATTATTTATGTATACGCTTTATTGTTTAGCACTTTTGCAAGTGCAGAAAGCATTTTCACTCATCCACCAACTGATAAGTTAGACCAAATTTTCGGTGCAATGTTTGGTGGCCTTGGTGTCTTTGGCACGAATGGCTCAAATCCATTTACTGCGCAACTGCAAGTTTTAAATGAAGCATTGTTAGTATTTGCAGGAATTATCACTGCATATCTTGTATTGAACTGGATAATAAAAACAGCACACGAAGGAGAAACAGGAAAAACTGCAGCGGGAGCGTGGCACTTAATTAGATATGTTATTGCCTGCGCTTCAATTATTCCTGTGCCAACATTAAATGGTTATACAACTGCTCAACTTCTTGTAGCAAAACCTATAAGTATTGGAATTTCTTTTGCTTATAACACTGCAAACTATGCATTTAATGCTACTTCAATGAAAGAGATTGCTACATCAAACCTTTCATTGCAAAAAGTTGATAGTGTTGCTCACAATCTATTTTTAAGTGCTGTTTGTGTTAATGCTTATGAAGATTTTTATAAGCAAAATACTTTTGCAAATTCTTCTGGGAATCAAGTTCCAAAATTTGGCATAACAACAGAAAAAGGAATATTTACAGATGATATTCACTTTGGACAAGTTAGCAAATTTGGACAATACGAAAAAGACACTTGCGGAACTTATTCAATTCATCGTTATGAGTCAAATAGAAGAGTAGTTAAAGGCTCTAATTATGATAGTGATGTAATTGATGGTTTGATTAGTGTAAACAATGGAAAACTTGCTGCTAAATTATTTAATGATGTTAATAAATTAGCAAAAGAATTTATGACAAAAAGAGACCTTGCAACATATCAAAAAGCAATTGATGCAGGGGCTGAATATAGTAAGAACTCAAGAGAATACGCATTCAATCTAGTTAAGAATGATACGAAAATTGAACAAATGCTTAACGCTGTAAAAGTAGATGGTTCTTTATATGTCGGCGCTTACTATATGAGAATCACTGATTTGCAATCAAAAACCAATGCTGCAATTGCAAGAATCCCGTCTGCAACAGGCATAAAAAAGATTGATCCATCTTTATCTAGTGAGATTTTTTCGCAATATATCCAGCCGATCAATGGATATGTGAATCAATTAAATTCTCCAATGGCAACTTTTGGAATTAACACAATAAATGGAAATCAAGATTCTAGTTGGTGGGAAGGTATTAAAGCAAGTGTAAAAGGTGACCCGAATGTTATTTTAAAGAAGATGATTTCATCTGGAACTGAACCATTTATTTTTAATGAAAAAGACAATCTTGTAACTTCTATGCAATCATTAGGTGCATGGGCATTAGCTTTTACTGCCGCGTTAACAATGACAACTGGCTTTATTGTTTTATTCTTTGGAATTCACAATGGGGTTACGGCATTTTCAATGCATGTTTTAGAATTGTTTGGAACTCCTTTAGGAATTTTTGGTAGTGCTCTTTTATTTATCACACCTATGATTCCATTTTATGTTTATATTGGAGCAATGATTACTTGGATATGTTCAGCAACTGCAACAATATTAATTGCAAACTTTATTCCTGTTTGCATGATGTTTGCGGGCAGTAATTCAATGGGGCAAGCATCAAATGCATTTAAACAATTATTATCTATTGTCTTTAAACCTTCATTGTTAGTTATTTCATTCACTGCGGCAATTGTTTTAACTAATTTATTAGGTCAAGCAATAATGCCAATTTTTATGAGTGTTTGGAACTTATCACAGGACAATTCAAGCATTGTTACTTATTTATTTTCATTATTATTTATGATTGCTTCTTATTCCTTATTTGGTTCATATTTGATTCTTCAAATTAATTTAATTTGCCATAAATTACCAGACCAAATGATTAGTTTTTTAGGCGGAAGCGGTACGATTATGTCCGGTGAAGCAAGTTCATTCGGTGCTGCTGGTGGCTCATTTGCAGGCGGTTTGGCCGGTGGTGCGATAGGTTCATCAATTAAGAGCCTGGATGAAATGAGGAAGAAAAATGAAGAAATGGATGAAAAAGGGTCTACAAGCGCTTTAAAGAACAAAGCAATGGGTAACACTAGCCCAAGCGGTTCGGGCGATTCTGGGGCCTCTGGTGGCGTTGCAGGTAGAGGAAAGAATGCTAATTCTTTATCTTCTGCAATGAATGCAAGTTCTGCAGGTGATTCTTCCGATAATGAATTAGATGCAGATAATGAAAACAAGCATAGTTTTGAAGATTTCAATATTGATGATTATGAAGATTTAAATAAATCAACAAAAGATAATCAACATTTTGAACCATACCAAAGTGCTTATGATGCTTTTAAAAATGAAAATCCTAACGCAACTGAAACAGAAGCAAAGTTTTATGCAACTGATAGTGCTATAAGTTGGAAATATGGTGCAGGCGCTGGAAAGGCTGTTGCTGCTGCTGGTGGTGGTTCTTACAATAATGACGATGCAAAATTTCTTTATAAAATGTATGACACTGCTTCAATTTCAAATTTTAAAAGAAGTGAATTAAAAAACATTTCAAAAGAAATTAATGACAATAATTTAAAGGGAGATGAAGCATTGCAATCATTCTCCAAAAATTTTGCAAAAATCCAAAATAAAAAGATTGAAGAATATAAAAATGAAAGTAATGGTTTTTCTGAATAAATTTTGAACGAAAAAAAAGGCTCCTCCGGGAGCCTTCTTTTATTGGTGCAAATTTTATTGTGCTGCTGTGGGCTTGGGTTTTTCTTCCTTAGTCTTGTAAAGAATGGCTGATTTTTTTGCAGGAACCATTTTCTTGAAGGCATCAAATTGCTTTTTCATTGTTGCCTTGATGGTTTCACCTTCTTTTTCCATCAGTTCTTTAACCTCTGGTGTCTGAATCTGATATTCAAAAATTTCATCAATGCTATCTACCAATTCAAAGATAGACAAAAGTTTGATTTTTGTATCTTTGTTGTATGCAAGATATTCTTTGCAATATGCACTAGGACGAATTGATGTGCTCTTATAAATTTTGAAAATTTCAAAACCGCTTGCCTTTGTTGCTTTTTCTTCTGCTGGTTTTGTTACTTCAATTTTTTGAGCATACATTGTTTTGATTCCTTCACCAAAAATTTCTTCCGGTGTGACATTGTGGAATGTCACCATATCTTTAATTTTCAAAATCTCTGCACCACGTTGGCGTTTGATTTTGTTGCGCTGCAGAAAAAGTTGTGCATGTTCAGCCTCTTCATCTTCTGTAAGTCCAAGAGAATCAGCCTTTTTTACCAATTCTTGATAACGCTTTTCAATCTCTTTTGCCTTATCAACTTCCAGTGAAGCAACAGGATTTGTCTCTACTGCAACAACTGGCGCAATGGCTTGTGTTGCTGTGGTTTCAGTTGTTTGTTCTGCTGTTGTCATAGAAGCCTTCTTTGCATTAGCCATTGCATTTTCCTTTGTGCAATAGATTGATGAAAATTAAAACGTGAGTGAATTATAAGTTAATTTAAAAACTGCAGTCAACAACTTTTTAAATAAATTTTCAAAATTGTTTGGATGTAAAAAAAGCACCTCGCGGGTGCTTATTTTCTTTGTAGTCATTAGATTTTCTTCTTCTTTGTTGACTGAATTTTTTCTTTTGGAATTTCTGCAATAGTCTTTAAAAGCTGACTCTCTCTATTCTCTCTATATTCATTTAAAAACATAAAATGAACATCAATTTCCTCATCTTCTTCACCGCTAAACAATCTTCCTTTAATATTTTTGCATTGATAGCCTAATTCAATATATCTACTGACAAAATCTTTATCTTTTATTAATTCATTTATTGTTTCAATAATTGCATCATTCTCTCTTTGATAATCATCACCTATAGCAATCAAGTAACTTATTTCACAATCTATTTTTGCCGCATTATCAATTAAATCCATATAAATATCATAAAAACTATAATGAATTGCATTAATTGCAACTTTTTGAATATTGCTTTTATTACCTGTTTTTAATGCTATTTTTGATAAATTTCTCATAAAATCTTTATTTTCTAGTAAATAGTAACTTGCAAATTCGAAATGTGAAAAATCTTCTTTTATTAAATGTGTCATTAAATCTATATTATTTATTTTGCTATTTCTGTTGCTATAAACACCGGCCTTTACAGCGTTGTAAATTATATTTTTATTATTTATTCCATATTTTTTAAGTTTTCCCCAATCTTTTTTTACGTGTTTTCCTTGTTGAAAATACTCAATCGCATTAAAAGAACCATTTCTATTTATGTAATGTTTATTTGTTTTTTTAAGCAGCCTTTTTTCATATCTTGATTTATCTTTTTTGTAAAATTCCGACAACTCAAAGTTATTCAATGCATTTATTTTTTTGAGTTTTTGCAATTTTTCTTTTTTTAGTTCAACATCAAGAGATTTTTCTTTATATTTTTTTGGAATATATTTGAGAAAATTCATCAATGACAATAAAGAATAAGCAATGCAATTAAAAATATATTTTAATATTTCTATCGATAACTCTTTTAAAATTGAAAAGATAGAATTATTGCCTAAACCTATTTTATTTCTAGAAACGTATTCACTATAATAATCCGTCGAATCTAACGACACTTCATTACAAATATCTTTAAAATCACTGCAAATGTAGTCTTCTTTTTTTATTTTTTTATTAAACATAACTATTCTCCTTTATTGTTTTTATATCACTCTTTGGCTTTTCATTAATAAATACAAAGAAATTAATGAAATAATAAAAAGTATCAAATATGGTTCGTATGGAATTTTTTGGTATTCGTTCACCAACATAACAATAGCGTCAAAAACCAGTAACAACAATGCATATACTTCATATTTTTTTAATTTTTTGCTTTCCTTTCTAAATCTATCTTCTTCATCTATTTGACAAACTAATTTATCAAAATCTATATTGTTTTTTTCTTCTTTCATAATTAATCTACTTTGTTTTTATTGAAGCAATGATTTTCCATTTTTTGCAGCCTCTATGCAGTCTTTTAGCATTCTTATTGCGTCTATTTTTCTAGTTTTTTCATCAACATAATTTGTTGACATTGCATTTATTATTACTCCATCTGATTCTTCTGAAAATTCAATTGAGCAAGAATAGAAATCACCTGAAATAAATATTATTGGATAAAGTATCGTAAAATCCAAGAACCCTTGATAAATACATTTAATTTTGTTTTTTTGTTTGCTCATAATTACTCTCCTTTTTCTTCTTTATACTTATATTCAATTGTTTTTTGCTTATTTTTTAAGTTATTTTTAATTCTCTGTCTTATTGATTTCATCTGGAAATCTTTAAGATAGTTAGATACAGTCTTTTGAGAAACACCTAACTTATTTGCAATCTCTTGCTGCGTTAAGTTTTCATTCAAATACATATCTAAAGCAATTGATTGATTGGCTTGTCTATTAAAGTTTTTTGCGTTTGCAAGACCTGCTTTTTTTGCTCTATCACTTTTATTCATTGGCTCTCCTTATTATTTAGTTTGTTCTAATAGAATAATCTAAATAATATTTAAGTCAACTTATATTTAGAAATTAATTAAGATTGTTTATTTTGAAAATAGAATATTTTTAAAATGAATAATCCCGGCCCTCCGAGGCTCACAACTTTGATAGACAACAGGCATAAAAAAAAGGCTCCTTGCGGAACCTTTATTGAATCATTCGACGTATTGTTAAACTGTTCTTTTTTTCTTCTTGATTACATCATTCTTTGAAATTTTAGATAGTTCTTTTATTAGTTCTTTTTCTCTTTGTTCTCTTTGATGAACTTCTAAACTATCGCGTAAAGATACAAGTAAGTTTGCTTCTTTTGTAATCTTTTCTAGCAATGTTGAGAATGTGAAGAGATGAGATAGATTCTTCACTGGTGCGTTTGTTCTGCTTCCAGTAGCAACAGGCTTCAATGCTTGTGTTTGTGCTGCTGTGGCCTGTTCTGGTGCGTTCTGTGACCCATCTAACAGATGTTTAGCAACATCGTGGATAGAGTAGAAGATACTACGACCCATGTTCTTAAACGGAATCGGGAAGTCTCCGCGTTTTCTTAGAACACATTGCTGCTTTGCACTCACACCAACAACTTTTTCAAGTTGGGCCGGGGTCATCACTTCTTTGTTATCTGTGAGATTGCGCAGATAAGAAAGCAAGTTTTCATAAGTGTTCATTGTTCCTCCTGCTGCAATTTTGGACGAAAAAAAAGCACCTGGAGGTGCTGTTTTAGTGTGTGGTGCCCCGTAGTGGATTCGAACCACTGACCTACGGTGTAGAAGACCGCTGCTCTATCCAGCTGAGCTAACGAGGCGTTTATGCTATTGCAATGATAGCGTAATTTTAGGTCAACAGTCTACATTAGCAAACTCAAAATTGTTGACTTAAAATTGTGGTTAATCTGCTATCGATTCCTTTGGATTCCTTGGGAAAGTTTTTGGGAAAAACTGCACGGAATTGGGAAGAATTCAGAGGAATTCAAAGGGATTCTGCTATCTTTTTTTTATCCTAAATCTCTTTAAAATCAATGCCTTACAGAGACTTCAAAACAATTTATTGACGGCTTAGAAGGCAATTGCTCTATCCGGTTGAGCTACGGGCAGGTATGGCCGCTGACGGGCCAGCGCGGATCATACCCGCAATGGGCGGGCGCTCAGGGCTTGGCGGCGTGCCCTGGCGCCCTTGCCGTCATTCGGCGTCTTCTTCTTCCTCGAACACCACCGAAGGGGGGGCCATCACGCGCGCCATGTCGCTCAGCGTGGGCACCAGGCCGCGTGCGAGGTAGCTGTAGGGCGTGTCGGGCTCCAGCGCCGCAGCGGCAATATTGGCCATGGGCTGGTTCATCGACAGGTAGTAGCTGCCCACGGGTGCTTCGACGGCGCCGCGCGTGAGCGCATAGGCGCCGCTGGCGGGCGTGGCCGAGCGGGCCTCGTTGTACGAGTCGGCCAGCAGCTGGCCGGGCTCGGCCACCTTGAGCACTTGCAGGCCCAGCAGGCGCAGCCTGTCCACGGCGGTCTGGGCGCTTGCGGACAGCCAGTAGCCGCAGGAGCGCGGGCGCGACAGCGTGGTGCGGGCCTGCAGGGAGGCATTCCAGTCCACGCGCACCTGCTGGTCGGCACCCGTGTCGGGCTGGATCATGGTGAGCGTGCGCTGCTCGGGCGTCTGCTCGGCCTGGACGGCGAGTTGCTGGTGGCAGGCGAGAGAGGCGGTCTCGCGCGCCACGAAGGCCTGCACCTGGGTGAGGTCCTTGGCGCGCTCGGCGCTCGAATGCAGCATGCGTGTGGCGGCGGTGACCAGGGTGTGCACGCGCCGCTGGATGTGGGCGCGGCCCAGGTCCGAGCCACGGCTGCTGACCAGATAGCCCACCGAGTTCTTGAGTCCGCTGATGTTGCGCAGCGAATCGGGCGCCAGGCTGCCCATGGAGATGGACTTGTCCTGCAGCTCCTGGCTGGTGGTGTAGTACCAGTCGCTGCTCAGGCCGGCCTGCGACAGCGCGGTGCGCAGCGGTGCCGTGTACCACTCGCGCGCAGCCTTGGTCACGAATTCATTCTGGTTGGCCGTGGCCGAATACTGCAGCAGGGCGTCGTAGCGCTGTATGGCCTGGTACTTCTGCAGGAAGATGCTGGCGGCCGGGAATTCCTGCAGGTCCACCACGGCGACGGGGCGGTAGTCGCGTGCCAGCGTGGCCAGGGCCTTGGCCTCCGGCGTGTTCAGGAGCAGGTGGTCATGGGCGATGTCGGTGCCATCGGCTGCATTGCGCGTGCCGGCTTCCACGGCATCGGGGTTGGCGCGCGGCACGAGGATCACGTTGATCTGCTGCAGCAGCGGCTCCAGCAGGCCGCCGGGAGCGAGTTCGCGGGCAATGATGAGCAATGCCTCGGTCCCTGCAGGCTCGTCGCCATGCTGGCCGGCCACGAGCATGACCGTGGGGCGGCGGCTGTCATAGAGCGCCGACGGCTGGATGCCGGGAGCGCGCGTGGCCACCAGGGCCTGGATGGGGCTGCCGCGCTGCGAGCTGCCGGGCTGCACGATTCCCAGGCGCGTGTCGCGGCCCAGGGATTTGCTGGCCTGGCTGTTCAGCCAGGAAGACAGTTCGCTGGCCGTGGTGAACTGGTTGCGCTGCGGCGCCAGGCCGGGCGTGTCATAGCGCGTGGCCGGGTCGGGGAAGCGCGCCGCCACGGCCGCGTTGTAGGGCAGGGGGACGAGGTTGTTGGCCGGTGCGATCGGCTGCGTGGTCGCCTGGGGCACCACGGGTATTTCCGGGGCCGGGCGGGTGGGCGTGGCCACCTGGGGCTTGGAGGACGTGGGCCAGGGCGGCAGCGGCGTGCTGGAGCAGGCGGCCAGCAGGGCGGTGCATGCCAGGGCCGACCACCGCAGCCGGCCCTGTGGCAGCTCCGGATCGGGGCGCTGGCTGGAGGGTATGGCGGGTGGAGTCAGCAGTGTCATGGCGTGGCCTTGAGGAACCAGTCGTGGGGAATCTTGGGGAATCCGGGAAAAGGGGTGCGGCCTTCAGTCGCCGCAGGCCGCAATGCTATCGGGATGATAGCCATGCAGGCTTGCGGCGCGCTGTCGGCTGAAGGCGCAATCTGTGCAATGCAAAAGGGCTGCAGCCCCGGGGAGATGCAGCCCTTTGGGCTGGTGCAATGCCCGGCATGCCGCCTGGCACGCCGGGTATTCAGTGCAGGTCAGCGACCGTAGCCGCCGCGCGAGGAGCCGCCACGGCCACCGCCGCCGAAGCCACCACCGCCGCCGCCGCCACCGCGGTTGAAACCACCGCCGCCGCGGCGGCCGCGTTCGGCCATGGTGTCCACGCTGGTGCGCATCGGGTCGGGTTGGCCGCCACCGGCGCCGCCGCGCGGTCCGCTGCTGCGTGCATGGCCGAGCTGCGTGCCCAGGTGGGCATCAGCGCGCGGGGGCTGGTCGTCGAAGCGACGGCCACCGCCGCCTTCGCCGTCAGGACGCGGGCCGCGACGGGGGGCGTTCTGGGGACCTGCCTTGGGGCGGTGAGCAGCGCCGGAGCCGTTGCCCGGACCGTCGAAGCGGTCGCGGCGCGGCTTGTTGTTGGCGCCTGCGCCGGCGTGGTTGCGGCCACGGCCCTGGCCGCCTGCGCTGCCTTCGGAGCGGCCTTCGTCCGAGCCTGCCTTGGGTGCTGCCTGGCCACGGCCGCCTGCACGACCGCCGCGGTCGGGCTGGGCAGCCTTGTTGGTGCGGATGCGGTCCATCATTTCCTGGCGCGCGGCCTTGGCGGCGGCCTGCATGACGTCACGGCTGGGCGGCTTGCCCGCGCCGCCCCAGATGGTCTGGCGGCCCATGGCGATGGGTTCGGCCACTTCGCCTTCTTCCGGGCCGAAGCCTTCGAGCACCTGCACGGGGATTTCCTGCTTGGTGAAGCGCTCGATGTCCATCATGAAGCCTTCTTCGTCCATGCACACGAGGCTGACGGCATGGCCTTCGCGCCCGGCACGGCCCGTGCGGCCGATGCGGTGCACGTAGTCTTCGGAGACGTTGGGGATTTCGTAGTTCACGACGTGCGGCAGCTCATCGATGTCGATGCCGCGTGCAGCGATGTCGGTGGCCACCAGTGCGCGCAGCTCGCCGGTCTTGAAGCCGGCCAGTGCCTGGGTGCGTGCGCTCTGGCTCTTGTTGCCGTGCAGCGCCATGGCGCTGATGTTGTTCTTGGTCAGGAATTCGGCAACGTTGTTGGCGCCGAACTTGGTGCGCGTGAACACCAGAACCTGGCTCCAGTTGTTCTCGTTGATGATGTGCAGCAGCACCTGCTTTTTCTTGCCGCGGCCCACGGGGTGGATCACCTGGGTGATGCGCTGCACGGTGGTGTTGCTGGGCGTGACCTGGATGGACTGCGGATTGCGCAGCAGGCCGTTGGCCAGGTCGCGGATCTCGTCGCTGAAGGTGGCCGAGAACAGCAGGCTTTGCTTTTCCTTGGGCACCAGGGCCAGCACCTTCTTGACGTCGTGGATGAAGCCCATGTCCAGCATGCGGTCGGCTTCGTCGAGCACCAGGACTTCGACGGTGGACAGGTCCATGAAGCCTTGCTGCTGCAGATCCAGCAGGCGGCCCGGCGTGGCGACCAGGATGTCCACGCCCTTCTTGATGCGGTCGATCTGGGGCTTCATGCCCACGCCGCCGAAGATGACGGTGGAGTTGATGTCCAGGTACTTCGCGTAGCTGCGCACCGATTCCTCGACCTGCGCTGCGAGTTCACGCGTGGGCGTCAGCACCAGGGCGCGGATGCCCTTGCCGCCGAACTTGTTGCGCGGCACCTGGCCTTGCGAGAGGCGGTGCAGCATGGGCAGGGTGAAGGCCGCGGTCTTGCCGGTGCCGGTCTGGGCGCCTGCCAGCAGGTCGTGGCCGGCGAGCACCGCCGGAATGGCCTGTGCCTGGATGGGAGTCGGGTTCTCGTAACCCTCCTCAAGCACGGCCTTCAGAATGGCGGGAGCCAGATTCAGTTCTTCAAATGTCATGTGATCAAAGATGCGCCCGTCCGGGGCGCTGGGTATCAGCCTGCCGAGGCAACCAGGGCGGTTGCCGGACCAGTCGTAGGCGGATGAGGTTCAATGTCGGGAGCCTGGAAAACAGCGTCCATCGTCCCCAGCTGGAATGCTGATGTCACGGGCAACTGGAACCCGCAACGCAGGGTATTGTCGCATGCGCCGATAATCACGGCTGGCGTGCAACCGATTTGTTGCCCGGTTTTTGCAGAAATCAACGATTCAAGTACTCGGACCAGAATGGCTCAATACGTTTTTTCGATGAACCACCTCACCAAGACCGTGCCGCCCAAGCGGCAGATCTTGAAGGATATCTCTCTCAGCTTTTTCCCGGGCGCCAAGATCGGCGTGCTGGGTCTGAACGGCTCTGGCAAGTCCTCGCTGCTCAAGATCATGGCCGGGGTGGACAAGGAATTCGAAGGCGAGGCGCTGCCCATGCAGGGCCTGTCCATCGGCTATCTGCCGCAGGAGCCTCAGCTCAATCCAGAGCACACGGTGCGCCAGGCCGTGGAAGAGGCCATGGCCGAAGTCAACGCGGCCCGCGCGCGCCTCGATGAAATCTACGCCGCCTACGCCGAGCCCGACGCCGACTTCGACGCGCTGGCTGCCGAGCAAGGCGAGCTGGAAGCCAAGATCGCCGCTGCCGGCACCGACTCCGAGCACCAGCTGGAGATCGCCGCCGACGCCCTGCGCCTGCCGGCCTGGGACGCCGTGATCGGCAAGCTGTCCGGCGGCGAGAAGCGCCGCGTGGCGCTGTGCAAGCTGCTGCTGTCCAAGCCCGACATGCTGCTGCTGGACGAGCCCACCAACCACTTGGACGCCGAGTCCGTGGAATGGCTGGAGCAGTTCCTGCACCGCTTCACCGGCACCGTGGTGGCCATCACCCACGATCGCTACTTCCTGGACAACGCTGCCGAGTGGATCCTGGAACTGGACCGTGGCCATGGCATTCCCTACAAGGGCAACTACTCCGAATGGCTGATCCAGAAGCAAAACCGCCTGGAGTCCGAGCAAAAGGGCGAGGAAGCCCGTGCCAAGGCCCTGAAGAAGGAACTGGAGTGGGTTCGCCAGAACGCCAAGGGCCGCCAGGCCAAGTCCAAGGCCCGTATCGCGCGCTTCGAGGAACTGAGCGATTTCGAATACCAAAAGCGCAATGAAACCCAGGAAATCTTCATTCCTGTGGCCGAGCGCCTGGGCACCCAGGTCATCGAGTTCAACAACGTCACCAAGAGCTTTGGCGACCGCGTGCTCATCGACAACCTGACCATGAACATCCCCGCTGGCGCAATCGTCGGCATCATCGGCCCCAACGGCGCCGGCAAGTCCACGCTGTTCAAGCTGATCGCGGGGCGCGAGCAGGCCGATTCCGGCGAAGTCATCGTGGGCCAGACGGTCAAGATGGCCTATGTGGAGCAGACGCGTGACGCGCTGGCCAATGACAAGACGGTGTGGGAAGACATCTCGGGCGGGCTGGACATCATCAACGTCGGCAAGTTCCAGATGGCCTCGCGCGCCTACGCAGGCCGCTTCAACTTCAACGGACAGGACCAGCAAAAGAAGGTCGGCAACCTCTCCGGCGGCGAGCGCGGCCGCCTGCACCTGGCCAAGACGCTGATCCAGGGCGGCAACGTGCTGCTGCTGGACGAACCCTCCAACGACCTGGACGTGGAAACCCTGCGCGCGCTGGAAGATGCGCTGCTGGAGTACGCGGGCACGGTGCTGGTGATCTCCCACGATCGCTGGTTCCTCGACCGCATCGCCACGCACATCCTGGCCGCCGAAGGCGATTCGCAGTGGGTGTATTTCGACGGCAACTACCAGGAGTACGAAGCCGATAAGAAAAAGCGTCTGGGCGAAGAAGGCGCCAAGCCCAAGCGCATGCGCTACAAGGCACTGAAGTAAGCATCAAAGGCAAGCCTCAAAGCGCCTCCGGCACGGGCTGGAGCCTGTATTCTTCGGGCCATGAATCCTCCACCCGTTTCTGTTGCCGCGTTGCAGGCCTGCCTGGTGCAGGCTGTCCGCGGCTCGGAGGCGCTGATCCTGCGGCTGCTGCAGCGCACGGCTCATGCCATGGAGCAGGCCGAGCTGCCTGGCTCCGGCCTGCCGCGCCGCGCTGAAATCCCCGAGGCGCTGGAATTGCTGGCCCGCCACCGGGCCGCCATGCTCAAGGGTTATGGGCTGGCGCTGCTGGAATGCTTTGGCCAATCCGGTGGCGCTGCCGCCTGGCCGCCGGTGCCGGGCATGTCCGGTGCGTCCGGTGTGCCCGGCACCACCGATTTCGCCTCCCTCTCCCTGCTGGATGACTCCGTGCTGCAGTCGCAGCTGGCCCACCAGCGCCTGCTGCAGCATGTGGCGCCGCAGGTGGAGATCGCACTGGCCGAGCTCGATGCCCTGGTCAGCGCCATCCAGGGCCTGGACCGTGTCCAGCCCGAACGCAACCCGCTCAGGCCCCACAACTATGTGCAGGCGCTGCAGCGCGTGATCGACGACACCGGGGTCGAGCCCGAATGCGCCGCCTGCTGGCTGGGCTTCATGCGCGAGCATCTGGGCGCATTGCTGGTATCCGAGTACGGCCATGTGGCCCAGTCCCTGCGCGACCAGGGCGTGCAGCCTGCCGCCTATGGCGTGGCACCGCCGCCCGAGCCGGGCCGGCGCCAGACCGACATGCCGGGGCCGAACCGCTGGCGTGCGCCTTCACACTATGGCGATGCCGTGGCACAGAGCCGCGCCTACGGCGCCTTCGGCCAGCAGGCGCAGGAAGATGAGCTGACGCGGCGCCTGGTGGCCGCCCTGCTGTCCGACCCCCGCTGGATGGATTCACACCGCGAGGCGCCCGCTGCGGCGCCTTCTTCCATGCTGGCGCTGGCCCAACCATCCGCCTATTCCGTGCCCGGGCAGTTTGCGCCGGCCATGGACGGCGCAAGCCGGCTGCAGACCACCGCCTGGCAGGGCAGCGAGACGGCACCCACCGTGCTGGCGGCGCTGCCCGAAGGCTGGACCTCGCTGAGCTGCATGGCGCTGGAGTCCGTGCAGCACCACTCGGCCCAGCTGGAGCAGCTGATGCAGGCCCTGCAGCCGCAGGAGCCGCAGGAGCCTCCCCCGGGCGCGCGCGCCGACGACGGCGCGGCGCTGCATACGCTGCAGCGCATGATGCGCTTCATGGCCGCCGACACGCGCCTGCTGCCTTCCGTGCAGCGCACGGTGGGCCGGCTGGAGCCGCTGCTGCAGCAGCTGGTGGTCCAGGACACGCGCTTTTTCGAGGACCGCAATCACCCTGCGCGCCAGTTGCTCGACGAGCTGACGGCGCGCAGCCTGTGGTTCGACAGTGAATCCGCACCGGGCTATGGCCAGTTCCTGCAGGTGGCCGATTCCGCTGCCATGCGGCTGGCGGCCCTGCAGCGCGCCGATGCATCGGCCTTTGCCACGGTGCTGCAGCAGCTGCGTGACGGTTGGGGCGGCAGCGGCATGCAGCCCGTGGGCCCGAGCGAAGCACCTGAAGATGGCACGGTGACCGGCCCCGTCTCGGCCGCGCTCCGGCGCGTGGAAGGGCGGCGTGCGGACCCGCGCTGGCCGGAAACCGCCATGCCCCGGGCCGAGCAGATCGCAGCCGCCATCCGGCGCCTGCCCAGTGCCCAGGGCGTACCCGATGACATCCTGGAATTCGCCACGGGGCCGTGGGCCCAGGTGATTGCCAGCGTCCAGGAGCCTGTGGACGGCAGCGAGGCCCGCGACCCCGGCGGCTACCTCGCCCTGGTGCCCAGCCTGCTGTGGAGCGTGTCCGCACACGCCGGCCGCGATACCGACCGGCTGGTGGCGCTGGCGCCGCGCCTGCAGGCCCGGCTGCGCGCCGGCCTGCGCAGCGTGGGGCGCACGGAGGAGGAGATCCAGGCCTTTGCCGCGCGCCTGGCCGGCCTGCACCAGGATGCGCTGGATGCCGGTGTGGTCCGCCAGCCCATAGAGAGCGTGGATATTTATCTGGACTCCGTGCCGCCCACCGTCTATGGGTCGGACTCGGTGCTGGCGTCCCTGCCTTCCCGGTTCGATGCTGCCGGGCCCGGCCAGGCCAGGCCCGTCCAGGCAAGGCCCGGCTCCTCGGCAGCGCGCCTGCCACAGTCGTTGTTCGGCGTGGCGGCCTCCATGCCGGTGCCGCTGGATGTGCCGCAGCCCATGGCGAGCGATATGGCGCACGAGATGGCCACCCTGACCGAGCAGGACCTGGAGCTGCCCGAGGCGCTGCAGGACGAGCTGCCTGCCCCCCCGGCCGTTGCGGCGTCGCTGACCAGGATGCCTGGCGAGCCTGCCGGGCCCCAGGTGACGCCGCATGCGACATCCGTGGCACCTGCACCTGCACCTGAACCTGTGGCGCCCGTGGTCTCCGAGGACTGGGCGCTGGGCACCTGGGTGGAGCTGTCCAATGCCCGGCAGAGCATCCGCACCCAGCTGACCTGGGTCAGCCCGCAGCAGACGCTGTTCCTGTTCACGGCCACGGATGGCAGCACCCAGTCCATGACGCGCCGCATGCGCGACAAGCTGCTGGCGCAAGGGCAGCTGCGGCGCGTGGACTGAGGCGCCTGCCGGACATGCGCCGGCGCCGATGGGGACGAATCGTGCCCAATTCGGGCGTTGCGGAGGTTGAGGCTTGAGGCGCGTCAAAAAGACAATGTCCTGCATCGATGCGCCCCGGATCATGGGGCGCATCACCACCGAATAGACCCCACCAGCAGGAGACAGGAACCATGGCGCGTTTGAGGATAGGCATCGTCGGAGCAGGCATTGGCGGATTGGCGGCAGCCAATGCGCTGCACCAGGCAGGGCATGAAGTATTGGTGTTCGAGCAAAGCCGGCAGTTCCTGCGCGTGGGCGCGGACATCAACCTCACGCCCAATGCCGTGCGCGCCCTCGATGGCCTGGGCGCCGACATCGCCGCCGCCGTGCGTGCCAGCGCCGCACGGCCCACGCACCGCATCAGCCGCAACTGGGACACGGGCGAGGAAACCTCACGCCTGACCATGGGTGACGAGGCCGAGCGCAAATACGGCGCGCCCCAGCTCACCATCCACCGCGCGGACCTGCTGGCGGCCCTGGCCGATGCCTTTCCGCTGGACCAGGTGCAGTTGGGCAAGCGCGCCAGCCAGATCACGCAGACGGGGCAAGGCGTGGACATCGCCTTCACCGATGGCAGCGAAGTGGCCGGGCTGGACGCACTCATTGGCGCGGACGGCATCCACTCCGTGGTGCGCGCGGCCCTGTTCGGCGCCGAAAGCCCGCGCTTCACGGGCGTGGTGGCCTTCCGCGCGGTGGTGCCTACCGAGCGCGTGCGCCATGTGCCCGACATCCAGGCCTTCACCAAATGGTGGGGCGCCACGCCGCAAAGCCAGATCGTGACCTTTCCGCTGAACCAGGGGCGCGATACCTTCATCTTTGCCACCACGGCCCAGGAATCGTGGCATGAGGAATCCTGGACCACGCCGGGCAGCGTCGAGGAGTTGCGCGGCTTCTATGCCGATTTCCATCCCGACGCGCGGGCGCTGCTCGACGCCTGCGACACGGTGCTCAAGACCGCGCTGTACGAGCGCGATCCCCTGCCGGCCTGGTCGCAGGACCGCATCACGCTGCTGGGCGATGCCTGCCACCCGATGATGCCCTTCATGGCCCAGGGTGCGGGCATGGCCATCGAGGATGCCGTGGTGCTGGCGCGCAACCTGGACGCTGCCCAGGGATCGCAGCAGGTGCCCGCTGCCCTGGCGCGCTACCAGGCCATGCGCATGCAGCGCACCAGCGAGATCCAGATCGGCTCGCGCGGCAACAACTGGCTGCGCGCCGGTGGCAATGCCGATGGCGTCTACGGCTACGACGCCTGGGCGGTGGCACTGCAGGCCTGAACCCGGTCAGGGCCGGCAGGCGGCCAGCTCCCTGGCACAGGGCAGCTCCAGCCCTTCGGCCGTGGTCAGCGACTGCGCGGCCAGCACGGCGCGCACCGTGGCCAGGGCCACGGCCTCGGCGGCCATGGCGGACAGGGTCAGCATGCCCAGCGAGTGCTCGGCCAGGCCCGTGCCCAGGGCGAACAGGGTGTCGCCATCGCTCATGGTGTGCACGGGTCGTATGGCGCGTGCCAGGCCGTCATGGGCCACCACGGCCAGGCGCTGGGCCTGGGCCTTGGTGATGCGTGCATCGGTGGCAACCACGCCGATGGTGGTGTTGGTGCCTGCCAGCAGCGGCCGGGGCTCTTCGCCGCGCAGCAAGGCACGGCAGGTGTCGTGCAGCTGGCGGCCATCGGGGCTGCGCGCGCCGGCCAGCAGCACGCCGCTGTGGGGATCGACCACATCGCCCACGGCATTGCAGGCGATCAGCGCGCCCACGGTGACGCCGTGCACGGTGAGCGAGGCCGTGCCGATGCCGCCCTTCATGGCGCGATCCATGCCGAAGACCTTGCCCACGCAGGCGCCCATGCCGGCGCCCACATTGCCCTCGGCAGGCCGCGCGGCGCTGGCGGCCTGGCAGGCCGCATGGCCGGCATCGGCACCCGGGCGGATGCGGCTGTCGCCCACCGCCAGGTCGAACAGCACGGCGGCCGGCACGATGGGCACGCGGCCCACGCCCACATCCAGCCCTATGCCCTGCTCGTCCAGCCAGCGCATGGCGCCGCTGGCCGCGTCCAGCCCCCAGGCACTGCCACCGGAGAGCATGACGGCATGCACCTGCTGCACCAGGTTGGAGGGATGCAGCAGGTCGGTCTCGCGCGTGCCGGGGGCGGCGCCACGCACATCGCAGCCTCCCACGGCACCGCCGCGCGCCAGCACGACGGTGCAGCCCGTGGGGCGGCGGGCATCGGTGTGGTGGCCTACCTCGATGCCCTGTACGCGGGTGATGGAGCCGGGGTCTGAGTCGGTGCTTGGCATGCGCTGCTCTGCTCTGTGATGGACAGGCCTTCACCTTAGCCGAAACGGCAGCCCTGCACCCGGTCTTCAGCGCAGCACTTCCAGCTGCGTGACCACGAAGGCGCCCTGGTCCTGCTCGGCGCGAAAGCGCACCTTGTCGCCCGCCTTGAGGGCGGGATCGGGTGCTGCCACGCGCAGCTGGAAGACCATGGTCATGGGCGGCATGCCCAGGTTCTTGAGTTCGCCGTGGCGCAGCGTGACCTTGCTGGTGCGTGCATCCCAGCGCGTGACCTCGCCTTCGCTGAGGTCCTGGCTGGCGGCGGCGGGTGCGGTTTCGGCAGATTGCGCGCCATGCGCCGCATGGTCGTGGGCCGTGGCCTGGGCACAGGCCCAGGCCGGGATCAGCGCGGCGGCAAGGGCCAGGCGCACGGCAAGGGCGGTACGGGACGTACGGGAAACAAGGAGGGCTGTGTTGTGCATGGTGTGCTCCGGGGTTCAGCGGTAGCTGGTGAAGGTGCGGGTGGAAACGTCGCTGTTCATGAGGTTCTTGGTGATGAGCAGCACCTCGTAGGGGTCCTTGCGGCCGCCGTACTCGGGGCCGTCCATGCCGGGGCTGCCCACGGGCATGCCGGGCACGGCAATGCCTACCGCCTTGGGCTTTTGCTTGAGCAGCTTGTGCACGTCGGCCGCCGGCACATGGCCTTCGAGCGCATAGCCTTCGACCAGGGCCGTGTGGCAGGACCCCAGGCGCGCCGGAATGCCCAGCCTGGCGCGCACGGCGCTGTTGCCGGTGTCGTGCACGGTGACGGCAAAGCCGTTGTGCTCCATGTGCACCACCCAGTCCTGGCAGCAGCCGCAGTTGGGGTCCTTCCAGACCTCGACCGGGATGCGGGCCGTGGGTGCAGCCGCCCACAGCGAAGGGGCGGCGAATGCCGTGCAGGCCAGGGCCATGCGGCGCAGCGCACTGCGGCGCGGGTGGGCGGATGCCATGCGTTCATGTTTCATGGGGTGCTCCTGAAGGGGGGAAGAAGTGGCGCGCTCATTGCGTCACGGTGATGGTTCCGCGCATGCCGGCCTGGTAGTGGCCGGGGATGAGGCAGGCAAAGTCGAAGCTGCCTTCGCGGTTGAAATTCCAGACCAGGTCGCCGGATTGGCCGGGCGAGACATGGGCCATGTAGGGCTCGCCGTGCTCCATGGTGGGGAACTTGAGCATCATCTGCGCGTGCTCGTCCAGCGAGGCCGGCGTGCCCAGCACGATCTCGTGCATCACCTGGCCCTTGTTGGCCACGCGCAGGCGCACCGTCTCGCCGCGCCTGACGCTGATGCGCTCTGGTGTGAAGCGCATGTTGTCGCTCATGTCCAGGGTGATGGTGCGCCGGGCGGCCGAGGCATCGCCGGCGATGCCCCAGGGCTTTTGCTCCTTGACCGCGGCGGCCTTGGGAGCGTCATCGTGGGCCCCGCTGCCATGGGCGAAGACGGCAGCGGGGCCGGCGAGCAGTGCCGTGGCGAGGAGGAGGGCAAAGGTGTTCATGAGGTGCTCCTTGGATGGCATCAGTGGTGCTCATGGCCCGCACCGGGCTTGCGCACGCTGGGTGCGCCGGGGGACTGGCCGGGCGTGGTCTGGCGCGGTGCGGAGGCCTCGGCCGCCGGCCCCTTCCATTCATAGGCCACGCGGCCCTTGGGGTGGTTGAACCAGCCCGGGTCGCCGTAGTCGTTGGCGCCCAGCTGCTCGCGCACCTTGAGGGTGGTGAACATGCCGCCCATCTCGAGGGGGCCGAAGGGGCCCGTGCCGGTCATCATCGGGAAGGTGTTGTCGGGCAGGGGCATCTCCATGGCGGCCATGTCGCCCATGCCGCGCTCGCCCATGACCATGTAGTCGGGCACGATCTTCTGGATCTTGCCGACCAGGCCCCGGTGGTCCACGCCGATCATGGTCGGCGTGTCGTGGCCCATGGCGCCCATGGTGTGGTGGCTCTTGTGGCAGTGCAGGGCCCAGTCGCCCAGCTCGTCGGCGATGAACTCCACCTGCCGCATCTGGCCTACGGCCACGTCCGTGGTCACCTCGGGCCAGCGTGCGGACCGGGGCACGGGGCCGCCGTCCGTGCCCGTGACCTCGAACTCGTGGCCATGCACGTGGATGGGGTGGTTGGTCATGGTCAGGTTGCCCACGCGCAGGCGCACGCGGTCGCCGCGCCGGGCGACGACGGGGCTGATGGCGGGGAACACCCGGCTGTTGAAGGTCCAGATGTTGAAGTCCGTCATCTCGGCCACGCGTGGGGTCATGGAGCCGGGCTCCACGTCGTAGGCCGACAGCAGGAAGGCGTAGTCGCGCTGGACCTCGGCGATCTGCGGGTGCGCCGCCTTCGGGTGCGTGATCCACAGGCCCATCATTCCCATGGCCATCTGCACCATCTCGTCGGCATGCGGGTGGTACATGAAGGTGCCGGGACGGCGCGCCGTGAACTCGTAGACAAAGGTCTTGCCGGGCGGGATGTGCGGCTGGGTCAGGCCGCCCACGCCGTCCATGCCGTTGGGCAGGCGCTGGCCGTGCCAGTGCACGGTGGTGTGCTCGGGCAGGCGGTTGGTCACGAAGATGCGGACCTGGTCGCCTTCCACCACCTCGATGGTCGGTCCCGGGCTCTGGCCGTTGTAGCCCCACATGTTGACGAAGAAGCCCGGTGCCACCTCGCGCACCACGGGCTCGGCCACCAGGTGGAATTCCTTGACGCCTGCGTTCATGCGCCAGGGGGTGGTCCAGCCGTTGAGCGTGACCACGGGGCGGTAGGGGCGGCCGTTGGGCGGGGCCAGCGGGGCGGCGGTCTCGGCCGAGGACTGGGTCGCTGCCTCGGGCAGGGCGGCCAGGGCCACGCGGCTGACGGCGGCACTGGAGACGGCGGCCACGGCGGCGCCGGTGAAGAAATTGCGGCGGTTCATGTCAGTGGCTCGCTTCGTTGGTGGGGGTGGGCGCGGCAGCGCTGGCGGCAGCCTGGATGGCTCCCGGCGACGTGCCGGTCAGTGCCAGCTGCAGGTCGGTCTCTGCCAGCCAGAAGTCGCGCTGCGCATCGGTGGCGGTGGCCACGGCCTGGGCGCTGCTGCGGGCCTCGGCCAGCAATTGCCAGACGCTGACGAACATGCCGTTGTAGCGAAGCATGGTTTCGTCCTGGATGAAGCGGCGCAGCGGCAGCACCTCGGCCTGCTGCTGGTGGGCCAGGTCCCAGGCCGTGCGGTAGCGCATCCAGCTGCTGCGCGCCTCGGCGCGAGCCTGGATAGCGCCTTGCTGCAGCTGGGCCGCGCTGCGCTGCAGCTCGGCGCGCGCGCGGCCGCTGGCAGCGCCGCCCCAGTCGAACAGCGGCAGGGGCAGGTCGATCTCCCAGCCGCGTGTCACATCACTGTGGCCAGTGGCCCGGTCCGTGGCGGTGTTGCGGCTGTAGCCCAGGCCGATGTCGCCGAAGATGGCGCCGGCGCGCGCCCAGCCCCGGCGCTCGCCCAGATGGTCCAGGTCGCGGCGCAGGGCGCGCAGGTCCAGGCGCTCGCGCAGCGCGGTGGCCTCGGCATCGTCCCCGGCGCGCAACTGCGTGGCGGCCTGCGGGATGGCGGGCAACTGGTCGGGCAGCTTGAAATCGAGGCGCCGTCCCCACAGGCCCATCAGGCGGGCCAGTTGCTCATGCTCGGCCGTGGCGGCCAGGCGCGCACGCGCCAGCTGGGCTGCGGTGTCCTGCTGGATGCTGAGCTCGCGCGCCTGCTGCAGCCGGCTGAAGTTGCCCACGCGGGCCATGCGCCGCGCCAGCTCGGCACCGGCCTCGGCCGCCTCGTGCATGCGCTCGCTGGACGCCAGCTGCTGGCGTGCGGCCACGGCGCGCAGCCAGGCGCGGCGCGTGTCGGCGGCCAGCCGCAGCACGTCCTGCGCGGCGGTCAGCGTGGCCTGTTCCATCTGCATGCCCTGCCAGCGACTGCGCCAGGGCAGGGTGATCAGGCTGACCAGGCCGAAGCTCAGCTGGCGCTCGATCTCGCGCTCGTCGCTGTTGACCATGCGGCCCAGGGTCAGCGTGGGGTTGGGCAGCGTCAGGGCCTGCACGCGGTCTGCATCCTGCACGCCCAGTTGCGCCAGGCGCGCCTGCAGGCCGGGATTGTTGAGCAGTGCGATGCGCACGGACTGGTCCATGTCCAGCGGCTGGCGCAGCCACTCGTCGATGCGCTGCTGCGCCGCGTCGCGGGCCTGCAGATCGGTTGGTGGCAGTTGGGCGCCGTCCGGCAGGCGGCTGGCGGTATGGGACTGGACCGCGCCGCGCAGGCCGTCGGGTGAGATGCTGGCGCAGCCGGCCAGGGCCAGCACGGCAGCCATGGCGCCGACCAGCCGGGTGGGGGCGAAGACGGTGCGCTTCATGGCCGGCCTCCGTGCTGCATGTGAGAGCCGTGCGGGGACGGCGCAGGCGTGGATCGGCCGGCCTGGGCCGCCTCCCAGCGCAGGATGTCCATATGGCCGTTGGGAAACTCGGCCACGGCAGCGTTGGCCTGGCGCCAGTCGGTCAGCTCGGTTTCCACGGCGCCGCTGGGCGGCAGGGCCGCATGGCGCAGGGGCAGGCTGGCGGCTGCCGGATCGATGGCGCCGGTCAGGCCAGCGGAGGAAGAGGCCGGGGGGAGGCTGCCGTCATGGGCTTGGGCCCAGGCAGCAGGGCTGGATGCGGCAAGGGCCGCCAGCCCGAAATGGATGAGGGGGATGAGGGGGGCGAGAAAATGCGCTCGGCGCATGGTGATCTCCTGAAGGCGTAACGGGTGACGCATCCGCAGCCAAGCGCCCTGCCATGCCCGAGAACGGGCTGCCCATGGGCGGGCGGCAGGGTGGGCGCGGACGCACTTCGGGCGTCAGGCTTCAGGAAATGGGTGGCTTGATGGCCTGCAGCTTGGCCGCGCTGGCAAAGCGCGTGCTGCCTTGGGGGCGCAGTGCGGCGGACGGCGCAGCGCCGTCCGAACCGATCTGGCCAGGGGTGAAAAGGGCCGAATGGCAGATGCCGCACAGGGTACAGCTGGGGCCGTGTTCATGCTCGCCGCAGCCGCCGCCCGCAGGGCTGCCGGCCTGGGGGGAGCAGTCTGCACTGTGCTCGGCGTGCGACGTATGCGAGGGGTGAGAGGGCTGCTCCGTGGCGTGTGCCGGATGCCGTTCATGGCTGTCCGGCGTCTGCGCTATCTCCGGCGCATGGTGGTGGAGTGCGGAGTCCGACGCCAATGCGACGGCCGGAGCCGGGACGCCCATCACCGGAGCCGCCCCCATGGCCATGGCATCGCCCAGCAGGCCACGCAGGACCAGCAGCAAGACCAGGACAATGGACAAGGGGCGACGCATAGGCATGGATGATACCGGACGGTGCCACGAAGTTCCTCAGGTGCGGGCCCTCTGCCCGGGCGGGCGGCGCGTGGTGCGCAGTGCCTCGGCGATCAGCGCCGATATGGCGGGTGGCATGTCCATGGGCAGGGTGGCCGGCACCGTGGTGCGGCCGGTGTTGCCGCGCGGCAGCCGGTCCAGCAGATGGCCTGCGGGCACCAGGGCCAGGCGCAGCAGCTGGCCGGCGACCTCCCTGCCGTCGCGCAGCTGCAGCGCGTGGCGCAGCATCCAGCAGTGGGATCGCCAGTGCAGGCCCAGCAGCTGCTGGCCCAGCACATGGCTGGCCTCCAGCAGCAGCCAGCGCTGTGCGGGCGCCTGGTCCTGGCTTGAACGGAAGCTGTGCAGCAGGTGGGTGAAGGCGGCACGGCGCTGGGCGTCGGTCATGCCGCCTCCCTGTCGCTGCCCCAGCGGCGCAGCCGCAGGCCGTTGCCGACCACCAGCAGGCTCACGCCCATGTCGGCGAGCACAGCCAGCCACATGCTGGCGTTGCCGGCCAGGGCCAGCGCGAAGAACACCAGCTTGACGCCCAACGACAGGGCGATGTTCTGCCAGAGCACGGCGTGGGCGCTGCGTGACAGCTCCACCACCTCGGGCAGGCGGCGCAGGTCGTCGTTCATCAGCACCACGTCGGCGGTTTCCATGGCCATGCCCGTGCTGTGCATGCCGCCCATGGCAAAGCCGATGTCGGCCTGGGCCAGGGCCGGCGCGTCGTTGATGCCGTCGCCCGTCATGGCGGTGGGGCCTCGTGTGCGTTGCAGCTCGGCCAGTGCGTCGAGCTTGTCCTGCGGCAGCAGGCCGCCGCGCGCGTCCTGGATGCCGGCTTCGGCAGCGATGGAGCGCACGGTGGCCGTGTTGTCGCCGCTGAGCACCACGGGCTGCACGCCCAGGGCCTGCAGGCGTGCCACGGCCTCGCGGGCCTGGGGCCGCAGCGGGTCGGCCACGGCGAACAGGGCCCGCACGACGCTGCTGTCGGCCAGCAGGGTCACGGTGCGGCCCTGGGCTTCGTGCATGGCCAAGCCGGCGCGCAGCGCGGCGCTGTCCCAGCCTTGCTCCTGCACCCAGCGCAGGTTGGCCAGGGTCCAGAGCTGGCCGTCGATCTCGGCCCGCACGCCACGGCCGGGCAGGGCCAGCAGCTTGCTGACCGAGGCCCGCGCGGCATCGGCGGCCACGGCGGCATCAGCCTGGAGGCCGGAAGCAATGGCGCGCGAGACCGGGTGGTCCGAGCGGCCGGCCAGGGCCAGGGCGCGCGCGGCGGGCAGGGCGGGGCCAGGGGCGGTGTCCCGGGCTGCATCCTCTTCGCTCCAGGACTTCCATTCGACCAGCTTCGGGCTGCCCGTGGTCAGCGTGCCGGTCTTGTCCAGGGCAATGGCGCGCAGCTTGCGCGCCGATTCCAGCGCCTGGCCTCCCTTGATCAGCAGGCCGCGGCGTGCAGCCGCCGTCAGCGCGCTGACCACCGTGACGGGGGTGGACAGCACCAGGGCGCAGGGGCAGGAGATGACCAGCAGGGCCAGGGCCTGGTAGGCCGCGTCATGCCAGCTCCAGCCCATGACCAGCGGCGCCAGCACCGCCAGCGCAATGGCCAGCACCAGCACGATGGGCGTGTAGACGGCGGCAAAGCGATCGACAAAGCGCTGGGTGGGCGCCTTGGAGGCCTGGGCTTGCTCCACGGCGTGGACTATGCGCGCAATCAGGCTGTCATTGGCCGCCGAGGTGACGCGCATCTGCAGCTCGCCATCCTGGTTGATGCTGCCGGCATAGAGCTCGTCGCCCGGGGCCTTGTCGGCCAGGGCGCTTTCTCCGGTGATGGGCGCCTGGTTGACCGAGCTTTGGCCTCGCAGGACCACGCCGTCCAGCGGCACGCGCGCGCCGGGGGCCACGCGCACGGTGGCTTCCAGCGCCACGTCGGCGGCCGCCACGCGCTGAACGCTGCCGTCGGGCTGGAGCACGTCGGCCGTCTCGGGCGCCATCTGCAGCAGGCTGCGGATGGCATTGCGCGCGCGGTCCATGGCCTGGTCCTCGATGCGCTCTGCCGCGGCGTACAGGGCCATGACCATGGCGGCCTCGGGCCACTGGCCGATGGCGAAGGCTCCCGTGACGGCAATGGCCATCAGCGCATGGATGCCCAGCTTCAGGCGCAGCACGTCGCGGATGCCGGCCTTGTAGACGCCCAGCCCCGACAGGGCAATGGCCAGCACGGCCACGGCCATGCCGCCGTATTGCAGGGCCGGCACGCCGCCCTGGGAGCCGCTGAGCCAGTGGGCGGCTTCGGCCAGCACGGCTGCAATCAGCGCGGCCGTGATGCGCGGCCAGCCGGGCAGCACGCTGTGGTCATGGCCGGCATGGGGATCGCTCTCGTCGTGATTGTGGTCGTGATCGTGGCCATGGGCGTGATCGTGGCCCTCGCCATGCGCATGCGAGTGGCCATGGGCCTTCTTGCGGGCCGGCGTGGGCTGGGTGATGGTGAAGGGCGCGCAGCAATCGGTGCCGCAGGCGGAAGACGGCGAAGTCGAGGCGGGCGTGGAATGGGCTGGGAAGGCTTTCAGGGCCTCGTTGCCCTGAGGGCTTGGCAGGCGATTGGAGTTCATGCGAGCATTGGAAACGGTGAAGTCACTTCAAGGTCAAGCATGTCACAGCATGAATCTGCGCGCTGGCGCATCGGCGAGGCGGCCAAGCGTTCCGGCGTGGCCGCCGCCAACATCCGCTACTACGAGAAGGAAAGGCTGCTCAGTGCAGGCGCGCGCGAGGACAACCAGTACCGGCTGTACAGCGACAGCGATGTGCACCGGCTGCGCTTCATCCGCCTGTGCCGCGCCATGGACATGTCGCTGGACGAGGTGCGCACCCTGCTGGCGCTGGACGGCGCCAGCAAGGCCGACTGCGTGGCCGCCAACGAAACCCTGGATGCGCACCTGGGCCATGTGCGCGAGCGCCTGGCCGAGCTGCGCGCGCTGGAGCATGAGCTGATGCAGCTGCGCAGCCAGTGCGACGGGTCGGCCAGCTACTGCCATCTGATCGAGGCCCTGCACGCCCAGGCCGACGAGCCGCTGGCGCCTGCCCTGGGCAGCACCGGCGCCAAGCGCCATGTGTAGCGCCGTCCGCGGCTGCCTGTCTTGCGCCGGCGTCCGACGGACCGTCCCGGTACGGCTCGCTATCATCGACCGATGAGCCTCAGCCACGCAGCCCTGTCCCTTCCCGACCGCATCTGGGCGGCGCTGCGCGACCATGCGCTGGCCTGGTGGCGCAGCGTCTACCTGGGCGCCGTGTTGCTGGTGCTGGCCATGTCCCCTTCCAGCTACCGGCGCGGCGCGCGGCGTGCCATGGCGCACCAGATCTATGTGCAGACCGGGCCCATCCTGCTGGGTTTCACGGCGCTGGCGGCGCTGTTGTGCGCGGTGATCACGCGCATCGTCATCGTCACGGCGCTGAGCTATGGGCTGTCGCGCTATGCGCTGGAGATGGTGGTGCGCGTGCTGGTGATCGAGCTGATCCCGCTGACGGCCGCACTGTTCGTGGCCATGCGCTGCACCATTCCCAACGGCACGCTGATTGCGCAGCTGCGCGCGCGGGGCCAGCTCCAGGCCTGGCAGGAGCGCGGCTCCGATCCGCTGCGCATGGCCCTGGTGCCGCGCGCCGCCGGTGGCGTGTTTGCCTCGGTCACGCTGGCCGTGCTCAGCTGCGTGGTGGCCCTGGTCACCGTCTACCTGAGCGTCTATGGCTTCACGCTGGCGGGCCTGCCCGGCTACACGCGCATCTTCGGCCAGATCTTCACGCCGGCCGTGACCCTGGTCTTCGTGCTCAAGACCTGGTTCTTCAGCCTCACCGTGGCCATCATGCCCATGGCTTCGGGCCTGTATGCGCCGCTGCGGCGCCACCGGCTTGGCGGCGCGGCGCTGGGCGGCTTTGCGCGCATGTTTGCCGTGCTGCTGGTGATCGAGGTGATCTCGCTCATGGGCAACTACTACTGAGCACGCCCGCTGAACTCCACGAACCCCACATGCACGGCAAGGCCCGTGCCAGAACAAGGAATGCCATGACCGATACGCGGCGCCCGCCGCCAGACCCCTGGGACGGCGAGGAAATCGAGGCCCTCAAGCCCGTGGCGCACCTGCGCGCCAAGGCGGCGGGCCTGCTGCTGTTCACGCTGGTGCTGATTCTTGGATCGGCCCTGTACCTGCTGTACTCGCGCGGCGTGTTCGACGCCACGCAGCGCCTGGTGCTCACGGCCGACGACTCCGAGGGCGTGAGCGTGGGCATGGACATGACCTTCTCGGGCTTTCCGATCGGGCGCGTGCGCCGCATCGAGCTGGCCGAGGACGGCAATGTGCGCATCCTCATCGACGTGCCGCGCAAGGACGCGCACTGGCTGCGCGAGTCCAGCGTCTTCACCCTGGTCAAGGGGCTGGTGGGTGGCACCACCATCAAGGCCTACAGCGGCATCCTCAGCGATCCGCCGCTGCCCGACGAGGCCGTGCGCCCCGTGCTGCGCGGCGATGCCACGGCCGAGCTGCCGCAGATCATGTCCACGGCCAAGGAAGTGCTGGGCAACATCGCCCAGCTCACCGCGCCGGATTCGGCCCTGGGCGGGTCGCTGACCGAGCTGCGCGGCCTGGCCGGCCGGGCCCAGGGGCCGGGCGGCGTGCTGGGCGTGGTCATGGGCAGCGAGCAGGAGGCGCGCAAGGTCACGGCCCTGCTGGACCGCGCCAATGCCACGCTGGCCCGCATGGAGCGCATGGTGGCGCGGGCCGACAGCCAGGTGTTCGACGCCGGCGGCGTCATGCCCGAGGTGCGTTCCACCGTGGTGCAGCTCAACGGCCTGCTGGCCGATACGCGCCGCACGCTGGGCAAGGTGGACGCCGTGCTGGCCGAGGCCCAGGCCGTGGGCTCCAATGCGCGCGAGGCCACGGCCGACCTGGGCGCCCTGCGCGCCGAGGTGGAGGGCAACCTGCGCCGCCTCGAAGGCGTGCTGGCCGACCTGCAGCGCAAGTGGCCGTTTGCCCATCAACCGGAGTTGAAGCTGCCATGAGTGCTGCCGCCAAGAAACTTTCTGCCGCAACCCTCCTGGCGCGCCATGCCGGCGCCGTGCTGACCGTGGTGCTGGCCGGCTGCAGCAGCCGCCCGCCCGCACCGGACTGGGCGCTGAATGCCGAATCTGCGTCCCAGCGCGCATCCACCGCCTACCTGGAAGGCCGCCAGCGCGTGCAGGCCCTGGAATGGGACAAGGCCCGCGCCGAAGTGGCCGCCACGGGCCGCACCGACCTGGCCGCGCGTCTGGAGCTGATGCGCTGCGCGGCCCAGGTGGCCAGTCTCGAATGGGACGACTGCCCCGGCTACCAGGCGCTGGCGCTTGACGCGGCGCCAGCCGAGGCCGCCTATGCGCGCTATTTGCAAGGCAGGCCCCGGCCCGAAGACATTGCGCTATTGCCGGAACTACAGCGCCCCGTGGCGCAGGCGTTGCTGGGTGTGCCTGCCTCGGCGCTGGCTGCCGTGGGCGCCATCAAGGAGCCGCTGCCCCGGCTGGTGGCGGCCGGCGCGGCCTTGCGGGCGGGGGCGGCACAGCCGCAGTTACTGGAGCTGGGTGCCGAGACCGCCTCGGCCCAGGGCTGGCGCCGGGCGGTGATGGCCTGGCTGCTGCTGCAGGCCAGGGCCCATGATCAGGCGGGCGAGGTGGACAAGGCCCAGGCCGTCAGGCGCAGGCTGGCGCTGCTGGAGAAGACGGCCAGCGGTGGGGGCGCATCGGCAGGTACATCAACCGGCACATCGGCCGGCAAATGAAAACAGCGCCAGTCCGAAAGGGATGGCGCTGAGCAGGCATTTGCAGGCGCTTGCAGGGCCTACATCGACGACAGCAGGGCGCCCGGGTCTTTTTGCAGCAAGGTGTCTGCGGCCGGGGCGGCGCTGTCCAGCCACAAGGTGGCAACGCTGGCGGCGACGGCAAGCAATACCGTGGCGGTGAAGGCAATGAAGGGATGACGTCCGAAGGGGCTGGGTCTGCGCATGGTGCACCTCCTGTCTGGCAGCGCAGGCAGAGCATGGGGCTGGGCCTGGACTCCATTGCACACCGGATTGCGCAGCGTGGCTGTCGGACAATCGCTTTCTCTCTTGACGTTCGTGAAAAAAGCGGTGGGAGAAATTCCCTATCGATCTTCAGAAGGCCGAAAAAAAAGCGAGGCAGGGCCTCGCTGAAAGTTCGGGACGTAAGTCCCCGGCCCGTGCTGGCAGGCCAGGCGTCGCCTTAGAAACGGTGGCGGATACCCGCGATCAGGCTGGTGCCCGACTTCAGGTCCGTGATGCGGTCGTGCATCAGCACGGTGTACACATCGGTGCGCTTGGACAGGTAGTGGTCGTAGCCCAGGCTGGCCGTGGTGCGCGTGGAGTCCACGGCGCCGATCTCGGCCTTGGTGCGGGCCAGGGCGGCCTTGATGGTGCCGGCGCTGCTCACGGGCACGTCCAGGCCCAGCGAGTAGGTGCTGTTCTTGCGGTCCAGGTCCTTGACCTTGGCCTGGCCATAGGTCGCGTACAGCTTGGCCACTTCGAAGTTGTAGGTGCCGCCCAGCATCCAGTCGGTCTTGGTGGGCATGACGGCCAGGCTCACGGGGTTGCTGATCTGGGCGCGCTCGTAGAAGGCCACCAGGCTCAGCGGGCCGCCGAAGTACATGGCGTTCACGCCGATGTTCTTCTTGCCGGAGTCGCCGCCCTTTTCACCGAACTGGTAGTGGACGTTGGCCTGCAGGCCGCCGAACTTGGGCGTGCTGTAGACGATCTGGTTGCTCCAGCCGGTGTCCGACGGCGTGGTCAGGTTGGCCGAGCCCCAGGCTGCCGTGCCCACGTTGGCGTGCAGCACCAGCGGGGAGATGGTGAAGGAGTCGCCGAAGGGGTTGGTCAGGATGGTGGGCAGGAAGTTGGGCGCCATGCCGCGGCCCAGGCGCACCGTGCCGAAGCCGCCGGACAGGCCGACGTTGGCATCGCGCGAGAAGTACGGGTCGCCGTCGAAGCGGCCGGGGCTGCCGGTGTCCACGCGCATGAAGGCCGTCAGCTGGAAATCGACCTTCAGGCCGCCGCCCAGGTCTTCCTGGCCCTTCATGCCCCACCAGGAGGTGGTCATGCCGCCCGAACCCACGACGCCCTTGCCGCTGGCGTCGCCAGCCATGCGCATGGAGCCGGCATAGGCGTCCACCAGGCCTGTCAGCTGGACCGAGCTTTGGGCGTGTGCTGCGCCGGCGCAGGCCAGTGCAGCGGCCAGTGCGATGAAGGAACGTTTCATGTTGAGGAGTCTTTCATTGTTGGATAGTGGAAACGGTTGGCCAGTGCTGTGACCGGGGCAGACGATGAGGCAAACGCCCTGGGCGGGCTATGTGGCAAACCTGGGACAGTGGCGTTTTCGCATCAGGGTCCGGCCGGTGTCGGCGTGCCTTTGCGGTGCGCGCGCGAGGCAGTCCAGACTGGCTAAGCCGCGTATTACAACGCATCCCAGCCATTGCACCGGCCAGAAAGTGGTGTCTTTGACACAGTTATGACGAAACTTAATTTGTGTTTTGCACTCTCGCGGCTTGAACGCTGCCGTGCACTGGGTTGGGGCCGGGGCACCAGGCCTGTGCAGCAGGTCCTTGCAAGAGGGCTCAAAGGTCAATTCAGGGCTCCTTGTTCGTCGGTTGGAGGAAGATTTCCGCCTGTTGCCAGGCCTGTGGCTGCAACTGATTGCAAACGGCGTGCCAGCCTGCAACCCGGCCACCGGCCTCCACGGGGGTCCATGAGCCGGGCATGTGTTTGCAGACGTGTCAGACTCGCGCCCATGTCCGAATCCACCCTGCTCGTTGCCGATGACCACCCGCTGTTCCGCGCTGCGGTGATCCATGTGTTGCGCGAGGCCCTGCCGCAGTTCGCCGTGCTGGAGGCCGCAAGCGCTGCGACCCTGGGGGCGGCGCTGCAGCAGCACCCCGAGATCGAACTGGTGCTGCTGGACCTGGCCATGCCGGGCGCGCGCGGCTTCTCCGCGCTGCTGCATGTGCGCGGCGAGTACCCCGACATTCCGGTGGTGGTGATCTCATCCAACGACCATCCGCGCGTGATCCGCCGTGCCCAGCAGTTCGGTGCCGCGGGCTTCATTCCGAAATCGGCGCCGGCCGAGGCCATAGGCACGGCCCTGCAGGAAGTGCTGGACGGCGGCAGCTGGTTCCCGCCCATGGCCGCCGAGCGCTCCGAGGCCGACGCCGCGCTGGCCGCGCGGCTGGCCCAGCTCACGCCCCAGCAGTTCCGCGTGCTGCTGTGCCTGGCCGACGGCCTGCTCAACAAACAGATCGCCCATGAACTGGGGCTGGCCGAGAACACCGTCAAGGTGCATGTGACGGCCATTCTCAAGAAGCTGGAGTGCTACAGCCGCACGCAGGCTGCCGTGCTGGTCAAGAGCCTGGAGAACGACGGCACGGCCTGAACTCCATGCCGCGGCGTGCCGTGCCCCTACCGGTGGCGCAGCAGCATCTGGCTCATGAGCGCGCGCAGCGCGGGCGGGCGCACGGGCTTGGCCAGAAAGCCCCAGCCGCGCTCGGCCGCCTGGCGGCGCAGCATGCCGTCGCGCTCGGCCGTGACCAGGATCACGGGCGGCGACTGGCCCCAGCGCTGGCACAGCTGCGCGTAGACATCGGGGCCGTGCAACTGGCCCAGGCGCACATCGAGCAGCACCAGTTGCGGTGCCTCGCCGGGCGCGGCCAGCGCCAGCGCCTCGGCCGGGCCGCCGGCCAGCGGCACGCTGCAGCCCCAGCGCTGCAGCAGGGCGCGCATGGCGGTGCAGGACTGGGGATCGTCCTCCACATACCAGGCGTTCATGCCCTGCAGCGGTGCATCCTGGTCCGGGTCGCCGGTCTGCGCGCTTGCGGCGATCTGCGGCACGGCGCCCGGGTCGCCCAGCGGCACGCAGACCCAGAACACGCTGCCCCGGCCCAGTTGCGAGCGCAGGCCGATCTCATGGCCCAGCAGCCGGCCCAGGCGCTCGACGATGGCCAGGCCCAGCCCGGCACCACGGTCGTCGCCATGGCCCTCGTCCAGGCGGCGGAATTCCTCGAAGATCTCGTGCTGCAGGCTCTCGGGAATGCCCGGTCCCTGGTCGTGCACCTCGATGCGCAACTGCTGGCCCTGGCGCCGGCAGCCGATGACGATGCGGCCCTGGCGCGTGTAGCGTATGGCGTTGGACAGGAAGTTCTGCAGGATTCGGCGCAGCAGGGCCTCGTCGCTGCGCACGACGCAGCGCGTGTCCACCGCGCTCAGGCGCAGGCCCCGGCTTTCGGCCAGGATGCCGAAGTTGTGGCGCATGACCTGCAGCAGCGGGCCCAGCGCGAAGTCGCGCACGCGCACCTCCAGCTGGCCCGATTCCATGCGCGAGATGTCCAGCAGGCTGCCCAGGATGGCGTCCTGCGCGGCCAGGGCGCCGTCGATGCTGTCGGCCACGTGGCGGCCCGCCTCGTCATGCAGATGGCTGCGCAGCAGGGAGCTGAACATGCGCGCGGCGTTCAGAGGCTGCAGCAGGTCGTGCACCGCAGCGGCCACGAAACGGGTCTTGTAGCGGTTGGCCTGCTCGGCCTCGCGCTTGGCCTCGGCCAGGTCGCGCGTGCGCTCGGCAATGCGCTGCTCCAGCGCATCGGCCAGCGAGCGCAGCTCGCGCGCGGCGTTCTTGTAGCTGGTGATGTCGGCATAGCTGGTGACGAAGCCGCCGTCGGGCAGCGGGTTGCCGCGGATCTCCAGCACCGTGCCGTCGTCCTTGGTGCTTTCGCGCAGGTGCGGGCTGCCGCTGCGCAGATGCTGCAGCCGCCGGTGGATGGCCTCTTCGATGGGGCCGGGCCCCAGCAGGCCGCGCCGGGCGTTGTACCGAAACAGGTTCTCTATGGGCTGGCCCGTGCGCAGCAGTTCGGAGGGAAAGCGGAACAGCTCCACGTAGCGCGAGTTCCAGGCCACCAGGTTGAGGTCGGCATCGATCACCACCACGCCCTGGGGCAGGTGCTCCAGGCTGCGGCTCAGTCCCGTGTCGGCCTGGCGCGCGGCCTGGACGATGCCGTCCTGGGCCGTGCGCAGCTCCTGGGCATGCTGGCGCAGCACGGTCTCCAGCTCCAGGCGGCTGCGCAGGCGCAGCGCGGCCAGCCGCCTGCGCTGGCGCACGAACAGCACCAGCATGCCCAGGGCCAGCCAGCCGCCCGCAGCGGCCGCCGCCGCCCAGCGGCTGGCCACGGTGCTGGCCTGCGTGTCATGCAGCAGGTGCAACTGCCAGTCGCTGCCGGGCAGGGGCAGGGTCTGCCACAGCGTGGTGCCGGGCAGGGCGGGTTCCTGCATCTGCACCAGGCGGCTGCCTTGCTCCAGGCCCTGGCGCACCCGGTAGCGCATGGGGTGCAGTTCCTGGTCGATGTACTGGCGCGTGGCGGCCAGGTCCGCCTCGTCGGCGGGGCTCAGGGGTGACAGCAGGCGGTAGCGCCAGTCGGGCTGGCTGGCCAGGAAGACCACGCCGTGCTCGTCCGAGGCCATGACCACGTCAGGCGTCTGCAGCCATTCGCGCTCCAGCTCCAGCAGCGCGATCTTGATCACCACCAGGCCCGCGACGGCGTTGTGCTCGTCCAGGATGGCCTGCGACAGGAAGTAGCCCGGCAGGCCCGTGGTCAGGCCGATGCCGTAGAAGCGCCCGCTGCCGCGCGACAGCGCCTGCTGCACATAGGGCCTGAAGCTGTAGTCCACGCCCACGTTGCTGCGCGTCTCGCGCCAGTTGCTGGCGGCCAGGGCCGTGCCGTGGCGGTCGATCAGGGTCAGCGTGGACGATTGGCTGGCGCCGTTGGCCTGCTCCAGCTTGCGGTTGAGGGCATCGACCTCGGCGGGAGACAGCGGGTGGGTGAGGGCGGCACGCAGCTGCGCATCCAGCGCCAGCACCTCGGGCAGGGTTCGGTAGCGGTCTATGCGCTGGCCCAGGGCCTGGGCGTAGAGGCTGAGCTGGCGCTGCACGCTTTCGGCCTCGCCGCGCAGGGCGCGGTGGTAGACCAGCTCCCCGGCCAGCAGCATGCAGGCGAGCATGCCGCCGAATAGCAGCAGCAGGGTCCAGAAGGAGCGGCGTGAAGGGCGTCGAACGGGTTGGGGCATGGTGGTCTGGGCCCGATTGGGCGCCAGCTTGGTGCCTTCCAGGGACGGGAAGGGGTTGGGGATTACCCTGATTCTGCGTCCATTCTCCCTGGGAGAGCGCCTGCGCCTAATACCAATAGGTTATCGGCGCCGGAGGATGCCAGCGGTACAACCTGCACCTTCCCGCAACTTGCCGCACCTCGGTGGTGCGTCAACCCCACAGAAATCCTGCCGGAGCCGCACCATGCATGCCGTCCCCACCCACGCCGCCAGCCCCGAGCGGCTGCCCTTCTACCGCCAGCTGTATTTCCAGGTGGTGGTCGCCATCGTGGCGGGCGTGCTGCTCGGCCACTTCGAGCCCCAGTACGCCGAGCAGTTCAAGCCGCTGGGCGACGCCTTCATCAAGCTGGTGAAGATGATCATCGCGCCGGTGATCTTCCTGACCATCGTCACCGGCATTGCGGGCATGACGCACCTGCGCACGGTGGGCCGGGTGTTCCTCAAGGCCATGGCCTACTTCCTGTTCTTCTCCACGCTGGCCCTGGTGGTCGGCATGGTGGTGGCGCACGTGGTGCAGCCTGGCGCGGGCATGAACATCAACCCGGCCGACCTGGACCAGGCCGCCGTCAAGGGCTATGTGGCCAAGTCGCATGAGCTGACGCTCACCGGCTTTGCCATGGACATCATCCCCAAGACGCTGGTCAGCCCCTTCGTGGGCGACAACATCCTGCAGGTGCTGTTCGTGGCCGTGCTGTTCGGCATCTCGCTGGCCATGGTCGGCGACGCCGGCAAGCCCGTGCTCAACTTCCTGGAGGCGCTGACGGCCCCCGTGTTCAAGCTGGTCGGCATCCTGATGAAGGCTGCGCCGCTGGGCGCCTTCGGCGCCATCGCCTTCACCATCGGCAAGTTCGGCCTGGGTTCGCTGGTCAACCTGGCCTGGCTGGTGGGCTCGTTCTACATCACCTCGCTGCTCTTCGTGGTCGTGGTGCTGGGCTTCGTGGCGCGGCTGTGCGGCTTCTCGGTGCTCAAGCTGGCACGCTACCTGAAGGCCGAGCTGCTGCTGGTGCTGGGCACCTCGTCCTCGGAATCGGCCCTGCCTTCGCTGATGCAGAAGATGGAGCGCGCCGGCTGCGGCAAGTCCGTCGTGGGCCTGGTCGTTCCCACGGGCTACTCCTTCAACCTGGACGGCACCAACATCTACATGACGCTGGCCGCGCTGTTCATCGCCCAGGCCACCAACACCCACCTGACCCTGGGCCACGAGATCGCGCTGCTGCTGGTGGCCATGCTCAGCTCCAAGGGAGCTGCCGGCGTGACCGGCGCGGGCTTCATCACGCTGGCCGCCACGCTGGCCGTGGTGCCCGAGGTGCCCGTGGCCGGCATGGCCCTGATCCTGGGCGTGGACCGCTTCATGAGCGAGTGCCGCTCGCTGACGAACTTCATGGGCAACGCCGTGGCCACCGTGGTGGTCTCGCGCTGGGAAAACGAGCTGGACTACAGCAAGCTCAACGCCGCCCTGGACGGAGAGCCCGTGCAGGCCCTGCCTGCCGAGGCCGCCGTGGCCAAGGCCTGAGAACGCCCTGGCCAGGGCAAGGGCCGGCAACGGCCCCTGCCTGCCCCACCGCTGCGCCACCCCAGGGTGGCGCTTTGCTTTGTCTACTCGCCTGCCAAGCTGCCGGGCGCGGCGGACGAGCGCAGCGACAGCTCCAGCCGGTAGGCCAGGGCCACGAAAAGGCTTTGCGCCAGCCCCATGGCCGCCGTCAGCGCGCGAAAGCCGAAGGTGGCGCTGTCCTGCACGATCAGGGCCGCCTCGGCCTCGCGCGCAATGGGGCTCATGCGGCTGTCGGTCATGGCGATCAGGTGGGCGCTGCGCTGCCTGGCCCACTGCGCCACCTGCACGGTTTCGTCCGCATAGGGCATGAAGGAAATGGCGATCATCACGTCGCCGCTGCGCACCGACCGGATCTGCCCCTGCTGCATGCTGCCCAGCGCGCTGAACAGGCCTATGCGCTTGTCGGTGTGTTGCAGCGCATATTCCAGATACACGGCCACGGGAAACGAGCGGCGCGAGCCGGCGATCCAGATCGCCTGCGTGCCGGCCAGCAACTCCACCGCCCGGTCGAATGCCTGACCGTCCAGGTTCTGGCGCAGCTGCTGCATGCCGGCCATGCCGCCTTTGAGGAATTCGTCGGCAATCTGCACGGGCTCCAGGGCGGCGGGGCCGGCCTCGACCATGTCGCGCACGCGCAGTTCATAGGCGCGGCCCGGCGCGATCTGCTCGGCAAGGCCTTCGCGGAACAGGCGCTGCATCTCGGAAAAACCCGAGAGCCCGAAATGCTTGGCAAACCGTACGACGGCCGAGGGCTGCACACCACATTGCGCGGCAAGGGACTGTATGCCTTGCAGGCCGAGCTGGTCGCGGTGGACCTCGATGTGGCGGGCAATGGCCTTGAGCTGCCGGCTCAGGCCATCGTATTCCTGGGCAATCTGCTGCAGGAGTCGGTCCACGGATGCGGGGGGCGGCGGGGAAGGGCTCATCGCAGGCGGGCCGGTGGGCGATCCCGGGGCAAGGGATCGACTGATTTCTGGATGGGCCATGATGCCATGGCGATCCCCGGGTCCCGGGCCGCTGGCAGCCCAGGCGGGGCATGGCATTCCCTAGCAGTAGTCCACCCAGATCCCGCCGGCATCGGCCGAGCGCACGCAGTTCTCCACCCAGCGCACGCCCTCGATGCCAGCGTGGATGTCCGGATGGAGGATGGTTTGCAGCGCCTCGCGATCGCGCCTGTCCGTGGCCTCCATGGCCAGCGCGAAGCGGTGGTAGAGGTTGGACCATGCTTCGAACAGGCCTTCCGCATGGCCTGCGCTGATGCGGTCTTCCTGCAGCGCGGCGGGGTGCAGATAGCCCATGCCGCGATCGAGCACCTGCGCCGGCTGGCCCTGGACTTCGTGGCGCAGCTGGTTGGGGTGTTCGTCCCACCATTCGAGGCTGGCCCTGGCGCCGATGACGCGCAGCTTGTGCCCATGCATGGAGCCGCTGTTGACCGCGCAGGCCCACAGGTAGCCCATGGCGCCGCCCTGGTACTGCATGAGGGTGAAGGCGTTGTCCTCCAGCGGGGCGCGGCTGCTGACGAAGCTCTGCCGGCTGCACATCAGCCGCTCGATCTTCAGCCCCGGCAGCATCACCTGGGAAAGGTACAGCGGATGCGTGCCAATGTCGCCCAGCACATAGCTGGGGCCGGCAAAGGCCGGGTCCATGCGCCAGCGCGCGGCGGGGCTGGACTGCTCCACCGCCTCGCTGTGAAAGCCGTGCGAGAACTGCATCTGCACGATGCGGATGTCGCCCAGCTCGCCCCGCGCGATCATCTCGCGCGCCTGGGCGATGAGCGGGTGGCCGGCATAGCCGTAGGCCACGCCGACCATGCGGTTCCTGGCAAGGGACAGCTCCAGCAGCTCCTTGGCCTCGGCCGTGGTGAAGCACAGCGGTTTCTCGCAGACCACGTGCAGGCCTGAGAGCAGGGCGGCCTTGCAGATCTCGAAATGGGTGTTGTTGGGCGTGGCGATGGATACCGCGCGAATGCCGTCCGGGCGGCCGGCCTCGGCCTCGAACATCGCCCGGTAGTCGGCGTAGCAGCGCTGCACGTCCACGCCCAGTTGTTCGCCGAACCGGCGCCCGCGCGCGGCATCGATGTCGAACGCCCCGGCCACGAGCCGGAAATTGTGGTCGCGCAGCGCCGCCGACCGGTGCACATGGCCGATCTGGCTGTTGTGTCCGCCGCCGACCATGCCCCAGGCAATCGGGCGGCCGGGCAGAAGGGTTCCGTCGATCATGGTGTCCACCTTTGTGTTGCGTCTTCAGCAAAAGCGTCTTCAGCAAAAACCTGTGCGGGCCAGGAAGGCGCGGCTGGCGGCCACGTCGGGCAGGCTGGCACCCGCATTGCGCGGGTCGCGCTCCTGCTCCACCGTGATGCAGCCTGCATAGCCGATCTCCCGTAGCGTGGCGCCTATGGCCGGATAGTCGAGCACGCCTTGGCCGATGGGGCACATCACGCCCCGGGCGCAGGCGTCGAAGAACGCAATGCGCTCGCCCATCACCTGCCCGTACACCTGGGCGTCTATGTCCTTGAAATGCACGTATTCCAGCCGTGCCGCATGCCGGCGCAGCCAGCTTGCCGGGTCCATGCCGCTGTAGTGCAGGTGGCCGGTATCCAGGCACAGTCCGGCGGCCTGCGCCGGCACGTCGGCGGCGATGCGGTCGATCTCGTCGGCAAATTCGATGTAGCCGCCCGCATGCGGATGGATCACCGCGCGCACGCCGAAGCCGCTCCAGGCAAGGTGCGCTATCTGGCGTATGTGATCGACCATGGCGGCCCAGCGTGCATCGGACAGGCGCGGGGCGCGGTCCGGGTGCCCGGCCTCGAAGTCGCGCTCGGGGTGGCCCCAGTCCATCACCACGAGATAGGGCGCCGGGTAGCGTTGCCCGGCTGCAGCGGCCGGCCTGGGAAGCTGGCTGATGAGTCCGCAGATCTCGCGAGTCTGGCGCAGCAGCTGCGGCAGCCGGGCCGGCGAGACGAGATCGTCGAAGATCGTGCCGGCGGTGATGCACAGGCGCCGCTGCGTGAATTCCGTGCGTACCAGGGCCGCCTCGAGCGGGATGTAGCCGCAGGGGCCGAGTTCCATGCCCCGAAAGCCCGCCTCGCAGGCCTCGTCCAGCACCTGGCGCCAGGGCGGCAGGTGCGGGTTGTCCACGTTGTCCACGCCCCAGCAGCAGGGCGCGCAGCCAATGGTCAGGGTCGCTGTCATGGTCGCAGTCATGGCGTCAGCGGCTCAGGGCTGGTAGAACGCCGGGCGCGCTGCGCTCGCCATGCGCTCTATCGCGCCGGAGGACTGCGCCAGCAGGCAGGCATCGGCAGCCACTGCGGCGGCGTAGCCGTCCCAGGCCGAGGGACCTGTCAGTTGCCGGTCGCGCACGCCGTCGATGAAGGCCTGCAGCTCCGCGTCGTAGGCGGCGATGAAGCGCTGCTTCCAGTCGGTCAGCAGGGGCGTGCAGCTGCTGGCCGCGCGCTTCATGGGCACGGCCGCAGGCTCAGGCAGGCGCGCGATGCCCGTCTCGCCCACCACTTCGCACTGGATGTCGTAGCCGTACCGGCAGTTGACGAATACCTCCACGTCGATGCGCACACCGCCCACGGTCTCCAGCAGGATGATCTGCGGATCGTTCAGATGCGGCAGTGCGTGGCGCGTCTTCCTGGGGAACACCACCTGGGCGCTGGCGTAGTCGTCGTCCAGCAGCCAGCGCAGGACATCGAGCTCGTGGATCAGCGTGTCGGTGATGGCCATGCTGGTGGTGTAGCCCCCGGCCACCGTGGGATTGCGGTGCGCGCAGTGCACCATCAGGGGCGCGCCAATCTCGCCGGCGGCGATGACATGGCGCAGCGCACGGTAGCCCGCGTCGTAGGGGCGCATGAAGCCGACCTGCACCAGGCGCCGGCCCTGCGCCACCTCCGCTTGCACGATGCGCATGCAGCCTGCGGCGGTCACCGCCAGCGGCTTTTCACAGAACACGGGCTTGCCGTGGGCGATGGCCTCCAGCACCAGTTCCTCGTGCGAGGGACCCCAGGAGGTGACCAGCACCGCCTGCACCTGTGGCGCGGCGATCAGTGCCCGGCCGCTGTCCATGATCTCGATGGCCGGATCATGTCTGGCCACCACGTCCCGCGCCTGCTGCGCATCGATGTCTGTCACCGCCACTACCCGGGCGCCCGACATCACCCGGGAGATCCTGCGGATGTGGTCTTGTCCGATGGCTCCGCAGCCTATTGCTCCGATCTGCAGCGTCATATGGTTCCCTTCTTTCAAAGCAATGAATGGCGGATGAATTCCATGCTCTGGCGCAGCAGGGCTTCGTTGCTGTCCGCGTCCGTGATCCGGGCCGCGAACGGCTCGAACGAGACCGGGCCGCCATAGCCGCGATCGAGCAGTTCTCGCAATTGGGCGATGTTGCCCAGGCGGTCTCCTTCGCCGACCAGCACGCGGTGGCCGTCGCGCATCTGGCCGTCTTCGAGCCGGTGGTCCTCGACGCCCGAGACATGCACCAGCCCGGTCAGGTCGGGAAAGAAGATGTCTTCGCCGGCCAGGTAGTGGTGGAAGCTGTCGTGCACCAGCCTGAAGTGGCGTTCGCAGGCTGCGCCGTAGATCGCCTCGACGGCATCGGACTTGCGGCGCAGCGCGCACTCGGCAAAGCCCAGGGGCTCGACCAGTCCCTGCACGCCATGGCCATCGAGGAGGGGGCGCAGCTGCCTGAGGGCATGCACCAGGTCGCGCCGCCGCTGGCCGGGCGTGCGCGGGTCGGCCCTGTCGTTCAACGGGCACATGACCAGGGCCCGGGCGCCGCAGTCACGCGCATACGCCGCCATCGCGCGCGCCTTGCGCTCCAGGCCGGCGTCGAAAACGTCGAAGGGATACAGCGCGTTGATGGACACGATGGTGATGCCGGCCTGCCGCGCCGCGGCCTGGATGGCGGCGGGCGCCGTGCCGTCGCAGGTCTCGGCATGGGACAGGTCGTTGCGGATCTCGATGGCCGACACGCCCAGGCGCCGGCACATGGCCAGGTAGCCGGCAAACGGCATGCGAGAGGCGCTGATGCGGTTGATGGCGAAATGGATGGGATTCGTCATGGGCCGGGACTCGGGTGGGAAGCGGTGGTCAGGGGCGCAAAGCGGTCCGGGAAATGCCTTTCCAGCTGTTGCTGTATCTGCTGGCGCATGAAGCGGCTGGATTCGGCCGCACGCTCTTCCCAGGCGAACACGCAGGACGACAGAACGCCGTCGAAGCCGGCGCTGCCCAGCGTGCCGAAGAACAGGTCCCAGTCGATCTCGCCCTGGCCCATGTCCAGGTGCTGGTGCACGCGGATGTGGTGCGAGCCCGGCGGGTTGACGATGTAGCGCAGCTGGCTGCTCTTCCTGTGGTCGAAGGTGTCGGCCACGCGTACATGGGCCAGCAGCGGCGCGGCTTCGCGCAGCATGGCGGCCATGTCGCCGCCGTAGTGGAAGGTGTGCGGGGCGATATAGGACAGCCGCAGCGCCTTCGAGCCCATGTTCCTCACGATGTCCATGGCCGGCCGCAGCTGCTCTATCCAGTCCTCCGGATGCGGCTCCACGGACAGCGTGATGCCTTCGCGCTCCAGGATGGGCAGCAGCTCGTCCATGGAGCGGAACCAGGCGGCCTCGCACATCTCCTTCGGATTCGCGCCGGCAGGACCGTTCACCGAGCGCTCGGGCGAGGCTCCACGGCCGAACTCCGAGACCATCAGCGCGCACTCCATCTCGATGGCCACCTCGATGGCCTTCTTCCAGCAGCGCATCGCCCATTGCCGTTCGTCCTCGAACGGGCTGGCCCAGCGGTACATGGGCTGCAGCGATGCCAGTGCCACGCCGCTGGCGCGCATGGCCTGGCGGAATGCGGCCATGCGCTCCTTGGTGGCGCGCGGCATCACCCACCAGTCCAGGAAATCGCTGCGCGGCGACAGCTCGATGTGCGCATAGCCCAGTTCGGCCACGGCCTGCGGCAGCCGGTCCAGCGGCTCGTGCCGGATCATGTAGGGATCGAGGGCGATTTTCATGGTGTCTGCCTGCAGGGCGCGCCGTCAGCGCCGCGCCTTCTTGTTGCGGTACTGGTCGGCGACCACGGCCGCGACGATGATGGCGCCCTTGACCATCTCCTGGTAGTAGGCGTCGATGCGGATGAAGGTGAAGCCCGAGGTCATGACGCCCAGGATCAGCACGCCGATCACCGTGCCGGTGATGCGGCCCATGCCGCCGGCCAGCGAGGTGCCGCCGATCACCACGGCGGCAATCGCATCGAGCTCGTACATGACACCCATGCCCGACTGGCCCGAGATGGCCCGCGCCGCCGTCACCGTGCCGGCGATGCCGCCGAGCAGGCCGGCAATCATGTAGACCCAGACCAGATGCCGCTGCACGTTGATGCCCGAAACCACGGCTGCCTGGCGGTTGGAGCCGATGGCATAGGTGAATTTGCCGAAGCGCGTATGGCGCAGCACCACGTGGAAGACGGCGGCGAGCACCAGAAAGATGATCACCGGATGGGCGCCGGAGCCGATCGCTGCGAAGTCGTCGGTCAGCATGGAGACGGGCGTGCCGTTGGTGAACCACTTGGCAAAGCCGCGTGCGGCCACCATGGTGCCCAGCGTGGCGATGAAGGGCGGAATGCCCGTGAAGGCGATCAGCGAGCCGTTGAGCAGGCCGACCATCAGGCCCACGCACATGCCGGCCGCCACCGGCCAGACCACGGGCAGGTCGGTCAGCTGCGGGAACACGGCACGCGGAAAGTCGGACACCTGTGCCAGGCTGGCGGACACCACGGCGGTGGCGGCCACCACCGAGCCCGACGACAGGTCGATGCCGCCGGTGATGATGACGAGGTTGACGCCCACGGCGATGATGCCGATCACCGCCATCTGCAGCACGATGATCTGCAGCCGCTCGGCGTTGAGCAAAAAGCTCTGGCCCACGGTGAGCCAGCCGGCCGCCTCGAAGAACAGTGCAATGCCCAGCAGCACCAGAAAGATGCTCAGTTCCGGCGGCCGCCTGGCCCGGTGCAGCGGGCCGGTGCCCGGGCCGGGCGGGGAGGGGGCCTGCGAAATCGATGGGGTATTGCTCATCTTGCCTGTCTCCGCTTGGGGTCCCCGGCTCAGCGGGAAGCCAGTTCCATGATCCGTACCTGGTCTGCGTCCCTGCGCTCGACGATGCCCGTCATGCGTCCCTCATGCATGACCAGGATGCGGTCGCTCATGCCCAGCACTTCGGGCATCTCCGAGGAAATCATCAGCACGGCCGCGCCCTCGGCGGCCAGCGTGCCGACAAGGCGGTGGATCTCGGCCTTGGCGCCGACATCGATGCCGCGCGTGGGCTCGTCGAGGATGAGGATGCGGGGCCGCGTCAGCAGCCAGCGGCCGATCAGCAGCTTTTGCTGGTTGCCGCCCGACAGGTTCTGTATCTGTTCATGCAGGCCGGGCGACTTGATGCGCAGCGTGCGCGCCATGTGCTCGCAGTCGCGGCGCAGCGCAGCCCGCTCGACGAAGCCGCACTTCACATGGCGGCTGCTCAGCACCGCCATCTCCATGTTGGCCTGCAGGTCCAGGCCCGTGAAGCAGCCGGTGTCCTTGCGGTCCTCGGTGAGAAAGGCCATGCCGTGCCGCATGGCCTGCGCGGGCGAGTCGATCTTCACCGGCCGGCCGTCGATGCGGATCTCGCCGCTGGTGGCGGGCACCACGCCGAACAGCGCCTCGGCCAGATTGGAGCGCCCGGAGCCCACGAGGCCGGCCACGCCCAGGATTTCCCCGGCGCGCAGCTCGAAGCACAGACCGCTGAACACGCCCTGCACGCCCAGCCCGTCCACGGACAGCACCACGTCGCCCAGGGCCACGTCCTGCTTGGGGAACATCTGTGTGATCTCGCGCCCCACCATCATGCGGATGATGTCGTCGCGCGTGACGTCGGCGGCCGCATGCGTGCCTATGTAGCGGCCATCACGGAACACCGAGAACTCGTCGGCGATCTCGAACAGCTCGTTCATCTTGTGCGTGATGTAGACGATGCCTTTGCCCTGGCTGCGCAGGTGGCCGATGATGCGAAACAGGTGCTCCACCTCCCTGTCGGTGAGCGCGGAGGTGGGCTCGTCCATGATCAGCACCTCGGAGTCGAAGGACACGGCCTTGGCGATCTCCACCATCTGGCGGCTGGCCACGGTCAGCGTGCGCACCTCGGCCCCGGGATCGATGCCGATGGCCAGCCGGTCGAACAGCGCCTGCGTGCGCTGGCGCAGCTGGCGGTGGTCGACCAGGCCGAGGCGGTTGAGCGGCTCGCGGCCAATCCAGATGTTCTCGGCCACGCTCATGCCGGGCATGAGGTTCAGCTCCTGGTGGATCATGGCAATGCCCTGCTGCAGCGCATCCAGCGGGCCGTGCAGCGTGACGGGCCTGCCCCTGAGGCGGATCTCGCCCTGGTCGGGCGCATGCATGCCGGCAATGATCTTCATCAGCGTGGATTTGCCGGCGCCGTTCTCGCCCATCAGCGCATGCACGCTGGCGCTGCGCACGCGCAGCTGCACATCGGCCAGTGCCACGACGCCGGGAAACGACTTGCCCACGCCACGCACTTCCAGAAGCCAGTCGCCAGCAGGGGATGGGGAAGCTGCAGGCCAGGGGGCGGCCTGCGGCCTGCCCGGCGAGACGGTGGGCATGGGCATTCCTTGGAGGACAGGTTGTGAAGAGGTGGCGGGGGTGACGGGGCGACGCGGACCAGGCGAGGCCGGCTCAAGGCCTGGCGTACTGGTCCATGTTCTCGGGCGTGACCAGTTCGAAGGGCACGTTCACGAAGCGCTCCACGGCCTGCTTGCCGGCCAGGCGCAGGGCGGCATCGACGGCATTGGCGCCCTGGCCCGCCAGGTTCTGGAAGACGGAGACCTTGAGGTCGCCGTTCTTCATGGACGCCAGCCCGTCCGGCGTGGCGTCTATGCCGGCCACGATCATGTCGGGCGTCCATTTCCTGGCCGACTTCAGCGCGTTGATGGCGCCTATCGCCATCTCGTCGTTGTTGGCGAGGATGGCGTCGAACTTCATGCCCGAACTCAGCCAGTTCATGGTGATGTCCTGGCCCTGCGTGCGGCTCCATTTGCCTTCGCGCTTGTCCAGGATCTTCATGCCTGCGCACTCGCGGGTCGCCAGCACTTCCTCGATGTCGCGGGTGCGAACGCGCGCCGAATCGTTGGACAGCTCGCCCATCAGCACCAGCAGGTCGCCCCGGCCGCCCAGCAGCTTGCAGACCTGGCGGGCCTGTAGCGTGCCCGACAGCTTTTCGTCGGACGCGACCACGGCAGTGCCTGCGGGCAGCTTGTCGAAATCCACGGGCTGGCGGTTCACGTAGACCAGCGGAATCCGGGCGGCGCTCACCATGCGGGTGATCTTGGGCGTGGCGTCGGTATCGACCGGGTTGACGATGATGGCGTCGGCCCGCTGGGCAATCATGTTCTGGATCTGGCTCAGCTGCTTGCCCACGTCGTTGCTGGCGTCCTCGATCTGCACGCCGGCTCCGTGCTTTTTCGCTGCATCGACGATGCCGTTGCGCAGGATGGTCAGGCCCGTGTCGTCAAACAGCGCCATCGCCACGCCGATCCTGAGGGGCTGCACCGGGGCCTGGGCCTGCGCTGCCCGTGGCTGAGCCTGAGCCTGAGCCTGGCCATGCAACGGCAGGGCGGCCAGAAGGGCTGCGGCAATGGCAGCCAGCAGGTGTCTTTTACTCATCCCTCGTCTCCTTGTTCCTGAGCGGCAGCGGGGCGCATGCAGGCCTCGCATGGACTCGCCACACACCGGATTGCACCGGACCGTGAGGGGAACTGTAGTTCCGCGCCGTGAAATTTTGGAAGTTAATTTCTAAGTGATTACACCTAAGGAAAATAATTTCCAATAGTTTTAATCTTTTGACCATGTTCTGAACGGCGGACATCGGAGACAAGGCAAGCCATGACAAGCACTGTGAGATTGACCGTCAGCCAGGCGCTGGTCCGAGGCGGTGCTGCGCACGCTCAGGGATGCCGGCTACCAGGGCTGGCTGGTGGTCGAGGCCGAGCAGGACCCCGCCATCGCGCCCGGCTACGCATACGCGAAAAAGGGCTACGAGACGCTGCGCGCGCTCGTGGAGCGGCTGGGCGCCTGAGGCCATCCGGCATCGAGGCATGAAAACCAAGGGAGGACAACGTCATGACATCTGCAATCCACCACGCCCTGTGGGGCCCTGCGGCCCGGGCCACCCTACCTTGCCTGTGCGCTGCGGCGCTGGCCGGCGCAGCCAGTCTGGCCGCGGCGCAAGGCAGCGTCACGCTGTATGGGCGCATCGTCAGCGGTGTCGACTATATGAACCGCATTGCCGGGGGGCCGGGCCGGTCTTCCGATCAACTCCGGCACGCCGGGCAATGGGGCGCGACCTGGTGGGGGATGCGCGGGGCCGAGGACCTGGGTGGCGGCCTGAGCGCCGTCTTCCATCTCGAAAGCCAGTTCTCCGCCGACGATGGCACGGTGGGCGACAGCTTCTTCAGCCGCTATGCGGTGGTCGGCCTGCGAAGCCAGACGTACGGCACGCTGCTGCTGGGCCGGGCCATGGGCATTCCGGACGGCGAGGTCTGGGCGCTGGACCCCATGGGCCTGCAGGCCATGGGCGCGGGCACGCTGCAGGGCAACCGGACCTGGGGGTCGCGCCCCAATGCCATCAGCTACCAGTCGCCTGCCTGGGGCGGGCTCTCGTTTCGCACCCAGCTGGGGCTGAACGGGGAGGCGGGCCGTTCCCGGGCCTGGCGCCAGGCCGCCGCCAGCGTGGGCTATGAGCAGGGGCCGCTGGTGCTCAAGGCCTTCTACGAAGAAATCCGCGACGGCAACGGCGCGTTCAGTTCGCTCTACACGGCATCGCGCCTTTACACGGTGGGCGCAACCTACCGCGTGGGCGGCCTGAAGCTGTTCACGGGCTACAGCCAGATCCGGTCAGGTGCGCTGACGGTGGCCGAAGCCGACAACCCGGCAGGCGCCCGCAGGCAGCAGACCTACTGGATGGGCGCCAACTACCAGGCCACGCCGGCGCTGGTGCTGGTGGGCGGCGCCTACCGCGCCAACCGCAGTGGCGGCGGCGCCAGCCTGCTGAGCCTGGGTGCCAATTACCATCTTTCCCGGCGCACCATGCTGTATGGCACGGTCGGCACCCTCTCCAACGGGGGCACAGCCTCGTTCTCGGTGGAGGCCAACAGCGGCAAGCCGCTGCCCGGCTCCGGCCAGCAGGGGCTTTACGCGGGCGTCGTGCACTCGTTCTGAAGCCGCCTTTGCCGCGCATCAACCCTCAGCCCGGCCGGGTCAACCCCCGCTGGGCCGGCCCCCTTGGGGCGGGGCGATGCCGCTTGGCTGTATTCTTGGCGCTTGCCTTCACGCAGCCTTGCGGCCGTCCCCAACATGCATTTGTCCAGACGCGAATTCCTCGGCGCCGGCGTGGCCGCCGCCTGTGCCTCGCTGGTCGGTTGTGCGGCCTCGGCGCCCGTGTCGGGCAGTTTCCTGCAGCCGTGGCGCAGCCATCTGGAGATGCCGCGCGACCAATGGCGCCAGCGCCTGGCCGCCACCCAGGCGCTGGGCTGCCGCGAGCTGTTCGTGCAATGGAGCGGCCTGCTGGGCGATACCGAGGCGGACAGCTGGATGCTGGCCGACGCGCAGATCGCCGACCTGCTGGACATCTGCACCGAACTGGGCATGGGCGTGCACCTGGGCCTGCCCTATGACGAGCGCTGGTGGAAGCAGATCAGCCTTGACAACGCCGCAGGCCCTGCGCCCTACCTGGTGCATATCGCCGAGCTGGGCGCCAGCCACATGTACGCCAGCACCTGGCCGCGCCATGCGGCCTTTCGCGGCTGGTACATCCCCTACGAGCTGGAGCAGTACCACTGGGCCGCGCCCGAGCGCATCGAGCTGCTGGTGAGCGCGCTGCAACCGCTGGCCCAGGCGGCAGCGGCCACATCCGGCCAGGTGCCCGGCATCTCCACCTATTTCAGCCAGCTGCAGACCCTGGGCAGCCTGCCCACGCTGTGGAGCATCCTGCTGGACCGCGTGTCCCTGCGCCCCATGGTGCAGGACGGCGTGGGCGTGGCGGGCCTGGGCAACTACGAGGCGCTGGCGCCGCTGCAGCAGATGCTGCTCGAGCGCAGGGCGCCGTTCGATCTCATCGTGGAGCTGTTCGAGCAACTGCCGCCCGCGCGGCCCGATGGCTCGGACTTCCAGGCGCGCACGGCCAGCTTCGAGCGCGTGCGTCGCCAATGGGACGTGGCCCGCGACTACGGCGCCCAGCGCGTCGTTGCCTTCGCCATCGATCCCTGGGTGCTGAACGACACGCCCGAAGCCCGGCAACTGCTGCGCGGGTGGAAATCCGCCGCGCGCTGAGCGGCAGGCGGCCGGGTCAGAAGCGCTTGGCGATGATCTCTCGCAGGATCTCGCTGCTTCCGCCGAAGATGCGCAGTGCCCTTGCATCGGCCCAGGCACGGCCGATGCCGTATTCCGCCATGTAGCCGTAGCCGCCGTGCAGCTGCAGCAGCTCGTCCAGCACCTGGCCCTGCAGCTCGGTGGCGTTGAGCTTGGCCATGGCGGCGGTGACGGAGTCCAGCGAGCCTTCCATGTGCTGGGCCAGGCAGTCGTCCAGGAAGACGCGCAGCATGGTGGTCCTGGCCAGGGCGTCGGCGAACTTGAAGCGGGTGTTCTGGTAGTCGAGCACGCGGCGCCCGAAGACCTTGCGGTTGCGCACGAACTCGGCAGCCTCGTCCAGCATGCCTTCGGTGGAGGCCGCCGCACGCAGCGCGATCGCCAGCCGCTCCTGCGCCAGCTCCTGGGTCACATGCTCGAAGGCTGCGTTCTCGCGCCCCAGCAGGTGGTCGGCCGGCAGGTGCAGCTCGTCGAAGAACAGCTCGCAGGTGTCCTGGCTGTGCTGGCCTATCTTGCGCAGCGCCGGGCCCTTGCCCAGGCCCTTCATGCCTTCTTCCACCACGAACAGCGACAGGCCGCGCGCGCCCAGGTCGGGCTCGGTGCTGGCCAGCACCACCATCAGGCCGGCGTTGACGCCGTTGGTGATGAAGGTCTTCTGGCCGTTGAGCACGTAGCCGCCGCCTTCACTCTCGCTCTTGCGGCGGGCGCGCGTGCGCACGGCCTTGAGGTCGCTGCCCGCGCCGGGCTCGGTCAGCGCGATGGCGCCGATCAGCTCGCCCGTGGCCATGCGCGGCAGCCAGCGGTCCTTCTGCACCTGCGTGCCGAAGTTCCAGAGATAGGGCGCCACCATGTCGGAGTGGATGGAAAAGCCGATGCCCAGGCAGTTGGCACGCGCCAGCGCCTCGATGACCACGGCCGCGTGGCCGAAGTCCCCGCCCTGGCCGTAGGGCGGGGGCAGGTCGCAATTGAGCAGGCCGCTGTCGCCAGCCTTGCGCCACAGGGCGCGCGGCGTGATGCCCTCTGCCTCCCAGTCATTGATGTGGGGCAGGATCTCGGTGGCCACGAATCGGTCCACCTGTTCCTTGAACAGCAGGTGGTCTTCACGCAATACGGAGCGGGTGCGCATGTCTGTGTCGGTCTCCTTGGGCTGGGTCAGGGGCGATAGGTGTCGGTGGCGCTGGCCTGGCCGCGCAGCACGGGGGAGGCGGCCGTACCCGTCATGAACAGGCTGTAGTGGTCGCCGGGCTGCAGCTGGGGCAGTGCCAGCGGCGCGCTGACGGCCTTGGCGCAGCTGGCACTGAGCTGGGCGCTGACCGGGTTGATGGAGCGGCTGGCCGATGCAGCCGGCGCCACGCCCGTAAACAGGGGCGTGCCCGCGGGCGCGACCTCCAGGCTGCCCTGGGGGCAGTCCGTGGTGAGGTTGTAGAAACGCAGCTCGGCCTTGAGCGCGTCCTGGCTGCCGCCGGAGTCGTCGATGGCCGTGAAGCGCGTGGCCGCGTTCTTGCCCTGGCGCTGCGGCACCAGGGTGGTGAAGCTGCCCGGCGCCACCTTCATGCTGCCGGCGCTCTTGCCGTCCAGCTGGATGGCAAAGAGCGTGTCGCCCTTGACGATGGCGTAGCTGCTGGCCGGCTTGCTGCCGGACAGCGTCTGCTCGGGGCCGTCGGCGATCTTCACGCGCAGGCTGCCCGCGTCGGGGTGGACCACGCGCACGAAGGACGAGCCTGCGGGGGGGCGCGCGGCGTACAGCTGGGCCAGCGTGCCTTCGGCATGCGCTGCAGGCAGGCAGGACAGGGCCGCCAGCCCGGCCAGGGTGAACAGTGCTTGGCGCCTCACAGCGGAAAAAACGGAAGTCATGCCTGCAGATCCTTGTTTGATTGGGCGGGGCGCATGCGCGAGTCGAGGTACATGCGCTCCAGTTGCTTGCGGTCGGCCTTGTCGGTCTGGGTCAGCGGAAAGCCATGGCAGGCCAGCAGTTCCGACGGAATCATGTAGGGCGGCACGCGCTGGGCCAGCAGTTCGCGCCATCCGGCCAGGTCTTCGGGCAGGGGGTGCATGCCGGGCGGGCCGCTGCGGTCCAGGTCCACGAAGCCGATCATGCGCACGATGAAGCCATCGGGCCGCTTGAGCGCCACCGCCGCGCCTGCGCGCACGCCGGGCAGGGTGGCCAGCACGGCATCGACCTCGGCCAGCTCGATGCGGTAGCCGTGCATCTTGATCTGGTCGTCGCGCCGGCCGTGGAAGGTGACCAGGCCCTCGCCGTCGATCTCGCCCAGGTCGCCCGTGCGGTAGCCTCGCTTGCCGTTGCGCATGAACATGCGTGTGGCGTGCAGGTCGGGGCGGTTGAGGTAGCCGCGCATCACGTGGTCGCCGGCCACGCAGATCTCGCCTTCGTCCAGGAACACATCGGCATAGGGCTTGGCCCGGCCGATGGGAAAGGGCAGCGGCGCGCGCTGGCGCAGCGCGGGGTCGATCTCCACCCAGGTGGTGGAGCAGGTGGCCTCGGTGGGGCCGTAGGAGTTGATGATGCGCGCCTGGGGAAAGCGGCTCCACAGCGCCTCGGCCACGGTGGGCGTGAGCGATTCGGCGCCGAAGACGAAGACGCGCAGGTCGGGCAGGTGCTGCTGGTCGAAGTCGGCATCCAGCAGCTGCTGGCGCACGAAGGAGGGCGTGGATGCCCAGACGTTCACATGGGTGCGCGCCAGGTAGGCGGCAAAGGCCTGGCGGTCGGCAATGGTCTCGCGCGCGCACAGCACGCAGGCACCGCCCGTGACCAGGGCGCCCATCCAGTTGAACAGCGAAAAGTCGAAGCTGAACAGCATCTGGTCCATGAACACCGGCGCCTCGCCCAGGGCCAGGCAGTCGCGTATCCAGCCGGCGAACAGGCCCATGCTCTCGCGCCCGATCTGCACGCCCTTGGGATCGCCCGTGCTGCCCGAGGTGAACATGATGTAGGCCAGCGATTTTTCCTGCAGCGGCTGCGCGGCGATGCCGGTGTCCACAAAGCTGCGGGCCTGCGCGTCGTAGCGCAGGCCGGCCTGCACCAGCGTGGCGATGCGCGCCATGCGCTCGGCCGGGTTGATCACGTCCACGGGGACAAAGGGCACGCCCAGGCGCAGGCAGCCGAGGATGGCCACGAGAAAGGCCGTCTCCTTGTGCCCCGTGATCAGCAGCGGCTCGTCGCGGCGAGCGCCGCGCGCCAGCGCCTGCTGCTCCCATTGCGCCACGGCCTGGGCCAGTTGCTGCCAGTCCAGCGTGCCGGCGGCATCGATGACGGCCGGCCGCTGCGTGCCGGCGTCGGGCTCGATGAAGTCGAAGCGGTCAAAACTGAATCGCATGCGGGCTCCTTGCGGCGGTGGATGGATGGGGATGGCTGCGCAGGCCGGGCCGACAGTGCCGGCGTCTCATCACGCCTTGCGCTGCTCGGCCACGTACTGCGCCAGCGTTTGCACGGACTCCAGGTGCAGGTCGATCTCCGATGGCGGTATCTTGACGCCGAATTCCTTCTCGATGGCCAGGGCCACGTCCACGGCGGACAGCGAGTCCACCAGGCCCGATTCGAGCAGCAGCGTATCGGGCTCGACCGAGGTCAGGATGATGGCTCCGATGATCTGGGCAATCTTGGTTTCGATGTCATTGTGGGACATGCTTTTTTCTCCAACAGGCGTTTCAGAACTGGAAATACAGGAAGCGGGTTTCCTTGTGCAGGTTGACCAGGCACAGGAAGAGCAGGACCAGGGTCACGGCCGTCCAGCCCGCGCTGGGGCGCCAGCGCATCCAGGCCCGGGGCGCCTCCTGCACCTTGAACATGGCGGGCGAGAAGCGGCCCAGGATCTGGTGGGCATTGGGCGTGAACCAGGCAATGGCCAGCAGCAGCAGCACCAGGGCCAGCTGCATATGGTGGCCTATGGCCAGGCGGATGGCATCGCCCAGTGCCAGTCCCTGGACGTGGGACAGCGACTCCAGCGCCTCCACGCCGCGCAGGCCGGCCATGCCCTTGAGCAGCAGCATGGCGTCGCCCACGCCGTGGGCGCGGAAGAAGGTCTGGGCGATGAGCACGGCGATGAAGGTGATGACAACGCACAGCGCCTGCACGCCCCGGCCCGATTTGCGGGCGGCGGCCGGCTTGCGGCTGACCACGAAGATGCGCCAGGCATGGTTGACCGACAGGTAGAAGGCATGCAGCAGGCCGAAGATCACGTACTGCAGGCCGGCGCCGTGCCAGATGCCCGCCAGCCCCATGGTGAACAGCGTGGGCACGACGATGGTGGCCGCAAAGCCGCCCGGCGTGCGCGCGGCGCTCGATCCCACGGACAGCCCGCGCTTTTCGCGTGCGCGCGAGATGGCCATGGCCACGGGGTAGTACAGGTAGGCCGTGAGGTAGCGCGTCAGCGTCATGTGCCAGCGCGCCCAGAAGTCGATGATGCTGCCGGCCTTGTAGGGCGAGTTGAAGTTCAGCGGGAAACGGATGCCGAACATGCGCGCCAGGCCCAGGGCCATGTCCGAATAACCCGAGAAGTCGAAGTACAGCTGCAGCGCGTAGCTGAGGCTGGCGCCCCAGGCGGCCCAGAACTGCAGCTCGCCGGGCGCGGCGAAGCCGGCGTCCGCATAGGGTGCGATCTCGTCGGCCAGCAGCACCTTCTTGGCCAGGCCGATCACGAACAGCGTGCCCCCGATGGACAGGTTGTCCGCGCGGAACCGGTAGTTATCCGGCTGCGCGAACTGCGGCATCATTTCCTTGTGGTGCAGGATGGGCCCGGCAATCAGGTGCGGGAAGAAGGTGACGAACAGCACGTAGCTGAGCAGGCTGCGTTCCTTGACGATGCCCGAGCGGCAGTCCAGCAGGTAGCCGATCTGGGTGAAGGTGAAGAACGAGATGCCCAGGGGCAGGATCAGCTCGTGCATGCCGCCCTGCGTCAGCCCCCATTCGCCCAGGAAGTTGAACAGGGTGGCGAAGTACTTGTAGTGGAACAGTGCCGCCAGGTCCGCGCCCACGCCCAGCGCAGTCACCAGCCCCTGCAGCCGCGCATGGCCGGCAAAGCGCAGGATCAGCCGGCTCACCACGTAGTTGAAGGCAATGGACAGGGCCAGCAGGGCGACGAACTGCGGATTCCACCAGCCATAGAAGACGAAGGACGTCAGGCACAGCCAGAACGCGGCCAGCCGCAGGCTGATGGCGCCGGCCAGGTAGTGGCCCGCCAGCGCGATGGGCAGGAACAGCAGCAGGAAAAGATAGGAGTTGAACAGCATGTAGCGGGCGGTTTCACGCAGGCGGGGAGGCGGCGTCCAGCTCCTTGAGCGCCGCTTTTTCATCGTCCGTCAGGGGCAGGGACAAGGTGTTTTCCGAGAACTCCCAGATCACCAGCCGCAGGCTGGCCGGCCAGGAGGCGCGGCGCTTGAGGGCGGACACCATGGCGCCGCTGAACTGGCCGCCATCCATGCTGAGGTTCCAGACTTCATGGCCCAGCGCGCGGCCCAGCTGTGGCGCGAAATTGCTGCGCAGGCCGTTGGAGCTGCCGGCCAGCAGCACCTGCACGGGCGGCGTCTCGTCCAGCAGGCCGCCGCCGCGCACGGGGGTGATGGCCTGGGGGCGTATTTCGTCGCGCTGCGGGCGCCAGCCTGCCGGTGCGTCGGCCAGGCCGGCCAGGGCCAGCAGGTCGCCGGGCAAGGGCTGCAGCGGCCCGGGTGCAGACTCCTCGAAGGCCTGGCTGCCGCGCTGCCCGCCCAGCAGCGGCAGCGCGGCCCGGGCCACGGCCAGGGCGGCGGCGCGTGCGCCCTCGGCGTTCATGTGCACGTCGGTGCGAAAGAACACGGGCTGCGTCTGCTCCTGGGCCTGCAGGGCGGGGCGCAGGTCGGCAAAGGCAATGCCGTCGGCCTGCAGGCGCTGCTGCCACAGGTCCAGGCGCTGCAGCATCACGGGGGCCACGGGCAGGCCGCACAGGTGGTCGGCCTCGATGCGCGACTTGTCGGGCACGGCCACCACCAGGGTGGCAATGCCCTTGTCCTGCAACTGCCGTGTCCAGTGGCGCAGCAGGCGCTGGCGCGCCTCGAAGGGTGCTGCGCCTACCCCGGGCTGGGGCCGCAGGCCGTCGCGGTAGAACATCCATTGCGGGCAGCCCAGGGCCACCTGCGCGCCCGTATCGCCCAGCAGGCGATAGCGCAGCGCGGCCTGGCCCGTCTCCAGCGAAGACTGGGCGGGCAGGCGCAGGCCCTTGTTCAGCGCCGTGCCCGCGCGGCCATCGAGCCAGGCCGACAGCTGCAGCTCGCCGGCCTTGGGGCCGTGGCGGGCCAGCGACCAGCCACCCCAGGCCAGGCCCGACAGCAGCAGGGCGCCCCAGATCCAGGCATTGCGCCGGTGGCCCTTGTCGGTTTGCAGGTCGTGCGCGGCTTGGTCCACGGGTCAGCCCTTGAGTGCGGCGCGCAGCCGCTCCAGCCAGGTGGCGCTGGGCATGAGGGAGGCGTTGTCCCACTGGCCGGCCGCGTTGGGGCCGTAGCTGTAGGTGGGCTCGAACATCTGCCACACCAGCACCTGGGGCTTGTGGGACTTGAAGGCCGGCGACTCCAGGTACTCCAGCAGCATGGTCCACTGGCCCACGTTGCCGGGCTTCCAGTTCAGCGAGACCGGGCGGTCCAGCAGGTTGGAGAGCTTTTGCGGAAAGCCGAAGTAGGGCTGGACCATGCTGTGGCCCGTCACATGGACGGGCGCGGGCTCGTCGTCGAGCAGGCCCTTGGCGGGGGCCTGGCGGCGCACGGTATAGACCTCGCGGCCCACCTGCTTGCGCTCTTCGGCGGTGAGAAAGAGCTCGGCCAGGTCGCCATAGCGGCGCTCGGTGACGGTGTCGCCCAGGGCCAGGCCGCTGCCGGCGCGGCCCGCCAGCTGGGGCACCTCGCCCTGGACCATGCGGGCCGTGGCTTCGGCCGTGGCGTCGGCCGCCGCCTGGGTCCAGTGCTGGTCGGTGCGGTAGAACACGTCCTTGCCGCTGTCGCGCACGGTGCGCAGCACGGCCTCGTCGTCGAAGCTGGGAATGCCTGCGCCCTGCAGCGCCTGCAGCACCTGCTTGTAGCGGCCCTGGACATCGGCGCTCATGGCCTTGCCATCGGGCATTTTGTCAGCGTAGAAGCGCACCTTGTCGGGCAGCAGCAGCACCTGCAGCTTCACGCCGCGCGCGGCCAGCAGGTTGCGCGCCTCGGTGATCAGCCGCGTGGATTCCGTGATGCCGGCGCGGTCCACCTGGGTCAGGCTGCCCCAGCCCGGAAACAGCCAGCCGTCCTTGCCCCTGAGAACGATGGAGGAGCTGTCCTGTGCCTGTGCCTGTGCCTGTGCCGTTCCCTGCGCTGCCAGCGCGCCCAGCACCAGGGCGCAGCCGGCCAGCCCGCGTGCGGCGCGCGCCATGCCCGAGCGCAGTCCGTGCAGGGCGGGGCGGGGTGCTTGCTTGGTCGAATCCATGGGAGCTTTCTCCTTTTCTCTTGTCTGTGTGGTGGCGGCGGCGGGGCGGGGCTTTCAATAGGACAGCGTCAGCGTCATGAACAGGCCCTTGGCGCGGTCGGCCTGGCCGCCGCCGATGTTGAAGCGGTACTGCATGGACCAGTCCAGATAGGACTGGGCCGTGCTGTAGTGGCTTTCGCGGAACCATTGGCGCAGGCTGATGCCCACGCCGGCGCTGGCCGACCAGCTGCTGCCATTGCCTTGCAGGGCCAGGGTCTGTCCCTGCTGGGCGGCCAATTGGGCTGCGGTGGGCGTGGCGCCAGGGGCGGCCTGCAGGGAACGCACTTGCACGCGGTTCCTCTGTTTGATCCAGTCGGCCGCGACCACGCCGAACGGGAAGATCACCAGGCCCTGGTTGATGCCGTCGGCGCGGAAGCTGCGCCCGATGCGGGCCTCGGTGGAGAAGAACCATTGCTCGCGCTTGTAGCGCCCCGAGCCGTCGCCCACCACGGCGCCATTGGTCTGGTCTGTCAGCGTGAAGCGCGAGGCCATGCTCTGGTTGGCATAGCCGGCCTGGCTGTAGCCTTCCATGGTGAACCAGCTGGAGCGGTCCGTGCGCCGGCCCGTGCCTTCGTAGAAGCCGTGGGTGACATAGGCCAGCCAGCCGCCCTGGCCCGCGCCCGCGCTGTACTTGGCCGAGATGGGATTGCCCAGTGCCGGGCCCGTGGGGTTGAGCGGATCGCGCCCGCTCATCAGGCAGCGCAGCTGGGGCGATTCAGGCGTGATGAAGCCCGAGCGCGTGGCGGAGCCGATGTTGAACTGGCGCTCTATGCCAAAGGTCAGCGCGTACTTGGTGGACGGCGTGAAGCGCATGCCCAGCGAGCCCGTGGTGGTGGGCAGGCCCGAGATGCCGCGGTTGTCGCCTGCCTGCACATTGATGGGCAGGCCCGTGCAGGGGTCGATGGCGCTTTGGCCCAGCGTGGTGCCGCCCCCGTCATGCAAGGTGCTGCCCAGCCGTCCGTAGACATCGAAGATGCGCGTCGATGAGTTGAGGAAGTTGGACGGGCGCCAGTAGGCCTCGGCCGTGCCGAAGACGGCGTCGCCGGCCTGGGTGAGGATGCCGTCCGAGAATGCACGCCCCGCCGGCCGCGCGCCCCGGTAGCCCAGGGAGACGATGGCGCCCCATTCGCGCGAGTAGCCGGAGACGGCGCTGCGCGCGTTCTCGCGCTGGCCCGGCGTCAGCTTGGCGGTGCCGGCATCGTCCAGGTCGATGGCTTGCTTGAAGGTGCGCACGGCGCCCCGGCTGTCGCCGGTGCCGGCCAGGGCATAGCCCTCGTCCAGCATGGCGCCCGCAGGCGCCTCGCCCGTGGCGCGGGCGGCACGAAAATCCTGCAGCGCCTTGGCCGGCTCTTCCTGGCGCGAGTACAGGTAGCCGCGCTGCATCAGCAGCTGGGCGTCGTTGGGGGTGAGGGACAGGGACTTGTCCAGCCGCAGCAGGGCCTGGCCCTGCTGGTCGCGGTTGCCTGCGGCCAGCGTGGTGGTCAGCAGCTTTTGCAGCTGCTCGTTGTCGGGGTCCTGCTCCACGGCCGTTTGCGCATGTTCGATGGCGGCCTTGTAGTCCTGGCGCGCGTAGGCCGCATAGGCCTGGGCGCTGGGGCCGCCTGCGCCCTGGGCATCGGAGGGCTGCAGCTCGCAGACCGTTCCGTAGGGCGTGTCGCGGCAGTCCTGCAGCGGCGGCGGGTAGTCGGCCATGGCCAGGGTCTGCGAGGCACCGCGCGTATCGGCCACCATGGGCGTGTCGCGGCCCGGGCGCAGTCCATCGGCTTGCTTGAGGCGGCGGGCCACGGATTCATCCTGCGCCGGCATGGGCGCCAGCAGCGCGCGGGCGCGTGCCGCGTCGCCCGCAGCCAGGGCTGCGTCGGCCGCGATCAGGCGCAGGTTGGCCGATTGCTTTTCGTCCAGCCAATTCTGCTTGAGCACGTCGTCGAAGTCCTCGTTGGCCAGCGTGGTCTTGCCCTGGCGCTGGCGTATGTAGCCGCGCATGCCCAGGGCGGCCGTGTCCTCGTTGTCCTGCGCCAGTGCCTCGTCGGCAGCCTTTTCCGCGTCGGGCAGCTGCTCGGCCAGCATGAGCGAGGTGATCAGCAGCAAGCGGTGCGATGCCGTTCCCGGCGCCAGCGCCACGGCCTCGCGTGCAAAGGGCACGGCCTGCGCCGGGTTGTTGGCGATCAGCGCCTGGTAGGCCTTTTGCGCGGGCAGCACGGCCTGGCTGCGGCGCAGGGTCTGGCGCTTGGCCACCAAGTCGCTTTTGTTGGGGGGCTCCAGGGCCAGGGCGGCATCTGCGGCCTCGATGGCGGCGCCCAGCTGGTCCTGGGCTTCCAGCGCACCAATCCACAGCAATGCCCATTGGCCTTGCGTGGGGTCCAGGCGAAAGGCCTGCTCGGCCTTGCGCGCGCTGTCTGCGTAGTTCCTGGCGTTGTAGTCGGCGTAGGCCTCGGTGGCGATGGGAAAGGCCTTGTTGTAGGCCTCGGAGGCCGTGGCCGCGCCGCCACCTGCGGCGGCCCCGCCTGCCGCAGCCGCGCGCACATTCGTCTCGGCCTGCTGCAGCGTGGCCTCGTCCATCCCGGCGGCGCGGGCCGAGGCGATGGCCTTGAGCGCTTCCTCGTTCTTGCCCTGCCTTTGCAGCGAGTAGATCAGCAGCATGCGCAGGCGCAACAGGTCGGGACGCAGCTGTATGGCCGATGCGGCGGCGCTGGCGGCCCGCGCAAAGCGGCCGGCCTGGTAATGGGCATAGGCCTGGTTGGCCAGCTGCCATGCGCGGCCCCTGAGCGGCGCCTCGGCCTTGACGGCTGCTGCGGCCTGCGGCCAGGCCGGCGGCGCGTTCCAGCCGGCGCCCAGCAGGGCGGCCAGGGTGAGTGGGCGAACGAGGGGTGCGAGACGCTTCATATGCCGGCCCTTGGTGTGCTTGGATTGCCTGTTGCGGCCAAGCCGGGATGTGCCGGGGGATCGGTGGGCTCCCCCTGCTGGAAGCTGATGGCCTCGCGCAGCGTGGCCTCGTCGAGCCAGCCTTGCTCCATGAGGATGGCGCCCAGCGGGCGGCGTTCGCGCCGCTGGATCTCCAGCGCGCTGGCCAGCCGGGTTTCGTCGATGGCCTGCCAGGACAGCAGCAGCTCGCCCAGGCGCTGGCGCTGGTGCACCAACTGGTCTGTGGAGGGGAAGTCGTGCATGGTCTTGTCCCAGGCCAGGCGCTTGCCCGTGACCAGGTGGACGATGAACAGCTTCCAGGCGCGCGCCGCTGCCATGGCATTGATGAAATTGCCGATCACCATGCGCGGGACGGACAGCAAGGCGTGCTCCCAGCCGTACAGGCGCGAGACGAACCATGCGCGCTGCACCACGCGCAGCAGCAGGGCGACGACGTTGATGCTCATCAGCGTCACCAGCCAGCCATTGGGGGCGAACAGGGAGGGGTAGTAGACCGTCCACCAGCCCATGTGGTCGGCCAGCAGGAAGACCAGGAAGTTCAGCAGCAGCAGATAGGCCAGGATGGCCACGAAGGAGGTCACCAGCCCCTTGCGGTCGCGGAACAGCAGGTACTTGGTGGACAGCGGCCCGGCCCAGCCGACCTGGCTCCAGCCCTGCAGGCCGATGCCCAGCGTCCAGCGCGCCTTTTGCCGGTAGGCGGTCTTGAAGGTGTTGGGAAAGAACTCGCGTATGCCCAGCGGCATGGTCAGCGTGGACACCTTTTCCTTGCCCAGCCCGAACAGCGGCTTGCGCCGTATCACGTAGTCCACGGGGAATTTGCCGAAGATCTGCTTCATGCCCCGGCGCGCCAGCCGCGCGCCGATGTCGTAGTCCTCGGTCAGCGTGTCGGTGTTGAAGGGCTGGTTGTGGGTCTCGGCGGCCAGTTCCTCCATCGCCTTGCGCGAAAAGCAGGTGCCCACGCCGGCCGAGGGCACCATGTGCGACATGCTCTCGCGCACCACCAGGTCCTTGGTGTGCCATTCGGCGAATTCGTCCATGTAGGTGCCGGCCACCAGTTCGTACCACTCGCGCTCCAGCGAGGTCACGGGCAGCTGGATGAAGTCCATGCGCGGCAGCAGGTAGTTGTAGTACTTGAGTTCCAGCGGGTGCAGCACGTCTTCGCTGTCGTGCAGGATCAGGCCGGCAAAGGGCTCGGGCTGCAGCGTGTTCTGCTGGAAGATGGCCTGCACGATCCAGTTGAGGCAGTCGGCCTTGCAGGTGGGGCCGTCATGCGGCACCTCCACGCGGACCAGCTGGCGGTAGCGCCGGCGCATGCGCTCCACCTCGTTCTTGGTGCGCTCGTCGTTGCGGTAGGTGCCCACGAAGATCATGTAGTTCTTGTAGTCCAGCGTGCCCACCATGCTCTCGAGCATGGGCGCGATCACGTCGTACTCCAGCCAGGCCGGCACCATGATGGCCAGCGGCTTTTCCTCGACCTCCTGCAACTGCTGTGCCTTGAGCGGCTGGTAGCGGCGCTTGACGGTCAGCGCGCGCCAGGCCTCGCGCACCCAGTACCAGGCATCGATGAACAGGTCATCGATGCTGGACAGCAGGATGATGACGGCCACCACGGCGCTGGTGATCTCCAGCGCGTGGTAGTAGTCGGCCACCAGGTAGGGCCAGTAGAGGGAAGAGATCATGGTGATCGCCTCATGCCGTCGTCATCGTGGCTCGGGCCCGGCTCAGTGCCTGGGCTGCTTGCTGCGCGCCACCGCCCAGGCCAGCAGCACCAGCAGCACCACCACGACCAGCGCAATGGCGATGCCGGGCACGCTCCAGGACAGGAAGTTGCGCCATTCGTGGAAGGCGCCTTCGCGCGGACCGGACGGAATGCCGGCATCGGGGTTGCTGCTGTCGACCCAGGCCAGCGGGCCGTCACCGCCGATCACGGCGATGTTGCCGCGATTGAGCAGGAAGGGCTCGCCCAGGCCGCCAGTCCACTCGCCGATGGCACGCCACAGCACGCCCTGCTGGCCGCCGGCAGTGACGACTTCGGCCGAGGACAGCTGTTTCAGCCCCTTGATGTCCAGCCAGTCCAGCGACTTGCCGCGAATGCGCAGCTGCTGACCGTCCGTGACCGTCACCAGGGGCTTGGCGCCGTCCACCGGCACCTCCATGGCCACGAAGGGCATGGAAGGCTTGGCGGGCGCATCGGCCTGGGCCACGACCAGCTCGGCCTGCGAGGCCGACAGGCCGCTGGCGGCTGCCAGGTTGGCCATGCGCTCCAGCGCGGCCGGCGCGGCCGACAGGTAGCTGGCAGGCACCAGCAGCTGCGACCTGGCGCCCAGCAGGGGCAGCAGGCCGATGAAGCTGCCGTTGGGCTCGGCCTTGCCGGGCGTCACATAGCTGATGGCCGGCAGCACGCTGGCGGGATAGGGCTGGGGAATCTCGTTGCAGTCGGCCGAGTAGGGCTGGCGCTGCACCGACACGCGCAAGGTGTTGTTGATGCCCAGCGCGTAGCCGGGCACGCGGGCGCGCAGGCGCTCGGGCTGGCCGTTGGCCTCCAGCTGGCGGGCCGACAGCAGCATGCCGTTCCAGAACAGCGTGGCCACGGGGCGCGTGGCCGAGGCGCCGGGGGCTGCGGCCACGTACAGCGTGATCTCGCCCGGCATCCGGCCCTGCGAGGCGACGGCACTCAGCGGGAAGTTCATCGTCCACTCGCCGCGCGACAGCACGTCGAAGCTGTCGGGGCTGCCGCCCAGGCTGGACAGGCGTATGCCCTTGGCCTCGTCCCATTGCGGGGGCTGGGCCGCAGCCACCGTCACGTTGTCGCTGACCAGCAGGCGCTGCAGGGCGGCCTCCTGCAGGCCGGCCACGCGCGCACCCGCATCGGAGGCCACGGCCAGCACCATCTGGCGGCCCATGGGCAAGGCTCGCAGTTGCTGCGAGGCCAGCGCCTCGCTGGCCAGCGGCGCGCGGCGGGCACGCCATTGCTGCAGCGCCTGGCCCGCATCGGGGTCGGCCGCCAGCTGGGCCTGCAGGGCCGCGAAGGCGGCGGTCAGGCGCTGCTGCAGTGCCTTGTCGGCCACCACGATGTCGCCGCTGACCTGGGCGGCCCCCAGCATGAGCAGCGCGCCCAGTTCGGCGTCACTGGCCAGCTTGTGCTGAGGCTCGGCGCCCCGCAGCGCGGCAAAGGCGGGCACGCCGGCCAGGGCGGCGGGAACCTCCAGGCCGCGCAGGTCGATCACCTCGCCCACGGCAGGAAGGGCCCGTACCTGCATGCGCCTGTTGTTGCGCTGCAGGCTGGCGCCGATGCGCCAGGCGCTGTCGAACGAGGCCTGCTCCAGCTGCCTGCCCGACACCAGCACGGTGGTGCGCACGGGCAGGGTGTTCCAGACATCCTCGATGGTGCGCACATCGCGCGGGTCCACGCGGTAGCTCAGGCGTGTCTGCGGCGAGATGGTCAGCGAGTTGGCGAGGGAGTGGTTTTCGTCGCAGCGCTGCTGGCTGTTGTTGCGGTTGCGCCAGTTCACGCCCAGGCGCACGAAGTCGCTGGCGCGCGCAGGCTGGGCCACGGGCAGGTTGCGCTGCAGCGTGCCTTCGCCGTCCGGCACGGTCTGGGATACGGCCGGCGTACCGTTGAGCGAGATCACCACGGTCGAGGTCCCCGGCTCTCCCTTCAGGTAGCGGCCATCGAAGGCGATGCTGGCATCGCCCAGAGGCAGGCCGCGCGGCACGGGCAGGTAGAAGTCCTGGGTGGCCGTGCCGGCCAGCACGACCGGGTCGACAATGCCCAGCTCCTTGAGCGTGACGCTGCGCTGCAGCCCGTCGCTGGCGCCCAGCTGCCGTATGGCGTCACCCAGCGCCGAGGCGGATGCCGTCTGGGCGAACAGGGCGCCCAGGCCCAGCAGCGAACCCAGCGCCCAGCGGGCCCCGGTGCGGGAAAACGAATGGCGGTGGATGGTCGGTTGCATGGGGGGCCTCTTTTTCACTTCGGTGCTCGGTTCGTGACGCGATTCGTGACACGTTCAGTTGCTGCAGGGCGGCTGCCGTTGCGTTGGGACTGGCGGCCTTCAGGCCGGCGCCAGGCCCTTGCCCATGGTGGCGAGGATGCCTGCCGGTCCGGCGGCAAACTCCTCGAAGGGCTGTCCCAGCAAGGCCCGTACGATGCGCTGCGAGGCCCGTCCGTCGCCATAGGGATTGATGCGGCGCGCGAACGAGGTGCGGTGGCCTTCATCGGTCAGCAGGCGGTTCACCTCGGCCACGATGCGCGCGCGCTGCGTGCCCACCAGCAGCACGGTGCCGGCCGATACGGCCTCGGGCCGCTCGGTCACATCGCGCATCACCAGCACGGGCTTGCCCAGGTAGGGTGCTTCCTCCTGCACTCCGCCGGAATCGGTCAGGATGATGCGGGCCCGCTGCATGAACCAGACGAAGTCCACATAGTCCAGCGGATCGATGAGGCGGATGTTGTCCATGCCGCCCAGCGTACGCATGACCACCTCGCGCACGGCAGGATTGAAGTGCACCGGGTAGACGATGAGCAGGTCCGGATGGCGCCGCGCCAGCTCGGCCAGCGCGGCGCAGATGTTCTGGAAGCCTTCGCCGAAGTTCTCGCGCCGGTGGCCCGTGACCAGCAGCAGCGGGCGCTGCGCGTCCACCCAGGGATGGCGCCCGGCAATGTCGCGGGCCAGCTCGGGCCGGGCATCGAGCCGGTCGCACAGCGTGGCCAGCGCATCGATGACGGTATTGCCGGTCACGGCGATGCGGCCCTGCAGGTTCTCGCGCAGCAGGTTGGCACGCGACGTGGGCGTGGGCGCGAACATCCACTGGCTGACCACATCGACCACGCGGCGGTTCATTTCCTCGGGAAAGGGCTGGGCCAGATCCCCCGTGCGCAGGCCGGCTTCCACATGGCCCACGGGAATGCGCCGGTGAAATGCTGCCAGCGCACAGGCCGTGGCCGTGCTGGTGTCGCCGTGCACGAGCACGTAGTCGGGCTTTTCCTGCTCCAGCACGCCGTCGGCGCCCGCCACCACGCGGGAGAACAGGCCGTTGAGTGTCTGGCTGGGTTGCATGACGGCCAGGTCGTGCCGGGCCTGCAGGCCGAACAGCTCCATCACCTGGTCCAGCATCTGGCGATGCTGGCCCGTCACGCACACCACGCTTTCGATGCCGCGCGTCTGCGACAGGGCCGTCACCAGCGGCGCCATCTTGATGGCCTCGGGACGGGTCCCGAAAAACGAAAGAATTTTCATGCCAACCCCTTTGCGTCTTCTTGTGCTCTTCGCTCCTGCGTTGTTCTGGTGCTCCGCGCCCGGAGAGCGGGGGCCGTCTCAGCCCGAGGGCGGGCCGGGCAGGCTGCAAGGCGGTGTGGAATATACGTCGGGTTTTTGGCTTTTTCGATCGGCTTGGCGTCTCTGATTGAAAACTATCGTCAATTGAGTGAAATTGACGGAAATTAAGAGGACTTGAAGGGATTTTGTGACATTGCTTTCCATTTGGAACCTCCGTCGGATCGCTCACCCTGCAAGCCTCTTGCGGCTGGGCCTGAATGCTTGTTCGCGCCGCGCTGCGGTTGCACAAAGCTGCGCGCCTGGGTGCTTTGTTGCAGCTAGTACATCACTGAAACAAGGCTGTGCCTGTCGGACACCTGCGTATTGCATGCCCAGGCAGGGGTCTGCGCAAGGCTTGAGGGGCAGGTGCAGCCTGTGACTTTCCCTATGCGCTGACGGCCTGCCGGGTGGATGCGGCGCGAGGCTGCGCAGGGCAGGACCCGGGCCGAATGCAGGCCCGGAAACGAAAACGGGCCCCGTGTAGGGGCCCGTTTTGCTGGGTGTATGGCGGAGAGGGCGGGATTCGAACCCGCGGTGGGGATTAGCCCACACACGCTTTCCAGGCGTGCGACTTAAACCGCTCATCCACCTCTCCGAAGCCCTCGATTGTAGCAGTGATTTCGGGCGTCCACGGTAAGAAACTGGTGCCGGCTGCGCTGGCCCGTGCGGCGATGGTTGCCCCACTCAGGGCCTGCAGTGCAACCGTGGCAATGCCGGGTGTTGCCTGTCCGGGCGCGGACAGGCGGGTAGTGACGGCAGGCAATACCGTGACATGGGACGGATTTGCGATGGGTTCAATGCATGCGCCTGGTGGTCATCCACTGATTTTCAGGGTGGAAAATGTAATGGAGTTCGTGTAAATGGAAGGTGCCGGAATGCGGTGTGAATCTCCGGTGCGGTCCGTCCATCTGTGGCGACATTTTTCATGTGTACAAGATGGTATTTTCATTGCCCATCTGCGTTGGTGCAAGCTATTGATATTGTTGATGTTTCTTGAAAAAAACACCGCCAATGAATTGGTATTTGCACGGGGTCCGGCAGGCAATGCAGGGGACGAATTACCTTCATGCGGCGTTGGATGCATTTTGCAACAGACATCGAATGGGAGCTTGTGGAAAATGCCTGCGCCGATGAAATGCAGCAGTAACGGATTTCCGTCTGGCAAATCATAGGAACTCGCTATCACCATGGCTTCCCACTCAATGCACGCCGATTCTTCATTTCGCCAGACGCCGGTATTGCCCGCACTGGCCTTCGGGCTTGTGGCGCTGCTGGGTACGACGGCGTTCGCTGCCGGGCTGCAGCGGCAGGTGCTGGAAAGCCTGCCGTCCGGCACGGCCAAGGGGGCGCCTGCCTATGAGTTGTCCCTGCCTGCCTGCACGGCGTCGGCCTGTCCCTTCGAACTGAGGCTGGTGCGTGCCGGTATGGAGCAAGGCAAGCCAGCGGCGCTGGCCTGGCCTGCTTCAAGAGGGCAGGCCCAGCTGGCGCCATCCGATCCGCTGTACGGCGTGGGCGATCCCTTGTCCGAGGCCGCGCAGCGCACTCGCGTCTGGACGACCGGCGAGGAAGAAGGCACGGTCACCGCTGCGGCGCGGACCTTGCGCCTGCCCGGCGTGCAGGGCGGGGCGCGCGCCCTGCTGGTCACGCAGATGGGCGGCTTCGACCATCCCAAGCGCCGCCATGCGCTCTATGTCGCCACGGCCCAGGGGCCGCATCTGGCCTGGCAGTACGAAGAGCCTCCAGGCAGCTACCAAAGCTGGGTGCTGGCGCCCACGGGCCGGATCCCGGTGCTGCTGGTGCGCTATGACTCACCGCAGGACGACGCCCCCGACCAGATCGAGACCCGCAGCCTGCGCTGGAACGCAGGCCGGCAGGCGTTTGCCGAACAGGCATCGGCGCCGCCGGCTGCCGTGCAGGCCGTGGTGGCTGCGCGCTATGCCGGCGTGGCCGCCGCGCGTGCAGCGCGCGCGCAGCAGGCCGACTGCCTGGGAGGCTATGCCGTGGTGCTCACACGCCCCGCAGGAGCTGCGCCGCATCACGCCCTGGTGCAGGTGGCCGCGGATATGGCACAGGCGCATGCCGAATCGCTGCGGCTGCGTGCCTGCTCGGCCAGGCTGCAGCCGCGCACGGTGCCTTTGGCGCATCTGCTGCCGAAGGCGGAACAGGCGCCCGGCCGGAAACCTGACCGCAAGACCGATCCCGCCCGCTGAGCCCGTGCAGCGCGTGACACCGACAACCGCAAAGAGGGAAGACACATGCCAGACATCAAGGACAGCGTAGGCGAGGGCGGCAGCAACCAGGTCCATGACGTGGCCCTGCTGCAGGCCATGCTGCGCGTGGTGAAGGACGCCAAGAATGCACCCTATCTGGGCGTGGACTACGACGGCAGCTACGGCGCCCAGACGCGCGCCGCGCTGGAGCGTTTCCAGAACGACCACAAGCTGGCGGCGGCCAAGGCCGCGCCCGGCCAGCCGCAGGCCGGTGGCGCCAAGGAGGCACTGGGCCTGGCGGCAGCCGGTGGCGCCACGGTGGCCAAGCTCAGCGCCATGCTGCCTGCATCGCACCAGAACATGCGCTCCGCGAACAACTCCAAGACGGTGTATATCGAGGCCAAGGCCCAGGATGCGGCCACCAGCAAGGCCGCCATTGCCAACGATGCGGAGTACGAGCCCACCTTTCGCGCCAAGCTGGCCAGCCTGGTGCAGCAGATGTACGACACGCACAAGATCGCGCTGTGGATCACGCCCACCGGCCGCCGCCGCACCTTTGCCCAGCAGGCGGCAGAGACCCAGACCAAGGCCGGCCCCGGCGAGAGCAACCACAACTTCGGCCGGGCGGCCGACATCGGCTTCAAGCGCTTCCAGTGGGTCAAGGGCGACGGCAGCATCGTCACCGATGCCGACTGGCTCAACCAGCTGCACACCGCCAAAGCGGCCGATGCCGCGCGCTGGTGGGATGAGCGCGACCGCCTGGCCGCCAAGCAGGGCCTGCTGCCGCTGAAGTTCGAGCGCGTGCACCTGCAGGCCTTCGCCCAGGAAGGCGTGAGCAACCAGCGCTCGCTGGCCAAGCTGCTCAATGCCGTTTCGCAGAACAACATGCGCTGGAAATCCGCCTACCAGGCCGACCTGCAGTCCCAGGGCAAGCACTGGGTCACCGTGGGTTCGGCCAAGTCCATCTGGGCCGGAACGGCCTCCGTGACCAAGGCCGATCTGGCCAAGGCCCGCACACTGGCCACGGGCAAGCAGGTGAAGGAAACGCAGATCACCCAGGACGAGGTGGCCGCCATGCGCCGCATGCTCAAGGCCGATTTCGAGCAGGCCGACCTGAACTGGTCCAAGTGGGCACCCGTGCCCTGAGCCCGGCCGGACGTCTGCCGCCTGCCGCGCGGACAGGCGCCACTGCCGTGCATCTCCCGGAGAAAGCATCTTGAGAACCGACTATTCGAAGGGCGAGGCCGCGCTGCGCGTGCCCTTGCCCATGTCCATGCCCATTTCCCTGTCCCTTTCCGCCTCTGCCGGTGCGCCCACCGGGCCGCCCGCTGCGGTCCGTGCGCCGCAGGACGTGCTGTCCGGTGTGCGCGTCGCCTCGCAACTGCTGCAGGACTTTCGGCCCATCACCGAAAGCATCGAGTGGGAGCTGGGCCATCTGCATTGGGCGCAGGCGGGCCTGTTGACCTTTGCCGAGAACGAGGTGCCCTACGTGGTCAACAACAGCGGCCGTCTCTCCGAAGATGCGGCGGCCCTGCTGTTCCATCACTGCGCGGACACGGCGCCGCAGGGCACGATTGCCGTGCTGGAGCTGGGCGCGGGCTGCGGCCTGTTCGCGCGCATGTTCCTGCAGGCCTTCCGGCACCTGTGCCAGCAGGAAGGGCGTGATTTCGACCAGCGGCTGGTCTGCTACGTGACAGACGGCTCGCCGCGCACCGTTGCGCAGTGGCACGAGCGCGGCCTGTTTGCCGAGTTTGGCGGCCAGGTCGTGGCAGGCTGCTGCGACGCCATGCACCCCGAGGCCGTTCGGCTGCACGACGGCAGCACGGTGCCGCTGCCGCCGCTGCATGCCGTGTTCTGCAACTACGTGCTGGATGTGCTGCCCGCCACCGTCGTGCGGCGCCAGAACGGCGGGCCGGTGCAGGAGCTGCGCATACGCACCCGCCTGACGGACGATGCCCAGCTCGTGCGCCAGTACACCGCGCTGTCGCCGCATGAGATCCGCGCCCTGGTGGATCACGCGGATGCGGCCGAGCGCGCGCGCCTGCTGCCCCTGGTGGGCCTGTTCGAGCAGGAGACGGGATTTTTCGACTGCGGCGACGCGGCACTGTCGCCCTGGGTGGATGCCGCCCTGTCCGTCAGCGAGGACGCGACACGCCTGCTGGTCAACCACGGCGCCTTCGGCGCGCTGCAGACGCTGCAGCAGCGGCTGGCGCCCAAGGGCCTGGTGCTCATCAACGACTACGGCGCCTGCACGCCCGAGGCGGCGGCCCAGTCGGGCGCCTCCCAGCGCTTTGGCCGCACCAGCGCCATCGGCCTGAACTTCCCGCTGCTGGCGCAATTGTTCGGGCGCGAGGGCTGGCAGGTGCTGGCGCCTCCGGGCGATGCGCAAAGGGCCATCCATGCGCGGCTGCTGATCGGCGAGGGATGCGAGCGCACGGCGGCCGCCTTTCTCAACCGCTTCAGCGCCGACGCGCAGCAGTTCTTCGAGGCCCCGGCCCATGAGGCCCGCACGCACCTGGAGTCGGGCCGGCAGGACGCCGCGCTGGAAAGCTACCGCCAGGCCATCACCCGCAGCCCGCGCGACTGGCGCCTGCTGGGCGAGGTGGCGGAGTTCGTGGGCCTGCAGCTGCGGGACTTTGCGGCAGGCATCGAGCTGGCGCGCAGCGCGCTGGAGCTCAACCCCTGGCTCAGCACCTGGCTGTGGAACGTGCTGGGCGACTGCCTGTTCTGCCAGGAGCAGTTTGCTGCCGCGCATGACGCCTACCTGCAGGCCGAGCGCATAGACCCGCGCGATGCCCGCACCCAGCTCAACCTGGCCTACACCTGGCAGCAGTGCGGCGACCCGGGGCGCGCGCTCGCCTGCATCGCCCAGGGCCTGGCGGGAGATGCCCATGGCGTGCACACGCAGCGCCTGATGGAAAAGCAGCAGCAGATCCTGGCGCAGATCGCTGCCCTGCGTGCCTCGCAGCAGCAGCGGCTGGCGCAGCGCGCGGCGCGTCTGCAGGCCGGGGCATAGGCAGGCCAGGGCATAGGCTGGCAGGCCCGCCAACGGCCCGGCCTGCCAGCTTCAGTGCTGGCGGCCGGCCAGCCGCACGCCCAGCGCTGCCGCCGATGCCGCGCAGGCCAGGGCCACCACGCCGCTCCAGCCCCATTGCGCCAGGGCCAGCGCGCCCAGCGCCGAGCCCGAGGCCATGCCGATGAACACGCCCGTGAACAGCAGCGCATTGAGCCGGCTGCGCGCCGCAGGCTCCAGGCCGTACACCAGGGTCTGGTGCGCCACCAGCGTGGCCTGGATGCCGAAGTCGAAACCGATGGCGCTGGCCACCAGCAGCGGCAGCTGTGCGCCGGCCGGCAGCCAGGGCGACAGTGCCAGCACGGCGAACGATGCCAGGGCCAGGCCCGCACCCAGGCAGGTCACGCGCTGCGGGCCGCTGCGGTCGGCCAGCCGGCCTGCCAGCGGGGCGGCCAGCGCACCGGCCGCACCCGCCAGGCCCAGGGCGCCGGCAGCGGCGCTGCCCATGTGGAACTGCTGGTGCAGCATCACGGCCAGCGTGGACCAGAACGCGCTGAAGGCCACCGACAGCAGGCCCTGTGCCAGTGCCGCGCGGCGCAGCGCAGGCTGGCTGCGCCACAGCTGCACCATGGAGCCCAGCAGCGCGCCATAGCCCAGTTGCGTGGTGGGTTTGAAACTCGGCAGCCCGCGCCACAGGGCCACCCCCAGCAGTGCCATGGCAGCGGCGGCCAGCAGGTAGACGCTGCGCCAGCCCCCATGCTCGGCCAGCAGGCCGCTGACCACGCGCGACAGCAAGATGCCCAGCAGCAGCCCCGTCATCACCGTGCCCACCACCTTGCCGCGCTGGTGCTCGGGCGCCAGCGTGGCGGCGGCCGGCACCACGTCCTGCGCCAGGGTGGCGGCCAAGCCCACGGCCAGGCTGGCAGCCAGCAGCGGCGCCAGGCCCGGAGCCAGCCCGCTGGCCAGCAGGGCCAGCATCAGCGCGGCGGTCTTGGCCAGGATGATGCGCCGGCGGTCCATGCGGTCGCCCAGCGGTGCCAGCAGCAAAATGCCCAGCGCATAGCCCAGCTGGGTCAGCGTGGGCACAAAGCCCACGGCGCGTTCGCCTGCGCCCAGGTCGGGGCCGAGCACCCCCAGCATGGGCTGGCTGTAGTAGAGCGAGGCCACGCCCACGCCCGCTGTGGTCGCCATCAGCAGCACCAGCGATGCCGGCACGCCGGCGCCCTGCGCGCCCGCAGCGGTTTGCATATGCGTAGATTGAATAGAAGACATGTTGAGGCGCCTGTCAGGCGCAGTTGAAAAGCGATGGCCGTAGTGTGGTGCGGCGCAGCACACCACGGTAGTGGCTGCGCCTGCAGAATCGATATACGCTTGGCGTATGACCCTTGCCGACCTTCCCCTGCCTTCTGGCGCTGACCGCATCGAGCTGCTGCAGACCTTTGTGCGCATCGTCGAAAGCGGCAGTCTTTCGGCCGCTGCGCAGCAGATGTCCACCACCCAGCCCACGGTCAGCCGGCGCCTGCAGACGCTGGAGCGCGCGCTGGGCCTGCGCCTGCTGCGGCGCTCCACCCACGCCATGGCGCTGACCGACGACGGCCAGCGCTGCCTGGAGCATGCGCGCGAGCTGCTGGAGGCATGGCACGCGCTGGAGTCCGACCTGCGCGGCGCCCAGGACACGCCGCGCGGCCTGCTGCGCGTGGTCGCGCCCCACGCCTTCGGCCAGGACCAGCTCATGGCGCCGCTGCTGGCGTTTCTGGACCGCCATCCGGCCGTCAAGGTCGAATGGCTGCTGCATGACCGCCAGCCGGACTTCATTGCCGAAGGCATCGACTGCGCCGTGCAGGTCGGCACCGTGGTCGACCCTTCGGTGATTGCGCTGCGCGTGGCCGAGGTGCCGCGCATTGCCGTGGCCGCGCCTGCCTTGCTGGGGCAGGGCAGCGTGCCCCAGCACCCGCGCGAACTGCAGGGCCTGCCCTGGATTGCGCTGCGCACCTTCTACCAGCGCGAGCTGGAGCTGCACCGCGTGGGCGATGAGCGGGTCTGCAAATCCTGGCGCCTGCAGTTCGAGCCCCGGCTCAGCACCGACAGCCTTTATGCGCTGCGCAACGCCGCCCTGGGCGGACTGGGCGCGGCCCTGGCCTCGGCCTGGATCGTGCGCGAGGATCTGGAGGCCGGCCGCCTGGTGCATCTGGCGCCCGACTGGCAGGCGGCGCCGCTGCCCGTGCATCTGGTCTACCCACCCGCGCGCCACCAGCCGGCGCGGCTGCGCGCCTTCATTGCGGCCATGCGGGAAGTCATGCCGGGCCTGACGGGAATGCGCGCGCCGCTGCCCTGAGTTGCTTGCTGCATCGTGTCCGCCCACGGCACCAGCCCCGACCTGAACCTGCCCGGTGCGCCGCGCAGTGTGATGTTGGCGCTGCGGCACAGCTTCTGAGGCTGCGCCCGGCATGGCCGGGCTTCTCCAAAAGACAAAGGCCCACGCGAGTGGGCCTTTGTCTATCCGGGCGTTGCCGTCTACTCGGTCGCCTTCTTCAGCGATTCCTTGGCGTTCTCTGCCGACTGCTTGGAGCGCTTGTTGTGGTAGTCCGACTTGACGTTGTTCACGGCCTTGCCGACCGGCCCGCTGTCCTTGGCCTTGGCGTCGGCCTGCTTTTCCTTCACCTTGTGGTCTGCAGCGTCGGCGGCTTCGGAGGCGGCCTTGCCCACCTGGGCATGGACGGGTGACAGGGCAGCGGCAGCTGCGAAGGAAATGGCGGTGGCAAGCAGCAGTTTCTTCATGGAATGCAATGTCCTGTGATGAGATGGCTGCATGGTGCGCCGGACCGCCGAGGCAACCGTGTAGGAGCAGGGCTTTGCACGGCGCGGGCGCTGCGGCCCACTCGCAGAAGGGCCGCCGACGGCAGCTTGCTTCAGTGTCCGACATGGTGCCGCCGGCCGAGCTTCTAGCCTTGAGCCAACCCCGTCACAACAAGGACCCCCCATGATCACAGCCGAACCCACCATGACCAATCTTTTCGACCAGCTGGGTCTGGACTCCAGCCCGGAGGGCATCAAGCAGTTCATCCTCTCGCACCGGCTGGAAAAGGATACGCTGCTGGTGGATGCACCGTTCTGGACCGACGCGCAACGTGCCCTGTTCTCGCAGCAGTGGCATGCCGATGCGACCTGGGCACTGGTGGTGGATCAGCTCAGCGAGGCCTTGCATGCCGAGCCGGACCTCCAGGCTGCGCCTTCGCCCGCAATTGCCGGGCACGAGCAGGAGGCTCGTCCCTGATCCTGTGATGCAACCGCTTGCGATGAACCCGTGGTGCTTACAATTTTTCCGGCTCGTTCAACCCATTTGCCTACGGAGTCGTTCACATGCTGACCTCGACTGGTCTGGCGCCGGCCCCTGCAGGCTCCGACGCACAACTCCCCCTTGATCCGGGCCTTGCTGCTTTGGAGGCCTTTCCGGACGCAGTCTTCGTCGTCGGACTCGATGGACGCCTGGCGCGCTGCAACCGCCATGCGTTGAGCCTGCTGGAGCATTCCGGCGATGCCCTGGAGGGCAGTGTTTTCGAGGACCGCTTCGTCGCCAGCAGCGGGCGCGCAGGCTGGTTCAACAGCCAGTGCGAGCCCGCAGGCGCCCCACGGCAGGCCAGCCGCTGGCCCTTGCTGACCTGCACGGGACGCGAGCGGCCCGTGGCCTCATGCAGCTCGCGCGTACGGCTCGGCGATGGCAGCCTGGCCCTGCTGCTGAGTGTGCGCGAGGCGGATGCACCCCCGTCCGGGGCATCGCAGGCTCTGGCCGTGCCTTCCCGGTCCAGCCCTCTTTCCAGCGCCGAGCGCAGCTTTGCCTTGCTGGTGCAGAGCGTGACCGACTGTGCGATCTACATGCTGGATCCCGAGGGCCGCATCGTCAGCTGGAACCTGGGTGCCAAGCGCATCAAGGGCTATGAAGAGGACGAGGTCCTCCATACCCATTTCTCGCGCTTTTACACACCAGAGGACCAGCAGGCGGGGCTGCCACAGGCGGGACTGCGCACGGCCGTCAGCACCGGCCGCATGGAGGCCGAAGGCCTGCGCGTGCGCAAGGACGGCTCGCGTTTTTGGGCATCGGTCGTGATCGATGCCATCTACGACGAGGGCCAGCTGATCGGTTTTGCCAAGGTCACGCGTGATGTGACGGAGCGCAAGGCTGCCGAGGCCCAGCTGCGCCAGGCCTTGAAGATGGAGGCCATCGGCCGCTTCACGGGCGGGGTGGCCCATGATTTCAACAATCTGCTGATGGCCGTGCTCAGCAGCCTGGAACTGCTGCGCAAGCGCATGCCGCCCGACGATCGCCTGCGTTCGCTGGTGGAGATAGCCACGCGCGGCGCACAGCGCGGTGCCTCGCTGACCCAGCGCATGATGGCCTTTGCGCGGCAGCAGGAATTGAAGACGCAGGCCGTGGACGTCGCTGTGCTGCTGACCGGGATGCAAGGCCTGCTGCAGCAGACGGCTGGCCCGCATATCTTTCTGAAGATGGCCCTGGCCTCAGACCTGCCGCGCATCGCCACCGACCCCAGCCAGTTCGAGAGCAGCATCCTCAGCCTGGTTGCCAATGCGCGCGATGCCATGCCGGGCGGCGGCGTCATCAAGATCACGGCGGCCGTGGAAACCACGCTGCCGCGCCAGCTTGCGGGCCTGGCCTCGGGCTCGTATGTCTGCGTGCGCGTGGTGGACACCGGCGAGGGCATGGACGAACAGACACTCTCGCATGTGGTCGAGCCCTTCTTCACCACCAAGGGCGTGGGCAAGGGCACCGGCCTGGGCCTGGCCATGGTGGACGGGCTGGTGGCCCAGTCCGGCGGCAAGCTCGTGCTGCACAGCGCCCTGGGCAGCGGCACCACGGTGGAGATGTGGATGCCCGTCTCCAAGGACGAAAGCGCGGCCTGCCATCTGGGCGGGCAAAGCGTGCAGGACGTGGGGCCCCTGGATGTGCTGCTGGTGGATGACGACCCGCTGGTGAGGGCCAATGCCTCGGCCCTGCTGGAAGACCTGGGCCACCGCGTCACGACCCTGGGCGCCGGGCAGGAGGCCATCGACCTGCTTGCGCGGCAGGCGCGCTTCGACGTGGTCATCTCCGACTACGCCATGCCCGGCATGAACGGCGTGGAGCTGGCCCGGCATATTGCCGCGCGATACCCGGGCCTGAACTTCATCCTGGCCAGCGGCTTTGCCGACATACCGGCACTGCCACCAGGAATGACGCGGCTGGCCAAGCCCTATTCGCAGGACGATCTACGCCAGCTGCTTCATCAGCTCGGGAAGGCTTGAGCCCCTGGAAAGCCGCGAGATCCTGAGACGGCCTCAGACACCAGCCTTCTCGAACAGCCGGCGCAGTACCTGCATGGGCAGGAACTTGACGCCGCGCCGCTTCAGCTCGCGGCGAAAGAGGCGCTCCCTCTCGATAAAGTTGATTTTTGGTTTCATCTCGTTCCGGGTGCAATGACTGAACCGGGCAATCTATCAGCGCAGAGGGGCGCTGCTGTAACACCCTGTCATTGCCCCCTTGATCGAGGGCCATCATCGCCGCGTGCGGCCGTGCAGGCATCGGGTGGACGAAAAAAAGCCCTGGGACCAACGTCGTCAGGGCTTTTTCACTGGCTTGGCGCCATGTCTGGCGGAGAGGGCGGGATTCGAACCCGCGGTGGGGATTAGCCCACACACGCTTTCCAGGCGTGCGACTTAAACCGCTCATCCACCTCTCCGAAGACCGCGATTCTAGCATCGATTTTTTGGGGTGGCCGCGAAGTTTCCTGCATGCGTGATCGATATGCCCTGGACGGCTGGCGCTTCGGGCATGACCCGTGCCTGCGCCTGCAGCCAGTTGCAGAAGATGTCGAGCCGGGTCTGCACCGCAGTGCTGCGGCGCAGCGCCAGGTAGCGGTAGCCGGAGGCAGTGAAGCCGAAGGGCGCCAGCAGGCGGCCGGCCTGCACGTCGTCCATCACCAGGTGCCAGGGGGCGACGGCCGCGCCCAGGCCGCGCAGCGCCGCTTCCAGCGTGAAGTAGTAGTGCTCGTAGACGGGGCCGGCCGCTGCGGGCGCGGCGATGTCCATGGAGGCGGCCCACAGGTCCCAGGCGTTGCGCCGGCCGCGTGTGTGCAGCAAGGGGAGGCTGGCCAGGTCTTCAGGCTGCTGGAGGCGTCCTGCCATGGCCGGGGACATCACCGGGCCCAGGTATTCGGCGAAAAGAGGCAGGGACGTCTCGTTGTCTGCAAGGGCCTCGCCACTGTCGTGCGTGATGGCCGTGATGAGCAGGTCGCAGCCTTCGCGTGCAGCGTCGGTGCCGGTGTCGGTGGTGCGCAGGCGCACCTCGATGCCGGGGTGGTGCGCGTGAAAGTCGAACAGCCGGGGGATCAGCCATTTGACGGTGAAGGTGCTGAAGCTGGCCACGTCCAGAGGGCCTTCGTGGGCGTCGCCCAGGCTGCGCACCGCCTCATGGATCTGCTCGAAGGCCTGGGTCAGCGCCGGCTGCAGGGTGCGTGCTGCCGCAGTGAGCGTGGGGCGGGCCTTGGTGCCTGCGAACAGCGGCAGGCCCAGGTGCTGCTCCAGCTGCCTGACCTGGCGGCTGACGGCGCCGGGCGAGACGCACAGCTCGTCCGCAGCCGCCGTCATGCGGCCCAGGCGTGCGGCGGCTTCAAAGGCGCGCAGGGCGGCCAGCGGGGGCAGGTGGCGGGTCATGGGCCGGGTCATGGGTCGGGTCACGGGGCGGGTGGAGGCTATGTGAGTTCCAGGTACATAGAACCGGCCGAATCATCGCTTTTCAGGCCATGGGCCGGTCGGTAGATTTGCCGCTTCGGCTGGCAATCCTGCGTGGATTCTGGCCGGACTTTCCATCTCCATTCGATCCCAAAGCACATAGCACCATGCCCTTCGTCCACACCTATCTGCCCCAGTCCACCTCCACTTCCCAGCGCGATGCCGTCGTGCAGGGCATTCACCGCGCCCTGGTGGAGGGCATAGGCATGCCAGAGGACGAACTGTTCAACATGGTGCATCCGTACGCTCCCGGGCAGTTCGCGTTCAGCCGCAGTTTCAACGGGATGGCGCGTTCGGATGCGGTGGTGGTGGTCGAGATCACCATGCGGCGCGGGCGCAGCGATGCGATGAAGAAGGCCTTGTATGCGGCCATTGCGCGCAATCTGCATGAAGGGGCGGGGGTTGCGCCGGCCGACGTGTTCATCTTCATGCATGAGAACGACTACTCGGACTGGTCCGTGGGCCACGGGCGCTTCGCCATGGGCCTGGTGCAGCAGGTGGGCGCACCCGCCTGATCCGCACAACGCCGCTGCAATGAAAAACGGGCCGCGATGGCCCGTTGTTCATGGCGTGGCGGCGGCTCTCAGCTGGTGCGCTGGCCGGTCTGGATCATCTTCATGGCCGAGGTGATCAGGCTGGAGACTTCGGTCATGTTGCTGGGCACGATCAGCGTGGTGGTGGCATCAGAGGCGACCTGGCCATAGGCCTCGACGGCCTTTTCGGCGACCTTGAGCTGCACGGCCTGCTCGCCACCGGGCTGGCGGATGGCGTTGGCCACGCGTTCGATGGCCTGGGCCGTGGCGTCTGCGACCGCCTTGATGGATTCGGCCTCGCCCTGGGCCTTGTTGATGACGGCCTGCTTCTCGCCTTCGGAGCGGGCGATGAAGGCTTCGCGCTCGCCCGTGGCGATGTTGATCTGTTCCTGGCGGCGGCCTTCGGAGGCTGCGATCAGGGCGCGCTTTTCGCGCTCGGCCGTGATCTGGGCCTGCATGGAGCGCAGGATTTCGGCCGGCGGCGTCAGGTCCTTGATTTCATAGCGCAGCACCTTCACGCCCCAGTTGAGCGCGGCCTCGTCGATGGCGGAGACCACCTGGGCGTTGATCATGTCGCGCTCCTCGAAGGTCTTGTCCAGTTCGAGCTTGCCGATCACGGAACGCAGCGAGGTCTGGGCCAGCTGGGTGACGGCCATGATGTAGTTGGACGAGCCGTAGCTGGCGCGCATGGGATCGGTGACCTGGAAGTAGAGGATGCCATCCACCTGCAGCTGGGTGTTGTCGCGCGTGATGCAGACCTGGCTGGGCACGTCCAGCGGGATTTCCTTGAGGCTGTGCTTGTAGGCCACGCGGTCCACGAAGGGCACGAGGAAGTTCAGGCCGGGCGTGAGCGTGCCGGCGTACTTGCCGAGGCGTTCCTTGACCCAGGCGTGCTGCTGGGGCACGACCTTGATGGACCGTGCGATGAAGATGGCCGCGATGACCAGAATGACGATGGCGATTTCCATGGTGTCTCCAGGCCCCGGAGGGGCATTCGGTGAAACAAGAGGGCGGCGGGACGGCTGGCGGATGGTGCCTGCCACTATGCCCGATGCAGATGCCCGCGCCGTGAAGCGCGGGCGTGGGGATGGGCAATCAGAGTTTGTCCACCAGCAGCCGGTTGCCGACGACCTCGGCCACGCGGTGCATGCCGGCAGAGGGCAGGTTGCCCGGACGGCTGATCACGGTCCATTGGGCGCCGCGGTAGCGGACCTGGGCCGTGCCGTCGGAGTTCCATTGCTCGACCATGACGGATTCGCCGACATCGAGGTTGACGTCGCGGTTGCTGGAGGCGGGCTGGCGGCTGGGCAGGCGCCGGCGCACCAGGTAGCAGGCCAGTACGAAGGCGCTGCCGAGCACGGCGGCAATGACGAGCTGGGCAATGGGCGCCAGGCCCATGTGGGCGCACAGCGCGCCGACGATGGCGCCCAGTGCCAGCATCAGCAGATAGAAGCTGCCGGTCAGCAATTCGGCGATGACCAATGCGCCGGCGACGAGCCACCAGATGGTGGAATATTCCATTCCCAGACTCCCTGTTTATGACGGTTGCTTGTGTTTAGTGCACCACATTCTGGGTGAAAAGCCGCACGCTTCAAAGGCGCAATAAGGATATTCCTTACACTTCGCGCCTGTTTCGTTTTTTAGGCCCGCTCAGGTTACGGAGGCTGCCCCCATGAAGTTTCGCTTTCCCATCGTCATCATCGACGAGGACTACCGTTCCGAGAACACCTCGGGCCTGGGCATCCGCGCCCTGGCACAGGCCATCGAGCAAGAAGGTTTCGAGGTGCTGGGGGTGACCAGCTACGGCGACCTGTCGCAGTTCGCGCAGCAGCAAAGCCGGGCCAGTGCCTTCATCCTGTCCATCGATGACGAGGAGTTCTCGCTGGGTGGCGAAAGCGATCCCGTGATCCACAGCCTGCGCAGCTTCATCGGCGAAGTGCGCCGCAAGAACGCCGATGTGCCGATCTACATCTACGGCGAGACCAAGACCAGCCGCCACCTGCCCAACGACATCCTGCGCGAGCTGCACGGCTTCATCCACATGTTCGAGGACACGCCGGAGTTCGTGGCCAAGCACATCATCCGCGAGGCCAAGAGCTACCTGGAAGGCGTGCAGCCGCCGTTCTTCAAGGCGCTGCTGGACTATGCGGAAGACGGCTCCTACAGCTGGCACTGCCCCGGACACTCGGGCGGCGTGGCCTTCCTCAAGAGCCCCGTGGGCCAGATGTACCACCAGTTCTACGGCGAGAACATGCTGCGCGCCGACGTGTGCAACGCGGTGGAGGAATTGGGCCAATTGCTGGACCACAACGGCGCCATCGGCGAGAGCGAGCGCAATGCCGCGCGCATCTTCAATGCCGATCACTGCTACTTCGTGACCAACGGCACGTCCACGTCGAACAAGATCGTCTGGCACCACGCCGTGGCGCCCGGCGACGTGGTCGTGGTGGACCGCAACTGCCACAAGTCCATCCTGCACTCCATCATCATGACGGGTGCGATTCCGGTGTTCCTCAAGCCCACGCGCAACCACTTCGGCATCATCGGCCCGATCCCGCAAAGCGAGTTCTCGGTGGAGTCCATCCAGGCCAAGATCGCGGCCAATCCGCTGCTCAAGGGCGTGGATGCCAAGACGGTCAAGCCCCGCGTGCTGACGCTGACGCAGTCCACCTACGACGGCGTGCTCTACAACACCGAGACCATCAAGAGCATGCTGGACGGCTATGTGGCCAACCTGCACTTCGATGAGGCCTGGCTGCCGCACGCTGCCTTCCACCCGTTCTATGGCAGCTACCACGCCATGGGCAAGAAGCGCGCGCGCCCCAAGCACTCGGTGGTGTATGCCACGCAGTCCATCCACAAGCTGCTGGCCGGCATCAGCCAGGCATCGCATGTGCTGGTGCAGGACAGCCAGACCGAAAAGCTGGACCACCACCTGTTCAACGAGGCGTACCTGATGCACACCTCGACCAGCCCCCAGTACAGCATCATCGCCAGCTGCGACGTGGCCGCCGCGATGATGGAGCCGCCCGGCGGCACGGCCCTGGTGGAAGAGTCGATTCTGGAGGCGCTGGACTTCCGCCGTGCCATGCGCAAGGTCGAAGACGAGTTCGGCGACGACGACTGGTGGTTCGAGGTCTGGGGTCCCGAGAAACTGGCCGATGAAGGCGTCGGCTCGGCCCAGGACTGGATCATCCGCGGCCAGGACGCGGCGCCCAAGCGCTCCAAGGCCAAGAACGGCAAGGAGTTCGACAACTGGCACGGCTTTGGCGAACTGGCCGACGGCTTCAACATGCTGGACCCGATCAAGTCCACCATCGTGACGCCGGGCCTGGACCTGGACGGCGATTTCTCGGACACGGGCATCCCGGCCTCCATCGTGACCAAGTACCTGGCCGAGCACGGCGTGGTGGTGGAGAAGACGGGCCTGTACTCGTTCTTCATCATGTTCACCATCGGCATCACCAAGGGCCGCTGGAACACCATGCTGACTGCGCTGCAGCAGTTCAAGGACGACTACGACCGCAACCAGCCGCTGGCACGCATCCTGCCCGAGTTCTGCCAGCAGCACCGCCGCTACGAGCGCATGGGCCTGCGCGACCTGTGCCAGCACGTGCACGAGCTGTACGCCAAGTACGACATCGCCCGCCTGACGACCGAGATGTATCTGTCGGACCTCAAGCCCGCGATGAAGCCCAGCGATGCCTACGCCCACATCGCGCACCGCAAGACCGAGCGCGTGGAAATCGACCACCTGGAAGGCCGCATCACCGTGGGCCTGGTCACGCCGTACCCGCCCGGCATTCCGCTGCTGATCCCCGGCGAGGTGTTCAACCGCAAGATCGTGGATTACCTGCTGTTCGCGCGTGAGTTCGCCAAGGAGTGCCCTGGCTTCGAGACCGACATCCACGGCCTGGTGGAGCTGGAGGACGCGGACGGCGAGGTGCGCTACTACGCCGACTGCGTGGCCCAGGCCGCTCCTGCCCGCAAGGCGCCGGCTGCCGGCAAGTCTGCGGCCGGAAAATCCGCAGCGGCCAAGGCGGCGGCCAAGGCGGCGGCCAAGCCGGCTGCCAAGGCTGCGGCAAAGCCCGCTGCCAAAAAGGCCGTGAAGGCTGCTGCCGTCAAGGCGCCGGCCAAGCGCCCCGCAGCGGCCCGCAAGGCCGGGTCGGCGCCGGAAGTCGGCACGGCTGCCAAGCCGGCGCGTGGCCGCAAGATGGTGCAGGTGGGCGATGATGGCCCCTTCGGCCGCACGATCTGATCGGCTGGCCGGCTGACGACGGCCCGTCAAAAAGGCGCGGTCCCCGCAAGGGGCGCCGCGCCTTTTTTCTTGCCCGCTGTTTGCCGCTCACTCCAGGCGGATCCTGGCATCGCGGATCAGCGCGGCCCAGTCCGTCTGCTCCTTGAGCAGGTACCGGGCCGCGTCCTGCATGCTGCCGCCCAGGGCCGTGCTGCCCTCGGCCTGCAGTTGCTGCTGCACGGCGGGCTGCTGCAGGGCCGCGTTCACGGCGGTATTCATCTTCTGCACGACGGCGGCCGGCGTGCCCTTGGGCGCGACGATCAGCTTCCAGTCCACGGCCTCGAAGCCTGCATAGCCCGACTCGGCCACGGTGGGCACCTCGGGCAGGATGGGCAGGCGCCTGGCCGAGGTCACTGCCAGGGCGCGCAGCTTGCCGCCCTTGAGCAGCGGATAGACGGCCTGGGGCGTGCCGAACATGTAGTGCGTCTGCTTGCCCAGCAGGTCGGTCACGGCCGGCGCTGCGCCCTTGTAGGGCACGTTGAGCACCTGGATGCCGGCCTTGAAGGCCAGCATTTCGCCGGCCAGGTGGCCCACCGTGCCCGTCGATGCCAGTCCCTGGCGGATGCCGCCCGGGTCGGCCTTGGCGGCCTTGACCAGGTCCTGCACCGATTTCCATGGCGAGTCCTGCGGCACGACCAGCACCGTGGGCTGGGCGGCGACCAGGGCCACGGGGATCAGGTCGGTGCGGGGGTTGAAGGGCATGCTGGGCAGCAGGGCGGGGTTGATGGCGAGGTTGGCGGTCTGGCCCATGCCGAAGGTATAGCCATCCGGCGCGGACTTGGCCACCGCATCCAGCCCGATGTTGCCGCCCGCGCCGGGCTTGTTGTCCACCACCACGGTCCATTGGTTCAGCGTGCCCACGCGCTCGCTGATCTGGCGCGCGACCGCGTCCGTGCCGCCGCCCGGCGTGTAGGGCACGACCATGCGCACGGCGCGCGAGGGCCAGTTGCCGGGCTGGGCCTGGGCCGCCAGCGGGAGCAGGGCGGCAGCCAATGCGGGCAGGGCGCACAGCAGCAACTGGCGGCGCGGGGCGGAACAAGGGCGGGCCTGGGTCAGTGTCTGTGTCCGGTTTTGGGCGGCCGGGTTGCGTTGGATGGCGGGCATGGTGTTGTCTCCGGGAATTTTTGGGAAAAGGCCTCCCCGCCGGGCGCGCGGCAAGCGTCGTCCGGTGTGGGGTGGATGGGGTGCAAGGTTGCAGGGGCGCCGCGCGTCGGGTGGACGGCGGCGGCTTCAGTGGCTCAGCCTGGCATCAATGGGAGGCCTTGGCGTGGCTGTCGGTGGCCTCGCCCCGGGCCAGGGCCAGGGCCTGCTCGCTGCTGTAGCCCAGTGCTGTGAGGATCTCCAGGCTGTGCTCGCCCAGGCGCGGGGGCGACAGGCGCACATCCAGGCGCTTGCCGTCCAGCGTGAAGGGCAGCAGCACGGTCTTGGTCTCGCGGCCATCGGGCAGGGTGATGGGGGCCAGCGCGCCTGTGGCGTTCAGGTGCGGGTCTTGCAGCAGGTCCTGCGGGCGTGCGATGGGGGCGAAGGGCAGGCCGTTCTTCTCGAAGACCTCGGCAATGTGGGCAGCGCTGTGCGGGGCCATCTTCTCGCGCAGCAGCGGCATCAGCCAGCTGCGCGCCAGCACGCGGTCGTTGTTGCTGCCAAGGCGCGGATCGTCGCGCAGCTCGCCCAGGCCGAAGGCATCGCAGAACAGGCGCCAGGCGCCGTCGCTGACCACGGCCAGGAAGATCTGCTCGCCGCCCTGGACCTCGAACACGTCGTAGATGGCCCAGGCCGAGATGCGTGCCGGCATGGGCGCGGCCGGCTTGCCGGTGACGGCGAACTGCATCATGTGCTGGGCGACCAGGAAGATGTTGTTCTCGAACAGTGCGCTTTGCACTTCCTGGCCGCGCCCGGTCTTCTCGCGCTGGGCCAGGGCAGCCATCGCGCCCATGGCGCCGAACATGCCGCCCATGATGTCGTTGACGCTGGCACCGGCGCGCAGCGGGTCGCCGGGGCGGCCCGTCATGTAGGCCAGGCCGCCCATCATCTGCACCACCTCGTCCAGCGCCGTGCGGTGCTCGTAGGGGCCTGGCAGAAAGCCCTTGTGGCTCACGTAGATGAGGCGCTCGAAGCGGTCCTTGAGGCTGTCGTAGTCCAGCCCCAGCTTGCGCATGGTGCCGGGCTTGAAGTTCTCGCAGACCACGTCGGCCGTGGCGATCAGGCGCAGCGCGGCCTGCTTGCCTTCCTCGGTCTGCAGGTCCAGCGTCACGCTCTTCTTGTTGCGGTTGAACAGCGGGAAAAAGCCCGAGCCCGAACCCAGCAGCTTGCGCGTGGCATCGCCGTCGCGGCCTTGGCCCACGGGCTCGACCTTGATGACTTCGGCGCCCAGGTCGGCCAGCATCATGCCGCAGGACGGACCCATGACCATGTGGGTGAACTCGACCACGCGGATGCCTGCGTAGGGCAGTGGCGTGGCCTGGCCTGCGGCCGTGTCGGGGGAGGTGGGTTGGCTCATGGGAAAACGGTGAATGAATGTATGGGTTGTCGCCGCGGCTCAGGCCGGTGCGTAGGGGTGGGGCGCAAAGCCCTTGGGCAGTCCGGCCAGCGGCGTCATGCCGTGCAGCTCCTCGCCGGGCAGGCCTGCGGCCAGCGGCTGGCGGGCGGCGATCAGGCGATCGATGTCCACGCCGGTGCGGATGCCCATGGCCTCGAACATGAAGACCAGGTCTTCGGTGACCACGTTGCCCGAGGCGCCCGGCGCGTACGGGCAGCCACCCAGGCCGGCCAGCGAGGCATCGAAGGTGCGCGCGCCAGCCTCGTAGGCGGCCAGGCAGTTGGCCAGGCCCAGGCCGCGCGTATTGTGCATGTGGGCCGCGCCTGCCTGTTCGCCCAGCTCGGCCCGCAGCCGTGTGAACAGGCGCCGCACCTGGGCCGGGTTGGCCATGCCCGTGGTGTCGGACAGGCCCGATTCGTCGGCGCCGGCTGCCACGCAGGCCAGGGCCAGTGCAATCACTTCGTCCTCGGGCACCAGGCCCTGCAGCGTGCAGCCGAAGGCCGTGGAGATGCCCGCCTCGATCAGGGCATGCGGTGCGATCTCGTCGCGCAGCGCGGCAATGGCCCGCACCTCGTCCACCATCTGCATGGGGGTCTTGCGCACATTGGCCATGGAGTGCGCGGGGCTGGCCGATACGGGCAGCGTGACCTTGTGGACGCCGGCGCGCAGCGCAGCCTCGGCACCGCGCAGATTGGGGACCAGGGCCATCACGGTGACGCCGGGCAGCGTGATGGCGTGGGCGACCACCTCGGCCGCGTCGGCCATCTGGGGCAGCAGCTTGGGCGAGACGAAGGAGCCGACCTCGATCTCCTGCAGGCCCGCATGGGCCAGGGCGTCGATCCACGCCAGCTTGTGCGCTGTGGACATGGTGGAGGCCACGGACTGCAGGCCATCGCGCGGGCCGACTTCGCTGATGAGTACGTCAAAACGGTGGGAGGACATGGGCAGGGACATCCGGTGGTGGGTGGCGATGACCGCAGGATTCGCCTGTTGACATCGGTTGCTTGAGTCGTTCTAATAGATAGAACTTGATTCTCTCTATTGAAATATTCCTTGCTGCACGCGCCATCGTCAAGCCTGCGTGCCTGGGGTTTTCCCTTGAGTGCCTTTTTATGCCTCGCAAATCAGTGACGGAATCGGTAGCCGACGAGAACGCCGCGCCGGGCGGCGTGGCTGCGGTGGACCGGGCCTTGAGCCTGCTGGCCGCCTTTGGCGACGGAGATGACGGGCTGACGCTGGCCCAGCTGTCGGAACGCACGCGCCTGTACAAGAGCACCGTGCTGCGGCTGCTGGCTTCGCTGGAGCATGGCGGCTGGGTGCTGCGCATGGATGACGGCCGCTACGCCGTGGGCCCGGCCGTGGCACGGCTGAACACCGTGTATGCCCGGCATTTCTCGCTGGACAGCGTGGTCATGCCCGTGCTGCGTACCCTGGTGCAGGCCACGGGCGAGAGTGCGGCCTACCACGTGCGCCAGGGGCAGGACCGGCTGTGCCTGTACCGCGTGGATTCGCCCCATCCCGTGCGCGACCATGCGCGCACCGGCGATCTGCTGCCGCTGGGGCAGGGTGCGGGCGGGCGGGTGCTGTCCGCGTTCGATGCCGAGCTGTACGCCGCATCGCGCGGCGGCAGCCGCACGCAGCTGGCCCGCGTGCGCGCCGATGGCTACTGCGCCATGGTGGGAGACAGGCACCGGGAGATCGCCGGGATTTCTGCCCCGGTCTTCAAGCGCGATGGAGAGTTGGCAGCGGCACTGACACTGACCATGCCAGCCCACCGCTACGAGGAGCGCCACGCCCGCCATGTGCTGGCGGCGGCGCGGGAGCTGGGGCTCTTGCTGCCCTGAGCCAGGCGTGCGCGGTGCGCGGACTCAGCCCAGCGCCGTGTCCAGCACCATCATCAGCACAAAGCCCAGCATGAGGCCGCCCGTGGCAAAGGCCTCGTGGCCCTTGCGGTGCGACTCGGGAATGATCTCGTGGCTGATCACGAAGAGCATGGCGCCTGCCGCAAAGCCCAGGCCCCAGGGAAGCAGCGCGGCCGAGCCGCTGACGATGACTGCGCCCAGCACGGCGCCCAGCGGCTCCACCAGGCCCGATGCCATGCCCAGCGCCACGGCAAAGCTGCGCTTGTAGCCCGCAGCCAGCAGGGCCACGGCGACCACCAGGCCCTCGGGCACATCCTGGATGGCAATGCCTGTGGCCAGCGCATTGGCGCGCAGTCCGTCGTTGCCCGCATAGCCCACGCCGATGGCCAGGCCTTCGGGCAGGTTGTGCAGGGCAATGGCAAAGACGAACAGCCAGGTGCGCTGCAGCTTGCGCGCGCCTTGCGGGTCCAGGCCTTCGCGGCCCTTGATGAAGTGCTCGTGCGGCAGCAGCCGGTCCATGAGCATGAGCGCCGCGCCGCCCAGCAGGATTGCCGTGCCGATGACAGCGCCTGCCGCCCAGCTCCCGCCCCCAAACAGGCCCTGCGTACGCACCGCTTCCAGCCCCGGCAGGATCAGCGAGAAGGCGCAGGCCGCCAGCATGACGCCGGCGCCAAAGCCGAACAAGGTGTCCTGCGTGCGCTCGGACAGGCGCTGGGACAGCATCACGGGCACGGTGCCCAGGGCTGTCGCCAGCGCGGCTGCCGAGCCGCCGGCCAGGGCCTGGAAGACCACCGGATGGTTCTGGGCATAGGCCCAGAACTGGCTGGTGAGCGCCCAGGCGCCGGCCATCATGATGGCCAGGCCGATCCACAGGCGGATGTTGGACCGTACGCTGGTCTTGGAGCGGAAGCGTTGTGGCAGATCCATGCTGGTCGGGAATGGGTTGGGGCGTTGGCGGGCAGGCTTGGCCGATCAGCCGCGGGCTGCGGCGTAGCGGCGGGCCACTTCGGCCCAGCTGACTACGTTGTAGAACGCCGCGATGTATTCGGGGCGGCGATTCTGGTACTTGAGGTAGTAGGCGTGTTCCCACACGTCCAGGCCCAGGATGGGGGTGGCTCCGGAGCCGATGCCGGCCATCAGCGGGCTGTCCTGGTTGCCGCTGCTTTCCACGGCCAGCTTGCCGTCCTTGCCCACCACGAGCCACGCCCAGCCGCTGCCAAAGCGCGTGAGCGCGGCCAGGGTGAAGGCGGCCTTGAAGGCATCGAAGCCCCTCAGCTCCCTGTCGATGGCCTGGGCCAGCTCGCCCGAGGGGGCGCCTCCGCCACCCTGGTCTGTCGGGGCCATCACGGTCCAGAACAGGCTGTGGTTGGCATGGCCGCCGCCGTTGTTGCGCACGGCGCCGCGCACGCCTTCGGGCAGCAGGGACAGGTCGGCGATCAGCTGCTCCACGGGCTGGCTGCCGTGCGGCGTGTCCTTGAGTGCGGCATTCAGGTTGTTCACATAGGCCTGATGGTGCTTGGTGTAGTGGATCTCCATGGTCTGCGCATCGATATGGGGCTCCAGCGCGTCGTAGGCGTAGTTCAGGGGAGGCAGGGTGTAGTTGCTCATGTGGTTTCTTTCAGGGACTACGGGGGAAATCGGTGCGTCGTAAGGCGTGTGGGGGGGCGAGACCTGCAGTCAGTGCGCCAGCCGCGAGGGCAGGGCCGTTGCCGCGATGTTGAAGACCCGGGACGAGGCCTGCCGTGCCGCATCGATGGGGGCTGGAACGGGAGAGGGCAGGCTGAGGTCAGGGGTTGCTTGCATCTCTGCTGGATCCGAGGGTTTCAGAGATTCCTTGATATTGATCTGAGAATTGTATTATTCATGAGAATCATTCTCATTCAAAACAAAAATGACCTCAGTCAAGCTGATGTGTATTTCCTTGCGCGTGCAGGCAGGACCCGCAGTCGTGGGTTCCGGGCGAAAAAAAGCCCCGCAGGCGGCAATGCCTGCGGGGCCGGTCGGGTGGCGGTGGCCGCTTAGACCTGGTCGGCCGACAGGCCTGCAGTCTGGCTGAAGCCGCCGTCCACGTAGGTGATCTCAGCCGTCACGCCCGAGGCCAGGTCGGACAGCAGGAAGGCGGCCACATTGCCCACATCCTCGATGGTCACGTTGCGGCGCAGCGGCGATGCATCGGCCACGCGGCCCAGCAGCTTGCCGAAGTCCTTGATACCCGATGCGGCCAGCGTCTTGATGGGACCGGCCGAGATACCGTTGGCGCGGATGGCGCGGCCGTCTGCCGTGCGGCCCACGGCCTCGGCCAGGTAGCGCACCGAGGCTTCCAGCGATGCCTTGGCCAGGCCCATGGTGTTGTAGTTGGGGATGGAGCGCAGCGCGCCCAGGTACGACAGCGTCAGCAGCGAGGACTTGTCATTGAGGTAAGGCAGGGCCGCCTTGGCCATCGCGGGGAAGCTGTAGGCGCTGATGTCGTGCGCGATCTTGAAGCCCTCGCGCGACAGGCCTTCCAGGAAGTTGCCGGCGATGGCCTCGCGCGGCGCGAAGCCGATGCTGTGCACGAAGCCGTCGAACTTGCCCCAGGTGGCGCCCAGGTCGGCGAACAGCTTGTCGATCTGGGCGTCGTCGGCCACGTCGCAGTCAAAGATCAGCTTGGAGTCGAATTCGGCGGCGAACTCGGTGATGCGGTCCTTGAAGCGCTCGCCCACATAGCTGAACGCCAGCTCCGCGCCCTGTGCGTGGCAGGCCTTGGCGATGCCGTAGGCGATGGAGCGGTTGGACAGAACGCCCGTGATCAGCAGTTTTTTACCGGCGAGAAAGCCCATTGTTGTTCTCCAGAGGAAGTGAGTGGAAGTGCGCAGCAGCTGGCGGCGAAGGCGGGGCCCCGCGTCAGCGTTTGCCAGCGGGCGGCTGGCTGCGTGGTGCAGAATTGTCGCATGCGCCATTGGATGATTTCTTCGCTGCTGCTGGCCTCGGCGTGTGTGCCGGCGTGGGGCTCGCATGCCTATGCCCTGTGGGGAGAGCCCCGCTATGCCGAGGGCTTCAGCCATTTCGACTATGTCAACGCCAAGGCCCCCAAGGGCGGCGAGCTGCGCCTGGTGAGCAACCTGCGCATCTCCACCTTTGACAAGTACAACCCGTTCACCATCAAGGGATCGTCTCCGGCCTATCTGGCCGAACTGATGTTCGACACCCTGCTGTGGCCCTCGCTGGACGAGACCGCCACGGGCTACGGACTGCTGGCAGAGGATGTGCAGGCTGCCCCCGACGGCCTGTCGGCCACGTTCCGGCTGCGGCCGCAAGCGCGCTTTCACAACGGCAAGCCCGTGCTGGCTGCCGATGTCAAGTTCAGCTATGACACGCTGGTGGGGCCGCACGCATTGCCTGGCTACCGATCGCTGTTCTTCGATGTGGCGGGGGTCGACGTGCTGGATGAACGCACGGTGCGCTTTCGCTTCAAGCAGCCGAACCGGGAACTGCCGCTGGTTGTGGGCGCGATTCCCGTCTTCAGCCGCGACTGGGGCATGGAAAACGGCAAGCCCAAGCCCTTCGACCAGGTGGTGACGGATACGCCCATCGGCAGTGGGCCCTACAGGATAGGACCTGTGCGCTTCGGCAAGGACATCACCTATGTGCGCGACCCGGACTACTGGGGGCGCGATCTGCCCGCGCGCGTGGGCACGGCCAATTTCGACCGCATCTCCGTCAAGATCTACCGCGACAACACGGCGAAGCTGGAAGCGCTGAAGGCCGGCGAGTTCGACCTGATGCGTTTTTACAGCGCTGGCGACTGGGCGCGGCGCCTGTACGGCAAGCGCTTCGACCGGGGCGAGCTGGTCAAGGGCGAATTCAGCAACAAGCTGCCCTCGGGGTTCCAGAGCTATGTGCTCAACACCCGGCGCCCTTTGCTGCAGGACGTGCGCGTTCGCCGTGCGCTGGACCTGGCCCTGGACTACGAATGGATGAACCGGCAGATGTTCTACGGCTCCTACCAGCGCGTGCGCGGGCTGTTCGGCAACACGGCCTGCGAGACCCATGGCGAGCCCTCGCCAGAGGAGCTGGCGCTCATGGAGCCCCTGCGCAAGAGCATTCCGCCGGAGGCTTTCGGCCCTATGGCCGAGCCGCCGCGCACCGATGGCAACAACTCGCTGCGTGCCAACCTGCGCCAGGCGCGGCAATTGCTGGCCGATGCCGGCTGGACCATTCAGGATGGCGTGCTGCGCAATGCGCGGGGCCAGGCCATGGAGCTGGAGTACCTGGACAGCAGCGAGTCGGGCATACGCCAGGTCTCGCCCTGGATACGCAATCTGGAAAAGCTGGGCATACGGCTGCGCTTTCGTTCGGCGGACTTCGCGCTGTACCAGCAGCGCGTGGAGAAGTTCGACTACGACATCATCTCCATTGCCTACCAGGGCACGAACAACCCGGGCCAGGAATTCGCCGACCTGTTCGGCAGTCGGGCGGCGGACACGGACGGCTCGGGCAATTTTCCCGGAGTCAAGAATCCCGCCGTCGATGCCTTGATCCGGCGCATGACCGAGGCCAAGACCGAGGCGCAGCTGTTGCCCGCGTGCCACGCACTGGAGCGTGTCATCGCGCATGGACACTACCTGATTCCGCAGTGGAGCGCGGGAACGCACCGCATGGTCTACGACTCCTGGCGGCTGGTGCGGCCCGCCGTGGTTCCCGCCTACGCCAAGGGCGAGAGCTGGGCCATGGATACCTGGTGGGCCCGCATGCCGGTGCTGACCGCGCCGCCTCCATGAGCGGGCGCTGCCGCCGCATCGTTGCGATCCGTTGCATGATGGGCACGCTCCCGGGCCGGGGTGCCCCCCGGCAATCGACATAATGCAGGACTTCTTATGTGGGCCTACATACTCAAACGCTTGCTGCTGATGGTGCCGACCCTGCTGGGCGTGCTGCTGCTGACCTTCGTGGTCGTGCAGTTCGTGCCCGGTGGCCCGGTGGAGCAGTACCTTGCCGAAGCCAAGGCCAGCGTGGGCCGTGGCGGCGAAGGCGGTGGCCTGGCCTACCGTGGCAACCAGGGGGTGGACCCCCAGCGCATAGAGCAGATCAAGGCCCTCTACGGGTTTGACAAGCCGGCCCATGAGCGCTTCTTCCAGATGCTCGGGCAGTTCGCGCGGTTCGACCTGGGGCGCAGTTTCTTTCAGAACAAGGATGTCTGGCAGCTGATCAAGGAGAAGCTGCCGGTCTCGGCCAGCCTGGGCCTGTGGACCTTTTTCATCAGCTACCTCGTGGCCGTGCCCCTGGGCATTGCCAAGGCCGTGCGTGCCGGCTCGCGTTTCGACTTCTTCACCACGCTGCTGATCCTGGTGGGCTATGCGATTCCGGGTTTTGTGCTGGGCGTGGCGCTGCTGGTGATCTTCGGCGGGCAGCTGCAATGGTTTCCGCTGCGCGGGCTGACCTCGGCCAACTGGGATGAGCTGTCCTGGGGCGCGCGCATCGTGGACTATCTATGGCATATCGCGCTGCCGGTCACGGCCATGGTGGCGGGCAGCTTCGCCATCACCGCCATGCTCACCAAGAATGCCTTTCTGGAAGAGATCCGCAAGCAATATGTGCTGACAGCCCGCGCCAAGGGCCTGTCGGAGCGGCAGGTGCTTTATCGGCATGTGCTGCGCAATGCGCTGATTCCCATCGTCACCGGCTTTCCGGCCGCCTTCATCGGTGCCTTCTTCACGGGCTCGCTGCTGATAGAAACGCTGTTCTCGCTGGACGGCCTGGGCCTGCTCAGCTATGACAGCGTGATACGGCGCGACTATCCCGTGGTGCTGGGCACGCTGTACCTGTTCACGCTGATCGGCCTGGTGACCAAGCTGGTCAGCGATCTTTGTTATGTGTGGGTGGATCCGCGTGTACGGTTTGACTAGGTACCTTCCGAGCCGCTTCGCGGCTTGCCCGGTATGCACGGCGCCCTGTATCACGGGGGGCGGACGGGCGGCGCGTGGCGCCGGGCTTCGTTTCCTGGAGCGACATGGACACTGAAATGCAATCCGTTGTGGTTTCTGGAACGGGGCTGCCGGGGGCTGGGGCGCCTGCACCGCTGGCGGCGGCGGCGGTTTCGCCGGCGCGGCGGGCTTGGCTGCGGTTCAGGCGCAATCGGCTGGGATATTGGAGCCTGGTCGCTTTTTGCGTGATGGTGGTGCTGAGCCTGGGCGCCGAGCTGATCAGCAACGACCGGCCCCTGGTGGTGCGCTACGAAGGCCAGACCTACTGGCCGCTGTGGAACGATTATTCCGAGAAGACCTTCGGCGGCGACTTCGAGACGGCGGCCGACTATCTGGATCCCTACATCCGGGATCGCCTGAGCCAGGGTGGCAACTGGGCGCTGTACACGCTCAATCCCTACGGGCCGCAGGCGCTCAACTACTTTGCGAGCTTGCCCAATCCGGCGCCGCCCTCGCGCGAGAACCTGCTGGGCACGGACGATCGCGGGCGCGATCTGCTGGCGCAACTGATCTACGGCTTTCGCGTGAGCGTGCTGTTTGCGCTGGCGCTGACGGCCTCCGGCGTGGTGCTGGGCGTGGTGACGGGGGCCATCCAGGGCTTTTTCGGCGGCAGGACCGATCTGGCGTTTCAGCGCTTCATCGAGATCTGGGGCTCCATGCCCGAGCTGTATCTGCTGATCATCTTCAGCGCGGTGCTGGCGCCCAGCGTCTCGCTGCTGCTGGTGCTGCTGTCGCTGTTCGGCTGGATGGGGCTGTCGGACTATGTGCGGGCCGAATTCCTGCGCAACCGCCAGCTCGACTACGTGAAGTCGGCGCGTGCGCTGGGCGTGGGCAATGGCGCGCTGATCTGGCGCCATCTGCTGCCCAACAGCATGACGCCCGTGGTCACCTTTTTGCCGTTTCGCATGAGTGCAGCCATCCTGGCGCTGACTTCGCTTGATTTCCTGGGCCTGGGCGTTCCCCCCGATACGCCCAGCCTGGGCGAGCTGCTGAGCCAGGGCAAGAACAGCATCGATGCCTGGTGGATCTCGCTGTCCACCTTTGCGGTGCTGGTGGTGACGCTGCTGCTGCTGACCTTCATGGGCGATGCGCTGCGCGATGCCCTGGACCCGCGCAAGGCCGCTGCCACCGATGCAGCCCCGGCCGTTGATGCGAAGGACGCCGCATGAACGCAGAGCAGCCGGCAATGGACATGCCTTCCGCCCCCGGTCGCGGCCGGACGCTGCTGTCTGTGCGCAACCTGCGCGTGCGCTTTGGCAGCAAGGACGTGGTGCACGGCGTGAGCTTCGATCTGGCGGCCGGTGAGAAGCTGGCGCTGGTGGGTGAGTCCGGTTCGGGCAAGACCATCACGGCGCTGTCCCTGCTGCGGCTGGCCGGTGACGCCCAGCTGGGCGGGCAGGCGCTTTTCGACGGCCGCGACCTCCTGCGCCTGCCCGAGCGCGAGATGCGGGCCGTGCGCGGCGGCGACGTGGCCATGATCTTCCAGGAGCCCATGACGGCGCTCAATCCGCTGATGACCGTGGGCGAGCAGGTGGGCGAGGTGCTGCGCCTCAAGCAGGGGCTGACGCGGGCGCAGTCCCTGGCCCAGGCGGCCGAACTGCTGGCGACCACGGGCATTGCCGAGCCCGTGCGCCGTGCCCGCGCCTTTCCGCATCAGCTCAGCGGCGGCCAGCGCCAGCGCGCCATGATCGCCATGGCACTGGCCAGCAGCCCGCGCCTGCTGCTGGCCGATGAGCCGACCACGGCGCTCGACGTCACGCTGCGCGGACAGATCCTGCAATTGCTCGATGACCTGCAACGCCAGACCGGCATGGCCGTGCTGATGATCACCCACGACCTGCACCTGGTGCGGCGCTTTGCCGATCGCGTGGCGGTGATGGAGCGCGGGCAGCTGGTGGAGCAGGGCGAGGTGCCGGCGGTCATGGCAGCTCCGCGCCATGCCTACACGCGCAAGCTGCTGGCCAGTGTGCCGCGCCGCGATCTGGTCGAGGCGCAGGCCGGTACACCGGGGGCGGCTCCCGAGCCGCTGGTCCATGCGCAGGGCCTCAAGGTCAGCTACCCGGTGCCGTTGACGGGCGTGCGCGGCTGGTTTGGCCAGGGGCGTTTTGTTGCCGTGCAGTCCGCCGACCTGGACCTGATGCCCGGGCGCACCGTAGGTGTGGTCGGGGAGTCGGGCTCGGGCAAGTCCACGCTGGCCCAGGCCGTGCTGGGACTGCTGCCGCATGAAGGCCAGCTGCGCATCGCTGGTCAGGCCTGGAGGCAGCCGGCCACGCGCAACTCGCCGGCCAATCTTGCGCTGCGGCGCAAGGTGCAAGTGGTGTTCCAGGACCCGTATTCATCGCTGTCGCCACGGCTGACGCTGGAGCAGATTGTTGGCGAGGGCCTGCGCGTGCACGCCCCGGCGCTCACGGGGCGGCAGCGCCGTGACCGTGTCGTGGACATGCTGTCTGCCGTCGGGCTGACGGATGAGCAGTTCCCCGGTCTGCTCGATCGCTATCCGCATGAGTTCTCCGGGGGCCAGCGCCAGCGTATCGCCATTGCGCGTGCCCTGGTGCTGGAGCCTGAAGTGCTGGTGCTTGACGAGCCTACCAGTGCGCTGGATGTGACCATTCAGCAGCAGGTGCTGGGCCTGCTGCAGCGGCTGCAGCGCGAACGTGGCCTGGCCTATCTGCTCATCACGCACGATGTGGACGTGATCCGCGCCATGGCCCATGACGTGGTGGTGATGAAGGATGGTGCCATCGTCGAATCCGGCCCCGTGGCCCAGGTGCTGGGCGCGCCGCGTGAGTCCTATACCCAGCGGCTGGTGGAGGCTGCTGGCTTTTCGGGTGACGGCATGCCCGAAGGGTTCTGAGTTCGCCGGCCTGCCGCCGGGCCGCTACCAGCTGCCTGTGGGATTGACCCCGTCCTGAAGAATCCACTGCACCTTGTCCACGGGCACGCCCAGCAGCCGGGCCTGGGCCAGCAGGCGCGCTGCCACGCCATCGGGCAGTTCAGGGGTGCGCGAAAGAATCCAGAAATAGCGCAGGTCCGAGCCGACCACCATGGCCCAGCGGTAGTCGGCATCCAGGGCCACCACGTTGTAGCCGCCGTAGAACGGTCCGAAGAACGAGACCTTGAGCGCCGCAACGCCGGGGCCATGCACCGTGCGGGCCTTGCCTTCAGCGGACTTCCAGCGCCGGCGGCCTGCGTCGTAGCCCCGGTTCAGCACATGCACGCTTCCATCGGGAAGCGGCGTGTATTCGGCCTGGGTGCGCTCCAGGCCTTTTTCGAAGCGGTGGTCTATGCGGGCCACTTCGTACCAGCGGCCCATGTAGCGCTGGATGTCCCAGCCGCGTACGGGCTCCACTGTGGCAGGAATGGGCGGGTTGCGCAGGCCCTTCCAAAGCAAGGCGGCTGCAGCGGCCCCGACGGCAAGCCCAGCCAGGCCTGCCGCGGGCCGAACCCAGGCAGGGCGGGGTGTGGACGGGGTGGTGACTTCTGTGCGTGGTTGGCGGGGTGACATCGTGCGGAACTCCGTGTTCAGGCAGAGCGCATGCCAGGGGCATCATGTGCGCTTGGCAGCGTGCTCCTACTTTAGGACAGAACGCCGGGCCGCGGTGTAGGCCGGCGCTGCCGGAACTGCGGCTGTGCGGGCTGCGCAACGCAGGAACTTTCCCTATGCCGGAGCAGGCCATGTGTTTTTTTATGCGCGGGCCTGCAGGTCTATGGCCTAATTGCGCGTTCTCATTTTTTTGAAGAAGGAAATGCCATGGGCAACAAGATCGTTACCGAAGCCGACCGCAAGTTCACTCCCCAGCCTCCCCTGCCCAACGGCGTCACCCTGCCGACGCCCGGCCGTGGCCAGCGCGTGAGCCGCGCCCGTGGCGCCCACACCCATACCAAGAAGAACCCCGGCAAGCGTCACCGCTGAGCACGGCGGGCCGCATGCATGCCTGCTGCGGCCGCGTTCTGAAAGCAAGAGCCCTCGAAAGAGGGCTTTTGCTTTTGGGGCGAATGCGCTCAGTGCTGCAGTGCCTGGAGCTTGCGGCGCAGCATCTGCACTTCCTCGATCAGGTCCGCCGTCAGCGCGGCCAGTTGAGGGTCGGCATCGAAGCTGTGCTCCAGATGGGCTATGCGGCGCGCGCGCACCAGGGTCTGGCTGCTGAAGCGCCACTGTGCCTGCGGTGCGGTCGCTTCGCCCGGCGGCTCGTTTTCGCAGTACAGCACGCCGGTCTGCACACGCTCCACCACCCAGTCGGTGTTGCGCTGGCAGTGGCGGGCGAGATCGTGCAGATCCAGTGCGCCTTCATCCAGCAGTTCTGCAGGTTCGTAGAAGGGATACAGCGGCGTGCTCATCGCGAGGCTCCTTGGCCCGTGCCGTGCTGGCGGGCATCGAACGAGGGGAAGGCCTGGGCCAGTGCCTCATAGGCCTTTCGCTGGGCGTCGGTCTGCGGCTCCGGCAGGCTGATGCCCAGCACCAGATACAGATCGCCTGGCGTGGCGGCGGGCAAGCCCTTGCCCTTGATCCGCAGCTTGCGGCCGGCGCGGCTGCCGGCAGGGATGCCGACATCGAATTCGCCGGCAATCGTGGCGAGACGGACCGTGCCGCCCAGCGCGGCTTCCCAGGGCGCGAGCGCGATGGGCTGATAGACGTCCTTGCCCTCGGCCCACCAGCGCGGGTCGTGGCGCAGATGCACCTGCAGCAGCAGGTCGCCTGCAGGACCCTTGCCCAGGCCCTGGCCGCCCTGGCCTGCCAGGCGGATCATCTGGCCCTCGCGCACGCCCTTGGGAATGCTGACCTGCAATTCCTTGTCCCGCGCCACCGGCCGCCCGTCCTCATCCAGCACCGTGCTGCGCAGGTGCAGGCTGCGCTGGGCGCCGTGGTAGCTGTCCAGCAGGTCCAGCTCGATGCTGGCGTGCTGGTCCTGCCCCCGCAGGTCGGGTGGAGGTCGGTGCTGCCCGCCGCCCGCATGGCGCGCGCGGGCGCCCTGGCCGAACATCTGCGAGAAGAATTCGCTGAAATCCGCATCGCCGTCCGGCATGGAGCCATCGCCGCTGCGAAAGTGGAAGTCCTGACCTTCCCAGTCCGGTGGCGGCTGGAATCCGCCGGCGCCTGCGCTGCGGCGGGGCGCATCGGCCAGCGCGTCGTAGGCCGCACGCTTTTCGGGATCGGACAGCACGGCGTTGGCTTCATTGATCTCGGCCATGCGTTGCGAGGCATCCGCTTCCTTGCTGATGTCCGGGTGGTACTTGCGCGCCAGCTTGCGGTAGGCCTTCTTGATCTCGTCAGCACTGGCCTGCCGGTCCACGGCCAGGATGCGGTAGTAGTCCTTGTATTCCATGAATTTCCGTCCTCCAGCCCTTGCGGGCGATGTTCTGGACAAGCCAGAAGCCAGCATAGCCCGGTCATGGCAGGGTCTCAACCGATGGGCCTTTTCCTGCTGGACTGGCATCTTGTGACGGGTTTACTACATTCGCGCGTCGGCAGGACGCAACAGGAGGCGTCGGACATGGCACATGGCAGGCGATGGCGGTACGGGACAGGGCTTTCAGGCGTCAAGGGGGCAAGGAGCTTGCTGGGCGCATGGCTGGCGGCCTGTGCATGCGGCGTGATGGCGCAGTCCGCCCAGCCGGCACCGGGCGTGCCGATGGCGGACCTGCCCCCCGCCGTGGTCAGTGCGCCTCTGCCCGATGTGGGCTCCATGGCGTCCAGGGTACTGGCCTGCACGGCCTGCCATGGTCCCGAGGGACGGGCCACACCCAGCGGCTACTTTCCTCGCATTGCGGGCAAGCCTGCGGGCTATCTTTACCGCCAGCTCAAGAATTTCCAGCAGGGGCGCCGCAGCTATCCGGCAATGAACCGGCTGATCGAATTCATGTCGGACGACTATCTGCGCCAGATCGCCGTGCATTTCGCAAGCCTTGAGCTGCCCTATGCGCCGCCCGTGCCGGCGCAGCTGCCGCCCGCCGACCTCGCGCGTGGCGAGCAGCTGGTGCTGCAGGGCGACGCGCAGCGGGGCCTGCCCGCCTGTGCTGCCTGCCATGGCCAGCGGCTCATGGGCGCGGGCGACGATATCCCGGGTCTGCTGGGCCTGTCACGCGACTATCTCAACAGCCAGATAGGCGCCTGGCGCTCGGGCCAGCGCCAGGCGGCCGCTCCCGATTGCATGGACCAGGTGGCCAAGGCGCTGACGCCGCAGGAAGTCGTGGCCGTCACGGCATGGCTGTCGTCGCGGCCTGCATCGGCGACGCCGGGAGGGCACGAGGCCTTGGCGCGCTCCTTGCCGCTGCGCTGCGGTGCGGTGGCCGCTGTGGGCGGTCAGGAGGGCAGGCCATGAGTGTCCAAGTGGAAAATCCGGCCAGCGCGAGCGTACGCGGGCGGTGGCCCCTGCTGGCTCTTGTGGTCCTGGCCCTGGTCCTGGTGGGGCTGCTGCTGGTCTGGCTCAACCTGCGGGGGGAGCAGGGGGTTCATGCCTATGGCCACGGCGGCTGGTCGGGATCGACCGAAACACGGGCCGCCTTGGTCGAGCGCGGCGCCTACCTTGCGCGGGTAGGCAACTGCGCTGGCTGCCACACGGCGGCGGGCGGTGCCGAATATGCGGGCGGGCGGGGCTTGCCCACCGCGTTCGGCACGCTGTACACCAGCAATCTCACCTCCGACAAGGAGACGGGCTTGGGACTGTGGTCGGCGCAGGACTTCTGGCGTGCGCTGCACAACGGGCGCTCGCGTGGTGGGCGCCTGCTGTATCCCGCCTTCCCGTATGACAGCTACACCCGCGTGACGCGCGCCGATTCGGACGCCTTGTTCGCCTATCTGCAAAGCCTGCCCGCCGTGCGCGCGCAGACGCCGCCGCATGCGCTGGACTTTCCCTATGGCTGGCAGGGGTCGCTGGCCGTCTGGCGGGCGCTGTTCTTCTCGCCGAAGGATTGGCAGGACCAGCCAGGGAAGGCCCCGGCCTGGAATCGCGGCGCCTATCTTGCCCAGGGGCTGGGCCATTGCGCGGCCTGCCATGCGCCGCGCAATGGCCTGGGTGCCTCCGGCCAGGCCATGTCCGGCGGCTTTGTGGCAGGGCAGTCCTGGTATGCGCCTTCGCTGCTCGATCCCGGCGAGGCGGGTGTGCGCGCCGGCCAGGAATCCGCCTGGGTGCAGTTGCTGCAGACGGGGTCCGGCCCTTCAGGCTCGGCACTGGGCCCCATGGCCGAAGTCGTGGCGCGCAGCACCCAGCACTGGCAGCCACAGGATCTGCAGGCGCTGGCTTCCTATCTGCAGGAGCGGGGTGCTGCTGCCCCAGCTGCCGGCACAGACGGGCACGGCGCCATCAAGGCTGTGCAGCCTGGGCAGATGGCCTTGGGGCGGGCCGTGTACGAACGGCAGTGCGCGGTCTGCCATGGTGCGCAGGGCCAGGGAACACCGGGCGCGTTTCCTGCGCTGGCCGGCAATGCTTCCGTGACCATGGCCGAGCCGCGCAACCTGCTGCTGGTGCTGCTGGACGGTGGCTATCCCCCGTCCACGCGGCAACAGCCGCAGCCGCATGGCATGCCGCCCTTTGGCCATGTGCTGTCTGACGCACAGGTGGCCGCCGTGGCCAGCTATGTGCGCAATGCCTGGGGCAACAAGGCGGCGGAAATCGGTACCATGGAGGTTTATCGCGCCCGGGAAGGGCGTGGTTTCTGAGAGGTTTTCCATGGATTCAATGGCCGGCAAGCTGCCGGACGACAGCGCGGCAGCCAGCCCCTGGTGGGTGGTTTGCCTGTGTGCGCAATGGTGCGGCGTTTGCAACCAGTACCGGAGCGCGTTTGCGGAGCTGGCCACCCAGTTCCCGCAGATGCACTTCGTCTGGCTTGATGTCGAGGACCGCGAGGATGTGGCCGGGGACCTGGACATCGAAACCTTTCCCTCTGTGCTGATCGCTGACGGCGAGCGCGCGCGCTTTCTGGGGCCGGTGCTGCCCCAGCCGGGCGTTGTGGCGCGCATGCTGCAGTCATTGGCCCAGGACCCTGGCGCGGCCCCGGCCGACCCCGCCGAAGCGCAGGCCCTTTTGCGGCGGCTTCAGTCGGCGCAGGCGCTTGAGCGCGTGGGCGCCTGAGCATCCCGCGGAGGGGTGTCCGCCCTGGCCTGGGCTGCCTTGCGCAGTGCCTGCCAGCGCCTGTTTTTGTACGGCGCGAACTTGGCCTGGAGGGCGTTTGCGGATACAATGGCATATTCACGACCAAACGGGCGGGTACCAACCGCCCTTTTTTTTGGGCGATCTTCGGGCGACCTTAGGGATTGCCATGGGGCTCGGCGCTGTTGGGACATGGCTGCTGCCAAGGTTCCAGGGGCGTTCCGGGTCTTTTGTGTTTGCAGGATTGAATTTAATTACACGTGGCACTACAGCAAATCGTTGAACAAACCGTGACAGGTCTGGGCTATGACCTGGTGGAAATAGAACGCTCGGCAGGCGGGCTGTTGCGCGTCACAATTGATTTGCCTTGGCAGCCCCCGGTGGAGGGCGAGCCGGTGGTGCCGGAGCAGTTCGTGACAGTCGAGGACTGCGAGAAGATCACGCGCCAGCTGCAGTTCGCGCTGGAGGTCGATGGCACGGATTACACGCGCCTCGAGGTCTCCTCCCCGGGCATCGACCGCCCCCTGCGGCATGAGCAGGACTTCATCCGCTTTGTCGGGGAAGTCATCGACCTGACCCTCAAGGAGCCCATCGGCGCCGCCGCTGAAGGGCAGGTCAGCGCCAATCGCAAGAAATTCCGCGGCACGCTGGAGCGTGCCGAAGGTGGTGGCTGGCAGATCGTCTGGAGCGACGAGCCACCCGTCAAGCCTGGCCAGAGGGTCAGCAAGAAGCGTGTTCCCGCGCCCCTGCAGGCGCTGGGTTTCACGCTGGAGGAGCTGCGCGAGGCGCGTCTGGCTCCCCTTGTGGATTTCAAGGGGCGTTCTGCCAAGCCGGTCTGATCGGAGCGGGCAGGGTACGTCGAATCATTGGGGCAGAAGGGCATTGCCATCCCCTTTCTGCGTGATTGAAATAGGAGAGTCGTCGCATGAATCGCGAATTGTTGATGTTGGTAGAAGCCATTTCGCGCGAAAAGAACGTGGAGCGCGATTTGGTGTTCGGTGCAGTGGAATCGGCCCTGGCCCAAGCCACGAAGAAGCTGTACCAAGGTGAAGTGGACATCCGCGTGGCCATCGATCGCGACAGCGGTAACTACGACACCTTCCGCCGCTGGCTGGTGGTGCCCGATGATGCGGGCCTGCAAAACCCCGATGCCGAAGAAATGCTGATGGACGCACAGGACCGCGTCCCCGGCATCTCCGAAGGCGAGTACATCGAGGAAGAGATCGAGTCGGTGCCCATCGGCCGCATCGGTGCGATGGCGGCCAAGCAGGTCATCCTGCAAAAGATCCGCGATGCCGAGCGCGAAATGCTGCTCAACGAGTTCCTGTCGCGCGGTGACCGGATCTTCACGGGCACGGTCAAGCGCATGGACAAGGGCGACATCATCGTCGAGGCCGGCCGTGTCGAAGGACGCCTGCGCCGCAGCGAAATGATCCCCAAGGAAAACCTGCGCAACGGCGACCGCGTGCGGGCCATGATCATGGAAGTGGACGCCACGCTGCGCGGCGCGCCCATCATCCTGTCGCGTTCGGCGCCGGAGTTCATGGTCGAGCTGTTCCGCAACGAAGTGCCCGAGATCGAGCAGGGCCTGCTGGAGATCAAGAGCTGCGCTCGCGATGCCGGCAGCCGCGCCAAGATCGCCGTGCTCAGCCATGACAAGCGTGTCGATCCCATCGGCACCTGTGTCGGCGTGCGGGGCACCCGCGTCAACGCCGTCACCAATGAATTGGCTGGCGAGCGCGTGGACATCGTGCTGTGGTCCGAGGACCCCGCACAGTTCGTGATCGGTGCGCTGGCTCCGGCCAATGTGTCGTCCATCGTTGTGGACGAGGAAAAGCACGCCATGGACGTGGTGGTTGACGAGGAAAACCTCGCCATCGCCATCGGCCGTGGCGGCCAGAACGTTCGCCTGGCTTCCGAGCTTACCGGCTGGAAGATCAACATCATGGACGCGGCTGAGTCTGCGCAAAAGCAGGCGGACGAGTCTGCCGTTGCGCGCCAGCTGTTCATGGAAAAGCTCGATGTGGACGAGGAAATCGCCAACATCCTCATCGAGGAAGGTTTCGAGACCCTGGAAGAAGTGGCCTACGTGCCGCTGCAGGAAATGCTCGAAATCGAGGCGTTCGACGAAGAGACGGTGAACGAGCTGCGCACCCGTGCGAAGGATGCCCTGCTGACGCAGGAAATCGCGCACGAGGAAAACGTGGGCAAGGTGTCGCAGGATCTGCTGACGCTCGAGGGAATGACTCCGGAGATCGTGGACAAGCTGGCCGAGGCCAATGTGCACACTCGCGACGATCTGGCCGATCTGGCCATCGATGAGTTGACCGAGCTGACCGGGCAGACCGAGGAAGAAGCGAAGGCTTTGATCATGAAGGCGCGTGAGCACTGGTTCACCGAAGGGCAAGAGTAAGGTCAGGGAGGTTCAGAGCATTTATGTCCAGTAATACGGTTGCCGAGTTTGCAAAAGAGCTCAACAAGACCCCTGACACGTTGCTGCAGCAGCTCAAGGCTGCAGGCGTCGCCAAGGACAACGCATCGGATGCGTTGACCGACGGCGACAAGCAGCAACTGCTCAGCCATCTGCAGGCCAGCCACGGAAGTGGCGCCAAGAAGATCACGCTGACCAAACGGTCCACCAGCGAGATCAAGCAGGCCGATTCGTCGGGCCGCGCCCGCACCATCCAGGTGGAAGTGCGCAAGAAGCGCACCTTCGTCAAGCGCGACGAGGCCGCCGAAGGCGCCTCCGACCCCGCTGCCGTTGCGGCTGCCCAGGAGCAGCGCGCGGCGTCGGAGCGCGAATCTCAGGAATTGGTGCGCCGCGAAGGGGAAGCACGTCGCCAGGCCGAAATGATCGGCCGGGAGGAGGAAGAATTGGCACAGCAACGCCGTGAGCGCGAAGAGCGCGAGCTAGTCCAACAGCGCGAGCGCGAAGCCGAAGAGCGCGCAGCCGCCTATGCGGCTGCCGAAGCCGCAAAGATTGTCGAGGCCAACCGCGCTAAGCAGGAAGCCTCGCGCGAGCAGGCTGCCGGCCAGATAGCGCGCGCCGAAGCCCAGCTCGCGGCACGCGCCAAGGCCGAGGAAGAGTCCAAGGCCCGTGCGGCCGAGGAAGCCGAACGCGCCAAGGATCTGGAAGACCGCCGCCGCAAGGCGCTGGCCGAAGCCGAAGCCATTCGCGCCATGATGGCCGCGCCCAAGAAGGTGCTCGTGGCCAAGAAGCCCGAAGAGCCCAAGCCCGTGGCAAAGCCTGCAGCGCCTGCTGCCGCCGATGCCAAGAAGACCACGCTGCACAAGCCCGCTGGCACGACCGCCGGCGGAGCCGGTGCGCGAGCGCCTGCCGGCGCCGGCAAGGAAGTCAAGTCCGCCAAGCTCTCCTCGAGCTGGGCCGGCGATGGCAAGAAGAAGGAAATCAAGACCCGTGGCGACAGCTCCGGTGGCGTGGGCGGCCGTTCCAACTGGCGCGGCGGCCCGCGTGGCGGCCGTCGTGGCAATGACCGCAATGACGGACAGCACCAGAGCGCGGCAACGGAATTCCGCGCCATCGAAGTGCACGTGCCCGAGACCATCACCGTGGCCGAGCTGGCGCACAAGATGTCGGTCAAGGCATCCGAGCTGATCAAGGTGCTGATGAAGATGGGCCAGATGGTCACCATCAACCAGCCCCTGGATCAGGACACCGCCATGATCGTGGTCGAGGAAATGGGCCACACCGCCAAGGTCGCTGCGCTGGACGATCCCGAAGCCTTCACGGCCGAGGAAGTGTCCCAGCAGGAAGCTGCCCAGGAGTCGCGCGCCCCCGTGGTCACCGTCATGGGCCACGTGGACCACGGCAAGACCTCGCTGCTGGACTACATCCGCCGCACCAAGGTTGCGTCGGGTGAAGCCGGCGGCATCACCCAGCACATCGGTGCCTACCATGTGACGACGCCCCGCGGCATCGTCACCTTCCTGGACACCCCGGGCCACGAGGCCTTCACGGCCATGCGTGCCCGTGGTGCACAGGCCACCGACATCGTCATCCTGGTGTGCGCTGCCGACGACGGCGTGATGCCCCAGACCAAGGAAGCCATCAAGCACGCGAAGGCGGCGGGTGTGCCCATCGTGGTTGCCATCACCAAGGCCGACAAGCCCGATGCCAACCTCGACCGCGTCAAGCAAGGCCTGGTGGCCGAGCAGGTGGTGCCTGAAGAGTACGGCGGCGAGTCCCCGTTCATTGCCGTGTCGTCCAAGACCGGCCAGGGCATCGACGAGCTGCTGGAACAGGTCCTGCTGCAGGCGGAAGTGCTGGAGCTGACCGCTCCCGTGGAAGCCGCTGCCAAGGGTCTGGTCATCGAAGCGCAGCTGGACAAGGGCCGCGGCCCCGTGGCCACGGTGCTGGTGCAGTCCGGCACGCTGAAGGTGGGCGACGTGGTGCTGGCAGGCCAGACCTACGGCCGCGTGCGCGCCATGCTGGACGAAGACGGCAAGCAGACCAAGTCCGCTGGCCCCTCCATCCCGGTGGAAATCCAGGGTCTGTCCGACGTGCCCCAGGCCGGCGACGACTTCATGGTGCTGCAGGACGAGCGCCGCGCCCGCGAAATCGCGACCTACCGCGCCGGCAAGTTCCGCAACACCAAGCTGGCTCGCCAGCAGGCTGCCAAGCTCGAGAACATGTTCGCCGAAATGGGTGCGGGCGAGGTCCAGACCCTGCCCATCATCGTCAAGGCCGACATGCAGGGCTCGCAGGAAGCACTGGGCGCATCGCTGCTCAAGCTCTCCACCGAAGAGATCCGCGTGCAGCTGGTCTACTCGGGCGTGGGCGGCATCAGCGAGTCCGACGTGAACCTGGCGCTGGCCTCCAAGGCCATCATCATCGGCTTCAACGTCCGGGCCGATGCCCAGGCGCGCAAGACGGCCGAGAGCAACGATGTGGACCTGCGCTACTACAACATCATCTACGACGCCGTCGAAGAGGTGAAGGCAGCGATGTCCGGCATGCTGGCTCCCGAGCGCAAGGAAGAGATCATCGGCATGGCCGAGATCCGTACCGTGTTCGTGGCGTCGAAGATCGGCACCGTGGCCGGCTCGTACATCACGCAAGGCCAGGTTACGCGCAATGCGCATTTCCGCCTGCTGCGCGAGAACGTGGTCATCTACACGGGCGAGATCGAATCGCTCAAGCGCCTGAAGGACGACGTCAAGGAAGTCAAGGAAGGCTTCGAGTGCGGTATCAAGCTCAAGAACTACAACGACATTCGCGAAGGCGACGTGCTCGAAGTGTTCGAGATCAAGGAAATCGCGCGCTCGCTGTAATTCGACATGGCAACACGCAAGTCCGCTGCGCCGAACCGCAGCTTCAAAGTCTCCGACCAGATCCAGCGGGATCTGGCGGAGCTGATCGCACGCGAGTTGAAGGACCCGCGCGTGGGCATGGTGACGCTGCAAAGCGTGGAGGTGACTCCGGACTATGCCCACGCCAAGGTCTACTTCAGCCTGCTGATCGGCGATCCGCAGGAGACGCAGGACGCCCTGAACCAGGCCGCAGGCTTCCTGCGCAACGGCCTGTTCAAGCGCCTGCACATCCATACCGTGCCCACGCTGCACTTCATCTACGACCGCACCACCGAGCGTGCGGCCGACATGAACGCCTTGATCGCCAAGGCCGTCTCCTCGCGCGGGAAGGAAGAGTAGCCCCATGAACGCGCCACGCACAAGGGTGCAGCGGCGCCCTGTGCATGGGGTGTTGCTGCTCGACAAACCGCTGGAGCTGTCCAGCAACGACGCCTTGCAGAAGGTCAAGTGGTTGCTGCGCGCCGAAAAGGCCGGACACACCGGCACGCTGGACCCGTTGGCCACCGGCGTGCTGCCGCTGTGCTTCGGTGCGGCGACCAAGTTCAGCCAATTGCAGCTCGAAGCTGCCAAGACCTACGAGGCGATTGCGCGCCTGGGTCAGACCACGACCACGGCCGATGCCGAGGGCGAGGTGCTGCGCGAGCGCGCCATCGATCCCGCCGCCCTCACGGCCGAGCGGCTTGCCGCCGTGCAGGCGCAGTTCACGGGCCCCATCCGCCAGGTGCCGCCCATGTACAGCGCGCTCAAGAAGGACGGCAAGGCTCTTTATGAATATGCGCGTGCCGGCATCGAAGTCGAGCGTCCGGCGCGCGAAGTGACAATCCACGCACTGGAGCTTTCGCTGACGCAAGACAGCCAAGGCCAGCCGGCGATCCGGATGCTGGTGACCTGCAGCAAGGGCACCTATATCCGCACGCTGGCGGAGGACGTGGGAGAGGCCCTGGGCTGCGGCGCGCACCTGCGCGCGCTGCGCCGTATCGACACCGGCGGGCTGGGTGTCGAGCGCTGTATCTCGCTGGAGGCGCTGGCCGCCATGGGCGAGGACGAGCGTCTGCAGCAGTTGCAGCCTGTCGATGCCTTGCTGGCCAGCCACACGGCTGTCACGCTGGGCGAGCAAGATGCGGCCCGTTTTCTCACGGGCCTGCCCCGCAAGGGCGCTTGGGCCGATGCCGAGGCGGTGGCTGTGTATGGCGAAAACCCCCAGGCTCTGCTGGGGGTGGGGCGCGTGGTGCGTGGGGAACTCATCCCCGCCCGCCTGCTCAGTTCACTGGAAATTCAACAGATTTTGGAAGACACGCCGCGCCCATGACGCAGCGGCAATGGGAAAACACTATGAGCAAACAAATCCGCAATATCGCGATCATCGCCCACGTGGACCACGGCAAAACCACCATGGTGGACCAGCTGCTGCGCCAATCCGGAACCTTCGCCGAACACGAGAAAGTCGTGGACACGGTGATGGACAACAACGCCATCGAACGCGAGCGTGGCATCACCATCCTGGCCAAGAACTGCGCCGTGAGCTGGAACGACACGCACATCAACATCCTCGACACACCCGGCCACGCGGACTTCGGCGGTGAAGTGGAGCGTGCCCTGTCCATGGTCGACGGCGTGGTGCTGCTGATCGACGCGCAGGAAGGCCCCATGCCCCAGACGCGCTTCGTGACCAAGAAGGCGCTGGCCCTGGGCCTGAAGCCCATCCTCGTGGTCAACAAGGTGGACAAGCCCGGCGCGCGTCCCGACTACGTGGTCAACGCCGCGTTCGACCTGTTCGACAAGCTGGGTGCCACCGACGAGCAGCTGGACTTCCCCGTGGTGTACGCCTCGGGCATCAACGGCTGGACCTCGCTGGAAGAAGGCGCTCCGGGCGAGCAGTGGGGCCCCGACATGTCGGCCCTGTTCGACACCATCCTGAAGCACGTGCCTTCGGTCAAGGGCGATCCCGCCGCTCCGCTGCAAATGCAGATCTCGGCGCTGGACTACTCCACCTTCGTGGGCCGCATCGGCGTGGGCCGCATCACCTCCGGCACGCTCAAGCCTTCGACCGACGTGCTGGTCATGGAAGGTCCTGACGGCAAGAGCTACAAGGGCCGCATCAACCAGGTTCTGAAGTTCCAGGGCATCGACCGCGTGCAGGTGACCGAAGCCGGCCCCAGCGACATCGTGCTGGTCAACGGTATCGCCGACCTGGGCATGGGCGTCACGCTGACCGACCCGCTGAACCCCCGGCCGCTGCCGATGCTCAAGATCGACGAGCCCACGCTGACCATGAACTTCTGCGTCAACACCTCGCCGCTGGCGGGCCGTGAAGGCAAGTTCGTGACCAGCCGCCAGATCTGGGACCGCCTGCAAAAGGAACTGCGTTCCAACGTGGCCCTGCGTGTCAAGGAAACCGACGAAGACGGCATCTTCGAAGTGTCGGGCCGCGGCGAACTGCACCTGACCATCCTGCTGGAAGAAATGCGCCGTGAAGGCTACGAGCTGGCCGTGTCCAAGCCCCGCGTGGTCTACCGCGACGTGGACGGCGTGCGCCACGAGCCCATCGAGCTGGTGACGGCCGACATCGAGGAAGGCCACCAGGGTGGCGTGATGCAGGCCCTGGGCGAGCGCAAGGGCGAGCTGGTCAACATGGAACCCGATGGCCGCGGCCGCGTGCGCCTGGAATACCGCATTCCTGCGCGTGGCCTGATCGGCTTCACCAACGAATTCCTGAACCTGACCCGTGGTTCCGGCCTGATCTCCAACATCTTCGACAGCTACGAGCCGCACAAGGGCGAAATCGGCGGCCGCAAGAACGGTGTGCTGATCTCCATGGACGAAGGCGAAATCTTCACCTACGCCCTGGGCAAGCTGGACGACCGTGGCCGCATGTTCGTCAAGGCCAACGATCCCGTGTACGAAGGCATGATCATCGGCATCCACAGCCGTGACAACGACCTGGTGGTCAACGCCACGCGTACCAAGCAGCTGACCAACTTCCGCGTGTCCGGCAAGGAAGATGCCATCAAGATCACGCCCCCGATCGACCTGTCGCTGGAATACGCGGTGGAATTCATCGAGGACGACGAGCTGGTGGAAATCACCCCCAAGAGCATCCGCGTGCGCAAGCGCCACCTGTCCGAGAACGAGCGCAAGCGCGCTTCGCGCGCAGGCGCATAAGCGCCATGGCGCCGAGGGCGCGCGCAAGCCAGCCGGCTTCGCCGCCCTGATTGTCAAAGGCCGCATCCGCGGCCTTTGTCTTTTCTGCGGCGGCTTCTGCCACGCCGTCCGCCAGGCCGTCCGTCAGGCGTTCAGCCGCAGCAGCAACTCGCGCAGGCGCTGGCCGGCCGCTGCGCTCTGGTGCGGGTTGAGCGCCAGGGCCAGGCCGATGGAGGGCAGGGTCCCGGCGTCTTGCAGCGTGCGGAACACCACGCCCGGCGTGCTGCCCTTGGCCACGACGGCCGGCACCAGGGCCACGCCCAGGCCCGCGCCCACCAGGCTGACCAGGGTCTGGGCCTGCACCGCATGCTGCTTGACCTGGGGCATGAAGCCCGCGTTCTGGCAGGCCAGTACCACCAGCGCATGCAGGCCGGGCACTTCGCTGGGACGGTAGTTGATGAAGGGCTGGTCGGCCAGATCCCGCAGCCGCAAGGCGGGCCGCTGCAGCAGCGGGTTGCCTTCGGGCAGCACGGCCACCAGTTCGTCCTTTTCCACGGGCGTGATGGACAGCTCGGTGGCCTGCGTCACCGGGTAGCGCAGCAGGCCGGCATCGAAATCGCCGCTGGCCACCTGCGCGCAGATCTCGCGCGTGGTCGATTCGGTCAGCACCAGGTCGATCAGCGGATATTCGCTGCGAAAGGCCTGCACCAGCCGTGGAATCAGCGAGAACGTGGCCGAGCCTATGAAGCCTATGTGCAGCCGGCCGCGCTCGCCGCTGGCCGTGGCCTGCGAGACCTCCTGCACCTGGCGCGCATGGTGCAGTGCCAGCTCGGCACTTTCCAGGGCCGCCCGGCCTGCCTCGGTCAGCTCCGTGCCCCGGCGGTCGCGCTGGAACAGCTGCACGCCCAGGCTGTCTTCGAGCCGGCGGATGGATTGGGACAGTGGCGGCTGCGACATGTGCAGCTGCTCGGCCGCCTGCCGGTAGTTGAGCGTGCGGGCCAGGGTGACGAAGTGACGCAGTTGGCGCAGGTCCATTGATATCCACCGTGTATCAGCGATGCTGAATTAAGTCTTAGACGCAACTTCAAAGATATCAAATACTGGCTCCCTGAAGCAACATGGAGACCACAGTGCAGGCTGCGTTGACAGGGATTCGGGTGCTGGATCTGTCCAGCGTGGTGTTCGGGCCGCTGGCCAGCCAGGTGCTGGCCGACTATGGCGCCGAAGTCATCAAGATCGAGCCGCCGGCCGGCGACTCCACGCGCCATACCGGCCCGGCCGTGGAGCCCGGCATGGCAGCCATGTTCATGGGCACCAACCGCAGCAAAAAGAGCGTGGTGCTGGACCTCAAGCGGGAAGAGTCGCGCCAGGCCCTGCATGCGCTGCTGGCCACGGCCGATGTGTTCATGCACAGCATGCGCCCGCAAAAGCTGGCCCCGCTGGGCCTGGACCCCGCAACGCTGCGCGAGCGCTATCCGCGCCTGGTCTATGCAGGCCTGCATGGCTTTGGCGAAGACGGCCCCTATGCAGGCATGCCCGCCTATGACGACGTCATCCAGGGCATGAGCGGCCTGGCCGACCTGATGGAGCGCCAGACGGGCGAGGCGCGCTACCTGCCCACCATTGCGGCCGACAAGACCTGCGCCCTGGTGGCCGCGCATGCCGTGCTGGCGGCGCTGTTCCAGCGCGAGCGCAGCGGCCACGGCTGCTTTGTGGAAGTGCCCATGTACGAGACCATGGTGGGCTTCAACCTGGTCGAGCATTTCTACGGCATGCACTTCAGCCCCGCGCTCAGCGGCGCTGGCTACCCGCGCGTGATGGCGCCCTGGCGCAAGCCCTACCGAACGCTGGACGGCCACGTCTGCATGATGCCGTACACCGATGCGCACTGGCAGCGCTTCTTCGCCGCCGTGGGCCAGCCGCAGCTGGCCCTGGATGCGCGCTTTGCCAGCCAGGCCAGCCGCACGGCCCACATTGCCGAGCTGCTGGAGACCGCTGGCGAGTATGTGGCCCTGCACGGCACCCAGTACTGGCTGGACACCTGCCAGCGCCTGGAGATTCCCGCCGCCCCGGTGGCGCGCATGGATGAGCTTCCCGCCGATCCGCATCTGCAGGCCACGAAGTTCTTCGTGCCGCTGCACGACCCCGCCATGGGCACCGTGCACCTGCCTCGCTCCTCCGTGCGCATGGATGGCCGGCAGGCCCCCATGGGCATGCCTCCGCGCCTGGGCGAGCACACGGCGGCGCTGCTGGCCCAGGCGGGCTGGAGCGCCGAGCGCATCGCCGGCCTGCAGATCACGCAACAGGAGACATGAGATGACAGTGAACACCCCGCAGCCCCACCCTGGCGCCGCCTGGAACGCCGTGCCCCGCATGGGCCAGGGCTTTTTCTGGCAGGACCTGAAGGTTGGCCAGCAGCTGCGCACCTTCCGCCGCACCGTGACCGAGTCCGACCTGGTCGCCTTCATCAATGCCACGGGCATGCTGGAGGCCATCTTCATCGAGGAGGGCTACGACGGCGGCGCCATTGCCGGCCGCCCCGTGCCGGGCGCCATGACCTATGCGCTGATCGAAGGCTTCATCCTGCAAAGCATGATCCAGGGCACGGGCCTGGCCATGCTGGAGCTGCACCAGAAGATCCTCGGCCCCGTGCTGGTGGGCGACACCATCGAGGCCCTGGTCGAAGTCACCGCCATCAAGCCCACCTCCAAGGGCAACCGCGCCGTCGTCACCTCGCGCATCGAGGTCTTCAACCAGGGCCACCAGAAGGTCATGGAATACACGGCCGTGCGCCTGCTGGCAGGGCGCAGCTAGGCGGACAAAAGAATTCCCATAACGACACCAGGAGACAACAGCATGGACAAGAAAGGCAACAAGGCCGCAGGCAGACAAGCGCGGCGCAGGGTGCTGGCCGCCGTGGCGGCCTGCATGGCAGCCGCAGCGGCAGTGCCGGGAGCGGCCCTGGCCCAGCAGGCCTGGCCCAGCAAGCCCATCACGCTGGTCGTGCCTTTCCCGCCGGGCGGGCCCACCGACCTGGTGGCGCGCGTGCTGGCCCAGCAGGTGGGGCAGCAACTGGGCCAGACCGTGATCGTGGACAACCGGCCCGGCGCCAACGGCAACATCGGCAACGCCCTGGTGGCCAAGGCCGCGCCCGATGGCTACACCGTGCTCTACAACACCTCGTCCATTGCGCTGAGCCCGTCGCTCTACAAGAAGATGAGCTACGACGTGAACAAGGACCTGATGCCCGTGGCGCTGACGGCCGTGGTGCCGCTGGGCCTGGTGGTCAACCCCAAGCTGCCGGTGAAGAACGTGCAGGAGTTCGTGCGCCATGCCAGGGACAAGGCGGGCCAGCTGTCCTATGGTTCGGCCGGCAACGGCAATGTCACGCACCTGGCGGCCTTCCAGGTCGTGCAGCACTACCAGATCGAGGCCAGCCACGTGCCCTACAAGGGCAGCGCGCCGGCCGACGTGGATCTGGTGGCCGGGCAGATCGACTTCATGACCGACACCATCAACTCCGTCGCACCCTTCATCAAGGAGGGACGGCTCAAGCTGCTGGCCGTGAGTTCCTCCAAGCGCCTGCCCAACTTCCCCGACGCACCCACGCTGGCCGAAAGCGGCATGTCCGGCTTCGAGGCCGGGGCCTGGCAGGGCGTGATGGTGCCCGCTAAGACGCCAGCCGCCATCATCCAGCGGCTCAACCAGGAGCTGATGCGCGCGCTCAAGGACCCGGGCGTGGTCGAGAAGCTGCAGCTGCAGGGCGCCGAAGGACTGGGCTCCACGCCCGAGGAATACGGCGCCTACATCCGCAGCGAGATCAAGCGCTGGGCCGGCGTGGTCAAGAGCACGGGCGTCTCTCTGGACTGAGTGCGCTGCGGTGCGCGGCGGCTGCCCGCCCTGTCGTGCACTTGCGCAAATTGGCACCTGTTTGTCAGGGGTGGGCGCGGATTTTCAGCTATGGTTGCGGCTCATCGCCCCGGGCTGCCGGGGCAGGGCATGCATAGCAACAAGGAGCAAGATATGACGGGAGCTGCCGGCGAAGTCCTCAGCGAAGTGCGGGGCCGCATTGGCATGATCACCTTGAACCGGGCCAAGGCGCTGAACGCGCTGTCGCTGGGCATGGTGCGCGATCTGCTGGCCACCCTGCTGGCCTGGCAAAAGGACGATCAGGTGCTGGCCGTGGCCATCCGCGGCATGGGCAAGGAAGGGGCCTTCGGCGCCTTCTGCGCGGGCGGCGACATCCGTTTTCTGCACGGCGCAGGCAGCACGGGCAATCCGCAGCTGGAGGACTTCTTCACCGAGGAGTACGCGCTCAACCACCTGATCCACACCTTCGGCAAGCCCTACATCGCCTTCATGGACGGCATCGTCATGGGTGGCGGCATGGGCATCAGCCAGGGCGGCACGCTGCGCATCGTCACCGAGCGTACCAAGATGGCCATGCCCGAGACGGCCATCGGCCTGTTCCCCGATGTGGGTGGCGGCTACTTCCTATCGCGCTGCCCCGGTCACGCGGGTGAGTGGCTGGCGCTGACGGGCGACGTGATCGGCGCGGCCGACGCGCTGGACTTCGGCCTGGCCGATGGCTATCTGCCCTCGGACCAGCAGCCTGCGCTGTGGGAGGCCCTGGCCGCCGGCAGCTTTGCCGATGCAGCGGCCGTCGAGGCGCTGGTGAAGTCGAAGTTCACGGCCCCGGCCAAACCAGCGGCCCAGCCCCGCGCCGAGATCGACCGCGTGTTTGCCCTGCCCACGGTGGCTGCCATGGTGCAGGCACTGGAAGCGGCGGATGGCGAGTGGGCGCAGCACACGGCAGCCACGCTGCGCAAGCGCTCGCCCCTGATGCTGCACGTGGTGCTGGAGCAGATTCGCCGCGCACGCGGCATGACGCTGGCCCAGGACCTGCGCATGGAGCGCGACATGGTGCGCCACTGCTTTTACCTGCGCCCCGGCCAGAGCGAGACCATCGAAGGCATTCGCGCCCTGGCCGTGGACAAGGACCACCAACCGCGCTGGAACCCCGCGCGCATCGAAGACGTGCAGGACGCGCAATGGCGTGCCTTCTTCGACAGCCCCTGGCCAGTGCACTCGCACCCGCTGGCGGCGCTGGACTGATCGCGCGGCGGTTGCTCAAACCTCCAAGGGTTCAAAAGGCCATCCGGCACCGCGCCGGATGGCCTTTTTTTCGGTTCAGCAATCAGCGGGCTCCATGCGGCAGGAATGGCCTGCCAGCAGCCGTACCGCGTCGTCAATGCGCGGGCCCGGATCCCATTCGGGCACGGGCGGCGTCAGGCCCAGGGCCATCTGCCGCAGCGGCTCGGCAATGGTCATGGACAGCAACAGGTCGCAGATGACGTCGGGCTGCTCTGCCCTGAGCAACCCCTTCGCGCACTGGCGCCGCAGCCAGTCCACCAGCATGCCGCGGCCGCGCTCTATGCCGTTGCGCTGGTAGACCTCCAGCAACTCGGGCTTGGCGGGGAAATCGGTGGTGAGCAGGCGGAACATCCCCACCGCCTCGGCCGACAGCACGCGCGCGGCAATCACGCGCAGGATCTCGGCCAGCGCCGGAGCCACCTCTGAGGCCGACTGCGCATCGGCCGACAGGGCGGGGCGGAAACCGTCTGTCCAGCTGCGCACCACCAGGGCCACCAGATCCTCACGGTTGGCGGCAAAGCGGTAGAGCGTCTTCTTGGCCAGCCCCGCGCGCCTGGCCACGGCTTCCATGGTGGTGGCGGCATAGCCTTCGTTGAGCAAGAGCCAGGTGGCGGCGGCCAGGGCGGCATCGTTGGCCTCGTGCTCGGGCCGGGCCGGCCGCCCGCGCGGCCTGGGGGCCGCAGGAGTGATTTCGGATTCCATTGGATTTCTTGTCGTTCCGTTCGGTGTTGTGCAGGGTCGTGCCTGGTTGTGCAGCATTTTGTTACCCGGCTGGGATTATCCGATTGTTTGGAAACGTTATTCGTTTCTTTAATATAAGATGGCTTTTCCTCATCAACCCAGGAACGGAAAACACCCATGAACTCCCATGCCTTCGAGCCCGACATTTCCCGCATCGACGAGCTGCTGCACATCACGCCGCTGCGGCTGGAGACGGGAATCCAGCGCCTGCCCAGCGGCTGCCTGGTGGTGGCCTGCCGCACCGACCTGCACGGCTGCAGCGGCCGCATGCTGGACTGGTGGTTCAAGTTCTTCGAGACCACGCAGCACATCAAGTGGTGGCATCCGCATGACCACATCGCGCATCGCGGCTGGGATGCGCAATGGAAGAAGGGCGAGAGCTACATAGGCGCGTCCATCGAGGCCGTGGAGTCCCTGGCCGATATTCCGCCCGTGGCGGCCAGGCTCAAGTTCCATGATCCGCGCGAGCTGTTCGACCCTGCGCAGCTGGAGCTGGCCTTTGCCGAAAAACGCGCATCGGCCGCCGTGTATGCGCGTATCGGCTTCGGCGAGCATGTGCAGCTGGACGTCAGCGGGGACCCGATGGACGGGCAGATGGTGCACCTGGCGCGTGACACGCCCTTTGGCTGCGTGCTGCGCAGCCGCTTCCTGCTGGGGCAGTCCTGCACGGACCCGGCGGCCGAGCTGCCCGACGCGCTGGGCCTGGGCCTGCTGCGCCACTGCTACACGGAGTTCACCTACCTGTCGCGCTTTCTGCCCTCGCTGTACTACGGCGAACATGGCAACGGCGAGGCGGCGCCGCTGCCCTGGTAGCCGTGGCCCCAGGCTTCAAAGCTGCTGGTGCACGGCCGTGGCCAGCTGCAGCAGCCGGTTGCGCGGCAGGGCGCCGCTGAGCGCATAGCCAAAGCCCTGGTCCACCCAGTAGAAGCTGGGCACGGGGCCGTCGCTGCTGAAGCGAAAGGCGGTCTCGCCACGCGTGGCCGGGTCCTCCAGCGCGCCCAGATACAGGGTGATGCGCTCGCCGGCCGCATCCTGGTACATGAACTGGGCGCGTGCGCCGCTGTCGCCGGGCAGCAGCCGGCCGCCCACCAGCTCATAGCCCAGTTCCGTGAGGGCTGGCAGCTTCAGCGGCCGGCCCAGCCGCTTGGAAAGCCATTGCAGCAAATGGGCCTGTTGCGCTGCCTCGACCTCGACCGGGTGGCGCTGCTCGGGCTGGTAGACCGCGTGGGCGACTGCTGCCTGATGGGCGAAGCGGGCAGGTGCGGCAGCGGCCAGCGTGTCCGCCGTTGAGGGTGCCGCAGGCGCTGCCTGCTGCCCGTGCACCAGCCAGCCCAGGCCGAAGGCCAGCAGCCAGCCTGCGGCCATGCCGCCCCAGCGCCACCATTGCTGCTGGCGCTGTTGCAGGCCCTGCAGCTGCTCGGCGGCGGCGCGCATTTCATCGGGCATGGGCGGTTCGCTGCGGGCGCCGTGCAGGGCGCGCAGCAGCTGCCGCTGGCGCTGCCATTGCTCCACGCGTGCTGCGCTGTCTGCATCCAGCTGCTCGCGCAGCGCCTGTGCCTGTGGGGCCGGCAGGCGGTCATCGACCAGGGCATGCAGCTGCTCGTCGGGGATGGCCGTGGCAGCCGAGACACAGGAGGAGGGGGAGGTGGGGGCGGGGGCAGTCATGGCGGCCTCGTCATTTGAGCCGGCGCAGCGACGGGGCTGCGGCTTGGGGTGCAGCAGTCTGGGCGGGCGAAGCTGCGGGCGGCGCCTCCATCAGCTCGCGCAACCGGGAGCGTGCGCGCGACAGGCGCGACATCACGGTGCCCAGGGGCAGCTGCAGCACGCGCGCCGTGTCGGCATAGCTCATGTCCTCCACGCTGACCAGCAGCAGCACGGCCCGCTGCTCGGCGGGCAGGCGCTGCAGGCAGCGCTCCAGGTCCAGGGCAGCGTCGCTGCTGTCCTCGGGCGCTGCCAGGGACTCGGACAGGCTGTCGATGTCCAGCCACTGCCCTCGTGCGGCAGAGCGCCGCTGGTTCAGGTAGAGGTTGTGCATCAGGGTGAACAGCCAGGCGCGCAGATCGCCATCGGAGCGCCACAGCATCCATTTGCGGCAGGCGCGTTCCAGCGTGTCCTGCACCAGGTCGTCGGCTGCCCAGGCATCGCCTGCCAGCAGCCGCGCGTAGCGGCGCAGGCCGGGCAGGTGCTCCAGGATCTGGCTGCGGTCCATGGGCAGGTCCGATCGCGCAGGGGGCCGGACTCAGGGGCGTGCGGTATGCCAGACGCCCATGACGCCGTCGCCCGTGGTATCGCCGGCCTTGCCGTCCTTCACCCAGTAGTACAGGGGCTTGCCCTTGTAGGCGATCTGGCTGCTGCCATCGTCGCGCTGGATCACGCTGTAGTTGCCGCCAGAGGGCGCCTGCTTGCCCATCAGGGGCGGCCAGTTGGTCGCGCAGGGGCCATTGCAGACGGACTTGCCACTGCCGGCCGTGTCCTTGTCGAAGGTATAGAGCGTCATGCCGTTGGCGCCGACCAGCATGCCGTTTTGCACGCTGACCGCACTGGGCGGCGTCTGGCCAGAGGCGTTGGCCGCAGGCGCGGAATAGCAGCCTGCCAGGGCCAATGTCAGGGCTGCCGTGAAGGCACAGGTACCAAGTTTCATGCCGAGCTTCTTCATCGCTGTCTCCGGTGCTTGCCGGCGCGCGAAATTGCGGCCGGACACTGCAATGAACACTGGGCCGTGCCGGTTTATTCCGCAGCAGTGCAAAAAAAGCTGCGGATGCCCGTCAGCGGTTGAAGCTCTTCATGGCGCGCTCGACCTCGCGCTTGCCTTCGCGGTCCTTGATCACGTCGCGCTTGTCGTGCTCGGCCTTGCCCTTGGCCAGGGCAATGTCGCATTTGACATAGCCGTTCTTCCAGTGAAGGTTGATGGGCACCAGGGTGAAGCCCTTTTGCTCCACCTTGCCGATCAGGCGCAGGATGTCGTCCTTCTTGAGCAGCAGTTTCTTGATGCGCGCCGCGTCGGGGTTGACGTGGGTGGAGGCGGTCTTGAGCGGGTTGATCTGGCAGCCGAGCAGGAACAGCTCGCCGTCCTTGACGATGACGTAGCCGTCCGTCAACTGCACCTTGCCGCTGCGCAGTGCCTTCACTTCCCAGCCGTGCAGCACGATGCCGGCCTCGAAGCGTTCCTCGAAGAAGTAGTTGAACGCGGCTTTTTTGTTGTCGGCGATGCGCGACTGTGTTTCAGGTTTCTTGGCCATGGAGTAATAGATGCGGCGAAAACCTGGAGATGAAAGGTCTCCCTACAATACTGGATTGCCGTCTTCCCGCCGTGCGGGATTTTAGTTTCGCCTTGCCGTCATTGTGACAGCCGGCTGTGCCATGGCGGCGCTGCCGGTGTTTTGCATGCCGTGCAGCCCGCCCCATTCATGAAAAAAGTCAACAAGTCCGTCCTGATCTGGTACAGCCCCCAAGAAATGTTTGCCCTGGTGACGGACGTGGCCCACTATGCCGACTTCCTTCCCTGGTGCGACCAGGCCAGGGTGCTGGAGCAGGACGAGCAGGGCATGACGGCCGAGGTGGGCATTGCATTCGGCGGCATGCGCAAGTCCTTCGTCACGCGCAACACGCACAGCGTGCTCGACGATGGCGGGCGCCAGGTCAGCATCCGCCTGATCAAGGGGCCGTTCTCGCGGCTGGAGGGCCACTGGATGTTCCGCCCCGTGGGCGACGGATCGCAGCGCGCCTGCCGTGTCGAACTGCAACTGGACTACGGTTTCGACAACATGGCCCTGGCCGCCGTGGTCGGCCCGGTGTTCGACCGCATTGCAGGCTCCATGGTCGATGCCTTCATCAAGCGTGCCGAGCAGGTCTATGGCTGAGCCCCAGCCCGCTGTGCGCATCACGCTGGCCTGCAGTGCGCGCGCCGGCGAAGTCGTCGAGCTGTTTCTGCAATTGCCGGCCGGTGCCACGATTGCCGATGCGGTGGCGGCGGCGGGCGGCTGGCAGGCGCTGGGCTTTGCGCAGGCCGGGCCGGCAGGCCTGTGGGGCCGCAGCGCGCCTTTGACGCAAGCCCTGCGCGACGGTGACCGAGTGGAGCTGTACCGGCCCTTGACCGTGGACCCTAAGGTGGCGCGCCGCGAGCGTTTCGCACGCCAGGGCGCTCGGGCCACGGGGCTGTTCCAGCGCCAGAGGCCTGGAGCCAAGGCCGGCTACTGAGCCGGCCCGGATTCGGCGATCAGCGCATTGCGCCGCAATCGGAGGCGATGATGGCGTCGGCGCGCTTGAGTTCCGCATCGCGCGTGGCGTCGTCCATGAAGCCGCGCTCGCCCTGCTCATTCGTGTAGCCCAGCAGGCGGCCCGAAGACAGCGCGGTCTTGGACTGCTTGGCGCGTGCGCAGTTGTCCTGGCGCTGCTTGGCAATCCGTTCCTTTTCCGCCTTGGCCTTGGCGGCCTCCTGGGTTTCGGCCTTGCGCTTTTGCTCTTCCAGGGCCTTGTCGGTGCCTGCGGGCTTGGTGTCCTTGGCGGCTGCGGCAGGTGCTGCCGGTGCCGCGGCGTCCGCCGCAGGCGCCGTGCCTGCATCCGCAGCTGCCGCAGCGGCGGAGGGCGCGGCGGCAGGCGGCGGTGTGCTGCCGCCAGGCTGGCGCAGGATGTTCTTGGCGGGAATGTCAGGAGGCGGTGCGCGGTCGCTGAAGACCTTGCGGCCTGTGGCGTCGACCCATTGCCACTGGGCGGCTGCGGGCAGCGAACAGGCGGCAAGCGTGACTAGCAAAACAAGCTTGATGGCGTGCATGGTGAGTTGGGGATCGGGCCGAATGGCCTACAGCATACATTGTGATCCGGCGCACGGGTACAATCCTTCTTTTGGAGCTCTCACATGCGCCTTCTCGGTAAAGCCCTGACCTTCGACGACGTCCTTCTGGTCCCCGCTTTCTCCCAGGTCCTGCCCAAGGACACTTCGCTCAAGACGCGCTTTTCGCGCAACATCTCCCTGAACATTCCCCTTGTGTCCGCCGCCATGGACACCGTGACCGAGGCGCGTCTGGCCATTGCCATCGCGCAAGAGGGCGGTATCGGCGTCATCCACAAGAACATGACGGCCGAGCAGCAGGCCGCCGAAGTGTCCAAGGTCAAGCGCCACGAATCCGGCGTGGTGCACGACCCCGTGGTCATCACCCCCGAGCACACCGTGCTGCAGGTGCTGCAGCTGTCCGAGAATCTCGGCATCTCGGGCTTTCCCGTCTGCGACGGCGGCAAGGTGGTGGGCATCGTCACCAGCCGCGACCTGCGCTTCGAGACCCGCTACGACGTCAAGGTCAGCCAGATCATGACGCCGCGCGAGCGCCTGATCACCGTCAACGAGAAGGACGGCACCACGCCCGTGGAAGCCAAGGCCCTGCTCAACAAGCACAAGCTCGAACGCATCCTGGTCGTGAACGACGCCTTTGAACTCAAGGGCCTGATCACCGTCAAGGACATCACCAAGCAGACCACCTTCCCCAACGCAGCGCGTGACAGCGCAGGCCGCCTGCGCGTGGCCGCCGCCGTGGGCGTGGGCGAGGGTACCGAGCAGCGCGTGGAACTGCTGGTCAAGGCCGGCGTCGATGCACTGGTGGTGGACACGGCCCACGGCCACAGCAAGGGCGTGATCGACCGCGTGCGCTGGGTCAAGCAGAACTACCCGCAGGTCGATGTCATCGGCGGCAACATCGCCACCGGCGCCGCTGCGCTGGCACTGGCCGAGGCAGGCGCCGACGCCGTCAAGGTCGGCATCGGCCCTGGCTCCATCTGCACCACGCGCATCGTCGCCGGTGTGGGCGTGCCCCAGATCATGGCCATCGACAGCGTGGCCCAGGCCCTGCAAGGCACGGGCGTGCCGCTGATCGCCGACGGCGGCATCCGCTTCTCGGGCGACATCGCCAAGGCCCTGGCCGCTGGCGCCTCGACCATCATGATGGGCGGCATGTTCGCCGGCACCGAAGAGGCTCCGGGCGAAGTCATCCTGTACCAGGGCCGTTCGTACAAGAGCTATCGCGGCATGGGCTCCATCGGCGCCATGCAGCAGGGCTCGGCCGACCGCTACTTCCAGGAATCGAGCACCGGCAATCCCAATGCCGACAAGCTCGTGCCCGAAGGCATCGAAGGCCGCGTGCCCTACAAGGGCTCCATGGTCTCCATCGTCTACCAGATGGCCGGCGGCGTGCGCGCTGCCATGGGCTACTGCGGCTGCGCCACCATCGAAGAGATGAACAACACGGCCGAGTTCGTGGAGATCACCGCCGCAGGCATCCGTGAATCGCACGTGCATGACGTGCAGATCACCAAGGAAGCGCCGAACTACCGCGCCGACTGATCCAGGTCCGGCGCCTTGGCGCGAGATGGAAAAGAGGTCCGGGCAGCCACTGCCCGGACCTCTTTTTTTCGTGCGCTCACGAAGCTCAGATGGCGAAGCTCAGATGACGACGCTCAAATGGCGAAGTTGTCCAGCACCGCGCCCGAGCTGGCGCTCGATGCGTTGAACGCGAACTTGGCCTGCACGCCCCGCGTGTAGCGGGGCGCGGGGGCCTTCCATGCCGCACGGCGCTGGGCGAGCACGTCTTCGGGCACGTTCAGCTGCAGCTGCAATGCGTGCGCGTCGATGGTGATCGAGTCGCCCTCGTGCACCAGCGCGATGGTGCCGCCCACGGCCGCTTCCGGCGCCACGTGGCCGACCACCATGCCCCAGGTGCCGCCGGAGAAGCGGCCATCGGTGATCAGGCCCACGCTCTCGCCCAGGCCGGCGCCGATCAGGGCGCCCGTGGGTGCCAGCATTTCCGGCATGCCGGGGCCGCCCTTGGGGCCCAGGTAGCGCAACACCATCACGTCGCCGGCCTGTATCCTGCCGTCGAGGATGGCCGCCAGTGCCGATTGCTCATCGTTGAACACGCGTGCCGGGCCGGTGATGACCGGGTTCTTCAGGCCCGTGATCTTGGCCACCGCACCTTCCGGACTCAGGTTGCCCTTGAGGATGGCCAGGTGGCCCTGCGGGTAGAGCGCATCCGAGAGGGGGCGGATGACCTGCGGGTTGGGCGGTTCGTCAGGCACGCCGGCCAGGGTCTCGGCGATGGTCTGGCCCGAGATGGTGATGCAGTCGCCGTGCAGCAGGCCCGCATTCAGCAGGATCTTCATGACCTGCGGGATGCCGCCCGCCTGATGCAGGTCCACCGCCAGGTATCTGCCGCTGGGCTTGAGATCGCACAGCACCGGCACCCGCTGGCGGATGCGCTCGAAGTCGTCGATGGACCAGGGCACGCCGGCCGCATGGGCGATCGCGAGAAAGTGCAGCACGGCATTGGTGGAGCCCCCGGTCGCCATGATCACCGAGACCGCGTTCTCGATGGACTTGCGCGTCACGATGTCGCGCGGCTTGAGGTCCATCTTGATGGCCTCGATCAGCACCCTGGCGGATTCCTTGGCCGAGTTTTCCTTTTCATCATGGGGATTGGCCATGGTGGAGGAGTAGGGCAGGCTCATGCCCAGCGCCTCGAACGCGCTGGACATGGTGTTGGCGGTGTACATGCCGCCGCACGAGCCAGTGCCGGGAATGGCGTGCTGCTCGATGTCCTTGAGCTCCTGGTCGCTGATCTTTCCCGCGGCGTTCTCGCCGACGGCCTCGAACACGCTGACGATGTTCAGGTCCCGGCCTTTCCACCTGCCGGGCAGGATGGTGCCGCCGTAGACATAGATGGCCGGCACATTGGCGCGCAGCATGCCCATCATGCCGCCCGGCATGTTCTTGTCGCAGCCGCCGACCACCAGCACGCCATCCATCCACTGGCCGCCCACGCAGGTCTCTATGCAGTCGGCGATCACCTCGCGGCTGACCAGCGAGTACTTCATGCCTTCCGTGCCCATGGACATGCCGTCCGAGATGGTCGGCGTGCCGAACACCTGCGCGTTGCCGCCGGCCTCCTCGATGCCTGCGATGGCCGCGTCCGCCAGCCTTTGCAGGCCGGAGTTGCACGGCGTGATCGTGCTGTGGCCGTTGGCCACGCCGACCATGGGCTTCTTGAAATCCTCTTCCTTGTAGCCCATGCCGTAGAACATGGAGCGGTTGGCTGCGCGCGCCTTGCCTTCGGTGATGTGGGAGCTTCGGCGGTTGATCTGGTTCGGCGGGGTCATGGCATGTCTCTCGTTGTGGGGGTTGGATGAGTATGGGCCGACTGATTCATCTGATCCAATCCTATTCATCGGCATGATTGATATGCTGCGCATATGAATGAGCCCCTCATTGATCTGCGCGTCTGGCGGCAATTCCTGGCCGTGGCGGACGAGCTGCACTTCGGCCGCGCCGCGTCGCGCCTGCACATGACGCAGCCGCCGCTCACTCAGGCCATCGCCCAGCTGGAGCGCAGCCTGGACGTGGCGCTGTTCGAGCGCTCGAGCCGCCACGTCGCGCTGACGCCGGCCGGCGAGGCGCTTGTGCCGCAGGTGCGTGAGCTTCTGGCGCGGGCGGCGGCGCTGCCGGGGATTGCGCGGGCTGCGGCAGCGGGAGAAGTGGGGCGCGTGCGGCTGGCCTTTGTCTCCACCATCGGCTTCACCCGGCTGCCGCTGTGGGTGCGGGACTTCGTGGCAGGCACGCCAGGTGTGGCGATGGAGCTGGTCGAGGCCACCAGCGATGTGCAGATGGAAGCCTTTGAGCGCGGGCAGATCGATGCCGGACTGATGTTGCATGCCCCCGGGCATGCGCCGGCCGGCCTGGAGCGCCTGGCCGTGGGACGGGAAGCCATGGTGCTGGCCCTGCCGCAGCAGCATGCGCTTGCCGGTGCGGACCGGCTGATGCTCGACGAAGTGCTGGAGCAGCCGCTGGTGATCTTTCCGCGCCGCATCATGCCCTCGCTCCATGACGCGGTGACGGATCTGTACCGACGGCACGGACATGTGCCGCGCATCGCGCAGCAGGCGATACAGATGCAGACCATCGTGAACCTGGTCTGGGGCGGCATCGGCCTGGCCTGGGTGCCCGCCAGCGTGATGCAGTTCTGCAGGCCCGGCGTGGTCTACCGCGAGGCGGTTTTCGCCAGCGCCCGTGCAGGCAGCAAGGCCGTTGCCCTGCCGGTCTGCGAGACCAGCCTGGCCTGGCCGGCCGGAGCCATGTCGCCCGCGCTGGCGCGGTTTGTCGGCTTCGTGCGCGAACAGCGCTGAGTGGCGTTCACCGATAGCCCTCCCCGAGGCAAGGCCCGCGAATATCCGCATGGTTCTGGTCTGAATTTTTGGAAATTCTGGCCAGAATGATAGAATTCGGGCCAGGCCGGACACCAGGCCTGCTTTTGTTTTCAGCCCCGCCATGCAATCTGTCGGCATCTACGAAGCCAAGACCCGTTTCTCCGCCCTGATCGAACTTGTCGAGCAGGGCGAGGAAGTGCGCATCACCCGCCACGGCAAGGAAGTGGTGCGCATGCTGCCGGTGCGCCGCCGCCCCGTGATCACCGACGAGCAGATCGCCCGCGAGCTGGAGCAGATGCAGGCGCTGCAGGCCACGGTGCGGCCAGCCCAGCCGGCCCAGTCGGCACAGGCGCCGGACTCCACCACCCGACTGCGCCACGCAGGCCGGAGCCAGGCATGACCTCCTTCGTGCTCGATGCCTCCGTCACCGCCGCCTGGCTGCTGCCCGATGCCGCCAGCGTGCACACCCAGCGCCTGTACACCCGCATCCGCCGCCATGAAGTGGACCCGCAGGCGCCCAACCTCTGGCAGTGGGAATGCGGCAACCTGATCGCCTCGGGCGTGCACGGCGGCCGCATTCCGCACAGCTCGGTCGAAGGCCTGTGGGGCGTGCTCGAGGCCATCCGCCACCGCGTGGAGCTGCACGAGCTGGCGCCCGCCCAGCACAAGGCCGTGCTCGACGTGGCGCTGGACACCCGCCTGCCGGTGTATGACGCGGCCTACCTGTGGCTGGCGCAGTCGCTGCGCCTGCCGCTGGCCACTTTTGACGCGGCCCAGGCCGCCGCCGCCCGCAAGCGCGGGCTGGCGCTGCTGGCCCCTGAAGATTTCTGATCCCCTTCCATCACCTTTGCCTGAGATGACCATGCAACACGACAAGATCCTCATTCTTGACTTCGGCTCCCAAGTCACCCAGCTGATCGCCCGCCGCGTGCGCGAAGCCCATGTCTACTGCGAAGTCCACCCCTGCGACGTCAGCAGCGACTGGGTGCGCGAATTCGCCGCCGACGGCCGCCTCAAGGGCGTGATCCTGTCGGGCAGCCACGCCAGCGTCTACGAAGTGGACGACCGCGCCCCCGACGCCGTGTTCGAGCTGGGCATTCCCGTGCTGGGCATCTGCTACGGCATGCAGACCATGGCCACCCAGCTGGGCGGCAAGGTCGAAGGCTCGCACACCCGCGAATTCGGCTACGCCGAAGTGCGCGCCCATGGCCACACCGAACTGCTCAAGGGCATCGAGGACTTCGCCACGGCCGAAGGCCACGGCATGCTCAAGGTCTGGATGAGCCACGGCGACAAGGTCACCGAGCTGCCCCCGGGCTTCAAGGTCATGGCCTCCACGCCGTCCTGCCCCATCGCCGGCATGGCCGACGAGGCGCGCCGCTTCTACGCCGTCCAGTTCCACCCCGAAGTCACGCACACCGTGCAGGGCGCGGCCCTGCTCAACCGCTTCGTGCGCGAGATCTGCGCGGCGAATGCCGACTGGATCATGGGCGACTACATCGAGGAAGCCGTCGCCAAAATTCGCGAGCAGGTGGGCGACGAGGAAGTCATCCTCGGCCTGTCGGGCGGCGTGGATTCGTCCGTGGCCGCGGCCCTGATCCACCGCGCCATCGGCGACCAGCTGACCTGCGTCTTCGTGGACCACGGCCTGCTGCGCCTCAATGAAGGCGACATGGTCATGGAAATGTTCGAAGGCAAGCTGCACGCCAAGGTCATCCGCGTGGACGCCAGCGACCTGTTCCTGGGCAAGCTGGCCGGCGTCAGCGAGCCCGAGGCCAAGCGCAAGATCATCGGCGGCCTGTTCGTGGACGTGTTCAAGGCCGAGGCCGCCAAGCTCAAGGCCGGCGATGCAGGCCACAAGGGCGCCACCTTCCTGGCCCAGGGCACCATCTACCCCGACGTCATCGAGTCGGGCGGTGCCAAGAGCAAGAAGGCCGTCACCATCAAGAGCCACCACAACGTCGGCGGCCTGCCCGAACAACTGGGCCTGAAGCTGCTCGAGCCCCTGCGCGACCTGTTCAAGGACGAAGTGCGCGAACTCGGCGTGGCCCTGGGCCTGCCGCGTGAAATGGTCTACCGCCACCCCTTCCCGGGCCCGGGCCTGGGCGTTCGCATCCTGGGTGAAGTCAAGAAGGAATACGCCGACCTGCTGCGCCGCGCCGACGCCATCTTCATCGAGGAGCTGCGCAACTGGACCGACGAAGCCACCGGCAAGAACTGGTACGACCTCACCAGCCAGGCCTTCACCGTCTTCCTGCCCGTCAAGAGCGTGGGCGTCATGGGCGATGGCCGCACCTACGACTACGTCGTGGCCCTGCGCGCCGTGCAGACCAGCGACTTCATGACCGCCGACTGGGCCGAGCTGCCCTACGGCCTGCTCAAGAAGGTGTCTGGCCGGATCATCAACGAAGTACGCGGCATCAACCGGGTGACCTACGACGTTTCGACGAAGCCGCCGGCGACGATTGAGTGGGAATGATTGCGCAATAGGAAACGGCCGGAGTCGTCCGGCCGTATTTCCGAATCAAGCCCGCGGCACTGCGGGCTTTTTTCTGCCCGCCCGCCGTTGTTCAGTGGGATGCTGGAATAGCCGAATGCTCGCGCAGGTATGCCCTCAGCTTCGCGTCCGTGGCATACACATAGCACCCCTTCATGCCACGGGTCATCAAGGTGCGATAGGTGTTCTTGATGATGCTTTCCGCCAGCCGTGCGGCCTCGGCAGGCTGCTCCTTCGTCATCTTCACGAATCCCTTCATGGTCTTGTCATGTCTGTCCCTGGCTCGGGGCACTGCCACCAGCGTGTCGCCCATGATGGTCAGGTCTGGCCCGATGATGACTCCCACATAGTCCACTTCCAGCCCCTGGCAGGTGTGTATGCAGCCGACCTGTGCCACAGAGTTCGGTGCCACGATCCAGAGGCTGCCGTCCTGGTCCAGATTCCATTGGCGCTCGTAGTCTCCGATGACTACGTCCATAAGCTTGGGATTCTTCTTGCTGTTCCATGGCCAGCAGTAACCAGCCACAACGCGTGCCCGGTTGTTGGCGTTCTTCGTCTCGATGGCCTTGTGCAGATCCGAGGGGTCGTCAAACACCTGAAAGTCAAACGGAATATCTGCAAGGCTAGGGTTGGCGGTAGTTCGGATCTGCAACGTATGGTCTACCCAGGCCAGATAGCCGTCGGAGCCGGCGCACCGAAATTGGGAAGTCAGCGAATATTCCTCTACCTCAGCATTCCGCCCGGCTGCAAACTTGCGGATGATCTCCTTGGAACCTACATCCTTGAGAGTCACGCGCTGGTCTTCGTCGATGAAAAAGATGCTGCACTTGGCAGCTTCTATCAGCTCCTTGACCTGATGGGTGCCCAGATTCCCATAGAAGCCGCTTTTTTCGGTTAGGCGATGTGCTTCGTCCACGACCAAGACATCAAAGGCATCCTGCACGGTTTCCGTGAAGGAGCCTGATCCGCCGAAAAGATTGACCAGATGTGCGTTGTCGCGCGTCTGTATCAGCTTGTCGCTATAGACAGCGCGTGGGGCAGCGTTCTTGGAAATGTATTTGACGGTCAAGCCTTCGCGCAGAGCCGCAAGCAGGTTGACGGCGATCACCGACTTGCCGGTTCCAGGACCGCCCTCAATGATCAAGACGCGAGGCCTGCCGCTGGCGCTGGCCTGGCGGCATGCGGCCTTCGCAGCCTCGAACACTTCCTTCTGGTCGTCGATTAGCGCGAACTCGCTGTTGCCCTTCAGCAGCTTGCCGACCACATCCGCCAGCGCTTTGGATGGCCGCATCCTTCCTCGTTCAAGATCGAACAGCACCTGGCGGCCTCGGCCATGCCGGATGTGCTGTTTGATGAACTCGCGGAGTTTCTTGCGGTCTTCATCGCCTTTCAGGAACAAAGGTGCCCGCTCGATATAGGGCTGGTACTGGGGGGAGTCGATGATGCCATCGGCGGCATAGTTGTGCAGGTAGGCGCAAGGCTTCAGCTGCAGCCCGCCGTCATAGATGGCCTCGTTGAACCCCTCCAGAAATGCCGTGTACGACCACGCCTGGTAGCTGGGGTGAATGCGCGCCTGGTCAGGGCGCATTCCACCGCGCAAAAGCACGATGGCATCGCGGTCGGTGGCGCCGACCGATGACCATTGCTTGAGTTCGACCACCACCAGCCGTCGAGAGCCGTCGTCGGCATGTCCGGCAAGAATGACATCGATGCGTTTTGACGATTGCGGCAGGATGAATTCGACAGCGACCCCGATGTCGGGTGCGATTTCCGGGTCACGCAGAAGGCGGGCAATGTAGCCCAGCGACTCGCGCCATGATCGGATCTCCGCCTTGGCTACCTTGCGGTGAGTCGCTGCCTGGTACTTCGCGTAGATGACGTCTTCAATATCGCGTTCGTCGTAGTCGAGCAGGAATTGTGTCTTCTCGGCCTGATAAACGATCATGGCTCGGGCAGCTGGTCGTATTTGGTGCTGACGCCGCGCGACGCCTCGACAGGGTATTTGGCGGCGTTGGAAGCCAGCTTGCTGGCGATGGCTGCGTTGAGGTCCACGTCCAGCACATCCGCCAAGCGGATGAGGTACAGGGCGACATCGGCCAGTTCGTCGCGTACCGCCGAGGCGGTTTTAGGATTCGAGGCGGCCGAATGAGAGTCGGCCTCGGTCATCCATTGGAATATTTCGGTCAACTCACCCACCTCGCCCGAGAGAGCCATGACCAGATTCTTGGGTGAATGGAATTGCTGCCACTCCCGCTCTTGCGCAAACTGCCTCAGCGCGTGTACCGCGCCCGTCACGTCAATCAGACTTTTGTCCACATCCAGACCCTTTCGGAACGGATTGTTACCTATTCTGCAGTTCCTAGGACTCAGAGACCTGAAGTATCGCTGCGCCTAGGAAGATTCTGAGCCCGGGCGAGGCTTGGATGTAAGAACTAGCCGCCTGATTCCCAGGCCAGGTGCAAGCACTTGCGCGCAGACAGACGAAGTCCAGTGTTCCCCATGAAAGACATGGCTGCTACCAGACCAAGCATGCGTTTGTAACGTAAAGTACTATTTCTTTGCAATTTGCTGTGTGCTGCTGCGGACCTAGCCCGTGGGTATTGATTCCGCATGAAGATACTTCTCCCAAACGCTGATGGCTGTTGAACTCTCTCGCCTTCAAAGTCCTGCGGCCGTTCAGGCGGCGTTGGACGAGTTTTCACGTCTTGGTCGGACGGCATTCCTGAAGCGATACGGATTTGGAAAATCGCGCGATTTCTTGGTTCGCAATGCAAGAACCGGGCAGCTATGCGACTCCAAGGCCATCGTCGGAGCTGCGTTCGGCCATCAGTTCCCGCAGGAGGGACCGCTCAAGCCGACTGATTTCTCCGGTGGAGAGGCCACCGTCGTTCCTCGATTGCAGCATCTGGGCTTCGATGTCGTGCGCATTGGTGAAGACTGGACCTTCGATGAGGTGCAGGCCACGGTCGCGTCGTATTTCGAGATGCTTTTGCTGGAGGCCGAGCAGCAGCGCTACACCAAGACCGAATTCAATGCGCAGTTGCGCCAGCGGCTGCGTGAGCGCAGCAAGGGATCGGTGGAGCTGAAGTTCCAGAACATCAGCGCCGTCCTGCATGACCTGGAGCTGCCCTTCATCCGCGGCTACAAGCCCCGGAGCAACGCTCAGCTTCTGTTGCGTCAGGCGGTGCAGCAGTTCGTCCTGAATCAACCGGGCCTGGTTTCCCGCGTGGTGGATGCGATGGAGGAGGTCAAGACGTCTGATGAGCAGAGTTTTCATGCCTGCCTGGTTGAACCGCCTGCGCTGGAGACAGTGGCGCAGTTGGCGAAAGACGGCGCCAAGGTCAGATTTCCACGCAAGACGAACTGGGCCCAGCGGGATGAAGCCAACCGGCATCTTGGCCGTGCCGGAGAGCAGTGGGTCATCGGATTCGAACAGCGGCGACTTATCCATGCCGGGTATCCGGAGCTTTTCCAGCAGCTGGACTGGGTGTCTGACCGGCTCGGCGACGGGAGCGGCTACGACATCCTCTCGCATGAGCGACCCGGCGAGCATCGCTTCATCGAGGTCAAGACCACCAATGGCGGGCATGCCTCGTCCTTCATCATCAGCCGCAACGAACTGGATTTCGCAGCAGAGGCCGGGGATGCCTTCCATCTCTACCGGGTTTTTCAGTTCCGGGAGGAACCAAGGCTCTACATCCTGAACGGGCCGCTGGCGGACCAGCTGCACCTGGAGCCCATCGATTTTCGGGCGTCGTTCCGGCGCCTGGTCGGGTAACGCGCAGGGCGGCCTAGCCAGAGCTCCCCGCAGCTTTGATCACAGGCACATGAAAGAGGGCTGAAGAGACCTGCCCTGCGCATCCTCTGGAGCGCGACGACAATAGCCCATGATTCAAGAAAAGCCCCTGGCGGCAACCGAACTGGAGCGGCCTGCCATGGCCTTGCGCACTCTTGCGAATGGGGTCCGGCTGCTGGCGCTGCCCATGCCGCACCTGCAGAGCGTCAGCGTGGGCGTGTTCCTGCGCGTGGGCTCCCGCGACGAGACCTCCACCAGCAACGGCATCAGCCATGTGCTGGAACACATGGCGTTCAAGGGCACGCACACGCGTTCCGTGCAGGAGATCAACCTGGATGCGGAGCGGCTGGGCGCGGAGGTCAACGCCTTCACCGGCAAGGACATCACCGGCTATTTCATGACCGGCCTGGGCTGGCATGCGCAGGCCTTGCTGGGAATGATTGCGGACATCGTCCTGAACAGCGTGTTTCCCGAGCATGAGCTGCAACGAGAGCTGCAGGTGATCCGGCAGGAGGCCATCGAGTACGAAGAGGACCCGGAGGACAGCGCCGGCGATCTGCTGGACCGCGCCATCTGGGGCGACGACCCCATGGGCATGCCGGTGATCGGCACGGTGGCCAATATCGAAGGCTTCACCCGGCAGGATCTGGTGCGCCATGTGCAGTCCCATTACGTGGGAGAAAAGACCGTCGTCGTCGCGGCCGGAAACTTCGATGTGCCGGCCTGGCTGGAGCAGGCGGCGCAGCTGTTCGCCGGCATGCCTGCGTCGGCCGATCCCGCTGTGGCGTTGCCCCCTCAGCCCGCAAAGTATGTGGGGCAGGCCCTGGCGCAACGCTTCACGCAGGTGTCCCAGGTGTTCGTGAACCTGGCCTATCCCCTGGTGTTCGAGCCGTTGCAGGGCGAGCATCCGCAGCGTGCGCGTCTCGTGGCCTCGCTGGCGGCCCATCTGCTGGGCGAGGGGATGTCGTCGCCCCTGGTCGATACCGTGCGCGAGCGGCTCGGACTGGCCTATACGGCCTATGCGGCGATGGAGGGCGGTGACGTCTGGGCCAATTTCATCGTGCATGCGGTCACGACGCCGGACAAGCTCGAAGCGCTGGTGGCAGCGACAGGCGGCCTGCTGCGCGCCCAGGCGGCCGGCATTGACCCCGTGCATCTGGAGCGGGCCAAGAACCAGCTGGCGGTCTCGCGGGTGCGCGCGGGCGAGCGGACCTACGCCACCATGGAGCGGGCTGTCGAGGACCTCTTTGCCCATGGCAGCGTGACATCCGTGGCCGAAACGCTGGCGATGATCGACGGCATCGGGGCCGAGGAAGTGCGCAAGGTCTTCGAGCGCATGCTGGCCCACCCTCCGGCGGTGGCCATCACCGGCAAGGGCGCCAATGCCCGGACCGTGCGGCAGCTGGCCGCAGGCCTGGCGGCCTGAGCCGGCAGCGCGCGGCCAGCGGCCAGCGGCCAGCGGCCAGCCGCAACACATGGCGCTTTTCCCGTTGTCATGGAATTGGGGGAGCGGACTGCGGCGCGTTCCATTGCCGCTTGAGGTAGTGCGACTTCGGGTGCTCCTGCAGGAACACGCAGCACTGCACCCACGCCGCTGACTCCGGGTGCGCGTCGACGGCGCGCGAGAGATGCTCGAACACGGCCTCGGCCATGGCCGAGCACATCTGCGGCGGGCGCGGGTTGGTCAGCGTCAGGGTGGCGATCAGTTGCTGCGCGTGGGGGTCCTCGCCGCACAGTCCGACGGCGATGGGTGCCACGCGCGACTTCAGGTCCGCGAGCCGTGCCCATCCGCGCTCGGCCAGCGCAAGGTGCATGGCGTGCAGGACCGGCTCCCACTGGATCGACGGGAGCAAGGATGGCGATACCTCGATGGCGATGTGCGGCATGGGGCGGCGCCTTCAGTCGAGCTTGATGCCGACTTCGCGGATCAGCGTCTGCCAGCGTGCCCGCTCGCTGTCCAGCAGGCGTGCGAATGCCTGGGGCGAGTTGTCGATGGGCACCGAGCCGAGTTCGGCCAGCCTGTCCTGCGTGGCCTTGGCCGCCAGCGCCGCGCCCATGTGCTTGACCAGCCAGGCCTTGCGGTCGGCCGGGGTCGCGGCGGGCGCGAGGAAGCCGTACCAGCCGCTGATCTCGGCGTCCACGCCGGATTCCTTGAGCGTGGGCACGCCGGGCAGCGCGGGAATGCGCCTGGCGGACGTCACGGCCAGCGCCTTGAGGCGCCCGCTTTGCACATGCTGCAGGATGGCCGGCGTGGCTTCGAACACCATCTGCACCGTGCCGCCCAGCACGTCGTTGAGTGCAGGCGCGGAGCCGCGGTAGGGAATGTGCAGGATCGAGGTGCCGGTCTGGCGCTTGACGAGTTCTCCCGCCAGGTGCTGCGGCGTGCCGTTGCCGGCGGATGCGTAGGAGAACTTGCCCGGGTTCTTGCGCAGCCATTCAAGCGCCTCCTTGGCCGTGGCCGCCGAAAAGGAGGGATGCACGGCCCAGATCAAGGGCACCGAGGCGGCCCATGCCAGCGGTGTGAAGTCCTTGGCCGGATCGAAGTTGAGCCTGGAGTACAGCGCCGGGTTCGCGGCCATGGGGCCGAGTGCGCCCAGCAGCAGCGTGTAGCCGTCGGCCTCGGCGCGTGCTGCCGCCTCCGTGCCGATGTTGCCGCCCGCACCGCTGCGGTTGTCGACGATCACCGTGCTGCCGCTGTCCGTCTGCAAGGCGTTCGCCATCAGACGGGAGACGGCATCGGTGGTCGCACCTGCCGGATAGGGGCAGATGATGCGGATGGGCTTGGAAGGGAATGCCTGCGCGCGCGCCGAGGGGCTTGCGCCCAAGGCTGAAATGGCCGTCGCCGTGCTGGCGTACTGAAGGAAGTTGCGTCGTTTCATCGGTGCTCTCGTGACCAGAGTTGTCTCGTGGCCGTAGTGTCGGCAGGCCCTTGTTTCTTCGCAATTCGCATTTTCTGGCCGCGCCTATCGGATAATCCGATGGCCATGCCCGCACGCAACCGCGACCCCCTTGATCTCGTCTCATTGCGCCAGTTGCGCTACTTCGTGTCGGCGATGCGGGCGCACAGCTTCAGTGCGGCATCGCGCGATGCCTCGATCTCGCAGGCGGCGCTGTCGGAGCAGATCGCCTTGCTGGAATCGACCCTGGACGTGCAGCTGTTCGACCGTGCGAGCGGGCGCGCCATAGCCACGGCCTCCGGACATGAGCTCGACCGCCGGGTGTCGGCCTGCCTCAGTGAGCTGCAGGCGGCGCTGCGCGACGTGCAGGCGCGTGCGAGCACCGTGGCGGGCCTGGTGCGCATCGGCCTGGTGCAGTCCTACGCGGGATGCTGGGTACTGCCCGTCGTGCGCAGTGCCCAGGCGCAGTGGCCGCAGCTGGCGATCGCACTGCGCAGGCGCACCGCACAGGCCTTGGTGGAGGGCGTGTTGCGTGGCGATTTCGATCTCGCCGTCAGCTTCGATCCGGAGCCGCATGCCGATCTGGAGATCCTGGCCTGTTTCGACGAGCCCGTGGTGGCCGTGGGATTGAAGCCCCGCCGGCGGCGACGCCTGCTGGAGCTCAGCGAGGTCGCGAACCACCCCCTGGCCTTGCTGCCAAGCGAATACGCCATGCGGCGCCAGCTCGACAACGCCTTTGCGGCGCAGGGGCTGAAGCCGGGCGTGCATCTGGAGTCCGATACGCTGGAGGACCTGGTGCATGCCGCCCGTGAAAACGGCATGGTCGCGCTGCTCAACGGTGCCGCGGCAATGAGCCTGGACGTGCAGGACGCAGTCCCGTTGGCCGAAAGAAATCTGGGCCGGCAAGCCTGCCTGGTGCGCTCACGCAGCCGTCACCACGGCTTTGCCGCCCAGTACGTATGGGACGAGCTTTCGGCGGCAACCCCCACGCTGCCGCCAGCGTGGGGGCGGCGCGTTGCAGCCGCGCGCTAGTCGTCGGCCGGGTCCGTACCGCCCGTCAGGGCACTTCCTTCAAGCCCACCAGTTGCAGGGGGCGTGCCAGCAGTTCGTCGAAGCGTTTCTCGAACGCCTTGAAGTACGGCATGCTGAAATGCGCATCCAGCGCTGCCTGGTCCCTGAATGACTCCCGCATGTAGAAGGTGCCGGGTTTGTCCGCCAGCTCGAACAGCGTGTAGTCCAGGCATCCGGCCTCTTGCCGGGTGAATGGCACCAGCGCGCGCAGGGCGTCGCGCAGCTGGTCTTGCTGGCCGGCCTTCGCTTCAAGGATGGCCAGGTTGAAAATGGTCTCTGTCTTCATGGCTCAGCCCCAGTTCTCCAGCACCACCTTGCCGCGCGCCTTGCCCGACTCGATCAGGGCATGGGCGCGCTTGAGGTTGTCGGCGTTGATGCTGCCGAAGCGCTCGGCCAGCGTGGTGCGGATCAGGCCGGCATCGACCAGTGCGGCAAGCTCGTTGAGCAGGCGGTGCTGGCCGATCATGTCGTCGGTGCCGAACAGGGCGCGGGTGAACATCAATTCCCAGTGCACCGACACCGACTTGCGCTTGAGCTTGGTGATGTCCAGCGACGCGGGATCGTCGATCAGGCCGAATTTTCCCTGGGGCGCGATCGCCTCGACGATCTGTGCGAAGTGCAGGTCGGTCTGCGTGAGGCTCACGATGTGGTCCACCGTGGGAAAGCCGATGCGCTTGAGTTCGTCGGCAATCGGCTGGCTGTGATCGATCACGTGGTGGGCGCCGAGCTCCTTGACCCAGGCCTGCGTCTCGGGCCGCGATGCGGTGCCGATGACGGTAAGGCTGGTCAGCCGCGTGGCCAGCTGCGTGAGGATGGAGCCCACGCCGCCGGAGGCGCCGATGATGAGCAGTGTCTTGTGGCTGGGGTGCTTGCCCGGCGCGATGCCCAGGCGGTCGAACAGCATCTCCCATGCGGTGATGGCGGTCAGGGGCAGGGCCGCCGCCTGTGCGAAGTCCAGCGACCTGGGCGCGTGGCCCACGATGCGCTCGTCCACCAGGTGCAGCTCGCTGTTCGTGCCAGGGCGCGCAATGGAGCCGGCGTACCAGACGCGGTCGCCCGGCTTGAACAGCGTGACTTCGGGGCCCACGGCCTTGACGATGCCGCTGGCATCCCAGCCCAGCACCTTGTGCGTCTGCCCCTCGGCGGGCGCGCCGCTGGCGCGCACCTTGGTGTCCACCGGATTGACGGACACGGCCCTGACTTCGACCAGCAGGTCGCGGCCGGTGGCCACGGGATCGGGCAGGGTGATGTCGATCAGCGATTCGGGTTGGCTGATGGCCTGGGGTTTCTGGTATCCAACGGCTTTCATGGTCGTGCTTTCAAAGGTTGAGGAAGAGGGGATAGCAAGGAGGGCGAGCAGGGAGGGCTTCAGGCAGTGGCGAGGGCTGCGTAGTCCGAGTAGCCGCGCGCGTCGCCGCCAAACAGGGCCTTCGGATCGAATGCGGCCAGCGGCGCCTGGGCGGCGTAGCGCGCCGGCAGGTCCGGGTTGGCAATGAAGGGGCGGCCGAAGGCGACGAGGTCTGCCAGGCCCTCGTGCAGGATGGCTTGGGCGCGCTCCGCGTCGTACTTGCCCGCAACGATCACCTTGCCCTGGTAGGCGCGGCGCAGCGCGTGGCGGAAGTCCTGCGGAATCTCGGGCGCATCGTCCCAGTCGGCTTCGGACAGGTGGATGTAGGCCAGGCCGATCTCGTCGAGCTTGCTGGCCAGATGCAGGATGGTCTCGATGATCTGCGGGCAGTTCATGTTGCGCTGCGTGATGAAGGGCGCCAGGCGGATGCCGGTGCGCTCGGCCCCGACCTCGCCCGCCACGGCGGCCGCGACCTCTTCGGCGAAGCGCGTGCGCTGGGCGATGCCGCCGCCGTAGGCGTCGGTGCGGTGGTTGGAGGTGGTGCGCAGGAACTGATCGATCAGGTAGCCGTTGCCGCCGTGGATTTCCACGCCATCGAAACCGGCACGCATCGCATTGGCCGCGCCCCTGCGGAAGTCGCCGATCACGTCCTGGATGTCCTGTGCGCTCAGTGCGCGCGGCACGGGGCAGTCGACCATGCGGCCGACACCGTCGTCGCCGACCACCCAGACCTGCGCTTGCGGCGACAGCGCCGAAGGCGCGACCGGCAGGCCATCGGCGTGAAAGCTGGCATGCGACATGCGGCCAACGTGCCACAGCTGCAGCACCATGCGCCCGCCGGCGGCGTGCACCGCGTCCGTGACGCGGCGCCAACCGTCCACCTGCGCCTCTGAATAGATGCCGGGGGTGAAGCTGTAGCCTTGGCCCTGGCGGGAGATCTGGGTGGCTTCCGAGACGATCAGGCCGGCGCTGGCGCGTTGTGCGTAGTAGGTGGCCATCAATGCGTTGGGCACGTCGCCTGGCTGGCTGGTACGGCTGCGCGTCATGGGGGCCATCACCATGCGGTTGGGCAGGCTGAGCGGGCCGAGCTGCAGGGGGCGAAACAGGGGCGTGGAGGCGGTGGTCATGCGGTTCCTTGGCGGAGCTGTAGAGGTGTTGGGGCGGGAGCGGAAACCCGGTTCGCAAGTCGTCTGGGCATGGAGCGATGTTGACCTGGGCGTTTCAATTGAAAAAGACCCGCAAGACTGAAGGCGGCTTCAAAAGAAATTTGACGATGAGCTCAGGGCGCGGCCTGCACGACACCCGGGCGGATGGCCGTGCCGCGCCTGCCTGGCTACCATCTCCCCCATGAAGACCCAATACTTCGCCGCCACCTCACTCGACGGATTCCTGGCCACCGAGGACGATTTCCTGGACTGGCTGTTCCCGCTGGGCGACATGCAGGCCACGGGCTACCCGGAGTTCATTGCCGGCGTGGGCGCGCTGGCCATGGGGTCCGCCACCTACGAATGGATGCTGCGCCACGCGGAGACGGTGGCCAGGGAGACCGGGGCGGCGTGGCCCTATACGCAGCCTGCCTGGGTGTTTTCCAGCCGCACGCTGCCTGGTATCCCGGGTGCCGATATCCGGTTCGTCAGCGGTGATGTGCGTGCCGTGCATGCGCAGATGCAGGCTGCGGCCGGCGGGGGCAATCTCTGGATCATGGGGGGCGGAGACCTGGCGGGGCAGTTCTACGACGCGGGCCTGCTGGACGAGATGATCCTGAGCGTGGGCTCGGCCACGCTGGGCCGGGGCAAGCCGCTGTTCCCGCGCCGGGTGCTGCATCCGGTGCTGCGCCTGCTGTCGGTTCGGCAGATCGGCGAGGGCATGGCGGTGCTGCATTACGAGGTGCGCAAGAGCACCGCTTGACGGGCTCCCTGATTCGGTCTGCGCGCCGCTCAGTTCGCCTCTCCGCGCCCAGGCGCCGTCATCCCCGGAATGTATTCATTGGAGATGAAGCTGCGGCAGCGGTGCATGAAGGCTTCCACCACATGGCGGGGCTTTTGTTCGCGGGCCCAGGCCAGGCCCAGTTTCATGGGGCGGTGGTTGCCGTTCAGGTGCAGGTTGACGATCTTCTTGCCGTCCAGCGCATGGGAGTTGCGCGGGCGCACGTTGACCAGGGAGTAGCCCACGTCGTTGGCGACCAGGGAGCGCACCACGTCGGGGCTGGCGCTGCGGGCCGCGATCAGGGGCGAGACGCCGGCTTCGCGGAACAGCGACATGAAGTATTCACGGCTCAGGGGCAGGTCCAGCAGGACCATGGGCAGCTGGGCCAGCGCCTCCAGCGTGGTGGAGCGGTGGTTGGCCAGCGGATTGAGTTCGCTGACGATGACCATGGGCGGCAGCTGGGCCAGGGGCTCGAAGCAGATGTCCGATTCGGCCACCAGCAGGTCGTAGGTGATGGCGACATCGATCTGCGCGGTGCGCAGCTTGTGGATCAGGCCTTCCTGGTGGTCCTCGATCTGCGTGACCGTGGCCTTGGGGTGGGCGCGCGCGAATCCCTGGCACAGCTCGGGGGCGACCATGGCCGCCAGCGTGGTGAAGCAGCCCACGCGCACGGGGCCGCGCACCTGGCTTTGCGCGCTGCTGGCCACGTCGTACAAGGCCATGGCCTGGTCGAGCAGGCTGCGGATTTCCCGCAGGACTTCGGCGCCTGCGGGCGTGACGGACAGGCCTTGCGCATGGTGGCGCACGAACAGCGGCACCTGCAGCTCGGCCTCCACCTGGGTGATGGCCGATGAGATGGACGAGGGCGAGACGTGGATGCGGTTGGCGGCCTCGGCAATGCTGCCGAACTCGCCCGCTGCCACGCAGTATTCCAATTGTCTGAAGGTCAGTCGTGTCAGCACGGTGTGCAAGAGGTGGAGAGGGGGAGGGCGGCCAGGGTGACCTGCCGCGTAGTTGACCAAGCGGCGGGCCGCGCTGCAAGAGGCCCTTCCCGCAAGGCGCCTGCATTGTGCGGCGGTCGGGCCCCGGCAGCCTTCAGTCGCTGGCGTTGTGATTGCGAAACCATTGCGCCACCGCACCGTCGCCCTGGGCCGGCGCCTGCGTGGCCTTCACGCGGTCCGTCAGACCGGCGGACTTGCCCACGAAGTCCAGCGGCGCATCCCAGTTGAAATGCCGGTACACGGCCGCCGTCTGGGCGTAGGGCGGGCATTGCGCAAACAGCTGGAAGCTGAGCCGGTGGCCGGCGTGGTCCGAGTCGAGCAGGTCGCGCGCATAGGCCAGCAGCCTGCGGCGGTCGTCGGCCTGCGATTGCGGGCCGAGCGTGTAGAACTTGCGCAGCCAGGGGCCGGTTTCCTCATTCTCGAAGCTGGCGTGGTCCGGCGTCAGGCAGACCTGGCCGCCGCACAGCTCGCGCACGGTGTTCATCATGTGGTGCAGCTGGCCGGTGGCCAGCGACCTTCCGGTGAACAGCAGCGACTGGTTGGGCATCATCAGCCCGGCCGGGCTGCGCTCGGCCAGCGCGATGGCGGCCGTGAGGTGGGCGTTGATGCCTTCGCGGTAGCAGGCCAGGCCGGCCAGCCTGTCCTGCACGGCCTGCAGCTTCTCCACGCCGGTCTGGCGCGCGTTGTGCAGGGCCGTGCCTATCAGCATGTCGGCCAGCTTCAGGCTGCGCTGCAGGAAGGTGAAGGCCGAGTAGCGGTGCAGCGTCTCGCGCAGGAAATGGGCGGCCCGGGTGTGGCGGTAGAACAGCACGTTCTCCCAGGGAACCAGCACGTCGTCGAAGACCACGATGGCGTCCACTTCGTCGAAGCGATGGCTCAACGGATGGTCCTGGGCCGATGCGCGGGCGGCCAGGCCCGGGCGGCAGATGAAGCGCAGGCCGGGCGTGCCCAGGTCGCAGATGAAGCCTATGGCGTATTCGGACTGCGCCGCGTCGCCCCAGTGCGCCAGCCCCGGCTTGGTGAAGGCCTGGTTGGCATAGGCGGCAGCGGTCTCGTACTTGGCGCCGCGCACGATGACGCCTGCATCGGTCTCCTTGACCACGTGCAGCAGCACGTCGGGGTCCTGGTCCTGCGGCAGGCGCGAGCGGTCGCCCTTGGGGTCGGTGTTGGCCGATACGTGGAACAGGTCGCCACGCACCACGCGGCGGATGTGGGTGCGGATGTTGGCGGAAAAGCGCGGGTCCAGCTCGTTGAGCACGTCCTGGCCGTCGAACAGCGACCACATCTCGCCCACGCTCTCGTCGCCCACGCGCATGACCACGCCGCCCATGTCCTCCAGCAGCAGGTCGGTGGCGCGGCGCTTGTCCCACCAGTCCTGGCGCGTCAGCGGCAGCTTGTGGGCGATGGGGTGGCGCTCGCCGTCGCCTTCGTCGCAGGTGAGCGCGTCGCGCAGCGCGGCCTCGTGCTGCAGGTCGTACATGCGCGCGCGGATGTCCACCAGCGGCTTGAACATGGGGTGGGTGGTCACGTCCTTGACACGCTCGCCGTTCATCCAGACCCGCCGGCCATCGCGGATGGAGTCGCGGTACTGGCTGCCTGTCCTGATCATCAGCGGCTGGCCCACTTGCCGTCTTTGACCTCGTGCAGCTGCAGCTCCACGGGCACCTGCGTCTGGCCGTTGGCATCGAAAGTCACGGTACCGGTCACGCCGTCGTAGCGTATGGCGCGGATGGCCTTGGCCACGGCCTGCCGGTCCTTGGTGCCTGCCGTCTTGAGCGATTGCAAAAGGATGCCGGTGGCGTCGTAGGCGTACTTGGTGTACGGGCTCTCGGAGTCGGCATAGCCCTTGGCGGCATAGGCGCGGCTCATGGCGTCCAGCCGGGGGTTGGTCTGCGATTTGGGCGTGCCGACGATGGTGCCGTCCGCGGCCGGGCCGGCGATCTGGATGAGCTGCGGGTCGAAGATGCCGCTGATGCCCAGCATGGGCTGCTTCATGCCCAGCTCGGCCATCTGCTTGCGCACGATGCCGGCCTCGGTGATCACGCCGCCGAAGTAGACCGCGTCGGGGTTCAGGCTCTTGATCTTGGTGAGGATGGAGCGGAAATCCGTGGTGCCCACGGGGTAGCTTTCCTCGGCCACCACGCTGCCTTTTTCTGCCTTGTAGAAGCTGCCGAACGAGGCCAGGTTGGCGCGCCCGTAGTCGCTGGTGTCGGCAATGATGGCGATCTTTCTTGCGCCCAGGCCCGTGGCGGCCCAGGCGGCCAGGGGCTTGTTCTCGTTGACCAGGGTGGGCGTCACGCGCGTGGTGTTGGCGAAGTTCTGGTCGGTGATCTTGGGGCCGATGGCGCCCCAGACGATGAAGGGCATCTGCACGCGGTTGAACACCGGCAGCGTGGCCAGGGCCACGGGGCTGTTCCAGTGGCCGATGGCGCCCACCACGTCGCGGTCGTTGACCAGCTTGAGCGCGGCGGACACGCCGGTCTGCGGGTCGGAGGCATCGTCCAGCACCACGCCCTCCACCTTGAACGGCACGCCGGCCGTGGCATTCCACTGGTCTATGGCCAGCAGGAAGCCGTTCTTCGCGCCCAGGCCCTGCTGTGCGTTGCCGCCGCTGACGGGGCCGATGAAGCCCAGCTTCACGGTGGACTGGGACCAGGCCGCGCCGCAGGCCAGCGTGGTGGCGGCCAGCGCCAGGGCGGATGCGGCAAGGCGCCGGCGCGATGGCAGGAGGGCGGTGGTTGTCGTGAAGGCTTGCATGGTCGGTCGGTCCTTTTCAGGTGAAGACGAGGGGCAGCCATGGCGGCCCGGGGAGGCCGGGGCGGCGGGGCGCCACGGTGCGTGGCGGGCTGGCCGGCGCTGTCTGGCAACGCCGCCGGATCAATGTATCGCCGCACCTGCCCGGGACTGGATCGCGTTTTCCGAAGCAGCGCCTCGGCAAAAGCGACGCAGGTTTTGTGCGGTTTCTTGCTTCAATGGTTGCGTGACATGGAGACAAGCGAAGCCCCGCCAACCCGGCCGAACCCGACACAAGAGGAACCCTATCGATGCATGACGCGCTGTTCCAGCAACTCATCAACTGGCTGACCCTGGGCTGCATCTACAGCCTGCTTGCCCTGGGTTTCAGCCTGTTGTTTGGCGTGCTGCAGGTGATTCACTTTTCCCATGGCGACGTGGCCATGGTCGCCCCCTTCATCGCCCTGGCGGCCGTGCAGGCCCTGGCCACCGCGCTGGGCGGCTCGGCCCCCTGGCTGGTGCTGGGCCTGGCCTGCCTGGTGGCCATTGCGGCGGTGGGAGGGCTGGGCGTTGCCCTGGACCGGCTGGTGATCAGCCGCTTTCGCAATGCGCCGGCCATGATGCCGCTGGTGGCCACGGTGGCGCTGGGCATCGTGATCCGCGAGCTGATCCGCCACCTGTACCCGCAGGGCAGCAATCCGCACGCGTTCCCGGCGATTGCGCAAGGGGCCGTTCCCACCCCGTTCGGGCCGCTGCCCCTGATCAGCGTGGTCTCGGTGCTGGTGGCCATGGCGCTGGTGGGCGTACTGCTGTACGTGCTGCACCACACGCCCATGGGCATGCGCATACGCGCCGTGTCGCAGGACCGCGAAACCGCGCGGCTGTTCTCGATTGCGCCGGGGCCGGTGTTCCGCAACACCTTCTTCATTGCCTCGGCCACCGGCGCGGTGGGCGGCATCTTCCTGGCCAGCTATGCGGGCGTGGTGCGCTTTGACTTCGGCGTGCAGGCGGGGCTGATCGGCTTTTCCGCCGCGGTGGTCGGCGGCCTGGGGCGGCTCGGGGGCGCCATTGTCGGCAGCCTGCTGATTGCGGCCATCGAGACCATCGTGCAGGGCTATGTGCCCAACGGCACCTCGTACCGCCTGGTGTTCGTGTTCGCCCTGGTGATCCTGGTGCTGATCTTTCGCCCCGCCGGCCTGTTCGGCGTTCAGAAAATGGAGAAGGTGTGATGCAGACAACGACGATACAGGCGCCGCCGCAGGCGGCGCCACGGAGTGCGGGCTCGGCCGCCATCGTGCTGGGCGTGGCCCTGGCGGGCGCCGTGCTGCTGCGCCAGTTCCTGCTGGCCGAAAGCTGGATCACGGTGCTGGCGCTGCTGGCCTGCTTTGCCGTGGCCCTGGTCGCGGTGCAGAAACGCCCGCTGGTGGAGGACCGCATCGTGGCCGCCTTCGGCCAGTGCAGGCCGCTGGCCGTGGGCACGGGCGTGGTGCTGGCCCTGGTGTTTCCGTGGGTGCTGGGCGGTGACAGCTATGCCATGCACCTGATGATCATTGCCTGCCTGTACGCGGTGCTGGCGCTGGCGCTGAACTTCCAGCTGGGCAGCGCCAACATACCGAACTTCGCCACCGGCGCGTCCTACGGCATCGGCGCCTATGCGTCGGCCCTGCTGGCCATCCACTTCGGCGTGAGCTTCTGGATCTGCCTGCTGGTGGCCGCCGCCGTGGCCACGGTCTTCGGCTTTTTGCTGGGCCTGCCGTCCATGCGCACCCGCGACAGCTACCAGGCGCTGGTGACGATCGCTTTCGGCATCGTCGTGCACCAGCTGCTGATGAACCTGGAGTGGACGGGCGGCGCCAACGGCCTGGTGGGCATTCCTTCGCCCACATTGTTCGGCCATTCGTTCAACGACCCCATCACGCTGTGGGGCCACAGCCTGCCGGGCCAGGCCAACTTCTACTACGTGGCCGTCGCACTGCTGGGGCTGGCCATCGTCTCGGCGCAGCGCCTGCACAGCTCGCGCGTGGGACTGGCCTGGAATGCCCTGCGCGACGACGAGATCGCCGCGCGCGCCTGCGGCATCAACGTCACCTGGTTCAAGGTCAAGGCCTTTGCGGTGGACGCCTTCCTGGCGGGCTTCGCGGGCACGGTGTATGCGTTCTATGTGAGCTTCATCTCGCCGGACAACTTCACCTTCCTGGTGTCCGTGACCATCATGACGCTGGTGATCGCAGGCGGCATGGACAACACGCTGGGCGTGATCGTCGGCGCCTTCCTGCTGACCATGCTGCCGGAGAAGCTGCGGGCGTTTTCCGACTACCGCATCCTGTTCTACGGCCTGGTGGTGATCGCCTTCCTCATCATCCGCCCGCGCGGCATCTTCCCCCAACGGGTGCGCAACCATGAGCATTGATTCCCATCCCAACCACCATGCCGCGCCCGCAGGCCCGCTGGTCCTGGAGGGGCGTGGCCTGACCATGCGCTTCGGCGGCCTGACGGCGGTGCAGGGCGTGGACATCCACCTGGCGGCGGGCGAGGTGCTGGGCATCATCGGGCCCAACGGCGCGGGCAAGTCCACCTTGCTGAACCTGCTGACCGGCATCTACCAGCCCACCGAGGGCGAGGTGCTGCTGCAAGGCCGCTCGCTCAAGGGCATGGCCGCGCACGACATCGCGGGCGCCGGCATTGCGCGCACCTTCCAGACCAGCCGGCTGTTCGGCTCGCTGAGCGTGCTGGACAACGTGATCATCGGCATGCACGCGCGCACCCGCTGCGGCGTGCTCACCGCGCTGCTGCGCCCGGCCGTCTCGCGCGCCGAGATGAAGCGCGGCGCCGAGCGCGCCTGCGCGCTGCTGCAAAGCGTGTCCAGCGACCTGCACCAGCGCCGCAACGTGCTGGCCAGCAGCCTGCCGCAGGCCGACCGCCGCCGCCTGGAGATTGCGCGCGCCCTGGCCGCCGAGCCGCGCATCGTGCTGCTGGACGAGCCCTCCAGCGGCATAGACGACCGCGACACCGATGCGCTGATCGCCGACATCCAGCGCCTGCGCGAAGGCAATCCGGCGCTGGGCTTCATCATCATCGAGCACGACATGCGGCTCATCGCCACCTTGCCGCACCGCGTGATGGTGCTGGACTACGGACGCAAGATCGGCGACGACAGCTTCGAGGCGGTGCGCCGGCTGCCGCGCGTGCAGGAAGCCTATCTGGGCAGAAAGGCCAGCCATGCTTGAACTGGACTCCATCAGCACGCGCTATGGCGTGGTGAACATGCTCAACCAGGTCTCGCTGCAGGTGCCCGAGCACAGCATCGTCTGCCTGCTGGGCCCCAACGGCGCGGGCAAGACCACCACCTTCAAGGCGATCGCGGGCCTGCTGCCCGTGCACCACGGCGCCATCCGCGTCATGGGCCAGCCGCTGGCGCGCATGCGCACCGAAGACCTGGCCGGCCTGGGCGTGGGCTTCGTGCCCGAAGGGCGGCGCCTGTTTGCCGAGCTGACCGTGCAGGAGAACCTGAAGATCGGCCACGACGCGCTGCGCCCGCAGCAGGGCTTTGCCCAGGCGCTGGAGCGCGTGGTGGCCCTGTTCCCCCGGGTGGGCGAGCGCCTGTCGCAGGCAGCGGGAACCCTGTCCGGCGGCGAGCAGGCCATGGTGGCGCTGGGCCGCGTGCTCATGGGCGAGCCGCGCCTGGTGGTGATGGACGAGCCCACGCTGGGCCTGTCGCCCAAGCTCATCGAGGAGTACTTCGAGACGGTGCAGCGCATCCACAGCCAAGGCATCACCGTGCTGCTCATCGAGCAGAACGCCGAGGCGGCGCTGTCCATCGCCCACACCGGCTATCTGCTGCTCAAGGGCCAGCTGGTGGCCTCGGGCACGGCCAGCGAGCTGCTGGCCAACGACGTGGTGAAGCACCTGTACCTGTAGCGCCGCACGGGCGGCCTTCACCTCCTTCCCTTTTTTGTTGCGGACCACACCAAGGCAGTCGGCACCGCGCCGATGCGGGACGGCCTGCGCCTTTTTTTCCTGAGAGACCCACACCATGACAGCTGACATCCAAACCATCAACACGCTCGTGGTCGGTGCCGGGCAGGCCGGCATCGCGGCCAGCGAACACCTGAGCCAGCTTGGCGTAGAGCACCTGGTGCTGGAGCGCCAGCGCATCGCCCAGGCCTGGCGCACGGGGCGCTGGGACTCGCTGGTGGCCAACGGGCCGGCCTGGCATGACCGCTTTCCGGGCCTGGAGTTCAAGGGCGACCGCGACGGCTTTCCCGGCAAGGACGAGGTGGCCGACTACTTCGAGGACTATGTCCGCCAGATCAAGGCGCCCGTGCGCACCGGCGTGGAGGTCAGGCGGGTCACGCGCAACCAGGGCCGGCCGGGCTTCACGGTGGAAACGTCCGAGGGCGTGATCGAGGCCCGCAACGTGATCGCGGCCACGGGGCCGTTCCAGGTGCCGGTGATCCCGCCGATAGCGCCGGCTGCGCCCGCTGCACCCGCCGATGGCCGCCTGCTGCAGATCCATTCCGCGCACTACCACCGCCCCGCGCAGCTGCCTGAAGGCGCCGTGCTGGTGGTGGGCGCAGGCTCCTCGGGCGTGCAGATCGCTGACGAACTGCAGCGCGCGGGCCGCAAGGTGTTCCTGTCGGTGGGCGCCCATGACCGGCCGCCGCGCGCCTACCGCGGCCGTGATTTCTGCTGGTGGCTGGGCGTGCTGGGCGAATGGGATGCGGCCATTGCCAAGCCCGGCCGCGAGCATGTCACCATTGCCGTCAGCGGCGCGCGCGGGGGCCACACCGTGGACTTTCGCGCGCTGGGACACCAGGGCATCACCCTGGTGGGGCTGACCGAGTCCTTCGCCGATGGCAGGGTGCGCTTCAGGGACGACCTGGCCGAGAACATCGCCAACGGCGACGCCAACTACCTGGCCATGCTGGATGCGGCCGACGACTACATCCGCCGCAACGGCCTGGACCTGCCCGAGGAGCCCGAGGCGCGCAGGCGCCTGCCCGATCCGGAGTGCATGACCCATCCGCTGCGCGAACTCGACCTGGCCGCCGCAGGCATCACCTCCATCATCTGGGCCACGGGCTACAGGGTGGACTTCAGCTGGCTGCAGGTGGACAGCTTCGAGCCCGGCGGCAAGCCACGCCACCACCGCGGCGTGGGCCATGAGCCGGGCATCTACTTCCTGGGCCTGCCCTGGCTGTCGCGCCGTGGCTCGTCCTTCATCTGGGGCGTGTGGCATGACGCCAAGTTCGTGGCCGACCACATCGCCAAGCAGCGCCGCTACAGCGACTACGACGCCGCCGCCCGCAGCAGGTAGCAGGTAGCGCGCTCTGAGACACCTTCCCATCCACCCCCTGCAGGAGCCAGACCATGCCCACCCATACCCGCATCCGCATGTTCAACACCAAGGACACCTATCCCAACCAGTCGCTGGACAACGACCTGTGCCAGGCCGTGCGCGCCGGCAACACCGTCTATGTGCGCGGCCAGATCGGCACCGATTTCGAGGGCAACCTGGTCGGCCTGGGCGATCCGCAAAAGCAGGCCGAGCAGGCGATGAAGAACGTCAAGCAGCTGCTGGAGGAAGCGGGCAGCGACCTGTCGCACATCGTCAAGACCACCACCTACATCATCGACCCGCGCTACCGCGAGCCCGTCTACCGGGAAGTGGGCAAGTGGCTCAAGGGCGTGTTTCCCATCTCCACGGGGCTGTGCATCTCGGCCCTGGGGCAGCCGCAGTGGCTGATGGAGATCGACGTGATCGCGGTCATCCCCGATGACTGGCAGCCGCCGGCCAGCGCCTGAGCGTCAACCAAAGCAAGCACCTGGTACAGCCGCATCGGCAGGAGGAAGAAACCATGACTTTTTCGATTGTGGGGCGCTGCGAGCGCACCGGGCAGCTGGGCGTGGCCATCAGCTCGTCCAGCATTGCGGTGGGCGCGCGCTGCCCCTGGGTGCGCGCGGGCGTGGGCGTGGTGTCCACGCAGAACATCACGCTGCCCGCCCTGGGCCCGCGCGTGCTGGACCTGCTGGAGCAGGGCGCCGACCCCCAGGCCGCGCTGCGCCAGGCGCTGGACGACGGCAGCTGGCCCCAGTACCGCCAGGTCACCGTGGTGGACGCGCAGGGCCGCACCGGCGTCTTCAGCGGCAGCCAGGCCCTGGGCATCTTCACCAGCGCCGTGGGGCGGCAGTGCGTGGCGGCGGGCAACCTGCTGGCCAGCGAACGCACCATCGAGGCCATGGTGCCGGCCTTCGAGCGCAGCGCGGCGCTGCCGCTGGCCGAGCGCCTGCTGGCCGCCATGCAGGCCGCCATGGCCGCGGGCGGCGAGGCCGGGCCCGTGCATTCGGCCGCGCTCAAGGTGGCGGGCGAGCACAGCTGGCCCATGGCGGACCTGCGCGTGGACTGGTCCGAGCAAGATCCCATCGGCGCGCTGCAAGGCCTCTGGGCCGCCTACGCGCCGCAGATGCAGGACTACCAGACGCGCGCCATCGATCCCACGGCCGCGCCCAGCTACGGAGTGCCCGGCGATGAGTGAGGCGGCCGGGTAGCTGACACATCGCCTTGCCCGGGCGCACGGGCGTGTCGCGGCACTGGCATCGCGTTCACTTGGCGTCTGAAATCACGGGGGTATCGGGCGTCCAGCACGTGGTGCGGTTGCGGCCATTGCGCTTGGAGAAGTACATGGCGGCGTCGGCCCGCTCCAGGCAGCGCTCGACCGATGCCTCGCCCTCGTCCATGAGGCATACGCCCAGGCTCACGGTGAAGCGGATCGGGCTGTCCTGGCCCTGTACGGACACGGCCAGCGCCGCCACGGCCTCACGCAGGTTCTCCGCGCGCCGCAGTGCGGTCGGGGCGTCCACGTCCGTCAGCAAGACGGCGAATTCCTCGCCGCCCAGCCGGCCCAGCATGTCGCCCTGGCGCAGCTGCTTGGACACCGCGATCACCAGATGCCTGAGCACCTCGTCGCCCACGCCATGGCCGAAGCTGTCGTTGACGCGCTTGAAATGGTCGATATCCAGCATGATCAGTGCCGACGGATGGCTCAGTCCCAGGCGCAGGTGCTCCAGCTCCGACTCCATGCGCGTGATGAAGGCCCGCCGATTGCTGGCACCCGTGAGCGCATCGGTCAATGCCAGGGCTTCGAGTTGCGTTTCGCGCCTCTTGTAGTCGGTCACGTCGTGGAATACCCAGCAGTAGCCAAGCAGCCGCTCCTGCCTGCGAAGCGGCAGCAGCTCCGTTTCTATATGGCGGCCGTTGGACAGGGCAAAGATCGTTCGTTGCGACAGGGCACCTGCCCCCGGTTGCGGCGCAGGCTGCAAGGCCGTTGCCATGGCCGGGGGCAAATAGGACAGCAAAGTCTGCAGGCTTTTCCCCACAAGGTCCGTGGCGGACAGCGGCAGCTCGAACAGGTCCACCAGCATTGCGTTGCTTGCCCTGATGCACTGCCCCGCATCGTCGGTCACCAGGATGCCCGACGGAAATTTCTCGATGATGGCCTCCAGCCGCTGCTGTACCTGGTGCAATGCGCTTTCCGCCTGATGGCGGGCATCTACGTCGAACAGTGTCCAGATCACATTGCCCTGGGGGTCTTCGGGATCCAGCAGTGCCCCCTGCATGTCGAACCAGCGCATGTGGCCGCCCTTGACCTTCAGTGCCCACTCGGTACGCACCGTGCCCTTCAGGCTCAGGCGCTCGTACAGCGATGCGAAGCTGTCGAAACTGTCGCTGGACGGATGCAGCTGCTGGAATGAGCACTGCGGCTCGAGCGCGCCCGCGGCAAGGCCGAAGCACTCGGCTGCCCGGGCATTGGCGTAGACGATGCTGCGGCGATGGCTGGCGACAAGCACCAGGGCGCTTCCGCGCTCCAGCAGGGCGCTCACCATATGGGTCTGCTCCACCCGTTCCTGGATATCGGTGTGCATTCCCAGCATGCGCAGTGCCTTGTTGTCGGCATCGCGCAGGGTCACTTCCCCGCGCGATTCGATCCATCGCCAGGAGCCATCGGCCTGCCTTATGCGCATCTCGACACGGAATGGGTCGCCGTGTTCGAGGTGGCGCCTGAGCCGTTCCTGGACGCGAGGCTGGTCCAGTGGGTGCAGCAGATGCATGAAGCCGGCCACGGTGAACGAACCGAGTGCCTGGTCCGGCATGCCCAGCATCTGGTAGCAGCGGGCATCCCACAGCACCTGGTCGTGTTCGCGGTCCCACTGCCAAAGTCCGTCACGCACGGCACCGATGGTCAGCCGCAGCCGCTCCTCGCTCTCGTGAAGCGCCTTGCGCAGGCTTTCGTCCTGGGTGACATCGAGGATGTAGCCATGCCAGAGCACGGTTGCGTCTTCAGTGCGTTGCGGGCGTGCATGGCCCTGCAGCCAGCGCACGGAGCCATCGGCGGACTGTACGCGGTACTTGCAGGCCCAGTCCCCCTGGCTGCGCATCGCTTCGTCGATGGACCGCCTGAGCGCGGAGATATCTTCCGGATGAACCCGCTGTGCCAGGTCCTGCAAGGCAGGGTCTGCCGTATCCGGATCGATGCAGTGCATGGCATAAAAGCCGGGGTTGGCAAACGACAGGGCATAGTGGCCGGCAGGGTCCCAGCTGTACTGGAACAGGCCGCCCGGCACTTCCTGCGACAGGAGATGAAAGCGCTCTTCGGACTGGACCCGCTGGTCCTCCTCCCGCCAGCGCTGGAACGCCAGCCAGGCCGTCAGCATCCCGCCCAGAAAAATCAGCAGCGTGCCTATGCCGTTGCGCCACAGGCTCTGCCGTATGGTCTCGTTGAGCGGGCCGAACACGGCCTCGTGGTCCAGCCCCGTGCTCACCAGTATCGGAAAGCCGCTGACGCGGCTCCAGGCATACATGCGCTGTATTCCGTCGGTGCTCGCCAGCACCTCGTAGGTGCCATGCGTGACATCGGGGGCAAACAGCGCCACCCGCTTCGCGGGCAACTGGCGCCCGAGCACCCGATCCTGGTTCTGCGAGCGTGCAAGATAGGTGCCGTCCTCGCGCAGCAGCAAGATCACGTCGCGCGGGCTGTCGAAGATGGCCTGCAACTGCCGCGACAGGTACTGCGGCGACAGCGACACCACCAGCACGCCCGCAAACGCGCCACGGTGGTGCAGGGCGCGGCTCAGCTGGATACCCCATTGCCCGGAAACCCGTCCCTGTACCGGACGGCCAATGAAGGTTCCCTGCGTCAGGCCCTTCAGATGCGCCTGGAAATGTTCGCGGTCGAAAATGGACACGCCCTGCGCAGGCGGCTCCGAGGCTGCCAGGCTCGAATACACCACCTGGCCCTTCGCATCGGCCACGGCCACCTGGACGATGGTGCCGGGCGGATAGGCCTCCTGGACGCTGGCGACGGCCCGCCCGAACGCCTCGGAGTCACCCGACTCGTAGTCCTGGGCCAGGTCCCGCAGGGAATAGTTCAGGCCCGACAGCATGGTCCCGGCCTGCGCGGAAACCGCCTGGGACATCTGCGAGACGCGCAGCCATGCCTGATCCTGTGTGTAGCGCTGCATGTACTGGTGGCTGGCCAGCAACGCGGCCCAGTACAGCCCCGCTGCGAGCGCCATCAAGCAGACGCCTGCAATGACGGCCAACGATGTTCTTGCGTGCGAGCGCGAGGAAAGGGCGGGACGATGGATAGCGGTGGAACGAGAAGACATGCAACGCAGCGAGACAAGAAAAAAGATCTGCAACGCCAGCTGTCAACCGCAATGGCCCACCGATACAGCGCCCCGCACGCCACAGCGCTCGAGACGCAGGTCCTGCCTGCCGGTGGGCCAGAGCAACCGATATGACTCTGTGAATACGTCGCTCTATAAGCATGCTAACTCAGATGGGGGCCTGCGCGATAGCCAGCAAGTCAGGGCAGCAGCCGGCGCGCAGCCTATCCGCGCGTCCCGGATGTCTGGGGTGTCTTGGGTGTCTTGGGCGCCCCGGTCCTGGCAGCGTCCTGGACCTGCCCGGGCTGCGCCTGTGGAAACACCCGCGCGCACAGGAAGTCCACCAGTGCCCGCAGCTTGGGCGAGGGGTGCCTGCTGGCGGGCCACAGCACGTGGAAGACATTGGTGTGCTCCATCCAGTCCGCCAGCACGGGCTGCAGCCGGCCGTCGGCCAGCGGCTCGCGGATGGAAAAATCCGGCAGGTAGGCGATGCCCAGGCCCTGCAGCGCAAAGCACAGCCGGGTTTCGATGTTGTTGCAGATCATGGAGGTGGGCAGTTGCAGCTCGGGCGCGCCCGCTGCGCGCCGCAGCACCCAGGGCTCCAGCTTGCCGCTGTGGGGGTAGCGGTAGTGCAGGCAACTGTGTTGCAGCAGATCCTCGGGCACCCGGGGCGTGCCGCGCTGCGCCAGATAGCCGGGCGAGGCCACCAGCAGGTAGCCGAAGGCGCCCAGCCGGCGCGCGGACAGCCGGGAGTCGGCGGGCGCGCCCGTGCGCACCACGGCATCGAAGCCTTCCTCGATCACATCCACCAGCTGGTCCGTGAAGTCCAGGTCCAGCTCGATCTCGGGATAGGCGCGCATGAACTCGCCCAGCACCGGCAGCACCAGCGAGCTGACCAGGGGCAGGCTGACCCGCAGCCGGCCACGCGGCGCGGCGCTGGCCTGCGACAGCTCCAGCTGCGCGGCCTCGATCTCGGCCAGGATGCGCCGGCTGCGCTCCAGGAACAGCGTGCCCTCGGCCGTCAGCGTGATGCTGCGCGTGCTGCGGTGGAACAGGCGCACGCCCAGCCGGTCCTCCAGCCGCGCCACGCTCTTGCCGATGGCCGATGCCGAGACTCCCATCAGCCGGCCTGCCGCCACGAAGCTGCGGGTCTCGGCGACCTGCACGAACACCAGGAAACCGTTGAGGCTGTCCAAGGCCACTCCTTCATTGCGGACAGAAAGCTCCGCATAACCCGGAAATCTACCCCACTTTTTCTTTAATCGAGGGCTTTCTATCGTCAGGACCCTGTTCATTGATCCCGGGAATCCCCATGACGATTGCTCTTTCTGCGGCATCTGCTGCACCCGCTGCGCTGCCTGCAGCCCCGTTGAACTCGCCCCTGTCCGACCGCATCCAGGCCGTGGTCCGGCAGGCGCTTGAGGCGCAGCGCCTGGTCGGCGCCGTGGTGCTGGTGGCGCGTGGCGGTGCCCTGGTCCACCGCCAGGCGGCCGGCTGGGCTGACCGCGAGCGCGGCCTGCCCATGGCCGTGGACACGGTGTTCCGCCTGGCCTCGGCGAGCAAGCCCATTGTTTCGGCGGCGGCCCTGGTGCTGGTGGCGCAGGGCCGGCTCGGTCTGGATGAGGGCGTGGACCGCTGGCTGCCGCAGTTCCGGCCCCGGCTGGCCGATGGCCGGCCGGCGCGCATCACCGCGCGGCAGCTTCTCAGCCACACGGCGGGGCTGGGCTACCGCTTCTTCGAGGCCGACGCACAGGGCCCTTATGCGCTGGCCGGTGTATCGGACGGCATGGATGGCTCGGGCATCAGCCTGGCGGAGAACCTGCGCCGCATCGCCAGCGTGCCGCTGCGGTACGAGCCTGGCACGGCCTGGGGCTACTCGCTGGCCACCGATGTGCTGGGCGCCCTCATCGAACAGGTGCACGGCAGGCCGCTGGAGCAGGCCGTGCGCGACCTTGTGGCCGGGCCGCTGGGCATGGCCGATACCGGCTTTGCCGTGACCGATGCGCTGGCCGCACGGCGCGTGGCCACGGCCTATGTCAGCGATGTGCCGCAGCCCCATCCTCTGGCCGAGGGCGAGACCGTGTCGCCCTTCGAGGGCGCCATCGGCATCCCGTTCAGCCCGGCCCGCATCTTCAATGCGCGGGCCTTTGCCTCGGGAGGGGCGGGCATGGCCGGCACGGCCGGCGACTTCCTGCGCCTGCTGGAGGCCCTGCGCCAGGGCGGCGGCACGCTCCTGCCCGACGCGCTGGTCGCCGAGATGGCGCGCGACCAGACGGGCGGGCTGGAGCTGCCCGATGCGCCCGGGTTCGGCTTCGGACTGGGCTTTTCCGTGCTGCGCGATCCGGCGCTGGCCGCGTCGCCCGAGTCGGCGGGCACCTGGCGCTGGGGCGGGGCCTATGGGCATTCCTGGTTCGTGGACCGGGCACAGGAACTCAGTGTCGTGGCCTTCACCAACACCTTGTACGAGGGCATGTCGGGGCGCTTCGTCAACGATTTGCGCGACGCGGTCTACGGGGTTTGTGAGGTCCACGGGGCTTCGGGAGAGCCGCAATGAACGGAACAAGCCAGGACCGCCTGCCCGTTGCCTCCCTGCTGGCGCTGGCCATGGCAGCCTTCATCACCATATTGACGGAGGCGCTGCCGGCCGGCCTGCTGCCGCAGATGGCCCAGGGCCTGGCCGTGACCGAGGCCTGGGTGGGCCAGACCGTCACCCTCTACGCCATAGGTTCCCTGGTGGCCGCCATACCGCTGACGGCCGCCACGCAGGGCATGCGCCGCCGCCCCCTGCTGCTGGCGGCGATCGCGGGCTTTGTCGTCGCCAACACGGTCACGGCTCTGTCCACGCACTTTGCGCTGACCCTGGTGGCGCGCTTTCTGGCGGGGGTCTCGGCCGGGCTGCTTTGGGCGCTGCTGGCCGGCTACGCGGCACGCATGGTGCCCGGCCATCTCAAGGGCCGCGCCATCGCCATTGCCATGGTGGGCACGCCGCTGGCGCTGTCGCTGGGCGTGCCGGCCGGCACCGTGCTGGGCCAGTGGGTGGGCTGGCGGCTGTGCTTCGGCCTCATGAGCGTGCTGGCGCTGGCGCTCATGGTCTGGGTGCGCGCCCGCCTGCCCGACTTCGCGGGGCAGGCGGCAGGCCGCCACCTGCCGCTGCGGCGCGTGTTCACCCTGGCGGGCGTGCGCCCCGTGCTGTTCGTGGTGCTGGCCTTCGTGCTGGCGCACAACATTCTCTACACCTATATCGCGCCCTTCCTGGCGGTGGCGGGCATGGCCGCGCGCACGGACCTGGTGCTGCTGGTGTTCGGCGCCACCTCCGTGCTGGGCATCTGGATCACCGGCGTGCTGATCGACCGCCACCTGCGTGCGCTCACGCTGGCCAGCATTGCGCTGTTCGCCTTGTCCACGCTGATGCTGGGCGTGGCCGCAGATGCGCCGGCCCTGGTGTATGCGGCGGTGGCCGTCTGGGGCCTGGCCTTTGGCGGCGCCGCCACGCTGCTACAGACTGCCATTGCCCACACGGCGGGCGAGGCCGCCGACGTGGCGCAGTCCATGCTGGTCACGGCCTGGAACCTGGCGATTGCCGGCGGCGGCATCGTGGGCGGCCTGCTGCTGGCGCGCATGGGCGTGGGCGCCTTCACGCCCGTGCTGCTGGTGCTGCTGGGCGCATCGCTGGCCGTGGTGTGGGCGGCCAGGCGGCATGGGTTTCCTGCGGTGTGCAGGTAGGTAGGGAGGGAGCAGGGCGCGGCCTGCCCGCCTCAGGGGAACTCAGAGGTGCCAGGCTGCCGCTGAAGCGCTTCATTGCGCTGGCCCAGCCAGCCCAGCAACTGGCCCTTGTCCATCGGCCGGGCAATGTGATAGCCCTGTCCCTCCTGGCAGCCCATGGTGCGCAGGGCCTGCCAGGCGCTGGCGTCCTCTATGCCTTCGGCCAGGACCTGCAGGCCGAGCTTGCGGCCCAGCTGGGCGATCATTTCGGCGATGCGCGCCTCCTGTGATTCGCCAAGCTGGCGCACGAAGCTGCGGTCGATCTTGATGCGGTCCAGCGGCAGGCGCTCCAGGTAGCTCAGCGAGGAGTAGCCGGTGCCGAAGTCGTCGATGGCAATGGTCACGCCCAGCGTGCGCAGGGCGCTGAGCGTGGCCTGCAGCAGCTGGGTGGGCAGCACGGCCACCGACTCGGTGATCTCCAGCTCCAGCTGCGCGCCCTGCAGGCCGTGCTCGGCCAGGGCATGGCGCACCGTCTGCAGGAAGCCCGGGTCCTGCAGCTGCACGGTGGAGACGTTGACGGCCATGCGCCTGGGCGCGCGGCCGGCGTCCAGCAGTTCGCGCATGGTACGGCAGGCCGTGGCCAGCACCCATTGGCCCAGCGGCACGATGAGGCCCGAATGCTCGGCCACGGGAATAAAGCGGTCGGGCGGCACGAAGCTGCCGTCCTGCCGTGGCCAGCGCAGCAGGGCCTCCAGGCCGACCAGGGCATGGGTTTCCAGGTCCACCTGGGGCTGGTAGACCAGGAAGAGCTGGGCGCCGTCGATGGCGGCGCGCAGGTCGGACAGCAGCAGGGCGCGGTCGCGTGCCTCCATACCCATGTGCTCGGAGTACTCCAGCAGCTGGCCCCGGTGGTCGCGCTTGGCGCGCTTGAGGGCGATGGTGGCGTCCTTGACCAGGTCGGTGCCGGCCTGGCGTTCACGGGGCAGGTGCACGTAGCCGCAGGTCAGCGAGACCTTGTGCGGCACGCCGTCCACGGCCAGGGGCTGGCGCGCGCAGTCAAGCAGCTGGCCCAGTGCCACTTCCCTTGTGGGGCCCAGGATGCCGAAGGTGTCCGAGCCCACGCGCGCCAGCAGCACGCCGGCGGGCAGGGCGCCGGCCAGGCGGCGGGCCATGGCTTCGAGCAGGCGGTCGCCGAAGCGGTGGCCCATCACGTCGTTGGTGGCGCTGAAGTCGTCGATGTCCACCAGGGCCAGCACATGGTCCTGCGTGCCGCGCCACACGCATTCGTCCACTTTTTCCACGAAGTGGGCGCGGTTGGGCAGGCAGACCAGGGGGTCGAAGTAGGCGGACTGGTGCAGGCGCTCCAGCAGGCCGCGGTTGTGCAGCAGCGTGCGCAAGTTGGCGCAGAAGACTTCGAGCAGCTGGCGGTCCAGTGCGCTGTGCGAGGCCGGCGCGTCGATGAACACGGCCATGTCCTGCTCGTCGCCCCGGCCTATGTACAGGGCCACGCCGCGCTGCACGCCATAGATGTTGCGGCGGGTCTGCAGCGCCTGGCGCAGCAGGCGCAGCCCGCGCGAGGCCAGCACGGTGGCGATGGGCTGGTCGATGAGCCGGGCGAATGGCCCCGTGGCCGCGAGCACGCGGTAGGGCTCGGCCGGGTGCGTGCCCTCCGAGCAGACCAGGCCTTCGCTGGCCACGCCCAGCAAGGTGGCCAGCTGGGTGATCACGCCGCGTGCGAAGGCGTGCAGGTTGGTTTCCTCCAGCAGCGAGGCGCTGGAGCGCACCATCAGCTCCAGGCTGCGGCGGTTGGCCTCGATGGCGCACAGCTGCTCGTAGGAGCGCACGGCGGTCACCACGATGGCCAGCAGGCGGTCGGGCGTGAGTTCGGTCTTGGTGCGGCAGTCGTTGATGTCGTAGCGCAGCAGGGTTTCCAGATCGGGCGCCTGGCCCGGGCGGCCGGTGCGCAGCACGATGCGGCTGTTGCGCAGGCCGGCCGTGTAGCGGATGAAGTCCACCAGGTCCAGGCCGGCGCCCGTGCCGTCGGTCACGGCGTCGAGCACCACCACGGCCAGGTCCTGCTCGCTGCGCAGCAGGTTGCGTGCCTGCGTGCCGGAGCGGGCGTAGAGGAACACCAGCGGCCGGCCGAACAGGCTGTGGCCTTCCAGCGCCAGGCGGAAGGCGGCGTGCACATCGGGGTCGCTGTCCACGATCAGTACCCGCCATTCAGGCCCGGGCACGGGCGATGGCGGGGGCGGCTGCAGAGCCGGCTGCAGGAGGGCGGAAGCAGGGGCGGGCGCCCTGGGCGCCCGTGCGCGCATCACGAAACTCATGCCTCAGCCCTGTCTGTGTCCGCGCCGCTCAGGCCGTGGCATGGTCTGCCGCGCGCACGACCTGGTTGCGCCCGCTGCGCTTGGCGGCGTACAGGGCCTCGTCGGCCAGGCTGTAGGCCTCGTCGAAGCGGCCGCCGCTCGGGCGCCAGCTCACGCCGAAGCTGGCCGTGATGCAGCTGGCGTCGGGCAGGCCGAAGGGATGGGCCTCGATGGCGGCGCGCACCTGCTCGGCCACCCGCACGGCGCCGTCGCTGTCGTGCTGGGGCAGCAGCACGGTGAATTCCTCGCCGCCCACGCGGCCGATGTGGGCCGTGTCCGGCACGGCGGCCTTGAGGCAGCGCACCACGCCCAGGATCACGCTGTCGCCCACGGGGTGGCCGAAGCTGTCGTTCACGCGCTTGAAGTGGTCTATGTCCAGCACGATCAGGGCCAGGCCCTGCTGGGTGAAGTGGCGGTTCACGCGCTCGATGATGGCCGCGCGGTTGAGCACGCCGGTCAGCGGGTCGTGCGTGGCGCGGTACTCCAGCTCGCCGGCCAGCTCCTGCAGGCGCTGGTTGAGCTGGGTCATCTCCAGCTCGGCGCGGTCGCTGCGGCGCACCAGCCGGCGCGTTTCGCGCAGCAGGCGGTCATAGGCGGCCAGCAGCGCGCCCAGGGCCTGGTGGCAGGCCCGGGCGCCGGCTTCCTCACCCAGCTCGTGGGCCGCGCGGGCCGCCAGCAGGGCCCGGTGCTCGGCATCGAAAAGATCTGCAGGAGCGGCGCAGGCGGCGGGTGCTGCCACGGTGTCCATCACGCGGCCTTCACGGGATGGCCGGTGAAGGCAATGGCGGCAAAGTCGTCGCGCAGCTCCTCGCCGAATTCGCAGATGGTGTCGTCTTCCTCGTCGTAGTACCAGTGCAGGGCCACGGTGCGGCCGGCCTCGGCGGCCTCGCTCAGCGCCTCGATGAGGTTGAACAGCATCTTGGTGCTGGAGCTGTTGAAGTAGGCCAGCGCGATGTGCACCTGGATCGGTGCCTGCTGCTGCGCGGGCTGCGCCAGGGCCAGGTAGTCCTGCAGGCGGGTGAGGATGCCGCCATAGAAGGCGGCGGCGTTCTCCGGATAGGACTCGCCACGCAGGTGCAGCGTGTGCGTGTCGAACCGGAAGTCCACTTCCGGGGAGCTGGGGGTCGGAGCGATGTAGAGGTTGTCCATGCGTGATCTCGGTGCGTTGTCCGTGCCTGCGCGCCCGGCCTGTCCAGGTCCGGTGCCGGAGCGTTCCTGGCTGGCCGGTGCGGCTCAGAGCGTGGCTTTCAGGTAGAAGACGGGACGACCGTCCACGGTCTGGGCGGGATCGAAGTCGAACTGCAGCGGCTCGCGCGCATCGCGGGCCAGGGTCAGGAAACCCATGCCCGCGCCCTTGCTGCCTTCGGGCGCGTCGTCGCGCAGCGACTGGCGGCAGGCCTTCTTGATCTCGTCCAGGGTCATGCTGCGCAGGGCGTCGAGCTTGGCGCGCAGCGCCTCGCCCATGCCGGGCTCGATGGGGTTGGCGCACAGCAGCACGAAGCTGCCGTCGTCCTCGCGGCGGATGCAGACCGCGCCGTGGCGCAGCTCGCCATCGTCCTGGTGGGGCGGGGTCAGTGCATCGGCCGAGTAATGGATGATGTTCTGCGCCATCTCCACGAAGGACGAGAACAGCTTGCGCCGCGTGGGGCCGGGCACGCCGGCCACTTCCAGCTGCAGCCGCACGGCCTCGGCCATGGCCGCGACGATGTTCTGCGAGAAGTAGCCCACGTAGTAGAAGATCACCTGGTGCTGGCGCGCCAGGTGGAAGAAGCTGCCGTACTTGTCGGCGATCTGTGCTTGGGGCATGGGAGGCATTCAGGTTCTGAAGCAGAAGAAGGTCAGGTCGTCACGGCGGTGGTGCTCGCCTTGCCAGGCCTGCAGGGCGTCCAGCAGGGCGCGGTTGATCTCGGCGGGCGTGCGGCCGGCCTGCTCCAGCAGCAGCTCGCGCAGGCGCTTCTTGCCGAAGGTGATGCCGCGCGGGCCGCCGACCTGGTCGATCAGGCCGTCGGTGGTGGTGAAGACCAGGGTGCCTGCGGGCAGCTCCAGGTCGATGTTGTTCCAGGCGAAGTCGAATTCGCTGTCCACATAGCCCACGCCCTTGCGCTGGCCGTCCACCACCTCCACCGCCTCGGCGCCGGGGCGCAGCAGGAACAGCGACAGGCGCGCGCCTGCAAAGCGCAGGCGCCGGTGCGCGGGCTCGAACCAGAAGCAGGCCGCGTCCAGCCCGTCGTCCGAGCCCGGCGTGCCGTCCTTGCCGTCGAGCTGGCCCAGCATCTGCTTGACGCTGCGGTTCACATGGCCCAGCAGCGCGGCCGGGTCGCGCGGGCCGTGTTCCTTGATGGCCTGGCCCAGGCTGCTGGTGGCGATCAGCGTCATGAAGGCGCCGGGCACGCCGTGGCCCGTGCAATCGGCCACGGTGGCAAACCAGCCATCGCCGTCCTGGCTGAACTGGTAGAAGTCGCCGCCGACCACGTCGCGCGGCTCCCAGACCAGGTCGGCGCCGGGGCAGGCGCGTGCCAGGGCCTCGCGCGAGCTGCGCAGCAGCGACTGCTGGATCACGCTGGCGTATTCGATGCTGTGCATGATCTGGCGGTTGCGCGCCACCTGCATGTCCGCCACCGCACGCATCAGCTGCAGGCCGTGGCCCACGCCGGCGAACAGGCCGCCGCGCGTGATGATGAAGCCGTCGGTCAGCGCCTTTTCACCGTACTCCACGGTCTTCACGGTCAGGGTGTCGATGTCGGTGGAGGCATCGACCACCAGCGGCTCCTTGTCCATGAAGGCGATGCAGCTCTTCTTGCCGTACAGCTCCATGCGAAACGGCTTGCTGAACTGCGACAGGAAGATGCTGCGGTTGATCAGGCCGATGGGGCGGTCGCCCTCCACCACGGGCAGGCTGGCCAGATCGCGGTGGCGCGTGAAGACCTCGAGCACCTTCTCGTTGGTCTCGTCGGCGGTCATGCAGGGTACGGGGGTGCACAGGTCCGCGGCGCTGGGTGGGCGGAAACGGGGCCGGGAATCGCTCAGGTAGGCGCGGGACTCATCCATGGAATGCACATCGCAAAATTGTTAGGGAATGTTACGATCTCCCTGTTTCAGTTTTGTGACGCGGATGGGCCTGAGGGGCAGGCACCTCTTTGGAGGACTGTGAGCCGACAGCCTTCGTCCTGGCGCGGCATGGCCGTTCGCGGCCTGGGGCTGCCGTCCATGCAGGCCACCGGGGTGGACAGGCAGCCTCGCTTCAGCTCAGGCCTTCGGCGCGCCGCCTGACGGCGTCCTCGTGCAGCGACTCGCTGAGCTGGTCCACGACGATGGACCACGACGCATCGGCCTTGAGCTGCTCGGCCAGGAACTGGCGCTGCGCATCGCTCCAGTAGGGCGCATCCACCACATCCACATCGGCGGCCAGCTGGTGGGCGCGGATGAAGTCGGCAATGGCCTGGTCGCTGGCATCCAGGCCCAGCTGCAGGAAGAGATTGGACATGCGGACGACGGAGTTGTTCATGGAGGCGTGTTCGGTGCGTGTGGGATCAAAAGGAGCCGGCGGGCCGGCTGCAGGAAGGGGCCAGGGCGCTATCTTCCCCGATTTGCAGGGCGCCGCAGGCCAGTTGCGGCAGCATGGCAGCGCGGGTAGGTGCAGGCTGACAGCCTGCCGCGCTCCGGGCCAGCGCGCGCCCATCGACTGCCCCACTAGCATGGGGACATGAGCACTGCTTTCCCCGATCCCGCATGCCCGCCGACCTGATCGTGGCCCGCCCCGAAGGCCTGTACTGCGCGGCCGGCGACTTCTACATCGACCCCTGGCGGCCCGTGGAGCGGGCCGTGATCACGCATGGCCACTCCGACCATGCGCGCGCCGGCCACGCCCATTACCTGGCCCATGACGACAGCGCAGGCGTGCTGCGCGCACGGCTGGGCGCGGACATCACGCTGCAGACCCTGCCGTATGGCGAAGCCATCGATCACCACGGCGTGCGCATCTCCCTGCACCCGGCCGGCCATGTGCTCGGATCGGCCCAGGTGCGGCTGGAGCATGGCGGCCAGGTCTGGGTGGCCTCGGGCGACTACAAGACCGAGGCCGACGGCACCTGCACCCCCTTCGAGCCCGTGCGCTGCGACACCTTCATCACCGAATCCACCTTCGGCCTGCCCATCTACCGCTGGCCCCGCCAGCCCGAGCTCATGGCCGACATCAACGCCTGGTGGCAGGCCAACGCGGCCCAGGGCCGGCCCTCGGTGCTGCTGTGCTATGCCTTTGGCAAGGCCCAGCGCATCCTGCACGGGGTGGACAGCGGCATCGGCCCCATCGTCGTGCACGGCGCGGTGGAGCCGCTCAATGCCGTGTACCGCGCAGCGGGCGTGGACCTGCCGCCCACGCTGCGCGTCACCGACCCCGGCGTGGATGCACAACGGCTCAAGACCGCACTGGTGCTGGCGCCGCCCTCGGCGCAGGGCACGCCGTGGATGCGCCGCTTTCCCGGCCATGCCGATGCCTTTGCCAGCGGCTGGATGCAGCTGCGCGGCACGCGCCGCCGCCGTGGCGTGGACCGCGGCTTCGTCATGTCCGACCATGCCGACTGGCCCGGCCTGCAATACGCCATTGGCGCCACGGGCGCCGAGCGGGTCTTCGTCACCCACGGCAGCGTGGCCGTGCTGGTGCGCTGGCTGCGCGAGCAGGGCCTGGACGCCCAGGCCTTCCAGACCGAATACGGCGATGAGGACGAGGCTGCCGCCGCCCAGGCTGCACCGGATGAGGCGCCCGCCCCATGAAGGACTTCGCCGCCCTCTACCGCGCGCTGGACGCCAGCACCGCCAGCCGTGACAAGCAGGCCGCGCTGCAGGCCTATCTGCGCGCCGCAGCGCCTGCCGATGCGGCCTGGGCCGTCTATTTCCTGGCCGGCGGCAAGCCGCGCCAGCTGGTGCCCACCAAGGTCTTGAAGGAGCTGGCGCGCGAGGCGGCCGGCCTGCCCGAATGGCTGTTCGACGAAAGCTACGAGGCCGTGGGCGACCTGGCCGAAACCATTGCGCTGCTGCTGCCGCCGCCCGGTGACGTGCACGACCTGGGCCTGGCCGCCTGGGTCACGGACCACCTGCTGCCGCTGCGCGGCATGGCGCCCGAGGCGATGGCGGACACGCTGCGCATGCAATGGGCGCGGCTGGCGGCCGATGAGCGGCTGGTCTACTTCAAGCTGATCACGGGGGCCTTCCGGGTCGGCGTGTCGCGGCTGCAGGTCACGCAGGCGCTGGCGGCCGTCAGCGGCGTGGATGCCAAGCGCATAGCCCAGCGGCTCATGGGCTACACCCACATCGGCGCGCGGCCCGGGGCGGCCGACTACCTGCGGCTGGTGGCAGGCGAGGAGGAGGGCGATGACGCGCATTCGGGCGAAGCCCGTGGCCACCCCTATCCCTTCTTCCTGGCCCATCCGCTGCAGTTGCCGCTGGAGCAGTTCGACGCCGTGCTCGGCCCGCCGTCCCAATGGGTGGTGGAGTGGAAATGGGACGGCATACGCGCCCAGATCGTGCGGCGCGGCAGCGGTGACGCGCTGGGCACCTGGATCTGGTCGCGCGGCGAGGAACTGGTGAGCGAGCGCTTCCCCGAGCTGCAGGCCATGGGCGATGCCTTGCCTGCGGGCACCGTGATCGACGGCGAGATCGTCGTCTGGGCCGAGCAGCAGGGCGAGGCGCCCGCCCATGTGCGCCCCTTTGCCGACCTGCAAAAGCGCATAGGCCGCAAGACCCTGGGCCCCAAGCTGCTGCGCGAGCTGCCCGTGGTGCTGCTGGCCTATGACCTGCTGGAGGAGGGCGGCCAGGACCTGCGCGCCTTGCCCCAGCATGAACGGCGCGCAAGGCTGGAACGGCTGGTGGCCCTGGTGGCGCACCCGGCGCTGCTGCCCAGCCCCGTGCTGGCAGGCGACAGCTGGCAGGCCCTGGCCGAACTTCGCGAGCAGGCCCGCTCCCTGGGTGTGGAGGGCATGATGCTCAAGGCCCGCGATGCCGCCTACGGCGTGGGCCGCACCAAGGACAGCGGCGTGTGGTGGAAGTGGAAGATCGATCCGCTGAGCGTGGACGCCGTGCTCATCTACGCACAGCGCGGCCATGGCCGTCGCGCCAGCCTCTACAGCGACTACACCTTTGCCGTCTGGAACGCGCCGCCCGGCACCGAGGGCCGCGCCCTCGTGCCCTTCGCCAAGGCCTATTCGGGCCTGACCGATGCCGAAATGGCGCGCGTGGACGCCGTCATCCGCAAGACCACGGTGGAGAGCTTCGGCCCCGTGCGCAGCGTGCGGCCCACCCTGGTGTTCGAGCTGGGCTTCGAGGGCATTGCACGCAGCGCACGCCACAAGAGCGGCATCGCCGTGCGCTTTCCGCGCATGCTGCGCTGGCGCGAGGACAAGCCTGTGCAGGAGGCCGACTCCATCGACACGCTGGCGGCCCTGCTGCCGCACTCCGACCCGTGACCCACCCTTGACGCACCGCGCCATGGCCACCCGTTCCCCCCACCCCCTCGCCACCGCCTGGCTTGCCGCACGGGGCTGGAAGCCCTTTGCCTTCCAGCGCGCCGTGTGGAAGGCGCTGGCCCAGGGCCACAGCGGCCTGCTGCACGCCACCACGGGCGCGGGCAAGACCTATGCGGTCTGGCTGGGCGCGCTGCAGGCCCTTGCGGGCCCGCCGCAAACCCCGATGCCGGCGCACACCGGAAAACGAAAACCGGCCTCCGCACCGCTCACCGTGCTGTGGATCACGCCCATGCGCGCCCTGGCGGCCGACACGCTCAAGGCGCTGCAGACGCCCCTGCAGGCGCTGGCCCAGGGCCATCCCGCGCTGGCGCGCTGGACCGTGGGCGCACGCACGGGCGATACGGGAAGCGCCGAGCGCAGCGCGCAGTCGCGCCAGCTGCCCACCGTGCTGGTCACTACGCCCGAGAGCCTGTCCCTGCTGCTGGCGCGCGCCGATGCGCGCGAGCTGCTGGGCTCCGTGCGCCTGGTGGTGGCCGATGAATGGCACGAGCTGCTGGGCAACAAGCGCGGCGTGCAACTGCAGCTGGCCCTGGCGCGGCTGCGCGGCTGGAGCCCGCAGCTGTGCGTCTGGGGCATGTCGGCCACGCTGGGCAATCTGGACGAGGCCATGCAGACCCTGCTGGGCCTGGACGACCATGGCCAGCCGCGGCCCGGCGTATTGGTCCAGGGCCAGGTGGACAAGCGCCTGGTGGTGGACACCCTGCTGCCCGACCGGCCCGAGCGCTTTTCCTGGGCCGGCCACCTGGGCCTGGCCATGCTGCCGGCGGTGGTGCGCGAGCTGGAGGCGACGGCCGGCTCCACCCTGGTCTTTGTGAATGTGCGCTCGCAGGCCGAGCTTTGGTACAAGGCGCTGCTGGAGGCCCGGCCCGACTGGGCCGGCCTGCTGGCCATCCACCATGGCTCTCTGGACCGGGGTGTGCGCGAATGGGTGGAGGCCGGGCTCAAGGCCGGCACGCTCAAGGCCGTGGTCTGCACCAGCAGCCTGGACCTGGGCGTGGACTTCCTGCCCGTGGAGCGCGTGCTGCAGATCGGCTCGGCCAAGGGCATCGCGCGGCTGCTGCAGCGCGCGGGCCGCTCGGGCCATGCGCCGGGCCGGCCCTCGCGCATCACCCTGGTGCCCACGCACAGCCTGGAGCTGGTGGAAGCGGCCGCCGCCCGCGCCGCCGTGCGCGCGCAGCAGGTGGAAATGCGCGCCAGCCCCCGCCAGCCCGCCGACGTGCTGGTGCAGCACCTGGCCACCGTGGCCCTGGGCGGCGGCTTCGTGCCCGATGAGCTGTATGCCGAAGTGCGCCGCACCATCGCCTATGCCGGGCTGGCGCCTGCGGTCTGGCAGTGGTGCCTGGACTTCGTGCACCGCGGCGGCCCCTCGCTGGCCGCCTATCCCGACTACCAGCGCGTGCGGCCCGATGAACAGGGCATCTGGCGCATGCCCGATGCGCGGCTGGCGCGCAGGCACCGCGCCAACATCGGCACCATCGTCAGCGATGCCAGCATGAGCGTGCAGATCCTGCATGGCGCGCGGCTGGGCAGCATGGAAGAGAGCTTTCTGTCGCGCCTGTCGCCCGGCGATGCCTTTGTCTTCGCGGGCCAGGTGCTGGAGCTGGTGCGCATCGAGGACATGACCGCCTACGTGCGCCGCGCCGCGAGAACGCGGCCCACCGTGCCGCGCTGGGCCGGCGCGCGCATGCCGCTGTCCACCGTGCTGGCCGACTTCGTGGTGCAGCAATTGGCGCTGGCGGCGGCGGGCGACTACCACTCGCCCGAGCTGCGCTGCGTGCGCCCCCTGCTGGAAGTGCAGCAGCGCTGGTCGGCCCTGCCCACGCCCGCCACGCTGCTGGCCGAAACCCTGCGCACACGCGAAGGCTGGCACCTGTTTCTCTATCCGTTTGCAGGCCGCCATGCCCATATGGGCCTGGCCAGCCTGCTGGCCTGGCGCGCCGCCCAGGGCGAGACGGGCACCTTCTCCATCGCCGTCAACGACTACGGGCTGGAGCTGCTGAGCGCCACCGAGCGTGACTGGGCCGCCATGCTGCCCGAACTGCTGCGCGCCGAGCCGGTGCAGGCCGTGGCAGTGCCCGGGCGCGTGTCCGCCAGCCAGGCGGTCGCCACGCGCAACACCGCCAATGCGGACCGCCACTGGGACCAGGCCGCCGACGATGCCCACCTGGCGGGTGAGGACGCCCATCACGCCCGCCATGCCCTGCTGCACGAAGTGCTGGCCAGCCTCAACGCCACCGAGATGGCGCGGCGGCGCTTCCGCGAGATCGCCCGCGTCTCGGGCCTGATCTTCCAGAGCCACCCGGGCGAGCGCCGCAGTGCGCGCCAGCTGCAGGCCTCGTCACAGCTGTTCTTCGAGGTCTTTCGCAAGTACGACGACAGCAACCTGCTGCTGCGCCAGGCCGACGAGGAAGTGCTGAGCCAGGAACTCGATGTCGCCCAGCTGCTGGCCGCGTTGCGCCGCATGCAGGCGCAGACGCTGGTGGTGAGCGCGCTGCGCCGTCCCAGCCCGTTTGCCTTCCCGCTCATGGTGGAGCGCTTTCGCGAAAAGCTCACCAACGAGCACCTGGCCGACCGCATCGCGCGCATGCTGGCCCAGCTGCACGAGGCGGCAGACGCCGGCGGTGCAGCCAGCGAGCCGCGCACGCAGGACCTGGTCCCGCCCGATCCGCCGCTGCGTCCACGGAAAAAACCCAAGGCAGACCAGCCCCCCGCCGTGGACGAGGACACGGCCGCCGTGCGCCGCACGCTGGATTTCTCGCTGCAGGCCACCGACGGCCCCGAGGCCGATGCCGCCAGCCGCCGCCCGCGCCGCGTGCGCAAGCCCTCGCGGCCCTTGCCGCTGCTGTAGAACCATTGCACCGCTGATGAAAGGCCACGCACCGTTGCCAAGTCCTGTTTCCCCCGACGCCCTGGCCGGCAGCCTGGGCATGTTCCTGGCCGGCGAGCCCGTGCACCTGCTGGCCCAGCATGCGCTGTGGTGGCCCGCCCAGGGCACGCTGTTCATCGCCGACCTGCACCTGGGCAAGGCCGCCACCTTCCGCGCGCGCGGCATTCCCGTGCCGGCGGGCACCACGCAGGGCAACCTGGAGCGGCTGTCGGCCCTTCTTCTGGGCCTGCCCGTGCGGCGGCTCGTGGTGCTGGGCGACTTCCTGCACGCGGCCGAGGCACGCAATCCTGCCGTACTGGCTGCACTGGCCCGCTGGCGCAGCCGCCATGCGGCCGTGGAACTGGTGCTGGTGCGCGGCAACCATGACAGCCACGCAGGCGATCCGCCGCCCGCGCTGGGCTTTGCCATCGTGGACGAGCCCTGGCACCTGGGGCCGTTCGCCGCCTGCCATCACCCCCCGCCGCCAACGCAGGACCTGCAGGCGCAGCAGGCCCGGCCCTGGCATGTGCTGGCCGGCCATGTCCATCCCGCCATCGTGCTGCGCGGCACCGGCCGCGACGCCCTGCGCCTGCCGTGCTTTGCCGTGCACGCGGGCTTTACCCTGCTGCCCGCCTTCGGCCTGTTCACCGGCATGGCCAGCCTGCCGCCCGAGCCAGGCCGCCAGCTCTTTGCCGTGGGCGCGGACCGGGTCTGGGCCGTGCCTGGGTGAGCCCAGGGATGTAATCGGGCGTAATTCTCCGCAAGGCCGTTGTTCCCTACAGTGACTCCCGCAGCAAGCGTGGCGGGACAGCAGGCAGTGCCCGGGGATGCCGCAGCGCTTTTCGTTCCACCAGGAGGAATGCATGGGCGTTCAACTCAATTTCTTCAACCAATCGAACGACGCGAACCACCCGCAGATCGTCATCTTCCAGAAGAACGTCGCCAGCGACCTCGATGCGCCTGCCGTGGCCTGGCGCGTCATCAAGTACTGCGGACAGGGCGACAACCATCCGTTCACCTTTCCGCTGGGCCTGCAGGTCGGCGCCAGCGACAGCCATGGCAACTGCACGCCGCAGCTGGAGGCGCAGTACGGCCAGCAGTTCCAGATGGCGCCGTCCACCGCCGGCGATCGCCTGGCGCCCGCAGGCTACGGCGCCAGCTCCAAGGAAGTGCAGGTGCTCAACGCGCTGCCCCAAGGCGCCATCAACGCCAGCTGCTACAAGGACGGCAGGCTGCTGGCCGTCAAGACCGCGATTGCCCCCCGGCAAAAGGCCGTCTTCGAATTCAAGCCCAGCATCTGGATCGGCGTGGCCTCGCACATCCAGCAGGGCCAGATCATGAACTCGGCCATCGTCTCCCAGATGAACACCGAAATCTCCCTGCTGGGCATCTCCCGTGCCGACATCGTGATGCGCGGCGGCGGCTCGGGGGCGAATTCCCGCCCCTTCTCGTTCTCGCTGGAGAACGTCGTGATGTGCTGATGCAGGGTCGCGGCAAGGGGAGGGGCGGAGAAGGGGCGGTGAGGGGACGCAAGGGCCTGTGCATGACACCCTGATGACGGCTGTCACATCCCTGTCATGGACGCAGCCAAGAATCCCGCACTTGCCCGGCCCGCGCAGGCCACTTCCGCAGGTGCTTCCTCCTCCCCATGACCGATGCAGCCTCCCCCCTGGCACAGGCCCACGAAGACGCAGGCCTGATCTGCGGCTGGCGCTTCTTCAGTGACACACGGCAGTGCGTGCAGGCCGTGACGGCGCCATCCGCCGCGCAGTGGCTGGCCGATGCCGCAGCCCGGTCCGATGCGGGCCGGCGCGATTTCCTGTGGCTGCACTTCAACCTGACCCACACCCAGTCCCTGCGCTGGCTGCAGCGCCATGCGGGCCTGCCCGACGTGTTCTATGCCGCCCTGCGCGAGGGCCTGACCTCCACGCGCATCGAGCGCGCCGACGACAGCCTGGTCGCCGTGCTCAACGATGTGAACTTCGAGTTCAACTTCGATTCGGCCGACATCGCCACGCTGTGGATCTGCCTGGACGAGCGCCTGGTCATCACCGCGCGCACCCAGCCGCTGCGCTCTGTCGATGCCCTGCGCGACGCCGTGCGCCGCGGCGACAGCCCCGCCAGCACGGCCGAGCTGCTGGAGCACCTGATGCGCACCCAGGCCGATGTGCTGGTCAAGGTGGTGCGCGAGACCACGGCGCGCGTGGACGACATCGAGGACGCCATCCTGGCCCAGCGCTACCACCATCCGCGCGCCCACCTGGGCCGGCTGCGCCGCCTGCTGGTGCGCCTTCAGCGCCTGCTGGCGCCCGAGCCCGCCGCGCTGTTCCGCCTGCTGCAGCAGCCCCCCGGCTGGATGGGCGAGGAAGACCGGCGCGGCCTGGCCGCAGCGAGCGAGGAGTTCTCGCTCATGCTGCGCGACATGCAGACCCTGCAGGACCGCATCAAGCTGCTGCAGGAAGAAGTGGCCGCCGCCGTGAACGAGGACAACAGCAACAGCCTCTTCGTGCTGACCGTGGTCACCGTGCTGGCCCTGCCCATCAACATCCTGGCCGGCCTGTTCGGCATGAACGTGGGCGGCATACCGCTGGCAGAGCACGAGCACGGCTTCTGGATCGTGGTGTCCATCGTGATCGCCTTCACCGTCATCGCCGCCTGGCTGGCGTTTCGCAAGAAGCGGTACAGGGACTAGGGGACGTGTCAGGGAATCTTGCAGAAGAACTCGCAAAATATCTCGCACCAAACGGATTTCATCTATATAAATCAGCTGCTTATATAGGTGATCAATGTCGCAAGAATTCCTGCTCTACGACCATCCTGCCCAGATGGAGCCGCTGCTGCCGGGGGAACACAAGCTGGGCCCTTTGCTGGAGCTCTCCCATGACCTGATCAGGTTGGGTGAGCGGCTGGCCGGCCGCTTCCGACCAGACACATTGCCAGGCCTGCGCCGGCTGCTTCGGGCCATGAACTCGTATTACTCGAACAGGATCGAGGGGCAGCACACCTTTCCGCTGGATATCGAGCGCGCCCTGCACAACGACTATGCGCAGGACGAAGATCAGGCCCGCCGTCAGCGATTGGCGCTGGCGCACATGGCCACTGAAGAGCAACTGGAGTACAGGTCCACGCAATGGACGAATGCGCAGGTCTGGACCCCCCAGATGCTGGCCGATATCCACCAGGATCTCTTCGCCCGTCTGCCCCAGGCCGATCTGGAGGCCGGCGCCCTTGGCGACGATGCCATCGAGCCGGGTCGATGGCGCACGCGGGAGGTTAGCGTGGGCAGGCATGCGGCGCCTGCAGCGGGGCAGTTGCCATTTTTTCTGGACCGCTGGTCGAGCTTCTACTCAGGCGTGCGCCGTGGCGAGTTGCAGTTGGTGGCCATGGCCGCTGCGCACCAGCGCCTGGCCTGGATCCATCCGTTCCGGGACGGCAACGGGCGCGTGGCCCGGCTGCATTCACATCTCGTACTAACCCACATGGGCCTGAGCAATGGTCTGTGGTCCCCCCTGAGGGGGTTCGCACGGTCGCAGGAGCGCTATTACGCCTTGCTTGCCGCCGCAGACGAGCCGCGCCGTGGTGACCTTGATGGCCGTGGCAATCTGACCGAACTGGGGTTGATCGACTGGATCGCATACGTGCTGGAACTGTGCATGGACCAAGTGAGCTTCATGGAGGGACTTCTGTCGCTGGACGGCATGAAGGAACGCATGGCGGCATGCCTTGCCTATGAGGAACGGGTGGTGCGCCAAGGCGTGCGCAGCGAGGCATTGCGCGCATTGCACTATCTTTTTGCGGCCCAGGCGGAGATGGATCGGGCCGACTTCAAGGCCATGCTGGGGTTGGGTGACCGGCTGGCCACCGCCCAGGTATCGGCACTGCTCAAGCGCGGCCTGCTGGAGACGGATTCACCGTATGGAAGAGTGCGCCTGGGCGTGCCGCTGCACGCCCTGCGTTTTTACTTCCCCCGCCTCTGGCCGGAAGCGGAGGCTGACTCGCTGTAGACGGCTCCTCTCAGGCCGCCACAGCCCTCGCCCCGAACGCCATCGCCCGCAGCCTGCCCAGCAGCGGCCACACCAGCATCAGCAGGGCCAGCGTGGTGATGGTGCCCGACAGGCCGTTGTGCCAGAAGATGCCCAGCTCGCCCTGGCTGGAGAGCATGCTCTGGCGGAAGGCGTCTTCCATTCGGTCGCCCAGCACGATGGCCAGCACCATGGGCGCCAGTGGATAGTCCAGCTTCTTGAACACGTAGCCGACCACGCCGAAGACCAGCATGAGCCAGATGTCCGTGGCATTGCCGTGCACGGTGAAGGCGCCGATGGCGCAGACCATGAGGATCATGGGCGCGACGATGGAAAACGGCACGCGCAGGATGGCGGCGAACAGCGGCACGGTGGCCATGACGATGACCAGGCCGGCGATGTTGCCCAGGTACATGCTGGCGATCAGGCCCCAGACGAAGTCCTTTTGCTCGGTGAACAGCAGCGGGCCGGGCTGCAGCCCCCAGATCATCAGCCCGCCCAGCAGCACGGCCGCCGTGGCCGAGCCCGGAATGCCCAGGGCCAGCATCGGCAGCAGGGCCGAGGTGCCGGCCGCGTGGGCGGCGGTCTCGGGGGCGAGCACGCCTTCGGGGTTGCCCTTGCCGAAGCTGTCGGGGTCGCGCGAGAACTTCTTGGCCAGCCCGTAGCCCATGAAGCTGGCCGCCACGGCGCCGCCCGGCGTCACGCCCATCCAGCAGCCCACCAGGGCCGAGCGCAGCATGGTCAGCCAGTAGCGCGGCAGCCGGGCCCAGGTCCTGAACACCACCTTGAGGTCGATGGAGGCCTTCTTGCCCTTGAAGGCCAGGCCTTCCTCGATGGTCATCAGGATCTCGCTGATGCCGAACATGCCGATCACCACCACCAGGAAATCAAAGCCGCGCAGCAGCTCCGTGGAGCCGAAGGTCATGCGCAGGTCGCCCGAGATGGTGTCCATGCCCACGGCTGCCAGCAGCAGGCCCACGGCCATGGCGGCCACGATCTTGGCCTTGGGCTCCTTGCCCATGCCGATGAAGGAGCAAAACGTCAGGAAGAAGACCGCAAAGAACTCCGGCGGCCCGAACTGCAGCGCGAACGAGGCCACGACCGGCGCCAGGAAGGTGATCAGCATCACGCCCGAGATGGCGCCGATGAACGAGCCCGTGAAGGCCGTGGTCAGCGCGGCCCCCGCGTGCCCCTGCTGGGCCATGGGATAGCCGTCGAAGGTGGTGGCCACCGACCAGGCCTCGCCCGGGATGTTGAACAGCACCGAGGTGATGGCGCCGCCGAACAGCGCCCCCCAGTAGATGCACGACAGCAGGATGATGGCCGAGGTGGGCGACATGCCGAAGGTCAGCGGCAGCAGGATGGCCACGCCGTTGGGGCCGCCCAGGCCCGGCAGCACGCCGACGACGATGCCCAGCAGGATGCCCGTGAGCATCAGCCCCGTGTTCTGCCAGGTGGTGACGGCCGCGAAGCCGTGGGCAAGGTATTGGAGTTCGTCCATGGTGTTGCTCCGTGGCGGCGACAGGGGTCAATAGCCGAGCCAGGCTTCAAGCGGACCCTTGGGCAGGGGCACCTTGAACTGGATCTCGAAGACGTAGAACAGCAGCACGCTGGTGAAGCCCGACAGCGCCACGGCCTTCCACCAGGGATAACGGCCCGCAAACACCATGAAGCCCGTGATGAACAGCACCGAGGCCGCGTAGATGCCCAGCGGCGCGATCACGGCGATGTAGGCCGTCAGCGGCAGCAGCACCTGGGCCACGCGCTTGAGCTGCAGCCAGCTGGCGAACTGCTCCTGGCTGCGGCTGCGCAGCGCCTGCACGAAGACGGCGATGGCGCAGATGCCCAGCACGGCGCCCACGCGCAGCGGGAAGTAGCCGGCCTGCGGGCCGGTGTCGCCCCAGCCCGCGCCAATGCGCTGGTTGTCCCAGACCACGAGCACGGCCAGCGCCAGCAGCACGGCGGCCACTCCGTACTCCACATGGCGGCGGGACAGGCCGGGGGCCTGGGCTTCGGTGGCGGGGATGGATTCGGTGGCCGCGCTGGAGGGCTGGGCCGGGGCTGCTGCTGCCGCTGCTGCCGCTGCATTGGAGGAGGGCGGGGCAAGGTGGATGGCGGTGTCCATGGCGCGGCCCCTCACTTGGCTGCGGCGGCGGCCACGCTGGCCGACAGGAAACCGGCCTTCTTCATGATGTCGAGGTGGCGCGTCTCGTCCTTGGCCAGGAAGTCCACGAAGGCCTGCCCCGTCATGTACTCGGGCTTGAGCGCGTTTTTCTCCAGGTACTCCTTCCACTCGAGCGTGTCCACGATCTTGCGCATCACGCCCGCATAGAACTGCGCCTGCTCGGGCGTGGTGCCGGGCGGCAGGAAGAAGCCGCGCAGCATGGTGTATTGCACATCCAGGCCCTGCTCCCTGCAGGTGGGGATGTCCGACAGCGCCTGGCTACCCGTGACCTTGGCCGTGTACTCGATGCGCTGCGTGTCGAACACGCACAGCGCCCGCACCTGGCCCGCGCGCCACTGCGCCATGGACTCGCTGGGGTTGTTGACGTTGGAGTCGATGTGCTTGCCCACCAGCTGGGTGCTGGCCTCGCCGCCGCCCTTGTAGGGGATGTAGGTGAACTTCACGCCGGCGGCCTGTTCCATGTTGGCGGTGATGATCTGGTCCTCGCGCTTGGAACTGGTGCCGCCCATCTTGAACTTGCCGCCGGCCTGCCGCGCGGCGGCCAGGTAGTCGGCGGGCGTCTGGTAGCCGGTCTCGGCATTGACCCAGAGCACGAACTGGTCCTGGGCAATCATGGCCACGGGATTCAGGTCGCGCCACTGGAAGGGCAGGGCCGTGGCCATGGGCAGGGTGAAGATGGCCGTGGAGGCCACCAGCAGCTTGTGCGGGTCGCGCGCCGAGGCCTTGACATCCAGAATGCCCTCGGCGCCTGAGGCACCGGCCTTGTTGAGGATGACCACGGGCTGCTCGATCAGCTTGTGCTTGGTGACGATGGCCTGGATCACGCGCGCCATCTGGTCCGAGGCGCCGCCGGCCGAAAACGGCACGACGAGTTCGACGGACTTGGCGGGCTTCCATTGCGCCCAGGCGGCAGGGGCTGAGAGGGCGCAGAGGGCGGTGGCGGCGAGGGTGGCGACGGCAGTTGCCGCCAGGCGGTTGCGGGGCGATGTCATGTCTCTTGTCTCCTGTTATTTCCTGGTATTGGTGCAATCCACGATCAAGGGGGCGAGCCATGTGCTCCGGCTCTGCCAAGGGTTTTCGGCGCGGGGCCGATGGGTTCAGGCGGCCTTGCGCAGCGCACCGGCTGCGGCGTGGGCAGCGAAGTAGTCCATGGACGCCTGCACGCCGCTGCCGGCCAGACGGATGCCGGACAGCTTCAGCCCCATCTCCACGCCCGCCACCATGGCCAGCAGCGTGAGATCGTTGCTGTCGCCCAGGTGGCCCATGCGGAACATGCGGCCCTTGAGCTTGCCCAGGCCCGCGCCCAGCGACAGGTCGAAGCGCGTGTGGATCAGGCGGCGCAGGGCGTCGGCATCCACGCCCTCGGGCGTGATCACGCCGGTGAGCACGGGCGAGTAGACCTGCGGATCGGCGCACTGGATGGGCAGGCCCCAGGCCTGGACGGCGGCGCGCACGCCGGCCGCCCAGCGCTGGTGGCGCGCAAACACCGTGTCCAGCCCTTCGGCCAGCAGCATGTCCAGCGATTCGGACAGGGCGTACAGCAGGTTGGTGTTGGGCGTGTAGGGCCAGTAGCCGGTCTGGTTCATCTCCACGATCTCGTCCCAGGCCCAGAACGACTTGGGCAGCTTCGCGCTTTTGGCGGCCTCCAGCGCACGTGGCGACAGGGCGTTGAAGCTGATGCCGGGCGGCAGCATCAGGCCCTTTTGCGAGCCGCTGATGGTCACGTCCACGCCCCATTCGTCATGGCGGTAGTCGGCGCTGGCCAGGCCCGAGATGGTGTCCACCAGCAGCAGGGCCGGGTGGCCCGCCGCGTCGATGGCGCGGCGCACGGCGGCGATGTCCGAGGTCACGCCCGTGGAGGTCTCGTTGTGCACCACGCACACGGCGCGGATCCGGCGCTCCGTGTCCTTGCGCAGCCGTGCCTCGATCAGCCCGGCCTGCACGCCATGGCGCCAGCCCGGCGCCTGGGGCAGATGCTCGTCGGAGCCGCCATAGGACAGGAACTCGGTGGACAGGCCCAGGCGCGTGGCCATCTTCTGCCACAGCGAGGCGAAGTGGCCGGTCTCGAACATCAGCACATGGTCGCCAGGGCTGAGCGTGTTGATCAGGGCCGCCTCCCAGGCGCCCGTGCCGGAGGCCGGATAGATCACCACCGGATGCCGGGTCTTGAAGACCTGCTGGATGCCGGCCAGCACCTTGAGGCCGAGCTGGCCGAACTCCGGCCCCCGGTGGTCGATGGTGGGCAGGCTCATGGCCCGCAGGATGCGGTCGGGAACCGGGCTGGGGCCGGGGATCTGGAGGAAGTGGCGGCCCGTGGGATGGTTGTCGAGCGTGAGCATGGTGCGTCCCTTTCAAGGAAATGCCAGGTCGGTCTGCGGGGGAGGGTGTTTGCGAATTTTTGCATTCAAAATTCATAAATGCCTTGGTGATAACCATGAATGCCTTGAGAAATGCCTGCGTAAAAATGAATGCAAAATTCATTCGACCAGGAGAATCCATGGCGGAGATCATCGAGATTTCGCGGCTTGCCCTGCATGACCAGGTGGCGGCGCGGCTGCGCACCTGGCTGGTGGAAGGGCGCATACCGCCCGGCGCCAAGCTCAACGAGCGCGCGCTGTGCGAGCAGCTGCGCGTCTCGCGCACGCCGCTGCGCGAGGCCATCAAGCTGCTGGCCTCCGAAGGGCTGGTGGACCTGGTGCCCAACCGCGGCGCCGTGGCCGTGCGCCTGGGCGAGGCCGATGTGCTGCAGACCTTCGAGGTGCTGGCGGGGCTGGAGGGCATGTCGGGCGAGCTGGCCGCGCAGCGCATCAGCGAGCAGCAACTGGCCGAGGTGCGCGCCCTGCACTTCGAGATGCTGGCCAGCCATGCGCGCCAGGACCTGTCCGGCTACTACCGGCTCAATGCGCTGATCCACTCGGCCATCAACCGCGCCGCCGCCAACCCCGTGCTGGCCGAGACCTATGGCCGCATCAACGCCCGCGTGCAGTCGCTGCGCTTTCGCACCAACCAGGACGCGGCCAAGTGGAAGCGCGCCGTCCAGGAGCACGAACGCATGCTGGAAGCGCTGCAGGCGCGCGACGCCGCCGCGCTGCGCCAGGTGCTGGTGGCCCACCTGGAGCACAAGCGCGACACCGTCATCGCCCTGCTCAAGGCAGGCCAGATCTACCCACGAACCATGAACGAATGAGAGCCGCCATGCTGATGGAATCCACGCACCGCCTTGCCGCTTCCCCCGACGACACCGTGCCCGCCCCCGGCACCGTGCTGCCGCCCGACGATGTCAGCCAGATGCTGGCGCGCCGCCTGCGCTCGGACACGCGCGGCCAGGTCCTGTTCGACGCCGCCTCGCGCGGGCGCTATGCCACCGATGCCTCCATCTACCAGATCATGCCGGTGGGCGTCTTCGTGCCCACCTGCGAAGAAGACATCGCCACGGCCCTGCAGATCGCCCGCGAGCTCAAGGTGCCCGTGCTGCCGCGCGGCGGCGGCACCAGCCAGTGCGGCCAGACCACGGGCGCGGCCCTGGTCATCGACAACAGCAAGCATTTGCGCAACATCCTCTCGGTGGACCCCGATGCAGGCACGGCCGAGGTCGAGCCCGGCCTGGTGCTGGACCACCTCAACGCCCGGCTCAAGAAGCTCGGCCTGTGGTATCCGGTGGACGTATCGACCAGCGCCCAGGCCACGCTGGGCGGCATGGCGGGCAACAATTCCTGCGGCTCGCGCTCCATTGCCTACGGCAACATGGTCCACAACGTGCGCGGCGCCCGCGCCTGGATGGCCGATGGCGAGCTGCTGGACTTCGGCCCCGTCGCCCAGGCCACGGGCCGCGCGGCGCGCATTGCGCAGTTCGTGCACGGGCTGGCGCAACAGCACCGCGAGGACATTCACGCCCACTGGCCCAAGGTCATGCGCCGCGTGGCGGGCTACAACCTCGACATCTTCGACAACCAGAGCGAGCGGCCCTACACGGCCGACGGCAGCGTCAACCTGGCCCATCTGCTGATAGGCGCCGAGGGCACGCTGGCCTACACGCGCTCGCTCACCCTGCAGCTCAGCGCGCTGCCGCGCGCCAAGGTGCTGGGCGTGGTCAATTTCCCCACCTTCCACGCGGCCATGGACTCGGCCCAGCACATCGTGAAGCTGGGACCCACGGCCGTGGAACTGGTGGACCGCACCATGATCGAGCTGGGCCTGGCCAACCCGGCCTTCAAGCCCACCATAGAGACCGCGCTCATCGGCCGCCCGGCTGCCATCTTGCTGGTGGAATTCGCCGGCGACGACCGCGCCGCGCTGCTGGCGCGGCTGCGCCAGCTGGTGGAACTCATGGGCGAGCTGGGCCTGCCCGGCAGCGTGGTGGAAATGCCCGAGGAAGCGGCCCAGAAAAACCTCTGGGAAGTGCGCAAGGCGGGGCTGAACATCATGATGAGCCTCAAGGGCGACGGCAAGCCCGTGAGCTTCATCGAGGACTGCGCCGTGCCGCTGCAGCACCTGGCCGAGTACACCGACGCGCTCACCGAAGTGTTCGCGCGCCATGGCAGCCGGGGCACCTGGTACGCCCATGCCTCCGTGGGCACGCTGCATGTGCGGCCCATCCTGGACATGCGCACCGACGGCGCGGCGCGCATGCGCGCCATTGCCGAGGAAGCGGCCGAACTGGTGCGCAAATACAAGGGCGCCTTCAGCGGCGAGCACGGCGACGGGCTGTGCCGCGGCGAGTGGATTGCCTGGCAGTTCGGGCCCGCCATCACCGAGGCCCTGCGCGCCATCAAGCAGGAGTTCGATCCCCAGGGCCTGTTCAACCCCGGCAAGATCATCGATACGCCCAGGATGGACGATGGCCGGCTGTTCCGCTTTGCGCCCGCCGATGCGCCCCGGCCCTACCGGCGCATTCCCATCACGCCCGTGCTCGACTGGTCGGCCTGGAACGTGCAGGCCGACCCGGTCACCGAGGTCACCACGGCGCCCGGCACGGGCGGCGACGTCACCGGCGGCTTTGCCAAGGCCGTGGAGATGTGCAACAACAACGGCCACTGCCGCAAGTTCGACGCCGGCACCATGTGCCCCAGCTACCGCGTCACGCGCGACGAGCAGCACCTGACGCGCGGCCGCGCCAACACCCTGCGCCTGGCCATCTCGGGCCAGTTGGGGCCGGACGCCTTCACCAGCGAGGCCCTGCACGACACCATGGACCTGTGCGTGGGCTGCAAGGGCTGCAGGCGCGACTGCCCCACGGGCGTGGACATGGCCCGCATGAAGGTGGAATTCCTGGCCCACTACAAGGCCCGCCATGGCCACACGCTCAAGGACCGGCTGGTCGCCCATCTGCCGCGCTACGCGGCCACGGCCAGCCGCATGCCCTGGCTGCTGAACCTGCGCAACCGCCTGCCCGTGCTGCGCCAACTGGGCGAAAAGCTGCTGGGCCTGTCCGCCCGGCGCTCGCTGCCGGCCTGGCGCAGCGACACCTTCTGGCGCGCGCCCGAAGCACATACCTTTCTTGACCGCGACCAGGCCCTGGCCCGCGCGGCGGCCGGCGAGCGCGTGGCCGTGCTCTTCGTGGACACCTTCAACGGCACCTTCGAGAGCGAAAACGCCCTGGCCGCCGCGCGCGTGCTGCAGGCGGCCGGCTATGCGCTGCACACCGCCAGCAAGTCCGGCAAAGAGGGGGGCGGCCACCACTGCTGCGGCCGCACCTACCTGGCCACCGGCATGGTCGAGCAGGCCAAGGCCAGCGCCGGTGCGCTGATCAACGCCCTGGCGCCCTTGGCCCGGGCCGGCATCCCCATCGTCGGCCTGGAGCCCTCCTGCCTGCTGACCCTGCGCGACGAAGCCCTGGTCATGGGCCTGGGCGAGCCTGCGCAGGCCGTTGCCGCCCAGGCCCTGCTGTTCGAGGAATTCATTGCCCGTGAAGTCAAGGCCGGCCGCTTCGCGCTGCCGCTGCGCGCCGCCGAGGCGCCCATCCTCGTGCACGGCCATTGCCACCAGAAGGCCTTTGGCGCGGTCAGCCCCATCCTCGACGTGCTGCGGCTGATTCCCGGCGCCCAGCCCGAGCTGATCGAAAGCTCCTGCTGCGGCATGGCCGGCAGCTTCGGCTACGAGGCCAGCCACCACCAGGTCTCCATGGACATGGCCGAGGCGGCCCTGCTGCCGGCCATACGCCAGCGCCCCGAGGCCATCGTCGTGGCCGACGGCACCAGCTGCCGCCACCAGATCGCCGACGGCGCGGCGCGCGACGCCGTGCATGTGGCGCGGCTGCTGGAAAGCCTGCTGGAAGCCCGCTGACTGCCCGCTGACCGCCATCCTCCATCCCGCACAAGACCAAGGCACTCCCATGAAGCACAAGCCCTGCCTGGACCTCCAGGACATCAAGGCCATCGCCCAGGCCGCCGAGGCGCATGCCACGGCGCGCGGCTGGGCCGTCAGCATCGCCATCGCCGATGACGGCGGCCACCTGCTGTGGCTGCAGCGCCTGGACGGCGCGGCACCGGCCTCGGCCCACATCGCGCCGGCCAAGGCCCACGCCGCAGCACTGGGCCGCAAGGAAAGCCGGCTCTATGAGGAAATGATCAATGGTGGCCGTACCGCCTACCTGAGCGTGCCCGCGCTGCAGGGCCTGCTGGAAGGCGGCGTGCCCATCACCAGGGAGGGCCACTGCCTGGGCGCCGTGGGCGTCAGCGGGGTGAAGCCGGCCGAGGATGCGGAGGTGGCGCGGGCGGGGATTGCGGCGCTGGGGGCCGCGCCGCAGCGGTAGGGGCCCTGGGCTTCAGCGCGCCTTGCGCGGCTGCAGGGCCTCGGCGCGCAGCATGGCCAGCACGGCATCGCGCTTGTGGTGCAGATGGGTGACCAGCAGCTCGCGCAGGGCCGTGGCGTCGCGTGCGCCCAGGGCCTCGATCATGGCTTCGTGCTCCTTGACGGCCTGCTTCCACTTGGCCGTGTCCAGGTTGGTGCGAAAGCGCAGCGACTGCACGCGGTTGTTGATGCGCTGGAAGGTCTCCGTCAGCACGGGGTTCTTGGCGGCGCTGTTCAGCGCCGCGTGGATGGCAGCGTTGAGCCGGTAGTAGGCAGACACGTCGGCGCGCGCCACGCTGGCCATCATCTCGTAGTGCAGGGCGCGGATTTCGGCGAATTCCTGGTCGGTGATGCGCTGGGCGGCCAGTTCGCCCGACAGGCCCTCGATGCCTGCCAGCACTTCGAAGGCGTGCATGACATCGGCCTCGCTCAGCTTGACGGCGATGGCGCCGCGGTTGGGCAGCAGGTCGGCCAGGCCTTCGGCGGCCAGCAGCTTGATGGCCTCGCGCAGCGGCGTGCGCGAGACGCCGAGCTGCTCGCACAGCTCGCGCTCGTTGAGCTTGGCGCCCGGGGCGATGCGCCCCTCGATGAGCATGGACCGCAAACGGTCCGCCACCTGCTCGTGCAGCGCCGCCCGCGATATCTCGATGATCTCCGCCATCTAGCGGTCTCCTTGGCTGTTCCTGGCTGGTGGATGCCCCCGCCACAGGTATTGCGCCATGCGGGGCGGCGCCGATGTTAGCCGAGTTTGCATCCCCTGCGGGCCGCCGGGCGGGCGCACGCGCTGTCCCTGCCAAGCACTACAGGCTTTTCAGCAGGGGCCTACGGCCGGCGGAGACTCTTGATCCCACCATGGATGCCGATCCGACAGACCAACCAGGGAAAAACAATGGCCCAACCAGGAATCAGGCTGCAGATCCAGGTGGATCTTGCCTATGACATCCGCGATCCGGCCGGGGCCGACTTCGTGTTCAACATCCATGCGGCCCACACCTCGCACCAGACAGTGGAGAACGAGCGGCTGGTGCTCAGCCAGCCCGTGGAGCCCGACATTGCCACCGAGCCCGCCACCTCCACGCGCTTCATGCGCCTGCATGCCAACCCCGGCCCCCTGCACCTGACCTACACGGCCACCGTCTGCATCGCGCACCACCGCGAGGATCCGGCGGCGCTGGGCGAGGTTCCGGTGCGCTGCATCCCGCTGGAGGTCCTGCCCTACATCTACCCCAGCCGCTACTGCCAGTCCGACCGGCTGATGCAGCTGGCCTTCCGCAATTTCGGCCACTTGGCGCCCGGCTATTCGCGCGTGCTGGCCATACAGCAGTGGGTGCAGGAGCTGGTGACTTTCGCTTCGGCCACCAGCAACTCGTCCACCTCGGCCGTCGATACCCTGGTGGAGCAGGTGGGCGTGTGCCGCGATTTCACGCACCTGATGATCGCCCTGTGCCGCGCGCTGAACATTCCCGCCCGCATCGCCACCGGCACGGACTACGGTGCCGACCCTGCGCTGGGCCCGCCCGATTTCCATGCCTACGTGGAAGCCTACTTGGGCGACAGGTGGTACCTGTTCGATGCATCGGGCACGGCCATTCCCATGGGCTTCATGCGCTTTGGCACGGGCCGTGACGCGGCCGACGTGGCCTTTGCCACCATCTTCGGCAACGTGGTGGCCATGGCCCCCATGATCCAGACACAGGCCCTGGAAGACGAGCGCAGCCAGCTGCCCCGGCAGTGCAGCGAGGCGCTGTCGACCACCGCGCCTTCGCCCGCCGTGCTGTCGGGCTGCGCATCGTTTGGCAGCACGGCGGACCGAAGGAGCTTCAGGCAGCTGCCTGCCTGAGCTGCCTGCGCTGCGTGAAATGCCTGGGCTGTGTGAGGCGCGCGGCGGCGGTCCTCAGAAGCGGTGCGTTCCCGTCACCGCAAAGGTGCGCCGCTGGCCGTAGAAGCAGTCGCCGCGTGCCAGGCACTGCGTGATCTGCACCTTGTCGGTCAGGTTGACCACGTTGAAGGCCAGGCGCCATGGGCCGGCGTCATAGGACACCATGGCATCCAGCAAGGTGGCCGAAGGCGTGTCCACCAGGCTGGTGCCCGTCCACTGCGAACCCGTGTAGCGCACGCCTGCACCCAGGCTCCAGCCGCCGCGTCCTTCGCTGGCAAAGCGGTGGGTCAGCCAGGCCGATGCCGTGTGGCGCGGCACGCTGGTCACGCGCTGGCCCTGGTCGCCGCCATTGCTGCGCGAGATGATGGCGTCGGTGTACGCATAGGCCAGGGTGGCGTCCCAGTGGCGGGCCAGGCTGGCGGTCAGCTCGGCCTCGAAGCCGTTGACCTTGACCTCGCCGATCTGCAGGCTGTTGAGCGGGTTGGCGGGGTCGGTGGTCTTGCGGTTCTTCTCGCGCAGCGTGTAGACGGCGGCGAAGGCCGACAGGCCCTGGCCCGGCGGCTGCCACTTCACGCCGGCTTCCCATTGCTCGCCGCGCTGCGCCTTGTAGGGCGTGCCGTAGACGTTCACGCCGCCCAGCGGCTGGAAGGACTCGGAGTAGCCCAGGTAGGGCGCCCAGCCACCATCCATCTGGTAGGTGGCGCCTGCGCGCTTGGTCCAGGCCTTCTCGTCCACGGCGGAGGCGGGCCGACCTTCGGTGTCCGTCTGCGCGCTGTCGTGGCGCAGGCCCAGGGTGGCGGTCCAGCGGCCCCACTTGATCTGGTCCTGGGCGTAGAAGCCCAATTGCTTTTGCGACACGCCCGGCTGGCGCACCAGCTGCGAGGCCGTGGGCGGCGTGAAATTTCCGTAGACGGGGTTGTAGACGTCAAACGGCGCGGTCAGGCCGCGCCAGGTGGACTGGCTGGTGCTGTTGCGCTGCGCATCCATGCCGGCCAGCACGGTGTGCTCGGCCGTGCCCCAGCGCAGCCGGCCTTCGAGCTGCGTGTCGATCACCAGCATGCGCCCGCCGTTGACCTGCCAGGAGGCATCGCGGTAGACGCTGCGGTTGTCGGGGTTGAAGACCGGGCGCGCAGGGCGGCCCTGGCCGGGGATGGCGGTGAAGCTGGTGTAGATGGAGCGGTAGTCCACGTCGCTGATGGTGCGCCGCAGGTTCTGGCGCACGGTCCAGTCCGCGTTCAGGCGGTGGCTGAACAGGTAGCCCCAGGATTTGTTCTCTGTGTCGAACGAGTCCCAGCCGGGCTCGCCGATGAAGGTGCTGGTGGGAATCTGGCCGTAGGGGCTGGGCAGGCGCGTGCCCTGCCAGGGGAAGAAGCCGATCAGCGAGCCGCTCTTGTCCTTCTGGTAGAGCGCCTGCAGCGTGAGCGAGGTGTCGGCGCTGGGCCGCCAGGTCAGGCTGGGCGCGATCACCAGGCGGTCGTCGTTCACATGGTCCACCTGGGTGCCGCTTTCCCGGCCCACGGCCACCAGGCGGTACAGCCACTGGCCGTCTTCGGTGACGGCGCCGGTCAGGTCGGCGGCGATCTGCTTGCGCCCGTAGCTGCCCACCTGCACCTGCACCTCGCGCAGCGCCTCGGCCTGCGGGCGCTTGCTGGTGAGGTTGAGCACCCCGCCCACGCTGCCCTGGCCGTAGAGCACGGAAGAGGGTCCGCGCAGGAATTCCACGCGTTCCAGCGTGTAGGGATCGGGCCGGCTGGTGTTGTAGGTGCCGTAGGTGCGCAGCAGCCCGTCCTGGTACTGGCTCACGTTGCCGCCGCGTGCCGAGAAGCTGTCCACCCGGCTGTCGAAATAGTTGGACACCACGCCGGCGCTGTAGGCGGTGGTCTGGCGCAGCGTCTGCACGCCCTGGGCCTCGAACTGGTCGCGCGTGACCACGCTGATGGCCTGGGGCGTCTCTATCAGCGGCGTGTCGGTCTTGGTGGCCGAGATGGCGCGCTTGGCGGTGAAGCCCACCACAGGGCCGGTGGGATTTTCCTTCTCGGTGCCTGCGTTCACGGTGACCGGGGCGAGCGTGGCCTCGGGGACCTTGTCAGGCTGGGCCTGTGCGTGGGCTGCGCCGCACAGGGCAAGCAGGGCGGCATGCGCAACTGCCGTGCGCGAAAGTCTTTGGATAAGCATGGTCAATGGTCGAGAGCTGGGAAACCTGTGCCGTGGGGCGTGCTCTGGGTGCGTCGGCGCTGCTGCCGGCCTGGGGCCAGCGGCGCAGCCTGTCATGGCGGGTGCGGATTTTAGAATGGCAATGAGAATGATTGCTTTTTCTTTTCATTTGTATGTAGCATGCAACGCATTGTTATCAATTTGATAGCGTAGAAGCTTGTTTTGAAGGGACCTGCGGGTCGATGTGCAGGGCGGTGCGATACGCTACGGTCTTGCTTGCGGGAAGTCCGCGCAGCGTGATAGCCCTCTTCGTGCCGGGGCGCCAACGGCCCCGGTCGCCTCAGGCCTGGGCGGCCTGCAAGGGGTTGCCTGGGTGTGAAACGGCCTCGGGCCACAGCCGACCGGCCGCCGCCTGCAACGCTTGCACCAACTGCTGCGTATCCCTCTTGCCGGTGGCGTGCAGCGCTTCGGTCACGATCAGCGCGTTGACGGTGGATTCGCGCACTGCCGAGTGGCCGCTTTGGCGGTTGCACCAGCGCCGGGCGTGGGCGCGGCCAGCCGTGTCGGCAAAGATGATTTCGCCGGGCTCGGGATATTCGATCTCGCCCGAGAAGGTCTCGTAGACCTCGCTGCCGGTTGCGGGGCGCACCTGCAGGCAGCCGCTGATGCGGTCCAGGTCGAAGACGGCCACGGGAATGGCAAAGGCCACCGAGGCCGCATTGCACAGGTCCACCAGCGGATGCAGGCCGGGAAGATCACCCTCCTTGCGCAGGCGGCGCAGCAGGGCCTCGGCGGCGCAGCGGTATTGCGTGGGCTTGAGGCCCATCCTGGCAAAGCCGCGCCGCCAGGCCTGGATGGATGGCATCTCGCTTTCCGGGGTGCAGGCCAGGTTCTGCCTGGCCTGTGCCATGAAGGGGGCGATCACGGCGTGTGCGGGCACGTCGGGCGACAGGCCGCGCAGCAGCAAGGTCTGCGTGGCCAGTTCAGGAAAGTCGCGGGGGATGGAGGGTGCGTAGGAGAACGGCAAGATCGGGCCTTGTGATTGGAGAGGGGATGTGATCCCCATCCTCGCCAGGCCGGTTTGCGTGGTCTTGAAGGAAATTGCAGCGCGTCACGCAGCGCAGGCCTTGGCTGCCCTGGCATAGAAGCCGGGCGCCATGCCGAAGCTGCGCACGAACAGGCGCGTCATATGGCTCTGGTCGGCAAAGCCGCTGTGCGCTGCGGCCTCGGCCAGCGGCACGCCGCTGGCGATGAGCCCGCGCGCCTGGTGCAGGCGCCGCTGCAGCAGATAGGCATGGGGCGTCATGCCCGTGGCGCGCGCAAAGGCGCGCAGGAACTGGTAGCGGCTCAGGCCCGCCTCGTGGGCCAGGGCGCCCAGGGTCAGGGGCGCGCCGGGATCGTCGTCCATCCGGGCGCGGGCCAGGGTGATGGAGGCCGGTGCGCGGGGCGCCGGGGCAGGGCGCTGCAGCATGCCGCCCAGCAGCTGCAGCAGGGCTTCGTCCAGGTCCAGGGCGTCCGCTGGCTCGCCGCTGCCGGTCATCCTGCGGTACAGGGTCTGAAAACACGCGGCCAGGCGCGGGTCGCGCACGGCGGGCTGGCGGAACTCGAAGCCGGCCGCCGGCCCCGCGCCATCCATGTCCGCCATGAGCCCGGCCACGAGCCAGGGCTCCAGGTAGAGCATGCGCCAGGCGCGACCGCCGTCGCCCAGGGGCATGCCGTCATGCAGCTCGCCGGGGTTGACCATGATGAGGTCGCCAGCCCCGGCCTCGTAGAGACCTCGTCCGCTGGCGGACTTCTGCGCGCCACGCTCGATCAGGCCGATGCCGTACTGCTCGTGGGTATGCCGCCCAAAGTGCCTCGCCGTGTCGGCGGCCACGGCCTCCACGCCTGCGGTGCGGCAGCGCAGCCAGCTGAAATGCCCATCCGTGGTCGATACCATGCCGCAGCCTTTCCTACCCACCCTGGCGTGCCAGCGTGATCGCCAGGCCGGCCAGCCCCGCGCCCACCACGACGGGGATCACGCCCACCTTCCAGCGCAGCAGCGCGGCCGCCGCAGCCAGGCCCAGCAGTGCGGACGGCCAGTCGAAGGGACCCGCCCAGCCCTGTGGCCACAGCACATGCCAGGCAAAGAACACGGCCAGGTTGGCGATGACGCCCACCACGGCGGCCGTGATGCCCGTCAGCGGCGCGGTGAAGCCCAGCCTGCCATGGGTGGACTCGATGAAGGGGCCGCCCAGCAGGATGAAGGCAAAGGACGGCAAAAAGGTGAAGAAGGTCACGACCAGGGCGGCGGCGGCGCCGGCCGGCAGCAGCGCATCGGGGCCGAACACCTGCGTGCTCCAGCCGCCCAGGAAGCCCACGAAGGACACCACCATGATCAGCGGCCCCGGCGTGGTCTCGCCCAGGGCCAGCCCGTCCATCATCTGCGTGGCCGTGAGCCAGTGGTAGTGGTCCACGGCGCCCTGGTAGAGGTAGGGCAGCACGGCATAGGCGCCGCCAAAGGTCAGCAGTGCCGCCTTGGTGAAGAACCAGCCCATCTGGGTGAGCGCGCCCTGCCAGCCGAAGGCGGCGGTCAGCAGGCCCAGCGCCAGGGCCCACAGCCCCAGGCTGGCCACCAGCACCTGGCTGAAAAAACGCCAGCTGAACCGTGCATGGGCCGGTACGGGCGTGTCATCGTCGATGACGGCCGGGCCGTGGCTGCCGCCGCCGTGGCCGTGCCCGCCTGCAGGGGCGAAGTGGCGCGGCGCCAGCCTGCCCCCCAGGTAGCCCAGTGCGCCGGCCGCCAGCACGATCAGCGGAAACGGCAGCTTCAGCGCGAAGATGGCCACGAAGGCCGCCGCGGCAATGCCCCACAGCCAGCCGTTGCGCAAGGTGCGCGAGCCCACGCGCCAGGCCGCCTGCACCACCAGCGCCGTCACGGCCGGCTTGATGCCATAGAAGATGCCGGCAATGGCCGGCACATGGCCGAAGGCCACATAGATCCAGGACAGGCCGATCAGCAGCAAAAGCGAAGGCAGCACGAACAGCCCGCCGGCCACGATGCCGCCCCAGGTGCGGTGCAGCAGCCAGCCGATATAGGTGGCCAGCTGCTGTGCCTCGGGGCCGGGCAGCAGCATGCAGTAGTTGAGCGCATGCAGGAAGCGCCCCTCCGATATCCAGCGCCGCCGCTCCACCAGGTCCTCATGCATGATGGCGATCTGCCCGGCCGGCCCGCCAAAGCTGATGCAGCCCAGCTTCAGCCAGTAGCGCAGGGCTTCGGCGCGGGTGGGGGCCACAGGGGCCGCGGGAAGGGGCGCGGGCGGGTTGGGTGTGGTCTGCAGGCTGGAGGGCATGCCGCAAATGTCTCATACGGCAGCCGCCCCCGATGCCTGAAGGCACCCGCGCTGCGCAGGCGCTACATCTGCCGCGCGGCCTGCTTGACCAGCACCGGCTCGGCCCGGTAGCTGTCCGGGAACAGGCGCTTGAGCTGTTGCACCTTGGGCAGGTCGTTGATGACGATGTAGGGATGGCGGGGGTTCTCGGTCATGAAGTCCTGGTGGTAGTTCTCGGCCGGGAAGAAGCTGGGCTTGTCCTCCAGCCGGGTCACGATGGGCTTGCCGAAGACCTTGGCGGCATCGAGCTGGGCCACATAGGCCTGGGCGGTCTTGAGCTGCGCGGCGTCGGTGGCGAAGATGGCCGAGCGGTACTGCGGGCCCGTGTCCGGTCCCTGGCGGTTGAGCTGGGTCGGGTCATGGGCCACGGAAAAGTAGATCTGCAGCAGCTGCCCGTAGCTGACCTGGGCCGGGTCATAGGTGATCTCGACCGACTCCGCATGCCCGGTGCGGCCGCTGCTCACCGCCGAATACGAAGCCTGGGCCGCCGTGCCGCCGCTGTAGCCCGAGACGGCGCGCTGCACGCCCTTGACATGCTGGAACACGCCCTGCACGCCCCAGAAGCAGCCGCCCGCAAAGATGGCTTTCTGCGGCCCCTGGCCCGTGGCCGGCATGTCCTGCGCGGGTGGCGGAATGCGCACGGCCTGCTCGGCCGCCTGCAGGTCGCTGCCCTGCCACAGCAGGGCGCCGCCCAGCAGCACGGCGCTGCCGGTCAGCAGTTGGAGAAGGCCGCGGCGGCGGGGTGCGGTGGCGAGGGGGGAATCGTTGGTCATGGTGTCTCTCCGGTGAAAGTGAAGCGGCCAGGGATCAGCCAAAGGTGAAGGCATAGGCGGAGATGCCGGGGTCCAGGAATTCGATGCTGAAGGTGCGTTCGGCTGCGCCGCCGTCCTGGCGCACCAGCTGGTACAGGCGCTGCGCGGTCACGCTGCCGCTGCCGTCGGCGGCCACGTCCATGCCGCGCGAGGCGCCGGGCGCCTTGCCGTCGATCAGCACCTTGAAGCGCACGGGCTTGCCATCGCTGCCGGGTCCCAGCACCAGGTGCAGGTCGCGTGCCTGGAAGCGGTAGGTGATGCGGCCGGTGGCGCCGTCCAGCGTGGCGCTTTCCGGGCCCACAGTCCATTGGCCGCTCAGGCCCCAGGCGTTGAGCGGCAGGCGCTCGGGCGTGGCATAGGCGGTGGCCTGGTCGTGCACGGCTGCAGGCGTGGCGGCAAATTGCTCGGCGCGCTCATAGCCCAGGTAGGTCTCGTGCGAGCGCACGGCTGCCATGTCGGCTGCCTGCTGCACGCCCTGGGCCTGCACGTCGATCAGGCCCAGGTCCACCTGCTTCGATCCGGCTTCCTGCAGCAGTTGCTGGATCACGCGCTCGGACTCGGCATAGCCGCCTTCGCCAAAGTGGTGGTGCCGGATGCGGCCCTGGGCATCGATGAAGTAGTGCGCCGGCCAGTACTGGTTGTGGAAGGCGCGCCAGATCTTGTAGCCGTTGTCCACGGCCACGGGGTAGCCGATGCCCAGGTCCTTGATGGCCTTTTCCACGTTGGACAGCTTGCGTTCGAAGGCGAACTCCGGCGCATGCACGCCCACCACCACCAGGCCCTGGTCGCGGTACTTCTCGGCCCAGGCCTTCACATAGGGCAGGGTGCGCAGGCAGTTGATGCAGGAGTAGGTCCAGAAATCCACCAGCACCACCTTGCCGCGCAGTTGTTCGGCCGTCAGCGGCGTGGAGTTGAGCCAGTCGGTGGCGCCGTCCAGCGCAGGGGCCAGCCCTTCGTCCGGCAGGGCGGCGCGGGACGGGCCGCCGGCCATGCGCATGGCGCCGCCTGCGGCCATCATGGCCGGGCCAGCACCGGAGCCCCTGTCCACGGCGGCCATCATTGCGGGACCGGCCTGCATGGCCATGGCACCACCCTCGGGCCTGCCGCTCAGGCGGTCCACCAGCCTTTGCTCCAGGCCGCCGGTGGAGGCCGTGGACACTTGCGCCAGCACGCCCGTGTCCAGCCCCAGCGCAATCGCGCCCACGCCGGCCAGCATGGCAGCGCCCAGCCCGCGCCGCACCCATTCGCCCGCGCCCAGCATGCGCTTGAGCGCCGCAAACACCTTGCCGCCCAGCAGCAGGGCCGCCGCCATGGAGGTGGCCGCACCGGCCGCATAGGCCAGCAGCAGCAGGCTGGAGGTGGTGTTGGCGCCCTGCAGTGCGGCGCCCGTGAGGATCAGGCCCAGGATGGGGCCCGCGCAGGGCGCCCACAGCAGACCCGTGGCCACGCCCAGCAGCAGCGAGGCGCCGGGGCGGGCGCCGCCGTCCGTGCCCTGTGCACGCTCGGAAAGGCGCGAGCCCGCCGCCACCAGCGGCCGCGTCAGCCGCTCGGACAGGCCGGGCCACAGCAGGGTCAGCGCAAACACGGCGACCAGGCCCAGGGCCAGCCAGCGGCCGTATTCATTGGCGGCCACCACCCAGCCGCCGCCCACGGCGGCCAGCGAGGCCACCAGGGCGAAGGTCAGCGCCATGCCCGCCAGCAGCGGCAGGCCGCTTTTGGCGAAGGGCTGGTCGGCGCGTGCAAAGACGAAGGGCAGCACCGGCAGGATGCAGGGGCTGACGATGGTCAGCACCCCGCCCAGATAGGCCAGGACGATCAGCAGCATGGCGTGGCTCCCGGGTTCAGGCAGGCTGGGGCGTGAACGTAAGCGACAGCCCGTTCATGCAGTAGCGCAGGCCCGTGGGCCTGGGGCCGTCGTCGAAGACATGGCCCAGGTGGCCGCCGCAGCGGCGGCAATGCACCTCGGTGCGCAGCATGCCGTAGGTGCGGTCCTGGCGCGTGGCCACGGCCTTGTCCAGCGGCTGCCAGAAGCTGGGCCAGCCCGTGCCGCTGTCGAACTTGGTCTTGGACGAGAACAGGGGCAGCGCGCAGCCTGCGCAGGCAAAGGTGCCCGCGCGGTGCTCCTTGTTCAGCGGGCTGGAGCCTGCACGCTCCGTGCCTTCCTTGCGCAGGATCCGGTACTGCTCGGGCGTGAGGCGGGCGCGCCACTCGGCATCCGTGTAGCTGACCTCGAAGACCTCGCTGGAGGCGGCCGCTGGCGCGCGGCGCGGGAACAGGCTGGCCGCCAGCACGGCGGTGGTGCCGGCGCCTGCAGTCCACAGAAGATGGCGTCTGGTGGTCATGGTGTGCTCCTGAAGGTTGCGTGCGTCTGAAAACGATGCGATGCCAGTCAGGTTAGGGCGCCGGCCTCCCGAAGTCCTCACGCAGAGTTCAAAGATTCGTGATAACTCCCGGCCCCGGTATTGCGCACAATGGCAGCCACTCCCGCCACTTCCAGGAAACCGCATCCGATGACCGCCACGCGCCGCGTACTTCTCGTCGAGGACGACGCCCATATCGCCGACCTGCTCACGCTGCACCTGCGCGACGAAGGCCTGGAAGTCATGCACTGCGCGCGCGGCGACGACGGCCTGCGCCAACTGGAGCGCGGCGGCTGGGACGCGCTGGTGCTGGACATCATGCTGCCCGGCGTGGACGGCCTGGAGATCTGCCGCCGCGCCCGCGCCATGGCGCGCTACACGCCCATCATCATCATCAGCGCGCGCTCCAGCGAGGTGCAGCGCATCCTGGGCCTGGAGATCGGCGCCGACGACTACCTGGCCAAGCCGTTTTCGGTGCTGGAGCTGGTGGCGCGCGTCAAGGCGCTGCTGCGCCGCGTGGAGGCGCTGGCCCAGAACGCGCGGCTGGAGTCCGGCAGCCTGTCCATTGACGGCCTGGCCATGGACCCCGTGGCGCGCGATGCCCGGCTTCATGGTGCCCGGCTGGACCTGACCCCGCGCGAGTTCGACCTGCTGTACTTCTTTGCGCGCCAGCCCGGCAAGGTGTTCTCGCGCATGGACCTGCTCAATGCCGTCTGGGGCTACCAGCACGAGGGCTACGAGCACACCGTCAACACCCACATCAACCGCCTGCGCGCCAAGATCGAGGCCGACCCGGCCCAGCCCGCGCGCATCCTCACCGTCTGGGGGCGCGGCTACAAGTTCGCCGAAGCGGGCGAGGGCGCATGACCATGAAACTGCGCCTGACACTGACCCAGCGCCTTTCCCTGGTCTTTGCCGTGCTGCTGCTGGTGTGCAGCGGCACCTCCGCCTGGATGCAGCTGCGCGCCAGCCGCATGCACGAGCTGGAAGTGGTGCAGGGCCTGTCGCGCGACGTGGCCGAAAGCATTGCGCGCGACGCCCAGCTGACCGACGCCAACGGCCTCATGCCCGGCGCCGTGCGCAGCTTCTTCAACCAGCTCATGCTGGTCAACCCCAGCGTGGAGGTCTATCTGCTGGACGCCGACGGCCGCATTGCCGGCCATGCCGCCCCCGACGGCCGCGTGCGCCGCGAGCGCGTGGACCTGGCCCCCGTGCACCGGCTGCTGGAAGGCGGCACGCTGCCCATCCTGGGTGACGACCCGCGCAGCACCGAAGGCCGCAAGGTCTTCAGCGCGGCGCCGCTGCGCGTCAACGGCAAGGAAGTGGGCTTCATCTACGTGGTGCTGCAGGGCGAGGCGCATGACCAGCTGGTGGCGCAGGGCTCGGCCAACTCGGTGCTCAGCACGGCGCTGTGGTCCATCGGCCTGGTGGCGCTGCTGTGCCTGGTGGCCGGCCTGGTGGCCTTTGCGCTGATCACGCGGCCGCTGCGCCGGCTCACCGAAGAGGTGGCCGGCTTCGACATCCATGGCACCCCCCCGGACCTGCCGGCCCCCCAGCCCGGTGCCGCGCAGGACAGCCGCGACGAGATCGCCGTGCTGGACGCGGCCTACCGCCGCATGGTGGCGCGCATCGGCGAGCAGTGGCGCGCCCTCACGCGCCAGGACCAGGAGCGGCGCGAACTCATCGCCAACGTCTCGCACGACCTGCGCACGCCGCTGTCGTCCCTGCACGGCTACCTGGAAACGCTGCTGCTCAAGGACGCCGTGCTCGACACCACCGAACGCCGCCGCTACCTGGGCATTGCCCTGGCCCAGAGCCAGAAGGTGGGCGAGCTGGCGCAAAGCCTGTTCGAGCTGGCGCGCCTGGAGTACGGCTTTGTCCAGCCCGAGCCGGAGCCGTTTTCCATGCCCGACCTGGTGCAGGACGTGTTCCAGAAATTCGAGCTGCGTGCCGAGGCGCGACAGGTGGCGCTGCGGGCCGACTTCCCAGCCCGCCTGCCCGTCGTCCAGGCCGACCTGGGGATGATCGAGCGCGTGCTGCGCAACCTGCTGGACAACGCGCTGCGCCACACCCCCGAAGGCGGCAGCATCCTGGTGGCGCTGGCGGCGGCGGGCAACGCCGTCGAAGTCACCGTGGCCGATACCGGCCCCGGTATCCCGGCCGATCTGCGCGAAGGCCTGTTCGAGCGGCCCTTCACCGTGGGCGGCGCCCGCCGCGGCGGCGGCCTGGGCCTGCGCATCGTCCACCGCATGCTGGAGCTGCACGGCTGCCGCATCGAACTGGTGGACCCGCCGGGGCAGGGGGCGAGCTTCCGGTTCGTGCTGCCTGCGGCCGCGCAGGCAACGGGCGCCGGCGCCCGGCCGCGCCAGGGCTGACGCGGATCGTGGGTTAACCTTGTGCACAGCGCGCCCTCGAAGGCGCGGCATGCACAAGATCGTCAACTCGTTCCGAGGACCCACGCCATGTCAACGTCTGCATCTCCCGTTCATCGCCTGCCCGCATGGGTGCCGCTGCGCTACACCACGTTCTGCCTGAGCCTGGTCGGCAGCGCGGGGCTGCTGGTGGCGGCGCTGGTGTGGGGAGGGCTGTGGTGGTGGCTGGGCTTTGGCGTGTGCGCCGCGCTGGCGCTGCTGGGCGTGCGCGACATGACCCAGGTGCGCCATTCGGTGCTGCGCAACTACCCCATCATCGGCCACCTGCGGTTTTTGCTGGAGTTCATCCGGCCCGAGATGCGGCAGTACTTCATCGAGTCCGACCATGAGGCGCTGCCGTTCTCGCGCGCCCAGCGCTCCCTGGTCTACCAGCGCGCCAAGGGCGACCCGGACAGCCGCCCGCTGGGCACGCAGCTCAATGTCACGGCCCAGGGCTATGAATGGGTGAACCATTCCATGCAGCCCACCAGGCTGGCCTCGCATGATTTCCGCATCACCATCGGCTGCGCCGATGAAGGTGCCTCGCCCTGCACCCAGCCCTACAGCGCCAGCATCTTCAACATCTCGGCCATGAGCTTCGGCGCGCTGTCGGCCAATGCCATCCTGGCGCTGAACAAGGGCGCGAAGATGGGCGGATTTGCGCACGACACGGGCGAGGGCTCCATCAGCCAGCACCACCGCGTGCACGGCGGCGACCTGATCTGGGAGGTGGCCTCGGGCTACTTCGGCTGCCGCAACGACGATGGCACGTTCAGCGAAGAGAAGTTCATCGCCAATGCCACCGACCCGCAGGTCAAGCTCATCGAGATCAAGCTCAGCCAGGGCGCCAAGCCCGGCCACGGCGGCATGCTGCTGGGCGCCAAGGTCACCCCCGAGATCGCCGCCGCGCGCGGCGTGCCCGTGGGCGTGGACTGCATCAGCCCCTCCAGCCACAGCGCCTTCAGGACGCCGGTGGAGATGATGCATTTCATCGCCCGCCTGCGCGAGAAGTCGGGCGGCAAGCCCACGGGCTTCAAGTTCTGCGTGGGCCATCCCTGGGAGTGGTTCGCCATCGTCAAGGCCATGCAGGAGACGGACATCACGCCGGACTTCATCGTGGTCGATGGCGCCGAGGGCGGCACGGGCGCGGCGCCCGTGGAGTTCACCGACCACGTGGGCGTGCCGCTGCAGGAAGGCCTGCTGCTGGTGCACAACACGCTGATCGGCGTGGGCCTGCGCCACCGCATCAAGATCGGTGCGGCCGGCAAGGTGATCACGGCCTTCGACATCGCGCGCATGATGGCGCTGGGCGCCGACTGGTGCAACGCCGGGCGCGGCTTCATGATGGCCCTGGGCTGCATCCAGGCGCAGAACTGCCACACCGGCCACTGCCCCACGGGCGTGGCCACGCAGGACGCGGCGCGCCAGAAGGCCCTGGTCGTGCCCGACAAGGCCACGCGCGTGGCCAACTTCCATGACAAGACCCTGCATGCGCTGCAGGAGCTGGTGCAGGCGGCGGGCCTGGAGCACCCCTGCGACATCACGGCCCACCACATCGTGCGGCGCATCTCCGACACCGAGGTGCGCCAGCTCGCCAACCTGGTGCTGCGCGTGGAGCCCGGCGCGCTGCTGGGGCCGCTGGACAAGCAGCACAACGTGTTCAAGCTCTACTGGCCAGGGGCGCGCGCGGATACCTTCCAGTTCGTGCCGCCCACGCTCAAGCCTTCGGCACCGCAGGCCAAGGCGCAGGCGGCAGGCCAGCCCGCATAGAGACACCACGGCCGATCACGGGTTTTGACGGCGCTCGGGGATAATGCGCCCCGAGCACTTTGGTCCACGACTGTATTTTTCTTTGTAAATGAAAACTATTTTGGTTCGCATTGCAGCCGCCGTCTTCGGCGGCTATGCCTTCACCTGGGGCTTCATCGCCCTGGGCGTGGCGCTGATGTTTGCCGCCGGAATGGAGTTCCACGATGCCGAGCATCTGGGCTACATCCTCGGCTTCCTGGTGTTTCTGACGGTGTTCCTCTGGGCCTTTGCGGCGCAGAGCCTCCCGCGCGTCTGGGCCGTGCTGGCCGGCGGCGGCATTGTCATGACCGGTTGCGCATCGCTGCTCCAGCAGATGCTTCTGCCCTGAATCCGGAGAACGCCCCATGTTCCAGAACTTCCGCCTCTCCATGGCCTGGCTGCACACCTGGTTCGGGCTTGCGCTCGGCTTCGTGCTCATGGCCGCCTTCTTCTTCGGCGCGCTGTCGGTGTTCGACCGCGAGATCGACCGCTGGGCCATCCCGGCCTCGCGCTTCGAGCCCACGCCCATGCCCTCGTACGACCAGATCCTCAAGCCGGTCTTCGAGTCCATGCAGCCCAACGCCCAGGCGCGCGATGCCATGCGCGGCGAGGTCAACGGCCCGCTGCCCGAGCGCTTCGACACGCCCCAGCGCTGGGGCGCCTACACCACCCACCGCGATCCCGTGCTGGGCCTGTTCGCCGGCTACGAGGTGCCCAACGCCAAGAAGCCCGAGACCCTGATCTGGGCCATGCGCACCATCGACCCGCGCAATGGCGAGTCCCTGCCGGACGACCACCTCAAGATCGGCAGCCGCTTCTTCTACCCGCTGCACTACAGCCTGACGCTCAACTGGATGAACCTCGGCTACTGGATCGTGGGCTTTGCCGCGCTCATCATGCTGGTGGCCCTGGTCAGCGGCGTGGTCATGCACCGCAAGATCTTCCGCGAGCTGTTCACCTTCCGTCCGAAGAAGGCCACGCAGCGCAGCGTGCTGGACCTGCACAACCTTACCGGCGTGGTGGCGCTGCCCTTCCACTTCTTCTTCGCCTTCACGGGCCTGGTGATCTTTGCGGGCATCTACTTCCCCATCACCCATACCCAGCTGGAGCCCCTGCACGAGTTGCACGAGAAGATGGAGGCCGAGGAAACCGGCCTGCCGCACGACCGCGCCGGCTTGGCCGCACCCATGGCCTCGGTGGACGCCATGGTGGCCGAGGCGCAGCGCCGCTGGGCCGCCAAGGGCATGGCCGGCGACGTGGGCTTCCTGTCCGTCACCCATGTGGGCGATGCCAACGGCTACGTCAGCGTCTACCGCGCCGGCACCGACCGCATCGCGCTCACGGGCGAGGGCATCCACTTCAAGGCCAGCACGGGCGCCCTGCTGCGCGAAGATCCTCCGCGCACGGCCGTGGACAGCATCAACACCTTCCTCACCGGCCTGCACCTGCAGCACTTCCGCCACTGGCTGCTGCGCTGGCTGTACGTGCTGGGCGGCCTGGCCGGCTGCGTGTGCATTGCCACCGGCTTTGTCTTCTTCGTGGAAAAGCGCAAGAAGCAGCACGCCAGACAGGGCGTGCAGGGCGCGCGCGTGGTCGATGCCCTGGCTGTCACCACGGTCACCGGCATGCTGGTGGCCACGCTGGGCATGCTGATCGCCAACCGCCTGCTGCCCGAGGCCATGCCCCAGGGCTGGCCGGGCCGGGGCGACATGGAACGCTATTTCTTCTGGGCCACCTGGCTGCTGGCCATGGCGCATGCCTTTGTGCGCAGCGCCCCCGTGGCCCGGGGCCTGCCCAACCCCGCCTGGCGCGAGCAGTGCTGGGCCGTGGCCGCCATGGCCGTGGTGGCCGTGCTGCTGAACTGGCTGACCACGGGCGACCACCTGTTCAAGACCCTGGGCGCGGGCTACTGGCCGGTGGCCGGCGTGGACCTGTTCATGCTGGCCAGCGCCGTGCTGGCCGTGGTGGTGGCGCGCAAGCTCAAGACGCGCGCCGCGCCCGCCATGCCCTCGCGCGCCGCGGAGGTGGCCCATGTCTGAGGGACTGATGGACGCACTGCTGCTGGCCGCCGCCTTTGCGGCATCGCTGCTGGGCATGGCCTGGTTTGCGCTGGCCAAGGACGTGCACTGGGAGCAGGTGCACGGCGACATGCCCCAGCCCGATGGCAAGGTCAGGCTGCTGCGCTGGCTGGGCGCCTCAGGCCTGGCCGCCTCGCTGGGCCTGTGCCTGGCGGTGGACCATGCCTCCATGGCCTCCCTGGTCTGGATCATGACGCTGGCAGCCGCCGCCCTGGCCATTGCCTTCACCCTGACCTGGCGGCCGCGCTGGCTGCGCTGGCTGCCGGCCTGACGTTTGCGCGGGACCTGCGCCCGCTGCGGGCTCAGGCCTGCCTTTTCCTCATCCTGCGGCTGGCCAGATAGGCCATGCCGCACAGCAGTGCCAGCATGCCACCCTGGCCCAGGCCGGGAACGGCCTGGACATTTCCGGGGCCGGGACCGGGTCCTGGGTCCGTGCCCGGACCGGGGTCGGGATCGGTGCCCGGGCCGGGGTCGGGAGGATCGGCAGCGATCACCTCGATGGTCACGGATGCCGGTGCGGCAGCGCTCTGGTGCCCGTCGGATACCGTGAAGGCGAAGGTATCGGGCCCGGAGTAGCCGGCCGCCGGCGTGTAGACCAGCGTACCCGTCTGGGAATCGAAGCCGCTGATGCCGCCATGGGCGGGGCCGGTGGTGATCTCGAAGCGCAACGGGTCCGACTCGAAGTCCGTGCCAGCGAGGGTGATGGACAGCGCCGTATCCTGCGGGGTCGTGACGGCTTGCGGCAGGGCCACGGGGGCGGCGTTGGCCGCCATCGCGTTGGAAAAGCGCGAGGTGTCACCGGTGGAAATCCGGGTGGCGGTCGCCGTGACAGCGGCCTGGTCGCCCTGGGGCATGGCGCCCTTGAACACCAAGGGCGCATGGCCGGATGCATCGGTGGTCACGGTCTGCGAGCCGAGCAGAACCTTGCCGGCGGCGCGCTCCACCAGCCCGTCGGGCAGCCTGGGCGTCGAGAAATACTCGATGCGCATGCTCTCGTTGGCAACGCTGTCCAGCGTGCCGGACAGGCCCTCGGGCGTCACCGTGAGCAGCACCGGCTCGGCAGGATCTCCATTGGCCAGGCTGGTTCGTGCGATGCCTCCCTCGGTATTGCCGTAGATGGCATTGCCGAGCATGGAGACGCCCTTGACTTCGTCCCCCCGCAATCCCACGCCGAACAGCCTGTTGTGCGCAATCACGTTGGCATGTGCCGCGTCGTCACCGCCGACCAGGGTGTCATGGGCCTTCTGGAAAAAGGAAACGCCTTCACCGTTGGGCAGGGCGGTTCCCTGGGGACTGACGCCCACGTAGTTGCCCTGCACGAGGTTGTTCTTGCTGGCGCCCTGGAACTGTATGCCGGACGCCTTGCTGCCACCGACGATGTTTGCGCGCACGGTCACCTCGTCCGAATCCTTGATGACGATGCCCCATTGATTGGGCAGCATGGTGCTGGCATCCAGGCTGGTTCCCACGATATTCCCGGCAATCAGGGTGTTCGAGTTGCGTGCGCCGTAGTTTCCATTCAATTCAATGGCCGTTTCCTTGTTTCCGGCAACCAGGTTGCCGTCCTCAGGGCCTGTGCCAATGCGATGTCCGCACTCCGACGAAAAGAATACGGCAATGCCTGGCCCATTGTTGGGAATCATGGCCGTGCCGGCTGCATTGGTTCCGACTCGGTTGCGGGTCACCAGCGTGTGGGCGCCGGAAATGGAAATCGCGGAGGAGCCGCCTGTTTGCCTGACATTGCCGGAGACGAGGTTGCTGTCGATCAGCGTGCCGGTAAAGTCGGATGCCACGCTGATGCCGTTTCCCTGGTTTCCCAGGGCCACATTGCCGGTGATATCGGTGCCTATGTAGTTTCCCTGAATGATGTTTCCTGTACCTGCACCTGGCCAGGAAAGCCATATTCCGGAATTCTCCGCCGCGGAAATGACATTTCGCCCGCCAATATCCAGATTCCCGATGCGGTTGCGGTTGCCGGAGTGGACAAGGATGTTGCTGCGATTGCCCATGGCAACCGTTCCCGATGCGTCAACGCCTATATGGCACCCCAGCACGGTGTTGCCGTCGCCGGTCACCGCCAGGGCGGTGTTGAAGCCGCCTATCGCCAGACCGCGCACCGTGATGGCGCCTGCCAGCTCAAGCCCTGTACCGAACTCGGAGCTGCCTGCCTGCAGCGTGATCAGGGGGCGGCGGGGCAAGTGGTCCTCATAGCCGGGTTGCGTGCTGGCGTCCACCGTGAGCGATGTGGCCGGTGCAATGGGCTGCATGAGCCTGCCATTCCAGTTGCTTTGGGTGACGATGGTCTGCTCTCCCCCCGCACCGATGCTGAACTCGATGCGGTTGTCGCCCCCTTTGTTGCGGTTGGCGTTGGCGTAGGTGATGGCGTCGCGCAGGGTGCAGGGTCCCAGGCCGGTGCTGGCGCACGGGCCGCTTGCGTCGGCGGCGCTGTCCACCACGACGGTCCATGCCTGGGCCGTGGCGACACAGCCTTGCGACAGCAACGCCAGGGCGAGCAGGCGCAGGGGCCTGCGTGCCGCCATGGGAATGAATCGTTGCCTGTATATCTTCATTGCCATTTTCACTTTCCCTGAAATGGGCTGCCGAAACGCATTCTGGATATTGCGCAACACAGGACGTGAAAAAAGCGCTGGCATTCTGCATGCGCGACGTCTGTGTGCAATATCACAGGGGTGGTGAGAAACGGAGCAGCCTTTGTCGATGAATCAATCCGGCAATGATCTCCAGGGCATCGGAATATTGGTTTAAGAATTTTCTTAAAGTGATAGGAATAATGGCATTTTCAAAGAGATTTGACGATTTTCCGATGGCGGATCGATGCTTGAAATCGCTCTTTGGCGAGGCGGCGTGCAAGAGGTTTCAGCATTAAGAAAATTCTTAGTCCAAATTCGCCCTTTGATTTCTAAGATTCGGCAATGCGCCAGTTTCAAGCTCTCTTGTTTTCTTCCAGATCGATACATCACAGGCTGTGCCTGTCCCTGGCACGGCGTGACTTGATGGCATTTGCACTGGCGATCATGGCCATGCTGGCCTGTGCCGGTCACGGCGGCAGGGACGCCGCCGCCCCGGCGACGCCGTCGCGCAGCCTCGGTCATGTGCCCGTGCGAGACATTCAGTTGTTTTTCATGGACCGATGTTTCCTGCTGCTGGACGCTGCGGTGGGGGCCACGCACGCAGCCATCCACACGCAAGCCGGTTATGCCTGGCCGTGGCGCGCCAGCGCACCGCAGGGCCAGCCCGGGCCGCTCCATTCACTGATGCAGGCAGGTCGGGCGCTTCCCGAATCCCTGTTGCTGCGCAAATCCGCGACCAGCGCCGGATGGCTTGCAGCCCGTTGGGAGCCCGCGCGGCAGCTGGTCAGGGCCCATGTCTGGCTGCTGCTGTGGTCCGTGTCGCTGGGACTTGCCTTCATGGCTGCACTTGCATGGTGCGTGCGCCGGCTGCGCCGCGGCGTGCCGGCTTCGGCCTGGAGCCGGGCAGGCGCCTGCGCCGCCGGTGATGCGCTCTGCCGAAAGCTGCTGGACACGGCCCCCGTGGGCCTGGCGCTGGTGCGGTGCAGCGATCGAAGCCTGCTGCTGTCCAACGGGCTGGCGCGGCAGTGGGTGTGCAGTGATACTTCCTGGTTCGAGCAGGCCGTGGCCGGGGGCACGCAGCAGGGCCCGCGTGAGCTGGCGCTGGGGGACGGGCGATGGGTGGAGGTCCGCACCACGCCCACGACCCACGGGGGCGAACCGGTGGTCTTCTGCCTGGTCAGCGATGTGACGGCGCTCAGGCAGGCGCAGGCAGCGCTGGTCGATGCCAAGCAGCGCGCCGAATCGGCGAGCCAGGCCAAGACGCAGTTTCTGGCGACCATGAGCCACGAAATACGCACACCGCTCTTTGGCATCCTGGGAACGCTGGAGCTGCTGGCCCTGTCCAGGGTTCCTTCCGAACAGACCCGCTACCTGGGGGCCATGCAGCAGGCATCGGCCTCCTTGCTGCGCATCGTCAACGACAGCCTGGACCTGTCGGCCATCGAGGCGGGCCGGCTGCAGCTGGAGGCCCAGGCGTTCTCGGCCACCGAATTGCTCGACAGCGTGGCCGCAGGCCTGCTGTCGCGTGCCGAGCAAAAGGGCCTGCAGCTGTATGCCGTCTCCGATGTGAAAACGCCGCCCCTGCTGGTGGGCGATGCCTTGCGGCTGCGGCAGATCCTGGACAACCTGGTGGGCAATGCCATCAAGTTCACGTTCTCCGGCCACGTGGCCCTGCGCCTGCAGGTCATGGGCGACAGCGAGGAAGGCACCGACCTGCGGTTCCAGGTGCAGGACACGGGCATCGGCATCGACCCGGACCAGCAGCCCTTCCTGTTCGACCCGTACTTCCGTGCCCATGCGGCCACCCAGCAGCAGGTCCAGGGTGCGGGCCTGGGGCTGTCCATCTGCCTGCGCCTCAGCCAGGAGATGGGCGGGCGGCTGACGGCCGCCAGCCAGCCGGGACTGGGGACCTGCGTGTCATTCGAGCTGCGCCTGCCGCGCGAGAGCGCGGCAGGCTATGAGGCAGTGCCCAGTCTGTTGCCGCACACCGTCTACGTGGATGGCGCCATTCCGGAAGTCGTGCACAACCTGTGCGCCTGGCTGCGGCATTGGGGCGCCATGGCCCAGCCCTACCGGGACCAGGTGCAGGGTCCCAATGAGCAGGCCGTGCTGGTGCAAGCCTGGCCGCGGTCGCTGCGCCGTCCGCAATGGACGGGCAAGTGCGTTCTGGCGCTGGCGCCGGGCGAGAGCCCCCGCGAGACCGTGCAGGCCTGCGTGTGGGAGGCCAGCGCGCCTGGCGTGCCGGCAGTGGGCCATGCGCTGGGCCTGGCCCAGCAGGGCATTGCGCCGGGTGCGCGCCCCGACCTGTATGCCGCCGCCGCCCAGGTCCACGAGCCCCTGGGGCTGAGGGTGCTCATCGTCGAGGACAACCCCATCAACAGGATCATCCTGCGAGAGCAGCTGCAGTTGCTGGGCTGCGAGGTCCAGCAGGCCAGCAATGGACAGGACGCGCTGTCCCTGCCCGGCCTGCTCGAATTCGATGCCGTTCTCACCGACCTGCACATGCCGTTGCTGGACGGCCCGGCCCTGGCGCGTGCGCTCAGAAAGCGCGGGTATGTCCGCCCGATCGTCGGGCTGACGGCCAATGCGCAGCCGCAGACCCAGACCCAGACGCAGGCGCAAGAGCAATCGCAAGTGCAGGGGCAGGGGCAGGGGCAGGGCGACGGACTGCCGGCCGGCTTCGACAGCCTGCTGTGCAAGCCATTCACGTTGGCGGTGCTGCGCACCACCTTGAACAACATCAAGCAAGGCAGGACCTGAACCCATGCTGGCCCCATTCAAAGTACTCATCCTGGACGACCATCCCCTGTGCTGCGAGCACGCGCGCAGCCTGCTCATGGAGGCGGGACTCACGGACACGCACATGGCCTGCAACGCGCGGGAGGCCCTGGAGAAGCTGGGCGACGGCGGATTCCATCTCGTCATCACCGACCTGAAGATGCCTGACATGGACGGCCTGCAGTTCATCGATGAATTGAGCCGGCGCGACCTGCATCCCATGCTCGTGATATCCACCTCCTGCTCGCGCCGGCTGATGAACAGCGTCAGTCTCATGGCCAAGGAGTCCGGCTTTTCCGTCATCGGGATGTTCCAGAAGCCGTTCGGCACGGACCATGTCCAGGCGCTGGTCAGCCAACTCAGGTCCGTCCATGCAAACGAGGGGAAAGCCGCTGCCGGCATCAGGGAGCGGCCGATTTTCGCCAAGGCCCACCTGGTGCAGGCTTTGCAGGAGAAAACCATACAGGCCTGGTTCCAGCCCAAGAAATCCCTGCTCACGGGCCACATCGTCGGCGTGGAAGCGCTGGCGCGCTGGAACGATCCGCAGTTCGGCTTCATGATGCCGGGCTCGTTCATGTCCGCCATCCGGTTCCATGGGCTGGACCATGCCTTGCTGGTGCGGATGATGGAAGATGCCATGTCGGCGCACCTGGCCTGGCGCAGTGCCGGACATGTCGTGCCTGTGTCCGTCAACCTGCCGATACCGCTGCTGGACGATATCGGCCTGCCGGACGAGTTGCACGGCATGGCGGCCCGGTGCGGCATTGCTGCGGAGAACATCACGTTCGAGCTTCTGGAGGACCAGGCCGTCGGCATACCCGCCAACTACTACATGAGCGCGAGCCGGTTGCGCCTCAAGGGCTTCGGCCTCGCCCAGGATGACTACGGGCGCGGATACAGCTCGATGTACAGCCTCATCTCCACGCCCTTCACCGAATTGAAGATCGACCGGGCCTTCGTGGCCGGCGCCGCGGGTGACGAGGTGCGCACTGCCGCCTTGACGTCGTCGGTGCAACTGGGGCGGCAGCTGGGCCTGACGGTGACGGCGGAAGGCGTGGAGACCACCCGGGACCTGGAGTTGCTGCGCAGCATCGGATGCGATTGCGTGCAGGGCTATCTGCTGTCCGCCGCGGTGCCTGCGGTTGAATTTGCCCTTATGCTGGCGTCCGAACCCCGGCACCAAGGCAACCCCACCTGACCCAAGCACGCAAGGCGTCCATGCCCGACTCCCCGTTCAGCAAGATCACACGCACCACACGCTGGCAGAACCGGGTACTGTTTGGAGCGCTTCCCCTGGCGATCTTCCTCATCGCCGTGCTGCTGTGGGGCTCGGAGAGGATCTTCGAGCAGGAGCAGGGGCGCCTGGCCTTGAACTTCTCCGCCATCGTCGGCTCGCTGCAGGAGCAGGAAATCTTCCTTCGGCGGCTCAAGGGCCGCAACGAGTCCTGGAAAGCGCTGCCGGACCAGAGGATAGCCACCATCGTCGACGTGCCCGCACCTGCGCAGGCGGACTACCGCATGTTCCGTGGCCGCGAGGCCATCGGCGGCATTCCCTTTTCACTACAATGCGCTGCGCGCGTGGCCTGCGACACGCTCCCGGACCGGCTTTTCTCGCTGGGTAGCTCCCTGGCCGCAGGCTATTCCTCCTTCTGGGCAGGCTCCTACTTCCCGGCAGCCGCTGCCTTCTTCACCAAGGAGGACGGGGCGATCAGCATCGGCGTACCGGCCATCGACGTGCCCATCGGCAACGAGAGCGTCACGCAGGAAATGTTCGACAGCACGATTGCCGCCGTCAAGGCGCATCTGCGGGCCAGGGCCGCCGATGCCCGGCCGGGCGCCGGCTCCACGGCGCCGGCGCAGGAAATCGTCTGGTTCCGGTCGCCCCAGTTCCCGGAGAAGATGATCGGCATGGTCGCCGCCGGCTTTTCAAGCCATCTCGAAGCCGGCGACGAAGCCGCCACAAGCCCGATCTACGCCGCCATCCTTTTCAGCCGCCAGCGCATCAGCGCGATAGAAAGAACCATCCATACGCTGCCCAGGCATCTTTTCTGGCTGGAGCACCGGGATTTCGGCGTGCTCATGGGCACCGGCCCCGTCCCGCAGGTGGACGACACGGGGATGCAGTACACGCGCAATGGCCTGATCCTCAAGACCGAGGATGCCTCCGGCCGGTGGACCGGCTACTACCAGGTGGACTACGCCACCTTTTTCCAGGGCAGGCTGTTCGCCCCTTCTGCCGGCCTGGTGCTGGCCCTGCTGCTCAGCCTGCTGGCCGGCGTGGCCTATACCCGGTGGTTCAACCGCAAGGTGATTGCGCCCGCGCAGGAGGCGCAGCGGGTCATCGTCGAGAGCAATGAATTCAACAGGACGCTGATCGAAACCGCTCCCGTGGCCATCTGCCTTGTGGCCTACGGCAGCGGGAAAATCATCTTCAGCAACTCGCTGGTGCAGGAGTGGCTGCACTCGGCCGATGGCTACCTGCGTCCCGGCTCGCCGGAGAACAAGGCGGCGCTGGAGGAGATTGTCCATGCCCGGGCCGCAGGCACCATGGAGCGCCTGGTCACCGAGCAGGGCAGGACGCTTCATGTGGCCTATGCGCCCACGCGCTACCTCGGCCAGGATGTGACGCTGTGCATTTTTGCCGACGTCAGCGCGCGCGCGGAGATCGAAAGCAACCTGGAGCGGGCCAGAATCGCGGCGGACGAGGCCAACGAGGCCAAGTCCACCTTTCTGGCGACCATGAGCCACGAGATCCGCACGCCGCTGTATGGCGCTCTGGGCACGCTGGAACTGCTGGGCCTGACCGAGCTCACGCAGCTGCAGCGCAAGTATGTGGACCGTATCGAAGCCTCTTCGTCCATCTTGCTGCAGATCATCAGCGACATCCTGGACACCAGCAAGATCGAGGCGGACCAGTTGCAACTGGAAAAGGCCCCGTTCAATCCCCGGGAGCTGGTGCAAAACTGCACCAGCTCCTATGCCGCCATGGCGCAGCAAAACGGCCTGCTGCTGTTTTCCTGCGTGGACGCGCAGGTGCCCGAGTCGGTGCTGGGAGACGCGGTGCGCATCCGCCAGATCCTGGGCAATCTCATCAGCAACGCCATCAAGTTCACGGAGGCCGGCCATGTGATCGTCCGCCTGCGCAGCATGCCGGGCCCGGCCTCGCAGGCCCGGCTGGTGTTCGAGGTCTGCGACACGGGCGTGGGCATAGAAAAATCCCTGCATGGCGAGCTTTTCACGCCCTTTTATCTCGTCAAGAACAGCAGCCGCACGGCGCGGGGAGCGGGCCTGGGCTTGTCCATCTGCTGGAGCCTGGCCCGGATGATGTCCAGCTCCATCGAGGTCTGGAGCGAGCCCGGCCTGGGCAGCAGGTTCTGGTTCGTGCTGGGGCTGGAGACCGTCGCGCAGGAGCAGGGGCCGGAGCAGGAGGAGGCTCCCGCGCTGCAGGGCGCCCGGATCGCGGTGCGCACCCCCCACCCGGAACTGACGGACAACATCTGTGCCTGGCTGCAGCGCTGGGGCGGCCAGGCCCGCGCGGCGGCAGCCGTCCCGGTGGCGGCCCATGACGATGAGCTGCTGCTGGACGTCCTGTTGCCGGCGGACAGCCCCGCGCCGCAGTGGAAGGGGCGGCACCTGAACCTGTCCTCGCCGGACAACCGGGGCATCGACGGGCACAACGTCCTGAGCATCGGCCAGGGCATTGCGCAGGTGCTTGGCGGTGCGCAGCGCTCTGCCAGCGCCGGCACCGATCTGCCCCTGTTCGACCTGCGCGTGCTGGTCGCCGAGGACAATCCCGTCAACCAGGTGACGCTGCGCGGCCAGCTCGAGAGCCTGGGCTGCGAAGTCACGGTCGCCGACGACGGGGAGGAGGCGCTGGCGCTGTGGGACATCAGCCCGCACGACCTGGTGCTGACGGATGTGAACATGCCCTACCTCAACGGCTACGAACTCGCCGAGCGGCTGCGTTCGGAGGGGGTTGCCTGCCCCATCGTCGGCGTGACCGCCAATGCCATGCTGGACGAGGAAAACCGCTGCCTGAACGCCGGCATGAATGCCTGGCTGGTCAAGCCCATCCAGTTGCGCACGCTGGTCCGCACCCTGGAGAAGTTCGCGCCGAGAAAACGCCTGCGTCCGGCGCCTGCCCAGGCCGGCGCTGCGGCGGCGGACATTCCCCCACCCCCGGCCCTGTCGGAGCCCAACGTTTTGCAAACGCACAGGCAGGTCTTCGTGCAGTGCATGAACGACGACATCGCAATGCTGGCCCGCGGCCTGCAGGAGCGCCGGCCCGACCTGGCCGCCCAGGCCCTGCACCGCATGCGCGGCGCCTTGCTGCTGGCCAGGATGCAGGAGCTTGCCGCCCGCACCCAGGCGCTGGAGGAGCGGCTCCTGAACGGCGCCCCGGAGCCCGGCCTGCAGGCCGCGCTGTCAGTCCTGCTGGACGACCTCCTGGCCGACCTTCGCGCCATGATGGCGCAATTGCCCCAGCCCTAACCCTTTGCTTGCGATCCCATGAAACTGAAACTGCGCATTGCTGTCGTGGACGACCACGCCGTGGTCCTGCTTGGCGTCAAGGACTTCCTGGAGCAGGACCCCAATCTCCAGGTCGTGGCCACGTTCGATACCCCGTCGTCCTTGATGGAATACGCCAGATCGAACCCCCTGGACGTGGTTCTGACCGACTACTCCATGCCGGGCGATGACCTCTACGGAGACGGCCTGCGCTACGTGGACTACCTGATACGCCATTTCCCGCACATCAAGGTGCTGGTGCTGACGACCGTCTCCAATCCCATGATCATCTCGGCCCTGTATGACGCGGGCGTCGCCGGCGTGCTGCTCAAGGAAGACCCGCTCAGCCAGATCATGGCGGCGCTGCAATGCGTGCGCCTCAACACGCGCTACTACTCGCCCTCGTTCCAGGCAGGCACGCCCAGGCAGGAGAGGACGGTTTTCCTGAGCGAACGCGCCAACAACCTCTCGCCGCGCGAATTCGAAGTCCTCAGGCATTTCGCCAAGGGGGAATCCATCACGGAAATCGCCGCACGCCTGAGGCGCAGCGTCAAGACCGTCAGCCTCCAGAAGAACTCCGCCATGCGCAAGCTGAACGTGGACAGCAACCAGGACCTGGCCGCCTTCTGCGCCGAGCACCATCTCTTCGACTGACCGGCCTGCGGGCTGCACCAGCCGGTCAACCTTCCAGCGCCTGGCCTTGCGCCTGGCTGCCGCCCTCGGCGTCCACCTCGCCCAGGCGATAGTGCGGTTCGGACGGCATCAGGCGAAACCCCAGAAGTGCCCCGCGCCGGCTTGTCTTCATCGCCAGGGGCGCCTGGCAATGCACGCAGCCATAGTTCACGAAATTGGCATCCTGCTCCAGCGAGTAAAAGCGGAACCTCAGTCCGGGGTGCGGCTTGGACAGGGATGTATTGCTCAGCAATTCGTAGCATGGGTCGCACAGTTTCTGGGTTGTTTTCGGCTGCATTTCTGGAAATAAAACGGATCGATATACCGCTGTCCAGTCTTGCCAGAACCTGCGCAATCCAGGTTAAGACGATTCTTATCGTCGGCTGCCATATCCGTTGCAATGAATGCCGCCGCCGCCGGCGGCAATCCGACAGTTTCCGCTGCTGTTGCAACACTTGGTTACTTCCTTGACCCATCTCAAATCCCCCAGGCGGCGGCGCCGATACGCTTCGGCCCATGAATCGCCACGGCTTGACTTGGGTCAGCCTGGCCTGGCACGCAGGCATTCCATGCCGATACCGCGTGCGCACACAACAGCGGCGCCCTACGCCGCACAGGAGATGCATCAATGCACATCGGCCAACGTTTCTGGCGCCGCCAAGGGCTGGGCACCAAACTGTCCATCACCAATTTCGTCTGGGTCGCCTCCATCCTGGGCCTGCTGGTCCTGGGCATTGCCTGGGATGTCAGCAAGTCCCTGCAGTCCAGGATGAACAGCGACATGCAGCAGGGCATACGGACGCTGTACAACTTCATCGAGTCCAACGACAAGGAGCTGCGCCAGCGCACCCAGTTCCTGGCCGACAGCCTGGCGCACAGCCTGCAGGGCACGCTCAGCCTGGACACCGGCGGCAGCGAGCCGGTGCTGAGCCTGGACGGCCAGCCTCTCAACGGCAACGATGCGCAGCTGCAGGCTTTCACGCGCAGCACCGGCGCCGTGGCCACCGTGTTCGCGGCCCAGGGGCAGGGCGACTTCGTGCGCATTGCCACCACGCTCAAAAACGAGAAAGGCGACCAGAGCGCGGCCGTGCTGGGCAGCCGCCTGGACCGCGCCCACCCCGCCTACGCCGCCATCCAGGCCGGCCAAAGCTACATGGGCCTGGCCCATCTGTTCGGCCGCCAGTACATGACGCACTACCGCCCGCTCAAGGACGCGGCGGGCGCCACCGTGGGCATTGCCTTCGTGGGCCAGGACTTCTCGCAACTGCTGGAGCACTTCAAGGACTCCATCCGCGCGCTCAAGGTCGGCCAGACCGGCTACTACTTCGTGCTCAACGCCGAAGACGGCCCCCAGCGCGGCCAGCTGGTGGTGCATCCCGCCATGGAGGGCAAGAACATCAGCGAGTCCAGGGACGGCGACGGCCGTTTCTTCATCCGCGACATGCTGGACCGCAAGCAGGGCAGCATCGCCTATCCCTGGACCAACCCGGGCGAGGAGCAGCCCCGCGACAAGCTGGTCGTCTTCAGCCACTACGCGCCCTGGAACTGGGTCATCGCCACCAGCGCCTACGTGGACGAATTCGTCTCCGAGACCCGCAGCCTGATCCTGCAGTTCGCCCTCATGGGCCTGGGCGCCGTGCTGCTGCTGTCGGCCGCGTGGTTCTGGCTCATCCGCCGCATGATCGTGCGCCCGCTCAAGCAGGCCAGCCACATGGCCTACGCCATTGCCGATGGCGACCTCACCTTGCGCGTGCACAGCGACCGTCATGACGAAATCGGCCATCTGCTGGAGGCCATGAACACCACCAGCACGGGCCTGACCCGCGTGGTCGGCAGCGTGAACGAACAGGCCCACAGCGTGGCCCTGGCCAGCGCGGAAATCGCCCAGGGCAACCAGGACCTGGCCGCCCGCACCGAAAGCGAAGCCAGTGCGCTGGAGCAGACCGCCGCCGCCATGGAGGAACTAGGCTCCACCGTGGCCCACAACGCGGACCACGCGCAATCGGCCGACCGCATCACGCGCGAGGCCCAGCGCGTCGTCACCGAAGGCGGGCAGGCCGTGCGCAAGGTCGTGCAGACCATGCAGGGCATAGACGCCAGCAGCAAGAAGATTGCAGACATCATCGGCGTCATCGACGGCATTGCCTTCCAGACCAACATCCTCGCCCTCAACGCCGCCGTGGAAGCGGCCCGGGCGGGCGAGCATGGCCGCGGCTTTGCCGTGGTGGCCGAGGAAGTGCGCGCCCTGGCAGGCCGCAGCGCCGAGGCCGCCAAGGAAATCAAGCAGCTCATCAGCCACAGCGTCGCCGAAATCCACACCGGCAACCAGGAGGCCGCGTTTGCCGGGGAAACCATGAAACAGGCCATGGAGGAAATCCGCAAGGTCACCCAGCTCATCTCGGACATCAGCCACGCCAGCGCCGAGCAAAACAGCGGCGTCGCCCAGGTGGCCGAGGCCATCACCCACATCGACCAGACCACGCAGAAGAACGCCGCCCTGGTCGAGGAAATGGCCGGCGCCGCCGCAGGCCTGCGCCACCAGTCCGATCAACTGGTGCGCGTGGTCTCCATCTTCCGGTTGCAGGGCGGCAGCAATGCCCAGGCGCAGGCGGCGCCCCGTGCACCGTCGCTGGCGCCCGGCGCGGCCAAGGCATCTGTGCCCCAAGCCGCCCCGCCTGCCGTTGCCAAGCCTGCCACCCCGGCCGCGTCGGCTGCCTCGGCAAAACCGGCTGCCGCCAAGCCCATCGCCATGGCCTCCACGGCCGATGACGACTGGGACAACTTCTAGGCGTCGCGCCCGCCTCAGTCGTGCCGCGCCATCAGGTCACGGCGGCGGCGCTCGTAGTAGTGCCGCTGGCACTCGGCCGCCTCCTGCCAGGCCTGCCTGTCTATGGCCTCCTGCACATGGTCCGGCAACGGCCGGGGCGCAGCCGCAGTCGCCAGCATGGCCTCCATCCCCTCCAGCGGCGCAAAGCCCAGGCAGGGCAGCTCGAATGGCAGCGCGGGCTCCTGCGCATTGGCAAGAATGGCCCCCAGCGCCCAACGTGCCATGCGGTCAAAGAACCCGTCAGGGTGCCCATGGTTCCAGTACCGCGCCATCTCCGGCCCCGCAAACCGCATGGCGTCATAGGCATGCCTGGGGTTGTGGCGGGCCAGCTCCACCACCTCGCTGAACCAGATCTCTCCAATCCCATAGTGCTCATGCCCGCTGTTCATGCGCGGCGGCACAAACCACTGAATGCGCTCCCCCTTCGCATTGCGCCGTGTGAAAGACAGGTCATCGCAGGTGCGGATGCGGCGCAAGACCTTGGGCGCAGGCCCCGGGATCAGGCTCTGGGGCGGGTGCTTGGCCTTGTACTTGGGTTTGCGGTCTTTGGCCGATGCATCCATGCTGGCCAGGACCTTGTCCTTCACCCAGCGCCTGAAGCGCTTGGCCTCCGGTGAGGGGCTGGCCTGGGTCAGCGCATGCAGGCCGTCCACGCTGATGGCCGTCACGGCTTCGCGCCTGGGCTTGCGGCCGGGTTCGCTGGCAAGGCGGACGGTGCAGCGCTGGCCCTCAACGAGCTTGCCGGTGGTCAGCTTGTGGCGGGAGATTCCCAGGGCGGTGAACACATCCTTGGCCAGGAACCAGGTCAGGCCGTTCTTGGAGAACGTGCGGATCGGGATGACGTCGAAGTGGAAGGTTTGGGGGGTGATGTCGTCTGCGGGGACGGCACGGGAGGGGGATCGCAAAGCCATGAATGGCCTCCTATGTCAACACGGTCATAGGGTTGCCCGTCTGTCTTTGCCGCAATGGCTTTATGCAGCGGCGGGCAGCCCGGCCATAAACAAGACTTGCCCTGGGTTGCAGGGCAAGACAAAGCTATGGGCGAAATGCCACTGACTTTCGGGAGTGACTTCCGCCTATGAAGGTGTGTTGAGCACTGGGGGGATCGTAGCAGGTGGGGCGTGCGGGAGACGCCCAAAGCTGTTACGTAGGCGCGTTGGATGGAGGGTGCAGGGACGTGTTGAATGAGGGGCTTTGCAGTGAATTGCGAGGGCAACGTCACCTGTTTGGGTTTCTTCGCAGTTCAGTTGTTCAAGGCCTGTGCGTCAGCAGTAGGCCACCGCAGGCGGTTGAACGACGGCTTCAGGCTGGTAGCCGTCGTTCAGATCCTGGGCTGAGAACGGCCGGTATACGAGAAAGCCGTCGTTTAACGCAGAGTTAACCGGGTAACGACGGATGGATGCCTCGCCTGAGAGGTGCAAGATAGGCAGCGGGTGCCTCGCGGGCAAGGAGGTCAGCAACGCGCCACGCAACCTTCCAGGACCTTCATGAGTTCTTCTCCTGCGCCGTGCGGGTCGACGCGTACGCTCGCCATGTTCAGGCCAAGCGCAACCCGAGCGCCTGAAAGACCTCTGGCATGTGGCATGCGAACGCCCAATTGCCGGGATCGGTGGCGTCCGGCCCGCCGGCCACATGCAATCCCACTGCGGTCCCGGTTTTCGGATCGAACCAAACTGCGCCCGAGTCGCCTCCTTGCGACAACAACTGGCTGCTGCCATTCAGCGGGCCCAGGACAATGCCCTCCATGAGCAACTCGGTGCCGTTGGGGTAGGTGACGAGATGCTTTCCCACGTAAGTTGTTGCTTCGCGCGGCCCGCTCACCGCACCCACCATGGTCAGGGTCTCGCCTGCGGCGAGGTAGCGGATCGTGTCGAGGTTGATGCTGAATCCTACGGGGCGATTACTCCCGCTTCGCGGTGAAGTCGGTGCGATCGCGGCGTCGACTCGGCACGTCAGCACGGGCTGGCGGATCACCCCGATCGCGTTGGCGGCACCAGGAGTAGGCTGGAAGGCACGTTGACCTGTTTTGTTCAAGACGTGCGCGGCCGTCAATACGCAAGGCACACCGTCAGGCGCCACCACGATTAGTCCCACCGTTCCTGTAGCCCCGCCCGCTCGCATGACTTGCGCTCCGGGCACAACGGGATTCATAGCCAGTTGCGCATGCACGCACGAAGCGATTACGTCCAGGGGCACGCCGTCGATTTCGCGCGGAAACAACTGCGCTTTCGTAAGCTGTTCTTCTGGAATCTTGGTTCGCACGTGGACGCAGATGGCCAACTGCTCCTGCACCACGCCAGCGCGCCGTGGTCGACCAATGCTGAGGCCGGTAACGTAGTCGCGCCGGAGGAATCGCTGCGCTTTCCGGTAGGCGTCGATCAAGCGGGGATCCACGACCCCTGGCAGGAAGGGAGCGCGAGCCATGACCTCACTGCCCCGTCTTTTGCTCGTCGCGGAACTTGTTCAGATCAGACTGAGCTTTCTCCAGGGCGAGCTGCGCCTCGACCAACTTCTTGCGCGCGTCAAGTTCTGCGGCCTCAGCGGTGGCTTTCGTGGCACCCTGGTTCTGTTTGGCTTCCTTGAACTTCATGATCGTGTCAGCGGACGATTCAAAAACCTCCGCCGCCTTGGCGGCGGCGGCGTTGCTCTTGTAGGTCAGCTTCGTCAGCGCGCCGTTCTCAGCGAACGACGCCGCGATCGTATTGTTCTGGAAAGCCTTGTTGCGCAGCAGCAGGAAGGCCATCGGCCCGAACTGAGGGACATCAACCGGTGATGCAAGAACGACGCGCGATGGCGGTGCCGTCATGGTACCGGCGGTCAGGCAATCGCCCTTGGCGCAAACGTAGAGGTAGCTCCTGAGCGGCTGTCGGTACCAGACGCCCTGTTCTTTATCCGACTGGCGCGCAGGGCCACCGCCTGCAGTGACTGGATACAACGCAGCCGATGCAGCGAGACCTTTGTCCACGACTGTAGGAATAACGTAGCAGTCGTCATCGTCATCAAGCGGCGAGCATGAGGCCTTGACCCGCTTGTCGAGCCAGGCGAGCTTCGCTTCGTCCGCGCCGGACAGAGAATAGTTCTGGGCGGCAGGTTGGGGTGAGACGGTCGTCATCGTCGTGACCGTAAGCACCTTGCGCAACGCCGAGAGGCGAGCAGCCGTCTTGGCGGCGGCTTCGTTCTCCTCTCGCTGGGTCTCCCTTCCCCAGGCAAGCGCGCTGGACGCCTTCTTGAGCGTTGCTTCCGCGAGCTTGAGCATCGCCTGCAGCTTCGGCTTCGAGGCATCATCGTCCGGTAGATCCTTGACCTGCGCTGCCAGTTTGTCGCGCGCGGCCTGGGCTTCGAATTCGGCCTCGCCGAGTTTCGCGACCTTCTTCTGCATGGCGAGCGCTGCTTCGGCATCCGATTCCACTTTCGTAGCCAAGGCGCCACGCTGCAGCAGTTTCAGGCGGACGTCGGCGTTGCAAATCGGTCGACTTTCAGCCACCGCCTGCTTCCACTCCTTGAACGGAACGATCTTGCGCTTCTCATCACCGCTCTGCGTGCTGGGAAAGGGAAATCCGCCGAGGCCAGCAGCCAGTTTGGCGGCGCCGCTGAGAACTCCCTGGACGACGGTGCTGGTCTGGTCGTCGATTGTTACGTTGATACTCTTGAGCGTGCCGTTCGGGTAAGACTCGACGGAGTAGTCAGTTCCCTTGAGGTCGTTCTGCAGGTCGTTGAAATCGATCGCGTAAAACTGCTGAGTGTCAGCCAGCACCAGTGGAACGGCCTGTGCACTGACCTCCACGTCGAAAGTCGCCGGCAAGACCGGACTTGCCTGCGCCAGGGCCTTCACCGCCGTCCCGATCTGGTCTTGCGTAGCAGAAACGGACTGCAGCGGCTTTGGCGGCTTGGCATTGTCCTGCGCGTCGAGAATCTGGGACAGCGAGGTATTGCCTAGGAGGGCCTTGACCGTCTCTCGGACATCCGCCTGCTCAAGCACAGGGTCGTTCAAGGCGACGGCCAGCAGCATTGCTGCATCCTTATTCTTTTTCTCGGCCAGCAGGAGGTTGATGAGCTTCAACTGGTCGTGGAGCCAGCGCGGTGCTGCGCCGGAATCCGACGGAAACCCTGTCGCGCACGCTTTCAATTCGCGGGCGATGGTGATCTGGAACTCTGTCTTGGGCAAGTAGTAGACCTGCCCGGCCACCTGCGTCTTGAAATCCGAGATCGGCGTGGCGACCATCTGCGTGGTGCACGCCTGAAGCGCAAGCACGCCGCTCAGGGCGGCAAGTCGCCCGCTCAATGAGATATTGCTCATGACTCCTCCTCCTCACAGGCTTAGGCGCAGTCTAGCGAGGCGCCACGGGGCTGCCAAGCAAAATCGGGGCTATCAGGCCGCGTGGTACGAGATCACCTACTCCACCTCGCTCTTTCGGTAGACCACTCAGCGCAGTGGAAATTCCGAGGCCTTGCAGCCGTTATGCGTCGACGCGGTCGACAGCATGTCCAACCGGCCACCGCCCTGATCATGTCCCATGCAAAAGCGATTCGCTTTGCGCAGCTTCTCCAAGACCAGGTAACGAGCGTCCGAATAGCACTGGTGACCCGGCCTTCGACGATGAGTACGGGCAATTCCGCTCCTGCTGCAAAGCCGACCCCTGACGGCTAAGGTCCAACGCCTGCAGCGGGTAGTGGATTCAACCGGCCAACCCAACACATTCGTCAAACCTCAACCGGCTTGAGTCGCTTTACAGCGCCCGCACCGGAATGCAGATGTCGCAGCAGAACTCCCCGGTTTCAGCATCCATTGCGGTGACCGCAGAAAACATCTCAAAGCAAGGCCGGTCGTCGCATTGCATGCCGCTGGACGGCATCCATTCGCGCGTCAGCCACATCCAGGCATTGGCCAAGCCCTCGGGTTTTCCTTTGAACCTTGCCACGGCGTAGCGGCCGCCCGGCAGGGTTTGGGTGTCCACCTGGCCGCTGGCGACGAAATGCGCGGGGACTTCCACGCAGGCGTCATAGCGGCATTTGTTGGCGGGTGTGAGAGAGGGGTCGTCATAGCCTATGCCGTAGCACGTTTGGTCGCTGAGGCCATGTGAGTGCATCCACGGCGCAATGGTGCCTCGCCAGAATTGGCCTATGGCTGGCCCATAGGGGCCGATCAAGCGTTGATAGGCGACATGTGCTTTGGGTAGATCAATGATGCGTACGTCCATGGCGATTTCTTCCTTCAGGTGACAAGAGCCCTGAGGTTCGCCGAACGCGCGCGGGTCTTCCTGATGGAGATTGCCGAAGACCTGATCAGGATTGCTCTCCTGGCTGCCTTGCGGCTGCCCGATGGCGGCCGCCTGGGTTTTCAGCCGCTCAAGCGTGGTGGAGCGCCAGGCCGATGGCGTGCAGCCAAACTTGAGTTTGAAGGCGCGCGCAAATGCTTCGCCCGATTGGAAGCCGGTGGCCAAGGCGGTTTCAAGCACGGTTTCCTTGCTGCCGCAGGACAGCCGGAACGCCGCTTTCTCCAGCCGTCGGCGCTGCGCATAGCTGCCCAGCGTTTCTCCCATCCATGCCGCGAAAATTCGGTGAAAGTGGAAGCGCGAGAAATTGGCGATGTCGGCCAGATGAGCGCCATCCAGAGGCTGATCCAGGTGGGCATCGATGTAGTTGAGCACGCGATTGATCCGTCGCGCGTACTCGGCGCGGGATGCCTGCTCGGAAGGCTTGTTCGTCATGGTCGTTGTTCTTCAAATCACCGTGCATGCGGCGATGGGGCTTGCCTGTCAGCAGGGGGGGCGGATGGAGACGACCAGCCGGCGCAGCTCTCGTCAGGCCGGCGCCTTCCCCTTCACCCACAACCCAAACTCCTTCATCACTTCCACCACGGGCTTGAGCCGCTCCCCATCCTGGGTCAGTTCGTACTCCACCTTGATCGGCGCCGTGGGGTAGACGGTGCGCTTGACCAGGCCTGCTTCCTCCAGCGCGCGAAGGTCCAGGGTGAGGGAGCGTTGGGAGATGCCGGGCATGTCGCGGCGCAGGTCGTTGAAGCGCCGGGGGCCGTCGATGAGGTAGGAGGCGATGAGCAGCCTCCAGCGGCCGCCCAGCAGGCGCATGGCTTCTTCCACGGAGCAGCCGGAGATGTTGGATTTCATAGCACATTCATCATAGGCAGGCGGTAGGTGCATTTTTTTAACCTATGGGCAGTTTTAGATGTACGGTCCCAGGAAGCACGTAGTGAGATTCTTCGCCTGCGCGCCAGATGCGGAGAGTGGGAGAGGCACGTGACATGAGCAGGTTCTGCTGGGTCAATACACCGTCTCAGTAGACAGAAACACCGGATGGCCTACACAGACTTGACTTGACTTGACTGGACTGTGGCCTTCAGTTTTTTGGAATCATTCATCCTCATCAAAAATGTGGTCTTTGTGGATATTTGGGGCTCAGCTGTGGTGGCGCTGCGTGAGACACCGGTCCGCGTATTGCCGCTTGGGCACATTGCCATCTCTCATTTCGTTTCTCCGTACTCCCGAAATTTTCAACTTTTTGCTATATGTGAAGCAGAGGCATGCTCAAAGGATTTGTTGCACGCAATCGCTTGCTTCTGCACCGAGGCCACGTCGAGTACATAGTCCTGCTTGGTCAATGCGCTAGCACTTGATCCATTGTGCAGTTTTACGTGTTGACGGGCGTGGGATGTGCAAGGTATGGTGTGGCGTCAGTCTGCTTTATTGCAATCTTCACCGAGAAATCCAATGGGACCCAAGCCTTCGCAGCCGCAAGTGAGGAGTTGTTTTTCTGCGGCAGGACGGATAGATCATCATGGTTCAAGGAATGGGGGTAAGCACATGGTTTATCGATAATGGAAAATCAGTAGGTTGACCAAGATACCCCAGGGATACCTTTTTTGCCTTTGCCTTTGCCTTTGCCTTTGCCTTTGCCTTTGCCTTTGCCTTTGGCTTGAGCCAGAGCCTCCTGACCAGCATTTGCTCGCTGGAGGGGAGTGCGCCACCCTGCCTGCCCCGAATTGCTACAAGGACGACATTGATGAAGCGGCGATTGACAGCGGTGTTGCTTCCACGTTTCGCATCTTCTATCGTGATACTGGAAAACCATTTGATTATGATAAATCACATGTGATTGGGGAATTTAATCCAAATGACTGGAAAGGGGTATTAACTTATTAATCACACCAAAACCAATAACCTGCGCCATCGACCTGAGAGACGTAAACTGCGGGGAATATGTGGCAGCCGTCTCATTTGAGCTGCAGTGCTCCGAGGTCTATTCCGAATTGTCCAAATTTACCCTATCCCATGAGTTCAAGTTTGCTATCACTTCGGAGTATACCGTCCATCCAGCAGAGCATTCAGTCACCTTTCTAACTTGAAGGAAAATGGATATGAAAAAGAAAACATTGAGCAAACCGCTCAAGACAATTTATGTTTTTTCATCCTCCACTGAGAACCAGGTGCCCGATGAAAGCAATGTTGTTCTAGTCAACATGGCTGTATTTGAGAAAGATGGTGCCGTTTTTCTGCATGAGCCGTCAGCTCAACTGAAAACTCTAATTAATGGTTGGCAGAAAGATGGCAAATGTGTGCTCGTTTCTCTCGGTGGTGAAGCGGAGCCAATTCAGGATTGGCACCATTTTTATGGCAAAGAATTCTCTGAAGCATTTGAGGCATTTACTAAAAATTTGTCAACGCTTCAAAACGAGTATGGGTTCGACGGATTCGATCTTGATGTGGAGGGTCAGAGCGTCTTGACCATGGACGATGCAAAGAAATTTGCGGAATTTGGAACGCAGCTTCGCAACAAGTTTCCTGATGCCATCATCGCATTAACGGTTCCTGCCGATAATGCACTGACCCCCGGCGCATATTGGGCGGACTTTATTGGGGGGATGAGTGCTCCACATAACCTAGGATGGAATGTCATGACGGTCATTGCACATGATAAAGCTGAGTTTGATCGAATCTACGACTTTGTGCAAATCATGGCTTATGACTCGCCCTCCGATAAGCGTGGCGATCATACACAGGGTTCCGCAGTGTGGCTTGCTCATGTTTATAGGGATTTTGCGCAAACATGTACCTACGAATTTAACAAGAGGATCCCACAATCGGGTGCAGATGATTACAACAATTACCCAGGCATTTCAACGTCCAAGCTGGTCTTGGGCGTCACCGCCGACACTGCCAATCAAGGGTATGCGACGCCAAGTGAGATTGGCCAGGTGCAGACTGAGCTCGAAACCTTGACTAAGCCAGAGTCTCTGAAACTTGGTGGAGGCATGATCTGGCGGGCGGACAGCGATAAACGGAATCAGGACCATGCTGTTTCCACTGCACTGTACGCTTTACTGAAGTAGTGCCGTACTAATCCAGGCATTGGTATAAAGAACGATCCCAGACATAAGCCCGGGAGTCAATGTTTAATACACACAGTCGGAGGTATTATGAGCATCACCAAGCTAAAGGATGGTTTAAAAATCACGTTCGCCGATGCACTAGCCAAGGCGGGTACAACGCTGACCTTCAATGCGGCGGGCGTCGGGCTTTGCGAGTGCAATGCGACTACGCCGGAGCACTACTTCCCGGACACTGATGTGAACATTGCTGGCGACACAATCAACTGCGCAACGTATGTTAAAGATGACGAAACGAAGCAATGGCTATTCAACGGTGCAATCTATTTGAAGGAAAACGGCGATGATGCGGGCTTGCTTGAGCTCGACCATATCGAAATTGGTGAGAAAGATGCTGCCGACGCGCCTGATCTAGTTGTTACGCAGCAAAAAGGCTCGAACCATTTTATTTTTGCCCTTCGCAGTTCCAGCCGAGCGAATGAGTCGGAGGTGCCGAAAACTCCGCCCGAGGAATCGCCTCCCGCCAAAGGAAAAACCTATCAGGTTGGAGATAGATTTGGCGGTTACTTTCGCTTCATTTATCAAGATCGGACTAGCCAACACGACTTCGGTCCGGGCGATGAATTAATCGTTCACCACGTCGAGACAGGGCAATCGCTGGTTTTAAACATAGATCATCCGGAGAGCGGTTCATTTGGTATCGTTCAGACCGACATCAACGGGTTTGCCCATTTTCTATTTGATATGAAGCGAAGGAATGGTCAAACAGCGTTCGCGGGTAAACTGAACATCCTCGTTGCTCCTCCCCCGTACAAGCAGAATGCGTTTTACGTGGACTCGGTCGAACTTATCTCGTTCAACGAGCAGAGCAAAACAGACCTCAAGCACGATATCACGGTGCAAACAGACTTCGACCAAAGAGGACCGGTCGAAGTCTATGGAACCCTGATACGCATCGAAAAAGACATGCTTGGAGAGAAGCCTTGGTATACAGCCCAGAGCGGTGGAAAGTGGTCATTGGTGACAGGAAAAAGAATCCTGTTGCCCGAGCAGATCAAGGTCTAAGAGTGGCTAACACCACTTCCCCAGAGGGCCCGTCAAGGCGGTTATGCTCGTTGCCCTCATGGCATGACGTCCCGTAAGCAAACAACTGTGGCGACAGCTACAACCCCTCGTCCCAGCCGTCGTGCCTTCTGCCAAAGGCAGTGCGCGCAAGCTCGCACTCAGCGATAACGCCGCCCTCAACGGCATCTTGTTCGTGCTGCAAACAGGCATTCCATGGAAAGACCTTCCCCAATCTCTTGGGTACGGCAGCGGCATGACGTGCTGGCGGCGCTTGCGCGACTGGAACGTCGCTGGTGTCTGGGAGCAGTTGCACCAGGCCATGCTGACTCGCTTGCGTGAACATGACCAAATCGATTGGAGCCGGGCCAGCATTGATGGCTCCTCGGTACCAAGCCCCCGGGGGCCAGGAAACGGGTCCTCAACCCCACGGACAGAGGCAAACTCGGCTCCAAACGACACATCGTTGTAGATGCCAGAGGCGTCCCGCTGGTGATCTTGGTCAGCGGTGCGAACAGGCATGACTCCAAGATGTTCGAGAAGTGCGTGGACGCGATTCCTGCGATTGCTGGCCTGCCAGGATGACCCCGTAGAAGACCGGCAAAGCTGCATGCCGACAAAGGCTACGACTTCAAGCGTTGCCGAGCCCACCTGAGGCCGCGGGGCATCATTGGTCGGATTGCAAGACGAGGCATTGAGAGCAGTGAGCGGCTGGGCAAGCACCGGTGGGCGGTGGAGACGACGCACAGCTGGTTTGCAGGATTTGCAAACTGCGAATCCGCTTTGAAGGACGATTGGATGTCCACGAAGCGCTGCTGAACCAGCAGCCGCGATCATCTGTGCGCGCTTCGTGGATCGGTGGTGTTAGCCAGTTCAAACCAGCGCCTTCCCCTTCACCCACAACCCAAACTCCTTCATCACTTCCACCACGGGCTTGAGCCGCTCCCCATCCTGGGTCAGTTCGTACTCCACCTTGATCGGCGCCGTGGGGTAGACGGTGCGCTTGACCAGGCCTGCTTCCTCCAGCGCGCGAAGGTCCAGGGTGAGGGAGCGTTGGGAGATGCCGGGCATGTCGCGGCGCAGGTCGTTGAAGCGCCGGGGGCCGTCGATGAGGTAGGAGGCGATGAGCAGCCTCCAGCGGCCGCCCAGCAGGCGCATGGCTTCTTCCACGGAGCAGCCGGAGATGTTGGATTTCATAGCACATTCATCATAGGCAGACGGCAGGTATATTTTTTTAACCTATGGGCAGTTTTTTTGCCTTCTTCCAGATTTATCCCTGGTGCATGACATTGGCCAGGGGCTGTGCCTGAACGCGCAGGCCCCTTGTTCCATCACCAGAGAAATTCCATGAAGCTGTATTACCTGCCGGGCGCCTGTTCGCTGGCGCCGCACATTGTCCTGAACGAGCTGGGGCTTGATTTCCAACTGGTCCGGGTGGACCACAAGACCCACCAGACGGAAGACGGCAGGGACTTCCGTGCGCTCAGCCCGTTCGGCTATGTCCCCCTGCTGGAGCTGGACGACGGCAGCCTGCTGCGGGAAGGGCCCGCCGTCCTGCAGTACCTGGCGGACCTGGGGCCTGCGTCGCTTCTGGCGCCGGCCCATGGCAGCCTGGAGCGCTATCGGCTGCTGGAGTGGCTGGCCTTTCTGAATTCGGAAATCCACAAGGGCTTCATCCCGCTGCTGTATGCGGTGGCGGCGGGAAAGTACGGCGTGGAGACGGCCAAGCCCAAGCTGGAGCAGCGGTATGCCTGGGTGAACGCGCAACTGGCCGGCAAGCGCTACCTGATGGGCGACGGCTTCACCGTGGCCGATGCCTATCTGTTCGCGCTTACGCAGTGGGGGCAGGCGCCGTGGCTGGAGTCGGTCTACAAGACGAGCATTCGCTTCGATGGCCTGGAGCATCTTGCAGGCTGGTATGCGCGGATGCGGGAGCGGCCTGCCGTGCGCCAGTCGCTGCAGGCGGAAGGGCTGCGGTAGATGTGACGTAGGGGTGAGGTAGGGGGATAGGGGGAGGGCGCATGCCAAGGCCCTTGCGCCGGGTGCCCGTTCAAGGGGCAGGGCTGGCACCATCCCCCGGTCCGCCCTCCAGCGCCCGCAGCAGCAGGGAGAGCCGTTCATCCAGCGCGGCCAATTCGGCGGCGGGCATGGGCGCCAGCATGGCGCGCTCGTTGTCCAGGTGCGCTTCCACGGCGCGGTCTATCAGTTCCAGCCCCTGGTCGGTGAGCTGCACCAGCATGCTGCGCGCGTCCTGCGGGTTGGGCAAACGCTGCACCAGGCCGCGCGTCTCCAGGCTTTTCATGCGATGGGTCATGGTGCCCGAGGTGACCATGAGCGTGGAAAACAGGGCCGTGGGCGTGAGGCAGAAGGGCGCGCCCGAGCGGCGCAGCGTGGCCAGCACGTCGAATTCCCACATGGTCATGCCGAAGCGCGCAAAGCACTCTTCCAGCCGCTGCTCCAGCAGGGCGGCGCAGCGCTTGATGCGGCCTATGGGGCCCATGGGGCTGGGGTCCAGGTCCGGGCGTTCGCGGCGCCATTGGGCCAGGATGGTGTCGACATGGTCGGGCAGGCGTTGGG
>NZ_BCTO01000024.1 GCF_001571325.1 Delftia tsuruhatensis NBRC 16741
TTCATGCTGCAATCGCTGCTTCTTGTTAGTTGCTGCGTTTGCATCAGAGACTCGAATTATAGACAGGTTTTCAGCGGTTTTTCAAACGCGCCAGAATTTTTTCACGACCCAGCAGCTCCAGCACCGCATCCACCGAAGGCGTGTGCGCTGTGCCCAGCGTCAGCACGCGCACCGGCATGGCCAGTTGCGGCATCTTCAGGCCCTGGGCCTTGAGCACTTCCTTGATCAGGGCAGCAATGGCTTCCTTGCTCCACTCCACCGAGGCGATGCCTTCGGCGAAGGCGTCCAGGGTGGGCGCCACGGCGTCGGTCACGTGCTTTGCCAGGTCCTCGGCGTTGCGGTCGAAGGCGTCCACATAGAACAGGCGCACCCAGCCGGCCAGATCGACCAGGGTTTCGCAGCGGTCCTTGAACAGGGCGCAGATGCGCGGCAGGCGGTCGTCTGCGTCGAGCAGGGCCTGGTCCAGGCCGGTCTTGAGCACGAAGGGGCGCACCAGCTCTGCCAGGGCCGCGTCGTCCAGCGCCTTCAGGTGCTGGGCGTTGACCCAGCGCAGCTTGGCCTCGTCGAACTGGCCAGCGCTGCGGCCCAGGTGGTCCAGGTTGAACCACTCCAGGAACTGGGCGCGGCTGAAGATTTCGTCGTCGCCGTGGCTCCAGCCCAGGCGGGCCAGGTAGTTGACCATGGCGTCGGGCAGGTAGCCTTCGTCGCGGTACTGGGTGACGGCCTTGGCGCCGTTGCGCTTGCTCATCTTCTCGCCCTGCTCGTTGAGCACGGTGGGCAGATGGGCGAACACGGGCACGCTGGCGCCCAGGGCCTCGAAGATGTGGATCTGGCGCGGCGTGTTGTTGACGTGGTCGTCGCCACGGATGACATGGGTGATGGCCATGTCCATGTCGTCCACGCAGACGCAGAAGTTGTAGGTGGGCGTGCCATCGGGGCGCGCGATCACCAGGTCGTCCAGCTCGCTGTTCTGGAACTCGATGCGGCCCTTGCACTTGTCTTCCCAGGCCACGACGCCGCCCTTCGGCGTCTTGAAGCGCAGCACGGGACGCACGCCTTCGGGCACGGGCGGCAGCACCTTGCCTTCCTCAGGGCGCCAGGTGCCGTCGTAGCGCGGCTTTTCCTTGTTGGCCATCTGGCGCTCGCGCAGGGCGTCGAGTTCTTCCACGCTCATGTAGCAGGGGTAGACATGGCCCGAAGCCTGCAGGCCGGCCAGCACCTCCTTGTAGCGGTCCATGCGCTGCATTTGATAGAACGGACCTTCGTCATGGTCCAGCTGCAGCCAGGCCATGCCCTCGATGATCACGTCCACCGAGGCCTGGGTGGAGCGCTCCACGTCGGTGTCCTCGATGCGCAGGATGAAATCGCCGCCCGTGGCGCGCGCAAAGGCCCAGGGATACAGGGCCGAGCGGATGTTGCCCAGGTGGATGAAGCCCGTGGGAGACGGGGCAAAACGGGTACGTACTTTTTGTGTCATTGCAGGGTATCCAGTCCGCGGGAGAGATCGTTCTTGAGGTCGCCCAGGTATTCCAGTCCGACGGAGATGCGCAGCAGGCCCTGGCCGATGCCGGCGGCACGGCGCTGCTCTTCGCTCAGGCGGCCATGCGAGGTGCTGGCCGGATGGGTGATGGTGGTCTTGACGTCGCCCAGGTTGGCCGTGATCGAGCACACTCGGGTGCTGTCGGCCACATGGAAGGCGTTGGCGCGCAGCTGTTCGGCGCCCTCACCCACCACGTCGAAGGACAGCACGCCGCCGCCCATGCCGTTTTGCTGGCGCATGGCCAGCTCGTGCTGCGGGTGGCTGGCCAGGCCCGGGTAGTAGACGCGGGCGACCTTGGGATGGGCTTCCAGCCAGGTGGCCAGCTCCAGCGCGGAGGCGCTTTGCGCCTTCACGCGCAGGGACAGCGTCTCCAGCCCCTTGAGCACCACCCAGGCGTTGAACGGTGCCAGGTTCAGGCCGCCGCTGCGCAGGAAGGTGCCCATGACCTTGTCCACCAGTGCCATCGTGCCGCAGACGGCGCCCGACATGACGCGGCCCTGGCCGTCCAGCAGCTTGGTGCCGGAGTGCACGACCAGGTCGGCGCCGAACTTGGCAGGCTGCTGCAGCACGGGCGATGCAAAGCTGTTGTCCACGGCCAGCAGCGCGCCATGGGCGTGCGCCAGCTCGGCCAGCGCGGCGATGTCGCACAGGTCGGTCAGCGGGTTGGTCGGCGTCTCGGCGAACAGAAGGCGCGTGTTGGGACGGATGGCCGCCTTCCAGGCCTGCACATCGGTCTGCGAGACAAAGCTGGTCTCCACGCCAAAGCGCGCCATCTCGCCGCCCAGCAGCTTGATGGTGGAGCCGAACATGGACTGCGAGCAGATCACATGGTCGCCGGCCTTGAGCGTGGTCAGCGCCACGAGCAAGATGGCCGACATGCCCGTGGACGTGGCCACCGCGCATTCCGTGCCCTCCATGGCGGCCAGGCGCTGCTCGAAGCTGGTGACCGTGGGGTTGGAGGTGCGGCTGTAGGTGTAGCCGGGCTCTTCATTGGCGAAGCGGCGTGCGGCCGTTGCACAGTCGGGCTGCACGAAGCTGCTGGTCATGTACAGGGCTTCGCTGTGCTCACCCCACTGGCTTCGCTCCACGCCCACGCGCAGGGCCAGCGTATCGGGATGCAGGCCTTCGGGAAGTGTCTTGTTGGTCACGTTGATGGTCCTTGGGGATCGGGCGCAGCCCGCCAGCGGTGGCGGTGCCCGGAAAAAAGGAGCTAGAAGCACTTGTCACCTGGCGGCTTCCAGGGCCTTGCGGCCCTGGACGCTCCAGCACCAGCGCTTTTAGCTCATTTGTCAAAAAAGGCGGGCCACAGGCCCGCCCGACATTGTCACTGAATGCCCTGGCGCTCAGGCTTCCTGGGCATTGGGCAGGGACAGGCGCGACGCATCGCTGGCCTCTTCCTCCCCGCCCCGGTTACGACCCTCGTTGAGCGCCGTGACCTCGTCCTCGGAGATGTCGCCCGTGATGTAGACGCCGTCGAAGCACGAGGCCTCGAAGCCCTGCACCTGCGGATTGATCTTGCCCACGGTCTGCTTCATGGCGGCCACGTCCTGGTAGATCAGCGCGTCGGCGCCGATGACCTGGCGGATTTCCTCGACCGTGCGGCCATGCGCCACCAGTTCGGCGCGCGTGGGCATGTCGATGCCGTAGACGTTGGGATGGCGCACCGGAGGAGCGGCCGAGGCCAGGTAGACCTTGACGGCGCCGGCGTCACGCGCCATCTGCACGATTTCCTTGGAGGTGGTGCCGCGCACGATGGAGTCGTCCACCAGCAGCACCTTGCGGCCCTTGAACTCGCTGCCGATGGCGTTGAGCTTCTGGCGCACGGATTTCTTGCGCGAGGCCTGGCCCGGCATGATGAAGGTGCGGCCCACGTAGCGGTTCTTGACGAAGCCTTCGCGGTAGGGGATGCCCAGCAGCTGGGCCAGCTGCATGGCGCTGGGCCGGCTGGATTCCGGAATCGGGATGATGGCGTCGATCTCGTTGGGCGGCACGGTGGAGACCACGCGCTTGGCCAGCGTCTCGCCCATGTTCAGGCGCGCCTGGTAGACGGAGATGCCGTCGAGCACCGAGTCCGGACGGGCCAGGTACACGTACTCGAACACGCAGGGGTGCAGCTCGCTCTTTTCGGCGCACTGGCGGGTTTCGACCTGGCCGTCGCTGTGCACGAACACGGCTTCACCCGGAGCGACATCGCGCTCGAGCTGGTGCAGCGTGCCTTCCAGGGCCACGGATTCGCTGGCCAGCATCACCGTGCCGTCGGCGCTGCGGCCCATGCACAGGGGACGGATGCCGAAGGGGTCGCGGAAGGCCAGCAGGCCGTAGCCCGCAATCAGCGCGATCACGGCGTACGAGCCCTTGATGCGCTTGTGCACGGCGCTGACGGCCTGGAAGACGTCTTCGCTCTTGAGCGGTGCGCCGCTGCTGGCGCGGGCCAGCTCGTGGGCCAGCACGTTGAGCAGGACTTCGGAGTCGCTCTCGGTGTTGGTGTGGCGGTGGTCGGTGTCCGACAGTTCCTCGCGCAGCTGCTTGGCGTTGGTGAGGTTGCCGTTGTGCACCATGACGATGCCGAAGGGCGCGTTCACGTAGAAGGGCTGGGCCTCTTCCTCGCTGGTCGCGTTGCCGGCCGTCGGGTAGCGCACCTGGCCCAGGCCCACCGTGCCCGGCAGGGCGCGCATGTTGCGGGTGCGGAACACGTCGCGCACCATGCCCTTGGCCTTGTGCATGAAGAACTTGCGTTCCTGCTGGGTCACGATGCCGGCGGCATCCTGGCCACGGTGCTGCAGCAGCAGCAGGGCGTCATAGATCAGTTGATTCACGGGCGCGGTGCTGACTACACCAACGATTCCACACATAGTTGCGTTCCATCCGTTTGCGAAGGTCGCCCTTCGCTGTCTGGGCCGTAGCAGCCACCCATTGGCCACGCCTGCGCCCGATTTCTCTATCCAAACTGTTTCTGCCAGCCGACTCCTGCGCTGCAGCGCCTTGTCATGCAGCCGGCAGATAGCGTCCCCATTCCTGCGGCAGCTGCGGCAAAACCGCAGCCAGCGCCTGCATCAGCCACGGCGCCAGGGCTGAATCCTGCCACCACTGTCCCTGGTGCAGCGGCGTGTAGCTGATCACCATCGTTGCCACCAGGGCCAGCAGCGCCCCGCGCAGCACGCCGAACAGCGCGCCCAGCGTGCGGTCCACGGGCCTCAGGCCCACCGCCTCGATCAGCCGGCGCGACAGCCAGGACACCAGGCCCCAGCCGAACAGCGCCAGCACGAACAACAGCACAAAGCCTGCGGCATAGCGCAGCTGCATGTCCCAGTCCTGCATGGGCAGCCACAGCGCCACGTCGGCCGCCCAGATGCGGGCCACGACGAAGGCCACCAGCCAGCCGAGCAGCGACAGCACCTCATACACCAGCCCGCGCCAGGCGCCTAGCAGCATCGATGCCAGCACGCAGGCCAGCAAAACCCAGTCCACCGTGGACATACGCTATCTCTGTGCGCCTGTGCTGCTTTGCAAGATGTACGTCACCGCCTCAGAGCTTGAGCACCGACGCCGGCAGGCCCTGGCCCTTGACGCGCGCCGCCGCCTTGTCGGCTTCGGCACGGCCGTTGAACGGACCCACACGCACACGCGTGCGCTTGCCGTCCTTGGTGTCCACCACCTGCGTGAAAGTCTTCAGGCCCGCCAGCTCCAGCTTGGCGCGGATTTCCTGGGCCTTGCCGGCATCGGAGAAGGCGCCGACCTGCACGATGAAGCGCTCGTTCGTCGCCGCAGCAGCCGCCGGCGCCGCCGGTGCGCTGCGACCTTCCAGCAGGGCCCGGGCACGCGCGGCGTCGTCGCTCCTGGACGGCTCGGGCTTGGGTTCGGGCTTTGGCTTCGGCTCGGGTTTGGGTTCGGGCTTGGGCTCCGGCTTGTGTTCGGGTTTGGCCGGCTCGGGCTTGGGCCTGGGTTCCGGCTTGGGCTCGGGTTTGGTCTCAGGCTTGGCGGCGGGCTTGGGCTCAGGCTTTGCCTCGGGCCGGGTTTCGGGCTTTGCTTCCGGCTTGACCGGAGCCACCTGCGAGACGGCCGGCGCCACGGGCACGGAAGGCCTGCCCATGGGAACCTCTTCCTCGTCGGCGCCCAGCGAGGCCTGGGCCGGCACGCGGCCTGCCGGGGAAGCCGCGCCCTGGTGCGGATGGGCGTCCACGGCATTGGCGCCGGGCACGACCAGAGGAGCGACCTTGTCGCGGTCGGGAATCTCGATGGGGATGTCCACGGGAATCGGACGCGGCTGCGTGTCGAACAGCAGGGGGAAACCCACCACGCCCGCCAGGACCAGCACGGCCGCGCCGATGAGGCGGTGGCGCGCCCGGCGGCGCATGACATCGACGCTTTCCGCCTGTCCCAGCCGTGTGGGCCGCCTCGATGCGGACGACGAATCACCGTCGTCTTTTTTGCCGGGCCAACGAAAATTGAAAAATGCCATGGAGTGCGGACTCGTTCAGATCGGCCACCACAGGCAGCCACGATGGCCGTTTGCGGTGCGGATCACTGGATTCAGGTGCCCAGATGCTTGGCGTTCAGCCGGGGCGGGCCGTCCTGCAGCACGCCGCCCACCGTGAAGAACGAGCCAAAGACCACGATTCTATCAGTGGGACCTGCTGCAAGAACCGCGGCATCCAGCGCCAGCTGCGGGTTTGCGAAGGTGGCCAGCGAGATCTCGCGCGGCACGCCCGGCGCGGGCGGCAGGGCTTCGATCTTCTGGCGCAGCACCTCGGCGCTCTCGGCGCGCGGCGTGGGCAGGTCGGTCAGATACCAGCGGTCGATCAACGGGGCAATCCTGGCCAGCATGGGGGCCAGGTCCTTGTCGTGCATGGCGCCGAAGACCGCATGCGTGCAGGGAAAGTAGCCCATGGCATCGAGGTTGGCCGTCAGCGCCGCCACCGAATGCGGGTTGTGCGCCACGTCCAGCACCAGCGTGGGCTGGCCCGGAATGATCTGGAAACGGCCCGGCAGCTCGACCATGGCCAGCCCCGTGCGCACGGCCTGGGCCGTGACCGGAAGGCGGCTGCGGATGGCTTCGAGCGCGGCCAGCGCACCCGATGCATTGACCAGCTGGTTGGCGCCGCGCAGCGCCGGATAGGCCAGGCCCGCATAGCGCCGCCCGCGTCCGGCCCAGCCCCACTGCTGCTTGTCGCCCGAGAAATTGAAGTCCTGGCCCAGGCGCCAGAGATCGGCGCCAATGGCCTGTGCATGGTCCAGCACGCTTTGCGGCGGCATGGGATCGCTGACCACCACAGGCCGGCCGGCGCGCATGATGCCGGCCTTCTCGCGGCCGATGCTCTCGCGGTCCGGCCCCAGGAATTCCACATGGTCGATGTCGATGCTGGTGATGACGGCGCAATCGGCGTCGATCACATTGGTGGCATCCAGCCGCCCGCCCAGGCCCACCTCGAGAATCGCCACATCCAGCCTGGACTGGCTCATCAGCCGCAGGATGGCCAGCGTGGTGAACTCGAAATAGGTGAGCGCCACTTCCGTGCCCTGCACGCGCGCCTGCTCCACGGCCTCGAACTGCGGCAGCAGCTCGGCGGCCTTCACGATCTCGCCGCCCACGCGGCAGCGTTCCTCGAAATGCACCAGATGCGGCGATGTGTAGACGCCGGGGCGAAAGCCCGATTGAAGCGCCACGGCCTCCAGCATGGCGCAGGTCGATCCTTTGCCGTTGGTGCCCGCCACCGTGATCACGGGGCAGTCGAAACGCAGGTCCAGGCGCTGGGCAACTTCGCGCACGCGATCCAGGCCCAGCGCAATATTCTTGGGGTGCAGGCGCTCGCAATAGGCGAGCCATGCATCCAATGTGGGAAATGAGGTGTGCATACTGCGCGCTATTGTTACCCAGGGACAGTGTCCTTATGGGGTCCTCGCCATCCATTGACTGCGGCAACTGCAACCAATCATGACCACTGCAAACACTGTGACGCTCTACGGCATTCCCAACTGCGACACCGTCAAGAAGGCCCGCGCCTGGCTCACCGACCAGGGCATCGCCTACGAATTCCACGACTTCAAGAAACAGGGTGTTCCCGCCGAGCAGTTGCCCGCCTGGATGCAGGCTGTCGGCTGGGAAAAGCTGCTCAACCGCCAAGGCACGACGTGGCGCAAGCTCGATGCCGACACCCAGGCCGCCGCCCAGGATGCGGCCGGTGCCGCAGCCCTCATGCAGCAGCAGCCCAGCGTCATCAAGCGCCCGGTCGTCCAATGGCCGCAGGGACGCATCACCGTGGGTTTTGCGCCCGACGCCTGGGCAGAGATGGCCCACGGGGGCAAGCGCTGACTCTGCCATCAGGCCTGGAACAGCTTATTACGTGGATTTACGCGACCGCAAACTGCTTTCCAGGCCCGAGGAATACACTTGCATGGAGCCTGGCAGGAAATACCGCCAGCGCAACAGGAGTGCAATCATGAAATCCCTGGTTCTTTTGACGCTGGCGGCCACGACCGCCACCGTGGCCCTGGCCCAGGAGCAAGGCCGGGTGCTGTCGGTGACCCCGGTGACCCAGCAGGTGGCCGTGCCCCAGCAGGTCTGCCGCGATGAAAACGTCTATACCGGCCAGCGCACCTCGGGCGCGGGCGCCGTTCTGGGTGCCCTGGCGGGCGGCGTGGTCGGCAATGCCATCGGCCATGGCGGCGGACGGGCGGCCGCCACGGCGGCCGGCGTGATCGGCGGCGCCATGCTGGGCAACCAGGCCGAGGCCACGGGCCAGCCCCAGTACCAGACGGTGCGCAACTGCACCACCCAGACCTACTACCAGAACCGCGCCGTGGCCTATGACGTGGTCTACGAGTACGCAGGCCGCAACTACACGACGCGCACCACCACGCCGCCCGGGGACTGGATCGCGCTGAGCGTGCAGCCCGCCGCCAACAGCTCGGCCTATGGCAGCAACGGCTACTACGGCACCAACCAGCCGCCCCAGGCCGCGTACTCCACCGCACCCGTGCCGCCGCCCGTGGTCTACCAGAACAACTACTACGACGGCGGTGGCTACTACGCCCCCCAGCCTGTGCAGCCCGTGTATTCGGCCGGTGACTATGTGGCTCCCGTGGTGATTGGAGCAGCCCTTGCTGCCGGCGTGTACTACGCCTCGCGCCCCAGCTATCACGGCTGGCGCGGCGGCTACCGTCATGGCTGGCGCCGCTGAGACGGACCTGCGCATGCAAAGCCCCGACAAGGGGCTTTTTGCATGGCGGCGGCCAGCACGTACGGGCAGCGGCCGGGTGCTGGCCTAAAATGGGCGGTTTAGTCCACCCTCTGCCCAGCTTCCATGACCACCGAAACCATCTCTGGCATCACCCTGACCACCAAGGCCAATGTCTATTTCGACGGCAAATGCATCAGCCATGGCTTCACGCTGGCCGATGGCACGAAGAAGTCTGCGGGCGTGGTGCTGCCCAGCCAGCTGACCTTCGGCACGGCCGCCGCCGAGATCATGGAATGCGTGGCCGGTTCCTGCGAGTACAAGCTCGACGGCACGGACCAGTGGCTGACCTCCAAGGCCGGCGAGTCCTTCCAGGTGCCTGCGAACTCCAAGTTCGACATCCGCGTGACCGAGGCCTACCACTACATCTGCCACTACGCCTAAGAGCGCCTGAGCGCCTGGGCAGACCGACGCATTCGACCTGACGGCGCCCAGGCGCCTTCCGTGTTTTCCGGCAGCCGCGTCCCGCACGCCAGCCGCCATCGTTATTGAGAGAAGCATCGTATGGAAACCATCCTGCAAAACGTCCCCGTCGGCCAGAAGGTCGGCATCGCCTTCTCGGGCGGCCTGGACACCAGCGCCGCCCTGCGCTGGATGAAGAACAAGGGCGCCCTGCCCTACGCCTACACGGCCAACCTGGGCCAGCCCGACGAGGCCGACTACGACGAAATCCCCCGCAAGGCCATGGAGTACGGCGCCGAGCAGGCCCGCCTGATCGACTGCCGCGCGCAGCTGGCCGGCGAAGGCATTGCCGCCATCCAGGCCGGCGCCTTCCACATCTCCACGGGCGGCATCACCTACTTCAACACCACGCCCCTGGGCCGTGCCGTGACCGGCACCATGCTGGTGGCCGCCATGAAGGAAGACGACGTCAACATCTGGGGTGACGGCTCGACCTTCAAGGGCAACGACATCGAGCGCTTCTACCGCTACGGCCTGCTGACCAACCCCGCTCTGAAGATCTACAAGCCCTGGCTGGACCAGACCTTCATCGACGAGCTCGGCGGCCGCGCCGAGATGTCGGCCTTCATGACCAAGGAGGGCTTCGGCTACAAGATGAGCGCCGAGAAGGCCTACTCGACCGACAGCAACATGCTGGGCGCCACGCACGAGGCCAAGGACCTGGAGTTCCTGAACAGCGGCATCCGCATCGTCAACCCCATCATGGGCGTGGCGTTCTGGAAGCCCGAGGTCGAGGTCAAGGCCGAGGAAGTGTCGGTGACCTTCGAAGAAGGCCGCCCCGTGGCCCTCAATGGCAAGGAAATCGCCGATCCCGTGGAGCTGTTCCTGGAAGCCAACCGCATCGGTGGCCGCCACGGCCTGGGCATGAGCGACCAGATCGAGAACCGCATCATCGAAGCCAAGAGCCGCGGCATCTACGAAGCCCCCGGCATGGCCCTGCTGCACATCGCCTACGAGCGCCTGGTGACCGGCATCCACAACGAGGACACCATCGAGCAGTACCGCATCAACGGCCTGCGCCTGGGCCGCCTGCTGTACCAGGGCCGCTGGTTCGACCCGCAGGCCATCATGCTGCGCGAAACCGCCCAGCGCTGGGTGGCCCGCGCCGTGACCGGCACCGTGACGCTGGAGCTGCGCCGCGGCAATGACTACTCCATCCTGAACACCGAATCGCCCAACCTGACCTACGCGCCCGAGCGCCTGTCGATGGAAAAGGTCGAGGACGCGCCCTTCAGCCCCGCCGACCGCATCGGCCAGCTGACCATGCGCAACCTGGACCTGATGGACACCCGCGACAAGCTGGCCATCTACGCCAAGGCCGGCCTGCTGTCCCTGGGCACCAGCACCGCCCTGCCCCAATTGGGCGGCAAGGAATGACCTACACCCCCTGAGCGGCTGACGCCGCTTCCCCCCGTTGCACGGCGCCTCTCTACTCGCTTCGCGAGGGAGGGGACGACGCCCTCGCTGCGGGGCGGCCCTTGCTCGGCGTCCCTGGCATGGGACGCGCCCGCCAAGCACGCGACGCCATGGGCCAGAAAATCGCACACTTGCATCCCACAAGCCGCCGCAAGGCGGCTTTTTTACGCCCCTGCTACCAGTGCGCGCCCTCGAAACGCTGCACGAGAAAATCCAGCAGCGCACGCACGGCCACCGGCAGATGGCGGCGCGAGCTGTACAGCGCATGCACGGTCAGCGGCTGCGGGCGCCAGTCGGGCAGCACCAGCTCCAGCTGGCCGTTTTGCAGCATGGGCTGGACCAGGTAGGTTGGCTGCAAGGCAATGCCGGCGCCTTCGACGGCAGCGGCGGCCAGCACGGTGGCTTCGTTGGCGTTGAACCAGGTGGTGACGGCGATCTGCTGCTCATCGCTTTCATCGTCACGGCGAGTCAATTGCCAGACATTGCGCCCCACGCGCATGTGTCCCAGGCAGCGGTGCGCCTGCAGCTGGGCCGGTGCCTGCGGCCGGCCAGCCGCATCCAGATAGGCGGTCGAGGCCACCAGCACCGATTCGCAGACGGCCAGCGGCCGGCCGATGAGTGCGGCGCCCGGATCGGCGCTGATGCGTATGGCCAGGTCGATGCGCTGCTGCACCAGGTCCAGCGCGCCGTCGTCCACCAGCAGGTCGATCTTGAGGTGCGGGTGTAGCCGCATGAACTGCGCAATGGCCGGCGCCATCTGCGCATGGCCGAAGGACATGCTGCAGGTCACGCGCAGCAGGCCGCGCAACTGGCTGTCGCTGGCGCGCATCTCGCCTTGCACCTCATCGGCCAGGGCCAGCATCTGCTGGCTGTAGCGCAGGCACTGCGCACCGGCATCGGTGAGCGAGACACGGCGCGTGGTGCGGTGCAGCAGGCGCGCGCCCAGCCACTGCTCCAGCGACTCCACATGGCGCGTGGCCATGGCGCGCGACAGGTCCAGCCGCTCGGCCGCCGCCGTGAAGCTGCCGCATTCGGCCACCGTGGCAAACACCTGCATCGCCAGCAATCGGTCCATGGATATGCTCGATTTCTGCAACAAACAAGCGCATATTTTGCCGTTTATCTGCTCGATTTCAAAAACTAAAGTACCACCCATGGCAGCACGGCGCTGCCACCCGCTTTCTGTCTTGTGCTTTTTTCAAAGGAAATCGACATGCTTCGCACCACCTTGCTTTCGCTCACCCTGGCCCTGTCGGCCGGCCTGTCCCACGCCCAGGCGCCCGCCCCGCTGCAGATGAAGGTCTACCAGGCCGACGAACACAGCTTTGCCGTGACCTCCACCCTGATCACCGGTGCCAAGGAGGCCGTGGTCGTGGACAGCGGCTTCACCCGCGCCGACGGCCTGCGCATTGCCGCCAATGTGCTGGACAGCGGCAAGCAGCTGACCACCATCCTCATCAGCAATGCCGACCCCGACTACTACTTCGGCGCCGAGGTGCTCAAGAGCCTGTTCCCGCAGGCCAAGGTGGTGGCCACGCCGGCCGTGCGCGAGAAGATCGAGTCCAAGCTGCAGGGCAAGCTGGCCTTCTGGGGCCCCAAGATGGGCGCCAACGCCCCCAGCCATCCCGTGCTGCCCGAGGCCCTGCAAGGCAATACGGTGATGGTGGACGGCCAGGCGCTGGAGCTGCGCGGCACCACCGGCCCGCTGGCCCACCGCCCCTATGTCTGGGTGCCTGCGCTGCAGGCCATCGTCGGCAACGTGGGCGTGTTCGGCAACCTGCATGTCTGGACAGCGGACACGCAAAAGAGCGCCGAGCGCAAGGCCTGGCTGGCGCAGCTGGACGAGATGCAGGCCCTCAAGCCCGCTGTCGTCGTGCCCGGCCACATGCAGGCCGGCACGGCCATGGACGCCAGCGCCATCGCCTATACACGCGACTATCTCCAGCGTTTCGAGGCCGCCGCCGCCAAGGCGGGCAACAGCGCCGAGCTGATCGGTGCCATGAAGCAGGCCTACCCGCAGGCCGGCATGGCGCTGTCGCTGGACATCGGCGCCAAGGTGAACAAGGGCGAGATGCCATGGTAAGCATGCACTTTCGCAAAAATCCTCATGGAACCTGCATGCTGCGCCCTTGATCCAACCAGCTGCCGCCCTCATTCGTCGTGGCGGCAGGAGGTGCAGCCATGAAATACATGAAGCATTGGCAGGACCCGCTCAACGTCCTGCTGGGAGTCTGGTTGGCAGTCTCGCCCTGGGTGCTGGGGTTCCAGGACCAGATGGCGCCCACGGCCAACGGCGTGGTCATCGGACTGGCGCTGATTGCCGCTGCGCTGGGAGCCATCTTCATGCCCCGCGCGTGGGAGGAATGGACCGAAGGCCTGCTGGGTCTGTGGATGGTGATCTCGCCCTGGGTGCTGGGCTTTGCCGGCCAGATGGACGCCATGCGCAATGCCGTGGTGTCGGGCATCGTGGTGCTGGTGCTCGCGCTGTGGGTGCTGATGACCGACAAGGACTATATGGACTGGCGCAGTCACTCCGCCCACTGAGGCGCTGATGCGCAGCGGCCCGCAGGCGGCAATGCCCTGCGGGCCGCTGTTTTTTTGCCGCCGTGCCCCTCAAGAACCGCCCAAGGACCGCCCAAGGCCGCTCAGACCACGACGGGCTCGGGCTCCAGGCGGATGCCGAATCGCTCGTAGACGCTGGTCTGTATCGCTCCGGCCAGCGTCATGACCTCGCCGCCCGTGACGCTGCTGTCCACGCTGTGCCGGTCGCCCCGGTTGACCAGCACCAGGGCCTGCTTGTCATACACCCCGGCGCGGCCCATGGACTTGCCCTTCCAGCCGCAGGCATCGATCAGCCAGCCGGCGGCCAGCTTGATGGAGCCGTCGTCCATGGGGTAGTGCACGATGCGGGGCTCGCGCGCAATGATGTCGGCGCACTGCTCGGGCGTCACCGTCGGGTTCTTGAAGAAGCTGCCCGCGTTGCCGATGTGCTCCGGATCGGGCAGCTTGGCGCGGCGGATCTCGCACACCCAGTCGAAGATCTGGCGGGCCGTGGGCTCGGCCACGCCCGCCTCGGCCTGGCGGCGCTGCAGGTCCAGGTAGCCCAGGCCGGGCTTCCAGTCCTTGGGCAGGGCCAGGCGCACGCGCGTGATCACGGCACGCCCCTTCAGGCCCATGCCGCGCGGCGGCACGCCGCTCATGCGCGCACGCGCCACGGGCGTGGGCTCGGCCGGCGCATGCTTGAACACCGAGTCGCGGTAGCCGAAGGCGCATTGCGCGGCATCCAGCGTGAAGGACTCCCCCGTGGCCAGGTCGATGGCATCCAGCGACTCGAACCGGTCCTGCAGCTCCAATCCGTAGGCGCCGATGTTCTGCACCGGCGATGCGCCCACGGTGCCGGGAATCAGCGCCATGTTCTCCAGGCCGCCGTAGCCCTGCGACAGGGTCCAGGCCACCAGGTCGTGCCAGCGTTCGCCGGCACCGGCCTCGACGATCCAGTGGCGATCGGTCTCGCGCAGCAGGCGCATGCCCGCTATCTCCATCTTGAGGACCACGGGATCGACGTCGCCCGTGATCACCACGTTGCTGCCGCCGCCCAGCACGAACACGGGCTGGCGGCCCCACAGCGGATCGGCCAGGAAATGGCGCACGTCCTCGTCGCTGCGCACGCGCACCAGGGTGTGGGCACGGGCGGCGATGCCGAAGCTGTTGCAATGCTGCAGCGGAACATTTTTCTCGACTAACATCGACCGGATTGTCGCACCGCCTCCCTGCGCCGCCGGCCCCGCGCCCGCATCGCCCGGCCGCGCGCTGCGGTACTTTTTCAGAACATTTACAGGAAATATTTGCCATGCCTTCTTTTGACACCGTGTGCGAAGCCGACTTCGTCGAAGTGAAGAACGCCGTGGAGAACACCGCCAAGGAAATCGGCACACGCTTCGACTTCAAGGGCACCTCGGCCGCCATCGAGCTCAAGGACAAGGAAATCACGCTGTTCGGCGATGCCGACTTCCAGCTGCAGCAGGTCGAGGACATCCTGCGCAACAAGCTGACCAAGCGCAGCGTGGACGTGCGCTTCCTGGACATCCAGAAGGCCCAGAAGATCGGCGGCGACAAGCTCAAGCAGACCATCAAGGTCAAGAACGGCATCGAGGCCGAGCTGGGCAAGAAGCTGCAAAAGCTGATCAAGGACAGCAAGCTCAAGGTGCAGGCCGCCATCCAGGGCGACGCCGTGCGCGTCACCGGCGCCAAGCGCGACGACCTGCAGGCCGCCATGGCCCTGATCCGCAAGGACCTGGCCGACCATCCCCTGTCCTTCAACAACTTCCGCGACTGATCGCCTGGCACCCGCCTCTGCGCCACAAGCCACCCCATGCGCCACCTACGTGCCGTACTTCTGAGCCTGGCCGCAGCGGCCGCGCTGGCTCCACCGTCGGCGACGGCGCAGTCCGTGGCGCTCAGCGGCGTGCTGGGCAGCAAGGCCTTGCTGGTCATAGACGGCGGCACGCCGCGCGCGCTGGCGGCGGGCGAAAGCCTGCAGGACGTGCGCGTGCTGCAGGTATCGGGTGACACGGCCGAGGTGGAAATCAAGGGCCGCCGCCAGACATTGCGCCTGGGCGAGGCGCCCATCAGCCTGGGCGGCCGGGGCGCGGCGGCGGGCGATCCCGCGCTCGGCCGGCGCGTGGTGCTCAAGGCCGACAACCGGGGGCACTTCATCGAACGCGGCCAGATCAATGGCAAGACCATGGTCTACATGGTGGACACGGGCGCCAGCTCGGTCGCCATCGGCCGGTCCGACGCCGAACGCATGGGCCTGCCCTTTCTCAAGGGCCAGCCGGTGATGATGCGCACCGCCAACGGCGATGCCCAGGGCTGGCGCCTGCGGCTGGATTCGGTGCGCGTGGGCGATGTCGAGGTCTTCGGTGTGGACGCCGTGGTCGCCCCTCTTCCCATGCCCTATGTGCTGCTGGGCAACAGCTTTCTGGCCCACGTCCAGATGACCCGCCAGGGCAGCGAGATGGTGCTGGAGCGGCGCTGATGCGGCCTGCATGCGCCCCGCTTCCCGCACCCCGCCAACGATGAGCCGACGCCCCGACGATTCCTACGAAGACCTGCTGGGCCTGTGGTCCGACCTGGAGGCCGCACTGTCCGTGCTGCTGTCCGCGCCGCTGCAGGTGCAGGGCTTCCTGGTCAAGCTGCAGCAGATCGACCTGTGGCTGCAGGAGCTGATCGCCCACGACAGCGATGCCGCGCTGTACCTGATGTTCCAGCGCGCCTGCTCGTCCACCGTGGGCTACAGCGCCTCCCATGCCCTGGTCTGCGCCTGCCTGTGCCATGTGCTGGCGCGCGAGCTGCGCCTGGACGAGTCCGAACACCGCACCCTGGTGTATGGCGCACTGACCATGAACATCGGCATGAACGCGCTGCAGGACGAACTGGCGCTGCAGCGCGAGCCGCTGACCCCCGCCCAGCAGCAGGCCGTACAGCGCCACCCGCTGCACAGCCAGGCCCTGCTGGCGCGGCTGTTCGTCAACGATGCGCTGTGGCTGGAGCTGGTGGGCCACCACCACGAGGCCGTGCCGCAGCAGCCGCTGTCCACGCTGGCGCCCGTGCAGCGGCTGGTCCGCATCCTGGGCACGGTGGACCGCTACGCCGCCCTGATCAGCCCGCGCAAGTCACGCGAAGGCCGCAGCGCCGCCGAGTCGCTGCGCGCGCTCACCCAGCAGCAGCGCTACTCCGACGAGGTGGGCTTCGCGCTGGTGCGCGCCGTGGGCCTGTGCCCGCCGGGCACCTATGTGCGGCTGGACAACGGTGACATCGCCGTGGTGCTGCGCCGTGGCGAGCCGCCGCAGCCGCCGCTGGTGGCCAGCGTGATCGGCGCCGACGGCGCGAGCCTGTATCCGCCCGTCATCCATGAAGGCGAGGACGGCCCCCGCATCCGCTCGGCGCTGGCGCGCGCCGCCATCACGCTGGAGCTGGACCCGCGCACGCTGGCCCAGCTGGGCGTGCTGGCCGCACGCGGCAGCCAGTCGCTGTACCGCATGGTGCAGATGCCCGGGCCTGTCTGAACGATCTGGCGCCTGAAGCGCGCGACACCGGCGCCGCGGCCCGTGTCAGGTCCGCGCGCCAGCCCACAGGCCCGCATGGTGGCCACGCGTGAAGGCCTCCTCCAGTACCGAGTAGCCGGCCCAGTCGGAATGCGCGAACCACAGGCGGCGCGTGCCCGGCGTGGGCAGCAGGGCCACGCGCTCGCCGGCGCACAGCGCGCTGCGCCCCCGGTGCAGCGACTGCAGCGCTACCTGGCTGAGCAGCTGCTGGTCACCGGGCCGGGGTATGGCCATGGCGTGGCCGTAGCGCGTGATCTCCATGCGCGTGGCCTTGTGCAGCAGGTCGGAATGGGGGACGAGCAGGCTGCCGACGATGCGGTCCCGCCAGAAGCCGAAGGGCTGGCCCAGCAGTTGGGCGCGCCCGTCAGGCCAGTCGCCCAGCGCCTGGTAGTAACTGAGCACCGTGGGCCGGGGCGTGAGCCGGTCCAGGCCCTGGTGGCCCGCGTCCACGTAGCCCAGGCCGCCCGCATTCGGATCGGCAAACAGCACGTTGTCCCAGGCCGGATCGGCGCCGGGCCGGTCAGCCAGCGGCCGCTGCAGATGGATGTTGGCCACCAGCCAGGGCGCCCAGTCCAGCCGGCCGGCCACCGCGCGCAGGAAGTCCGGCGCATCGCGCACCACGCGTGCCGCGATGAAGCTGGGCAGGGCCACGATGCAGCGCGCGGCCAGCCAGCGCTCGTGCTGCTGGCGACCGTGGTGGTAGACGTCGATCTCCACGCCATCGGCACTCTCGGCAATGGATAGCACGCTGCAATCGGTCTGCAGGTCGGTGGAGCCCAGCCCGGCCACCAGTTGCTGCGACAGCCAGCCATTGCCCTGGGGCCAGGTCAGCACGGCATCACCCGCGTCTTCGGGCGTGCGCTCATCCTGGCGGCGCGGGGCCGAGAAGCCGTGGCGGCTGGCGAAATAGTGCAGGCCCGCCCAGGCCGACACGCGCGCCAGGCCCGCGCCGAAATCGTCGCGGCAGCAGTACTCCAGATACCAGATCAGCTGCGCATCATCGATGCCCTGGCTGGCCAGCCAGGCCTGCATGGTCTGGCCGTCCAGCGCGGCATGGGCGGCGGGCAGCCGGCCCTGGCGCTGCCAGACGCGGATGGACGGCATGGCAAAGGGCGCCCTGTCCATCTCCTGGGCCACGCTGCGCGCAAAGAGTTCGTACTGCTCCAGCGTGCGCGGCGCCACGCCATCGACGGGCAGCAGGCCCTCATGCCAGGCGCCCTGCCAGAACAGGCGCTCCTGCGGGCTGTGGCACAGATGGCGCTCGTCGTACTGCCAGCGGCCCGCGCGGCGCTGGCGCAGGCCCAGGGCCTCGAGCCAGTCCTGGACCTCGGATGCATCGTCGCCAGGCAAGGGCAGATAGTGGGCGCCCAAAGGACAGGCCAGCCCGGACATGCTGCCGCCCTGGCTGTTTCCGCCCATGGCCGGCTGCGTGTCCAGCAGTGCCACACCCTGCACCCCCGACAGCTCCAGCGCCCGCGCAGCCGCCAGGCCCGCCATGCCGCCACCGGCGATCACCACGTTGGCACGGTGCACCACGGCCGGCGCCGGCAGCGCCAGGCCCTGGCCCAATCGCTGCCAGAACGCACGCAAGGCATGGCCGCGCTCCAGCGCCACGCCGCTGAAGCCACCAGGCAGGTCTTCCAGACGAGGCGGCGTTGGCGTGCAGCCGGCCAGGCCTGCGGCCGCACCGCCGGCCAGGCCCTGCAGCCATTGGCGCCGGCTCCACAAAGACGGGCGGTCGGGGCTCAACGCTCCACCCTGCCCCATTCGCGTTCGTAGGTATTGACCAGCACCTGGTTGGACAGGCGGTTGACCTCGGCCGGCACACGCGCCATGTCCAGCGGAAAGTCGAACATCAGCGCCATGGTCTGCGCGCTCAGAAAGCGCAGGCCCGCAGGCAGTGCATCGGGCTCGCGCCAGGGCCGGTGGCTGGCGATGACGAAGCCCCACTCGCCAAAGCTGGGCACATGGGCGTGGTAGGGCGTGGCCTGCAGGCCGATGGATTCGATGGTCTGCACCACGGTCCAGTAGCTCTTGCGCGCGATCAGGGGCGACGTGGTCTGCACCACGGCATAGCCGCTGGCGGCCAGGCGCTTGTCCAGCAAGGCATAGAAGCTGTTGGTGAACAGCTTGCCGATGGCGAAATTGGTCGGGTCGGGGAAATCGACGATGACGACGTCGAAGGTGTCCTGGTCCTGCTGCAGCCAGTGGAAGGCATCGGTGTTGACGATGCGCACGCGCGCATCGCTGAGCGCATCGCCGTTGAGCCGGCGCAGCATGGCGTTGTCCTTGAACAGGTCGGTCATGGCCGGGTCCAGTTCCACCAGCGTGACCGACTCCACCGAGGGGTACTTGAGCACCTCGCGCACGGCCATGCCGTCGCCGCCGCCCAGCACGGCCACGCGCTTGGGCGCGCCATGCGCGGCCATCACGGGATGGACCAGGGCCTCGTGGTAGCGGTACTCGTCGCCTTGCGCGAACTGCAGGTTGCCATTGAGGTACAGCCGCGCGCCCTGGCGTCCCTGCGTCACCACGATGCGCTGGTAGGGCGAGCTGCTGGAGAGCACGATGCGGTCCTGGTAGAAATGGTCGTCGGCCAGGCGCGTCAGATGGTCGGCTCCCCAGATGCCCGTGCCCAGCAGGGCCAGCACGGCCGCGCAGGCCAGGGCATGGGCGCGCGGGCGCCGCAGTTCATGCCGAAACAGCAGCAGCGCCCACACCGCCACCGCCGCATTCATGAAGCCGAACAGCAGCCCCGTGCGCACCAGGCCCAGCTTGGGCACCAGCAGCAGCGGAAATGCCAGCGACACGGCCAGCGCCCCCAGGTAGTCGAAGGTCAGCACCTGGGACACCAGCTCCTTGAGCGTCACATTGCGCTTGAGGATGCGCATCACCAGCGGAATCTCCAGCCCCACCAGCGTTCCCACCACCAGCACCATGCCGTACAGCAGGAACCGGAACGCGCCGGGCGCGTAGGCATTGGCAATGAACAGCGTGGCCGGCAACGCACCGCCGACCAGGGCCACCATCAGCTCGATGCGCAGAAAGTGCGCAGGCAGGTGGTCCTCGAAATAGCGCGACAGCCAGGAGCCTATGCCCATGGCGAACAGGTAGCTGCCGATGATGGTGGAGAACTGCAGGACCGAGTCGCCCAGCAGATAGGAAGCCAGCGCGCCCGCAGCCAACTCATAGAGCAGGCCGCAGGCCGCGATCACGAAAACGCTGACCAGCAGGGCGATGTCGATGGGGCGCGCCGGCTGCGCGCCGGCAAGAGAGGCTGAGGTTTGCACGGCCGGTATTGTGCGCGATGCGCCCCCCGTGTGCGCGAGAGGCGCCGTGCAACGGGAGAAGGCGCCGCGCGCCTCCTTGGGGTTCCGTCAGAACTGGTAGTTGGCGCTGACCAGCACGCTGCGCGGTGCGCCCGGCATGGAGCTGGAGCGCCAGTACCGCTTGTCGAACAGGTTGGACAGGGCCACGGTCACGGTCCAGGCGTCCTGGCGCCAGCCCACCAGCGCATCCCAGCGCGAGTAGCCGGGCAGGATGGCCGTGTTGGCGGCGTTGGTGAAGCGGCTGCCCGTGTAGGTCACGCCGACTTCGCCATACCAGGGTCCCTTGGGCGCATAGCGCAGGAACAGGTTGCCGTTGCGCTTTGCCGTGTCACGCAGGTACAGGCCCACGTTGGCGGGGTTTTGCGCGTCTTCAGCCACCTTGGCCTGCATGAAGGCCACGCCGCCGCGCACATACCAGGAACCGGCCACGCGGCCGGCCGCGCTGAACTCGATGCCGCGCGAACGGTCCTTGCCCCGGATGGCCCAGGTGTAGGGATCGTTCTCGGGATCGGGGCGATAGCGGATGTTGTACTTCTCCAGCTGGTAGACGGAGACCTGGGTGGACAGCGCGCCGCCCAGCCAGTCGCTCTTGACGCCGACCTCGGACTGGCGCGAGTACTGGGGCTCGTCGTCCGGCACCGCGCCCACGGCGGTTTCCACGGTCAGGATGCCGCGCCCGCCATAGGGCGAGTAGCTCTTGTTCCAGGACGCATAGAAGCTGTGCTCGCGCACCGGCTGCCACACCACGCCCACGCGCGGGCTGAAGCCGTTGCCGTCGGTCTTGCGCGTGAGGTTGGCGATCTTGTTGGTGCTCTGGAAGTCGTAGCTGTCGTAGCGCAGGCCCAGCAGCAGCTTCCACTGCTCGGTCAGGCTGACCAGGTCCTGCATGTACAGCGCCTGGCCCGTGCCCTTGTGATAGTTGTCCTGGGTCGGCTTGCCCTGCGCCGGCCGGCTGGGCCAGACGATGGGCTGCAACGGGTCATAGGCGAAGGTGCTGCCGGGCTGGCCGACGCGCGGCGCGCGCTCTTCCTCGCTGGCCTCCAGGCCCACCAGCAGATCGTGCCGGATGCTGCCCGTGCTGAACTTGCCCGTCAGGTCCAGCGTGTTGGACAGCGTGGTGTTGCGGGTCTGCTGCCAGGCGTAGTTGGGCGTGATCTTGCCGGTGGCGGCACGGTAGGTGCCGGCGAAGTAGTGGTCGAAATCCTGGCTGGCCTCGCGCTTGCTGGCCACCCAGCGCAGACTCCAGCGGTTGTTGAAGTCGTAGGACAGGTCGGAGCGCAGCACGCGCAGGCGGTCTTCCACATAGTCGCCCGGCGCCGCAAAGCCCTTGCGGATGGAGACACCGGCCGGCAGCTGGTCGTAGACCGGGCCGCGATCGGGCACGCGCCAGACGTTGTCATAGGTGTACTGGCCGGTCCAGCGCCAGCCCGTGCGCGAGTCCACCAGGATGCTGGGCGAGACCATCTCGTTGCGGTTGCGTATGCCTTCGCGGAAGCTGTGGGCCTGCTCGCGGTCGGCCGTCAGTCGCACGGCCACGTTCTCGTTGAGCACGCGGTTGATGTCGATGGTGCCGCCCACGTTGTCCCAGGAGCCGCCGCGCAGCGTGATGCTGCTCTTGGCATCGAAACGCGCCTGCTTGCTCACCATGTTGACCACGCCGCCGCCTGCGCTGCGGCCATAGAGCACCGAGGCCGGGCCCTTGAGGATCTCGATGCGCTCCACATTGGCGGTGCTGCGGCGTACCTGGCCGCTCTCGCGCACGCCGTCGCGGTAGATGTCGCTCTCGTCGGCCTTGAAGCCTCGGATGTACACGCCTTCGCCGCGCATGTCGTAGCTGGTGTTCACGCCGGGAACGCCGTCCAGCATGGTGGCCAGGTCGTTGATGCCGTAGCTCTTGTACTTGTTGACCTCCAGCGTGTCGATGGTCTGCGGGATGTCCTTGGGCGCCAGGTAGGTCTTGGTCGCCGTGGTCACGCCTTCGGGCCGCACGTCGTCAGGATCGTACTGGGAGGCGTTGACCTGCAGCGTGGGCAGGGTGTGGGCCTGTTGAGGATGCGTCTGCGTCTGCGTCTGTGCCAGGGCCGGATCGGCTGGAGCGGCCTCCTGGGCATGGACCCCGCCCGCCAGCGCGGTGGTGATGATGCCAGCGGTCACACCCACTGAAAGCCTTGCCCTGCGGGCAGCTTGATGGTCTGTCATGGAAACCCTCTCTTCGAATGAAGGGGGCGATTTTATTTAGAATGCAAACGAATATCATTTGCAAACTCACTATCAACAAGGAATTTGTTGCGACGCAGCAACGCCGCCATGCGCAGCGCAGCCGCACCTTTTCAGGCGGGCTGCGTGTCGGCAGGAGATGGGGAATGCGGGGGCCAGGCGGCCCCGTTCAGTGGATGGCGGCAGCGACGATGATGCTGATGCCCAGGCACATGGCGGCCACCACCATGGCCAGCGCCTTGTTGTGCTTCTCGACGATCTCGGCCCACATGTCCACGGGTGTGATCTTGTCGATGATGAAGAAGCACAGCCAGAACACCACCACGCCCACCAGCGCATAGAGGATCGAGCCGAAGAAGGCGGCGGGGTTGAGCCAGTCGAAGTTCATGATCAGTTTCTCCGTTGTTTACTTGTGGCTGCCGCCCGAGGTGTAGCCACCCCAGGAGCCGCCGCTGCTGCGGGTGTAGCTGTTGCAGTTGGCGTCGGTATTGGGGTCGCAGTTGGGGCGCGATGCGCAGCCGCGCAAGGTGACGAACACCAGCCAGAGGATGAGCAGCCCGATGATGATGGTCCACAGCCCGAAGCGGCTGCCCGACATCACGCCGACCTGCGAGCGGTCACGCAACTGCTTGAGGCCGAAGGCCATTGCCAGCGTGGTGGCCGAGACGGCGCTGCCATGCGACCAGGTGGTCTCGCCGCTCTCGGTCTCGCTGGCCAGGAAGGCCTTGTTCTGCGCGCCTGCGCTCACATAGTCCACATTGCGCGTGGTCTGGCCGCGCTGCACGGGCCAGTAGAACTCGCCCAGGGCGTAGGTGGTCTCGGCCGTGTAGCGCGATTCAAGCTGGTACTGCCGGCCCATGTACTTGGCCGTGCTGCGGTTCTTGGAGAGCTTGGGCACGCCCGTGGTCACGCGGGCCATGCTCCAGCCATCGGAGGAATCGACCAGGAATGCGAAGCCGGCCTTCTGGTTGAACAGCAGGTACTCCTCCCAGCCAAAGCTCTCGTCGTCGCCAGGCTCCTGGCCCATGCGGTGCTGAAAGCCCACCACCTGCCATTGCTGGCCTTCCAGCACACCCTTGCTGCCCAGCGGGATGGCCGGGCGCACGGGCTCGTTCTGTTCCGCATAGGCCAATTCCTTGCCAATGCCCTGGCTCAGGTCCACCAGCGACCCGCAGCTGGGGCAGCTCAGGCTCTTGGTGGTGGAAAAGCGCACGGGCACCACGGCGCCGCACTTGGGGCAGTTGAAGTGCCGGCCCTGCTCACCCTTGAGCGAGGCGCCGTCGCGCAGCCCCTGCATCCTGAGGTCGTCCAGCACCACGCGTTCGCCCAGGGTCAGCGCGGGCGGCTGGACGGAGAAGTCCACGGACAGCACCTGGCCCTGCTCGCTGCGCAGCTCCACCAGCCGGTACGGTGTGCCGGGCTCGGGCAGCTGCGCCAGCTCGCCCTGGGCCGATACCAGCCGGGCATTCTGCACGCTGCTGACCGTGAAGCTCTTGCCGCCCAGCACACGCTGCGAACCCAGCAGCCAGTCGGAGGCCTTGAACGGCCCGTTGCGCAGGGCCTCGGCCACCCAGGGCCAGGACCAGACGAACTGGCCGTTGTCCTCGCTCAGGAAGCCCAGCGCGCCATCGCTGAACGCGGCCACCCATTCGCTCCAGGCGCCCGCCTCGCTCTTGAGCTGCAGCCGCCCGACCAGGGTGAAGTGCTCGGGCTTGCCGTTGCGCAGCATCTGGCCCGTGGCGCCGATGCGCAGGGGGCTGTAGTCCTCGAAGACCTCGGCCATGGAGCCACGGCGCTGCAGCACATCGCCCTGGCGCACCACGGTGCTGCGGCAGAACTCGCAGACGGCATAGCTGGCCTGGGCGCTGGCAAATTCCACGGGCGCGCCGCAGCCGGGGCATGGTGCGCGGTACACGCGCTGCGATGGACTGGATGCCATGTGAGAGAGTCGTCAGTGAAGAGAGGGCCTGGAGCGTGACCGGCCGGCCACGCCCCGCACGCAAGCTGCGCCCGTGGTGCGCAGCGCGGCGGCGACGGTCAATGCGGCTTGCCTTTGGCCGTGCCGGGCTTGGCCGCGGCGGCTGCCGGGTCGGCCTTCTTGCTGCCCAGCCTGGATTCCTTGCCGGCCATCAGGCGCTGGATGTTCTCGCGGTGGCGCCAGATCAGCAGGGCCGCCATGGCGACGATGGCGGCGGCAATCGGTGTCTCGGCATACCAGACCACGCCACTGCACAGCAGGTAGTAGACGGGGGCGAACACGGAGGCCACCAGGGCCGCCAGCGAGGAATAGCGGAAGAACACGGCAATGATCAGCCAGGTCAGCGCCACCGCCAGGCCCAGCCAGACGCTGATGCCCAGCAGCACGCCCAGGGCCGTGGCCACGCCCTTGCCGCCCTTGAAGCGGAAGAACACCGGGTACAGGTGGCCCAGGAAGGCAGCCAGCGCCACCATGGCCACCGTGCCGTCGCCCATGCCGAAGCGGCTGCCGAACCATTGCACCAGGGCCACGGGCAGCCAGCCCTTGGCGGCGTCCAGCAGCAGGGTGACGGCCGCTGCCGCCTTGCTGCCGGAGCGCAGCACATTGGTGGCGCCGGGGTTGCCGCTGCCATAGGTACGCGGATCATTCAGGCCCATGGCCCGGCTGACGATGACGGCGAACGACAGCGAGCCGATCAGGTAGGCCGCCACGGTGGCGAGAAGGGGGTAGAGCGCGTTCAATTGAAGTCCTTGGCCGGTCTGTGGAGCGCCGGCGCGCGATCCGGCCGGCCCTGATGGCCCGCCCTCCCTGATCGCCGACACATGTTTTTCATCAGGACCTGCGCGAACCCGGTGGAGGCGGCGGCCGCCTTCCCGTGTGCGCAAGTCGTGTTCATTTCTTCAGGGCATCTATTCTGCCAGCGCGCAGTGCACGGGCCGTGCATCCAGCAGCCGCACGCAGACCTGCGGGTCCAGCTGCACCAGAAAGCCCCGGCGCCCGCCGTTGATGGCGATGCGCGGCAGCGCCAGGATGCTCTCTTCGATATAGACCGGCATGTCGCGGCGCGTGCCGAAGGGCGAGGTGCCGCCGACCAGGTAGCCGCTGTGGCGGTTGGCGACTTCGGGCTTGCAGGGCTCCACGCTCTTGGCCCCGATCTGCCGCGCCAGGTTCTTGGTGGAGACCTTGCAGTCGCCATGCATGAGCACGATCAGCGGCCTGGCGTCCTGGTCCTGCATCACCAGGGTCTTGACCACCATGTGCTCGTCCAGGCCCAGGCTGGCCGCGCTGTGCTCGGTGCCGCCGTGTTCCAGGTACTCATAGGGATGCTCGGTGAACTCCACCTTGTGGGCGCGCAGCAGCTGCGTGGCCGGTGTCTCGCTGACATGAGAGTTTTTCTTGGACATGAATTTTTTATCGTTTTACAATAATTTTTTATCGATTCATCAATACAAGGCTGTGCCATGAACTATACGCCCCACGCCGCGGGCAACGCCCTGAGGCGCCACTCCCAGGCGGCGCGCATCCTGATTGCCCTCGGTGCCGTCGCGCTGCTGGCCCTGCCGGCAGCCGCCCTGCTGTCGCCGCAAGATCTTTCGGGCCAGGCGCAAGGCCTGCTGGGCATGCCGCCGGGCCAGCCGCTGGACATGGCTGCGCGCTGGCGCACCGCACTGGTCAGCCTGCTGCCCGTGGGCTGCGGGCTGTATGCGCTGCGCCAGCTGTGGACACTGTTCGGCGAGTACCTGCAGGGCCGTGTCTTCGGCCAGCAGGCGCAGCACGCCCTGATGCGCTTTGCCTGGACGGTGCTGGCGGGCGCGCTGGCCCTGCCCTTCACGCGCGCGCTGATGTCGGTGGCGGCCAGCATGGGCAATCCGCCAGGGCAGCGCTTCGTCACGCTGGGCCTGTACTGGCACGATGGCCTGCTGGTCCTGCTCGGCGTGGTGCTGGTCTCCATCGCCCATGTGATGCTGCAGGCGCGGCGCATCGCCGACGAGAACGCGGGCTTCGTCTGAGCATGCCCATCATCGTCCACCTCGATGTGATGCTGGCGCGCCGCAAGATGCGTTCGCGCGAACTGGCCGAGATGGTCGGCATCACCGAACAGAATATTTCCCTGCTCAAGAGCGGCAAGGTACGCGGCGTGCGCTTCGACACGCTGGAGCGCATCTGCGAGGCACTGCAGTGCCAGCCCGGCGACCTGCTGGAATGGGTGGCAGGGCCCGAGGCTTGAGCAGCGGACGGCTGCGGCTGATCGCGGGCCTGCTGCTGTCGCTGCTGCTGCACGGGGCGCTGCTGTGGCAGGGTCTGGCCCCGGACATTGCGCGGCCCGGCACCGGGCAGGCCGAGGCGCACCGCCTTCAGGTGGTCTGGGTCGAGACGCCGACTTCGACGCCGACGCCGGCGCCGGCGCCATCTCCTGCTGCAGCGGCTGCCCGGCCCGGACCGGCGCCCGCGCCCGCGCCTACGCGACGGCCGGACACCGCCGCCGTCGCACCGCCTTCAAGGCAAGGCGCAGGGGCCACAAAGGCCACGGAGGAAGCCGCAACAGCCGCCGCGCCGCAAGCGCCTTTGGCCGCCGACACCGAGGCCGTCCCGGACACCGCGCGCAGCGCCAGGGCCATGGGCCGCCTGCTGGACTCGGCCGCAGGCCGCGAGGCCGTGCAGTCGGCGGCCCGGCAAGGCCTGGTCAGGCCCCAGATCCCTGCGCAGCGCGAGGACCCGCTGGCCAGCGGCATGCGCGAGGCCGCCCAGGGCGACTGCATGAAGGGCGAGTTCAAGGGCGGCGGCATGGGCCTGCTGAGCCTGCCCATGCTGGCGGCTGCTGCGCTCCAAGGCGAGTGCAGCCGCTGAAGGCGCAGGGCCTAGGCCTATTGCGCAGGGCTGAGGCCTATTGCGCGGGGTCGCGCACTTCCCAGCGGATGGCGTCGATGGCCGACAGCAGTTCGGGCGACAGTTGGGTGCCCCAGGCGTTCAGGTCCTCATCGAGCTGGGCCACCGAGGTCACGCCGATGATGGTGCTGGCCACCTGCCACTTGGTGTAGCAAAACGCCAGCGCCAGCTGCGTGGGCGTCATGCCATGCTCGCGCGCCAGCGCGTTGTAGCGGCGCGCGGCGGCCAGGGCTTCGGGCCGGCCCCAGCGCTGCTTGCGCACAGACTCGTAGCGCGCAATGCGTGCGGCCTGCGGCGCAGCGGGATCGGTGGGCGCATGCACGTCGAACTTGCCCGTGAGCAGGCCGAAGGCCAGCGGCGAATAGGCCAGCAGCGACACGCCCAGGCGGTGGCAGCTTTCATCCATGCCGTTTTCCCAGCTGCGGTTGAGCAGGCAGTAGGCGTTCTGCACCGAGGCCACGCGCGGCAGGCCGTGCTGCTCGGCCAGGCGCACGAATTCGTGCACGCCCCAGGGCGTTTCGTTGGACAGGCCGATGTGGCGCACCTTGCCTTCCCGGACCAGGCGGCCCAGCGCCTCGAGCTGCTCATGGATGCCGGTCTGCGAGCTTTCCTTGGACGGGTCGTAGTACAGCTGGCCGAAGGCCGGCACGTTGCGCTCGGGCCAGTGGATCTGGTAGAGGTCGATCACGTCCGTGCCCAGGCGGCGCAGGCTGCCTTCGCAGGAGGCGGCGATGTCGGCCGCCGTCATGCCCTTGCCCTCGCGCACCCAGGGCATGCCCCGCGAAGGACCGGCCACCTTGGTGGCCAGCACGACCCTGGCGCGCGCGCCAGGGCGCTGGGCGAACCAGCGGCCGATGATGGTTTCGGTGGCGCCGCAGGTTTCGGCGCGTGCGGGCACGGCATACATCTCGGCCGTGTCGAAGAAGTCCACGCCGCGCTCCAGCGCGCGGTCCATGATGGCAAAGGCCTCGGCCTCGCCGACCTGCTCGCCGAACGTCATGGTGCCCAGGCAGATGGGGCTGACTTGCAATGCGCTTTGACCGAGCGCCACCGGTTGCATCGAGGGGGAATTCATGGGCACCGAGTGTAGGGCCGCCCGTGTTTACCCTGACGACAGCGCGCCCACCCGGCCAGGGCCGGGCGGGCGCGTTGCGTCCGTCGGGATCAGGCGCCCTGCGGTGCCTCGGCCTGCAGCACGCCGCGGTTGATCTGGTCGCGCTCCATGGACTCGAACAGGGCCTTGAAATTGCCTTCGCCGAAGCCCTCGCGGTAGTTGCCCTTGCGCTCGATGAACTCGAAGAACACGGGCCCCAGCATGGGCTGGGAGAAGATCTGCAGCAGCAGGCGCGGCTGGCCGCCCTCGGTCGTGCCGTCCAGCAGGATGCCGCGTGCCTGCAGCTCGCCCACGGGCTGGCCGTGGCCGGGCAGGCGGCCTTCCAGGTTCTGGTAGTAGATGTCGTTGGGCGCGGTCAGCAGCGGAATGCCGGCCATCTGCAGCTGGTCGATGGAGTCCAGCAGGTTGTCCGTCAGCAGCGCGATGTGCTGGATGCCCTCTCCGTTGAACTGCATGAGGAATTCCTCGATCTGGCCGCCGCCCTGGCGCGATTCCTCGTTCAGCGGGATGCGGATCAGGCCGTCGGGCGCCGTCATGGCCTTGGAAGCCAGGCCGGTGTACTCGCCCGAGATGTCGAAGTAGCGGATCTCACGGAAATTGAACAGCTTGCTGTAGAAGTCCGCCCAGTAGGTCATGCGGCCGCGGTAGACGTTGTGCGTCAGATGGTCCACCACCTGGAAGCCGTGGCCCTTGGGGTTGCGGTCCACGCCGGGCAGGAACTCGAAGTCGATGTCATAGATGGACTTGCCTTCGTCGAAGCGGTCGATCAGGTACAGCGGCGCGCCGCCGATGCCCTTGATGGCCGGCAGGCGCAATTCCATGGGGCCGGTGGGAATTTCCACGGGCTGCGCGCCCAGCTCCAGCGCGCGCTTGTAGGCCTGGTGCGCATCCTTGACGCGGAAGGCCAGGCCGCAGGCCGAGGCGCCGTGCTCGGCAGCGAAATAGGCGGCCTGCCCCGGCTCATTGTTGATGATGAAGTTGATGCCTCCCTGGCGGTACAGCAGCACGTTCTTGGAACGGTGCCTGGCCACCAGCGTGAAGCCCAGCTTCTCGAACAGCGGCTCCAGCACGCCGGGCGTGGGCGATGCGAATTCCACGAATTCGAAGCCCATCAGGCCCATCGGGTTGTCGAACAGGTCTGCCATGGTTGGTTCTCCTTGAAGGTTTCAACGGGGGATGTGCGCGGGTTCCAGTACGGATTCCAGCACAGGCGTGGGACGTTGGCGGAACACGAGGCGATAGGCCCCGTAGACCACCAGGACCCAGATCGGAATGGCCAGCGCGGAGGACCGCACCGACGGTGTCAGCAGCATCACGCCCACCACCAGGGCCATGGCGGCCAGGCAGATGGCATTGGTCAGCGGCGCGGCCGGTGCGGGAAAGCCCAGCACGGTCCCGCGTGCCGCATGGGCCCGGCGAAAGCGCCAGTGCGCCACGATGATGATGGCCCAGGTAATCACCAGGGCCGCCACGATCAGCGACATCAGCAACTCCAGCACGCCGGCCGGCGCCACATAGTTCAGCACGATGGCCAGCGCCGTGAAGATGGCCGGATAGACGATGGCCCGCACCGGCACGCCGCGGCGGTTGACCTGCATCAGCGAGCGCGGTGCATTGCCTTCGCTGGCCATGCCGTACAGCAGGCGGCTGTTGCTGTAGACCATGCTGTTGTAGACCGACAGCGTGGCCGTGAGGATCACGAAGTTCAGCAGGTGGGCGGCCACGTTCTCGCCCAGGCCCGAGAACACCAGCACGAAGGGGCTGCTGCTGTAGGTGTCGCCGCCGGCCTTGAGCTGGCCCAGCAGGTCGGTCCAGGGCATCAGCGACATCAGCACGGCCATGGAGCCGATGTAGAACACCAGCACGCGGTAGATCAGCTGGTTCACGGCATTGGGGATGACGGTGCGCGGCTGGTCGGTCTCGGCCGCCGCGAAGCCCAGCATCTCCACGCCGCCGAAGGCGAACATGATGAAGGCGAAGGCCATCACCAGGCCTGAGAAGCCGTTGGGGAAGAAGCCGCCGTGCGTCCACAGGTTGCGCACGGTCTGCTCGGGCCGGTCGGCGCTGAACAGCAAATACAGGCCTGCGCCGATCATGGCCATCACGGCCACGATCTTGATCAGCGCGAACCAGAACTCGAACTCGCCATAGGCCTTGACGTTGATGAAGTTCACGCCGTTGATCAGCACGAAGAACACCGCCGCCGTCACCCAGGTGGGTATGCCGGGCCACCAGAACTGGATGAACTTGCCTGCGGCCGTCAGCTCCAGCATGCCCACGAGCACATACAGCGCCACACAGTTCCAGCCCGCCAGAAAGCCCGCGAAGCGGCCCAGGTAACGGTTGGCGAAATAGCTGAACGAGCCCGCGTTGGGCTCCTCGACCAGCATCTCGCCCAGGAAACGCATGATGAAAAAGATGATCAGCCCGCCAATGGCGTAGCCGAGCAGCACGGACGGGCCGGCCAGCTCGATGATGCCGGCCGAGCCCAGGAACAGGCCCGTGCCGATGGTGCCGCCCAGCGCGATGAGCTGGATATGGCGGTTCTTGAGCCTGCGCTCCAGATGGCCCTGCGAAGAAGAACTGTGCATCAAGGGGGTGCTCCGGCTCTCAGCAAGGCGCGCGGCGGCGCAGGGGTTGGAACACTTCGGTGGTCTTCACGGCAATGTCTCCTCGTGGGGTGCCTGTTGGAATACGGGGCCTTGTGCGCCCCTTGTTGATGGGTATCAACTATAAAAAACAATAAATTATTATTTCTTGTAATTTATCCCTATGGACAAGCCCAAGAAGAAGGAGTAGCGAAGGCCATCGACGCATTGCCGCCCGCCATGCCGCACTCCGGCAACGGTTGAACGCCCGCAACAAACAAAAACAATCTACTATTATTTTTTTGCCCTCTGGAGCCCAGAACATGACGACGTCCGCCACGCAGCGGCGCGCACGCACGCCGCAGACCGAGCGTGTGGAGACAACGCAACGCAAGATCATCGACTCCGCCCTGGCGCTGCTGCGCGAGGGCGGCTTCAAGAGCGCCACGCTGCAGGCCATCGCGCGCGGCGCCGATGTGTCGCTGGGCGCGCTGCAGCACCACTTCGAGAGCCGCGATGCGCTGATGGAGCGGCTGGTCATCGAGGTCATGGAGCCGCTGAGCGACCAGGGCACGGTCTGGCCCGACAAGGCCCTGCCCCTGCGCGAGCGTGCCGAGGCCTTCGTCACCCTGGCCTGGGATAACATCTTCGGCGCGGCCAACTACCAGGCGGCCTGGAGCATGTTCTTCGGCTGCAAGGCCTCCCCCTCGCTGTTCGACCGCGTGGACGCGCGCCGGGTACATGTGGACAGCGTGTTCTACACCCGCTTCCTGGACGTCTTCCCCGAGATCGCGGCCCACCATCCCCGCCCCCAGGGCTTTGCGGCCATGGCCTTCGCCATCCTGCGCGGCACCGGCGTGCTGGAGCTGTTCGAGGTGGGCGAGCAGGAACGCCAGGGCAGCCTCGATGCGCTGGTCGAGGCCATCGTCCAGGCAGGCACCCCTCAGGCCGGCGGCGGCGCCGCCGCCTGAACCTCGGTCAACCCCCAGACCCTGCGCAGCTGCGACAGCGTGGCCACCAGGGCCGGGTCGTGCTCGGCCTCGCGCGGGTGGATGAAGCCCAGCTGCGCCGACACGCGCGCATGCGGCCAGATGGCCACGCAGCCATGCTCGGCCGCGGCCAGGGCGCGGTCCTCGCGCAGCAGCGCCAGGCCCAGGCCGGCGCGCACCAGGCTCTCGGGCGCGGCGGCGGCATCGCTTTCCACGATCTGATTGGGGCTCAGCCCCTGGCGGGCGAACAGCGCCAGCAGCAGGGCCTGCTCATGGTGCTGCGCGGGCGCACCGATCCAGGGCAGTTGCGCCAGGTCCTTCCAGCCCGATTGCAGGACGCGCTCGCGCAGCGCGGGCGGCGCCGCCACGCGGTAGTGCAGTGTCTGCAGCACCAGCGCGCCCAGGTCGCGCGGCATGTGGGCGCCGATGTAGAACGCGCCCTGCAGGCCGCCGGCCGCGACCTGCGCGCGCAGCTCCTCGGCCCAGCCATGGCGTGTCTTGATGTCCAGCAGCGGCAGCGCCTCCACCAGGCCATGCAGCAGCGAGCCCAGGCGCAGCGCCTCGGGGTCGGCCACCGTGCCCAGCAGCAGCTGGCCGGTGACCTCGCCCTGCAGCTCGCGGGCCTGGCCCTGCAGCCGTCCTGCCGCATCCAGCACCTGCCGGGCGGGCTCCATCAGGGCCTCGCCGGCCCGCGTGAGGCTGATGCGGCCCGGGCGCCGGTCGAACAGCGCCACGCCCAGCTCTTCCTCCAGCGCCTTGATCTGGGCCGTGATGGCCGGCTGGGTCAGGTGCAGGGCCTCGGCCGTGCGCGTGACGCTGCCCAGCGTGGCCGCCGTGACGTAGGCGCGCAGCTGATACATCTCCATGGGCGGCCAGCCTAGCGCAGGCGCCAGGGCCTGCGGCCCGGGCAGGCCCGGGTGTCAGGGAACATCCCTAGCCGTCTCATCGTTCACTCATCGAGGTAGCGCAGCTGCGTGGGCTCGATGCCCAGGCGCACCGGCATGCCCATGGGGAACATGGCAATGCCCGCGTAGTGCGCCTGGTCGGCGACCACCGCCACCTCGCCCACGCGCACGCGGTAGCGCGAGAACTCGCCCAGGAATTCGGCGCTCTCGATCTGCCCTTCCACCCACACACGCGAGGCATCGCCCGCATCGTCGCGCACCGCAATCTGCACCTGGTGCGGCCGGAAGGCCAGCGCCGCACGCCCCGGCACGGGCGGCTGGGCCGGGCGCGGCAGGGTCAGCGTGCCCAGGCCCGGCACCTTGAAGACCAGCGACTCGCCTATCGTCGGCAGCACCTCGCCCTCCAGCACATTGGCCGTGCCGACAAAGCCCGCCACGAAGCGGTTGGCCGGATAGTCGTACAGCCCAGCCGCCGAGCCCACCTGCTGCAGCACGCCCTTGTCGAGCACGGCCATGCGGTCGGCCGTGGTCATGGCCTCTTCCTGGTCGTGGGTGACGAAGATGGTGGTCAAGCCCAGCTTGCGCTGCAGGCTGCGCAGTTCCTCGCGCATCTGCACGCGCAGCTGCTTGTCGAGGTTGGACAGCGGCTCGTCCAGCAGCAGCAGCTTGGGCGCGATGACCACGGTGCGCGCCAGCGCCACGCGCTGCTGCTGCCCGCCCGACAGCTGGCCCGGGCGGCGCTGCGCGTACTGCGACAGGCCCACCAGCTCCAGCACCTCGCCCACCTTGCGGCGGATGGTGTCGCGGCTTTCGCGGCGCTCGACCAGGCCGAAGGCCACGTTGTCGTACACCGTCATGTGCGGCCACAGCGCGTAGTTCTGGAACACCATGCCGATGTTGCGCGCATGCGGCGGCACGCCCGTGATGTCCTGCCCGCCCACCAGCAGCTCGCCGCGCTGGTGCCGGTTGAAGCCCGCGATCAGCCGCAGCAGCGTGGACTTGCCCGAGCCCGAAGGCCCCAGCAGCGCGAAGAACTCGCCGGGCTCGATCTTGAGGTTGACGTCGCGCAGCACTTCGTTGCTGCCGTAGCTCAGGCTGATGTGCCTGCATTCGAGGGAGACAGGGTCCAGGTGCATGGCGTTTCACTCCGAAGTCGATTGCACGGTGGCGCGCGAGCGCTCCACGAAGCGGTGCGAGAAATACGTGCCCAGGCCGACCACGACCACGGCCAGCACGCCCAATGCCGCACCGGGCCCGCGCCCCGAGATGCTTTGCATGTACAGGTAGATGCCGTAGCTCATGGGCGCCTGGCTCTGGGCCGAGGCCAGCATGATGGTGGCCGACAGCTCCACCGCCGCCGTGATGAAGCTGGTGACGAAGCCGGCCAGGATGCCGCCGGCCATCAGCGGCACCATCACGCGCCGTATCACGCTGGTGCGGCCCGCGCCCAGGCTTTGCGCGGCCTCCTCCAGCGAGATGTGCACCTGCTGCAGCGCCGCCATGCACGAGCGCAGCGCATACGGCAGCCGCCGTACCGCATAGGCCAGCATGATCAGCACCCAGGTGGTGACGATGGGCGTATCGGTGAAGGGCAGGTTCACGCCCTTGAACAGCCGCAGGTAGCCGATGGCCAGCACCAGCCCCGGAATCGCCAGCGCCACCGAGGCCAGGTAGTCCAGCCACTGCCGGGCAGGCAGCCGCGTGCGCAGGATCAGGTAGGCGATGGCGGTGCCGATCACCACGTCGATGCCCGCCGCCATCAGGCAGTACAGCAGCGTGTTGCCGATCATGTAGCCCGAGTCGGTGAACACCGTGGCGTAGTGCTCCAGCGTATAGCTGTCGGGCAGCACCGAGAAGCTCCAGACCTTGGAGAACGACATCAGCAAGATGCCGATGTGCGGCGCCAGCACCACCAGCAGCACCAGGGCGATCCAGCCATAGGCCAGCAGCGCCTCCCAGGCCGACAGCCGGCGCTTTTGCAGCGCGCTGCCGCCCTTTTGCAAGGTGGCGTAGTCCTTGCCCTTCATCACCCGCGCGGCCAGCCACAGGGCGACGATGGAGAACGCGATCATGATCACGCTGATCACATAGCCCAGCGGATCATCGAGCCCCACCGAGGTGATGCGCAGATAGGCCTGGGGCGCCAGCATATTGGTCACGCCCATCACCAGCGGCGTGCCCAGGTCGTCGAACACTTTCACGAACACCAGAGCCGCGCCCGCCAGGTAGCCGGGCATGGCCAGCGGAAAGATCACGCGCCGGAACAGCCGGAATCCACGCGAGCCCAGGTTCAGCGCCGACTCCTCCATGGCCCCGTCGATATTGCGCATGGCCGCCACGAGGTTGAGCAAGATGAACGGGAAGTAGTGGATGCTCTCCACGAAGATCACGCCCGTCAGCCCCTCCATGATGGGCACGGTGAAGCCGAACCAGTCGTCCAGCAGCAGGTTGACCGAGCCGCTGCGCCCGAAGATCAGCTGCAGCGCCACCGCCCCCACGAAGGGCGGCATGATCAGCGGCAGCACGCCCAGCGTCTGTATCAGCAGCGCGCCCCGGAACTCGAAGCGCACCGTCAGGTAGGCCAGCGGCACGGCGATCAGGCTGGCGAAGAACACGCTGGCCAGGGACACGCCCAGGCTGTTGAAGAACGACTCGCGGAAGACGGTCTGGCCGAAGAAATTGCCGAAGTGCCCCAGCGTGAGCCCGCCGCCCTCATTGACGAAGGCGGTGTAGACCACCATGCCCACGGGCACGATGAGAAAGGCCAGCAAAAAGGCCAGGATCAGCGCGAAGGCCAGCCACGGCCCCCAGCCCGACGGAATGCGCCGTGCGCGCGCAGCAAGGGGGGCGGCGCCGGGCGCCGCCATGGAATCGATGCTCATGCGAATGCTCCGCAGCGAAAGAGACTGTCAAGGGGAGTGCATGCAGGCGCCCGGTGCCGGGCCCCTGCGCCACCTACCACGCCACCTACTGCGCCACCTACCGGGCCAGGCCGCGCGCCTCGGCCGCCAGCTTGGCCGCGCGCTCGTAGTTGGCACGCGCCTTGTCGGCCCACATCTGCTCCAGGCCCGTCAGCTCCTTGGACACGGCCACATCGCGCCGGCTCTTGCGGAACAGCTCCAGGAACTGCTCGTCCTTCACATTGGCTTCGCCCACCAGCGGCGAGTAGGCAATGTCGCGCGCCTGCGCCAGCAGCTCCTGCCCCTTGGCATTGGGCTTGGCCTGCAGGGCCTTGTGCGCCTCCTGGATGGCGCGCGTGGCCGCCTGCAGCTCCTTGAGGCGGAAGGTCACCATCTGGTCGAACAGGCTGATCACCACGGCATAGCGCGACTCGGACAGGTTGGCGTCGAACTGCACCTTGGCGCGCTGCGCCACCTCCTGCGGCACGGGGTAGCCGGCCGGCGCCTTGAGCTGGCTGTAGGGCAGGATGGGCAGGCGGCTGATCTTGGGGTCGAACAGCAGCTGCTGGCCCGGCACCGACATGGTGAAGGCCATGAACTTGCGCGCCTCGTCGGCATTCTTGGCGCCCGCGATCAGCGCGATGTTGGCCGGCACCACGGCCGTCATCGCCGGGTAGGCGAAGTCCACCGGGAAGCCCGAGTACTTGCCCGCCAGCCCGAAGAAATCGATCACGATGCCTATGCCGTACTGGCCGTTGTTCACGCCATCGGGCACGGCAAAGCTGCGGTCGGTCACGGCGGCGGCGTTGCCCATCATGGACAGCAGCTGGCGCCAGCCCTTGTCCCAGCCCTCGCCCTGCAGGATGGTCTCCACCGTCAGCTGCGTGGTGCCCGAGCGCGAGGGCGAGGAGATGGCGATGTGGCCGAAGTACTCGGGCCGCGTCAGGTCGCTCCACTCCTTGGGCGCCGCCAGCTTGTGCGCCTTCAGGTAGCGCGTGTTCCACATGATTCCGTAGCCGGCCAGCGCCTGGCCGTAGTACAGGCCCTGCGGGTCGTTGAGCGGGTAGTTGCCGATCTTGGCGGGCGCGGCCGGATTGCGCGTCTCGGGCGCGGCGGTCAGCAGCTTGTTGCGCGCCAGCACCTCGAAGGCATCAGGGGCGCTGGCCCACATGATGTCGGGCCGCTGGCCCTCGGGCAGCTCGCGCACATAGGCCACGGCGGCCGTGGTGTTCTTGTTCAGGATCTCGATCTTGATCCCCGGATTGGCCGCCTCGAAGGCCTTCTGGTAGGCCGTGGTCAGCTCCTTGGGAAACGAGGTCAGCACCGTCACCGTGCCGGCCTGGGCCGCCATGGCGGCGCCCCACAATCCTGCGGCCATGGCGGCCGTCAGCCATCTGCGTTGCTGCATTGCTGTCTCCTTCGGGTTGTTGTGCGGTCGATCTGCAACCCACTGTAGGCAGCGCCGGCCCGGCCGGCCAATCATTGTTTCTGATGCCGTGCATCAGCGGCGGCGGCGCTCGGGTTACTACCTGCGGGTCTGCCGCCACAGGGAAATCCCGCGCCACCGCTGTCCCGCCCCTGACTGCTGCACAGCAGCAAACCGGAATAATCGGCGGGATGCTGCAAGCCCCCTCTTCCCTCCCCGCCACGGCCGCTGAAGAAGCGCCCATCTACGCTCCCACACGCCCCTGGCGCTCGCGCATGGTGCCGGTGCGCACCATGGAGTACCACGTGCGCGAGTGGGGACCTGTGGATGGCGATCCCGCGCTGGCGCCGCTGGTGCTGGTGCACGGCTGGATGGATGTGGCGGCCTCCTACCAGTTCGTGGTCGATGCCTTTGGCGAGGCCTTCATGGCGGGGCGCCGCATCATCGCGCCGGACTGGCGCGGCTTCGGCCTGAGCCGGCCGGCCTGGCCTGCCGACCGGCATGACTTTGCCGACTACCTGGGCGACCTGGACCATCTGCTGGACACCCTGGCGGGCGATACGCCCGTGGACCTGGTGGGCCACAGCATGGGCGGCAACGTGTCCATGATGTATGCGGGCGCGCGGCCTGCACGCATACGCCGGCTGGTCAACCTCGAAGGCTTCGGCATGCCGGCCACCCGGCCAGACCAGGCGCCTGCGCGCTATGCGCAGTGGATGGACGAGCTGCGCCAGCTGCGCAGCGGCGGCATGGAACTCAAGAGCTATGACAGCGTGCAGGACGTGGCGCGCAGGCTGATGAAGACCAACCGCCGCCTGCCCGAGGACAAGGCGCTGTGGCTGGCCCACCACTGGGCGGCGCCCAATGCGCAGGGCCGCTGGGAAATCCTGGGCGACACGGCGCACAAGCTCATCAGCGCCCAGCTGTTCCGCGTGGAAGAAATCCTGGCCCTGTACCGCGCCATCACGGCGCCGGTACTGGCCGTCGAGGCCAGCGACGACAGCCTGGGCATGTGGTGGAAGGACCGCTACACGCTGGCCGAGTACCACGAGCGCATCGGGCAGATTGCGGACTGCCGCACGGCCGTGGTTCAGGACGCCGGCCATATGCTGCACCACGACCAGCCGGCGGCCGTGGCCGGGCTGATCGAGCAATTCCTCAGCACCTGAGGCCTGCGCGCGCCGCTACTGCAGCCTATTGCAACCTACTGCAACCTACTGCAACCTACTGCGGCCGCAGCATCATCGAATGGCGCCAGCGCGCGGGCGCCATCTGCAGCGGCCGGTAGCGGCCGTCGGCCCATTCGGCAGACATGTCCGCATAGCGGCTGGACAGGGCCACGCCGCTTTGGCCGGTCTGGTAGATGAACAGCGAGCGCTCGGGCTCGGCCAGGTCGTAGATGGCGCGCAGCGATGCCGCATGGCGGTTGGCGAACGGCGCCCTGGCATCGCCGGGCAGGTACTGGCCCACGTTGACGGTGTAGCTGTCACCGCCCGAAGGCACGCTGACATTGAAGATGCCCGCCAGCAGCCCCACGCTGCCCAGCGGCCGGTGGCTGCTCAGGGCCGCATGCGCCGTGCCCCAGCGCCAGCGGCCCAGATCGCTGCCCTGCATGGACTGCAGGCGCACCAGCGCCCGGTCCAGCGCCTGGCTGACCTGGGCACTGCAGCCTGCAGCCGCGCACCACCAGCCGTCGCGGCGTTCCAGCATGCCTTCGATGCCTGCGCGGTAGTCGCGCTTGCCATAGGTGGCCGCAAAGGTCTGTGCGCCAATGCGCGGGATCACCAGGCCGCGCGTGAGTTCGTCCACCCAGGCGGCAAAGATCAGGGGCGCGGCCTGCGCAGCATCCATGCGGCCGTCGAACTGCGCCATCACCCGGCGCGCCTGCCCGGCCAGCGGATGTGTGGCCGGCGCTTCGTCCAGGGCCTTGAGCATTTGCGGCAGCAGGGCACGGGCGGCCAGCGAGGTCTGGTCGTTCTGGATGGAGGCCATGCTGACCACGTCGTGCCTGTCCTTCGCATCGATGAGTTCGGTGATGCGCTGGTGCCGGTACGGCAGGCTCCAGTCCTGGGTGAGGAAGTGGGCATAGCCCTCGCGCGTGATGCGCTGGTTGGCGGTGGCCAGATAGCCCTGCGCCGTTCCATCGTCCTGCGGGGCCTGGTCGTAGGGCAGCCAGCCCTGCCAGTCGTAGCGTGCCTCCCAGCCCGGCGCGGGCGCCACGCCGCGCAGGTCGTTGTCGGCCGCGCGCAGCGGCACCCGGCCTGCGGCCTTGAAGCCGATGTCGCCATGGACATCGGCCGCGACGATGCTCTGCATGGGCGAGTGGTAGTCGGCAAAGGCCTCGAACAGCTGGGCCACGCTGCGCGCCTCGTTGGCGCGCAGGCCGGCCTGCACGGTGAGGTTGTCGGTGTCCAGCGCGGCCCAGCGCAGGGCCACGGCGTAGCGGCGCTTGTCGAGCACGGCCTCGTACTGGGGCTGCACATCGCTGATCACGGGGCCGTGGCGCGTGCTGCGCAGCGTGAGCTGCACATCGGCCCGGCCCTTGACCCTGATGCGCTCGCTGCGCTCGGTGAAAGGCGCCCAGCCGTCCGGCGTGCGGTAGCGGCCCGGGTTGCCTGGATCGATCTGCTCCAGGTACAGATCCTGCACATCGGGATTGGTGTTGGTAAAGCCCCAGGCCACCTCGCGCGTGCGCCCCAGCACCACGAAGGGCAGGCCCGGCAGGGTGGCCCCCACCACATCGATGGGCGCCAGCGGCGTGCCGTCCTGCGCATGGCCGGCGGGCGACTGCAGGCGCGCGTAGTACCAGATGGCGGGCGCGCTCAGGCCCAGATGGGGATCGTTGGCCAACAGGGGCTTGCCGCTGACCGTGCGGCTACCCGACAGCACCCAGTTGTTGCTGCCCTTGCCGTCGTTGGTGCCCGCATCGCGCACCATGTCGCGGGACCAGCGGGCCCAGGCATCGCTCGCCTCGCCGGCAGCAGCCACCTTGGGCGCAGACGCCGCCTGTGCCTCCTGGCGGTACACGCCCAGCCCTCGGTAAAGCGCGGCCAGATCGGTGGCGGTGGCCGGCGCCTCGCCCGGATAGGGCGACATCAGCTGCCACAGCTGCTGTGTGTCCAGTTGCGAGAGCGCGGCCAGCCGCGCGAACTCGTTGCCCCAGTTGCCGCCCAGGTCCAGCGCCATCATCAGCGCCCAGCCCACGCTGTCCTCGGGCGCCCAGGCCGAGCTGTCGCCTCCGCCCGGCGTGGTGCCCAGCAGCATGAATTCGGGCACCTGCGGATGCTGGCGCATGGGCAGGGCCGCATAGAAGGCCGCGATGCCCTCGCTGTAGGCCTGCAGCGCCTCGCGCGCGTTGGCGGGCAGGGATGCGTACTGGCGCCGCGCCGCGCCGCGTATGTCCAGCGCACGCATGAGCTTGTCGGTGTCCAGCGTGGCCGGCCCGAGGATCTCGGACAGCGTGCCGTGCATCAGGCGGCGGTTGAACTCCAGCTGCCAGCCGCGCTCCTGCGCATGCACATGGCCCAGCGCGCGCCACAGGTCCTGCGGCGTGAAGGCGCTGATGTGGGTGATGTCGGCCTCGTCGCGCCGCACACGCACGGGCTGCTCCAGGCCGGCCAGCGTGAGCTGTCCGTCGAGCACCGGCTGCACGCGCACGGCATAGATGGCCACCGCGCTGCCGGCCAGCAGGGCCGAGCCGACCAACGCCACGGCGCCCACGCTCCACCATCGCGAGTTCAGGATTCGCATGATTCCCATTCTTCTCCCTTCCCCCTGCTTTTTTTCATATCGTAGTGTTGCAGTTTGTAGCATATGAACTGGTCCATTGCTCACATTGCTCACGACGAATCGTCAGCAAGTCTGGCCCCGCCTTCAGGCGACAATCAGCGCCCGCCCTGCGCAAATGGATGCAGGGCGCCAGACAGAAACAGGAAGTACCAGGAATGTGGCCTTTCAGCCTCTTGAAGAAGCTCAGCCAGGACCCGCCCGTGGGCCAGCCCCGTGGTGACTACATAGGCTGCTACCTGCTGGGAACCGAGGCGCCGGGCCAGGCCGGTGTCAGCTACGTCTCGCTGGCCACCACGCGCGAGCAGCTGCAGGCCGATGCCCGCGCCTACCTTGAAGGCTTCGTGCGCGACCACCCCGAAGCGGCCGACACCGACCTGTCCGCCATCCGCTCCCTGCTGGAGAACCTGCCCCAGCGCCTGGACGCCCACCTGTCCGGCGACACGCGCGCGCCGCTGGCCGAGCAAGGCGGCACCGTGCTCTTCCTGCGCACCGGCATGCGCGCCCGCCGCAAGGAAAACGGCCGCTACCTCGAATAGCAGTCAGCCCCCCGCCACCGGACAGAGCATCAAAAACTGGCGCGGCCAAGAACAAGGGACAGCGAGCAAGGGCCTACGCCGGCCGCGCCGCCCCGCAGCGAGGCTGTAGTCCCCCCCGCGAAGCGAGAGGGGGAAGGCGCGCAGCGCCTCAGGGGGAGTTCTGCTTGTGCACGTCTTGCCAGCGCAGCATGTCGGTCACGCGCTCGGCCTTGTCGGCATCAAAGCCCAGGCGCTCCACCCGCTCGGCCGGATTGGCCCAGGTGCCGAACAGCAGATCCCAGACGGGCAGGCCGTAGTTCTGCGCATGGTGGCCGTACTGGTGGTGCACGGTGTGCATCTCGGGCCGCTGCACGATGTATCCCAGCCAGCGCGGCGTGCGGATGTCGGCATGCAGGAACAGGTCGAACGCCCCCGTGAGGCCGATGGCAAAGGCGGCAGCCAGCGGGCTGGCCCCCAGCACCCAGTAGCTGGAGAGCGCGCTCAGCAGCACGGCGGCGGCCGTGTCCATGGGATGGGCGAAAAACGCCGTGAGCGCCTCCACGCGCGGCGCGCTGTGGTGAAGCTGGTGGAACAGGCGCCACAGCGTGTCCGACCGGTGCGTGGCGCGGTGCCACCAGTAAAAGACAAAGCTGGTGAGCACAAAGCTCAGTGCGCCCACGGCCCAGGCCGGCCATTGCCGGCCCACGTCCAGCAGCGCATGGCGGCGGATGCCGTCCGAGAACAGATGGCCTACCGCCAAGGTGGTGGCCAGCGTGCCCAGGCCCAGCAGCGTGGACAGGATCAGCCAGCGCCGGTCGCAATGGTTGCGCGAGGCCGGCGCGATCACCTCGCGCGTGAAGATGCCGACGAACATCAGCGCCAGCAGCGGGTAGGCCGCGAACTCCCACATCTGCAGCATGCCGTCTGCTCCTTGCCGCTCAGTGCACGTGGCCCCAGTAGATCAGCGCATCGCGCCCTTCGACCGACAGCGACACGGGCGCGCCCACGGGCAGCATCACCTTGGTCGGCACATGGCCGTAGGGCAGGCCCTGCAGCACGGGGCACTTGACCTGGCTGCGCAGCCAGTCGATCACGGTCTGCAGCTTGAAGCCCTTGTCATGCGAGCTGAGCTTGAACTCGCTGAACTGGCCGAACACGATGGCCTTTTGCTGGGCCAGCACGCCCGCATGCAGCAGCTGGGTCAGCATGCGCTCCACGCGGTAGGGATGCTCGCCCACGTCTTCCAGGAACAGGATGCCGCCCTTGATCTGCGGGAAGTACGGCGTGCCCAGCAGGGACACCAGCACGGCCAGGTTGCCGCCCCACAGCGTGGCGCCGCCGCTGATGTAGAAGTCCTTGACGGCAGGCTTGCCGTCTTCGCGCAGGCCGATCTTCGGCATCTGCCAGCCCGCGCCCTCGCCCTGGCCGCTGAGCAGGTCGTTGAAGCAGTCCAGCATGATGTCGTCCACGCCGCCCTCGTCGTCGGGGCGGCCGAAGTCGTGCACCAGCAGCGGGCCGGCCCAGGTGGTGGCGCCGGTCTTGGCCAGCAGGGCCAGCGACAGCGCCGTGAAGTCGCTCAGGCCCACGAAACGCGTGCCGCCTGCGATGGCCTTGGCCACGGCCTTGTACTTGATGCCCGGCAGGATGCGCGTGAGGCCGTAGCCGCCGCGCGTGGGCAGCGCCAGGTCGGCACCGCTGGCCGCCGCACGGTCGATGGCCGCCAGGCGCGTGGCGTCGTCGCCGGCAAAGCGCTGGTGGCTGCTCAGCGCATCGGCATCGATCTCCACCTGGTGGCCCATGGCCTCCAGGCGGCGCACGGCCCGCTTGAAACCGGCCTTGTCGCGCACGGCGCCGGCGGGCGAGTAGATATAGATGTGGCGCGGACCCTGGTCATGCGCGTGGCCGCAGCAGCTGCCGTCGGCGGCGTGCACATGCTCGTGGTCGTGGGCATCCCCATGGTCATCGGCACGCCCGTGGCCATGCGCGCAGCACTGGCCGTCGGCTGAATGCACATGCTCGTGCGAGTGATCTGCGGGAGCAGAAACGGTAGCGGTAGCGGCTGCCGTTTTGCGGGGGGTGCGGGAACTGCGCGAAGTGGCCAAGGTGGTTCCATGCCGGCCCTGGCCGGCATGCTCCATATTGCAAGGGGAGTGAAGACGGGGACCTGGCGCCGCGCAGCCCCGGCAAGGGGCCGGCGGCGCTGGCCTATGGGCGGAAGTATTCCACAGCGTCGGCCACCATGCCGGCTGCGCACAGGGGAACCCAATGGCCGCACGGGGATAGGCGCAGCTGCGCCGGCGGCAGCTGTGGCAGCGCCTGCAGCCAGGCCTGTCGCCATGCGGGCGCGGGCAGCAGCACATCGTGCTCGCCGCCTTGCACCCACAGGCGCTGCTGCTGGCTCCACTGCGCCAGCAACGCCATCGGCAGCGCAGGCATTTCGGCCCGCACGCGGGGCCAGGCCTGCAGCGCGGCGCGGTGGCCGGGTTGGGAAAACGGCAGGTTCCAGGCCTGCGGCTGTGCGCCGGCCTCCTCGCCCACCTCGCGCATGGCGCGGCCCACGGGCCATGACGGCTTGCGCGCCGCCTGCGCAAACCATTGCATGCAGGCATCGGGCGCCAGGCCTGCGGGCCAGGCATTCATGAGCCAGGCGCCGCAAAAACGGGCGGGCTCGGCCTGCGCCACGGCCAGGCCCAGGTGCACGCCATCGTCATGGCCGACCAGCACGATGTTCCGCAGGTCCAGCGCCAGCACCAGCTCGCGCAGCACTTGCACATGCCAGGCCGCGCTGTGCGCCTTGTCCTTCTTGGGCTGGTCGCTGCGGCCAAAGCCCGGCAGGTCGGGAACGACCACGCGATGGCCGGCCTGGAGCCACCCGGGCAGCATGGGCTGGAACAGCTGGCCCCATGCCGGGCTGCCGTGCAGGCACAGCCATGTCAGCGGTGCATCATGCGGTCCTTCATCGACCACGGCCAGGCGCAGGCCTGCCAGCGCCGGCAGGTCGCTGCGCCACTGCGGCTGGGCAAAGCCGCCGAAGGTGGAATCCGCATGGCGCAGCGCCGTGTCCTTGAGCGGATGCGGCTGGGCCGCGCGCTGCTCGGCCCGGCGCGTGCGAAAGAAGTCCGACATCAGGGCCGCGCATTCGCCGGCCAGCACGCCGCGCGTCACCTGCGTGTGGTGGTTGATCTGCGGCAGCGCAAACACGTCCAGCACCGATCCGGCCGCGCCCGTGCGCGGCTCGGCCGCGCCATAGACCACGCGGCCCAGGCGCGCATGCAGCATGGCGCCGCTGCACATGGTGCACGGCTCCAGGGTCACGTAGAGCGTGCAGTCGTCCAGCCGGTAGTTGCCCAGGTGCGCGGCCGCATCGCGCAGCGCCAGCACCTCGGCATGGGCCGTGGGATCGCCGTGGGCCACGGGCGCGTTGCGGCCCCGGCCGATGATGGCGCCGTCCTTGACGATGACGGCGCCCACGGGCACCTCGCCCGCCCCGGCAGCGGCGCGTGCCAGCTCCAGGGCGGCGCGCATCCAGGCCTCGTCGTCGGCCTGCGGCAAGAAAGGGTGTTCGGCAGCCACGTCGTCAGCGCGTCAGGGCAGCGCCTTGCGCACGCCCTGCGCGTAGTGGTACAGCGTGACCACCGGCGCCTGCAGCTCGCCCTGGGGCGTGAAGGCAATCGGCGCCGTCACGCCCTCATACCGGGTCTGGCGCAGATAGGGGATATAGGCATCGGGCCGGATGGAATCGGCCCGCACCATGGCCTGGGCCAGCACCATGGTGGCATCGTAGGCGTAGGGGCTGAAGACCTGGTACTGGTCGGCAAAGCGCTGGTCATAGCGCTGCTTCCAGGCGGTGCCGCCCGGCATGCGCTCCAGCGGGCTGCCGCCCACGGCGCAGGTCACGTTGCGCAGCGGCGCCGCGTTGCCGGCCAGCTCGGGCAGGCGCAGCGTGCACTGGCCGTCGCCGCCCAGAAAGCGCACCTTGTCCATGGCCAGCTGGGCCATCTGCCTGAGCATGGGGCCGGCCTGGGCATCCAGGCCGCCGAAGAAGATGGCGTCGGGCTTCTTGCCCTTGATGGCCGTGAGGATGGGGACGAAGTCCGTGGACTTGTCGCCGGTGTACTGCTTGTCCACGATCTCGATGCCCTGCTCGCGCGCCTGGGCCTCGAACAGCGCCACGATGCCCTGGCCGTAGGCCGAGCGGTCATCGATGATGGCCACGCGCTTGACGCCCAGCTTGCCCACGGCGTGGGACACCAGCGCATCGACCATGGCGCGGTCGTCGGCGATCACGCGGTACGTGGTGTCATAGCCCGACTGGGTGATGGCCGGGTTGCTGGCCGCCGGCGTGACCATGACGATGCCGCAGTCCTGATAGATGGACGTGGCCGGCAGCGTGGTGCCCGACTGCAGGTGGCCGACCACGGCCGCCACCTTCTTGTCGCACAGGCGCCGGGCCAGGGCCACGGCCTGGCCGGGGTCGCCGCCGTCGTCGCCGGCCTCCAGCTTCCAGTGCAGCTTGCGCCCGCCGATCTCCAGGCCCTTGGCATTGAGATCGTCCAGGGCCATGCGCACGCCGTTTTCCTCATCCTTGCCCAGGCTGGCAATGGGGCCGGACACCGGCCCGGCATGGGCAATGCGCACCACCAGGGGCGCATCGGCTGCACCCGGTGCAGCGGGCGCAGCGGGTGCAGCGGCCGTACCGGGTGCAGCCGCCGCAGCGGAAGCCCCTGCCGCCTGCCCGTTGGCCGGGCCGCTTCCCGGCAGCGCCCAGGCCAGGCCGCCGCTGCCCAGCATGGCGCACAGCAGGGCCGGGCCGGCCCACGGGAAATGGCGAATCGAGGCGTGCATGGCAACTCCTGGAAAAAACGGTCAATCAGTGAAACGGCGCCTTGGCCAGCGAAATCCGCTGCGGCGTGGCCAGTCTGGCGCTGCCCGGCCGGTCAAGGACTGGCGCAGCGAAAGCGCACCAGGCAGAGGGCGGAGCAGGCACGGGCCAGGGTGTCCGGCATGGCGGCCCGGCCCGTGCAGTGCGCATCCTAAAGGATAGGCAAAAACCGGCGCTGCGCGTCCGGGCATCGGGCGCATACCCCCTGGCGCACGTTTTTTCGGGGCTGCGGCGATAATGCTGCGCCTCACCGCAAACGGGCTGCGAGGTTTTCGTCGCCGGACCGCCCCAAGACAAAAAGCGGCCCCCTTGGGGGGCAGCGGACCTTGCGCAGCAAGGGTAGCGTGGGGGCCAGTTTTCCCCCGCATTGCGCCCGACGCCCGGCCCCCCACGCCGGTGCGGGTACGAACACAGAACACCACAAAGCCCCATGTCCCTCCTGCCCCACCAGCTCGAACTCCTGTCTCCCGCGCGCGATGCCGACATCGGCATCGAGGCCGTGAACCATGGCGCCGACGCCGTCTACATCGGCGGCCCGGCCTTCGGCGCGCGCGCCACGGCGGGCAACGACATCCGCGACCTGCAGCGCCTGATCAACCACGCGCACCGCTTCGGCAGCCGCATCTTCATCACGCTCAACACCATCCTGCGCGACGATGAACTGGAGGCCGCGCGCAAGATGGCCTGGCAGATCTACGAGGCCGGTGCCGACGCGCTGATCATCCAGGACATGGGCCTGCTGGAGCTGGACCTGCCGCCCATCCAGCTGCACGCCAGCACCCAGACCGACATCCGCACGCCCGAGAAGGCGCGCTTCCTGCAGGATGCCGGCCTGTCGCAGATCGTCGTTGCGCGCGAGCTGGACCTGCAGCAGATCGCCGCCGTGCGTGCGGCCACCGACCCGGCGCGCACCACCATCGAATTCTTCGTGCACGGCGCGCTGTGCGTGGCCTACTCGGGCCAGTGCTACATCACCCACGCCCACACGGGCCGCAGCGCCAACCGCGGCGACTGCAACCAGGCCTGCCGCCTGCCCTACGAGGTGCTGGACGCCAGCGGCCGCATCATTGCCCACGAAAAGCACGTGCTGTCCATGAAGGACAACAACCAGAGCGACAACCTGCGCGCACTGATCGACGCCGGCGTGCGCAGCTTCAAGATCGAGGGCCGCTACAAGGACATGGGCTACGTGAAGAACATCACGGCCCACTACCGCAAGCTGCTGGACGAAATCATCGAGGAGCGCGAATTCTCCGACACGCCGCTGGCGCGCTCGTCTTCAGGCAGCACCACGTTCAGCTTCACGCCCGACCCCGACCAGAACTTCAACCGCGAGTTCACCGACTACTTCGTCAACGGCCGCAAGGACGACATCGGCGCCTTCGACACGCCCAAGACACCGGGCCGCGCCATCGGCTGGGTCACCAAGGTGGGCGAGAACTTCGTGGAGATCGAGACCTCGAGCCGCGACACCGAACTGCACAACGGCGACGGCCTGTGCTACTACGACCTGCAAAAGGAACTGGTGGGCCTGCAGATCAACCGCGCCGAGTCGGTGGATGCGAAGAAGTCGCTGTGGCGCCTGTTCCCCAAGGACCCCATCGCCGGCTTCAAGGATCTGCGCAAGGGCCTGGAAGTCAACCGCAACCGCGACATGGCCTGGGTGCGCACGCTGGACAAGAAGTCCAGCGACCGCCGCATCGGCCTGTGGGCCGAACTCAAGGAAACGCCCGACGGCTTTGCGCTCACGCTGACCGACGAGGACGGCTTCACCGCCACCGCCGCCATCGTGCAGGAACACCAGGCCGCCACCGACGCAGCCCGTGCCGAGGCCACGCTGCGCGAGCAGCTGGGCCGCTTCGGCGCCACCATTTTTTCCGTGCATGACATCGGCCTGCAACTGAGCCAGCCCTGGTTCGTGCCGGCCTCGGCCCTGAACCAGCTGCGCCGCGACGCCGTCGCCGCGCTGGAGGCCGCACGCCAGGCCGGCTTCGTGCGCCTGCCGCGCGCCCTGCCCGTGGAGCCGCCCGTGCCCTTCCCCGAGGACACGCTGACCTACCTGGCCAACGTCTACAACCAGAAGGCGCACGACTTCTACATCAAGCACGGCGTCAAGGTCATCGACGCGGCCTACGAGAGCAAAGAAGAAGAAGGCGAAGTCAGCCTGATGATCACCAAGCATTGCGTGCGCTTTTCCATGAGCCTGTGCCCCAAGCAGGCCAAGGGCGTGATCGGCGTCAAGGGCACGATCAAGGCCGAGCCGCTGCAGCTGATCAACGGCAAGGAAAAACTCACGCTGCGCTTCGACTGCAAGCCCTGCGAGATGCACGTGGTCGGCAAGATGAAGCGCGCGGTGATCAACCAGCACGCCAAGGAAATGCAGGAGTTTCCGATGCAGTTCTACCGCACGCGTCCCGTGCCCTCGGCCAGCGCCTGACCGGCCTCGGCCTCCACCCACAAGCGCCCGCGCTCCGTCAGGGCCGCCAGCCACCGCCCCTCTTCCTGCTCCAGCCTGACCCAGCCCGGCCCCGGTGTGCCGGCAATGGGCGCATCGCCCATCAGCGCCAGGCAGCGCATGAGCACGCTGGCGCCCTGCCCCAGGCGCTTGCCCAGCCTGGGCAGGGACATGGGTGCGGGCTCGGTGGCCAATTCGCGCAGGATGGCGGCGGCCAGTTCTTCCATGCCTTGCACTTCAGGCCGCCATTTCTTCCAGCGCGGGAGACGGCACGGCAGGCAGCCTGTGCGCCACCAGCTGCACGGGAATGGACTTGGAGCTGGGCGTGCCCGCCACGATGGCCGTGGCCGACAGCGGTACCAGCGGATTGGTCTCCGGATAGTAGGCAGCGATGCAGCCGCGCGGAATGTCGTAGGCCACGAGCCTGAAGCGCTCGGCGCTGCGCTGCTGGCCGTCATCCCACACCGTCTGCAGGTCCACCCAGTCGCCATCCTTCATGCCCAGGGCGCGGATGTCCTCGGCATGGATGAAGACCACGCGGCGCTGTCCGAAGACGCCGCGGTAGCGGTCGTCCATGCCGTAGATGGTGGTGTTGTACTGGTCGTGCGAACGTGTGGTGAACAGCGTGAACACCGGCGATGCGCCGGGGCTGCGCGCGGCGCGTGCGCGGTGCACGGGCGTGTCGCGCGGCACGGCGTGCACGAAGAAGCCGGCCTTGCCCCGGGGCGTCTCCCAGATGCGCTCGCTCGCCGCATTGCGCAGCTTGAAGCCGCCCGGCACGGCCACGCGCGCGTTGAAGTCGTGGAAGTCGTCGAAGACCTGCTCGATCAGCTCGCGTATGCGCGCATAGTCGCCGGCCAGCTCCAGCCAGGGCACGGGCCGCTGCGCGCCCAGCGTGGCGGCAGCCAGGCGCGCGACGATGGCGATCTCGCTGAGCAGGTGCTCGGACGCAGGCGGGTTGATGCCGCTGGAGATATGGACCATGCCCATGGAATCCTCCACCGTCACGCCCTGCGGGCCGGTGGCCTGCATGTCGATCTCGGTGCGGCCCAGGCAGGGCAGGATCAGCGCCTCGCGGCCGTGCACCAGGTGGCTGCGGTTGAGCTTGGTGGTCACATGCACGGTCAGGTCGCAGCGGCGCAGTGCCTGCCAGGTGGCATGCGTGTCGGGCGTGGCCGCCGCGAAGTTGCCGCCCAGCGCGAAGAAGACCTTGCCCCTGCCTTCGAGCATGAGGCGAATGGACTCGACCACGTCCACGCCGTGGGCACGCGGCGGCTCGAAGCCGAAGACCTGCTGCAGCCGGTCCAGCAGCGCGGCCGGCGGCTTTTCCCAGATGCCCATGCTGCGGTCGCCCTGCACATTGCTGTGGCCGCGCACCGGGCAGGCGCCCGCACCCGGGCGGCCGATGTTGCCGCGCAGCAGCAGCAGGTTGACCAGCATCTGCACGGCGGCCACCGAATGCATGTGCTGCGTGATGCCCATGCCCCAGCAGACGATGGTGCTGCGGGCGGCGATGTAGACCTCGGCCGCCGTCTGCATCTGCGCGCGGCTCAGGCCGGACTCGGCCTCCAGCAGGCCCCAGTCCTCGGCCCGCAGGTCCTCGGCCAGGGCCTCGAAGCCGGTCGTGTGTTCGGCGATGAAGGCATGGTCCAGCACGCCGCCGCACCCGTGCCCCAGTGCATCGTCCTGCGCGATCACATGCTTCATGATGCCCTTGACGGCCGCGATGTCGCCGCCCACGCGCAGCTGAAAGTAGTGCGTGCTGATGGGCGTGGCGCCCAGGGTGGCCATCTCCAGCTTGCTTTGCGGGTCCTGGAAGCGCTCCAGCCCGCGCTCGCGCAGCGGGTTGAAGCTCAGGATGCGCGCGCCGCGTTTGTGGGCTGCGCGCAGCTCGCCCAGCATGCGCGGGTGGTTGGTGCCGGGGTTCTGGCCGAAGATGAAGATGGCATCGGCCTGCTCGAAATCGGCCAGCTGCACCGTGCCCTTGCCCACGCCGATCTGCGGCTTCATGCCGCTGCCGCTGGGCTCGTGGCACATGTTGGAGCAGTCGGGGAAATTGTTCGTGCCGTAGGCGCGCACGAACAGCTGGTACAGGAAGGCCGCCTCGTTGCTGGCGCGGCCCGAGGTGTAGAAGATGGCCTGGTTCGGGTCGGGCAGCGCGTTCAGGTGGCGGGCGATCAGCGCAAAGGCGTCGTCCCAGGCGATGGGCCGGTAGCGGTCGCTGGCCGCGTCGTACACCATGGGCTCGGTGAGCCGGCCCTGGTCTTCCAGCCAGAAATCGCTTTGCACCATGAGCTCGGCCACCATGTGCCGGGCAAAGAATTCGGGCGTCACGCGGCGCGCCGTGGCCTCGGCCGCCACGGCCTTGGCACCGTTCTCGCAGAACTCGAAGGTGGAATGGTGGTTGCGGTCGGGCCAGGCGCAGCCCGGGCAGTCGAAGCCGTCGGGCTGGTTGGCCGACAGCAGCGTCTTGGCGCCCTTGACGGCGATATCCTGGCGCATCAGGGCCTGGCTCACGCTGCGCAATGCGCCCCAGCCGCCAGCGGCCCCCTTGTAGAACTCGATCTTTTGTTCGGACATGGGCCGGGAGTGTTCCGCCTGTCCATGATCCAGGTCAAATCACATCTCCAAATGGAGAGATTCAGCAAAGATATGAGCACGGCATCCTTGCCCTGCGCCATGCTGGCAACCTCCGCCCTGAACCGCCGATGAACTCCACAGCCATACACACCGCCATCCCCGAAGACGCCGCGCTGATCGCGCCGCTGTTCGATGCCTACCGCCAGTTCTACGAGCAACCTGCGGATGCCGACGCGGCGCTGGCCTTCATCACGGCGCGGCTGGAGCGCGGCGAATCCGTGATCCTGCTGGCCCGCCGACCGGACGGCAGCGCCCTGGGCTTTTGCCAGCTCTACCCCTCGTTCTGCTCGGTGCTGGCCGCGCCCATCTACGTGCTCTACGACCTCTTCGTGGTGCCCGAGGCGCGCCGCCTGGGCGTGGGCCGCGCCCTGCTGCTGGCGGCCGAAGCCCATGCCCGCGCCACGGGCCATGCACGCATGGACCTGACCACGGCACGCAACAACCTGCGCGCCCAGGCGCTGTACGAGTCGCTGGGCTGGGTGCGTGACGAAGTGTTCCTGACCTATGCGCGCCATCTGCAGGCTTGAGCCGCCAGCGGCCTAGCGCAGAACCCGCAGCTCCCGCGCCAGCGCCACGGCCTGGGTGCGGCTGCGCGCGCCCAGCTTGAGGTTGATGCTGCGCAGGTGGGTGCGCACCGTGCTGTCGGAGACGAAGAGCTTCTCGGCCATGGCCGCATTGGAGTAGCCCGAGGCCAGCAGCTCCAGCACGCGCAGTTCCTTGCGGGTCAGGGGCTCGGCAAGCGCCGTGGCCGGCGCCGGGCCCTGGGGCGCATCCGCTGCCTGCAGCTCGGGGGGATCGGCGGGCTCGGCAGGCTCGCCCAGGGCAGACAGCAGCCGCTGCGCATGGGCGGCCGCCTCCGGCTCCGCCGCTTCCGTGCGGCGCGATAGTGAAAGCGTCTGTGAAGGCGACAGTGAGGGCGACAGCACACGCTGCAGCACGGGCGCGAGCAGCGGCCCCTCATCGAGCATCAGGCGCACAAAGCCTTCGCTGGCACAGTGGCGCAGCGGCTGGGCCAGCATGGCGGCGGCGGCGTCCAAGTCGCCGCAGCCCGCCTCGGCCAGCGCGAACAGCACCTGCAGCTTGAGGCTGCGGTGGCGGCGCCCGCGCAGTTGCGCATCGGCCAGCAAGGGGGCGATGGCATCGCGCACGGCACGGCAGTCGCCAAAGTGCAGACCCCAGCGCAGCCGGGCGATGGCGATGTCCTCCACCTCGTGCGGCGGCAGGCGCAGGCGTTCCACGCGCGGCCATACGCCAGGGTCGTCGGCACGCTCCAGCGCCTCGGACGCGGCCGCCCGGTTGCCCTGCAGCACGAAGATGCGCGCATGTTCCAGCCGCGCGCTGGCCGTCACGCGCGGCAGCTGGCGCTCGTGCCCCAGGTATTCCAGTTCGGTGAGCAGGCCCACGGCGGCATCCACGTCGCCGCGCAGGAAGGCGATGCGCGCGCGCATGCGGTAGCTGGCGATCACGTGGTCGGGCAGGCCCACATCGCGTGCCAGCGGCAGGTAGACCTGCAGCAGGTGATCGGCGCCGTCGATGTCATTGCCCTCGTAGAGCACCCCCGCGTACAGGACGCCTGCCCAGGCATTGCCGTTGGTGGGGTTGTAGGCCGCGCTGCGCGGCGTGGCAGCCAGCGCCACCCTGAAACGCGCTGCCGCCTGGCGCAGCCGGCCGGCGGACAGGTCCAGCACGCCTTCCATGGCCTCGGTGTACATGCGGCTGAACAGGCTGCCGGCCTGGGTGCTGCGTGCCGCATCCAGCAGGCGGCGGGCCTCGTCGGTATCGCCCAGCACCGATGCCACGTAGGCCATGGCATTGGTCAGCGAGCTGTCCGCAAAGGGCCGGCAGCTGGGCAGGCGCGCCAGCGCCTCGCGGCCCAGTGGTGCAGCCTCTTCCACGCGGTCCATCATGGCCAGCAGCAGCGGCCGCAGGGCGATGACCAGGGCCTGCGCGGCAGGGTCGGCGGCCATGCCGGGCTCCAGCGCATCCAGCCACAGCTGTGCCTGCACGGGACCGCGGGTGAAGCAGTCGGCATAGGCGGCCACGGCCTGCAGCAGCGGCTCGCGCGCCAGCAGCGGCGCCGGCAGGGCCGTGAACCAGCGCGACAGCAGGCGCATGCGGCCCTGCTCCATCAGCGCCTCGGCATGGCGCGCCAGCAGGGACAGGGCATGCGGCAGGTCGCCGCCTTCCAGCGCATGCTCGATGGCCGGCACCGGCCGGCCGCAGGATTCGTACCAGCCGCTGGCCGCCAGATGCAGGCGCTGCACCTCGCCGGGGCGCTCGCGCTGCAGCTGGGCGCGAAGGAAGTCGGCAAACATGCTGTGGTAGCGCCAGCTGCGCCTGCCCTGCCCTTCGTCGGCCAGCGGCAGCAAGAACAGATGGGCCTGCTCCAGCGCCTGCAGCATGGCGGCGCCATCGGCGCGCGGCACCAGGGCCTGGCAGACCTGGGCATCCAGCGTGCGCAGGATGCTGGTGCGCAGCAAAAAATCGCGCACGGGCGCGGCCTGCTGTGCCAGCACGTCCTCGGCCAGGTAGTCGGCCACGGCACGCTCCGAGCCCGAGAAGCGCTCGATGAAGTCGCTGTGCGCCCCATGCCGCTCCAGCGCCAGCGAGGCCAGCCACAGCGCGCCTATCCAGCCTTCGGTCTTGTCCACCAGGCGCGCCACGGCCTCGCGCGGCAGCGCGCAGCGGCGCAGGCGAAAGAACTCCTCGGCCTCGGCCGCTGAAAAGCGCAGCAGCGCCGCATCGATCTCGAGCAGCTGGCCGCTGGTGCGCAACCGCCCCAGCCCCAGGGCCGGCAGCGCGCGCGAGCCTATGACCAGCCGGCCGTGCACGGGCAACTGCTCCATCAGCTGGCGCACCAGGCCCAGCACGGCATCGTTGTGCAGCACCTCGAAATCGTCGATGAACAGCGCAAACGACCGGCCTTCGCCGGCCAGCGACTGCAGCGCCCGGGACAGCTCGCCCGGCCCGTCCGCCTCGCGCTCGGCCATGCCGCCCAGGCCGCGCACGGCCGCGCCCAGGCATTGCAGAAAGCGCGAGACATCGTTGTCGGCGGCATCCAGCGTGAGCCAGGCCGTGGCCTGCCCTTCGGCCTGCAGGCGCTCGCGCATCTGGCGCATGGCCGTGGTCTTGCCGAAGCCGGCCGGCGCACGCACCAGCACCACGCGGGCGCGCAGCGCCTCGGGCCAGCGCGCGGCCACCGCCAGGCGCGCCACCTGGGCTGCGGCCGCGCGCGGCGGGCTCAGCTTGGCCTGGGGCACATAGCCGGAACCGGGAGCAGGAATGGGCACTGGGGACGGCATGCGGGCGAGGAGCACATGGCAGGAGGAAGGAGCGGGCACTTTCGTCGGTTTCGACGATGGCGGCAATGCGGGGTGATTCCTAGACTGGCCTGCAGATCATAGGCAGCGCAGCGCGCCCTGTCGCGAGCCAAGGCGACAGAGCGCGCGGCAAAGACTCTCACAAAGGAGACCCACACATGAAGCTTGACGCAAGCATCAGCGCCGTCGTCACGGGCGGGGCATCGGGCCTGGGCGCGGCCACCGCGCGCCGCCTGGCCGCCAGGGGCGTGCGCGTTGCCCTGTTCGACCTCAACGAGACGGCCGGGCAGGCGCTGGCGCGCGAGACAGGCGGCCTGTTCTGCCGCGTGGACGTGACCGACGAGGCCAGCGTGGACGCGGGCTTTGCCCAGGCCCGCGCGGCCCACGGGCAGGAGCGCATCCTGGTCAACTGCGCGGGCACGGGCAATGCCGTCAAGACGGCCAGCCGCGACAAGGCCACGGGCGAGATCCGGCACCTGCCCGTGGCCAATTTCGACCGCATCATCCAGATCAACCTGGTGGGCACCTTCCGCTGCATCGCCAAGTCGGCGGCGGGCATGCTCACGCTGGAGCCGCTGGCCGACGGCGAGCGCGGCGCCATCGTCAACACGGCCTCGGTGGCGGCGCAGGACGGGCAGATGGGCCAGGCCAGCTACTCGGCCAGCAAGGCCGGCATCACGGGCATGACCCTGCCCATTGCGCGCGACCTCATGGGCGAGGGCATCCGCGTGAACACCATCCTTCCCGGCATCTTCGACACGCCGCTGCTGCAGGGCGCGCCCGACAACGTGAAGGCGGCGCTGGCCGCCTCCGTGCCCTTCCCCAAGCGGCTGGGCCAGCCCGACGAATACGCCCACCTGGCCGAGACCATGATCACCAACGGCTACTTCAACGGCGAGTGCGTGCGCCTGGACGGCGCCATCCGCATGGCGCCGCGCTAGGCGTACCGCCCAGGCACCACGGCAGGCACCGTCCCCGCGTTTTCCCTGGCCGGAATCGTCGCTTGCGACGATGCCCGGCCCGCGCCGGCCGGGCCACCATCCCCCCCAGGAATACAGGAACAGGAGACATATCCATGGCACAGGCATACATCGTCGCCGCCACGCGCACGGCGGGCGGCAAGCGCGGCGGAAAGCTCTCGGGCTGGCATCCGGCCGATCTCGCGGCCCAGGTGCTGGACGAGCTGGTGCGCCGCAGCCAGGCCGACCCGGCCCAGGTCGAGGACGTGATCATGGGCTGCGTCAGCCAGGTCGGCCAGCAGGCGACGAACGTGGCGCGCAACGCGGTGCTGGCCTCGTCCCTGCCCGAGTCCGTGCCGGGCACCACGGTGGACCGGCAGTGCGGGTCGTCCCAGCAGGCCCTGCATTTCGCGGCCCAGGCCGTGATGTCGGGCAGCATGGACATGGTGATCGCCGCAGGCGTGGAGAGCATGTCGCGCGTGCCCATGGGCACGCCCAACGCCCTGCCCGCCAAGTCCGGCCTGGGCGTGTACATGAGCCCGGCCATGCAGCAGCGCTATCCAGGCGTGGAGTTCAGCCAGTTCATGGGCGCCGAGATGATGGCCGGCAAGTACGGCCTGGCCAAGGACCAGCTGGACGCCTATGCGCTGCAAAGCCATGAGCGCGCCGTGCAGGCCGCGCGCGAGGGCCGCTTCGACCGCGAGATCCTGGCCGTGCAGGCGCGCAGCGCCGAAGGCGGTGCCGAGGGCGAAGGCCAGCCGCACACGGTGGACGAAGGCATACGCTTCAACGCCACGCTGGAGGGCATTGCCGGCGTCAAGACCATCCGCGAGGGCGGCTGCGTGACCGCCGCCACGGCCAGCCAGATCTGCGATGGCGCCAGCGGCGTCATGGTGGTCAGCGAGCGCGGCCTCAAGGCCCTGGGCGTGCAGCCGCTGGCGCGCATCCACCACATGAGCCTGCTCGGGCACGACCCGGTGATCATGCTGGAGGCCCCCATCCCCGCCACCCAGGCCGCGCTGAAGAAGGCCGGCATGCGCATCTCCGACATCGACCTGTACGAAGTCAACGAGGCCTTTGCCCCCGTGCCCCTGGCCTGGCTGCAGGCCACGGGCGCCGATCCGGCGCGGCTCAACGTCAACGGCGGCGCCATTGCGCTGGGCCATCCGCTGGGCGCCTCGGGCACCAAGCTCATGGCCACGCTGATCCACGCCCTGCATGCGCGCGGCGGGCGCTACGGCCTGCAGACCATGTGCGAGGGCGGCGGCATGGCCAACGTCACCATCATCGAGCGCCTGTAGGCGCCGCCATGCCACCGTGCGGCCGGCGCGGCCCGCGCAGGCCGCCCACCATCGGGGGGAGGGAAAGCCATGAGCCAGGACTCGCAGCCCCTGCTGCGCATTGAAGGCGTTTCGCTGCGCTTCGGCGGCATCGTCGCGCTGGACGGCGTGAGTTTCGATGTTGCGGCAGGCCAGATCTGCGGCCTCATCGGCCCCAACGGTGCGGGCAAGAGCAGCCTGTTCAACTGCCTGTCGCGGCTGTATGCCTGGCAGGCCGGCCACATCCGCTTTCGCGGCCAGCCGCTGGCCACGCTGGCGCGCCACCGCATGGCCGCGCTGGGCATGGGCCGTACCTTCCAGAACCTGGCCCTGTTTTCCAGCATGACGGTGGCCGACAACGTGCGCCTGGGCACGCACAGCCACCAGCACGCCGGCTTTGTGCGCGACGCCCTGCGCCTGCCCGGCGTGCGCCGGCGCGAGGCAGAAGCCCGCGCCCAGGCGCAATCGCTGATGGCCCTGCTGGAGCTGACGGGCGTGGCAGAGCGCCGCGTGGCCGACCTGCCCTTCGGCACGCAAAAGCGCGTGGAGCTGGCGCGCGCCCTGGCCTGCCGCCCGCAGTTGCTGCTGCTGGACGAGCCGGCCTGCGGCCTCAACCATGAGGAGCTGGCCGGCCTGGGCGACCTGATCCTGTCGCTGCGCGACCGGCTGGGGCTGACCGTGCTGCTGGTGGAGCACCACATGGGCCTGGTCATGCGCGTGAGCGACAAGGTCGTGGCGCTGAACTTCGGCCGCAAGATCGCCGAAGGCACGCCGGGCGAGGTCCGCGCCCATGCCGAAGTCATCCGCGCCTACCTGGGCTCGGACATGCAGCCGCAGGATCAGGACAGGGAGGTGGCGCATGCCGGCACTGCTTGAAATCCGCGGACTGCATGCGGCCTACGGGTCGGTGCGCGTGCTGGACGGCATCGACATGGACCTGGCCGAAGGCCGCGTCACGGCCCTGCTGGGCGCCAATGGCGCGGGCAAGACCACCACGCTGCGCGCCATCTGCCGCCACCTGGTGGACACGCGCGGCGAGGTGCGCCTGGCCGGCGAACGCATAGACCGGCACAGCACCGAGCGCATCGCGCGCCAGGGCGTGGGCCATGTGCCCGACGGGCGCGGCACCTTCGCCCAGCTCAGCGCCGAGGAGAACCTGCGCCTGGGCGCGCAGGCCCGGCCCACGCGTGCGGCCCGTGCCGACGTGGCCGGCGACATGGAGCGCATGTTCGGCTACTTCCCCCGCCTGCGCGAGCGCCGCACCCAGCAGGCCGGCACGCTGTCGGGCGGCGAGCAGCAGATGCTGGCCATTGCCCGCGCCCTCATGGGCCGCCCGCGCCTGCTGCTGCTGGACGAGCCCTCCTTCGGCCTGGCGCCGCTGGTGGTGCGCGACATCTTCGGCATCCTGCAGCGCATCAACGCCGAGCAGGGCACGACCATCCTGCTGGTGGAGCAGAACGCGCGCCTGGCGCTGGAGCTGGCGCACAGCGCCTACCTGCTGGAGACCGGCCGCATCGTGCTGCACGGCCCCAGCGAAGCCATGCGCCGCAACGATGCGGTACGCCAGGCCTATCTCGGGGAGTAGCTGCCATGGACGCCTTCATCCACCAGTTGCTGGCCGGCCTGGCCACGGGCGGCATCTACGCCACCGTGGCGCTGGCCCTGGTCATGATCTACCAGGCCACGCACCACATCAATTTCGCGCAGGGCGAGATGGCCATGTTCTCCACCTTCATCGCCTGGGCGCTGCTGCAGGCGGGGCTGCCGTACTGGTGGGCCTTCCTGGCCACGGTGGCGCTGTCCTTCGTGCTGGGCGCGGCGGTGGAGTTCGCCATCATCCGCCCCATGCACAAGGCGGCGGACCTGGCCCAGGTGGTGGTCTTCATCGGCCTGCTGATCGTCTTCCACAGCCTGGCCGGCTGGATCTTCGGCTACACCATCAAGGAGTTCCCCAGCCCGTTCCCGGCCGACGCCTGGTACGGCAGCGCCCTGATGTCGGCCCATGAGGTGGGCACCATCTTCGTGGCCCTGGCCATCGTGGCCCTGCTGTTTGCCTTCTTCCGGCTCACGCCGCTGGGGCTGGCCATGCGCGCAGCCGCGCAGAACCCGGCCTCCTCGCGCCTGGTGGGCATCTCCGTGGGACGCATGCTGATGCTGGGCTGGGGCCTGGCCGGCGCCATCGGCGCGGTGGCCGGGATGATGGTGGCGCCCGTGGTCTTCCTCGATCCGCACATGATGAGCGGCGTGCTGCTGTATGCCTTTGCGGGCGCGCTGCTGGGCGGCATCGACAGCCCCGCGGGCGCCGTGCTGGGCGGCTTCATCGTGGGCGTGCTTGAAAACCTGGTGGGCAGCTACGTGGTCGGCACCGAACTCAAGCTCTCGGTGGCCCTGGTGCTGATCGTGGGCGTGCTCATCGTGCGGCCGGCCGGGCTGATGGGCCGCAAGGTCGTCAGGAGGGTTTGAACAATGTCCCCCCTGAGCGGCTACGCCGCTTCCCGTTGCACGGCGCCCCCTCTCTCGCTACGCGGGAGGGGGACGACACCCTCGCTTTTGGGCCACGCCAGTTTTGTGCCAAACGCCCTGGAGAACAATGATGTCCACACGATCCGCCTCCTCGTCTGACGCGCTGGTCGCCTCCACCAGCGCGCGCCGCCCCCTGCCCCTCGGAACGGTACTGATCGCGGCGCTGGCGCTGGCGGCCTGCTCGCTGGTCTTCGTGGCCAAGGGCTACCAGTTGTTCCAGGCCACCATGGTGCTGGCCTATGCCGTGGCCCTGGTGGGGCTGAACATTCTCACGGGCTACAGCGGCCAGATCTCGCTGGGCCATGGCGCCTTCTTCGCCATAGGCGCCTATGCGGCCGGCATCCTGATGGACCGCGCAGGCCTGGCCTACTGGCTGGCCGTGCCTGCAGCGGGCCTGGTGAGCCTGGCGGCGGGCTACCTGTTCGGGCGGCCCGCGCTCAGGCTGGAAGGGCTGTACCTGGCGCTGGCCACCTTTGCGCTGGGCGTGGCCATGCCCCAACTGCTCAAGTACCGCCACCTGGAGGCCTGGACCGGCGGCGTGGGCGGCATCGTGCTGACCAAGCCCGAGGCGCCCTGGGGCCTGCCGCTGGATGCCGACCAGTGGTTCTACCTCTATGCATTGGCCGTGGCGGCCCTGCTGTTCTGGATGGCGCGCAACCTCATAGACAGCGGCAGCGGCCTGGCGCTGCGCGCCATCCGCGACCACGCCATGGCGGCCGAGGCCATGGGCGTGGACAACGCGCACTGCAAGTCCATGGCCTTTGCGATTTCGGCCGGCTACACGGGCGTGGGCGGCGCGCTGTCGGCCATTGCCGTGCAGTTCGTGGCGCCCGACTCCTTCACCATGTTCCTGTCGATCTCGCTGCTGGTGGGCGTGGTGGTGGGTGGTGTGGGAACGCTGTGGGGCGCGCTGTTCGGCGCCCTGTTCATCATGTTCATCCCGGGGCTGGCCGAGCAGGTGTCCAAGGCCGCGCCCTGGGCCGTCTACGGCACCGTGCTCATCGTCTTCATGTTCGCCATGCCCGGCGGCGTGATGGGCCTGCTGCACCGACTGGGCCGACCGGGCCGGCCGGGCCGGCCGGGCCGGCGCCTGCCCCGGCAGCGGCCGCGCACCTGACTTTCCATCCCCACCCACAGGAGTCCCCCATGAATTCCAGTCCGGCCGTCCGCATGGAACGCCACGGCACAAACGGCGACAACGGCAACAACGGCGAGATCGCCCTCATCGTCCTCCAGGACAGCGCCCGCATGAATCCGCTGGGCAGGCCCTTGCAGCTGCGGCTGCGCGAACTGCTGGCCGAGGTGCGCGAGGACACCTCCCTACGCGCCCTGGTGCTCACCGCCGAGGGCCGGGGCTTTTGCGTGGGCGCGGACCTGTCGTCCATGGGTGGCGCACAAGGCGGGGCACAAGGTGGGGCACAAGGCGGGGCCCAGGCCGATGGCCGCACGCTGGGCGAGCAGACGGCCGACAACATGCAGCAGCTGTCCAACCGCCTCATCCTGGACCTGCAGCAGTTGCCCGTGCCCGTGGTCTGCGCCATCAACGGCGCGGCAGCCGGGGCCGGCGTGGGCCTGGCCCTGGCCGGCGACGTGGCGCTGGCGGCGCGCTCGGCCTACTTCTACCTGCCTTTCCTGCCGCGCCTGGGCATCGTGCCGGACCTGGGCACCACCTGGTTCATCGAGCGCCGGCTGGGCCGTGCGCGCGCCCTGGGCCTGTCCCTGCTGGGCGACAGGCTGGGCGCGCAGCAGGCCGCCGACTGGGGCCTGGTCTGGGCCTGCGTGGACGACGAGGCCCTGCGCGAGCAGGCCCTGGCCACGGCCGCCCGCCTGGCGCGGCTGCCGGCCGGTGCCGTGCTGGAAGCCCGCCGCGCGCTGGACCACGCAGCCGCTTCCACGCTGGAGCAGCAGCTTCACTACGAGGCTGAACGCCAGCGCGAGCTGGTGGGCGCGCCGGCCTTCATGGAAGGCGTGCAGGCCTTCATGCAAAAGCGCGAGCCCGTGTTCGCGCCCCGCCAGCCGGGCTAAGCGCCACACCTTCCCGACGCACCTTGCTGCGCCCGCACATGCATTCGTCGGAATCGACGATGGGCGCGCTCCGGGCCGGTTCCTACCATGGACCGGCCAACACAAGAAAAGCGGGCACGGCGCCCGCAAGCCAGGAGACCACCATGCGCAACCCCTTCGCCCGCGGCCCCCGGGCCCTGATCGCCTGCCTGGCGCTGGTCCTGCCGGCCGTCACCCCGGTGCCAGCCCAGGCCCAGACCCAGACCCAGACCCAGAAGAAGTACGACACCGGCGCCAGCGACACCGAGATCCGCATCGGCAACTTCGTGCCCTACTCAGGTCCCGTGTCGGCCTATGGAACCATAGGCAAGACCCATGCGGCCTACTTCGCCAAGATCAACGCCGAGGGCGGCATCAACGGCCGCAAGATCACCTACCTCTCGGCCGACGACGCCTACAACCCCGCCCAGAGCGTGGAGCAGACGCGCAAGTTGGTCGAGCGCGACGGCGTGCTGCTGATGTTCGGCGCGCTGGGCACCTCGCACAACCAGGCCGTGCATCGCTACATGAACCAGCGCAAGGTGCCCCAGCTGTTCGTCTCCACGGGCGCCACGCGCTGGGGCGATCCGAAGAACTTCCCCTGGACCATGGGCTGGCAGCCCACCTACCAGCTCGAAGGCCGCACCTTCGCCCAGCACATCCTGGCCACGCGGCCCCAGGCCAAGGTGGCCGTCCTGATGCAGAACGACGACTTCGGCAAGGACTACCTCAAGGGCGTGCTCGACGGATTCGGCGAGCAGGCCAAGCAGCGCATCGTCGTGCAGCAGACCTACGAGGTCGGCGACCCCACGGTGGACAGCCAGATGGTGGCGCTCAAGGGCTCGGGGGCGGACACCTTCATCAACATCAGCACGCCCAAGTTCGCGGCCCAGTCCATACGCAAGGCCGCCGACATCGGCTGGAAGCCTGCGCACTACCTGGTCAGCGTCTCGCTGTCCATCAGCTCGGTGCTCAAGCCCGCGGGCCTGGACAACGCGCGCGGCGTGATGACGGCCAGCTACCTGCGCGAGCCCTCGGACCCCACCAACCAGGGCACGCCCGAGCTGGCCGGCTACCTGGCCTTCATGAAGCAGTTCTACCCGGCCGGCGACCCCAACGATTCGCTCAACGTCATCGGCTACTCCCAGGCCCAGACCCTGGTGCAGGTGCTCAGGCAGGCCGGCGACGAGCTCACGCGCGCCAACATCATGAAGCAGGCCGCCAGCCTGAAGATGGACCTGCCCATGCTCTACCCGGGCATCAGCCTGCAGACCGGTGCGGACGATTTCTTCCCCATCAAGAAGATGCAGCTCGTGCGCTTCGACGGCAGCCGCTACGCGCCCGTGCAATGACCCCGGCGTTCAGGACAACGACAGGAGACACCCCATGCCCGCCTTGCAAGGACTGATGCAGGACCGCCCGCTCATGATCTCGTCGCTGATCGAGCATGCGGCGCGCTTTCATCCGCACACCGAGATCGTCTCGCGCCTGCCGGAAACCCGGGACGGTGGCCTGCACCGCACCGACTGGGCCGGCATGCGCCGCGCCTCCTGCCAGGTGGCCAACGCCCTGCAGTCGCTGGGCGTGCAGCCTGGCGAACGCGTGGGCACGCTGGCCTGGAACAGCTGGCGCCATCTGGCGCTGTACTTCGGCGTCTCGGGCAGCGGCGCGGTGCTGCACACCATCAACCCGCGCCTGTTTCCCGAGCAGATCGAATACATCGCCAACCATGCCGAGGACCGGGTGCTGTTCTTCGACGTGACCTTCGCGCCGCTGGTGGAAAAGCTCGCACCGCATCTGAAGACCGTCACCACCTATGTCTGCATGAGTTCGCGCGAGCACATGCCCGCGCTGGACCTGCCCGACCTGCACTGCTGGGACGAGCTGGTGGGCAACCAGAGCGAGGACTTCGAGTGGCCCGAGTTCGACGAGCGCACGGCCTCCTCGCTGTGCTACACCTCGGGCACCACGGGCCACCCCAAGGGCGTGCTGTACTCGCACCGCTCCACCGTGCTGCACACGCTGATGGAGCTGGCGCCCGACACCTTCGGCCTGAACGCGCGCGAGACCGTGATGCTCATCGTGCCCATGTTCCATGCCAACGCCTGGGGCACGCCCTATGCGGCGGCCATGGCCGGCGCACGGCTGGTGCTGCCCGGCCCCCACCTGGACGGCCAGAGCGTCTACGAGCTCATGCGCGACGAGAAGGTCACCTTCTCGCAGGGCGTGCCCACCGTGTGGCTGATGCTGTTCCAGTACCTGGATGCGCATCCCGACATCGACCCGCGCGCGCTGGGCGTCAAGAGCATTGGCATCGGCGGCGCGGCCGTGCCGCGCGCCATGCTGGAGCGCTTCGAGAACCAGTTCGGCGCCCAGGTCGTGCAGGGATGGGGCATGACCGAGACCAGCCCCATCGGCGTGGTCAGCAAGCTGCTGCCCCGGCACGACGCGCTGTCGGGCGAGGAACTGGTCAAGGTCAAGCTCAAGCAGGGGCGCGGCGTCTGGGGCGTGGACCTCAAGATCGTGGACGACGACGGCCGGCCCCAGCCCTGGGACGGCCAGGCCCGGGGACACCTGCGCGTGCGCGGCCCCTGGATCGCCAGCGGCTACTTCAAGGGCGAAGGCGGCTCGCCCGTCGATGAGGAAGGCTTCTTCACCACGGGCGACGTGGCCACCATCGATGCCGACGGCTTCCTGCAGCTGGTGGACCGCGCCAAGGACGTGATCAAGTCGGGCGGCGAGTGGATTTCCTCCATCGACGTGGAGAACGCCGCCATGGGCCATCCCGGCGTGGCCGAGGCCGCCATCATCGGCGTGGCCCATCCCAAGTGGCAGGAGCGGCCGCTGCTGCTGGTGGTGCCGCGCGCAGGCCACAGCGTCAGCCGCGAGTCCATGCTCGATTTCCTGTCCACGCGCATCGCCAAATGGTGGCTGCCCGACGATGTGCTGCAGGTGGCCGAGCTGCCGCACACGGCCACGGGAAAACTGCTAAAGACCAAGCTGCGCGAGCAGTACAGGAATTACCCCCTGAGCCGCTGAGCGGCTTCCCCCAATGGGGGACGACACCTTCGGTGCGGGGCGGCCCTTCCTCGGTGTCTCTCGCTTGGACAACGCCAGTTCCATAGCGCTCTGCTCTATGGTTCATTGAAGAAAAGAGAACAAAGGAGACCTCCATGCCAGGACCGCTTGAAGGCGTGCGCGTGGTCGAGTTCGCGGGCCTGGGCCCGGGGCCGTTCTGCGCCATGCTGCTGGCCGACATGGGTGCCGAGGTGCTGCGCATCGCGCGGCCCGGCACGCCGGTCGATGCACAGGACATCACCACGCGCAGCCGCAGCCAGGTCGAGATCGACCTGCGCGGCGAGGAAGGCCAGGCCTCGGCCCTGGCGCTGATCGCACGCGCCGATCTGCTGATCGAGGGCTTTCGGCCCGGCGTGATGGAGCGCCTGGGCCTGGGGCCCGAGCCCTGCCTGGCGCGCAACCCGCGCCTGGTCTACGGCCGCATGACGGGCTGGGGCCAGCACGGGCCGCTGGCGCATGCGGCGGGGCATGACATCAACTACATCGCCATCTCCGGCGCCCTGCACGCCATCGGCCGCGCGGGCGAGGCGCCCGTGCCGCCGCTCAACTACGTGGGCGACTTCGGCGGCGGCGGCATGCTGCTGGCCGTGGGCCTGCTGGCCGCACTGCACGAGGCCGGGCGCAGCGGCCGGGGCCAGGTCATCGACGCGGCCATGACCGATGGCACGGCCCTGCTGTCGGCCTTCATGTACGGCTTCAAGGCCAAGGGCCAGTGGAGCAACCAGCGCGGAGAGAACCTGCTGGACGGCGGCGCGCACTTCTATGACACCTATGCCTGCGCCGACGGCAAATACATCGCCATAGGCGCCATCGAGCCGCAGTTCTACGCCGAGCTGCGCCAGCGCTGCGGCATACAGGACCCGCTGTTCGACGCGCAACTGGACGCCGCACGCTGGCCCCTGCTCAAGCTGCGCCTGGCCGACGTGTTCCGCACGCGCACGCGCCAGCAATGGTGCGAGCTGCTGGAAGGCAGCGATGCCTGCTTCGCGCCCGTGCTCGACTGGGACGAGGCGCCCCAGCACGCCCACAACCGCGCGCGCGCCACGTTCACCGAGGCCGGCGGCGTGCTCCAGCCCGCGCCGGCGCCGCGCTTTTCGCGCAGCGTGCCCGAGCAGCCCCGCCCCCCGCGCGCCGCCAGCCTGCAGGACACGCTGGCCGCCTGGAATGCCCGCTCCTGAGGAAACCCCATGCCCATGTATCTCACCCAGGCCATCCACAAGGGCCGCCGCGAAAGGGCCGGCGCCACGGCAGCCATCTGCGGCGCAGAGCAGGCCAGCTGGTCGCAGCTTGCGCAGCGCATCGAACGCTGCGCCGGCCTGCTGCGGGCGCTGGACGTGGCGCCCGGCGACCGCGTCGGCATGATGGGCCTGAACTCCATCCGCTACCTTGAATACTTCTATGGCTGCTGGTGGGCAGGCGCCGCGGTCAACCCCGTCAACATCCGCTGGAGCGCGCACGAGGTGGCCTACTCGCTGGACGACTGCGACACGCGCGTGCTCTTCGTGGACGATGCCTTCGCGCCCCTGGTGCCCCGGCTGCGCGAGCTGTCCTCCAGCCTGCGCACCGTGGTGTTCTGCGGCACGGGCGCCGCGCCCGAAGGCGCGCTGCACTACGAGCAATTGCTGGCCGCCGCCACGCCCTGCGCCGACGCGCTGCGCAGCGGCAACGACCTGGCCGCCGTGATGTATACGGGCGGCACCACGGGCCGGCCCAAGGGGGTGATGCTCAGCCACGACAACCTGTTCATCAACGCCCTGTCCAATGCCAGCAACGTGCCGCGCCAGCATGTGAAGGTGGGCATGGTGGTCACGCCCATGTTCCATGTGGCCGGCTGCGGCCTGGCCCTGCTCATGGCCCAGCGCCTGGTACCCCAGGTCATCGTGCCGGCCTTCGACGAGCTGGCCATCCTGGACGGCATTCAGCAGCACGGCGTGAACGAGCTGTTCCTGGTGCCCACCATGATCCGCCGGCTGATCGAGCATCCGCGCCTGGCCGAGTTCGACCTGTCCAGCCTGCGCCTCATGCTCTATGGCGCGGCGCCCATCGATGCCACCTTGCTGGAGCGCGCCATGCAGCTACTGCCCGGCGCCGACTTCGCCCAGGCCTACGGCATGACCGAGCTGTCGCCTACCATCGTGTCCATGGGCCCGCCCGAGCACCGTCCCGGCCCGCAGCGCGAGCGCCTGCTGCGCGCGGCCGGCCGGCCCGTGACCATTGCCGAGGTGCGCATCGTCGATGGCGAGGGCCGCGAGCTGCCTGCCGGCGAGGTGGGCGAGATCACGGCACGCGGCCCCATGGTCATGCAGGGCTACTGGAACAGGCCCGCCGAGACGGCCGCCGCGCTCAAGGACGGCTGGATGCACACGGGCGACATGGGCCGGCTGGATGCCGACGGCTACCTCTTCGTCGTGGACCGGCTCAAGGACATGATCGTCAGCGGCGGCGAGAACGTGTACTCGGCCGAGGTCGAGAACGCCATCGCCCAGCTGCCCCAGGTCGCCATGTGCGCCGTCATCGGCGTGCCCGACGAACGCTGGGGCGAGCGCGTGCACGCCGTGATCGTCGCGCGCGAGGGCCAGCCGCTGACCGAGGCCGAGGTCATCGCCCACTGCCGCGAACGCATCGCGGGCTACAAGTGCCCACGCTCGGTGGAGTTCCGCAGCGAGCTGCCGCTGTCGGCCGCCGGCAAGCTGCAGAAATTCCAGCTGCGCGAGCCCTACTGGCAGGGCCGTGAACGCCGCATCAACTGAACCCCTCAATCCACCGGTCCAAGCCATGCCACTGCAACTGACACGCTCCTGGAGCACCCCCGAACTGGAAAGCCTGCGCGCCACCGCCGTGCGCTTTCTGGAAACCGAAATGCAGCCGCAGGACGAGGCCGCACGCCAGCGCGGCAACGTGGGCCATGCCATCTGGCGCCGCGCCGGCGAGCTGGGCCTGCTGTGCACCGACATCCCCGAGGACTACGGCGGCGGCGGCGGCGACTTCCGCCACGAGGCCGTGATCCACGAGGAGATGGCGCGCCGCGCCCTCTCGGGCATGAGCAACTCCGTGCATTCCATCGTGGCCCACTACCTGCTCAACCACGGCACCGAGGCGCAAAAGCGCAAGTACCTGCCCGCCATGGCGCGCGGCGAACTGGTGGGCGCCATCGCCATGACCGAGCCCGGCGCGGGTTCGGACCTGCAGGGCGTGCGCACGCGCGCAGAACTCAGGGACGGCCGCTACCGCATCAACGGCAGCAAGACCTTCATCACCAACGGCCTGCTGGCCGGCCTGATCCTCGTGGTCTGCAAGACCGACCCGGCCCAGGGCGCGCGCGGCACCTCCATCCTCATCGTGGAGACCCGGGACTGCGCGGGCTTTCGCGTGGGCCGCGTGCTCGACAAGATGGGCATGAAGGCCCAGGACACCTCGGAGCTGTTCTTCGACGACGTGACCGTGCCGCAGGACGCGCTGCTGGGCGGGCGCGAAGGCCAGGGCTTCTACCAGCTCATGGGCGACCTGCCCTACGAACGCCTGATCATCGGCCTGGCCGCCCTGGCCTGCATGGAAGGCGCCTATGAGGCCACGCTGGCCTACGTGCGCGAGCGCCGCGCCTTCGGCCAGGCCATTGCCGACATGCAGAACACCCGGTTCAAGCTCGCCGAGGTGGCCACCACGCTGACCGTGGGCCGCGCCTTCATCGACCGCTGCGTGGAGCAGTTGGTGGCCGGCACGCTGGACACGGCCACGGCCTCCATGGCCAAGCTGTGGGGCTCGGAAGCGCAGGGCCGCGTGCTCGACGAACTCGTGCAACTGCATGGTGGCTACGGCTACATGAACGAATACATGGTCACGCGCATGTACGCCGATGCGCGCGTGCAGCGCATCTACGGCGGCACCAGCGAAATCATGAAGGAAGTGATCTCGCGCGCGCTCTGACGCTCCGATCCCCTGGCGGTGCCAAGCGCTGCCGCAGTCCCCCTATCCCTTCCCCGGCAGCACAGGAGACAGCAGCCATGACCCTCGACGACCTCATCTACAAGCCCGGCCTGCTCCAGGGCGAACGCATCCTCGTCACCGGCGGCGGCACCGGCCTGGGCCGGGTCATGGCCGAGGCGTTTCTCATGCTGGGCGCCGACATCCACCTGTGCGGCCGGCGCGGCGCCGTGGTCGAGCAGACAGCGCAGGAGCTGATGCAGCAGCACGGCGGCCGGGCCACGGGCCATGCCTGCGACGTGCGCCAGCCCGAGGCCGTGGAGCAGATGATCGAGGCCATCTGGGCCGACGGCGGCGCGCTCACGGGCCTGGTCAACAACGCGGCCGGCAACTTCGTGAGCCGCACCGAGGACCTGTCCATGCGCGCCTTCGACGCCGTGGCCAACATCGTCATGCGCGGCAGCTTCAACCTCACGCTGGAGTGCGGCCGCCGCTGGCTGGCCGAGGGCCGCAAGGCCAGCGTGCTGTCCATCCTCACCACCTGGGTCTGGAACGGCTCGGCCTTCACCGTGCCCTCGGCCATGGCCAAGTCGGGCGTGCATGCCATGACGCAGTCGCTGGCCGTGGAATGGGGCAACCGGGGCATACGCTTCAACGCCATCGCGCCAGGCCTGTTTCCCACCGAAGGCATGAGCGCGCGGCTGAACCCGCAGGGCGGCGAGCATGTGCGCGCCGACAACCCCATGGGCCGCAACGGCCGCATGCCCGAGCTGGCCAACCTGGCCGTCTTCCTCATGAGCCGCCAGGCCGAGTACCTGACGGGACAGACCATCGCCATAGACGGCGGACAATACCAGGCGACGGGCGGCAACTTCGCCGGGCTGGCCAGCTGGAGCGACCAGGACTGGGCGAATGCGCGCAGCGCCATCGAATCGCGCAACGCAGCAGACCGCCAGCAAAGAACCGCATAGACACAAGGAGACAAGCCATGAGCCAAGAACGCGTGCGCATATCGGTGGACCACGGCGTGGCCGAGGTGACCCTGGCCCGGCCCGACAAGATGAATGCGCTGGACCCCGCCATGTTCGACGCCCTGATCGACGCATTGGCGCGGCTGCGGGACACGTCCGGGTTGCGCGCCGTGGTGCTGCATGGCGAGGGGCGCGCCTTCTGCGCGGGCCTGGACATGGGCAGCATGGCCGGCATTGCCGACGGCCAGCAGACGGCAGACATGACGGACCTGGCCGCGCGCACGCACGGCATTGCCAACCGCTTCCAGCAGATCTGCTGGGGCTGGCGCGAACTGCCCGTGCCCGTGATCGCCGCCGTGCACGGCGTGGCCTACGGCGGCGGCCTGCAGCTGGCGCTGGGCGCGGACATCCGCCTGGTGGCCGAGGATGCGCGGCTGTCCATCATGGAAATCAAGTGGGGACTGGTGCCCGACATGGCCGGCTGCGCGCTGGCCGCGCCGCTGGTGCGCGGCGACGTGCTGCGCGAGCTGGTCTACACGGGCCGCATCGTGCCCGGCCCCGAGGCCGTGGCCCTGGGCCTGGCCACGCGCGTGAGTTCCGCGCCGCTGGAGGAAGCGCGCCATCTGGCCCGCCAGATCGCGGCCAGCAGCCCGCACGCCATGCGTGCGTCCAAGCGCCTGATGCAGCTCAGCGAAACGGCATCGCCCCAGGACATCCTGCTGGCCGAGGCGCGCGAGCAGCAGGCCCTGCTGGGCAGCGCCAACCAGGCCGAAGCCGTGCGCGCAGGCCTGGAAAAACGGGCCCCGGTGTTCAGCGACCAAGGCCTTTAGACACCTCTTGAAACAACCACCGGACCCTGCCCACGGGTCCGGCGCGGCCATCCGTAATTACCCTTAATCGACGCCCTTTCGCCACTGCGCTGATTTTTTAGGCATTCCGTGGAAAGCCTTGCAGGGCGCGGATTCGGCAAGTTACACCCGGAGTTTTCCACAACTCCGTCCACATGCATCGGGGATAAAAACCCGGGGCCGAAGGGACATGCAGGAGCAGGCATACTTGACGGCTCGCCTCGGCCTCCCCCCCTTTCCCATGCCCCGCCTGCACGCCCCCAGCAAGGAAGACAGCCGCCTGCTGCCGCCTTTTTCCGCCCTGCCGGAACGCTGCATCCACGTGCCCGCCACCGACGCCGAATTCGCGGCCGCCCGCGCCGCGCTGATGGCCGCGCCCGTGCTCGGCTTCGATACCGAGAGCAAGCCTCTTTTCCACGCCAGCCAGACCGACACCGGCCCCCATGTGGTGCAACTGTCCACCTGCGACCAGGCCTGGCTGCTGCAGCTGCACCATACGCAGGCACGCGCGCTTGCGGCCGACGTGATGGCCAGCGAGGCCATCTGCAAGGCCGGCTTCGGGCTGGACCATGACCGCAGCGCGCTGCCCGCGCGCCTGGGCGTGGCGCTGAACAACGTGATCGACCTGGACCGCGTGTTCAAGCGCCATGGCTACGCCAGCTCGGTAGGCGTGCGCGCGGCCGTGGCCCTGGTGCTGGGGCAGAACTTCCAAAAGTCCAAGAAGATCTCCACCTCCAACTGGGCTGCACCGCAACTGAGCCTGGCCCAGCGCCACTATGCGGCCAACGACGCCCACGGCGCCGCCATGGTGCATGCCGCGCTGCCGGGCTGGGAGCTGCGCCAGCCGGCACCGGCCCAGCGGCCTTCCAGGCCTGCGCTTGAACCGCGCGGGCCGCGCGAGTCCAGCGCCCCGCAGACGCCGCAGACAACGCGTCCGCCCCGCACTGCTCGCCTGCTGCAGGCTGCGGTCGCGCCGGCCAAGTCCTAGAGCGTTTCTTCTTCCTTCACCAGCCGCACCCGGTCCCGGCCTGCGCGCTTGGCCTCGTAGAGCATGGCGTCGGCACGCGCGAGCGCCTGCTCCAGCGTCTGGCCCGGCGCCATCCAGGCCACGCCGAAGCTGGCGGTGATGCGCACCTCGTCGGGCAGCCCGCTGAAGCCCATCAGGCGCAGCTGGGTCTGTATGCGCCGGGTGATCGACTGCACGGCCAGCGGGTCCGCACGCGGCAGCAAGGCCACGAACTCTTCCCCGCCAAAGCGGGCCACCAGGTCCTGCTGGCGCGTGCTGCGCAGCAGCAGTCGCGCAAAGCGCTGCAGCACTTCGTCACCGGCCGCGTGGCCCCAGCCGTCGTTGACCCGCTTGAAATGGTCCAGATCACAGACCAGCACGGCGGCTGAAAGCTGAGGGTGCTCGGCCCGCCGGCGCTGCACCTCCTCCTTGAAGGCGCGCCGGTTCAGAAGCCCTGTCAGCGGATCGCGGTCGCGCTCCTCATGCAGCTCCTGCACGGTGTCGCGCACCGCCGCCGCCAGGAACACAATGGCGAACAGCAGGCCGAACACCAGCAGGCTCAGCTGCTTCGCCAGGCACGCGGAAGAAACGCCCAGCCATTCACTGGCCGCGTCGGCCGGTGGCGAGGCGCCAGGCGGTGTCAGCCACAGCGCACGAACGAAAAAGCTCAGCGCAAAGACCACGAACACCCCCAGCAGCAGCCGGTCCCAGTCCGTACCGGGATGCCTGCGCGGCAAACGCCACAGCGGCAGGGCCAGTTGCAGTCCCAGGCCGAAATTGAGCACATGCTGGCGCGCCTGCGCATCGGGAACGACCCAGGCGTAGTAGCCCAGCACCGCCAACACTGCACTGCCAAAGACAGCCGCCAGCGGCGCATCCGGTCGCACGCCCTGGCGCATGGCCATGGCCTCGGTGATGAACCAGGCCGCACACAGCTGCAGCGCGGCCGTGGCCAGCGCATTGACGGGCACGGCCGCAGGCCGCTCCAGGACCTGCAGCAGCAGCGCCAGGCTGAATCCGGTGAAGGCGAGGGACATGCTGCGCAATTCGCGCCGGGCACGCAGATGCCGCCAGCAGACATAGAAACAGCCGGCCAGCAGCGAGGTGCACAAAGGCACCGCCAGCGCCAGAAAATGTCTTGCTGTCAACGTCACCATCAACTCCCGAATGGAGTCTAGCGATCAGGTCACGTTACAACACGTTGTTAACAAAAATACACATTCACTCACGATCCTGGCAAAGCCAGGCCGGACATATCTGCGCGCGGCAGAGGAGCAACCGGTCTGCGGCGTATATGTTCGTAACCAACGCATCGTTGGGCACCGGAGGCCGGCACGCCACAATGCCAACCGTCCTCCGCTTGTAAAACCTCAGGACTTACTCAAACAGGATGCGGGACGCGCCGCTGCCCATGGCAAATGGCCCGCCCCTGCCCTTCTTGCGTAAGCCGTCACCAGAAAGGCAATCTTCCATGCGCATCGAAACCCTGGCCGTCCACGCCGGCTACTCGCCCGACCCCACCACCAAGTCGGCCGCCGTGCCCATCTACCAGACCGTGGCCTATGCCTTCGACAGTGCCCAGCATGGCGCCGACCTGTTCGACCTCAAGGTGGCCGGCAACATCTACACGCGCATCATGAACCCCACCACCGACGTGCTGGAAAAGCGCGTCGCGGCGCTGGAAGGCGGCATTGCCGCCGTGGCCGTGGCCTCGGGCATGGCAGCCATCACCTATGCCATCCAGGCCATCGCGGAGGCAGGCGACAACATCGTCTCGGCCAGCACGCTCTACGGCGGCACCTACAACCTGTTCGCCCACACTTTCCCGCAGCAGGGCATCACGGTGCGCTTTGCCGATCCGCGCGACCCGGCCAGCTTCGCCCAGCACATCGACGAAAAGACCAAGGCCATCTTCATCGAGTCCATCGGCAACCCGCTGGGCAATGTCACCGACATCCGCGCCCTGGCCGACGTGGCCCACGCCCATGGCGTGCCGCTGATCGTGGACAACACCGTGCCCAGCCCCTACCTGCTGCGCCCCATCGAGCATGGCGCCGACATCGTGGTGCACTCGCTGACCAAGTACCTGGGCGGCCACGGCAACAGCGTGGGCGGCGCCGTCGTGGACAGCGGCAAGTTCCCCTGGGCCGAGCACAAGGCCCGCTTCAAGCGCCTGAACGAGCCCGATGTCAGCTACCACGGCGTGGTCTACACCGAGGCCCTGGGCGAGGCAGCCTACATCGGCCGCGTGCGCGTGGTGCCGCTGCGCAATACCGGCGCCGCACTGTCGCCGCACAACGCCTTCCTGATCCTGCAAGGCATAGAGACGCTGGCCCTGCGCATGGACCGCATCTGCGAGAACACCCAGAAGATCGCCGAGACGCTGCAAACGCATCCCAAGATCGAATGGGTGCGCTACGCCGGCCTGCAGGACCATCCCGACCACGCCCTGGTGAAGAAGCAGCTGGGCGGCCGCGCCTCGGGGATCCTGTCGTTCAGCCTCAGGAACGGCAGCGGCGACAGCGACACCCGCGCCGCCGGTGCGCGCTTCCTGGATGCGCTGCAGCTGTTCACGCGCCTGGTCAACATCGGCGACGCCAAGTCCCTGGCCACGCACCCGGCATCGACCACGCACCGCCAGCTCGACGCCGAGGAACTGGCCAAGGCCGGCGTCACCGAAGGCATGGTGCGCCTGTCCGTGGGCATTGAGCACATCAGCGACCTGCTGGCCGACCTGGAGCAGGCGCTGGACAAGGTCTGAGACGCCCTCAGCGCCTGCGCGAGCGCTCGCGCAGTTCCTGCGAGGAATAGAAGATCAGCGGGTCCGGCGTGCGCTGCGGATTGGCGCAGGGCTCGATGGCATGGCCGCGCGGCGGGGCGCAGCGGGCCAGGTCACGCAGCTGGGCCTGGGTTCGTTCGGCGTGGCGCGCGGCGGTCTCTCCTTCGGAGGGGCGGCTGCCGGGCACGATCAGGCGCAGCTCCATCTTGCGGATGGCCGGCTCCACGGCGTAGGTGCCCTGGAACTGCAGCACCACGCGGCGCTCGGGCAGGTCCACCGTGGCCAGCACGGCACGCATGGGCACGGGAATCATCGCTCCCGACTGGTAGCGCACCAGCACGAAGGGCGCAAAGGGCTTGGGCAGCTTCAGCGCCAGCGTCTGGCCCTTGCCGTTTCCATTGCCGTTACGCGCATCGGCACGCACGCGCAGCTGTCCGCCATCGGGCAGATAGCGGTCCAGCCTCCAGCCGGTGGCCACGCGCTGCGCGCCCACACAGGGCGCGTAGTAGTACTCGGTGGGGTCGGCATCCTTGCCCGTGTACAGCATCTGGGCGCCTTCATGCTCGGTCAGCGTCTTGATGGCCGCATCGGCGCCATCCGCCTGGGCGCCGACCAGCGTGCCGCCGCGCACGAACACGCCCGTATACGGGAACCAGGTGGTGCGCTGGTTGGCCACGGCGCCATAGGGCTTGCATTCGGTGGACATGCTCTGGTCCTGCATGTCGGCATGCGGGGCCACGGGCTCGCCGCCCTGGCCGCCGCCCTGGTCGGCCAGGGTCAGGCGGCCATCGGACTCGATGGTGAAGGTGGCCTTGGCCACCATGGAGTAGTAGCGACCGGCTGCGTCTTCGCCGATCAGCAGCAGGCTGGGCAGGGGCGTGAGATTGGCCACCTCGGGCTCGGCGCGCGGCGTGTCGGCCGGGGCCTGGGCAGGCACCTGGGGCCGGGGCTGCTCCTGTGGCTGGCTGGGCGCCGGAGCCTGGGGCGGCGCAGTGGCGCAGCCGGCAAGGACCAGGGACAGCGGCATGGCAAGAACAAGCGAACGCAACAACATGGAACTCCCTCGGATCATTGAGGCCGACGATGCTACTGCATGCACCGGCGGGCGGCGCAATGCATGGGGATGCGGCAGGGGCAGGCTCAAGCCGGATCCCGCGCCAGCCGCAGGCCGGTCATCTGCCAGCGCGCCTGCGTGGGAAAGAAATTGCGGTAGCTGGCGCGCGCATGGCCTGGCGGCGTGAGGCAGGAGCCGCCCCGCAGCACATACTGGTTGACCATGAACTTGCCGTTGTATTCACCCACGGCGCCCTCCGCGATCTGGAAGCCCGGGTAGGCGCCGTAGGCGGACTGGGTCCATTCCCAGACCTCGCCCAGCGCAAGGCTGCCGGGCTGCATGGCGCGCGGGTGCACGGGGCCGGGAGGCTCGTCGTGCTCGGGGCGCTGCCCCATGGGTGCGGCAAAGGCCGCCTCCCATTCCGCCTCGGTAGGCAAGCGCGCGCCGGCCCAGCGCGCATAGGCGTCGGCCTCGAAAAACGAGATGTGGCAGACGGGGCGGCGCCCGTCCAGCGCCAGCGCGCCATGCAGGCTGAACTCCTGCCACGTGCCGTCCGATGCGCCATCCAACGCGCCGCCTGCATTGCGCCGCCAGTACCAGGGATGCTCCAGTTGCTGCGCGCAGCGCCAGTCCCAGCCTTCGGCCAGCCACCACTGCGGCTGGGCATAGCCGCCGTCCTCGACGAAGCGCAGGAACTCGGCATTGCTCACGGGCCGCTGCGCGATCTCGCAGCCTTGCACAAACACCTCGTGGCGCGGGCGCTCGTTGTCGAACGCAAAGCCCTCGCCGCCATGGCCCACGGCATGCATGCCACGCGGCACGGTCTGCCACTGCAGCGGGGCAGGCGTTCCGTCTGCCGGCCCAGGCGCAGGCATGCCCTCTTCCTGCTCTCGATAGGCAGGCCACAGCGGGTGGCACGACAGCAGGTGCTTGATGTCGGTCAGCAGCAGTTCCTGGTGCTGCTGCTCATGCTGCAGGCCCAGCTCCAGCAACGCGGCCAGACGCGCAGGCGGCTGCGTGCCCCAGTCCTCGAACATCTGCAGCATGCGCTGGTCCACCGCCTCGCGGTAGGCCAGCACCCGCGCCAGCGAGGGCCGGGTCAGCAGCCCGCGCTGGGCACGCGGATGCCGCGCACCCACCTGCTGGTAGTAGGAGTTGAACAGCACGCGGAAGTCGGGATCGAAGGGCGGCACGCCGGGCGCGTGCTCGGCCAGGACAAAGGTCTCGAAGAACCAGGTGGTATGCGCCAGATGCCATTTGGCAGGGCTGGCATCGGGCATGGACTGTACGCAGGCATCCTCGGCGGACAAGGGGGCGGCCAGCAGCACGGTGGTCTGGCGCACGGCCTCGTAGCGCTGCACCCAGCGGAAGACGGCGGGCATTTCACGCATGGGCATGGATCACGGCAAACCACTGGCGCTCATCGGTCCAGACCTGGCAGGCCCCGAAACCCGCACAGGCCAGCATGTCCAGGAAGTCGGGCAGCGGGTATTTGTAGCTGTTCTCGGTGTGTATGGTCTCGCCGGCCGCGAAGTGCCGCAGCCCCTGGGGCCAGCCCACGATCAGCGGGCGCCGCGCGCGCAGGTGCATTTCGATGCGCGAGTGCTCGGTGTTGAAGAAGGCCACATGTTCCCAGTCGCCCTCGTTGAAGTCACTGCCCAGCAGGTGGTTCACATGGCTGAGCAGGTTGAGGTTGAAGCGCGCCGTCACGCCCTGGGCATCGTCATAGGCAGGCTCCAGCCACTGTATGGGTTTGGGCAGGTCTATGCCGATCAGCAGCCCACCGTCGTCGCTGAGCAGGGCCCGCATCTGGCCCAGCATGCGCTGGGCCTGTTCAGGGTCGAAGTTGCCTATGGACGAGCCCGGGTAGAACAGCAGCCGGCCGGCCTGCGGGATATAGGGCGGCAGGGCCAGCGGCTCGGTGATGTCGGCCGTGACGGCATGGGCCTGCAGCTGCGGAAACTCCTCGGCCAGGCGCCGCACGGACTGGCGCAGGAAGGCGCCCGCAATGTCCACGCCCACGAAGTGCCGTGGACGCAGGCTGCGGCACAGGCCGCGCACCTTTTCGCAGTTGCCGGCACCCAGCTCGATCAGCACCTCGCTGCCGCGCAGGGCCTCGGCCATGGCCGGACCGGAGTCGGCCAGGATGGCAGCCTCGGTGCGCGTGGGGTAGTACTCGGGCAGCCGCGTGATCTGCTCGAACAGGTCGCAGCCGCGTGAGTCATAGAGAAACTTGGGCGAGACCCGGGCCTGCGGCTGCATCAGCCCGTGCTGCAATTCGGCCAGGGTTGCTCGCAGGGCGCTGTCTGCCAGCTCCGGCGCAGCCTCTCTCCTGCCACCTTCGGCCGGTGTGCGCGGGGCCGAAGGCAGGGGCAGGGGCACGCGCTGGGCGCGCGACGCCAATGGAGGGGAAGACACGGAATGATCGTGGGCATACAGCATGGTGGGGGCCTCGCGTTGTGCGCCGACCGCCTCAGCATGGTGAATGCCGCGCCCCCGCCTTGCAGCGGGGAGCGGTCGCCAAGGGGGCGGGCAGCCAGAATGAAGCCTGCAAACTGGCGTCCCGCCTCGCAAGGCGCGCGCCGACAGGCCGAGGCACCAGCCTAGGCGCCCGCCCCGGGCACGCGGGTAGGACAGTTTCCAGCGAGCGTGTCTTTTTCATGACCTGCAGATCTGGTGCGCTGCAGCATGCCGGACGAAAAAAATCCGGTATGCCGCGAACGGCATACCGGACCAAGTACCCATCCTTGCCTCACTACGCGCTGCCGGATGAAGCAGCGCGTGCCTCGCTCATGATCCGAAGATCAGAAGCGATAGCCCAGTCCCACGCCAACCAGCACGGGGTTCACCTTGAAGGTGCCCACCTTGGTGCCGCCAGCGCGCACGTCCGTCTCGATGAAGACCTTCTTCACGTCGAAATTCAGCGACCAGTTCTTGTCCAGCGCATAGTCGAAGCCGATCTGCAGCGCGCCGCCAAAACTGTTCTTCTTGATGGAGGGGTTCAGCGCGGCCTGCACGGCGGGATCGAAGTTCACGCTGGAAAAGCGCGTGAAGTTGACACCGGCGCCCACGTAGGGCTTGAACGCGCCGAAATTGGTGAAGTGGTATTGCGCCAGCAGCGTGGGCGGCAGGTGCTTGAGGCTGCCGATCTGACCCAGGCCGTTGGCACGCAGGTCATGCTTTTGCGGGTAGGTCAGCACCAGCTCGGCCGCGATGTTGGGCGTGAAGAAGTAGGACACGTCCAGTTCGGGCATCCACTTGTCATTGATCGACAGGCCCAGGCCCGTGCTGTCCTTGTTGACGCTGTCCAGGTGGACGGCGCGCACGCGCACCATCCAGGGGCCTTCGGCCTGCTGCGCAAAGGCGGCACCCGACGACAGGGCGCAAACGGCAGCAACGGCGAGCAGAGTTCTTTTCATGATGGAGAGTCTTGGAGTAGCCCGGGGCAAATCCCGTAGCTGTATTGCAGCAGGGGCAGGCAAGGCCGGTCTTGTCCTAGCTCAAATCCGAAGGTGGGCGCCGTCGCATGGCCGGATCGCGTTGGATGCATGCAACGCCATGCGCGGCAGGCCAGTTGCGGCCAGGCTGCAGCCATTGCTCAAATAGAATGCGAATCATTATCAAATCCGCTTTCCCAGGAACCCGCTCCATGGCCGCCGCGCCTTCGCACCCCGATATCGCCCTGCTCTACAGCGACCACCACGGCTGGCTGGTGGGCTGGCTCAGGCGCAGGCTGGGCAATCCCTGCGATGCGGCCGACCTGGCCCAGGACACCTTCATTCGCGTGCTGGGCAAGCCCCAGTCCCTGCATGGCGTGCGCGAGCCGCGCGCCTGGCTCACCACCATCGCCCACGGCCTGGTCGTGGACCACACACGCCGCGCCGCGCTGGAGCGCGCCTGCCTGGACGCCATCGCCAGCCTGCCCGAGCCGCTGGCGCCCTCGGCCGAGGAGCGCCATCTGCTGATCGAATCCCTGGTGCGCATGGACAACCTGCTGGCCGGCCTGCCGCCCAAGGCCCGCAGCGCCTTTCTGCTCTCCCGCCTGGAAGGCCTGAGCTACCCGGAAATCGCCCTGCAGCTGGGCGTGTGCCTGAGCTCCGTCGAGAAATACATGGCCACCGCCATACGCCACTGCCTTGCCCTGCGCAGGGAACTGACGGCGTGAGCACAGACCAGGCCCCCCAGGCGCTGGAACAGGCCATTGCCTGGGCCGTGCGGCTGGCCTCCGGCACGGCCACCGATGCCGACCGCGCCGCCTGCCAGGCATGGCGCAGCAGCCACGCCGCGCACGAACAGGCCTGGCAACAGGTCCAGGCTGTCGAGGCCCAGTTCGCCCTGCCCGCCGGCCAGGCGGGACTGGCCCACGGCGTGCTGCGGTCCGCCGGCCCAGGGCCGGCGCGAGGCCGGCGCGCAAGCCTGCAACGGCTGCTGTTCCTGGGCCCCGCTGCCCTGCTGCTGGGATCCATGGCTTGGCGCTGGGCTGCACCGCGCGAGCAGATCGCGCTGGAAACGGCCATTGGTGAGCGCCGCAGTACCCTGCTGGCCGACGGCAGCCGCCTGCACCTGGCACCGGACACGCTGGTGCAGGTGGATTTCACCTTGCTGCGCCGCGTGGTCCGCCTGGCACGCGGAGAGATCTTCATCGACACCGGCAGCGACCCGCGCTCCCTCGCAGGCCGACGCTCCTTCTGGGTGGAAACGCCGCTGGCCCGCTTCGAGGCCCTGGGCACCAGCTTCGGCGTGCGCCACGAAAAACACCCGGACACTGCCACGCGCCTGTACGTCACCGAGGGCCGCGTGGCCATCCATGTCAGGGCGCTGGACGGCACTGCGCCAGACCTCCTCGACGCCATCGTCGCCACCTCCGGCGAAACCCATGTGCTGCACGCCGGCCAGCACCGCCCTGTGCGCCTGCCCGACGAAGGCCTGGTGCCCGACGCATGGACCGACGGCGTACTGGTCGCCCGCCGCATGCGCCTGGACGCCTTCGTGACCGAGCTGTCACGCCAGAGCGGCATGCCCATGGAATGCGCCGACGACGTGGCTGCCCTGCGTGTTTCAGGCGTATTCCAGCTGGACGGGCCGGATCCGGCGGGCCTTGCGCTGGCCACCATTGCCCGCACGCTGCCTGTGCGTGTGGAGCGCGGACAAGGTGCAGCCAGCGGTGCCCGCAGCGCCAGGCGCCTGGTCAAAGCCTGATCCGGAATTTTTTTCAGGCAGCCATTACGGGTTTCACACCGCCCGTTCGGCATAGGAGCAAAGACATCGCTTTTTCCTTTGCCGCTTCTCAAGGACTGCCTCCATGCCCAGCCTGCCCAGCACCCGCCGCGCCGCCCATCCACCCTCGTGCACACGCCCCACGGCGGTGGCTGCACAGGCCTTGATGCTGGGCCTGTTGATCACGCTGGGCCTGCCCATGACCGCCCTGGCCCAGAGCCCGAGCTCCGCCCCGGATGCCAGATCCATCCGGTTCGACCTGCCGGCCGGTGAACTGGAGACCAGCCTGCACAGCCTCGCGCGCCAGGCAGGCATCACCCTCTCGTTCGATCCAGCCCTGGTCCAGGGCCGACATTCGGCGGCGCTGAGCGGCACGCGCGGCGTGCAAGAAGGACTTGCTGCCCTGCTCGCCCCGCACCAGCTGCAGGCCACGCGCACGGCCGAAGGCGGCTGGGCCGTGCACCGTGCGCGGCCCGGGGCCGCGGCCGAGCATGCACTGCCTACCGTGAACGTGCTGGCCGATGCCGAGCATGAAAGCGCCTGGGGCGCCGTGCCCGGCTACGCGCCACGCCGCAGCGCCTCGGCCATGAAGATGGATGTGCCGCTGCTGGAGACGCCGCAGCAGGTCAGCATCATCGGCGAGGCCCAGATCCGCGACCAGGCCATCTCCAGCGTGGCCGAAGCCGTGCGCTACAGCGCGGGCGTGCGTCCCATGGACTACGGCATCACCGATGACGACGTGGCCGTGCGCGGTTTCTATCTGACGGGCACGGGCCTGTACCGGGACGGCATGCGCATGGTCCACAACGGCTTCATGACCAACCTGGAGCCGTATGGACTGGAGCGGCTGGAAGTCGTGCACGGCCCGGCCTCGGTGCTGTACGGCCAGTCCGCGCCCGGCGGCCTGATCAATGCCGTCACCAAGCGCCCGCGCGCCGGCATGCAGCGCGAAGTGGGCGTGGAATTCGGCAGCCACGACCGGCGCCAGCTCACGGCCGACATCGGTGGCGCCATCAATGAACAGGGCACGGCGCTGGCACGGCTGACCGTGCTCAAGCGCGAATCGGGCACGCAGTGGAACGGCCTGCGCGCCGACCGCAGCTACATCGCCCCCTCCTTCACACTGCTGGGCGAGCGCACCAGCCTCACCGTGCTGGCGCAGTACCAGGAGGACGAAACCGGCTTCGTCATCCCCTACTACCGCCAGACGCCTGCGGGCTGGTCGGCCACGGACATCAACGTCAGCGGACCGGGATCTGGCCACCACAAGCGCAACGCCAGCGTGGGCTGGCTGCTGGAGCACCGGCTGAACGACCAGCTCACGCTGCGCAACAACCTGCGCTACCTGGATGGCCGCAACGACCGGCGCGAGATGCGCAACCGGGGCCTGACGGCCGACCAGCGCGGCATGGCACGCCTGGCCATGGTGCGGCCCGACGCCGAACAGACCTGGGTCATGGACACGCAGATCGAAGGCCGCCACCGGACGGGTGCCGTCTCGCACCAGTGGGCCGTGGGCTTCGACTACTACCGCTCCAGGCTCGACTGGCGCATCTACTCGCTCAACGGCGCCGTGGCGCCGCTGGACCTGGTCAACCCCATCCACATCGCGCCGAACTGGAATGACAACTACCTCAGCGACCGCGCGCTGGCACGCACGCACCAGGCGGGCCTGTACGTGCAGGACCAGATCAAGTTCGGCGAGCGCTGGGTGCTCAGCGCCGGCCTGCGCCGCGACAGCGCACGCATAGACACCGACTACGACGCGCGCGCCGCAGCCACCGCGCCCTTCGCCATCACCACCGTGCGCCGTACCGACAGCGCCGTCACCGGGCGGCTGGGCCTGATCTACCTGGCGCCCAGCGGCCTGGCGCCCTATGTGTCCTTCAACAACTCCTTCCAGCCGCCGCTGACCACGGTCACGGCCACCGACGCCAACGGCAGGCCCTACGAGCCCGAGACCGCGCGCCAGTTCGAGGCCGGCCTGCGCTACGCGCCGCCGTCGGCCGGCTACACGCTCAGCGCCGCCGTGTTCGACCTGCGCAAGCGCAATGTGCGCACGCCATCCACACTCAACCCGCGCTTCGACGTGCAGACCGGCGAAGTGCGCAACCGGGGGCTGGAGCTGCAGGCCCAGGGCGAGATCGGCGGCGGCTTCTCGGCCATTGCGGCCTATACCTACCTCGACTCCAGGGTCACGCGCAGCAACAACGCCATCGAGATCGGCGCGCGCCCCGGCGCCACGCCGCGCCATGCCGCATCGCTGTGGGGCAAGTACCAGCGCGGCGCCCTGGAGCTGGGCCTGGGCCTGCGCCACATCAGCGCCACGCCTGGCGAGCTGCCCATGGACGGCGTGAAGACCCCCATGAACGACGCCTACACGCTGTGGGACGCCATGGCCGCCTACACCACCGGCCCGTGGCGCTTCTCGGTCAACCTCAGCAACCTCACCGACAGGCAGTACCGCACGCAATGCAACACCTTCCGTGGCGGCGCGCAATTCTGCGCGCTGGGCTTCGGGCGCGAGGTGCGTGTGGCGGCGGCCTATCGGTTCTGAGTGCCGCCATTGCTGCCCGCCAGGGGGAGCAATGCAGGCCCCCGCTCTTGGAACAACGCCCGGCGGAGAGCAACAGACAGCCCACTCGGCATGCATCTGCAGCACGCTCGGTGCAGCCTGCATCCAGCACAGCGCATCGCGGACCTGCTCGTCTGGATCGGATGGCGTTGCACCGCCGCAGCTGCATTGGTTCAGCCGCGCACCACGCCATCGACTTGACATTTCGCCCAGTCCACACCGCGCTCTGCTGGCGACAATCAGGTCTTTGAAAGGCGCGCATGCACTACGGCAAATCCCAGGCCATTGGAGACAAGAGCATCTTCATCATCGACACCGCCATGAGCGTGGTCGATGGCCGGCTCTACTACGAGTACTGCAACAAGGGGGACAGCACAACGTCCTTTCTGCGCGCCGTTGATGTGGCCACCGGCAACGTGCTCTGGGACCACCGCATGCGCGAGAGCGAGGGCATGTCGTGGTTCGTGGACGAGCGGCATCTGATGCTCTGCGACCAGGTGCTTGATGCCCGCACCGGCGAATGCCTGTTCGACTTCCATGCCGTGCCGGGCATGCAGGCCAGGCATTGGCCCGTTCCCGTGGAGCTGGACGCGCATCGCTGGCTCGTCGCGATGGAGGAGAGCAGTCCCGAGGGCCGCTATCTGCTGCTGGACCGTCGCACCTGGCAGGGCAGCACGCTGGCGCTGGGCCTGCAGGGTGCGTTTGTGCTGGAGGGGGCGGTCTACGGCTGGATCGTCCACCCTGAGCGCTCGGAGCTGCGGCGCTGGCATGAAACCGACGGGCACACCGAGCATGTGCTATGGGTGGACAGTGCCCGCGACCTGTACTCGCCCGCCATTGCAGGCGCGTGGGCCGTGTTCGGCCCCGGCAGCAGAGACCACGTGGACATCGATGCACCCTGGCTTCGCATCCATCCTTGCAGCGGCGAAGTCCTGGCCATCACACCTCCCGTTCAACCTGACGATGAGCGCCGGCATGTGCATGCCCAGCGGGCAGCGCATCGTGACGGCGTGGTCTATTTCTGCTTTGCACGCCAGGGCATGTATGGCTATGACATTCGCAGCAACCGTTTCGGACCGTGCCTGTCGCCTACCCATGTCAGCGCGCCGCAATGCCATGCCGGCGTCCTTTATGGAATACAGGACAGGCACGAGGACGGCATGGAGCGGGCCTATCTTGTCGCCGTGGACCCGGACACCGGCGCCCCGCTTTGGGAAACCCCGTGCAGCAGCCGCAACTACAGGCATCTGAGCGTGAGCGAATGCGGTGTCTTTCTGGGCATTGCGGGCGGCAAAATCCAGCACCTTCCGCCAGCGGGCCGCAGGCGCAGCACCCCAACGGCAGAGCCTGCCAAACGCGCCGAAAGCGCCAAGGCCGCCACCCGGCCGGTACGCACCGTGCCGCCCGAGTCTCCCTATGCACACATGCTGGACGACATGCCCACGCTGCTCGATGCCCTGCAGGCGCGCGCCTGCGCGCAGAGCCCGGATAGCACCCTCACGGCCGTGGCCTTCTCCAAGCCCTGGGCCATGGTGGCCTGCATCGAATATGGCGAGGACCCCGACTTCCCCCATCTGCGTCTGCTGGATCTGCAAACCGATGCCTGGATCGCGCTCGACTGCAACGACCTGATCGACGCACCCATGATTGAAGGCATCACGTTCGTGGATGGCCAGGACGGGAAGCTGGACCTGCTACTGCATGACGGCGGCCGCCACACCATCCACATTGACCTGCCCGCACGCACCGTGCGCTGGAATGCCGAGCAGGCATAGGACAAGACAACGATGCCGCTTGCACGACCGTGCAATCCGCACTAAGTTGGAGGGCCGGTCCGGCCATCGGCGCCGACGGCAGAATCTGCCCGTATCCCACTCCTACCCGTCTCTTTCATGACCACCCTCAAGCTCTACTACGCTCCCGGCACCTGCGCCCTGGCCGCCCGCATCGCCCTGATCGAGGCCAATGCGCCCCATGAAGTCGTCAAGCTCGATTTCTCCAAGGGCGAGCAGCGCAGCCCCGAATACCTGGCCATCAATCCCAAGGGCCGCGTGCCCGCCCTGGTGACCGAGCGCGGCGTGCTCACCGAAACGCCGGCCCTGCTCGCCTATATTGCCCGGCGCTTTCCCGAAGCCCGGCTTGCCCCGCTGGACGATGCCTATGCCTTCGCCCACATGCAGGAGTTCCACGGCTACCTGTCCTCCACCGTGCACGTGGCCCACGCCCACGGCCGGCGCGCAGGCCGCTGGGCCGATGACGAGGCGGCCATTACCTCCATGCAGCGTAAGGTAGCAGCCAACATGGTCGAATGCTTTGGCGTGATAGAGCGCCATTACCTGGGCGACGCGCCCTGGGTGCTGGGCGCCGACTATTCCGTGGCCGACGCCTATCTGTTCACCATCGCCGGCTGGCTGGAAGGCGACGGCGTGGACATCGCCGGCTTCCCCAAGGTTCAGGCACATTTCAAGCGCATGGGCGAGCGCGCTGCCGTGCGCGGGGCGCTGGGGAGCTGAGAGGGGGAGGCTGCCTGCGGCCTGCGATGGCCGCGGGCAGCCAAACAGATCGCTGTGGGTTCCAAGGCGCTTGAAGATGACGATCTCCATGTCCTTGGCTTCGGGATGCGGATCAATGCGGTAGATCAGCAGGAAGTCGCCCCCCAGATGAATATCCCGATCGCCCGCGTCCCATTCATCGTCGGCGATCAAGGCGTGATCGCTCCACTGCGCCGACAGCACCTGCTGCACCGTGTGGGCGATGAGCAGGCCGCCGACCTGGTTCACCAGAGCCATGTCGTAGCGGCCTGATGCCGCCATGCGCTGGTAGTCCTTCTTGAAGGTCTTGGTGTACGCGATGGTGCGCAGCCTGTAGCCCTTCTTGCCGGCCATCAGGCTTCATCCTTTTCCAGGGCCCGCAGCATGGCTTCAACCGAGGCATGTCCAGGTTCACCGCCTCTGGCGATTTCTCTCGCCTCCAAAGTGGCCTGCCGGTTTGTCTCGCGACGCAGCCGCATCGCCTGCACCTGCTCCGCAGTCAGCCGCAGGTCAAAGGGAATCCCGTTGTGCAGCACAACGCCCTGCAGAAACATGCGCACGGCGGCGTTCACATCCATGCCCAGCGTAGAAAGTATGTCGGCAGCGCTGTCGTAGATCTTGTCATCCACAGTAGTACGGATGATGGTCATCTTTTGCTCCTTTGAGGTCACTTGCCGACCTATTCTAGGCAATCTCAAATCAACTGTTGCTGCGACCTTCCACACGCATTCACTTGCAAAAGCAAAAAACCAGACAGCCATTCGTAAATTTCCCTTGGCAGTCCACCAAGCCCCGGGCCTCTACCGCCGTCCCCAAGCCTTGCCTACAGTCGCCAGGACAGGCAGGGGCGTTGCACAAGGCGACGCCTTCTCGCCATTCCAGAAACGACGGATTCAGACGACAGGGTGGAGCATGCAAAGACAAGCCAGGGTGATTGCCATCAACAACCAGACGGGGCTCATCGGCCTGCAGCCGGAGGGAGAGGACAGCTGCGTGCTGGCGCAGCAACTCGATACCCGCCCCGTGAATACGGGCCAGATGCTGTCAGGGGAGATGGACAGCGTGGGTATGGAGACGTTTGTGGACGCGCAAACGCAGGACCGCATCGAGGTCTTTGTCGAGGCCTACGGGTTGTCTGCGGAGGCCGTGGAGCTCGCCCTGCGCTGAGCGGGCTGCAGGGCGGAATGTGCAGGTGCCAGCGTCAAGGCCGCGCCCACTGCGCCAGCGTGTGCCGCGCCAGGGCCTCGACATCCAGCGGAGACTGCGGGTCTAACGCAAGCTCTCCCAGCATCACCATGGCCTCTGGGATCTGGTTGCGTTCGCGCAGCACCATGGCCTTGTTCAGGAGCAGAAAGCCGCGGGTCTCGGCATCGGGGTCGGCCTTCAGGCCGCTGTCCAGCAGGGCAAGGCATTGGTCGGGGTCGTCCTCCATCAGGGCGGCTGTCTTCCAGGCGGGGGCGAAGCCAGGGGTTTCGCGGGTCATGGCCAGGGCGGCCTGGCGCACCTTGCTCCTGTCGGTCTCCCACTCCAGGGCGAGGTAGCGCAGATAGGTGCCTTGCGGGAGCTTGCCATCGCGCTCCATGCGCAGGCTGTGCACGGCCGTCTTGGCCATGAAGAAACCCCTGGGAGCCATTGCATCCACGCGCCGGTAGTGGCGATAGGCCGCATCGAAGTCCTTTTGCAGCAGGTAGGTGAATGCGGCGTCGTAGACGGGATAAGGCCAGTCCGGCGCCAGCTTCGAGGCGGTCTCGAAATGCGCCAGCGCAGCCCGGTTGTCACCGCGCTGCCCTGCGGCGCGGCCCAGGGCATGGGCATCGCGCGCCGCCTGGCTGACGGGTGTGGCGCGGGGCAGTTCCCAGCTGAAACGGCCATCGGCCTTGTCCAGGTCGCTGCGCTTGAGCACGCGGCCGGCACTGTCCTTGAAGACGATGTCGTCGGCTGCCATGGCGGGCGCTGGCGCCAGCAGCTGCAGTGCAAGGGCCATGGCGGCAAGCAAGGGGAGCTTCATGGTGTGCTGAGCTTGGTTCGGGAAAGCCGATATTAGGGCGCAGAAGCAGACGCAGACGCAGACGCAGGAGCGGAGCCGGCAGAAGGGGATTCACCTGCAGGCCTGCCAGTTGAGGGGGCCGTGGCGGCGGCACGCCTTCCCCTGCCCCTGGCGCGCGGACGGGCAAGGTGATTCATTTGCCATTCCAGCGATTCGGTATCGAAGTCGAAGGCATCCAGCAGGGCAATGGCTTTCCTGGCCTCCCTGAAGTCCACTTCCGTGACGGGCGGACTGTGCCGCAGCGACAGATCGTGCTTGAGCAGCCATTGCTGCAGATCGGCCAGCGCGACGATGGAGATGCCCTGGTTGATGAGCTGTGACGCGGTGACTTGCGCCAGCATGGCCGGCGTCAGTTGCCTGCAGGAGCGCAGGCCCAGGACCTGCCTGAGCTTGGCCACCAGGGGAGTGCGCAGCTCGAACTGGGGCAGGCTCTCGAAATGGGCCAGGGATTCGAGGTACAGGTCCGGCTCCGCATGTATGGCGTCCAGGTCGTTGGGCAGATTCAGCAGTTCGCAGATGCGATTGAGGGCGGTGCGTGCGCGTTCGGTGCCGAGTTTCTCGGCCTTGCCCGCTTGCGCGACCGAGCAGCCGGCGATGACGGAGCGCAGCACATTGGCCTTGGTGAGATTGGAAATCATGGAATCCCCCTGATGAAAATCCAGGGACCCGCGCGGAATCAGCTTCAGCCGCCCGGTCCCGACAATGGCTCTGGCGCGGCGATGGGCCGTTCACGGAACCTCGGAGGCCTGCAGGCGCAAGTGCATTGCGCCGCCGCCAAGGGACAGGAGGACGCCAGGCCTTGCAGAGTTCCAGGGGAAATGCACGTGCTTGCGCCCACAGTCAAATGCAATGCGCTGAGGTGCAAATTCCATGCAGATTCCATCGAAAAGGGGGCCTGACGGCCCCCCTGGTGTGCTCTGCCGGCTGCAGCCCCGGCAGGCCTTGCTTGCGGCGACTCAGCGGCGGCGCAGGCGCTTGATGCCTTCGACAGCCGCCAGCACGATGGCGCCGGCCACGATGCCGGCCACCGCGTTGAGCACATTCACCGCCAGCACGCGCCACAGGCCGCCCAGCGCGCCCTGGGCCACGGCATCGCCCAGGCCCTCCACGGCGTGGTGCAGCGCAGGCACGCCGTGCACGAGGATGCCGCCACCCACCAGGAACATGGCGGCCGTGCCCGCAACGGACAGCCCCTTCATGAGCCAGGGCGCGGCGGCGACGATGCCCCGGCCCAGCGCGCGGGCCGCGGCGCTGGCACGCTGGCCCAGCCACAGTCCCAGGTCATCGAGCTTGACGATGCCGGCCACCAGGCCATAGACGCCCAAGGTCATGATGAGGGCAATGCCCGCCAGCACGGCGACCTGCTGCCCGAACGGCGCCGAGGCCACGGTGCCCAGGGTAATGGCGATGATCTCGGCCGAGAGGATGAAGTCGGTGCGCACGGCGCCCTTGATCTTGTCCTTTTCCATGGCGACGAGATCGACGCTCGCATCGGCATTGGCCTGGGTGAGGCGCTCGCGCTCCACGGCATCTTCCTCGGGCGAATGCAGGAATTTGTGGGCCAGCTTCTCGCAACCCTCAAAGCACAGAAAGGCGCCGCCGACCATGAGCAGCGGCGTGACAGCCCAGGGAATGAAGGCGCTGATGAGCAGCGCCGTCGGCACGAGGATGACCTTGTTGACCAGCGAGCCCTTGGCCACGGCCCAGACCACGGGAATCTCGCGCTCGGCGCGCACGCCCGTGACCTGCTGGGCGTTGAGGGCCAGGTCATCGCCCAGCACGCCGGCCGTCTTCTGCGCAGCCACCTTGGTCATGACGGACACATCGTCGGCCATGGCCACGCTCTTGCGGGCCGCGACCTTGGTCATGAGGGCCACGTCGTCAAGGATCGCGGCAATATCGTCAAGCAGCATCAGCAAACCAGCACCAGCCATCGCGTTTCTCCAGTGAATTGTTGGGGGGCCTTGCGGCCTGGGCGCCATCATGGGGCACGGGCATGTCCTGCCCGTGTAGGAGAGGCCCGGCGGCCGGCCGGGCCACCGGCCTGAGCGGCCATCCGCTACTTGCTTGTCTTGAAGCCCTGCCCTGCCGCCCAGGCCGCCACGTCGTCGCGGCGGATGGCGGCGGCCATGAGCTGCGGGAAGGCGTCCGGCGTGCAGGCAAACGAGGGCACGCCCAGCGCGGCCAGCTTGGCGGCCAATTGTGCATCGTAGGCAGGCGCGCCTTCGTCGCTGAGCGCCAGCAGCGTGATGAACTGCACGCCCGACTCCACCAGCTCGGAGGCACGTCGCAGCAGGCCGCTTTCCACGCCGCCTTCGTAGAGGTCGGAGATGAGCACGACGATGGCATTGCGCGGCTCGCTGATCAGGCCCTGGCAGTAGCCCACGGCGCGGTTGATGTCGGTGCCGCCGCCCAGTTGCACGCCGAACAGCACGTCCACGGGGTCGGAGAGCTTGTCGGTCAGGTCCACCACCGCCGTGTCGAAGACCACCAGACGGGTAGCGACGGCCGGCAGGCTGGCCATGACGGCACCGAAGATGCTGGAGTAGACGACGGAGTTGGCCATGGAGCCGCTCTGGTCTATGCACAGGATGACTTCGCGCTGCGGGCGGCGGACCTTGCGGCCGTAGCCGACCAGGGTCTCGGGCACGATGGTGCGGTAGTCGGGCTGCCAGTGGCGCAGGTTGGCGCGGATGGTGCGGTTCCAGTCGATCTCGGAATGGCGCGGGCGGCGGTTGCGCTGGCTGCGGTCCAGCGCGCCCGAGACGGCGCTGCGCATGGGCTCTTCCAGGCGGCGCATGAGGTCGTCCACCACCTTGCGCACGACGATGCGCGCGGTCTCCTTGGTGTTCTGCGGGATGACGGAGCCCAGGGAGATGAGGTCGGCCACCATGTGCACGTCGGGCTGCACATGCTCCAGCATTTCGGGCTGGAGCATGAGTTCGCGCAGGTTCAGGCGCTCCATGGCGTCGCGCTGCATGACCTGCACGACCTGGCTGGGAAAGTACTTGCGGATGTCGCCCAGCCAGCGGGCCACGCTGGGCGAGGAATTGCCCCGGCCGCCCCGGCGCGAGAGGCTGCCGTCCTTGTTGTCTTCTTCGTAGAGCGCGGCCAGGGCCTTGTCCATCTCTTCGAGGGAGCCGCCCTTGGCGCCCAGCCCGCCGCAGCTGCCCTCGGCCGGCTGGCCCAGCACCAGGCGCCAGCGCTGCAGCCGGTTGGTGGGCTGGACAGCGGGGTCCTGCGGATCGGCGTCGGCAAGGGATGCATCGTTCACGGTGGCAGCGGTGTTCATGGCTGGGCCTCCTGCGGGCTGGACAGCAGTTGCGCGGGCAGGTTCAGGCCCAGCAGTTGATCGAGTACGGGAAGGGCAAGCACGGCGCGCGCCTCGTTCCAGGCGCCGTCGTCACCGCCGCCTGCCGCGCCTGCGGCACCTGCGGATGCAGCCGCCACGACGGCCGCACTGCCCTGCCCTCGCCGGGCCTTTTCGCCCAGGCTCTGGCGGTCATGGTTGGAGAAGGCCGAGAAGCTGCGGCGCACCAGCGGCAGGATCTGGGTGAACTGGGTCTCGCCCAGCTGGGCCAGCCAGGCATCGACGGCGCCCCAGATGGCGTCGTCGTGCAGCAGCACCAGGGCCTGGCGGTTGAGAAAGCCGTCCAGCCAGGCGGCAGCGTCCAGCGGCGGCACGCCCAGCGAGAGATTGCGGCCCAGTTGCGTGGCCACGGCCTCGCTGTCCAGGCGGTGGGCATCCAGCAGCAGGCGGCAGGACGTGCCGCGCAGCAGGGCCGCGCCGGCGTCGCCCAGGGCAATGCTGCGCAGGGCGCCGAACCAGACCTCGCGCGGCTCCTCGGCATCGCGCAGGCGCAGGGCCTCGTGGGCCTGCAGCACCGTGGCCTGCATGTGCCTTGCGGCGTCTTCATCCAGCGCCATGCAGGCCAGGGGCAGGCCGATGGCGGCACGCAGCGCCATGCTGTCGATCACCGTGGCCAGCGCCTGGGTGTCGGTCTGGCGCACGCTGCCGTAGCGCAGCACATTGGCCAGCGGCGGCAGCGCCTGCATGAGCTGGGAAACGTCGCCGGTGCTGGCAGAGCGGTCGGCCAGGTCGTGCATGAGGGCATCGACCAGGTGCGGCAGGTCGGCCAGCAGGGCGTCGTCGATGGTCTTGGCCAGCTCGGGCAGCGGTGTCTCGGGCGTCAGCGCCTGGCGCACCTTGGCGGCTGCAGCCTGCACCAGGGTGCCGCCGTAGCGGCTGGCCTCGATGACGCGCACGGCCAGCTCGGGCTCCCACTGCAGCTGCCAGCTTTCGCGGAAGGTGCCCCGGTTGCGCTGCTGGTCGGTGGTGACGCTGCCCCACTCTATGCCCAGCAGGCGCAGCCGGTGCAGGAAGTGGCTGCGGTCGCGGTCCGTGTCCTTGCGCAGGTCCAGGGCCAGGACCTTGGCGGCCGCCTCGGGCTTGAGGCGCAGGCCTTTTTGCTGCTGCTCGATGTCGCGCTGCAGCGGCACCTGGGGCACGTCGGCGGGCACGCCGCCGATGCGGTCGCCCACGCTGAGTTCGCGCTCGATCAGGCGCAGCGGAGCGCGCTCGCCCATGCTGATGACGGTGACGATGGCCTCGTCCAGCTCGGGCAGGCCCGGGCTGGCGTGGCCGCGCAGGGCGGCCAGGCTTTCGGCCAGGCGCGTGGCCTCGATGATGTGGGCGCTGGAGCAGTCCAGGTCCTTGGAACGCAGCAGATGGGCCACGCGCGCCAGCCAGCCGACGGTGCGCGGGGTGCTGGCGCGTGCCGGGTCGGCAGCAGGTGCGGACTGGAGCAAGGACTCGGGCGCAGGCTCGGAGCAGCGCCACAGGTGTTCATACCAGCCCGGCGAATCCACGCCCGCTCCATAGCCGCTGGACGAGCACAGGTTGCGGTAGGTCCAGGGCGCCCAGGTGGCCTGGACCTTGGCCTTGGGCAGGCCCTTGAGCGTGGCGGCATCGGCCTTGGCGGTGACCTGGGCCTGCAGGGCCGGCACATGCCATGCGCCGCAGACCACGGCAATGCGCTGGTGGCCGGCCTTGACGGCCTCGCGCATGCACTGGCGCATCCAGGCTTCGCGCAGCGCCTCGCGCCGGGCGTGGCGTTCTCCGCGCACTTCGTTGGGCAGCTCGGCGCGCACCACGGCCATGGCTTCGGCAATGCCCTCGAACAGGGTGGCGCCGTCGCCGCGCTCCTCGACCATGCGGTTCCACCAGCTTTCGCCGTCGGGGTAGCCTGCGGCCTCGGCCAGCAGGTCCAGCGGATCGCGCCAGTCCCGCCTGCCGGAGTCCGAGGGATCGACGGCGAGGTCGGCAGCCGGCACGGACTGCGTGGTGTCGTCGCGGTCCAGGGCCTCGGCGGCATTGCTCTGGAGCTGGCTGCCGTCTGCCGCAGCGGCGCCGGGGTCGGAGCCGGTGTCGGCATCTGCATCTGCATCTGCATCCTGGCCTTCATCGCCCGCATCCTCGCCCGCATCGCCTGCATCTGCTGCCGCCGCCTCGGCCCGGCGCCGCTCCTGCTCGGCCATGTCCAGCGCCATGCGGTGGGTCTGGGGCAGGTCGATGAAGCGCGTGGCCACGCCCTGGCGCGCCGCCCATTGCAGGGCCTGCCATTCGGGCGAGAACTCGGCGTAGGGATAGAAGGCGGCATGGGCCGGGCTGTCCTGCACATAGACCAGCATGGCCACGGGCGGCTGCAGGTCGGCATGCTGCAGCATGGGCAGCAGGGACTCGCCCTCGGGCGGGCCTTCGACCAGCAGGCAGTCGGGCTGCAGCTGCTCCAGGGCCTGCAGCAGGCTGCGCGCGCAGCCCGGGCCATGGTGGCGGATGCCGAAGAAATGAAGCGGATTGGCAGAGGTGGCCATACGGGAAGTGCGCAGGAGATGCGCAGAAGATGCGGTCGGTCAGCGGTGCGGGAGTGCGGGCTTCAGAGCTGCTCGCGGCAGGCGCGGTACAGGTCCTTCCAGTCGCTGCGCTCCTTGACCACGGTCTCCAGGTATTCCTTCCAGACCACGCTGTCCTGCACCGGGTCCTTGATCACGGCGCCCAGCAGGCCCGAGGCCACATCGCCCGCGCGCAGCACGCCGTCGCCGAAATGCCCGGCCAGCGCCATGCCGCTGTTGATGACCGAGATGGCCTCGGCCGTGGACAGCGTGCTGCTGGGCGACTTCACGCGCACGGTCTTGCCGTCCTCGGTCTGGCCGTTGCGCAGCTCGCGGAAGATCTGCACCACCCGGCGCACTTCCTGCAGGGCCGGCGGCTCGGCGGGCAGGGCCAGGGCGCGGCCCTGCTCGGCCACGCGCTTGGTGACGATCTGCACTTCCTCGTCCTGCGATGCCGGCACGGGCAGGACCACGGTGTTGAAGCGGCGCTTGAGCGCGCTGGACAGCTCGTTCACGCCCTTGTCGCGGTTGTTGGCCGTGGCGATGACCGAGAAGCCCTGCACGGCCTGCACCTCGGTGCCCAGCTCGGGCACGGGCAGGGTCTTTTCAGACAGCACGGTGATCAGCGTGTCCTGCACGTCGGCCGGGATGCGGGTCAGCTCTTCGATGCGGGCGATCTTGCCCAGCTTCATGGCGTTGACCAGGGGGCTGGGAATCAGCGCCTTCTCGGACGGGCCATGGGCCAGCAGCTGCGCGTAGTTCCAGCCGTAGCGCAGCTGCTCCTCGCTGGTGCCGGCCGTGCCCTGCACCAGCATGGTGGAGTCGCCGCTGACGGCGGCCGACAGGTGCTCGGACACCCAGGACTTGGCCGTGCCCGGCACGCCGTACAGCAGCAGGGCGCGGTCGGTGGCCAGGGTGGAGACGGCGATTTCCATCAGGCGCGGATTGCCGATGTACTTGGGGCTGACCTCGAAGCCGTTGCCGAGCTTGCCGCCCATCAGGTACTGGAGCACGGCCCAGGGCGACAGCTTCCAGTTGGGCGGACGCGGACGGTCGTCCACCTTGCGCAGGGCTTCGAGTTCTTCGGCGAATTGCTGTTCGGCATGCTGGCGCAGGACTTGGCTCATGGTGTGCTTCCGGAAAGGGATGGGAATTGGATTCGGTAGGGGGTGGGTGGCAAAGCGCGCCCGGCCTCAGGCCTGGCCGCGCAGTGCGATGAAGGCCTGGTGCAGGCCCAGGCGCAGCTCGACGATGCGCTCCAGGTGGCCGCGCATGCGCTCCTCGTCCCAGGGCCGCGCGCGGCTGCGTTCGAGGCGCGCCTGCTGCTGGGGCGTGAGGGGAATGGCCGGGGCGGCTGTTGCTGCAGATGCCGAAGCGGCTGCGGTCTCTGCAACAGGCTCGGCCGGGGGCTCCGGCTCGGGCTCGACCTGTGCATCCAGCACCGAGGGCTTGCGCCACAGCTCGGCAAAGCGCTCCAGCGCGGTCACGTCCAGCATTCGCGCGCAGGACAGCAGGGCCTGGTCGGCGCGGTAGCTGTGCCAGTTGCCCGTGATCTGCTTGCCGCCCACGGCCACATGCAGTGCCTCGGTCAGCCGCGCCGACAGCGCCGGCGAGAGCAGTTCGGCACCGCCCAGCGACTGGGACATGCCCTCGATGGCGTCGATGAGCTTGTGCCTGTCGCGCTCGAACTGGGCAATCCAGCGGGACTCGCGTTCTTCGGGGGACAGCCGGGCCATGAGGGCGGGCAGCAGCGCATCGTGGCGCATGTCGCGGCCCAGGGCCTGGGCGGCATCGATCCATTCCACGTCCAGCTGGTACTGCAGGGCCCGCACCCAGCCCTGGCGCAGCGAGGATTTCCAGTCGCTGCGCCGGCTCCACTCCATCACTTCCAGGGGCGTCAGGCCCAGGGCCCGGGTCCAGAAGGACACCGGGGTGAGCTGCACCATCTGCTCCAGCAGCCAGGCCTTCTTGCCGCCACGGAAGTAGGCATCGGGCTTGAGCGTGATGCCGTCGCGCTCCCATTCCTTGAGGCCTTCCTCGGGAGGCTCCACGATCCACTGGCCCTTGTCGTCCTGCTGCAGCATGGACTGCATCCAGCCCATGACGCGCTGGCTGTGCGCGCTGTCCGGCAGGCACGAGAGCATTTGCGCGGCGTTCTCGCGGATTTCCTTGCTGCGGTCGGACAGCAGTTTTTCGAGCAGCGGCTCGTCGTCCATGCCCAGCCCCACGGTCAGTGCCTGGACCATGGGCAGGCGCTCCTTGGCGCCCAGCTCCTTCAGGCTGCCTTCCAGCCGCGCACGGGCCTGGGCGGCATCGGCCGCGCGCTCGCTGCGCAGCAGGGCCACGCGCTGCTCGACCGAGCCCTCCTGCCAGACCAGTTCGGGGTCGGCGGTTTCCTCCACGCCGCTGGCATAGCTCCATTGCGGATTGAGCGCGCCCAGCCAGCGCCCGCGCTCGCCCAGCACCGGGGCCAGCCACTGGCGCAGCTCCACGGACTGGCGGCCCTGCTCCAGCGCAGGCACCAGCAGGTCATGGGGCAGGCGCTGGCCCGCCTGGTCCAGGGTGCGCAGCATCGAGGCCTGCAGCTCGAACGGCCCGTCCTTGAGCACGTCGCCCATCAAGGTCTGCAAGCGAGCATCGGCAGGCGCGGGGCGCGATTCTGCAGGCGCCGCGGCCGGCACGGCCAGCGGCGCCGGCAGGCGCACCTGCGCGCCGGGCTGCCAGCCTGCGCGCTCGAACACGGCCGCCACGGCGCTGGCGCGCAGCAGTTGCTGGGCGGGCGAGTCGCCGGGCAGGTCCGCCCGGGGCAGCAGCGCGGCCTGCACGGCCTGCTGCGACCACGGGGCAGACGGATCAACGCCCGAAGCCAGCGCAGGCGGCACGGCCAGCCGGTCCGAGCCGACCATGGCCGATTGCTGCAGCGCAGTCCAAAGTTGTGTGTTGCTCATACCGGTTCACCCTGGTTCTGCCAGATACATTGCCGGGCGCTTTCGCCCTCGCGGGCCTGCCAGGCGCTCAGCAGGCGCCAGCGGCCCACGGCCGGGCCGGGCTCCCATTCGCCAAACAGCTGCATGGGCGCGCCGCCGCTGAGCGCCAGCAGGCGCCAGGCTTCGGCATCGTCAATGGCCACGGGAACGGGTTGCACAGGCGCGGCAGTGCCGTCAGCAGACACGCCGGGCGCAGCCGCCGATGCGCCCGGCGCATCGGGCCAGGCCGCAAACCATTGGCCCTGGGCAGGCACCAGGCGCAACCCTTCCTGGCACAACGGCTGCGTGGCCTGCAGCGGGTTGGCGGCAATGCGCCGGCCCATCTGCTGCAGGACGTCGCCCACGGCCGAGGTGTCCAGCGGGCTGGCGCCCTCGGCAGGCAGCGCAGGCCCGTTGCCGTTGGCGGCAATGGCGCGCAGCGGCGCATGGCCCGGGTAGAAATTCAGCGCGCATCCGTAGCGATGGCCAGGCACCCAGGCCGATTCGAAGCCGCGCCCGCCCTGCGCATAGTCCAGCACCAGGGCCATGCGGCCCGTGCGCTGCCCGTGCAGCCAGACGCGGCGCTCCATGAGCCGGCCTTCGCGCTCGATCATGCGCAGGCCGGCCACCAGCCATTCGTCCTCGACCAGTTGGCCGCGGGCCTGCACTTCGGCCTTGTCCATGGGCCAGCCCAGCGCGGCCATCACGTCGGCCTTGACCTCGGGGCTCAGCGATTCGCGGCGGCGCACGGCGTCGATGATCAGCTGCCAGTGGCCCAGCTGCACCAGCATGTCGCGCGGCCAGTCGCGGTGGCTGTCCACCAGATCCCGGCAGTCCTTGATGCGTGCCGCCATGCCCGTGGCCTGCGCATCGACCATGCGCGCGGCCATGGTGTTCCAGCGCTGGCGCATCTGGGAGTCGCCGGCCTGGTTGGCCAGGCCCGCGCGCACCATGTCCTGCATCCACAGCGACAGTTCCTGCAGGCCCGCCTCGACCTTGTCCCAGCGCTTGTCTTCGCGCCTGGCCTGCTGCCTGGCCGCAACCTCGGGATCGGGTGGCGGCTCGGCCGCCGCGGCGGCTGCCTTGGCCTCCTTCTTCTCGGCCTTTTCCTGGCGGCTGTCCAGCCAGGTCTGCACCCAGGCCGGTGGATCGCCGCCCTCGGTGACCTGGCCGCCCGCACGCATCAGCATCAGCGCCAGCCCATGCTTGCAGGGGAACTTGCGGCTGGGGCAAGAGCATTTGAAGGAGGGGCCCGACAGGTCCACCTGGGTCTGGTAGGGCTTGCTGCCGCTGCCCTGGCACTCGCCCCACACCGCCACATCGTTGGCACCCATGGTGGGCCATTTGGCGGGCGATTGCAGCCCCTTGGCGGCCTTGCTGGAGGAAGCGTCCGGCGATAGCGCCAGCACTTCGCTCTCTGTTCCTAATACACGCGACACCGAAGCTCCCTCTCCAAGTGTTTGTCATCGCCAGGCGCATTGAATGAAGAAACGACCGCGCCCGGCAAGCCCGAAAGCCTATCAGCAATAGTTATCGGCAATTTGAAACAAATCACAACAACGTCAAACCTCTCTCCCATGAACCGGGAACCCCATGGCGCGCAGCCAGCTGCGCTATATCAGCGCATGCATTGATGGCACCAAGCCGTACCAGCCTTCAGACATTGCAAAAAGACGCAGGAAACACGCATTCACCATTTCCTGCGATGCACATCGCCACCCATTGAAAGCAAGCACTCATTCCGCACTGAAAACGGTTTCATTCCATTGCACTGGCAACCATTGCAATCCGCTGGCCATTGCGATAGCCCGACAGTGCGTTCAAACCGGAGCCAGGCAAGGCCGGACCAGACCCTGGCTGGGGGATGGGCTCTCGAAAAACCGGATGTGTCAGGCAAATATACTGTATATTCATACAGCCATGGAGCTGCAACGCAAACTTTTCATCCTCGCCGACGCCGCCAAGTACGACGCCAGCTGCGCCTCCAGCGGATCGCAGGGGCGCGACTCGCTGGACGGCAAGGGCATGGGCTCGGTCACCGGCATGGGCATCTGCCACAGCTATGCGCCCGACGGGCGCTGCATCTCGCTGCTCAAGATCCTGCTGACCAATGTCTGCATCTTCGACTGCCGCTACTGCATCAACCGCAAGAGCTCCAACGTGCAGCGCGCCCGCTTCACGGTGGCCGAGGTGGTGCAGCTGACGCTGGACTTCTACCGGCGCAACTGCATCGAGGGGCTGTTCCTGTCCAGCGGCATCATCCGCTCCAGCGACTACACCATGGAGCAACTGGTGGAAGTGGCCCGCCGCCTGCGCGAGGAGCATGACTTTCGCGGCTACATCCACCTCAAGACCATCCCGGATGCCGCCCCCGAATTGCTGGCCCAGGCAGGCCGCCATGCCGACCGCCTGAGCATCAATGTGGAACTGCCCACGGCCAGCGGCCTGGCGCAGTTCGCGCCCGAAAAGGACGGCCGGCGCATACGCCAGGCCATGCAGGGCGTGGACCGGCATGTGCAGGCCTGGCGCGCGGCCACGCGCGAGCAGCGCCAGGCGCAGTCCCTGCCCGGCGCGCCCGCGCAGCGCGCCGCCGTGCCGCGCTTCGCGCCGGGCGGGCAGAGCACGCAGATGATCGTGGGCGCCGACCGCGCAACCGATGCCGACATCCTCGAGTCCAGCCATACGCTGTATGCGGGCTACGGCCTGCGCCGCGTGTACTACTCGGCCTTCAGCCCCATTCCCGATGCCTCGCGCGACCTGCCGCCGCAGGCGCCGCCCCTCATGCGCGAGCACCGGCTCTACCAGGCCGACTGGCTCATGCGCTTTTACGGCTACGGGGCGGGCGAGATCGCGGCGGCCAGCCGCCACGGCATGCTGGACCTGGAGATCGACCCCAAGCTGGCCTGGGCACTGGCCAACCGCCAGCAGTTCCCCGTGGACCTCAACCGTGCTCCGCGCAGCCTGCTGCTGCGCGTGCCGGGCCTGGGCACGCAGACGGTGGAGCGCCTCCTGGCGGCGCGCCGCGTGCGCAGGCTGCGGCTGGACGACCTGCTGCGGCTGCGCGCCCCCGTGCAAAAGGCCCTGCCCTTCGTGCTGATCGACGGCCACCGCCCCCTGCTGGGCGAGACCGACTCGGCCGCGCTGCGCACGCGGCTGATCGCGCAGTCGCAGGCCAGCCAGGCCCAGGCGCGGCACAGCGGCATGCGCGTGCAAAGCGCACTGCAGGCCAGCCTGTTCTAGAACCTGGAGCACGCCATGCACGGACAGGCCCTCACCATCGAACTCGACAGCCCCGACGACTGGCCCGGCTTTCGCGCAGCCTGCCGGGCGCTGCTGGCCCACGGCGCCGACCCCGCTGCGGTGCGCTGGCGGTGGCCCGACACGCGGGGTGCGCAGCCACTCGGCGCGGGGGTGGACCTGTTTTCCAGCGCGCCGCAGCAGGCCATGCCCGCCTCGGCGCTTGCCGGGCTGGCCGGCCCCGGCGAGGCAGGGCTGTCCCTGTCGGACACCCAGATGTCCGCCCTGCGCCATGCCTGCATGCACCGCGCGGCAGGCCGCTTCGAGCTTTGCCACCGCTGGCTGGCGCGCATGCAGGCCCGACCCGAACTGCGGCTGGATGCGCTGGATGCGGACTGGCGCGCCATCGAGGCCCTGGCCCGCCCCGTCTCGCGCGAGATCCACAAGATGCACGCCTTCGTGCGCTTTCGGACGACCCAGCGGCAGAACCTGCCCGAGCTGCACATTGCCTGGTTCGAGCCCGAGCACCACATCGTGCGCGCGGCGGCGCCCTTCTTCTGCAAGCGCTTTGCCAACATGCACTGGGCCATCCTCACGCCGCAGTGCAGCGCGCACTGGGACGGCCATGCGCTGCGCCTGGCGCCCGGCGCGCGCCGCAGCGATGCCCCGCCAGCCGACGCGGGCGAGGCCCTGTGGCTGACCTACTACGCCAGCACCTTCAACCCCGCGCGCCTGAAGGAGCAGGCCATGCTGCGCGAGATGCCGCGCCGCTACTGGCACAACCTGCCCGAGACGGTGCTGATCTCCACCCTGGTCCAGCAGGCCCGCGCGCGCACGGCGCAGATGCTGGCGCCGTAACGGCAGCCGCCAAAAAGAAACAGAAAAAAGAAAAGGCCCCAAAGGGCCTTTGTCTGCTTTGCAGCGTCGCTCAGTGCATCAGCCCAGCCACTTGCGGGCGTTGCGCCACACGCGCATCCAGGGGCTGAATTCCGACTTGTCGCCGTTGGTCCAGCTCATCTGCACGTTGCGGAACACGCGCTCGGGGTGGGGCATCATGGCCGTGAATCGGCCATCGGCCGTGGTCACTGCCGTCAGGCCGCCGGCCGATCCGTTGGGATTGAACGGGTACTGCTCGGTGGCCTTGCCGTGGTTGTCCACATAGCGCATGGAGGCGATGGCCTTGTCCGCATTGCCGCGGAAGCGGAAGTTGGCAAAGCCTTCGCCGTGGGCCACGGCGATGGGCAGGCGGCTGCCGGCCATGCCCTGCAGGAACAGGCTGGGCGACTCCAGCACTTCCACCATGGACAGGCGCGCCTCGAAGCGGTTGCTCTGGTTCTGCGTGAAACGCGGCCAGTCCTGGGCACCGGGAATGATGTCGGCCAGCTCGGCAAACATCTGGCAGCCGTTGCACACGCCCAGGCCGAAAGTGTCGCTGCGGCCGAAGAACTGCTGGAACTGCGCGGACAGGCTGTCGTTGAAGGTGATGGAGCGCGCCCAGCCGATGCCGGCGCCCAGCGTGTCGCCGTAGCTGAAGCCGCCGCAGGCCACCACGCCGGCGAAGTCCTGCAGCTGCGCGCGGCCGCTTTGCAGGTCGGTCATGTGCACGTCCACGGCGTCGAAGCCGGCCTCGGTGAAGGCGTAGGCCATTTCCACATGGGAGTTCACGCCCTGCTCGCGCAGCACGGCCACGCGGGGCCGCGCGCCCAGGTTCAGGAAGGGTGCGGCCGGGTTCTCGGCCGGGTCGAACGTCAGGTGCAGGTGCATGCCGGGGTCGGCAGGCTCGCCGGCTGCGGCGTGCTCGCTGTCGGCGCAGGCCGGGTTGTCGCGCTGCTGGGCGATCTTCCAGCTGACGGCATCCCAGACCTGGTGCAGGTCGCTGAGCGAGGCGCCGAAGACGGACTTGGCATCGCGCCAGACCTGCAGCTCGCCCTTGCCCGCATCGACCTTGGACGAGACGGGGCGCGTCTTGCCGATGATGTGGCTGCAGGTGGACAGGCCATGCTCGCGCAGGGTCTGCAGCACGGCGGCGCGGTCGGCCGTGCGGATCTGCAGCACGGCGCCCAGCTCTTCGTTGAACAGCGCGCGCAGCGTCATGTCGTCGCGGCGGCCGCTGATCTGGGAGGCCCAGTTCTTGCCTTCGCCCGAGTCCATGCGGCTGTCGCTGATGCCGTCGCCTTCGGTGACCAGCATGTCCACGTTGATGGCTACGCCCACATGGCCGGCAAAGGCCATCTCGGCCACGGTGGCCAGCAGGCCGCCGTCGCCCTTGTCGTGGTAGGCCAGGATCTGGCCCTTGGCGCGCAGGTCGTTGACGGCATCGACCAGGGCAATCAGGTCCTTGGCGTCATCGAGGTCGGGCGTCTCGTTGCCGGTCTGGCCCAGCACCTGGCCCAGGATGGAGCCGCCCATGCGCATCTTGCCGCGGCCCAGGTCCACCAGCACCAGGGTGCTGTCGTCTTCCGAGGCATCCAGCTGGGGCGTGAGCGTGCCGCGCACATCGTCGATGGAGGCAAAGCCCGTGATGATCAGGCTGACCGGCGAGGTCACCTTCTTGACCTGGCCGCCCTCGTTCCACTGGGTGCGCATGGACAGGCTGTCCTTGCCCACGGGAATCGAGATGTCCAGCTGCGGGCACAGCTCCATGCCCACGGCCTTGACGGTGGCGTAGAGCGCCGCGTCTTCGCCGGGCTCCCCGCAGGCCGCCATCCAGTTGGCCGACATCTTGACCCTGGACAGTTCGATGGGCGCGGCCAGCATGTTGGTGATGGCCTCGGCCACGGCCATGCGGCCCGACGCCGGCGCGTTGATGGCCGCCAGCGGCGTGCGCTCGCCCATGGCCATGGCCTCGCCCTTGAAGCCCTGGAAATCGGCCAGAGTGACGGCCACGTCCGCCACGGGCACCTGCCAGGGGCCGACCATCTGGTCGCGGTGCGTGAGACCGCCCACGGCCCGGTCGCCAATGGTGATCAGGAAGCGCTTGGAGGCTACGGTGGGGTGGGCCAGCACGTCGATCACGGCCTTTTCCAGCGGCACGCCGGTCAGGTCCATGGGCGGCAGCTCGCGCTGCACGGTGGCCACGTCGCGGTGCATCTTGGGCGGCTTGCCCAGCAGCACGTTCATGGGCATGTCCACGGGGAACTTCTGGTCGCCCGAGGCCACCGCAGTGTCTTCCAGCACCAGCTGGCGTTCTTCCGTGGCCGTGCCGATCACGGCGAACGGGCAGCGCTCGCGCTCGCAGAAGGCCGTGAATTCGGCCAGCGATTCGGGCGCGATGGCCAGCACATAGCGCTCCTGGCTTTCGTTGGACCAGATTTCCTTGGGCGCCAGGCCGGATTCCTCCAGGTTGACGGCGCGCAGGTCGAAGCGCGCGCCACGGCCCGCATCGTTGGTCAGCTCGGGGAAGGCATTGGACAGGCCGCCGGCACCCACGTCGTGGATGGCCAGGATGGGGTTCTTGTCGCCCTGGGCCCAGCAGTGGTTGATGACTTCCTGGGCGCGGCGCTCGATCTCGGGGTTGCCGCGCTGCACGGAGTCGAAGTCCAGCTCGGCCGCGTTCGTGCCGCTGGCCATGGAGCTGGCAGCGCCGCCGCCCATGCCGATGCGCATGCCGGGGCCGCCCAGCTGGATCAGCAGGGTGCCGGCGGGGAACTCGATCTTGCGCGTCAGCTCGGAGTCGATCACGCCCAGGCCGCCCGCGATCATGATGGGCTTGTGGTAGCCGCGCATCACGGCATCGGCACCCACGCCGACCTGCTGCTCATACTCGCGGAAATAGCCGGTCAGGTTGGGACGGCCGAACTCGTTGTTGAAGGCCGCGCCACCGAGCGGGCCCTCGATCATGATCTGCAGCGGGCTGGCGATGTGCTCGGGCTTGCCCACTTCGCTGCCCCACAGCTTGGAGACCGTGAAGCCCGACAGGCCGGCCTTGGGCTTGGAGCCGCGGCCCGTGGCGCCCTCGTCGCGGATCTCGCCGCCCGCGCCGGTCGATGCGCCGGGGAAGGGAGAGATGGCCGTGGGGTGGTTGTGCGTCTCCACCTTCATGAGGACGTGGTTGACGGCCTTCTTCTTCTGGTAGCTGGGCGCCTTGATCTTGTCCAGGGCCGCCTCGAAGGTGGCGACGAAGCGCTCGACCTCATGGCCTTCCATGATGGAGGCGTTGTCCGAGTACGCGACCACCGTGTGCTGGGGCGAGACCTGGTGCGTGTGGCGGATCATGCCGAACAGGCTCTTGTCCTGGGCCACGCCGTCAATGGTGAACTGGGCGTTGAAGATCTTGTGGCGGCAGTGCTCGCTGTTGGCCTGCGCGAACATCATCAGTTCCACGTCCGTGGGATTGCGCTGCAGGCCCTTGAAGGCGTCGACCAGGTAGTCGATCTCGTCGTCGGCCAGTGCCAGGCCCCATTGGCGGTTGGCAGTCTCCAGCGCCGCGCGGCCGCCGCCCAGCACATCGACGAACTCCATGGGAGCGGCTTCCAGGGCGGAGAACAGCTGCTCGGCCTCGGCGCGCGTGGCGAAGACCGATTCGGTCATGCGGTCGTGCAGCAGGGCCGCGATCTGCGCGGTCTGCTCGGCCGACAGCTCGGGCTTGCCACCGAGCAGGCCGCTCTTGAGGATCACGCGGTACTCGGTGATGCGCTCGACGCGGAAGACTTCAAGGCCGCAGTTGCGCGCGATATCGGTGGCCTTGGAGGCCCAGGGCGAGATCGTGCCCAGGCGCGGGGTGACCACCAGGGCGGTGCCATCGGCCGGGCCTTGCGGGCCTTCGTAGGGATCTCCATAGGTCAAGAGCGCCTGGAGGCGCTCTTGCAATGCGGGCGTGGGTGCGGCGTCCGTGGCCACCAGGTGCACGAAGCGCGCGGCAATGCCGGTGATTTTGGGATGGATGGCGACCAGGTCGGTCAGAAGCTGCTGGGCGCGGAACGAGCTGAGAGCGTTTCCACCCTCGAACTGTGTCAGATGCAAGGTCACGTGGCGGCCTGTTGGGTGAGGAGGCTTGTGAAAAGCGCCCTGCGGCCCCGCCCGGCTGGGGGCAGGCCGCAAGGCGCTGAATCGGTGAGGCCGCCATTTTACCGGGCTGCGCCGTCCCGGTGGCGACAGCCGCCCCTTACCCCTGCACGTCCAAAGGCGCAATGGGATAATTGCGGGCATGAGCATCACCATCAAGAGCGCCGAAGACATCGCAGCCATGCGCGTGGCATGCCGCCTGGCTTCGGAAGTGCTGGACTACATCACCCCCCACATCAAGCCCGGCATCACCACGGCCGAGATCGACCGGCTGGGCGCCGAATGCATGGCGCAGCAGGGCACGGTCTCCGCCACCATCGGCTACCAGCCGCCTGGCTACCCGCCCTATCCCGGGCACCTGTGCACCTCGGTCAACCATGTGGTCTGCCACGGCATCCCCAATGACAAGCCGCTCAAGAAGGGCGACATCGTCAATGTGGATGTCACGGTCATCACCAAGGACGGCTGGTACGGCGACAACAGCCGCATGTTCCTGATCGGCGAGTGCTCCATCGCGGCCAAGCGCCTGTCGGCGCTGACCTTCGACGCCATGTGGCTGGGCATCCAGCAGGTCAGGCCCGGCGCCACGCTGGGCGACATCGGCAACGCCATCCAGACCTTTGCCGAAGGCCACGGCCTGTCGGTGGTGCGCGAGTTCTGCGGCCACGGCATCGGCCAGAAGTTCCACGAAGAGCCGCAGATCCTGCACTATGGCCGCCCCGGCACGGGCACCGTTCTCGAAGAGGGCATGGTCTTCACCGTCGAGCCCATGCTCAACCTGGGCAGGCGCGAGATCAAGGAACTGGGCAAGGATGGCTGGACCATCGTGACCAAGGACCACAGCCTCTCGGCCCAGTGGGAACACACCCTGGTGGTCACCAAGACGGGCTACGAAGTCATGACCCTGTCGGCCGGCTCGCCCGCGCTCCCGCCCTTCGTGACCGCCACGAGCTGCTGAGGCTCGGCATGTTTCTTGCGTGATGCGCAGGCAAAATGGCACTGCGCCCGGGGCACCCGCTCCAGGCGCCTCCCCTGCCCTGGCCGCGCATGAAACAGACCACTGACCACACTCCTTCCAACTCTGCGCCCGCAGCCCCGGATTCGCTGGAGCAGTTGCGCGCGCAGTACGCCCTCGATCGCGGACGCTGGATAGGCTCGCTGCTGGCGCCCACCATGGGCCGGCGCGGCGTGCGCCTGGTGCTGCAGCACCTGAGCGATCTGGCCGACACGCTGCTGCGCGCGCTGTGGCACCGCGCCGGCATGCCTGCCGAGGCCTGCCTGGCCGCCGTGGGAGGCTATGGCCGCGCCCAGCTGTTTCCCTACTCCGACATCGACGTGCTGGTGCTGCTGCCGGCCACCGGCACGGCAGACCCTGAGCTGACCTCGCGCATAGAAAAGTTCATCGGCAGCTGCTGGGACGCGGGCCTGGAGATCGGCTCCAGCGTGCGCACGCTGGCCGAATGCCTGCAAGAGTCCGGGCGCGACCTCACCGTGCAGACCGCCTTGCTGGAGTCGCGCCGCATCTGCGGAAACGAGCCGCTGTTCGGCGAGTTCCAGCAGCGCTACCAGGCACAGATGAATGCGCGCGCCTTTCTGTCCGGCAAGCTGCTGGAAATGCGCCAGCGCCACAACAAGTACGAGAGCACGCCCTACTCGCTGGAGCCCAACTGCAAGGAATCGCCCGGCGGCCTGCGCGATCTGCACACCATGATCTGGCTGGCCCGCGCCGCAGGCCTGGGCCACAGCTGGCAGGCCCTGGCGGAAAAGGGACTGATCACCGATTTCGAGCGCCAGCAGCTCGAAGACAACGAGGCCATGCTCAGCCTGATACGCGCGCGCCTGCACGCCGTGGCGGGCCGGCACGAGGACCGCCTGGTTTTCGACCAGCAGACCGCCGTGGCCGAGGCCTTTGGCTACCGCTCCACCTCGGCCGAGGGCCGCAAGCTGGCCATGCGCGCCAGCGAGACGCTGATGCGCCACTACTACTGGGCAGCCAAGGCCGTGACCCAGCTGTGCCAGATCCTGCGCCTGAACATCGAGGAGCGCCTGAACCCACGCCCCACGCCGCGGATCCGGCTGAACTCCCGCTTCTACGAGAAGGCCGGCACCATCGAAGTGGCCAGCGACGATCTGTACGAGCGCGAGCCGCATGCCATCCTCGAAACCTTCCTGATGTACGAGACCCATGTGGGCCTCACCGACCTGTCGGCACGCACGCTGCGCGCGCTGTACGGCGCGCGTGACCTGATGGATGCGGCCTTCCGGCGCGACCCGGTCAACCGCGCCACGTTCATGAAGATCCTGCAGCAGCCCAGCGGCATCACGCATGCCATGCGGCTGATGAACCAGACCTCGGTGCTGGGGCGCTACCTGTGGCCCTTCCGGCGCATCGTGGGCCAGATGCAGCACGACCTGTTCCACGTCTACACGGTGGACCAGCACATTCTCATGGTGCTGCGCAATGTGCGGCGCTTTTTCATGGCCGAGCATGCGCATGAGTACCCGTTCTGCTCCCAGCTGGCCAGCGGCTGGGACAAGCCCTGGCTGCTGTACGTGGCCGCGCTGTTCCACGACATCGGCAAGGGCCGCGGCGGCGACCACTCCATCATCGGCGCCGTGGAGGCCAAGCGCTTTTGCCGTGCCCACGGCATTGCGCGCGCCGACGCCGAGCTGATCGAGTTCCTCGTGCGCGAGCACCTGACCATGAGCCAGGTCGCGCAAAAGCAGGATCTGTCGGATCCCGAAGTGATCCAGGCCTTTGCCGAGCGCGTGGGCAACGAACGCAACCTCACGGCGCTGTACCTGCTCACCGTGGCCGACATCCGTGGCACCAGCCCCAAGGTGTGGAGCGCCTGGAAGGGCAAGCTGCTGGAGGACACCTATCGCCTGACCCTGCGCGTAATGGGTGGCCGCGCGCCCGACGCGGCCGCCGAGATCGAGGCGCGCCGGCGCGAGGCTCTGGTGCAGCTGGCGCTGACGGCCCAGCCCTTCGAGTCCCACAAGAAGCTCTGGGACACGCTGGGCGTGGACTACTTCATGCGCCATGAGGCCGCCGACATCGCCTGGCACACACGCCACCTGTCGCGCCACGTGGGCACCACCCGCCCCGTGGTGCGTGCGCGCCGCTCACTGGCGGGCGAGGGACTGCAGGTGCTGGTCTACGCACCCGACCAGCCCGATCTGTTCGCGCGCATCTGCGGCTACTTCGACCGCGCAGCGTTTTCCATCCTGGATGCGCGCGTGCACACGGCCCACAACAGCTATGCGCTGGACACCTTCCAGGTGGTGGCGCCCGCCATGCAGGAGCAGTACCGCGAACTCATGCACATGGTCGAGAACGACCTGGTCGCCGCCCTGATGGAGGGCGGACCGCTGCGCGAGCCCTCGCCCCGGCGCCTGTCGCGCCGCGTCAAGAGCTTCCCCTTCGCGCCGCGCGTCACGCTGCGACCCGACGACAAGGCCCAGCACTGGCTGCTGTCCATCTCGGCCACGGACCGCGCCGGCCTGCTCTACACCGTGGCGCGCATCCTGGCCCAGCACCACCTGAGCGTGCAGTTGGCCAAGGTCAGCACGCTGGGCGAGCGCGTGGAGGACAGCTTCCTCATCGAGGGTGCGGAGCTGCAGAACAACCAGCGCCAGCTGCTCATAGAGACCGAGCTTTTGCAGGCCCTGGCAGTCTGAGCCGATTGCGCAAAAAAAGCCCGCCCTGTTGTGCAGGGCGGGCTCGTCGGGTTCATGCGCTGGCAGGCGGGGATGCAGCCATCAGTGCATGGCGGACGCAGGCGCCGACACCGTGGCCACTTGCTTGCCCTCGCGGTCATAGAGCTTGCCGTCGACCACCCGGTCGCCATCGGCCAGGGCAGACAGCACAGCCTCGCTGAGCACGCGCTCCGATCCGGCGCCGAACACCGATGGCTCTTCGGGGTTGCCCTGCTTGAAGTGGTTGAAGACCAGGTTCAGCAGCAGCACGGTCACCGCAGTGGAGCTGATGCCCGAATGGAACATGGTGGCGAACCAGTCCGGGAAGTGGTGATAGAAGTCCGGCTTGACCATGGGCAGCACGCCCATGCCGATGGACGCCGCCACGATGATCAGGTTCATGTTGTTGTGATAGTCCACCTTGGCCAGCGTGCGGATGCCGCTGGCTGCCACCGTGCCAAAGAGCACCAGGCCCGCGCCGCCCAGCACCGAGGGCGGCACGCAGGCCACGATGCGCCCCATGATGGGCAGCAGTCCGAAGGCGATCAGGATCAGCCCGCTGAAGGCCACCACATAGCGGCTCTTGATGCCCGTGACCGCGACCAGGCCCACGTTCTGGGCAAAGGCGCTCTGCGTGAACGAACCGAAGAACGGCGCCACCACGCTGGACAGCATGTCGGCACGCAGGCCGTCGGCCAGGCGGCGCGAATCCACGCGGGTGCCCACGATGTCGCCCACGGCCAGGATGTCGGCCGAGGTCTCCACCAAGGTCACCAGGATCACGATGGACATGGAAAGCGTCGCCGCCAGGCTGAAGGTCGGCCAGCCGAAGTGCAGCGGCATGGGCACGGCGAACCACGCACCGCTGCCCACCTCGGAAAAGTCGGACTTGCCAATCATGGCCGCCACCGCCGTGCCGATGACGATGGCCAGCAGGATGGACAGGCGCGAGATCATGGCGTTGCCCAGCTTGCTCAGCGCCAGCACGATGACCAGGGACAGCCCGGCCAGGCCGATGTTGCCCATGCTTCCGTAGTCGGCCGCCTGGGGATTGCCACCCATGGCCCAGTGGGCGGCCACCGGCATCAGCGACAGGCCGATGATGGTGATCACGCAGCCATTGACCAGCGGAGGAAAAAAGCGCGTGAGCTTGGAGAAGATGGGCGCAATGATCAGGCCGAACACCGAGGCAAAGAGCACGGCGCCCAGCACCCCCTGCATGCCGCCGCCCGTATGCAGGATGCTGACCATGGTGGCCACGCCCGAGAAGGACACGCCCTGCACCAGCGGCAGGCGCGAGCCGAAGAACGGAATGCCCAGCGTCTGCAGCAGCGTGGCCAGCCCGCCCATGAAAAGGCAGGCCGTGATCAGCAGGCCCGTGTCGGCCGCCGACATGCCCGCCGCATTGGCCATGACCAGGGGCACGGCCACGATGCCGCCGTACATGGTCAGCACATGCTGCAAACCATAGAGGGTGTTGGCCGTGAGGCCGAGTTGCTCGTCCTCCGGGCGGATGTCTGCGCCCAGGGCCGGCGCATTGCCAGAACTTTTTTCCATTGCTGTCTCCTTGTCCTCTTGTTCACAGAACGCCGGACAAGTACGCGGCAGCCGGCTGGCGGCAGGCACACCCCCGCGCACCCTTTGCCGCCGACCCGATAGGCCGCGCTCTCCTGCATCCTGCATCGCGAAGCCCGGTGGCTGCTTGGCAGCTCTTGGCGGGCGCACGCACACAATCCCCGCCTTCGCGGGAAGTGCCACTGTACGGCGCCAGCATGGAAAAATTGTCTACCGATTTGTATACAAAGACCTGACCGCAGATCCTGGAATTACAGCGGCAAGCAAGTCCGCTCAGTCATCCTCGGCAGCGCTGATGCCGGGGAACAGCACATCGGTGAAGCCGAACTGGCGGAAGTCGCGCATGCGCATGGGATAGAGCTTTCCCCAGAGGTGGTCGCACTCATGCTGGACCACCCGCGCATGAAAGCCATCCACCGTGCGATCGATCGCATCGCCAAAGACATCGAAGCCCGTGTAGCGGATACGGCTCCAGCGCGGCACCATGCCACGCATGCCGGGTACGGACAGGCAGCCTTCCCAGTCCATCTGTTCGTCTTCGCCGATGGGCGTGATGACCGGGTTGATGAGCACGGTGCGCGGCACCACCGGTGCATCGGGGTAGCGCGGATTGGGCAGGCCGGAGCCGAACACCACCATCTGCAGGTCCACGCCAATCTGCGGCGCGGCCAGCCCCGCGCCATTGGCGGCATGCATGGTGTCCAGCAGGTCGCTGAGCAGCAGGTGCAGTTCGTCGGTGTCGAATTCGGTCACGGGCTGGGCGACGCGCAGCAGGCGCGGATCACCCATTTTCAATATGGTGCGTACAGTCATGGCAGTGCACGGTGATGCAGGAAATGCGGGTCGCCAAGCATAGCGGGCGCACCGCGCACCTTGACCACACCCACCTGCTTCGCCCCCCCGATCACCCCCTCTCGGGCCCCTTGGCCGCCATGGCCACACCGCGCTGGCACAATCGCAGCATGCCCAGCACCGCCAGAGAGTCAGCCGCCGCGTCCTCAGAGGACCGTGACACAGGCGCGCAGCAAACACCCGCGGCACAGGCCCGGCAGCCGGATGCCACTGCGCAGGCAGGCATGGCGCAGGCCTTCAATGATGATGATCCCCCGCCCCTGCACCGCATGCCGGCCGCGCCGTTGCGCTGGGCGCTGCAGCTGTTTGCCTGCCTGAGCCTGGCGACGGGCATTGCCGGCATCTTCATTCCAGGATTGCCCACCACGGTGTTCGTGCTCATGGCAGGATGGGCCGCGGCGCGCAGCTCGCAGCGCATGCACACCTGGCTGTGGCGCCATCGCCTGTTCGGGCCCATGCTGCGCAATTGGGCGCGGGGTGGCTGCGTGAGCCGGCGCGCCAAATGGAGCGCCAGCGCCATGATGAGCCTGTGCGCCGTCATCCTGCTGTGGACACGCCCGCCCGCCTGGGTACAGGCCGTGGCGCTGACGTCCATGGGCTGCGTGCTGGTGTGGCTGTGGTTCAGGCCAGAGCCCTGAGAATGAAGGCCTGCGGCAGGCCTGCTGAAAAAAATTCCCCGAGTTTTCTGTGACGTGTTTTTTACGTCATATAATCTAGGTCTTGTTCCTCAATAGCTCAGTTGGTAGAGCGCCGGACTGTTAATCCGTAGGTCCCTGGTTCGAGCCCAGGTTGAGGAGCCAAAGAATTTCAAGACCCTGCAATCGCACAGGATCTTTGTCGATAGACACATATTCCTCAATAGCTCAGTTGGTAGAGCGCCGGACTGTTAATCCGTAGGTCCCTGGTTCGAGCCCAGGTTGAGGAGCCAAATTTCAGCGGCCTTGCAATCGCACAGGGCCCAGCACCAACATATTCCTCAATAGCTCAGTTGGTAGAGCGCCGGACTGTTAATCCGTAGGTCCCTGGTTCGAGCCCAGGTTGAGGAGCCAGATAAAAAGCCCGCATGCCAGCGCATGCGGGCTTTTTTGTTTGCTCAGGCTGCGCGCACCATGCCGACAGTCGGCGTGCTCGGCGCTGCGGCAGGGGCGACCGACTCCACGGTGACAGGCTTGCCGTGCTTGGCATGTGCGCGACGCGCACCGTGCGCAGCGCGCGCTTGCTCCACGCCCTCTTCCCATGCACGCAGCTCTTCCTCCAGCCGCGCAGCCCGCTCCGCATACATGTCCGCAGAGGACTTGTAGTATTCGGCAGCAATGGTGTGCTCCAGCATCGCCATGCGTGCCTCCTGCAGGTAGGCCCGGGTGCGACGGATATAGCGCGGCTCGGCAAGGCTTGCGCCAAAGATTTTGCTGAAAAACATCGCTCATCCTCCTTCGATGTCTTCGCAGCGAAAGCCATGCATCCGCAAGAAGACAAGCCCAGGATAGCCAACCCGGCCTGGCGGCGCTGTCCCCCGGCGGGACAAGGCCGCGTAGGAGGTTCACTTACCCCGGCCAGGCGATGCTCTCGCATCCACGCAACCCTCTTCACCATGGTTTGTGCAAGACTGCGGCTGCAGAGAAGCACGAATCCATTATTTTTCAGTCCGCACCCGATCATGTCCCACCCCCTCCCATGGCTCATTCCCCACCAGGCCTTCCCTCCTGTGGAAACGGCATGGGGCCCCAACGACCCGATTCCGGGCCTGCTGGCCGCAGGCGGCACGCTGGATGCGGCGCACCTGCGCATCGCCTACAGCCAGGGCATTTTTCCCTGGTTCAGCGAAGGCCAGCCCACGCTATGGTGGTCGCCCGATCCACGCATGGTGCTGCAGACATCGCAGTTCCGGCTGCACCGCAGCCTGCGCAAGACATTGCAGCGCTTTCGCTCCACCGCCGGCTGCGAGATCCGCATCGACAGCGCTTTCGAGGCCGTGATGCAGCACTGCGCCCAAACGGTGCGCCGCGATCAGGATGGCACCTGGATCGTGCAGGAAATTCTCGACGCCTATACCGAACTGCACCGCCAGGGTGCAGCCCACAGCGTGGAAACCTGGATCGACGGGCGCCTGGTGGGCGGCCTGTACTGCGTGGCGCTGGGCCGCGCCGTATTCGGCGAGTCCATGTTCGCGCATGCCACAGACGCATCCAAGATCGCACTGTCGGCACTGGTGGCGCTGTGCCGGCACCAAGGCGCCGCGCAAATCGATTGCCAGCAGGCCACGCAGCACCTGGCTTCGCTGGGCGCGCGCGAGATGCCCCGCTCCCAGTTCCTGCGCACCGTGGCAGAGCAAAGCCAGCTGTCGCCCATGCACTGGCAATTCGAAAACGTATACTGGAACGAGTTGCTGCCGCCGTCCGGTGACGCCGGCAGCACATCACCGGCTGCCGCCAGCACACCATGACGCACCCGAACGATCTTCCGCTGCAGGCCCTGCAGTTCTACGCCACAGCCGCCTATCCCTGCAGCTACCTGGATGGCCGGCTGGCGCGTTCGCAAGTGGCCACGCCCAGCCACCTGATCCAGAACAGCGCCTATTCGGAGCTGGTCTCCCTGGGGTTTCGCCGCAGCGGAATGTTCACCTACCGGCCGTATTGCGATGGTTGCCGGGCCTGCGTGCCCATGCGCATCCTGGTCCACGATTTCCGCCCGGACCGCAGCCAGCGCCGCGCCGCCGTGCGCCACGCCGATCTCACGGCATCGATCCAGCGCCTGCATTACTCGAACGAGCATTACCAGCTGTACCTGCGCTACCAGCAAAGCCGTCACAGCGGCGGCGGCATGGACCACGACAGCGTGGACCAGTACACGCAGTTCCTGCTGCAAAGCCGCGTCAACTCACGGCTTGTGGAGTTCCGCGCACCGGCGGCCGACGGCGCAGTCGGCAGGCTGAAGATGGTCTCCATCCTCGATGTGCTGGAAGACGGGCTGTCCGCCGTCTACACCTTCTACGAGCCCGATGACCAGGCCAGCTACGGCACGTTCAACGTGCTGTGGCAGATCGATCAGGCACGCTCCATGAGCCTGCCCTATGTCTATCTGGGCTACTGGATCGCCGACAGCCAGAAGATGAATTACAAGGCGCGCTTTCTTCCCCATGAAGTGCGCGTGGACGAGCGCTGGCAGCGCGTGGATCAGCTCCCACGCTGATATGGCGCCACCGCGCCCTTTTCAGCGACATTTCTTATGCACATGGCCGCTGTTTGCAGGCGGCACATATGCCGCCAAGCCATGCCCGCCGCTAGAATGACCGAATCCCGAAATCCCCTTGCGCCTCATGAAAAAAGACGATAACGCGGCCTCGCCCAAGCCCAGCGTCCAGGTCCTGGAACGCATGTTCACGTTGATCGACGTGTTGGCCTCGCGTGAGGAAGCGGTATCGCTCAAGGAGATCAGCGAGCGCACCGGCCTGCACCCCTCCACCACGCACCGCATTCTCAACGACCTGGCCATCGGCCGCTTCGTCGACCGCCCCGAATCGGGCAGCTATCGGCTGGGCATGCGTTTCCTGGAGCTGGGCAACCTGGTCAAGGCCCGCCTGAGCGTGCGGGAAGCAGCCCTGATTCCCATGCGCCAGCTGCACAAGCAGATCCAGCAGCCGGTCAGCCTCAGCGTGCGCCAGGGCGATGAAATCGTCTATGTGGAACGCGCCTACAGCGAGCGCTCGGGCATGCAGGTGGTGCGCGCCATCGGCGGCCATGCGCCGCTGCACCTCACATCCAATGGCAAGCTGTTTCTGGCGGCCGATGATGCGCAGCAGGTGCGCGCCTACGCCACACGCACCGGCCTTCCCGGCAAGACGCACTTCAGCATCACGCGGCTTGCCGACATGGAAAACGAGCTGGACAAGGTACGCCACCATGGCGTCGCCCGCGACAACGAGGAGTTGGAGCTGGGCGTGCGCTGCATGGCCGCCGGCATCTATGACGACCAGGGCAAGCTGGTGGCCGGCCTGTCCATCTCCGCTCCCGCCGACCGGCTGGACGAAAGCTGGTTGTCCAAGCTCCAGGCCACCGCGCAGGAGATCTCGGGCGCCCTGGGCTTCAATGCGGTCCGCCCTGCAGCCCCGCCCCCCAATCCCTACGCGCGCAGCAGCCACTGATCTGCAAGCAGCCATCCGCAAGCAGCAAAACCGGTCATCAAAAACAACAAAGGCGCCCAGGGCGCCTTTGTTGTTGCGGGGGAGGAAACTCAGCCCTTGACCTTGTGGATCATGGAATCGCCGGCCACCTGCCCCATGGATTCCACCCAGTGGCGTACGCGCTCGGCATCGCCCAGGCGGCTGAACTTTCCGGCAGAGTCCAGGAAGACCATGATGATCTTGCGGCCAGCCACCTGCGCCTGCATGACCAGGCAGCGACCCGCTTCGGAGATGTAGCCGGTCTTTTGCAGGCCGATATCCCAGGTCGGGCTCAGCACCAGGCGGTTGGTGTTGTTGTACTGCAGCGTGCGGCGGCCCACGGCCACTTCATAGCCGGGCGAAGTGGTGTACTCGCGTACCAGCGGATCACTGTGCGCCACATTCACGAGCACGGCCAGATCACGGGCGCTGGACTGGTTGCGGCTGGACAGCCCGGTGGGCTCCACGTAACGGGTATCGGTCATGCCCAGCAGGCGCGCCTTGGCATTCATCTGCTGGACGAAGGCATCCAGGCCACCTGGGAAGGTGCGACCCAGCGCATGGGCAGCACGGTTTTCGCTGGACATCAGGGCCAGGTGCAGCATTTCGGCACGGGTGAGCGTGGTGCCCACGGCCAGGCGCGAACTGCTGCCCTTTTCGGTATCCACATCATCCTGCGTGATGGTGATGGATTCATCCATGGGCAGATGGGCCTGGGAAATCAGCAGACCCGTCATCAGCTTGGTCAGCGAGGCGATGGGCAGCACGGCATGGTCGTTCTTGCTGAGCAGCACTTCGTGGGTGTCCTGGTCCATGACCAGGGCCACGCTGCTCTTGAGATCAAGAGGATCGGCCACTGCATGCAGCCCGGCCATCTGCCCGAACGACAGGCGTGGCTCGTAGGCAACGGCACGAATGGGGCTGGCAGCGCTGCGGGCGGCCACGCGGCTGGGCTGGCGCGCGCTCTTGGCAACGCGCTTGCCCTGGGGAGCCGCCGTGGCGCGCTCCTTCACGGCCTTCTTCTTGACAGGGGCCACGGCCACCTGTTTCTTGGCAACTTTCTTGGCCGGTGCGGCATGCGCGCCCGGGGCAGTGAGAGCACAACTCAGGGCCAGCAACGAGAGAACCTGAGCAAATCGACCGAGGCGGGCACGGCGTAGGGTGGGCATGAGAAATGCTCCAAGCAGCAAGAATTTGTGACTAGACCTTACATTAATCGAAAAAGTCGCACTGTGACAATAACTTGTGCGACTTTTCGATAATTTAAATGAAATTATAAGGCGAGTGCTCACCCCTGCGCAGCCACGACCTCTGCATTGCTGTGTAATTTGTTCAACGCGCTCAGATAGGCCTTGGCCGAGGCCACGACGATGTCCGGGTCCGCTCCCACGCCGTTGACCACGCGCCCGCTGCGCTGCAGGCGAACGGTCACTTCGCCCTGGCTCTCGGTGGAGCCGCTGATGGCGTTGACCGAGTACAGCAGCATCTCGGCACCGCTCTTCACCTCGGACTCGATGGCCTTGAACGAGGCATCGACCGGGCCATTGCCGTCGGACTGGGCCTTGATCTCACGACCATCGCGGCTGAACACCACCGACGCGTGTGGGCGCTCACCCGTTTCGCTTTGCTGGGCCAGCGAGATGAACTGGAAGGGATCGGCCTGCTGATGCGCATCCTGCTCGGTCACCAGGGCCAGGATGTCCTCGTCGAAGATTTCACTCTTGCGGTCGGCCAGTTCCTTGAAGGCCGCAAAGGCAGTGTTGATCGCGGCCTCGCTGTCGAGTTCCACGCCCAGCTCCTGCAGGCGCTGCTTGAAGGCATTGCGGCCGCTGAGCTTGCCCAGCACGATCTTGTTGGCGCTCCAGCCCACATCCTCGGCACGCATGATTTCGTAGGTGTCGCGCGCCTTGAGCACGCCATCCTGATGGATGCCCGAGGCGTGGGCGAAGGCGTTGGCGCCCACGACGGCCTTGTTGGGCTGCACCACGAAGCCCGTGGTCTGGCTGACCATGCGGCTGGCGGCCACGATGTGCTGGGCGTCGATGTTGACGTCAAGGCCGAAGTAGTCCTTGCGCGTCTTGATGGCCATCACCACCTCCTCGAGCGAGCAGTTGCCCGCGCGTTCGCCCAGGCCGTTGATGGTGCACTCGATCTGGCGCGCCCCGCCAAGCTTGACGCCGGCCAGCGAGTTGGCCACGGCCATGCCCAGGTCGTTGTGGCAATGCACGCTCCAGACGGCCTTGTCGCTGTTGGGCACGCGCTCGCGCAGGTTCTTGATGAAGGCGCCGTACAGCTCCGGAATGGCGTAGCCCACGGTGTCGGGCACGTTGATGGTGGTCGCGCCTTCGGCAATCACCGTCTCGATGACGCGGCACAGAAAGTCCGGGTCGCTGCGGTAGCCGTCTTCGGGGCTGAACTCGATGTCGGCGATCAGGTTGCGCGCAAATCGCACCGACTGGCGCGCCTGCTCCAGCACCTGCTCGGGCGTCATGCGCAGCTTTTTCTCCATGTGCAGCGCACTGGTGGCAATGAAAGTGTGGATGCGCGCGCGGCTGGCGTCCTTCAGAGCCTCGGCCGCACGGGCGATGTCGCGGTCATTGGCACGGGCCAGCGAGCAGATGGTGGAGTCCTTGATGGCGCGCGCAATGGCCTGCACCGACTCGAAGTCGCCATTGGAACTCGCCGCAAAACCGGCCTCGATCACATCGACCTTCAGCCGCTCGAGCTGGCGCGCGATGCGCAGCTTTTCGTCGCGGGTCATGGAGGCACCGGGCGACTGCTCGCCGTCACGCAAGGTGGTGTCGAAAATGATCAATTGGTCGGTCATGGGAGTCTCGTCTTTCTTGTGGATGCGAATCTCCTGCCCACGGGCAGGTGATGAAAAAAGCCGGTGCGCTTGTGGCTGCACCGGCTAGGCAATGGAATTTAAGCGGCAACCGCCTCCTGCACCGTCACCTTCTCGGCAGAGGGCACGCGCTGCAAGCCCGACATGATGGCCCGGAACGAAGCGGAGACGATATTCGCATCAACCCCGACGCCGTAGCACACGTGCAACTCGTCCACGCGCAGTTCCACGTAGGCAATGGCCTTGGCATTGGCACCCTCGCCGATGGCATGCTCGTTGTAGTCCAGCACGCGCACGGCCCGGCCGCTGTGCTCGCTCAGCGCCTGCACGAAGGCATCGATGGGCCCCGTGCCTTGCGCCTCGACCGTGCGCTTGCCGCCGTCAACGGACAGATCGGCCGACAGGCTGACCACGCCGTCGTTCTCGCTGAGGCGGTAATGCGGTGCCTGCACGGATTGCAGGCCGTACTCGCGCTGGAACAGCGACCACAGGTCGGCCGCGGCCAGCTCCTTGCCGCTGGCATCCATCTCGCGCTGCACCACCTGGCTGAACTCGATCTGCAGGCGACGCGGCAATTGGAGGCCATACTCGCTTTCAAGCAGATAGGCGATGCCGCCCTTGCCGGACTGGCTGTTGACGCGGATCACGGCCTCGTAGCTGCGGCCCAGGTCCTTGGGGTCGATGGGCAGATAGGGCATGTCCCAGATGTCGCCGTCCTTGCGATCGGCGAAGGCCTTCTTGATGGCATCCTGGTGCGAGCCCGAGAACGAGGTGTAGACCAGATCGCCCACATAGGGATGGCGCGGATGCACGGGCAGCTGGTTGCAATGCTCGACCGTGCTGCGGATGCCGTCGATATCGGAGAAATCCAGGCCAGGCGACACGCCCTGGATGTACATGTTCAACGCCACGTTGACCACATCGAGGTTGCCCGTGCGCTCGCCATTGCCGAACAGGCAGCCTTCAAGGCGGTCCGCACCGGCCATCAACGCCAGCTCGGCCGTGGCCGTGCCCGTGCCGCGGTCATTGTGCGGATGCACGGACAGCACGATGGAGTCGCGGCGCTGGATGTGGCGATGCGTCCACTCCACCATGTCGGCGAAGATGTTGGGCGTGGAGTGCTCCACGGTGGTGGGCAGGTTGATGATGCACTTGCGCTCGGGCGTGGGCTGCCATACATCGGTGACGGCATCGATGACGCGCTTGGAAAACTCCAGCTCGGTGTCCGAATACATCTCGGGCGAGTACTGGAAGGTCCACTGCGTCTGGGGATAGCCGGCAGCGATCTCGTTGAACATGCGGGCATTGGTGGTGGCCAGCTCGACGATCTCGTCCTCGCTCATGTTCAATACCACGCGGCGCATCACGGGCGCGGTGGCGTTGTAGAGGTGGACGATGGCCCGGGGCACGCCTTCGAGCGCCTCGAAGGTACGGCGGATGAGGTGCTCGCGCGCCTGGGTCAGCACCTGGACGGTCACGTCATCGGGAATGCGGTTTTCCTCGATGAGCTTGCGCATGAAGTCGAACTCGACCTGGGACGCGGAAGGAAAGCCGACCTCGATTTCCTTGAAGCCGATCTTCACCAGCTGCTCGAACATGCGCATCTTGCGATCGATGTCCATGGGCTCGATCAGCGCCTGGTTGCCATCGCGCAGGTCCACGCTGCACCAGACCGGGGCCTGGGTGATCACCGCATCGGGCCAGCGGCGGTCTTGCAGGCGGACCGGAGCGAACGGACGGTACTTGGTCGAAGGGTTTTGCAACATGGCTGAAGTGCTTTCTATCGTCTAGGTAAAAACAAGACCCACCTGCTCCAGCGACCCCACAAACGCAAAACGGCCCGTCGCTGGTGCAAACGGGCCGTGAAAGTAGGAATGTACGCGCGCGCTACTGTCTCTGCCCGTGGGACATCAGTAGTAGAGCTAGCGACAGGTATTGCATGCGGGTCACTTTAGCACAGGTTCTCAGGCGCTGTGAAGATGCTGCGGCGCATCATTTGTGCAGGCCGCGCTCTTCAGGCTCATCGGTCGAGGTGCTGATGACGCTGGTGCGCTGGCCCTTGGCCTTGCGCCATGCATAGACGCCGTAGCCCGAGAAGCCGTAGAGCAGGAACACGCCGAACAGCACGATGGGCGGATGGATATTGATGATGGCGATGCCCAGGGCGATCAGCACGATGGCCGCAAAGGGCACGCTCTTCTTGAAATGCACGTCCTTGAAGCTGTAGAAAGGCACGTTGGTGACCATGGTCAGGCCCGCGTACAGCGTCAGGAAGAACATGATCCAGGTGATCTGCGTCCAGCTCAGCCAGGCATCCTGGCCGCGCAGCAGGCCCGCCTCGTCCAGCAGCCAGATGAAGCCGGTGACCAGCGCTGCAGCGGCGGGCGAAGGCAGGCCCTGGAACCAGCGCTTGTCCACGGTGCCGGTGTTGACGTTGAAGCGCGCCAGCCGCAGCGCAGCGCAGGCGCAATAGACGAAGGCTGCAATCCAGCCCCAGCGGCCAATGCCCTTGAGCGCCCACTCATAGGCGATCAAGGCGGGAGCGGCGCCGAAGGACACCATGTCCGACAGCGAATCCATCTGCTCCCCGAAAGCGCTCTGCGTATTGGTCATGCGTGCCACACGGCCGTCAAGGCTGTCGAGCACCATGGCGCAGAACACGCCTGCGGCAGCCAGTTCGAAGCGGCCGTTCATGGCCATCACGATGGCGTAGAAGCCACCGAACAGCGCAGCCAGCGTGAACAGGTTGGGCAGGATGTAGATACCCTTGCGGCGCTTGCGCACCACCACGCCTTCGATTTCGTTGGACTCATTGTGGTTTTGCATCAATCCGGCCTCCAGCACAGCGCACGCAAGCGTGAGCAGCTATTAAAACGATAGTATTCTAAGGGAGCGGACAGTGCCGCCCCGAAAGGGTCAGTGTACCTGCGCGCTGCCCCCTTCTGTGCACGAAAAAGGCCACCCGTCGGGGTGGCCTTGTCCTGCACCTTGCGTAGGCCGCATGCGCGACCCATGCAAGATGGAATGCAGCAATCTCAGTTGCGGCTCTGGTCAACCAGCTTGTTCTTGGAGATCCAGGGCATCATGGCGCGCAGCTGACCGCCCACCTTTTCGATGGCGTGTTCGGCGTTCATGCGGCGGCGGGCCGTCATGCTCGGGTAGTTGGTGCGGCCTTCCTGGATGAACATCTTGGCGTATTCGCCGGTCTGGATGCGCTTGAGGGCAGCACGCATGGCTTCGCGCGACTTGTCGTTGATGACTTCTGTACCCGTCACGTACTCGCCGTATTCGGCGTTGTTCGAGATCGAGTAGTTCATGTTGGCGATGCCGCCTTCGTACATCAGGTCCACGATGAGCTTGAGCTCATGCAGGCACTCGAAGTAGGCCATTTCGGGAGCGTAGCCGGCTTCGGTCAGGGTCTCGAAGCCCATCTTCACCAGTTCCACCGCGCCGCCGCACAGAACGGCCTGCTCGCCGAACAGGTCGGTCTCGGTTTCTTCCTTGAAGTTGGTTTCGATGATGCCGCCCTTGCCGCCACCGTTGGCCATGGCATAGGACAGGGCCAGGTCACGGGCCTTGCCGGACTTGTCCTGGTACACGGCGATCAGCGAAGGCACGCCGCCGCCCTTGAGGTATTCGGAGCGCACGGTGTGGCCAGGGCCCTTGGGGGCGACCATGATCACGTCCAGATCGGCGCGCGGCACAACCTGGTTGTAGTGGATGTTGAAGCCGTGGGCAAAGGCCAGCGTGGCGCCTTGCTTGATGTTGGGGGCCACGTTGTTGGTGTAGACCTCAGGGATGTTCTCATCCGGCAGCAGGATCATGACCAGATCGGCGGCCTTCACGGCGTCGTCGACTTCAGCGACGGTCAGGCCAGCCTTGGCGACCTTGTCCCAGGAAGCGCCGCCCTTGCGCAGGCCGACCACGACCTTCACGCCGCTTTCGTTCAGGTTTTGAGCGTGTGCGTGGCCCTGGCTGCCGTAGCCGATGATGGCAACGGTCTTGCCCTTGATCAGGCTCAGGTCACAGTCCTTGTCGTAGAAAACTTTCATGTTGGCTCCAGGCTTCGTGTGTGTGTAGGGGTTGAAAGGGGAAGGGGACAGGTTTCAGGTGCGTTGCAGCGCATCAAACGCGCAGAATGCGTTCGCCGCGGCCGATGCCGCAGGAGCCGGTACGCACGGTTTCCAGAATGGCCGTGCGGTCCAGCGCCTGCAGGAAGGCGTCGTTCTTGGATTGGTCGCCGGTCAGCTCGACCGTGTAGCTCTTTTCGGTCACGTCGATGATGCGGCCGCGGAAGATGTCGGCCATGCGCTTCATCTCCTCGCGTTCCTTGCCCACGGCGCGTACCTTGACCATCATGAGCTCGCGCTCGGTATAGGAGCCTTCCGTCAGGTCCACGACCTTGACGACCTCGATCAGGCGGTTCAGGTGCTTGGTGATCTGCTCGATCACGTCTTCGGAGCCATTCGTCTGAATGGTCATGCGCGACAGCGATGCGTCTTCCGTGGGAGCCACGGTCAGCGATTCGATGTTGTAGCCGCGGGCCGAGAACAGGCCCACCACGCGCGACAAGGCTCCCGGCTCGTTTTCGAGCAGCACGGCAATGATGTGTTTCATGAAAGAAAGATTCCTCTTTTCGCTGCCCTCCCCCGGCGCCGGTAAACGTCGGGCTTGGCAGGCAATAGATTCGTCAAGGGGTTGCCGCCTTGAGGGCGGCTACTGAAGAAGATGCGGCAGGAACAGGCCCTGGCGAACCCAGCCAAGGGCTCGCTCAGAGGTCGTCAGCTCCCAGCAGCATCTCGGTGATCCCACGGCCGGCCTGCACCATGGGGAACACATTCTCGGTGGGATCGGTGCGGAAGTCCATGAACACCGTCCGATCCTTGAGCTTGCGGGCCTCGCGCAGGGCGGGCTCCACGTCCTCGGGGCGCTCGATCAGCATGCCCACGTGGCCATAGGCCTCGGCCAGCTTCACGAAGTTGGGCAGCGAGTCCATGTAGCTGCTGCTGTAGCGGCCCGAGTACTCGATCTCCTGCCACTGGCGCACCATGCCCAGGTAGCGGTTGTTCAGCGACACCACCTTGACCGGCGTGTTGTACTGCAGGCAGGTGGCCAGCTCCTGGATGTTCATCTGGATGGAGCCTTCGCCCGTGATGCAGAACACCTCGGATTCAGGCTTGGCCAGCTTGATGCCCATGGCGTAGGGCAGGCCCACGCCCATGGTGCCCAAGCCGCCGGAGTTGATCCAGCGGCGCGGCTCGTCGAAGCGGTAGTACTGCGCGGCCCACATCTGGTGCTGGCCCACGTCGGACGTGATGTAGGCATCGGCGTCGCGGGTCATGTTCCACAGCGTCTCCACCACGTACTGGGGCTTGATGACCGAGCCGTCGCCACGGCTGTACTGCAGGCAGTCGCGGCTGCGCCAGCCTTCGATGGTCTCCCACCACTGGCCCAGGGCCGCAGCGTCGGGACGGGCGCTGGCCTCGCGGATCATCGAGATCAGCTCGGTCAGCACTTCCTTGACGTCGCCGACGATGGGCACGTCCACCTTCACGCGCTTGGAGATGGAGGAGGGATCGATGTCGATATGGATGATCTTGCGCTCCACCGACATGAAATGCTTGGGGTTGCCGATCACCCGGTCGTCGAAGCGCGCACCCACGGCCAGCAGCACATCGCAGTTCTGCATGGCGTTGTTGGCTTCGATGGTGCCGTGCATGCCCAGCATGCCCAGGAACTTGCGGTCGCTGGCCGGATAGGCACCCAGGCCCAGCAGCGTATGCGTGACCGGGTAGCCCAGCATGTCCACCAGGGTGCGCAGCTCGTTGCAGGCATTGCCCAGCAGCACGCCGCCACCCGTGTAGATATAGGGACGCTTGGCAGCCAGCAGCAACTGCAGCGCCTTGCGGATCTGGCCGGCATGGCCCTTGCGCACCGGGTTGTAGGAGCGCATCTCCACCTTTTCGGGGTAACCGGTGTAGAGAGCCTTCTTGAAGGACACATCCTTGGGGATGTCCACCACCACGGGGCCGGGGCGGCCGGTGCGCGCAATGTGGAAGGCCTTCTTCATGGTGTCCGCCAGCTCGCGCACATCCTTGACCAGGAAGTTGTGCTTGACGATGGGGCGGGTGATGCCGACGGTGTCGCACTCCTGGAATGCATCGGTGCCGATGTAGGCCGTCGAGGTCTGGCCGCTGATCACGACCAGGGGAATGGAATCGGTGTAGGCGGTGGCAATGCCGGTGACGGCGTTGGTCAGGCCGGGACCCGAGGTCACCAGGGCCACGCCGACTTCACCCGTGGCACGGGCAAAGCCGTCTGCCGCATGCACAGCCGCCTGCTCGTGGCGCACCAGCACATGCTGAATGGTGTCTTGCTTGTAGAGGGCGTCGTAGATGTACAGGACCGCACCGCCCGGATAGCCCCAAAGCTGCTTGACGCCTTCGGCCTGCAGGGACTTGACGAGGATCTCGGAGCCCATCAGCTCCTGGGATGCATGGGACTGCGACGCCGCTGCTGCCGCGCTGGAGTACTCGGCTTTGGAAATTTCCATGATCAACCTTTGTGAATTTCTCTAACGAAAAACCTTGGGTGCCCCTTGCCTGAAGCCCTTGTGAGGCCGGTGCGGGACTTAGGACCAACAGACATGGGCGAGTGAGTAAACGCCGGACCGTGACCCGTTTGCCTTTTTGAATTGCAGCGGACATTATCGCACTGCAACAAGCCTGTGCGCCATCGTGCGAAAAAAATTGACACTGCGGTACGATAATCGGGTCCCGCGTCCGTTCAGCCCCCCTCAACGAGCCCCTCATCCGGGCCTGCGTTCCTTTTGGCAACCGAGCAAGAACTATCCGACTTCCTCAAAAGCGTAGAAAAGCGTGCCTTCAAGCGCAGCTTTTTCCACGTCCGGGACGAGGAGGCGGCGCTGGACATCGTGCAGGACAGCATGCTCAAGCTGGCGCAGCACTATGGCGACAAGCCCATCACCGAGCTGCCCATGCTCTTCCAGCGCATCCTGTCCAACAGCACCCTGGACTGGTTTCGCAGGCAAAAGACGCAGAACGCCCTCTTCACCCGCATGAGCGATCTGGAGGCCTCGGCCGGCGACGATGCGGACTTCGACTGGCTCGAGACCCACGCCGACTCCGCACAGAACGGCGAAACCGCCCGCAGCGCCGAGGATCTGACCGAGCGGGCGCAGATTTTGCAAAGCATTGAAAAAGAGATACAGGAGCTGCCGGCGCGTCAACGCGAAGCATTCCTGATGCGTTATTGGGAAGAGATGGACGTTGCGGAGACCGCTGCCGCGATGGGGTGTTCCGAAGGAAGTGTAAAAACACATTGTTTCCGCGCCATCCAGACATTGAGCAAGGCACTGAAGGCCAAAGGAATCGAGCTATGAAGACTGCGCCCACTCTCACTCTCCACAGCGAAATGGCGGCCGACCGCATCGCACGCCGGATCACCGCGCGCCTGGGTGACGGCGAGGCGTTGCTGCCATACGACATCACCGAGCGGCTGCGCGCTGGGCGCGAGCGCGCCCTGTCCGTTCGCCGGCGCGAACTGCGCGCTGCGCCCGTGCAGGCTGCCAGCGCAACCCAGGCTCAGGGTGGCACCATGACGCTGGGCTCTGGCGACGAAGGCGGCACCTGGTGGCGCGCGCTGATCTCGGCCGTGCCGGTGCTGGCCCTCATCATTGGCCTGGTGGTCGTCAACGTGCAGACCGATCAGATTGGCCTGACCGAGGTTGCCGAGGTCGATACGGCCCTGCTGACCGATGACCTGCCCCCTGCCGCCTATGCCGACCCCGGTTTCATCCAGTACCTGAAGACTTCGGCCACCAACACGGAACGCTGATACCCGCCTTGCCTGCCTGCATGCCCACTGATTCACGCGCCGCGTTCCACCGATCACCCGCCGCCATCCTGGCGGCGGTGCTGTTGATGGCGCTGGCCTGGACCGGCTGGCGCGTCGTGCAACAGGTGCGGCTGGCGCCCAGCACGGTGTCGCCGGCCACCATTGCGGCCTCCAAGACCCTGCATGGCGACGCAGCCACGCGCCAGCGCGCCACGGCCCTGGCCTCCGGCCCACGCTGGGCCGAGCTGACGCCTGCGCAAAGCAGGGTGCTCGAGCCCCTTTCCGAGCGCTGGTCCATGATGGACGCGCTGCAAAAGCGCCGCTGGATGGCATTGGCCGAAGGCTGGGACAAGCTCAGCGAAAAGGAGCAGGAAAAGCTGCGCGACCGCATGCAGACCTGGTCCAGCCTCAGCGCCCAGCAGCGCAGCCAGGCCCGCCTGAATTTCGCCCTGACCAACCGCCTTGCCACGGACAAGCGAGCCCAGTGGGAGGCCTACCAGGCGCTCAGCGACGAAGAAAAACGCCTTCTGGCTGCACGCGCCGCGCCCAAGGTCAAGGGCGCCGCCAACGCCATACAGCCCGTGGCGCCCAAGCGTCTGGCGCGGATTCCTGCGGCCTCGGTGGCACCGGCCACCATTCCGAATCCCCCCAAGATTCCACCAGCCACCATCTACAATCCGCCGCCTCCGGTTCCACCGGTCGCGCCGCCTTCGGCCGTGGAAACCCATCCCGTGCGCCCGCCTGCGCTGGTGGAGACAGCCCCGGTGGAAGTGCCTTCGGCCACACCCATGCCCTTGCCGCCCATGGAACTGCATGACGGCGCCGAGGCCACCCCACAGCCCTCGCACGGCGAAGCAGCCCCTTCGCATTGATGCAGCGCCCCGACACGCCCGCATGACGAACGCCACCTCCCCCACCTCCACGGCAGCCGGCTCCGCCGCCGATCCACGGATGGCCCCGCGCCTGGCCCGGCGCATGGCCTGCTGGCTATATGAGGGCATGCTGCTTTTCGGCGTGGTCTTCATCGCCGGATATCTGTTTGGCACCTTGTCTCAGACGCGCAACGCCATGGACAACCGCCATGCGCTGCAGGCCTTCATGTTCGTGGTGCTGGGCATCTATTTCGTCTGGTTCTGGTCCAAGGGGCAGACATTGGCCATGAAGACCTGGCACATCCGCCTGGTGGATGCTGCAGGCCAGCCCGTCAGCCAGCTGCGCGCCCTGCGGCGCTATGTGCTGAGCTGGATCTGGCTGCTGCCACCGCTGGCGGCCTACTCCACCGGCGTGCCGGCCTTGACCACCTTGGTGCTGCTGGTGCTGTGGGTGGCACTCTGGGCCCTGCTCAGCCGCCTTCATCCGCGCCGCCAGTTCTGGCATGACGCCTGGGCCGGCACACAGCTGATCCACCAGGCCCCGCCGCCCAGGAAAAAACGCTGAGCGGCAAAGGCAGCATCGCATCTCCTACACTCCCCAGCATGCCCGCCGCTTCACCCAAGTCCAACGACAGCACGCCTGTCAATCCCCAGAAAAGCCGCACGGGCCTGAACCGTGTCTGGCACGCTGCGGGTTATTCGCTGTCCGGCCTTCGTGCCGGATGGAATGAGAAAGCCTTCCGCCAGGAAGCGCTGGCCGCCATCGTGCTGGTCCCTGCCGCTTTCTGGCTGGGACGCAGCTGGATCGAGGTCTCGCTGCTGGCGGGCACGGTCTTGCTGGTGCTGATCGTGGAATTGCTCAACAGCGGCATCGAGGCCGTGGTCGATCGCATAGGCCCCGAATGGCACGCCCTGTCCAAGCAAGCCAAGGACATGGGCAGCGCCGCCGTGCTGCTGGCGCTGCTGCTGTGCACGGGCGTCTGGCTGGCGGCTCTCTATCAACGGTTCATTGCATGACAAATCCCACGTTTTCCATTTGTGTGTATTGCGGCTCGCGCCCCGGTGACCAGCCCGGTTTCATCGAGGCCGCCCGCGCCACCGGCCGCTGGATTGGCGAGCACGGCGGCCAGTTGGTCTACGGCGGCGGGCGCAGCGGCCTGATGGGCGAGGTGGCCGAGGCCACGCGGCAGGCCGGTGGCCGCGTCGTGGGAGTGATCCCGCAGGCGCTGGTGGACAAGGAGCTGGCCAACCATGCCTGCGACGAACTGCACATCGTCCAGACCATGCACGAGCGCAAGGCCATGATGGCCGAGCGCAGCGATGCCTTCGTCGCCCTGCCCGGCGGCATAGGCACCTTCGAGGAATTGTTCGAGGTCTGGACCTGGCGCCAGCTGCGCTACCACGACAAGCCCATCGGACTGCTCAATGTGGACGGCTACTACGACAGCATGCTGCAGTTCCTGCAGACCTGCGTGGGCCATGGCTTCATGGGCGAGTGGCAGATGGGACTGATAGAAAGCGGCAGCGACATCCCCTCACTGCTGCAATCCCTGGTGCAGAACGCCGGCACGGGCCTGGAAACGGCCCCCTTGCGCGCCGTGATCTGAAACGGAAACGGCCACCCGTTCAGGGGTGGCCGCTGGAATCCGGATGTCGAGCCCAGGGCGCCGCGTGCGCCCTGCACTGCTGCCGGGTTCAGATGGCTCCGTCGTCGAGTTCGCCGGTACGGATGCGCACCACGCGCTCCACGGCGGTGACGAAGATCTTCCCGTCACCGATCTTGCCCGTGCGGGCCACGTTGACGATGGCATCCACGCAGCGGTCCACGTCTTCCGTGCGGACCACCACCTCGATCTTCACCTTGGGCAGGAAGTCCACCACGTACTCGGCGCCACGGTAGAGCTCGGTATGGCCCTTCTGGCGACCAAAGCCCTTGACCTCGGTGACGGTCAGGCCGTTGACGCCGCAGTCGGCCAGTGCCTCGCGGACCTCTTCCAGCTTGAACGGCTTGATGATGGCGGTGATCATTTTCATGGGGTGAACTCCTCAGTGCATGCAATACGGGGCAAGACGGCTGGCCAGGAAACCCCGCCGCCTCAGGTGCTTCAAGCGCGAAAGCGGTTGGTGATCGGGTAGCGCCAGTCCTTGCCGAAGCTGCGGCGCGTCAGCCGCGGCCCCACGGGCGCCTGGCGGCGTTTGTATTCGTTGATCTGGATGAGGCGCGTCACTCGCTCCACATCGGCGCCGGCATATCCGTCGGCCACGATGGAGGCGATGCTTTCGTTATTTTCCATGTATCGGCGCACGATGGCGTCGAGCACCTCATAAGCGGGCAGGCTGTCCTGGTCTTTCTGGTCCGGGCGCAGTTCGGCGCTGGGCGGGCGCGTGATGATGCGATCCGGAATGGGGTCCAGCCCCGTGCCGAACGGATCGCTGGCATTGCGCCAGCGCGCCAGCGCAAAAACCTCGGTCTTGAGCACGTCCTTGATCACGGCAAAGCCGCCGGCCATGTCGCCATAGAGCGTGCAGTAGCCGGTGGACATCTCGCTCTTGTTGCCGGTGGTCAGCACCACGGAGCCGAACTTGTTGGACAGGCCCATCAGCAAGGTGCCGCGGATGCGGGCCTGCAGGTTCTCTTCGGTCGTGTCCTCGGCGCGGCCCGCGAAGGCCGGGGCCAGGGCGGCCTTGAAGGCCTCGAACTGGGGCGCGATGGAGATTTCGTCATAGCGCACGCCCACACGCTCGGCCATGTCGCGCGCATCGATCCAGCTGATGTCCGCCGTATAGGGCGAAGGCATCATCACCGTGTGCACCTTGTCCGCGCCCAGCGCATCGACCGCAATCGCCAGCACCAGCGCAGAGTCAATCCCGCCCGACAGGCCCAGCAGCGCGCCGGGGAAACGGTTCTTGCCCACGTAGTCGCGCACGGCCAGCACCAGGGCGGACCACAGAGCCGGCAGGTGCTCCACCGGTGGCTGCACATCGGCGGCCAGCGTCAATTCCTGCGCGCCGGCACGCACTTCCACCAACGGCAGCGCCTCGGCAAAGGCCGCCGCGCGTGCGGCAATGCTGCCGTCGGCGTGCACGGCAAAGGAGCTGCCATCGAAGACAATTTCATCCTGGCCACCGACCAGATGTGCGTAGACCAGGGGCAGGCCGGTCTCACGCGCACGTGCAGCCAGCGTGGCTTCACGTTCGGCCTGCTTGCCCTCATGAAAGGGTGAAGCATTGATCACGGCCAGCAATTGCGCACCCGCCGCGGCAGCCGCGCTTGCCGGCCCGGGATGCCAGGCGTCCTCGCAGATCAGCAAGCCCACGCGAACTGCCTGGACCTCGACCACGCAAGGCGACTGGCCGGCCACAAAGTAGCGCTGCTCGTCGAACACGCCGTAGTTGGGCAGGCATTGCTTGGCGTAGCTGCATTCCACGCGCCCGTCGCGCAGCACGCTGGCTGCATTGCGCAACGCGCCACCAGCGCCGGGGTCGCGCCAGGGATGGCCCAGCACCAGCGCCAGGCCCGGCCATTGCGCGGTCTCCAGCGCCAGCTGCTGCACGGCCTGATCGCAGGCGTCCAGAAAGGCGGGACGCAGATAGAGGTCTTCGGCCGCATAGCCGCACAGGGCAAGCTCGGGAGTCAGCAGCAAGCGCGCTCCCGTGGCATAAGCTTCACGGGCTGCGGCAATGATTTTCTGGACATTGCCGGGCAGATCGCCCACGACAAAGTTGAGCTGGGCAGTGCAGATGGAGAGCGTCATGGAATGCAATGGAGCCAACAGGGCCGACAAGGCCACCCCACAGCGCAAGGCGGCAGCGCGCGTCACACGGGCCTGCAAGGAATGGCATGGCTGAAACCGCAATTATCACCCGCGTGCTGGACAGCGTGCAGCAGCTCGATGCCCAGGCCTGGAATGCGCTGCTGGCATCGCAGGCTGCGCCCACCCCCTTCATGCGCCACGAGTACCTGAGCGCGCTGGAATCCAGCGGCAGCGCCGTGCCGCAAACCGGCTGGGCCGCCCGCGTGGTCACGCTCTGGCAGGGCGGCGAGCTGGTCGCCGCCTGCCCGGTCTACGCCAAGGCGCATTCCTATGGCGAGTACGTGTTCGACTTTGCCTGGGCGCGCGCCTACGCCCAGCATGGGCTGGATTACTACCCCAAGGGCGTGCTCGCCGTGCCTTTCACGCCTGTGCCGGGCAGCCGGCTGCTGGCACGCACGCCGCTGCTGCGTGCGGCCCTGGTGCGCGCCGTGCGCGAATGGGCCCAGGCGCAGCAGCTGTCTTCCCTGCATTTGCTGTTCAGCGATGCCGAGGATCTGGCAGCCTGCGACGCCGACGGCTGGATGCAGCGCAGCACCGTGCAGTTCCACTGGAGCAACCAGAACGCCGGGGGCGCGGGCCACCGGGACTTCGACCACTTTCTGTCCACGCTGAACCAGGAAAAGCGCAAGAAGATTCGCCAGGAACGGCGCAAGGTGCACGAGGCCGGCGTGCGCTTTCGAGCAGTGCACGGCCCCGACATGAGCGCCCAGGACTGGGCCTTCTTCTATCGCTGCCACGAACGCACCTATCTGGAACACGGCAACGCCCCGTACCTCCAGCCGGCCTTCTTCGAGGCCATGGCGCACCAGATGCCCGAGAACTGGCTGATGTTCGTCGCCGAGCGCGACGGCCAACCCATGGCCTGCAGCCTGATCGCACTCGATGCGGCAGCCGCACGGCTTTCGGCCGGCAGCTGCGACCGCGACACGCCGCAGATCCCGCAGGGCACGGCCTACGGCCGCTACTGGGGCGCGCTGGAGCGCGTGGACTGCCTGCATTTCGAGGCCTGCTACTACCAGCCTATCGCCTGGTGCATAGAACGCGGGATTGCGCACTTCGAGGGAGGCGCCCAGGGCGAACACAAGATGGCGCGGGCGCTGCTGCCCGTGGTGACGCCCAGCGCCCACTGGATTGCCCACCCGTCCTTCGCCGACGCCATCTCGCGCTTTCTGGACCGCGAGGGCGAAGGCATGGCCGGCTACCTGCAGGAGCTGCAGGCGCACAGCCCGCTGCGCCAGGACTGAGGTTCAGAAGGTTTCCCAGTCGTCATCGCCCTGACCGGGCTGGCGCGGAGCCGGCTTGCCTGTTGCTGCGGGCCCAGGGCGTGGCTGGATGGGAGGCGTGGCATCGCGCTCAAGCCGGCGGGCCAGTGTCTCGCCACCCGCTGCAGCACCGCCGCCCCCCAAGGCCGCAGGCCGTGCGGGGCTGGCCGGCGGGTTCGGCCGGACAGGCTGCGCTGCGGCGCGTGGCGCGGCGCTGGCCTGCGCCACCATCCTGTTGGGCACATGCGCATGGCTGTCCATGGCACCGCGCGGCAGCTGGAACACGGCCACGGCCTCGACCAGGTCCTGCGCCTGCTTGCGCAGCGAGGCAGCGGCGGCCGCGCTTTCCTCGACCAGGGCAGCGTTTTGCTGCGTGGTCTGGTCCATTTGCGTGACGGCTTCGCTGACCTGGGCGACGCCGGAGCTCTGCTCGGTACTGGCCGCGCTGATCTCGCCCATGATGTCGGTGACCTGGCCGATGGCAGCCACCACTTCGGTCATGGTCGTGCCTGCGCGGTCCACCAGTTGCGAGCCCTGCTCCACACGCTCCACGCTGGCCGTGATCAGCGCCTTGATTTCCTTGGCCGCCTCGGCGCTGCGCTGCGCCAGCGATCGCACCTCGCCCGCGACCACGGCAAAGCCCCGGCCCTGCTCACCGGCACGCGCAGCCTCCACCGCGGCATTGAGCGCGAGGATGTTGGTCTGAAAGGCAATGCCGTCGATCACGCCGATGATGTCGCCGATGCGCCGGCTGCTGTCATTAATGCCCTTCATGGTTTCCACGGCCTCGGCCACCACGTCGCCGCCGCGGCGCGCAACGCTCGATGCATTGAGCGCCAGCTGATTGGCCTGGCGTGCGTTGTCGGCGTTCTGGCGCACGGTGGAGCCCAGCTCTTCCATGGATGCCGCCGTCTGCTCCAGCGCGCTGGCCTGCTCTTCCGTGCGGCTGGACAGGTCGGCATTGCCAGAGGCAATCTGCGCGCTGGCCGAGGCCACGCCTTCGGCGTTCTGGCGCACGCTGCGCACGGTCTGCACCAGGCTCGATTGCATGCGCTGCAGCGCGCCCAGCAGCAGGCCGGTTTCGTCATGGCGGTCGATGCGGATGGTCCCGCCCAGATCGCCATTGGCCACGCGGTCAGCGGCATCGACCGCATGGGCCAGCGGCGTGCGGATGGAGCGCGTCAGCCACAGCCCGGCCAGCACGGCCAGCAGCACGGCGGCCAGCGCCGCCACGCTGAGGACGACGACCGAGCGCCCATAGACAGCCTCGGCATTGCGGCTTTCCTGCACGGCCGCATCGCTGTTGAGCTTGACCAGCAGATCCAGCGTGTTCGACGAATCGTTGTAGAGCTTCAGCGACTCGCCGCCCAGCACGGCCTGGGCCTTTTCCTTTTCGCCCTGGCGTGACAGCGCCAGCACCTGCTGGCTCAGTTGCTGGTAGCGCTCGCGTTCCTGGAGCAGTTGGGCGTAGAGCCTTCGCTCTTCGTCGGAAGACAGCAGCGGCTCGTAGGCCTTCTTGCGCTCGGCCAGGCGGCGCTGCAGTTGCTCCAGCTGCTTTTCCGAATCGGTCTTGTAGGCGACATCATCATTGTTGACGTGGCGCACCTCCAGCAAGCGGGTACGCACGACATCGGTGCCTATCTGGTTGATCACTTCCACGCTGGGCATGGCATTGCCGGTGATGACTTCCATGCTGGTGCGCATGGAGCGCAGTTGCACCAGGGCCGCGGCCACCACGGCCAGCAGCAGCAGCACCAGCAGGCCGAAGGTGCCCAGCATGCGCGTTGAAATCTTGAGGTTTTTCACATTCATCTCTCTTGTAGAGGTCCCGTCATCTTGTTGCGTCTTGCTCTGTCTCGCGCCATGGGCAGGCTATCAGCCAGGCCCGGCGCGAACCTTGCAGAAACAGGCCAGCCGCACCGGCCGATGGCAGTTGGCAGGCAAGGCTTGGAGAGGGGGAGGACGGGACCCCGCGGGAGCGCGGTCTGCTGGATGGCCGATGGCCGCCAGGCCAGGCGGCCATGAGAACAAGGTAATCATGGGATATCCCTTCGTTCCGAGCGAACGAGGCCAGGAGCGGCCGTTCCTCAATCTGTAAGAATAGGACTACATCTATTTACATTCTGCCAGTATCCAAGCATTGTTCAGGACAAGTTCAGGTACTTGCAGTAGGCAGAAACCTTCACTGGAGGATTTGCGCCACAGCCTCCTGCCACCCGGCGTGCGCAAGCTCAACGCAGCACGCAAAAAGAAAGCGGCCCCATGCAGGGCATGGGGCCGCCAGAGGATGGGGCGCAGCTGCGGGCAAGGCCTCAGAACGCGGCCCACTCCTCGTCGTCGGCGGTCGCGGTCCTGCTGACCTGGGCTGGCGTGGCATGTTTCGCTGGCCGGGCTGCGATGGGCGCCAGGACCGGCGGTGATGCCAAAGGGGCGGCCGCCGTTGCGCGCGGCGCCGCCACGGCCGCCTTGGCGGCCTCAGCCACCTCGGGGACCGCTGTCGAGTCTCCCGGCGCCGTGCGAAACACCGATACCGATGCCACCATGGCCCGCGCCTGCTGCTGCAGCGACTGGGCAGCGGCCGCACTTTGCTCGACCAGGGCGGCGTTCTGCTGGGTGGCCTGGTCCATTTGCGTGATGGCATCGCCCACCTGGGCCACGCCCGCGCTCTGCTCGCTGCTGGCGGCGCTGATCTCGCCCATGATGTCGGTCACGCGCCGGATGGCGGCGACGATTTCGGACATGGTCTCGCCGGCCTTGTCCACCAGCTGCGTGCCCTGCTCCACACGCTGCTCGCTGGCCTGGATCAAGGCCTTGATCTCCTTGGCCGCCTCGGCACTGCGCTGGGCCAGCGTGCGCACCTCGCCGGCCACCACGGCAAAGCCCCGGCCCTGCTCGCCAGCGCGGGCCGCCTCCACGGCGGCGTTCAGCGCCAGGATATTGGTCTGGAAGGCAATGCCGTCGATCACGCCGATGATGTCGGCGATCTGGCGGCTGCTGTCGTTGATGCCCTTCATGGTGTCCACCACCTGGGCCACAACCTCGCCGCCACGCGCGGCAATGCCCGAGGCGGAGGCTGCCATCTGGTTGGCCTGGCGCGCGTTGTCCGCGTTCTGGCGCACGGTGGCGCCCAGCTGCTCCATGGAGGCTGCGGTTTCTTCCAGAGCACTGGCCTGGCTTTCGGTGCGCGCCGACAGGTCCGCATTGCCCTGGGCGATCTCGCCAGCGGCCAGCGCCACGCCCTGCGCATTGCCGCGCACATCGCCCACCAGCTCGGCGAGCTTGCGGCGCATGTCCTCCTGTGCGTTGATGAGCTGGCCCATTTCATCCCGGCGCCGGCTGGTGACCGGCTTTTCCAGATGGCCGGCCGCCACATTGCGCGCCACGGCCACGGCCTGGGCCACCGGGCCGGTGACAGCACGCGTGATGGCCCAGCCCACCAGGGCCGCAATCGCCACCACCGCGGCCAGCGTGCCCAGCACCCAGATGCGGGCCAGGTCAAAGCCTGCCTGCGCCTGCTGCCGCGCCTGCTCGCCCGCCTCGCGCTGCAGGGTCAGCAGGCGGCCGGCGCTTTCGGCCAGCTTGCCGAACTGCGCCTCGGACTCGCCGGCGAACATCAACCCCATCTCGTCGGCCATGAAGGCCTGCTCCTCGGTGGTGGAATAGTTGCCGGCGCGCGCACGCTCCAGCAATCGCGCATGCATGGCCAGGAACTGCTGCTTGAAGCCGAGGTAGTCGTCGAAGGCCGCGCGCAGGGCCTGCTGGTCGATCAGCGAACGCAGGGCCGTCTCATGCTCGCCAATGGTCTGCAGCCGGTCCTGCACCTGCTTGGCAAAGCCATCGACCTCGGCCAGGCTGCGCGCGGAGGCAATGCCGGCCTCGTGGCGGCGCAGGCGGTTGTATTCGGATCGCATGGCGCCCGCATGGAACATGCTGGGCAGGGCCACATCCGACAAATGCAATGCGTTGCGGTGCATCTGCGCCAGTTGCAACCAGGCTACCGCCCCCAGAACCGCCGAGAACAGGACCATGATGAGGAATCCCATGCCCAGCTTCGTGCCCATGCGCCAATCTGCCACCTTCATTTGCTCGCTCCCGGGCCGATGTCCCCATCAGCGCCTGATTGATCTGTCCAAACCCTGATCCATGACAAAACAAAAAACGCACCCGGCGCCTAGGCATCGGGTGCGTTTCAAATTGTATCAACTGCGAAGCGGGCATTTACCTCAGCGCAGTTGAGACTCCCTCGACGGGAGTGAAAGGGATCAGCCCTTGTAGTTGGCGATGCCGTCCACGACTTCCTTCTTGGCCTCGTCCACGCCCTTCCAGCCCAGAACCTTGACCCACTTGCCCTTTTCCAGGTCCTTGTAGTGCTCGAAGAAATGCTGGATCTGCTTGAGGGTGATCTCGTGGATGTCTTCCAGCGTGTTGATCTTGTCGTAGGCGGGCAGCAGCTTTTGCGTGGGCACGGCCAGGACCTTGCCATCCACGCCGGACTCGTCTTCCATGAGCAGGATGCCGATGGGGCGGCAGGCCACGACCACGCCCGGGGGCAGCGGGAAGGGCGTCATCACCAGCACGTCCACCGGATCGCCGTCGCCGGACAGCGTCTGGGGCACATAGCCGTAGTTGGCCGGGTAGTGCATGGCCGTGCCCATGAAGCGGTCCACGAAGACGGCGCCGCTTTCCTTGTCCACTTCGTACTTGATGGGATCGGAGTTGGCCGAGATCTCGATCACGACGTTGAAGGATTCAGGAGCGTTCTTGCCCGGTGTGACTTTGTCGAAAGACATGATGGATAAGCAGAGTTGAAACGAAAGAGCCCCCGCAGGGGATAGCAGCGTGATTTTAGGCGCAGGCACACGCCCCCACGGATGGCTCCGCAGGAACGCCCGCCATGCTAAGGGCGCAAGCCTGCGCCAAGCTTGCAGCGCCCGGTCTCAGGCGTGTGCCCCGCCCGCGCGCCGGCGCACGGGGCCGCTGCGCTGCTCCACCGCATGCTGCACTTCGCGGCGCAGGCCCAGTGCAAAGCCCAGCTCGGCCAGCACGAACAGGGGTCCGATGACCAGGCCCAGGATGTCGTCCAGGAAGGCTGGTTTGCGGCCCTCGTAGTAGTGGCCCACGAACTGGATCACCCAGCCCACGGCAAAGATGCCCAGCCCCCATCCCAGCCAAGCCCCCAACGGCAGCATGGCGATGGGCTGTGCCAAGGCCAGCATCAGGGCAAGCACCACAGCCATGGCAATGCCGTAGCGCAGGTCCAGCAAACAGTAGTAGATGCCTGCCGCCAGCGCCGCCAGCAAGGCCAGGCTCAGCGGCAGGGCAGGCAGGCCGTCGCCCAATGGCATCGCCCATTGCAGACGTGCCAGCAGGATCACCACGGCCCACATGATCAGCGGCACGCCAAAGAAGTGCGTGAGGATGTTGCGTGGATCACGGTGATAGTCCGCGTACTGGGACAGTTGGTCGATGAGGGTTTTCATAGGCTGCACCGGCAGTGGATGTTGCGCAACCATGGTGGTGTCATCAAGGATTGGCGTCTGTCATGAATCCGACACAAGCCTCATCGCACACCTCGGGCTTACCCGCACCGGCAGCTCCGGCAGCCACGGCAACTGCCGCCGCCACGCGCGGCGTACGGCGCCGCGCAGTGGCCGGTCCGCCGGGCATGGCCGATCTCTGGGCCACCGTCGAGGCAGGCCGCTGGTTCCACGCCCTGCCGCCAGAGCTGGCCGCGCAGCTCAAGGCACTGGCCCAGCCCCGCACGCTGGCCGCAGGCGACTGGCTGTTTCGCCGGGGCGACCCGCCCTGTGGCCTGTACGCGGTGGCGCGTGGCGCCCTCAGCATTTCGGGCACGGCCGCCTGCGGCGAGCAGGCCCGCACGGCGCTGCTGGCCCTGGTGGAGCCGCCGATGTGGCTGGGAGAGATTGCCCTGTTCGATGGCGCACAACGCACGCACGATGCCCAGGCCGCCACGGCCTGCATCGTGCTTCACGTGCCCCAGGCACCGCTGATGGAGTGGCTGGCCGCCCACCCCGGACACTGGCAAGCGCTGGCGTTGCTGCTGACGGACAAGCTGCGCGTGTGCCTGGTGGCGCTGGAAGAGCACACGCTGCTGCCGGCCCCCCAGCGCCTGGCGCGGCGCCTGGTGCGCATGGCCGAAGGCTTTGACCAGTGGCAGCCTGACGGCCAGGGCCGCCAGCGTTGGCGGCGCGAGCTGGATGTGTCCCAGGAGCAGCTGGCGCGCATGCTGGGCCTGTCACGCCAGACCACCAACCAGATCCTGCAGGAGCTGCAACTGGCCGGCTGCCTGCAGTTGCGGCGCGGCAAGATGGAGGTGCTGGACCGCCAAGGCCTGCGCGACGCGGGCTGGCCTGCGCAGTAGGCAGGCGCGCTGCAACGCCCGGGACTGGACAAGCGTCCCGGGCGCCCCACAATCGGGCTCCATGCAATACCACCACATCGGCAATGCGTCCGTGCCTACGGAATCGGGACGCACGATCCCCGTGCTGGACCCGTCGGACGGGCAGGCTTTCGACGAGCTCCAACGCGGCTCGCCCCAGGACATCGACCTGGCCGTGCGCTCTGCGCGCGAATGCCAGGACAGCGTCTGGAGCAAGCTCTCGGCCGCCGAACGCGGGCGCCTGCTGATGCGCCTGTCGGGCAGCGTGCTGCAGCATGCCGATGAACTCACGGCCATCGAGCAGCGCGACTGCGGCAAGCCCACGCGCCAGGCCCGCGCCGATGCGCTGGCGCTGGCGCGCTACTTCGAGTTCTATGCAGGCGCCTGCGACAAGCTGCACGGCGAGACCCTGCCCTACCAGCAAGGCTACAGCGCCCTGACCTGGCGCGAGCCCCACGGAGTGACCGGCCATATCGTCCCCTGGAACTACCCCATGCAAATCCTGGGCCGCAGCGTGGGCGCAGCGCTGGCCGCGGGCAATACCTGCGTGGTCAAGCCCTCGGAAGACGCCTGCCTGTCCGTGCTGCGCGTGGCGCGGCTGGCCACCGAGGTCGGCTTTCCGGCAGGCGCCTTCAACGTGGTCACCGGCCTGGGACACGAGGTGGGCGAGGCCCTGGCGCGCCATCCAGGAGTGGACCACCTGAGCTTCACGGGCAGCCCCGGCGTGGGCACGCTGATCCAGCAGGCTGCAGCCGAACGGCACTGCCCCGTCACGCTGGAGCTGGGCGGCAAGAGTCCGCAGATCGTGTTCGCGGATGCGGACCTGGACGCCGCCGTGCCGGCCATCGTCAACGCCATCGTGCAGAACGCCGGCCAGACCTGCTCGGCAGGCTCGCGCGTGCTGATCGACTCGCTGATCTACGAGCCGCTGCTCGAACGCCTGGGCCAGGCCTTCGAGGCGCTGCGCGTGGGTCCGGCCGCCATGGACCTGGACCTGGGTCCGCTGATCCGCGCCAGCCAGCAGCAGCGTGTCTGGGATTTCCTGTCCGACGCCCAGGTGGCAGGCATTGCCGTGGTGGCGCAGGGCCAGATCGTGGAGCATGCGCCCGACAGCGGCTTCTACCAGGCGCCCACCCTGCTGCGCGACGTGCCACCCGAGCACCGGCTGGCGCAGGAAGAGATCTTCGGCCCCGTGCTCTGCGCCATGCCCTTCCATGACGAGGACCATGCCGTGCAACTGGCCAACGGCACGGCCTACGGCCTGGTGGCCGGCCTGTGGACCCGTGACGGCGCGCGCCAGCTGCGCCTGGCGCGGCGCCTGCGCTGCGGCCAGGTCTTCGTCAACAACTACGGGGCGGGTGGCGGCGTGGAGCTGCCCTTCGGCGGCGTCAAGTCCAGCGGCCATGGCCGCGAAAAGGGCTTCGAGGCGCTCTATGGCTTCACCACGCTGAAGACCGTCGCCATACGGCATGGCTGATCCTGGCGCATGACGGAAAATCGCAAGGTGCCCGGCGCCAGCCGGCCGCACGCGACAGAAAGAAGAATTCCCCATGCCCTTGTCTCCCGTTCCCGACCGCACGCCCCAGCATGAACGCGACGTGCGCTACCGCAGCTACGCCCGCGCCGATGGCCTCTGGGACATCGAAGGCGAGCTGCGCGACAGCAAGACCCATGACATCGAACTGAGCGGCGGCCGCCACATGCCGGCCGGCACGGCCATACACCACATGTGGATACGCACCACGGTCGATGCCCGCCTGGCGGTGCAGGCCATCGAGGTCGTCATGGACTCCCATCCGCTGGGCCACTGCCCCGAGGCCACGCGGGCCCTGCAGAAAATGGTCGGCTGCAGCATGGCGCGCGGATGGCGCAAGGCCATCAACGAGAACCTGGGCGGCGTGGCCAGCTGCACGCATCTGCGCGAGCTGCTGTTCAACATGGCCACGGCCGCCTTCCAGTCCGTGCCCGGCGTCTTTGGCGATGCCGACCCCAACCAGCCGCCACGCCACCTGGGCCAATGCCTGGGCTGGGACTTCAATGGCCCCGGCGTGGCGCGCTACTACCCGCAGTTCGTGGGCTGGCAGCCTGGCACAGGCGGCGTGGCCCCGACCCCGGCGACCACAGCAACCACCGAAACCCAGGGGGCCTGACCCCCGACCGAGGAGCAAAGCCCGATGCGTGTCCAGGACAAATCCATCATCGTCACAGGCGCCGGCAGCGGCATAGGAGCCGGCATCGCCATGCGGCTGGCCGCCGAAGGCGCGCATATCGTCGTCAACGACATCGACCGCGAGGCCGGCACGCGCGTGGCACAGGCCATCAACGCCGTGGGCGGCCGCGCGCTCTATGTGCAGGCGGACATGACGCAGGGCGAACAGGTCAAGGCCCTGGTGGCCGCCACGCTGCAGGCCCACGGCCGGCTCGATGTCTTCGTCAACAACGCGGGCTGGACGCACCGCAACCGTCCCATGCTCGAAGTCAGCGAGGCCGAGTTCGACCGGGTCTATGCCATCAACGTCAAGAGCATTTATCTCTCGGCCATCCACGGCGTGCCGGCCATGCGCGCCAATCCGCCGATGGCCGATGGCCGCCCCGGCGGCGGCAGCTTCATCAACATCGCCTCCACGGCAGGCCTGCGCCCGCGCCCGGGGCTGACCTGGTACAACGGCTCCAAGGGCGCCGTCATCGTGACCAGCAAGTCCATGGCCGCGGAACTGGGCCCGGAGAACATCCGCGTCAACTGCATCAACCCCGTCTTCAACCCCGACACAGGCCTGGCCGCCGAGTTTGCCGGCGGCCCCGTGGACGAGGAGCGCCGCGCGCGCTTTCGCGCGACGATTCCGCTGGGCCGCTTTTCCACGGCGCTGGACGTGGCCAATGCCGCGCTGTATCTGGCCAGCGACGAGGCGGCCTTCATCAGCGGCACCTGCATCGAGGTGGACGGAGCGCGCTGCGTCTAGACGCAGATCAAGATCTGCAGGCTTGCGCAGAGCCTGGACATAGGCATTCGGGCAAAATCGCGGGCATGGCAGAACGAGTGATCCCCCTGGTCGACGAGCGCGCCCCGACTCGCCCGGCCACCGTGCCAAGACTGCTGCAGGCGCCCACCGGCGATCTGCGTGACAGGCTTGGCCGGCCGCTGCGCGACCTGCGCATCAGCATCACCGACCGCTGCAACTTCCGCTGCAGCTACTGCATGCCCAAGGAAGTCTTCGACAAGAACTACCGCTACCTGCCGCACGGCTCGCTGCTGAGCTTCGAGGAGATCACGCGCACGGCCCGCCTGTTCGTGCAGCATGGCGTGCGCAAGATCCGCCTGACCGGCGGCGAGCCGCTGCTGCGCAAGAACGTGGAAACGCTGGTGGAGCAGCTGTCTGCCCTGCGCACGCCCGACGGCCATCCGCTGGACCTGACGCTGACCACCAACGGCTCGCTGCTGGCGCGCAAGGCCCGGGCGCTCAAGGCGGCCGGCCTGAACCGCGTCACCGTCAGCCTGGACGGGCTGGACGACGCGGTGTTCCGCAGCATGAACGACGTGGACTTCCCGGTCTCCGACGTGCTGGCCGGCATCGAGGCGGCCCAGGCGGCAGGCCTGGGCAACATCAAGGTCAACATGGTGGTCAAGCGCGGCACCAACGAGGACCAGATCCTGCCCATGGCGCGCCACTTCCAGGGCACGGGCGTGACCTTGCGCTTCATCGAATACATGGACGTGGGCGCGACCAACGGCTGGCGCATGAACGAGGTCCTGCCCTCCGACGAAGTCATCGCCCGGCTGCGCGCCGAGCTGCCCCTGGTGCCGCTGCAGGCCAGCAGCCTGGGCGAGACCGCCGTGCGCTGGGGATATGCCGATGCGCAGGGCCTGCACGATCCCTCGCTGGGCGAGGTCGGCGTGATCAGCAGCGTCACCCACGCCTTTTGCGGCGACTGCAACCGTGCGCGCCTGTCCACCGAGGGCCGGCTGTACCTGTGCCTGTTCGCCTCCGAAGGCTGGGACCTGCGCAGCCTGCTGCGCAGCGGCGCCAGCGACGAGGAAGTGGCAGCCGCGCTGGCCCCCATCTGGCAGCAGCGCACCGACCGCTATTCCGAACTGCGCGCCAGCCTGCCGTCCAGCACGGACACGCAGCGCAGGCGCATAGAGATGAGCTACATCGGCGGCTGAGCCCGCGCGTCGCGCGCGGCTCCCTTTGCCCTTCCCCTCGGTTTCTCCATCACAAGCCACACATGCCCGTTTCCTCCCTGCCCGACACCCTGCCCTTGAGCGACATCACGGGCTGCGTGCTGGCAGGCGGGCGCGGCATGCGCATGGGCGGCATCGACAAGGGCCTGCAGCCCTTTCTGGGCCAGCCGCTGGCAGCCCATGCGCTGGACCGCCTTGCGCCCCAGGTCGGGCATCTGATGCTCAACGCCAATCGCCATGCCGAGGCCTATGCGCAACTGGGCGCCCCCTATGGCGCCCCGGTCTGGCCCGATGCCGAACCCGACTACCCCGGCCCGCTGGCCGGCTTTCTGAGCGGCCTCACCCATTGCCAGACACCCTGGCTGGTCTGCGTGCCCTGCGACACGCCGCTGTTCCCCCTGGACCTTGTACAGCGGCTCGCGCAGGCTGCGCTGGCGCAGCAGCCTGCGGCCGACATCGTCGTCGCCCATGGCTGGGAACGCTCGCTTGATACAGATCAATCCAGGCTGCGTGCCCAGCCCGTGTTCTGCCTGATGCGGTCATCGCTGCGTGATAGCCTGCAGTCCTTCATACGTTCGGGCGGCCGCAAGATCGATGCCTGGACGGGCCAGCACCGCTGCGCCACCGCCCTCTTCGATCGCGCGGACGACAGCCCGCTGGCCTTTGCCAACGCCAACACGCAGCAGGAGCTGCAGGCCCTGGCGCAGGCCGCGGCCTGTGTGCCCGTGACGCCGCCGTGACCGGCCTTGCCCCACCGGATTCCGTTCTGATGACCGCCACCTTCCAGCCCGCCTCCGCCCCCATCGCCTCCGCCCAGGACCTGAGCGTTGATCAGGCACTGTCCCAGCTGGCCAGCCTGCTGCAGCCCCTGGGCCCGGTGGCGGATGTGGAAACACTGGCGCTGGCCGACGCGCTGGACCGCATGCTGGCCGAAGACATCGTCTCCCCCATCGACGTGCCCGCACATGACAACGCCGCCATGGATGGCTATGCCTTCGACGGCAACCAGCTGCAGGCCGGCGCCCCGCTGGTGCTGCGCGTGGTCGGCCAGGCCCTGGCCGGCAAGCCCTGGCATGGCACGGTGCGGGCGGGCGAGTGCATCAAGATCATGACGGGCGCCGTGCTGCCGCCCGGTCTGGACACGGTGATCGCGCACGAACGCACCGAGCCCGCCGATGCGGCCTCGCCCGACCATGTACGCATCCCCGCCGGCAGCGTGCGCACCGGAGACAACCGCCGCAGGCGCGGCGAGGATCTGAGCCAGGGCTGCGTGGCGCTGGCGGCGGGCCAGCGCCTGCATCCGGCAGCCCTGGGCCTGATCGCCAGCCTGGGCCAGTCTCAGGTGCATGTTCGCAGGCGGCTGCGCGTGGCCTATTTCTCCACGGGCGATGAAATCCTGCACCCCGGCACGGCGCTGCGCGAAGGGGCGGTCTACGACAGCAACCGCTTCAGCCTCATCGGCCTGCTGCAGCGCATGGGCGTCAAGGTGCTGGACCTGGGCGTGGTGGCCGACCAGCCCGAAGCCTTGCAGGAGCGCCTGCGCGAAGCCGCCTCCCTGGCCGACGTGGTGCTGACCAGCGGCGGCATCAGCGCGGGCGAGGCCGACCATACGCGCGCCATGCTGCAACGCATGGGCAGCGTTCATTTCTGGCGCCTGGCCATGCGGCCCGGCCGGCCGCTGGCCGTGGGCCTGTTGCAGCCCGATGCAGGCACGCCATTTGCCGCCAGCCGGCCACCGGCACGCACCACGGTACTGATCGGCCTGCCCGGCAATCCCGTGGCTGCCATGGTGAGCTTTCTGGTCTTTGTACGGCCGGCGCTGCTGCAGCTCATGGGCGCCGCCGCCGTGGACGGTGAACCGGCCGCCCTGCCCCAGGCTGTGGCTGCGCAGGCCCTGTTCAAGCGGCCAGGCCGCACCGAGTACCAGCGCGGCATTCTGTCCAAGGGCGCCGATGGCCGCTGCATGGTGCGCACCACGGGGCCGCAGGGCTCGGGCGTACTCAGTTCCATGGCCGAGGCCGACTGCCTCATCGTGCTCGAACATGAGCGCGCTGCCGTGCAAGCCGGCGAAACCGTGTCCATCCTGCCGCTGCAGGCCTTTCCCTGACAGGAGATTGCCCCATGCCCTTCCAGTCCAAGCACCTGACCGACGCCCCCGATCGCAGCACCGTCGAAGCGCTGCCCGGCGCTACCTTGCTGGAGTTCGGCACCGCCTGGTGCGGCCACTGCCAGCGCGCGCAACCGCTGATTGCCCAGGCGCTGGATGCCGCCCCGCAGGTGGCCCACATCAAGGTGGAAGACGGCCCCGGCAGGGCCCTGGGACGCAGCTACCGCGTCAAGCTCTGGCCCACCCTGGTCTTTCTGCGTGACGGGCAGGAGGTGCAAAGGCTGGTGCGGCCCCAGCAGGCCCGCGAGATCGAGGACGCGCTGGCCCGCATCACCGCCCAGCCCTGACACTTGCGGCGCAGCCGCTGCCTGTGTATCGCCGACAATGGCCCGCATGCCGTCCCAAAAGAAGCCTGCCGATTCCGCGCCCAAGAAGCCCCGCCGCAACAGCGGCCGCCCGCTGGCTGACGATGCCGTCGGCCGGGACATCATCCTGCAGACCACGGTCAACCTGCTCAAGACCCGCACGCCGGAGCAACTGAGCATTCTGGAAATCGCGGCGGCGGCCGGCGTCACGCGGGCGCTGGTGCGCTACTACTTCAGCAGCCTCAAGGGACTGCTGCAGGAAGTGACGGAGTCCCTGATGCGCGAGTTGCAAAACCGCATGGAAGTGGCGCTCAGGACGCAGGGCACGGTGGAAGAGCGCGTCTACCAGCGCCTGCTGCTGCGGCTGGATTTCATGCGCGAGCACCCGCAGTTCGAGCGGCTGGCGCTGTCCGAGATCTACCACTATGAAAGCGAAGAAGAGCCTCCGCCCTCGGGCACGCCGCTGCAGCGCATCACGCGGCGCGGGCTGGAGCTGACCTCGACCATGCTGATGGACGGAGCGCAGGCCAGCCACCCGGCACAGGTGGACCCGCGCTTCATCCACCTGGCCATCCTCAGCATTTCGGCCTTCCTGCCCACGGCACGGCCGCTGCTGGCCGAACTGTTCGGGGAAGGGCCGCAGGCAGACCAGCAGGTCGAGCACTATCTGCGCTTCATGTCCCACCTGCTGGCCGAGCGCATCAGGCAGGATGCGCCGGCGCAAGACCACCCACCACACCCGGGCCACCACCCGGATTGACTTGCGCCGGCGCCCGCTGCTCCCTCCTTTCGTCCGGTGCGCCGCCCTCAGTCGGACTGTATGCCCAGCTCCTTGACCAGCCGCCCGAAGCGCTCGAAGTCGCTGGCATTGGTCTTGCCCAGGCGCTGCGGCGGGCCGCCCACAGGGACGGTTCCCAGCGTGGCCATGCGTGCCACCACGTCGGGCATCTTGAGGACCTCGTTCAGGTGCGTATTCAGCAGCCTGACCACGTCGGCAGGCATGTTCCTGGGGCCGAACAGGCCATACCAGGCCGTCAGCTCCACGTCCTTGTAGCCCAGCTCGGCCAGCGTGGGCACGTCAGGCGCCAGCGGCGAGCGCTGGGCGTCGGCCACGGCCAGCGCCACGAGCTTGCCGCCGGGCAGGTAGGGCGCGATGGAGCCCAGCGTGCTGTAGGTGAAGGGCACATGGCCGCCCACCACGTCCGTGACCGCAGGCGCCACCCCCTTGTAGGGGATGGACTCGAAGCGGGCGCCCGTGGCGCGCCGGACCATCTCGCCCAGAAAGTGCATGGGCGAGCCATTGCCCGGGGTGGCGTAGCCCAGCGAACGGCCCTGGCTCGCGGATACGGCCTCCTTGAGCGTGCGCACGCCCGCGCCGGGTCCGGCGACAAGGAACAGCGATGTGGAGCCGACCTCGATCACGGGCGTGAATCCGTTGAGCACGTCATATCCGTGGCCTGCGCCCAGCTTGAGCACCAGCTGGGCCATGGCAAAGGTATTGGGCGCCAGCAGCAGCGTATAGCCATCGGCCGGCGCCTTGGCCACATAGCTGCTGCCGATGGTGCCGCTGGCGCCTGCGCGGTTGTCCACAAGCACCGACTGTCCGATGCGGGCCGACAGCTTCTCGCCCAGCAGGCGCGCCAGCGCATCGGTGTCACCGCCTGCGGGATAGGCCACGACGATGGTGACGGGCTTGTGGGGATAGGCCTGCGCCTGGGCAGGACCGGCCAGCAGGGCCATGGCCAGGGCCATGCCTAGGGCAAGCGTTTTGCGTTTCGCTTTCATGGGGTGGGCTTTCATCGTGGGTTTTGTCATTTTCAGCAAAGGCCGGGGCCGGGCTCACGCCTGGCGTATCGCCACGCGGTGCATGCGCCGCGCTGCGGGGTGGTAGTCGTTGACCGCGTAATGCTGCGTGGCCAGGTTGTCCCAGATGGCCACCGAGCCCTTGCGCCAGCGAAAGCGCACCTGCCATTCAGGCACCTTGGCCAGGCCGCTGAGCATGGCGATCAGCGCCGCGCTCTCGTCGCTGGTGACGCCCTCGATGTGCGTGGTGTAGAGCGAGTTCACAAAGGCCACGGGCAGGCAGGTCACCGGGTGCACCAGGACCACGGGCTGCTCCAGCGGCGGATGCTTGAGGCGCGTGGCGCGATAGGCCTCGCCCGAGGGATCGCGGCGCATCAGGCTTTGCCTCAGGGCCGGCGCCTCCCAGTTGTGGGTGGCGCGCAGCGTGCGCAGATAGGCCTGCAGCTCGGGCGCCAGCGAGGCGAAGGCCGTGGTCATGCTGGCCCACATGGTGTCGCCGCCCGTGGGCGGCACGTCCACGGCGTAGAGGCAGGCACCGGCGGGCGGCTTGGTCTGCCAGGTCAGGTCGGCATGCCAGATGTCGGTGCCGGTGCGCGTGCCCTGGCTGATCAGCAGCTCGACATGGGGATCGTCCGGGTGCGAGGGAAAGGTGGAGGACACGGGCTCGACCTTGCCGAACACCTGGGCCACGCGCACCTGCTGCGCAGGGTCCAGCGTCTGGTCGCGGAAGAAGATGACCTGGCGCTCGGCCAGCAGCTTGCGCAGCGCGTCCGCATGGTCATGCACCTGCGCCGGGTCCGAGAGATCGATGCCGTAGATCTCCGATCCTATGCACGGGGTGATGTGTTCGACTTGCATGAAATTCCTTTTCTCAAAAAAAGCCGGGGTTGGGGTGGTGATCAGGTGGACGCGATGTCCTGCGGCAGCGGCATGGAGCGGAACCGGCGGCCCGTGGCATGGAACATGGCCGTGGCCACGGCAGGCGCCGTGGGGCCCAAGGCCACTTCGCCGCAGCCCTGGGGCGGCCGGTCGCTTTCGACCAGGACCACCTCCACGCGGGGCATTTCGGACAGTTGCAGCAGCGGGTAGTCGTGGAAGTTGCTTTGCTGTACCGCGCCCTTGTCGAAGTCCAGCCGGCTCTTGAAGGTGTTGGTCAGCGCAAAGCCGATGCCGCCTTCCACATTGGCCTTGACCAGGCCCGGATTGACCACGCGGCCCGCATCAATGGCGCAGATGGCACGCTCCAGCCGCACGCGGCCTTGCACAACACGCAATTCCATGACCAGTGCGACGAAGGTCTGGAAGCTCTCGCCCCGCCCCGTGTAGACGTTGAAGGTCATGGCGCGGTGCAGGCCTGCCGGCGCGGGCTGCTCCCAGCGCGCGGCGCGCGCCGCCGCATCCAGCACGCCCAGCGCCAGCGGCTGGCCGGCCAGCAGGCGGCGCCGGTACTGGTAGTCGTCCACGCCTGCGGTGTGGGCCAGCTCGCTGATGAAGCTTTCCAGGAAGAACACGCTGGACGTGGTGCCCACGCTGCGCAGGTAGCTCAGCGGTATGGGCTGCTGCACGTCCACGGCATCCACCAGCAGGTTGGGCACGCCGTAGATCAGGTCGTAGATGGACTCGACCATGGTCTCGTCCCAGCCGCCGGCATCGGCCATCTTCTTGGGGTTGATGGCCCCGTACAGCGACTGGCCCGAGATGCGCGCATGCAGAGCGGCCGGCATGCCGTCGGCGCCGAGCACGGCGCTCAAGCGCCCCGATGCGCCGGGCCGGTAGTAGGAATGCCGTATGTCGTCCTCGCGCGAGCGGATGACCTTGACGGGCCGGCCTACGGCCTTGGATGCCGCCGCCGCATGCAGTGCGAAGTCGGGCATGTATTTGCGCCCGAAGCTGCCGCCCAGGAACGTGGTGTGCACGATCACCTTGTCTGCAGGCACGCCGCAGGCCTTGCCGAGTTCGCCGCGCAGGAAGTCCTGGCCCTGGTAGGGCCCCCAGGTCTCGACCTCGCCGTCGCGCACATGCACGGTGGCGGCCAGCGGCTCCATGGTGGCGTGCGTGATGTAGGGCGAGTGGTAGTCGGCCGTGATGGTCTTGCCGGCCGCCAGCACTTCACGCGGCTTGCCCAGACTGCGGGCAACGACGGCCTTGTCGTTCGACAAGCCTGCGACGAACTGCGCATGGATGCGCTCGCTGTCCAAGGCTGCCGCCGCGCCGGCGTCGAATTCGATGTCCAGCGCATCGGCAGCCTGCTTGGCAATCCAGTACGAATCGGCCACCACGACCACGGTGCTGGGCTCTGGGTCGGGCCACTGCGTGGTGCGCACGACGGCATGCACGCCGGGGCGCGCGCGCACCTCTGCCTCGTTGTGGATGCGCACGATGCGCCCCGTCACGCTGGGCGCCATGCGCACGGCGCCGATCAGCATGCCGGGCACCTCGACATCGATGCCGAACACCGCGCTGCCGTCGACCTTGGAAGGCGTATCCACACGGCGCAGGTTGCGGCCGATCAGGCCCTGCTCGGAAGCCGACTTCATGCGCGGCCGCGCGGCCAGGGGCAGCCTGGAGGCATCGGCCACGATCTCGCCATAGCCCACGCTGCGGCCCGTCGCGGGGTGCAGCACGCGGCCGGCACGCGTCATGCACTGGGAGGCACGCACACCCAGGCGGCTTGCGCCGGCGCGCAGCAGCACATCGCGCGCCTGGGCGCCGGCCAGGCGCATGCGTTCATAGAAATAGTTCATGGACATGGAGGCACCCACGAACTGCTGGAACGGCATCTCGCCCGCATCGTTGCGGTAGGCATCGCGCCCCGTGACGAAGCGCACGGTCACGCTGGCCCAGTCGGCATCCAGTTCATCGGCCAGCACCTGGGGCAGGCCTGTGTAGATGCCCTGGCCGACCTCGCACTGCGAAACGCCGATCACCACCTGGCCCGAAGGCTCGATCCAGACCCAGTCGCCGATGGCTGCTGCCGCCGCCGCACCGGCTGCCGGCGGCGCGGCCTGCGCCAGCGGAATCAGCAGGCTGCCGACAGCAGGGGCCACCAGCAGCGCAGCAGCGCTCTGGAGCAGGTGCCTGCGCCGCAGCGAGATGGCCGAATCGGCCACGCGGCCCCGTTCATTGCTTGGACGCTGCGGCATGGATGGCCTCCCGGATGCGGTGGTAGGTGGCGCAGCGGCACAGATTGGTCATGGCCTCGTCGATCTGCGCATCGGTGGGCTGCGGATGGGCCTTGAGCAGTGCGGCAGCGGCCATGACCATGCCGGACTGGCAGTAGCCGCACTGCGGCACGTCCTTGTCCATCCAGGCCTTCTGGATGGGGTGGGAGCGGTTGCTGGACAGTCCTTCGATGGTCGTTACCGCCTTGCCGCCCACCGTCGAGACGGGCAGCACGCAGGAACGCACGGGCTCGCCATCGACATGGACCGTGCAGGCCCCGCACATGCTGATGCCGCAGCCGAACTTGGTGCCCGGCAGCTTGAAGTGGTCGCGCAGCACCCACAGCAAGGGGGTCTGCCCGTCGCCGTCAAAGGCCACGCTTCGGGAATTGAGGGTGAATTTCATCGTGGGGTCTCCAATGCGCCCGCATCGACCGGGCTGCATGTCTCATGCCTCTCAGAACGAGTGGTGTATGCCTGCCGCAATCACGGTCTGCGTGCGCCCGCTGGCAACGCCCACGGAATTCATCGCCGCCACGCCATCGGAGGTGCGCTGGTGCGTGACCGAGGCATGCAACTGCGTGCGCTTGGAGAAGGCGTAGCGCGCGCCCAAGTGGACCTGGTTCCACTTCGTCTGCTCGAAACGGCTGAAGGAGTAGCCGGTGTTGATGGTCACCGCCTGGCTGGTCTGCCAGGCCAGGCCCAGGTCGAGCGCGCTCATGTGGCTGGAGGCTGCGCCGTACTTGAGCGTGGAGCGCGTGAGCAGCGCGTTGAGCCGGACCGGAAGCGCATCGAGCTGGTAGCCGCCGCCGATGCCCAGCACCTGGAAGGTATCGAGCACCAGCGGCCGGCCCGCCACCAGGTCCTGGCCCAGCGCGTTCGCCAGGCCCGTGCGCCCGGCGATATCGAAGGCACGGCCACGCGCATCGGTGTAGGCCACGGCCAGATTGAGCTTGGCACTGGAATAGCTGCCCATGACGCTGTAGGTGCGGTTGGCCTGCGAGCGGCCCGGCACCTCGCCAAATCCATACTGCGCGCCGAACTGCATCCCGCCCATGCGCGGCGTCAGGTAGACCACGGAGTTGTCCACGGGGAACTGGCTGGACAGGCCGTCCAGGTTGCCCGGGTGGTACAGATAGAAGTTGTAGAGCTGGTAGCCATTGCCCCATTGGCTCAGCGTGCCGGCCGTGAAATCGACCTGGCGCCCCAGCCGCAGCGTGCCCAGCGAAGCACTGTCCAGGCCCACCCAGGAAGCCCGGTTGAAGTAGCTGGTGGGCGAGATCGGCGAGCCGATGTCCGTGAGGAATCCGTTTTCCAGCTGGAACGAGGCCTTCAGGCCGCCCCCCAGGTCCTCGGAGCCGCGCAGGCCCCAGAGGTCAGGCTGGGAGATGGCCGAATCCATGCGCGTGAGCCGGCTCCCTCGCACATCGCTGATCCAGGGCATGGTCAGGTCCATGCTGCCGTACAGCGTCACCGAACTCTGGGCAAGCGCCGCTCCCGCGCCGCCCAGCATCGCCAATGCGGCAATTGCTTTGTATTTCATCGCAAGGCTCTTTCATCGTGAGATGGTTTAAAAATTCCACAAGTGGCAATTTCAAACACCACACCACGGAAGATGCCTGGCAGGGCGCACATTAATTTCCACTTATGGAAATATTAGCCGCACCCATCGAGTCCTGTGTCTGGGGTTTTCATCTACCACGTTTGAGGTAGTCCTCGGGAAGAGGAGCAAGGGACAGGCATTGCACCTGTCCCGCACAAGGCGTTCAGCGTCCCAGCGCCTGATCCACGCCCATGTTGGCCAGCGCGTCGGCGCGCTCGTTGCCGGGATCGCCCGCATGGCCCTTGACCCAGCGCCAGTCGATGCGGTGCCCGCCACCCTGCACCAGGGCGTCCAGCCGCTGCCACAGCTCCACGTTCTTGACGGGCTCCTTGGAGGCCGTCTTCCAGCCCTTGGCCTTCCAGCCGTGGATCCACTCGGTGATGCCCTTGAGCACGTACTGGCTGTCGATGTAGAGCACCACGTCGCAGGGCCGTCTGAGCGCAGACAGCGCCTCGATCACGGCCATCATCTCCATGCGATTGTTGGTGGTGTTCAGCTCGCCGCCGAACAGCTCCTTCCTGGCGCTGCCAGCCTCCAGCACCACGCCCCAGCCGCCAGGACCCGGATTGCCCTTGCAGGCACCGTCCGTATAGATAACAACTTGATTCAAAAAAAATCCTTGATATGAATGGCCCGGCCGTCAGGCCGGTTGGAATGCAGATCACCGTCGGGCGCGGCCTGTGCCGGCATGCGACGGGCGACCGGCACCGTGGCGCCCGACACGACCGCGCGGCCGCGCCAGGCAGGCTCCAGCATGCGCGCACCCGGCACACGCTTGACGGCCACCACGCAGTACACACCGCCCAGCATGGGCCAGCCCAGCCGTCCCACGCGGTCCATGAACTGCCAACGGCGCAGCCAGCGATCCGTCTGCACGGCGGGACGATAACAGCCGAATTGCACGGCCTCGATCTCGAAGGCCAGCAATCGCAGCCAGTCGCGCAGCCGCCAGTAACCCACGCCCCAGCCCACATCGGGCAGGTACACGCCACGCTCGGCACGCCGCTGCACGCCCAGCAAACTGGCAGGATTGAGTCCGCACACCACGATGCGGCCTTCAGGCATCAGCACCCTGGCCGCCTCGCGCAGCACGGCATGCGGGTCCGGCGAGGTCTCCAGCGTATGGGGCATCACGACCAGGTCGAGGCTGGCCTCGGGAAATGGCAGCGCGGCGGGATCGGCCAGCAGCGCCACGGGAACCTCCAGCGGGGCAGCGCCGTCCGCTGGCGCTGCATCCTGCGTGGAATCCAGCGCCAGCCAGCGGTGCGGCATGCGGTTGGCACGCAGCCCCTGGAGCATGGGCATGCCCAGCTGCAGGCTGTGATAGCCGAAAATATCGGCCACCGCCTCGTCGCAGCGCTGCTGCTCCCATTCCAGCAGGTAGTGGCCGAGGGCAGATTGCGTCCAGTGATGCATCCCTATAATTTTGCTGCTCATGAACCTGTTGCCCATTCCTGCTTTTTCCGACAACTACATCTGGCTGCTGCATGACGCCGGGCAGGCCCTGGTCGTCGATCCCGGCGATGCAGCGCCCGTGCTCGCCACGTTGCACCGGCTGGGCCTGCAGCTGCAGGGCATTTTAGTCACCCACCACCATGCCGATCATGTCGGTGGCGTGGCCCAGCTGCACCAGGCCACGGGCGCCCAGGTCTGGGGTCCTGCCTACGAGCAGTTGCCCGAACCCGTTCAGCGCGTGCAGGGAGGCGATGCCGTGCAGGCACTGGGCGGCCCCTGGCAGGTCATCGATGTACCAGGCCATACCAGCGGCCACATTGCCTTCTACAGCACGGCGGCACAGGCACAGCCCGTGCTGTTTTGCGGCGACACGCTGTTTTCCGGGGGGTGCGGCCGCCTGTTCGAGGGCACTGCGCAGCAGATGCAGCAATCGCTGGACGATCTGGCCTCGCTGCCGGGCAATACACTGGTGTGCTGCGCACATGAGTACACAATGTCCAACCTGCGCTTTGCCCAGGCCGTGGAACCAAACAACGAAACCCTGGCTCACTACCAGCGGCATTGTCAGGCGTTGCGCGAGGCCGGTCGGCCCACGCTGCCATCCCTGATGGAGACCGAGCGCTCCATCAATCCCTTTCTGAGAACGCGCGAATCCGCGGTGGCCGCGGCCGCCGCAGGCTTCGACGCACAGGTGAGACAGCAGGACCCTGCCAGCGTGCTGGCCGGCCTGCGCCAATGGAAAAACGTCTTCTGATGAAACTGCTACACACCCTGCTGCTGGGCAGCCTGCTGGTTCTTGCCGGCTGCGCCACCACCAGCGGCCCGGACTTGGCCGGCACGACGGATCCCTCCCCCAGCCCCGCACCCCACTCCCCCATGTATCCCAAAGGGCCGCTGAGCCCGCTGGGCACAGGCAGTGCCAGCAACGGCGACGTGGCCTCGCTGGAGACCACGGGCGACCTGTGGGTACGCATACGCCAGGGCTTTGCCATGCCCGACCTGGACCAGGATCTGGTCAAAGACCGCGAGCAGTGGTACGCCAGCCGTCCCGACTACATACAGCGCATGACCGAGCGCTCCAGCAAATACCTGTTCCACATCGTCGAGGAACTGGAGCGGCGCAACATGCCCACCGAGCTGGCGCTGCTGCCCTATATCGAGAGTGCCTTCAACCCGCAGGCCGTCTCCACCGCCAAGGCGGCCGGCATGTGGCAGTTCATGCCGGCCACCGGCACCTATTTCGACCTCAAGCAGAACGCCTTCCGCGACGACCGCCGCGACGTGCTGGCCTCCACGCGCGCCGCGCTGGACTACCTGCAAAAGCTCTATGACATGTTCGGCGACTGGCACCTGGCCCTGGCCGCGTACAACTGGGGCGAAGGCAGCGTGGGCCGCGCCATCAAGCGCAACGAGAAGCTGGGGCTGCCCACGGGCTACACCGACCTGCAGATGCCGGCCGAGACCCGCATGTACGTGCCCAAGCTGCAGGCCGTCAAGAACATCGTGGCCAACCCCGATGCGTTCAACACCGAGCTGCCGGTGATCGAAAACCACCCCTACTTCCAGACCGTCACCATCACCCGCGACATCGACGTGGAACTGGTGGCCAAGCTGGCCGACGTATCGACCGAGGACTTCAAGGCGCTGAATCCCAGCTTTCGCAAGCCGGTGATCTTTGCGGCCGGCACGCCGGAGATCCTGCTGCCCTGGGACAACGCCAAGGTGTTTCGCCGCAACATGCAGGCCTTCGACGAAGGCCAGTACGCGAGCTGGACCGTCTGGACCGTGCCCTCCACCATCAGCGTGGCCGAGGCGGCCCAGCGCGTGGGCCTGGGCGAGTCCGACCTGCGCGCCCTCAACAACATTCCGCCGCGCATGCTGATCAAGGCCGGCTCCGCACTCATGGTGCCGCGCGGCGCCAACGTGCGTGCCGACGTGGCCGGCCACGTGGCCGACAACGGCCAGATCAGCTTTGCCCCCGAGATCATCACGCGCCGCACCACCATCAAGGCACGCAAGCGCGACACGCTGATCAGCGTGGCCAACCGCTACGGCGTCAGCGTGTCCAACCTGGCGGACTGGAATGACCTGAAGTCCTCGGCCACGCTGCATGCAGGCCAGTCGCTGGTGGCCTATCTGCCGGTACGCGCCAGCAGCGGCGGCAACGCCCGCGCAGCCAAGTCCACGGGAACCGCACGCAAGGTGGCCGTTCAGCCGCAAAGCCGCAACGCCAAGACGGCCGTCACCACGGCACAGCGCGGAGGCAAGCCATCCAAGGTGAAAAAGCGCTGAGGAATCCCTCTGGCACCCGCGTCACGGAGCCCGCTTTCGCGGGCTTTTTTGCGTGCGGCCGCCGGGCTCAGGTGTGAAAGCGCTGGCGGGACTGGCGCACGAATTCGTTGGTGTACGAGCGCTCCAGGTCAATGCCGCCGCGCGCCAGCGCAGGGTCGAGCCGGACCAGCGCACGCAGGGCCGTGGCGGGCCCGTCATCGGGCATCATCCCATCGGGCGAAATCGTGGTGCGCATGTGCTCGAAGGCCGACAGATAGGCGCGCCGGGAGCCCAGCAGATAGGGCGCAGGCACGGCCCGCAGCACATCCATGGGCGCGGCAGTCTGCAGCCACTTGAGCGAGCGCACCATGGCGTTGCTGAGCGCCTGGGCCTTGGCCGGGTTCCTGCGCAAGAAGGCCTGTGTCGCATACAGCGTGCCCGAGGGCATGGAGCCGCCATACAACTGCGCGCTGCTGCGCAGATCACGCAGGTCCCGCACGATGCGCACGGCGCCCTTGTCCTCCAGCACGCTCATCAGCGGGTCCGCATGGCACAGCGCATGCACACGCCCGGTGCGCAGCGCCTCCATGGCATCGGGCCCAGAGCCCACGCCCACCAGTTGCACCGCAGCGGGATCCAGGCCATCGCCCAGCAGCATCAGCTGCATGGCCCGGGCCGTGGATGCGCCCAGCGAGGAAACACCCACGCGCCGCCCGCGCAGATCGGCCAGCGTCTGGTAGCGCGGCATCCAGCGCGCAGCCACGCCCAGCGCGATCTGGGGTGCACGCCCCTGCACGACGAAGGCCCGCAGCTGGCTGCCGCGCTGCTGGGCAAGAAGCGTGTGTTCATAGGCGCCCGCGCAGACATCGGCGGCGCCCGACTCCAGGGCCTGCAGCGACTGCGATCCGCCTGGATAGTCCTCAATGCGCACGGCCAGGCCTTCGGCCTCGAAATAACCCAGCTGCTGCGCAATCACCAGCGGCAGGTAGTACAGCAGGCCCTGGCCGCCCACGGCAATCGTCAGCAGCTCGGCCGAGCCGAGCACAGGGAGCGACCAAAGAGGAGCCAGCCCCAGAAGGCTCAACAAGGTTCGGCGATCAAGCACGTGGGAAGACATGATGGTTATTTTGCTGCAGTGCAACACGATCATGCCCAGAGCCCGCATACGCAGCATCGGTGCTTGCCCGTACGTGAAACACCGCAGGGCCTGTGGTGCAGGCCCTGCGCGGGACGAGGGCGCCGGATGCGGCCGCAGGCCTCAGCGGTAGCCTGCGAAAAACAGCAGCAGATTCACCACCAGGGCCAGGGCCCAGGCCAGACTGCGCAGCGTGGCGCGGTCCATCACATAGAAGGCTATGTAGGCGATGCGCAACACCACGAAGGCCACGGCAAGGCCATCGACCCGCGCCGCTGGCGCGCCCAGTTGCCAGGCAACCAGCAAGGCGCCAATGAAGAACGGCAGGCACTCGAAACTGTTGGCCTGCGCCGCATTCGCCCGCGCCTGGTAGCCGGTCTGCTGGGCGAGCCAGGCGCGGGGGGCGTGGTTGTCGAAGCCGCGCTGCCCCGGCCGGTGCTTCATTCCGGGCGCCTTGGCGATGTAGGCGCAGACCAGCGGCAGCAGGGCCGCCACCAGCAGGCACCAATGGGCAAGGGAAAAACCGCCGGGCGGCAGGACGACAGAGGTCGGCATACGGGCTCCTGATGAAAAGACAAGGAATGCTGGCCGCCTCCACCACTACCGGCGATCCACCAGCGCATGGGCGATCGTACCCAGGTCCACGTACTCGAGTTCGCTGCCGATGGGCACGCCGCGCGCCAGCCGCGTCACATGGATGCCGCGCGCTTTCAGCGCCTCGCTGATCGCATGGGCCGTGGCCTCGCCCTCGGCCGTGAAACTGGTGGCCAGGATCACCTCCTGCACCTTGCCGTCGCCGGCGCGCTCCAGCAGGGATGACAGATTCAGGTCGCGCGGACCTATGCCGTCGAGCGGAGACAGCCGCCCCATCAGCACGTAGTAGTAGCCGTTGTAGGCGCCCGTGCGTTCCATGGCCCCCATGTCGGCAGGCGCCTCCACCACGCACAGCCGGGCCGCGTCGCGCCCTTCGTCCTGGCAGATGGAGCAGATGCGGCCTTCGGTGAAGGTATGGCAGCGCTCGCAATGGCTTACCGACTCCACGGCCGTGGTCAGGGCACGGGCCAGCTGCCGCGCGCCGTCCTGGTCGCGCTGCAGCAGGTGAAAGGCCATGCGCTGCGCAGACTTGATGCCCACGCCCGGGAGCCTGCGCAGGGCTTCGATCAGACCATCGAGCGATTGCACATCCGACATGGCGGCTTCCTTTCAATGAAGAAGATTCTCAGAAAAAAAGCGACCTGCAAGGGCAGATCGCTCGATGGCCTCTCAACGCAATTGAGTGGCAGGGGAAACCGTCACGGCCTCTCCCGGCTGTTCGGCACAACCTCTCGGGGCCAGCCTCAGAAGGGGAACTTCATGCCGCCCGGCAGGCCGGGCATGCCGGCCGTGAGCTTGCCCATCTTTTCGTTGGAGGTTTCTTCTGCCTTGCGCACGGCAGCGTTGAAGGCGGCAGCCACCAGGTCTTCCAGCATGTCCTTGTCTTCGGCCAGCAGGCTGGGGTCGATGGTGATGCGCTTGACGTCGTGCTTGCAGGTCATTACCACCTTCACCAGGCCCGCGCCGGACTCGCCTTCCACCTCGATGTTGCCCAGTTCATCCTGGGCCTTCTTGAGGTTGTCCTGCATGGCCTGGGCTTGCTTCATCAGGCCGGCCAGTTGTCCTTTGTTGAACATGTGAGTTCCTTCTTCTGTAGGGTAAAAACGAAACGCTCTAGAGCGTGTCAGGGCTGAATGGATACGGGCTTGATACTGCCAGGCACGATTTTCGCGCCATGGCTGCGGATCAGGGTCTGCACCAGAGAATGATTCATCACGATGTCTTCGGCAATGCGCTGGCGCTCATGGTTGGCCACCGCATTGCGCCGCGCGGGGCTGTCCACCACGGCGCCCTGCTCGACATGCAGTTGCCGGGCCAGGCCGGCAGCCTCCAGCGCCGCACGCAGGCGCTCGCGCGTGGCGGGCTGGGCCAGCGAGCTGCTTTCCACACGCAGCGTCCAAGTATCGCCCTCGCGCGCCACCAGCTGCGACTGCAGCGCCAGCTGGCGCGCCAGCGCAGTAACGGCCTCGGCCTGCACCAGTTGCTGGACGGCAGCGTGCCAGACATCGCCCTCGGCCGTGCGCTCCACGGTCGGCGCGGGTGGCGCATCCGGGGACTGGCGGCCACGTTCGGGAGCGAAATCCTGCACATCGATCTGAGTGTCGATCTGCGGTTCGGACTGCCGTACCACGGCAGCGGCAGGCGGCTCCAGGGCCAGATCTCCGTCATCGCTCCAGCGGCCTTCGTCGGCCCAGCCTTCATCGGGCATCCCGGCCCAGGCACCCTCGTCCGGCGCATCGGCATCCTGCACCTGCGGCGCCTCATCGGCAGAAGAGTCTTCGTCTTCCTGCACATCGTCCACGGGCTCATCCACAGGCTCGTCCAGGGGCTCCTGGGCGACACCGGCGGCCGGCTTCACCTCTGGAGCAGCGGAAGGCCTGGCCTCTTGGACAGGCGCAAGCACAGGTTCCGACCTGGCAACTGCGGCCACGGCCACGGGCGCCTGAACAGGCGCTGGAGCCGCAACGGCTTGCACCACGGGAGCGACCACGGCGGGCGCAGCGGTCACGGGAGATGCGACAGGCGCGACGGGAGCAGGAGGCGCAACCGGGACGGGCATGGCCGCCTTGGCTGGGACAACGGGGGCCTCGGGCACAGCGGGCTGTGCGGGCCGCGTCTGCGCAACGGGCGCGGGAGATTCAGGCTTCGCCGTGGAGGGGGTCAGCGCTGGAGTTTTTTTTTCAGCCGCGCCCGGGGCGGGCTCTGCAGATTGCGGCTTGAACGCCAGCAGCCGCAGCAGCGCCATGGTCAGCGCCGCGTACTCGTCGGGTGCCAGGCCCAGTTCGGCCCGACCATGCAGGCAGATGCTGTAGAGCAGCTGGGTTTCGTCGCGCGGCATCAGCAGCGCAAGACGGGCAATTTCAGCGGCCTCCGGATCGCTGGCGTCGGCGGCCATCTGCGGCACAGCCTGCGCCACAGCCATGCGTTGCAGCACGGCGCACATCTCCTCCAGCGTGGAGGCTGCAGACAGGCCGTTGCGGCGCAGCGCCTCGGAAGTCTCCACCACCACCTGGCCATCGCCTTGGGCCAGTGCCTCGATCAGGCGGAACACATGGCTGCGGTCCACGCTGCCCAGCATCTGGCGCACCATGGACTCCTGCAGCTGGCCGCTGCCAAAGGCAATGGCCTGGTCGGTCAGCGACAGCGCATCGCGCATGGAGCCGCGCGCGGCGCGAGACAGCAGGCGCAGGGCCTGGGGTTCGGAAGCCACGCCTTCCTGGCCGAGCACCTGGCCCAGATGCTCCAGCACGGTCTCGGGCGCCATGGGCCGCAGGTTGAACTGCAGGCAGCGGCTGAGCACGGTCACGGGCACCTTCTGCGGATCGGTGGTGGCCAGCACGAACTTCAGGTACTCGGGCGGCTCCTCCAGCGTCTTGAGCATGGCGTTGAAGGCCGTGTTCGTGAGCATGTGCACTTCGTCGATCATGAAGACCTTGAAGCGTCCCTGCACCGGCTTGTAGACGGCCTGCTCCAGCAGGCTTTGCACCTCGTCCACCCCGCGGTTGGAGGCGGCGTCCAGCTCGGTGTAATCGGGAAAGCGGCCGCTGTCGATTTCGGTACAGGCGGCGCAAACGCCGCAGGGCGTTGCCGTGATGCCGCCCTGGCCATCGGCGCCCTGGCAGTTGAGCGACTTGGCCAGAATGCGCGAGACCGTGGTCTTGCCCACGCCGCGCGTGCCGGTGAACAGATAGGCATGGTGCAGGCGCTGCTGCGTCAGGGCATTGGTGAGCGCCTGAACGACATGCTCCTGCCCCACCATTTCGGAGAAATTGCGGGGGCGGTATTTGCGGGCCAGCACAAGATAAGACATCCCGCGATTCTACGGGGCTGAGCACCCTCGCCCGGTGCGCCCCGGGTTTGGCCAGCCTTGTCGCCCGGGCAGCCCGGTGTTTGCCCCTATAATCGAGAGTGACGGGCCTCCTCGCATGGGGAAGCGGCCAACCGGGTCAGGTGGGGAACCAAGCAGCCCTAACCGTGAAACCAGTGCCGAGGGCAAGGCTCGTCACCTTCCATTGAACAGCAGGCCCTGCGGGCGCCTGCCCCGTCCACGCCCGCAGCGGCCCTTCTCTCCTCAACGCGTCTCGCCATCCACCTTCAGATAGCGGGCAACGCCCTGTGCCGCGTGCACGCCGCTGGCCATGCATGCCGTCAGCAGGTAGCCACCCGTGGGAGCCTCCCAGTCCAGCATTTCGCCGGCACAGAAAACGCCGGGCGCAGCCACGCACATGCCATTGGCATCCAACGCCTGCAGCCGCACGCCACCTGCGGTGCTGATGGCCTCGTCGATGGGCCGGGCCGCCACCAAGGTGATGGGCAGGGCCTTGATGGCCTGGGCCAGCCGCGCGGGATCGGCCACGCCGTCCTTGCCCAGCACCTCATGCAGCACGGCGGCCTTGATGCCGTCCAGGCCCAGGCGCCCCTTCAGATGGCTGGCCAGGCTGCGTGAGCCACGCGGATGGCGCACCTCCGCCAGCACGCGCTCGGGTGTCAACTGGGGCAGCAGGTCGAGATGGACGGTGGCATGCCCGTCGCGCGCAATGACTTCGCGCAGCGCGGCAGAGACGGCATAGACCAGGCTGCCCTCCACGCCCGTGGTCGTGGCCACGAATTCGCCCTTGCGCGAGAAAACGTTGCCCCGGCCATCATCAAAGGACAGCGCCACCGACTTGAAAGGCTGGCCGGCAAAGCGCTCGGTGAAATAGGGGCTCCAGCCGCGCGCAGGCTGGGGGCTGGCCCCCAGCAGCTCGGCCATGAATTCCCTGCGATCGATCTGCCCGCCCGGCGCCGCACCGCCCAGGCCCACATCGAACCCGCAGTTGGAGGGCTTCAACGCAGCGACTTCCACGCCGCGCTGCTCCAGCCAGGGCATCCAGGCGCCATCCGAGCCCAGCCGCGCCCAGCTGCCGCCGCCCAGCGCCAGCACCACGGCCTTCGCGTGCACCTGCAGCCGCCCTTCGGGGGTATCAAAGCCCAGCGCATCGCCATCCTGCCAACCCAGCCAGCGGTGGCGCGTGTGCAGGACCACGCCCTGGGTCTGCAGACGCACCAGCCAGGCACGCAGCAAGGGCGCAGCCTTCATGTCCTTGGGGAATACGCGGCCCGAACTGCCCACAAAGGTTTCCACGCCCAGCTCGCCGGCCCAGGCACGCAGCTGATCCGGGGGCAGCAGCTCCAGCCAGCGCGACACCTCGGCACTGCGCTCGCCATAGCGGGAGACAAAGGCGGGCAGGTTTTCGGAATGGGTCAGGTTGAGCCCGCCCTTGCCGGCCATGAGGAACTTGCGTCCTGCGGAGGACTTGGCCTCGAACACATGGACAGTCAGCCCCTTGCCGGCCAGCCCTTCGGCCGCCATCAGGCCCGCAGGCCCGGCGCCGATCACCGCCACATCGCAGTCCATCGTGCGCGCCGCCGCGCTGTGTTCAAAAGCATCCATCACATCAGTTCCCATTCCAAGCTCGCATTCAACTTTGCGCTGCCGGCAGACTCATATGCCTGCAGCGCGGGCGCGCAGAATACCCTGCCGCAGGCCGGCCTGCGCGCAGGCGCCACTAATTCCCGATGACCCCGCAACCCTGCTGCCGCCCCGTAAACAGCTATGACAGTCATAGCATCCAGCTACCGCCCATACGGTGCAGCAGGTGATAGGTTTCTGTCACAATCATTTCGCGGTGCGGATTTTCCTGCGCCTTCCTCATTGCGAAAAATCAAGGACATCACCCATGGCCAGCGAACTGATCAAACACATCTCCGACGCAAGCTTTGAAGCTGACGTCTTGCAACCCGGCTCCACGGTGCTGGTCGATTACTGGGCCGAATGGTGCGGTCCCTGCAAGATGATCGCCCCCATCCTCGACGAAGCAGCCCAGACCTACAAGGACAAGCTGTCCATCGCCAAGATGAATGTGGACGAGAACCGCGAGATCCCGGCCAAGTTCGGCATCCGCGGCATCCCCACGCTGATGCTGTTCAAGGACGGCCAGCTGGCCGCCACCAAGGTCGGCGCCCTCAACAAGGCACAGCTGTCTGCTTTCCTGGACCAGCACCTGGCCTGATTCTCATGGCTGCCCCCTACACCGGGGCAGCCAAACATGCGGCCCGGCGCTGACCGCTGCACCGCATCGCACTGGCGCACAAACCCTGCGCCAGCGCAAATTTCCCTATGACCTGCGGATTTTTTCCTGTCATAATGCCCTTCATCACCGGCCTTATGCATCGAAGGCCGCGCTGAGACCCTCAGGCAAGCCAGCCCACTTCCACAGTGTTTCGCTTGGCTCAACGCCTCCCCCTGGTTTCTTTCCACTCCGTTCTGGAGTCTCTCCATGCACCTTAATGAACTCAAGGCACTGCACGTGTCTGAAGTCCTGAAGCAGGCCGAAGCGCTTGAGATCGAAAACGTCGGTCGCATGCGCAAGCAAGAGTTGATGTTCGCCATCATCAAAAAGCGCGCCAAGGCCGGGGAACAAGTGTTCGCCGACGGCGTGCTGGAAATCCTGCCGGATGGTTTCGGCTTCCTGCGCAGCCCCGACACCAGCTACACGGCCAGCACCGACGACATCTACATCTCGCCCAGCCAGGTCCGCCGCTTCAACCTGCACACCGGCGACATGATCGAAGGCGAAGTGCGCACACCCAAGGATGGCGAGCGCTACTTTGCCCTGACCAAGCTCGACTCCGTCAATGGCGGCTCGCCCGAGCAGAACAAGCACAAAGTGCTGTTCGAGAATCTGACCCCCCTGTTCCCCACCCAGCAGCTGCGCCTGGAGCGCGAGATCAAGGGCGAGGAGAACATCACCGGCCGCATCATCGACATCATCGCCCCCATCGGCCGCGGCCAGCGCGCGCTGATCGTCGCGCCGCCCAAGAGCGGCAAGACCATGATGATGCAGAGCATCGCCCACGCCATCACGGCCAACCATCCCGACGTTCACCTGATGGTGCTGCTGGTCGATGAGCGCCCCGAGGAAGTGACCGAGATGCAGCGCTCGGTCAAGGGCGAGATCATCGCCTCCACCTTCGACGAGCCCGCCACGCGCCACGTGCACGTGGCCGAGATGGTGATCGAGCGCGCCAAGCGCCTGGTCGAACTCAAGAAGGACGTGGTCATCCTGCTGGACTCCATCACCCGCCTGGCCCGCGCCTACAACAACGTCGTGCCCTCGTCGGGCAAGGTGCTGTCGGGCGGCGTGGACTCCAACGCGCTGCAGCGCCCCAAGCGCTTCTTCGGCGCGGCGCGCAATGTGGAAGAAGGCGGCTCGCTGACCATCATCGCCACGGCCCTGGTCGATACCGGCAGCCGCATGGACGAAGTGATCTTCGAAGAGTTCAAGGGCACGGGCAACAGCGAACTGGCCCTGAACCGCCGCCTCTACGAAAAGCGCGTGTTCCCCGCCATCGAACTCAACAAGAGCGGCACGCGCCGCGAAGAACTGCTGCTGGCTCCCGAGATCCTGCAGAAGACGCGCATCCTGCGCCAGTTCATGTACAACATGGACGAGATCGAGGCCATGGAGCTGATGATCAAGAACATGCGGGCCACCAAGACCAACGTGGACTTCTTCGACATGATGCGCCGCGGCGGCTGATCTCAGAGATCCAGCCCACGGCACCTGCGAACGCCTCGCTCACGCGGGGCGTTTTGCATTCAGCTCACCATGCAGCGGCAGCCGTACCCAGGGCGCAAGCCGCACGCTCCCAGTGCATGGGAGCGCCCGCCACCTCCACCGGCGCCCGCAGGCGCCGCGCGGGCCCCCAGGAAGTGGCCTCGACGGCCGCGCCGAAATCCGCCCAACCGTCCACCGCCGCCAGCGTGCAGGGGTCCGGATCACCGACGCCCTGCCCCGCCAGGAGATGGGCCGTGCGCGCCAGCGAGGCGCGCACCGTGCTGCCGCCCAGCCCCTGGCTGCGCCGCACCAGCGCCATCACCACGGCGGCCGCCATCAGATAACCCGTTGCATGATCCAACGCCTGCAGCGGCAACGGCGTGGGCCGGTCGCGACCCAGCCGGTGCATGCCCGCATCGGCAATGCCGGCGCTCATCTGCACCAGACTGTCGAAACCGCGCCGCTGCTGCCAGGGCCCGCTCCAGCCATAGGCATTGAGCGACACGTCGATGAGCGAAGGATTCACCTGCCGACGCCACGCGGCACCGAATCCCAGGCCTTCCAGCGCGCCGTCCCGGTAGCCATGGACCAGCACATCGGCCCCGGCCAGCAGTTGCTCGAACACGGCACGATGCTGTGGCGCCCGCAGGTCCAGCCGGGCACAGCGCTTGCCCAGCGTGACCTCGGGCACCGTGCCGGGCTCCTCCCAGCCCGGCGGATCGATGCGCAACACCTCGGCGCCGTGACCCGCCAGCCATCGCGTGGCAGCGGGGCCGGCCAGAATGCGCGTCAGGTCCAGCACGCGCAGCCCCTGCAGCGGGCGCCTGGCCGATGGCTGCCAGGCACCCGCATGCCGGCTCGATTGCGGATGCGGATGTGGATGCATCTGCCACGCCAGCAAGGGCTCCCGCTGCACTGCGCGACCCTGCGGGTGCGCGGCCCATTCAGACAGCCCGCGCATGGCTGCAGCACAGCCGCCTTGCGCCACAACGGCCGACTCCAGCTCTTGTGCTGCCCAGCGCTCGACCGCGGCAGCCACGGCCTCGCGTTCGGCGGGCGCATCCAGAACGGCCAGTGCCGCTGCACGGTGATGGGGCGCGTTGGTATGCAGGCGAATCCAGCCGTCCGCCGAGCGGTAGTCGCCGGCCACGGAATCCCACAGCGCGGGCATCTCCCAGCCCTGCGGATGCAGGCTATGGCCAAACCACAAGGAGGCAAGCCTGCGATCCACCACCACACGCGGCGCTGCAGCGTCGAGCTGCGCGATCAACTCGGATAGGCAAAGGCCTGCCACGCCCAGGCTGGCGGCCGCCAGATCGGAGACCGGGAACACGGAGGCCAAGGACCCACGACCTCGCTGCTCCAGACGTTGGAGCGCCACCGGATCACCATCCAGCGCCTCCCAGATCTGGCCGGTGCAATGGTCGAAAGCGCAGGGAAAAGGGAGACGGGACATGGAGCACTCCTGGCAGCTGAAACAAGGCTTGGAACTCGCACCATAGGTTCCTGGTAAATATTGTCAATATTGATTCAATTAATCAACATATGATCGACCCATGCCCGACTACCTGAACTCCACCGAGGCCACCGCGCTGCTGGGCGTGAGCCGTGCCACGCTGTACGCCTATGTCAGCCGAGGCCTGCTGCAGGCCCACGCCGCAGACACGCCGCGCCAAAGCCGCTACCTGCGCGAAGAGGTCGAGCAGCTCGCACGCCAGCGCGGCCTGGGCCGCAAGCCGCGCGAAGTGGCGCAGGCCGCGCTCAGCTGGGGCCTGCCGGTGCTGGAGTCCACGATCACATTGATAGAAAAGGGCCGCCTGTACTACCGGGGCGAGGACGCCGTTCACTGGGCGCGAACCCGCACGCTGGAGGAGACAGCCGCCCTCCTGTGGCAATACCCGACCCAGGCAGCCTTCGCTGCAAACGCCGTGGAGGCCGCGCCTTTGCTGTCCGACCTGCAGCAGCGCATGGCAGGCCAACCGTGCGAAAACACATTGCTGCCCCTGTTCACCGTCGCCAGCGATGACACGGCCACCGCTGCCTGGCAGCAATCACCCGAACGGCTGGCGGCAGGCTGCGGTGCGCTGTTGCGCCTGCTGGCTGCCTGCCTGCTGGGCACCGTGCCGGACAAGGCCGCCATCCATCTGCAGTGCGCACGGGCCTGGAAGCTGGATGCGCCAGGCGCGGACCTCGTGCGCGTGGCCCTGGTGCTGTGCGCCGACCATGAACTCAACGCATCAGGCTTCACGGCGCGCTGCGTGGCCTCCACGGGCGCAAGCCTGCGCGCTGCCGTGGTGGGAGGCCTTGCCGCCTTGACAGGCGGGCGCCACGGCGGCACGACCGCGCGCGTGGAAGCGCTGTGGGACGAGGTGGGCGAGCAGCAGATCGCCACCCGCCTGCGCCAGCGTCTGGCGCGCGGCGAATCCCTGCCCGGCTTCGGCCACCACCTCTACCCTGATGGCGACGTGCGTGCCGCCCTGCTGCTTGACATGCTGCCGGCGCATGGCCCGGCAACGATGCTGGCCAAGGAGGTGATGGCGCTGACGGGGCAGGCGCCTTCGGTCGATTTCGCGCTGGTGGCCCTGCGACGGCATCTGCAGCTGCCGCCGGGCAGCGCCTTCGGCCTGTTCGCGCTGGGCCGCTGCGCCGGCTGGCTGGCGCAGGCGCTGGAGCAGCGCTCCACCCGGCAAATCATCCGTCCGCGCGCGGCGTACACGGGCCCCAGGCCTGCCGGTTTGGCACGGAACTGAGCACTATGCGATAATGCAGGGCTTTTTCTTGCGGAAAGTACGCTTGATTTGAACCGCTACAAAGGTTGCAGCGGGTCAGGCACGGCTACCGCACTTGCATCAGAAGGAAAGATCATGAAAGAAGGCATCCACCCCAACTACCGCGAAGTGCTGTTCGTGGACCTGTCCAACGGCTTCAAGTTCGTGACCCGCTCCTGCGTGAACACGAAGGAAACCGAAACCTTCGAAGGCAAGGACTACCCCCTGTTCAAGCTGGACACCTCGTCCGAGTCGCACCCCTTCTACACCGGCACGCAAAAGTCGGTGGACAACATGGGCGGCCGTGTGGAGCGCTTCCGCAACCGTTTCGGCAAGAAGTAAATCCTGCTTCTCCGGCCAGAAGGGCAGCACGGGCAACCGCGCTGCCCTTTTGTTTTTCGCAGTCCGGCCAATCCATGCCGGCCAGGCATGCCCCATTCTTTTCGAGGCCCTTGCTTCGCGTATTCTTGCGCCCTCCGTTGCAGAAAGTCCTGTGAGTGAACCAGCCCACCCCTGCCATCGTTGCCCAAAGCGCCGTGCGCCGCCTGCCGCGCTGGTCGCTGCTGCTGCTGTGCCTGGCCTATGTCGTGCCCGGATATGTGGGGCGCAGCCCCTGGCGCATGGCCGACATGGAGGCCTTCGGCTACATGCGGGAGCTGGCCCTGGGCCATACCTCCTGGCTGGCACCGCGCATGGCGGGGCTGCTGCCCGAATCCGAAGGCCTGCTCTCGTACTGGCTCGGTGCGCTGGCCATGCAGGGAGCACCTTCCTGGCTGCACCCGGAGATGGCGGCACGCCTGCCCTTCATCGCCATGCTGGTGATCACGCTGGCGGCCACCTGGTGGGGCGTGTACTACCTGGCGCGCACACCGGGCGCACGCCCCGTGGCCTTTGCCTTTGGCGGTGAGGCCCAGCCTACCGACTATGCGCGCGCCATGGCCGACGGAGGGTTGCTGGCCCTGGTGGCCTGCCTGGGCCTGGCCCAGCTCTCCCACGAAACCACCAGCTACATGACCCAGCTGGGCTGCGCGGCCCTGCTGTTCTTTGCCGCCGCCGCCATGCCCTACCACGGCTGCACGGCCACGCTGGCATTGCTGCTGGGCCTGCCCGGCCTGGCACTGAGCGGCGCGCCGACCGTGGCCACGCTGTTCGGCCTGGGCGGTACCGCCATGGCTTTCTTCTCGCGCACCTGGGGCGACGAAGCCACGCCCGCCCCACGCGCATCACGCCTGTGGACCGTGCTGTGGCTGGCGGTGACGATCTTGGCGGCCGCACTGTCCTGGTGGCTGGACCAGTGGGCCTGGCGCGTGGTGGACAGCGGCACTGCCAAGGAATGGCAAAGCCTGGTCAGGCTGCTGCTGTGGTTCAGCTGGCCCGCCTGGCCGCTGGCACTGTGGACGCTGTGGGTCTGGCGTCGCCAGATCGCCACGCCCCGGCGCTATCCCCATCTGGCGCTGCCGCTGTGGTTTGCCATCATTCCGGTGATCGCTTCGTTGAGCACGCTGCCAGCAGACCGCGCCCTGCTGCTGGGCCTGCCCGCCATCGCCACGCTGGCGGCCTTTGCCCTGCCCACGCTGCGCCGCAGCATCAGCGCCCTGATCGACTGGTTCACCCTGCTGTTCTTCAGCGCCGCGGCCATTGCCATCTGGGTGATCTGGCTTTCGCTGCAGACCGGCATTCCCGCCAAGCCCGCCGCCAATGTGGCAAGGCTGGCCCCGCAGTTCACGCCGGAATTCTCGGTGCTGTCCTTCGCCGTGGCGGTGGCTGCCACCCTGGCCTGGTGTGTGCTCGTGGCCTGGCGCACCTCGCGCAACCGTGCGGCCATCTGGAAGAGCCTGGTGCTGCCCGCCAGTGGCGCCACGCTGGCCTGGCTGCTGCTGATGACGCTGTGGCTGCCGCTGATGGACCATGCGCGCAGCTTCGAGCCACAGATGCGCCTGGTACTGGCCGAACTGCCCAGGGACGGCAGCTGCGTTCAAACCTATGGCCTGCCGCGCGCCCACATTGCCGCGCTGCGCTACTACGGTGACATCGATACCCAGCGACTGAGCATGGCCGGTGCCGCGCGCTGCGACTGGATGGTGGCCGAGGAAGAAACCTGGCTGGATCCTCACAGCGCACGTCTGCAGGCCACCTGGGAGACCGTGGCCCGCGTGGTACGGCCCACCGACCGCAAGGACTTCCTTCTGGTCTTGAAACGCAGGCCTGAGGCGAGGCCCGTCCAGGTCAAGCCATGAACCTGCCAGCGCACGCCCCCCTGAGCGCTGAGCGACGCACCATTGCCCAGCATGCCCTGACCGTGCTGGCCGGGCAGCTGGCCGTGATGGCCTTCGGCGTGACCGACACCATCGTGGCGGGCCGCTATTCAGAAGAGGCGCTGGCGGCGCTGTCCGTGGGATCGGCCATCTTCGTGAGCGTCTACGTCTCGCTGATGGGCATTTTCCAGGCCCTGCTGCCGCTGTGGGCCGAGCACCGCGGCGCCGGACAGCCCCAGGCCATAGGCCGCACGCTGCGGCAGGCCATGTACATGCTGCTGGCGGCCTGCGCCGTGGGCATGGGCGTGCTGCTGTTTCCCGATGCACTGCTGCGCTGGGCCGATGTTCCGCTGCCGCTGCAGGTGCAGGTGCGGGCCTATCTCTCGGTGCTGGCCTGGAGCCTGCCGGCCGCCCTGCTGTTTCGCATCTACAGCACGCTCAACCAGGCGCTGGGCCACCCCTTGCTGGTGACCTGGCTGCAGCTGGTGTCGCTGCTGATCAAGATCCCTTTGTCCATCTGGCTGGCCTTTGGCGGAGCCGGCCTGCCGGCCTTGGGCGCCGAAGGCTGCGCCTGGGCCACGCTGATCGTGAACTACGCCATGGTCGCGCTGGCCTTGTCTTTGATGCGCAGCCAACGCCTGTACGCACCGCTGGCGCTGTGGCAGCGCATGGAGCCGCCGGACTGGCCCCAGCTGGCGCAGTTCGCGCGCCTGGGCATTCCTGCGGGACTGGCGATTCTGGTGGAGGTGACATCGTTCACGCTGATGGCCTTGTTCGTGGCGCGCCAGGGCACGCTGGCCTCGGCCAGCCACCAGATCGCCGCCAACCTTGCGGCGCTGTGCTACATGGTGCCTCTGTCACTGGCCATTGCCACCAGCGCACGGGTCAGCTACTGGCGCGGCGCCGGCGACGAGGTCACGGCGCGGCGCCTGGTCGCCATGGGCTGGCGACTGGCGGCAATGGGCGGGTTGGTGCTGGCCTGTGCACTGTTGCTTTCCCGCGAGGGCCTGGCCCGCATCTACAGCGGCAACCCCGAGGTGGTGGCCATCACCGCCAGCCTGCTGGCCTGGGTGGCTGCCTACCATGTGGCGGACGCCATCCAGACTTTCTGCATCTTCGTGCTGCGCTGCTACCGCATCACCGTGGCGCCACTGGTCATCTATTGCCTGCTGCTATGGGGTGGCGGTCTGGCCGGCGGATACTGGCTGGCCTATGGCACGGACAGCGTCCTGCCCGCCTGGCTGCACCCGGGCACGCCCGCCCCCTTCTGGGCCGGCAGCGCCTGTGCGCTGCTGGTGACCGCAGTGGTGTTCAGCGCGGTCGTACGCAAGGCCACAAACCGCTGAGCGGGTAGCGGCCATCCGTCAGAGCGCGCTATGCGGCGCGGCTGCCCCGGCTGTCGCTGCTGTCACGGGCCTCGGGCGCAGGAATGCGCACCCGGCTGGCCGGAAAGGTCACCGAAAACTCCGATCCCTGGCCCGGCGCGCTGGTGATGCCCAGCTTGGCACCATGGCGCTGCAGCACATGCTTGACGATGGCCAGGCCCAGGCCCGTGCCGCCGGTATCGCGCGAACGGCTGCGGTCCACGCGGTAAAAGCGTTCCGTCAGGCGCGCCAGGTGCTTGGGCTCGATCCCTGGCCCGGAGTCCTGCACGGCAAAGCGTGCCGATCCATCGGGCAAGGTCTCCCAGGTGACGTCGATGCGCCCGCCTGCCGGTGTGTAGCGCATGGCGTTGGCCAGCAGGTTGGAGAAGGCGCTTTGCAGCTCGGCGCTGGCGCCGGCCACCTCGCCGGCCTGCGCCAGCATCTCGGCCGACGGAAAGCTCAGCGCATGCGGCAGGGATTGCTTGCGCGTCAGCATGGACGACAGGCCGCGCGCCTCGTTTTCGCAGCGCTGCATGAGCTGGGCCACGGGCACCCATTCGTTGCTGCTGGGCAGCGGACTGCCCTCCAGGCGCGACAGCGCCAGCAGGTCTTCCACCAGATGCTGCATGCGCTCGGCCTGCTGGGCCATCAGGCCCAGGTAGCGGTTGCGTTCCTCGGGCTCCAGCGGCAGGTTCTGCAGCGTCTCGACAAAGCCCACGAGCACGGTCAGCGGCGTGCGGATTTCATGCGAGACGTTGGCCACGAAGTCACGGCGCATGGCCTCGGCCTGCTCCACCGCGGTCACATCGCGCGCCAGCAGCAGCTTGCGCCCTTCGCCATAGCCGTACAGTTGCACCGACAGCTTGACGGGGCGCGAGGCCGTGCTTTCGCGGCCCTGCATGACCAGATCGCGCGAGAAATCCTGGGTGGCGAAATAGGCGCTGAACTCGGGGTCGCGCACCAGGTTGCCAATGCTTTGCAGCAGGTCGCGTTCGGCATCGAAGCCGAACTGGCGCGCCGCGATCTGGTTGCACCATTCGATGCGGCCGTCGGCATCCAGCAGGACCACGCCGTTGGGACTGGCCTGCAGGGCAGAAAGAATGTCATTGAGCCGCTGGTCGCCCTGCTGCACCTGCTGCACGCTCTGGCGCAGCCAGCGGCGCATGCGCACGCTGGCTTCTCCCCAGATGCCGCTGAGTTCAGGCGCCTCCCGCAGCTCCGACTGGCGCAGCCAGGACAGCAGGCGCATGGCGTTCCAGCTGTCCACCAGCCACCAGATCCAGCCCGCGCACAACGCGCCCGCCAGGGCCGCCACGGCCTGTGACGCCATGCCGGGGCTGGAGGCCGCCATGGCGCCCCACAGCCACCATCCCAGCAATGCGCCCGCGATCTGGGACGCCAACAAGCGAAAACCTCGCCAACCCATACTTGCGCCTTCTTTGCGTTGTATTCGCTGCCTGGGGCAGCGGCGCCCGGGCATGGCCTGCGGGGGCCATGCGTGGATTCATTGGAACGCAGGACCGCCTCAGGCCAGCGCCTGCGCGCTGAGCCGGTAGCCGGCGCCCCGCACCGTTTCGATCAATGCACCGGCCATGCCCAGCGCCTCGCGCAGCCGCTTGACGTGGACGTCCACCGTGCGCTCCTCGATGAAGACGTGATCGCCCCAGACCTTGTCCAGCAACTGGGCACGGCTGTGCACACGCTCGGGGTGCTTCATCAGATAGTGCAGCAGCTTGAACTCGGTGGGGCCCACCTTGATCATGTCGCCCTGCCAGCTCACGCGGTGCGCGGCGGCGTCGAGCACCAGCTCGCCGATGCTGACCTTGTCCTGGATCTGCTCGGGCGCGCGGCGCCGCAGCACGGCACGGATGCGCGCCAGCAGCTCCTGGGTCGAGAAGGGCTTGGTGATGTAGTCATCGGCACCCGCATCGAGCCCCGCCACCTTGTCCGGCTCATCGCCGCGCGCCGTGAGCATCAGGATGGGCACGGCCTTGGTGCGGCTGTCGGCGCGCCACTTGCGCGCCAGGGCCAGACCACTGGCACCGGGCAGCATCCAGTCGAGCAGGATCACGTCGGGCAGCACGGCATCGAGCTCGCGCTGCGCGGTCACGCCGTCCTCGGCCCAGACCGGCTGGAAGCCGTTGTGCCGCAGGTTGACAGCGATCAGCTCCGCGATGGCGGGCTCGTCCTCGACGATAAGGACCATGGGCATCTTCTTCATCCGTTGTTCGCCTCCGGCACTTACAGCACTGCCGACTCGATGGCATCCATGGTCTGGTGGCGGACATCCTTGCCCTCCACCAGATAGATGATCAGCTCGGCCACATTCTTGGAATGGTCACCGATGCGCTCAATGGCCTTGGCCAGGAACAGCAGGTCCAGGCTGGCCGAGATGGTGCGCGGGTCTTCCATCATGTAGGTGATGAGCTTGCGCACGAAGCCGTCGAACTCCTGGTCGATCAGGTCATCTTCCTTGAGGATGGCCACGGCCGCCTTGGTGTCCAGGCGCGCAAAGGCGTCCAGCGTCTTGCGCAGCAGGCCCGAGGCCATCTCGGCCGCAGTGCGCAGGTCGCCCGTGGGCAGGGAGCGTGCGGCGCCGCTTTCGATGATGGACTTGACCATGCGCGCCATCTTGTGCGCTTCGTCGCCCATGCGCTCCAGGTTGGCCGTGGCCTTGGAGAAGGCGATCAGCAGGCGCAGATCGCGCGCCGTGGGCTGGCGCCGGGCAATGATGGACGACAGTTCGTGGTCGATCTCCACTTCCATGGCATTGACGCGCTTTTCTGCGGCATCGACCTGCTCCACGGCCTCGATGCTGAAGCGCGACAGCGCATAGACGGCCTGGCGGATCTGGGACTCGACCAGACCGCCGAGTTCCATGACGCGCGCCGAGACGCGGTTGAGTTCGCTGTCGAACTGGCTGGAAAGGTGTTTTTCGGTCATCGATGGCTCCTGCTCAGCCGAAGCGGCCGGTGATGTAGTCTTCCGTTTCCTTGCGCTGGGGCTTGAAGAACATCTGCTCGGTGTCTCCGAATTCCACCAGGTCGCCCAGGTACATGTAGGCCGTGTAGTCGCTGCAGCGGGCCGCCTGCTGCATGTTGTGCGTGACGATGACGACGGTGTAGTCGTTCTTCAGTTCGGCAATCAGCTCCTCGATCTTGGCCGTGGAGATCGGGTCCAGGGCCGAGCAGGGCTCGTCGAGCAGCAGCACTTCGGGCTTGATGGCAATGCCGCGTGCAATGCACAGGCGCTGCTGCTGGCCGCCGGACAGGCCCGAGCCGCTTTGCTGCAGCTTGTCCTTGACCTCGCCCCACAGGGCCGCCTTGCGCAGTGCCCATTCCACACGGTCGTCCATGTCGGAGGAGCTGAGGTTTTCAAACAGCTTCACGCCGAAGGCGATGTTGTCGTAGATGGACATGGGAAACGGCGTGGGCTTCTGGAACACCATGCCGACCTTGGCACGGATCAGCGCCACGTCCTGCTTGCTGGTCAGCAGGTTCTCGCCGTCCAGCAAAATCTGGCCTTCGGCGCGCTGCTCGGGATACAGCTCGAACATGCGGTTGAAGGTGCGCAGCAGCGTGGACTTGCCGCAGCCCGACGGGCCGATGAAAGCCGTGACCTTCTTTTCGGGAATGTCCAGGTTGATGCCCTTCAAGGCGTGGAACTTGCCGTAGTAGAAGTTCAGGTCGCGCACCGTCAGCTTGGAAGAGGTCAGCGCGCTGGAAGAGGTCGCAGTCATTGCGGAATCCTTGTCCTGGTTGATTGCTTGTTGCTGCATTACTTCTGGCGTGTCAGGAAACGCGCCAGGATATTGAGACCGAGCACCGCCACGGTGATCAGGAACACACCGGCCCAGGCCAGTTGCTGCCAATTCTCGTAAGGGCTCATCGCGAACTTGAAGATGGTCACCGGCAGGCTGGCCATGGGCTTGGACAGGTCGGCATTCCAGAACTGGTTGTTCAGCGCCGTGAACAGCAGCGGGGCGGTCTCGCCGGCAATGCGGGCCACGGCCAGCAGCACGCCGGTGATCACGCCGGCGCGCGCTGCACGCAGCGTCACCATGATGATGACCTTCCACTTGGGCGTGCCCAGCGCGTAGGCGGCTTCGCGCAGGCTGGCAGGCACCAGCACAAGCATGTTCTCGGTGGTGCGGATGACCACGGGAATCACGATCAGCGCCAGCGCCACCACGCCCGCATAGCCGGAAAAGCTCTTGAAGCGCGCCACGACCACGGTGTAGACGAACAGGCCGATCACGATGGACGGCGCCGACAGCAGGATGTCGTTGACGAAGCGTGTGGTATTGGCCAGCCAGCCACGCGCATCGTATTCAGCCAGGTAGACACCGGCCATCACGCCGATGGGCGTGCCCACGAACGTGGCCAGGGCCACCATGATCAGCGAGCCGAAGATGGCGTTGGCAATGCCGCCGGCCTCATTGGGCGGAGGCGTCATCTCGCTGAACAGTGCCAGGCTCAGGCCGCCGATGCCCAGGGTGATGGTCTCCCACAGAATCCAGATCAGCCAGAACACGCCGAAGGTCATGGCAGCCAGGGACAGGGTCAGCGCCACCTGGTTCACACGCTTGCGCTGGGCATACTTGGCCTGGCGCACGCGCGACAGCTCGGCGGCATTGATCATCTTGGTGGAGGTGCTGCTCACGAGCGTGCTCCTTCATTCTTTTGCAGGCGGTTGAGCAGGACCTTGGAGCAAGCCAGCACCACGAAGGTGATGAAGAACAGCACCAGACCCAGATAGATCAGCGAAGCCTGGTGCAAGCCCTCGCCCGCTTCGGCGAACTCGTTGGCCAGGGCCGAGGTGATGCTGTTGGCAGCCTCGAAGACCGACAGCGAGTTGAGCTGGTTCATGTTGCCGATCACGAAGGTCACGGCCATGGTCTCGCCCAATGCACGGCCCAGGCCCAGCATCACGCCGCCGAGCACGCCGGTCTTGGTGTAGGGCAGAACCACCTTCCAGACCACTTCCCAGGTCGTGGAACCCAGGCCATAGGCGGACTCCTTGAGCAGGGCCGGAGTGACCTCGAACACATCGCGCATCACGGAGGCGATGAAGGGAATGATCATGATGGCCAGGATGATGCCGGCCGACAGGATGCCGATGCCCACCGGCGGGCCGGACACGAAGGCCTCCAGATAGGGAACGCCCTGGAACAGCTTTTGCAGGGGCTGCTGCACATAGGTGGACAGCACGGGGCCGAACACCATCAGGCCCCACATGCCGTAGACGATGGAAGGCACGGCGGCCAGCAGCTCCACGGCCGTGCCCAGCGGGCGCTTGAGCCAGGCCGGCGACAGCTCGGTGAGGAACAGCGCGATGCCGAAGCTCACGGGCACCGCAATCAGCAATGCGATGGCCGAGGTGGCCAGCGTGCCGTAGATCATGACCAGGCCGCCGAATTCGTTGCGAACGGGGTCCCAGACACTGCGGCCGAGGAAACTCAGGCCGTATTCATAGATGGCGGGCCAGGCACCGACCAGCAGCGAGGCCAGGATGGCCAGCAGCAGGCCCAGCGTCAGCAGCGCGGCCAGACGCGCGAGAGCGCCAAACAAGCGATCCGCCACGCGCCCCGACAGCATCGGGGGGCGTAGCGGAGAAGGTGTGCGTCGCTGGGAAGCCTGTGCAGAGGCGGCCAGCGAGTTCGAGGGCGACGTTGTGGACACGTGAGGCGCCTTTATTCGCGGTTTGTGAAGGGATCAGGGGAGCCATGATGCACCTGCCGGCGGTGCGCCATGGCCCCCTTTTCAGGGTTTACTTCAGGGAAATGGCAGTGCCGGAGGTGTCCTTGATCTGGCCCCAGGATTGGAAGATCACGTTCTTGACGGCGTCAGGCATGGGCACGTAGTCCAGGTCGGTGGCGGTCTTGTCGCCGGACTTGTAGGCCCACTCGAAGAACTTCAGCGAGGCAGCGGCCTGTGCAGGCTTGTCCTGGGCCTTGTGCATGATGATGAAGGTGGCCGAGGTGATGGGCCATGCCTCCTTGCCAGGCTGGTTGGTCAGGATCTGGTAGAAGCTCTTGGCCCAGTCGGCACCGGCAGCAGCGGCCTTGAAGGTGGCGTCATCAGGGGACACGAAGGTGCCGCCTGCGGTCTGCAGCTGGGTGTAGGTCAGCTTGTTTTGCTTGACGTAGGCGTACTCGACGTAGCCGATGGAGTTGGGCAGGCGACCCACGAAGGCGGCCACGCCTTCGTTGCCCTTGCCGCCTGCGCCCGTGGGCCAGTTCACGGCCTTGCCTTCGCCAACCTTTTCCTTCCACTCGGCATTGACCTTGGACAGGTAGTTGGTGAAGCCGAAGGTGGTGCCCGAGCCGTCAGCGCGGCGCACGGGAGCGATGGTGGCGTCAGGCAGGTTCACGCCCGGGTTCAGGGCCTTGATGGCCTCGTCATTCCACTTGCTGATCTTGCCCAGGTAGATGTCGCCCAGCACCTGGCCGGTCAGCTTGAGCTGGCCGGGCTGGATGCCCTTGATGTTGACCACGGGCACGATGCCGCCGATCACGGTGGGAAATTGCACCAGACCCTTCTTGGCCAGTTCTTCATCCTTGAGCGGCTCGTCGGAGGCGCCGAAGTCCACGGTCTTGGCTTCGATCTGCTTGATGCCGGCGCTGGAGCCCACGGACTGGTAGTTGATCTTCACGCCGGTGGCCTTGTTGTAGTCCGCAGCCCACTTGGAGTACAGCGGAGCCGGGAAGCTGGCGCCTGCGCCGGTGGCTTCCTGCTGAGCCAGGGCCTGGCCCACGCCGCCCGCAGACAGAGCACCAGCCACCAGAATGTGAATCACAGACAACTTCATGTACAGACCTCTTAGGGGTTGAAAGATGCGATGGCTGGACTGTAAGAAGGCTTTGTGACATTGATGTGACATGGAAAAAAGGCGTCACAAACAGCAGGCCTTCCCATGTAAGAACCCGGTCATCGCGATGTCACAATTCCGTCTTAGTCTTGTGTGTCGCACGAGCAGGCACCAGACAGGTGCAGCCCTGCCCCCTCGGACATCGCTGTGCAATCGTGCTCGACGAATCTTGATTGGCGTTTCTTTCATGGCACCAGAATCCCTGCTCGCTGCCGTTGACCTCGGGTCCAACAGCTTTCGCCTCGAAATAGGCCGCGTCGGCAGCCACCAGCGCATAGAGCGCGTGGAATACCTCAAGGAAACCGTGCGCCAGGGCAATGGACTCAACGAGCGCCATGAACTGACTGACGAAGCCATGCAACGCGGCTGGGACTGCCTGGCACGCTTTGGCGAACGGCTGGCCGGCTTTGCGGCCGACCAGGTCCGCGCCGTGGCCACGCAGACCCTGCGCGAGGCCCGCAACCGCGATGTCTTCATCGCGCGAGGCAGCACCCTGCTGGGCTTTCCCATCGAAGTCATCTCGGGCGAGGAAGAGGCCCGGCTGATCTATCGCGGCGTCTCCAGCCTGCTGCCGCCATCGTCTCAACGGCGTCTGGTGGTGGACATTGGCGGGCGCTCCACCGAAGTCATCATCGGCCAGCATGGCGAAGCGCGCCAGGTGGCCTCCTACCCCATAGGCAGCGTGGCCTGGAGCACGCAGTTCTTTGGCGAGGGCACGCTGTCGCGCGCGCACTTCTCGGCCGCCATCAAGGCGGCGCAGGCAGCCCTCACCCAGACCGTATCGGCCTATCCAGCCACCGCCTGGGACTGCGCCTATGCATCGTCAGGCACGGCCAACGCCGTGGGAGACATCCTGGCGGCCAACGGCTACTCCGGGCGGCTGATCACGCCCGACAGCCTGCGCTGGCTGCATGAGCAGTTGATGGACGCCGGCCACGTGGACCGCATCCGCCTGGCCGGACTCAAGGAAGACCGGCGAGCCGTCATCGCCGGCGGCCTGAGCATTCTGATGGCCGCCCTGGGCCTGCTGGGCATCGACGAACTGGAGGTTGCACAGGGCGCGCTGCGCCAGGGCGTGCTGCACGATCTGCTGGAACACGAGCCGCCTGCCGACCGCGAAGCCGCCGAGATCGCGGCGCTGCAACAGGACTTCGGCATTGACGCATCCCACGCACTGCGTGTTCGCAAGGTGGCACGCTGGGCCTGGCAATCGCTGCAGGCGCAGCAGCCGCCCGATGCACTGGCCACGCACGCACTGGACACGGCTGCCAGCCTGCATGAGATCGGCATGCGCATCTCTCTGAGCGCCTACCACCGCCACGGCGCCTACATCACCGAACACTGCAGTGCCGCCACCTGGCCCGTGGAGCTGCGCGAACGCATCACCCAGCTGGTGCTTGGCCACCAGGGCAAGCTGCGCAAGCTCGAGGCTGCCATCGAGGACCGGGCCGTGGCCTGGCCATTGCTGGCGCTGCGCCTGGCCGTGCAGCTGTGCCACGCCCGGCGCGATCCCGATCTGCAGGGCATGCGCCTGCACCGCTCGGACAGCGTCTTTCACCTGACCGTACCGGAAGGCTGGACCAGGAGCTACCCCCAGTCCGCCCAGTTGCTGCGCACCGAAGCCGTGGCCTGGCAGAAGACGCCTTGGACGCTGCAGTTGCATCTGCACTGAATGCCGAACGTCTCCGGCTGCCGCAGCGACAAGCAAAAAGCCCTGCCAGCGCAATGCGTTGGCGGGGCTTTTTCGATTGCACAGGGCAGGCGCGCGGCGCCCTGACAGGATATGCGGCTCAGGCCCGAGGGCCGTAACGCTCCATCAAGGCGTTCTGCGCCCCCAGGCCCGTGGTCGGATAGGGTGCGCGCTGGTAGGCGCCATTGGCTTCCAGCGTCCAGGCGTCGCGGTTGTCATGCAGGCTGGCGACAAGACATTCGTCTATCACCTGCTGGCGCAACGCCGGATCGCGCACAGGCCAGGCCAGCTCCACCCGGCGCATCATGTTGCGGTTCATCCAGTCCGCACTGGACAGCAGCAACTCCTGCTGATTGCCCCAGGCGAAGTAGAAGACGCGCGAATGCTCCAGGAAGCGACCGATGATGGAGCGCACACGGATGTTGTCCGTCCAGCCCTTGCGCTGCGGCGGCAGCATGCAGGCGCTGCGCACGATGAGATCGATGCGTGCGCCCTGCTGACCGGCACGCACCAGGGCCTGCATGAGCAACTCGTCAGTCAGCGCATTCATCTTCAGCACAATCCGCGCCTCTTCGCCGCGCTGTGCGGCCTCGCCCACCTGGGCAATCAGCGCCAGCATGCGATCGTGCAGCTGGAACGGTGCAATCACAAGCTGGTGCAGCTTGGGCAAGCGGTTGTGGCTGGACAGGTGGCTGAACACGGCATCCATGTCGGCCGTGATCTGCGCATCGCAGGTCAGCTGGCTGATGTCCGTGTACAGGCGCGCCGTGCGCACGTTGTAGTTGCCGGTGGACAGGTGGCCGTAGCGCTTGAGCTGGCCGCTGCGCTTTTCGCGCCGGGTAATCAGCAGCATCTTGGCGTGCGTCTTCAGGCCCAGCACGCCGTAGACCACCTGGGCGCCCAAGGCCTCCAGCTTTTCGGCGGAGTTGATGTTGGCCTCTTCGTCAAAGCGGGCCTTGAGCTCCAGCACGGCCAGCACTTCCTTGCCACGGCGAACCGCCTCGGCCAGCAACTGCATGATCTCGGAGTCCGATCCCGTGCGGTAGATGGTCTGCTTGATGGCCAGCACCTCAGGGTCATTGACGGCTTCGCGCAGCAGCTCCAGCACGCCGTCGAAGCTCTCGAAGGGCTGGTGGATCAGCACATCACGCTTGCGGATCTGGGCCATCACCGAGCGGCCCGGCTGCAGCTGGCGCGGCCATGCCGGACGCCAAGGCGGAAACAGCAGCGCGGGGTCATCGACCAGATCCACCAGTTGCGACTGGCGCACCAGGTTCACGGGCCCCTTGACGCGGAACAGTGCCTCGGTCGGCAGGCCGAACTGGCCCAGCAGCAGGTCGGACAGCATGGGCGAGCAGGCAAAGGACACCTCCAGCCTCACCGCCTGGCCGTAGTGGCGATGGTGCAGACCCTGGCGCAGGGCCGTGCGCAGGTCGCTGACGTCTTCCTCATCCACTGCCAGGTCCGAATGGCGCGTGACACGGAATTGCGCAAACTCCGCCACCTCACGCCCCGGGAACAACTCGACGAGATGAGCACGCACGATGCTGGAGATGCTCACGAACAGGCGCTGCTTGCCCGCGATCTTCTCGGGCAGGCGCACCAGGCGCGGCAAGACACGCGGCACCTTGACGATGGCCACCTCGTTGGCACGGCCAAAGGCATCGACACCTTTGAGGCGCACGATGAAGTTCAGCGCCTTGTTGGCCACCTGGGGGAATGGATGGGATGGGTCCAGGCCCACGGGCATGAGCAGCGGCTGGACTTCGCGCAGGAAGTACTCGCGCACCCATTTGCGCTGGGCGCTGCTGCGCTCGCCATGGGATACCACGCGTATGCCCTGCCCCGCAAAGGCGGGAATCAGTGACTGGTTGTACAGCGTGTATTGGCGCAATACCAGCTCATGCGCCTTGTCCATCAGCGAGCGGAAGCTCTGCAGGGTGTACAGGCCCTTGGCGTCGCCGGCCTTGGCGGCCGTCACATGCGGGGCGCAACGCACCTCGAACCATTCGTCGAGATTCGAGGAGACGATGCACAGATAGCGCAAACGCTCCAGCAGCGGCACATCTTCACGCACGGCCCAGTCCAGCACGCGCTCATTGAAGGCCAGGATGCAATGGTCACGGTCAAGAAACTGTTGCTGCTGCTCTTGCACTTCACCGCTTTCGGCTGTGGCGTGCAGTCCAGTGTATTCGGGGGCGGGAAGCCTTGCAGAAGAAGCAGAGGCAGAAGCCGCAATGGCCTGGCCCCGCAGCTCCGACAAGGCGGTGGAGAGGCTTTTCGCCAGAGGCATCATCGGGACATTCAGGGGTGCAGAGACGGGTATGGGAGCTGTCTGGCGGGCCATGCCCAGCGAAGCCGGCCCTGCGGGCACGGCACGCGCTCCCTGTTCATGTTCTGGTTCGGCAGGTGCGGCAGAGGCGCCACCGGGAATCGGCGTGAATGTCTGGGGCATGGATGCAGGGGCCCGGCCTGGGCAGGACCCGGTAGTCACCCCGCTAGCCGGGGATTCGGGCAGTCTGCCCCGGATTTGTGACATGTTCATGACATGCATTCCTCTGTTCATGACATCTGTCATACAAGCCAAGCCAGGCGCAAGCAACGGCGCAGAAACCGTCACGCAAAGGTCATGACCCAGTCACACCGGCACGAGAGCGACGCGAGATCGCCGGGGTGCTAAGCTAGCTGCCTTCCCCTGGATGCCGTTGGCTGCTGCAAACCTGCCGCAGCCGTGCCGTCGTCCGCCTTTCGCGCATGTCCTCTTCCAATCCCCCCGAAAGCCGCCTGGCCGCCATCGACATTGGCTCCAACAGCTGCCTGCTGGCCATGGCCCGCAGCGACGGCGCAAAGGTACAGCTGCTCAGCCATCGCAAGGAAGCCATACGCCTGGGCAGCGCCCTCGACGCCCAGGGCGCCTTGAGCCTGGAGGCCATGCAGCGCGGCTGGGCCTGCCTGGAGCGCTATGCGCAGGTGCTGGGTGATTTGCCCCGCCACCGCGTACGTGCAGTGGCCACGCAGACGCTGAGAGAGGCATCGAATCGCCAGATCTTCCTGGACGAAGGCCAGCGCATCCTGGGCTGCCCCATCGAGGTCATTGACGGCGAGGAGGAAGCACGCCTGATCTATCGCGGCGTCGCCCAGTTGCTGCCGCCCGGCGCCCAGCGGAGGCTGGTGGTGGACATCGGCGGCCGCTCGACCGAGCTGTGCCTGGGTCAGCAGCGGCAAGTACTGCAGGCACGCTCCTTCGCCTTCGGCAGCGTGACCTGGGCCTTGCGCCACTTCCCCGATGGCGAGCTGTCGGCCCAGGCCCTGTCCCAGGCCGAAGCAGCCGTGGCCGACATCATTGCGCCCGAAGCAGGACTTTTCGCTGCCGGGCAATGGAGCCATGCCTATGGCTCCTCGGGCACGGCCGGTGCCATTGTCAAGGTCCTGGCCCATGCGCCCGGGGGCACGGCCGGCTGGATCACGCGGCAGGGACTGGACTGGCTGCATGCGCAGTTGCTGCGCGCAGGCCATGTCGACCGTGTGAACATGGACGGACTCAAGGAAGAGCTGCGCCCCATGATCGGCGGCGGCATGAGCGTGATGCGGGGCATCTTCTCCAGCCTGGGCATCGAGCGCATGCGCGTCACGCACGGAGCCCTGCGCCATGGCGTGCTCTATGAATTGGCCCACAAGCTCGATGCGCAGGCCAAGGGCCGGCAACGACAGTCCACCGGCACCTGAAAACCAAGGCCCTGCCCTCGCCAGGGAACGACAAAATGCTGTTTTGCGCGCAAGTGCTACACTTTGTAAGTTCCCCCTCATCCCTTTACCACCGCCCTAACGCTTCGCCATGTCCGCGCCGACGATTGCGTACGACCCTGTACTCGAACGTCCGTCTTCGATGATGGCGGCGTCGCTGCAGCGCAGCCTGCGCGAGCAGCAGGCACTGCTCGACAATGCCGGCGTGGGCATCGTCTTCATCCGCCAGCGCGTCATCGTCCGATGCAACCAGTGCTATGCCGACATCTTCGGCTACGCGGGCGAACATGCGCTGGTCGGCATCAACAGCGAGCACCTGCACCCCAGCCGCGACGAGCTGCGCAGCCTGGGGCGCGAGGCCTATCGCACGCTGAGCGCGGGCCTGTCCTTTCGCACGCAGCGCCGCCTGCGCCGCAAGGATGGCAGCCTGTTCTGGGGTGAACTGACGGGCCGGCTCATCAATCCGGGCGATGCACGCGAAGGCTCCATCTGGATCGTCAGCGACATCGACGACCGTCTGCGCGCCCAGCAGGCCCTGAGCCAGGCCCACGAACTGCTGGAGCAGCAGGTGCGCGACCGCACACGCGAACTCAGCGCCACGGTGGAGAACCTGCACCGCGAGATCGCCGACCGCAAGCTGGACCAGGAACGCATCTACTGGATGGCGCACTACGACGCGCTCACCGGCCTGCCCAATCGCACGCTGCTGGCCGAGCGCAGCGCCCGCGCCATCGAGCTGGCCAAGGTCAACGACACGCCACTGGCCGTGATGTTCCTGGACCTGGACCATTTCAAGCATGTCAATGATTCGCTGGGCCATCGCGTGGGCGATGCCCTGCTGGTGGAGATTGCCCGCCGCCTGCGTGCCGTGGTGCGTGACCGCGATACGGTGGCCCGCATCGGCGGCGACGAATTCGTGCTGCTGCTGCCCGGCGCCAATGCCCAGGGTGCGGCCCGCGTGGCAGGCAAGCTGCAGGAGGCGTCGCGCCAGGCCTACCAGATCGACCGCCACGAACTGACCATTGCGCCGTCCATGGGCATCGCGCTGTACCCGCGCGACGGCCACGACATCGACTCGCTGACACAGGCCGCCGACGCGGCCATGTACCACGCCAAGCAGGCCGGCCGCAACACCTACCGCTTCTTCACTCCGCAGATGCAGGCCCAGTCCCTGCGCGCCCTGCAGCTGGAGAACGCCTTGCGGCGGGCGCTGGAACGCAATCAGCTGTATCTGCACTACCAGCCGCAGATCACCCTGAGCACCGGGCGCGTGCGCAGCGTGGAGGCACTGCTGCGATGGGAGCACCCCGAGCTGGGCTCGGTCTCGCCCGCGGAGTTCATCCCCGTCGCCGAGGACAGCGGCCAGATCCTGCAGATCGGCGAATGGGTGCTGCGCAGCGCCATGCAGCAACTGCAGGCCTGGCGCAATGCGGGGCTGCGGGACCTGAAGGTGGCCGTGAACCTGTCGGCCATCCAGTTCCACCAGCAGCAACTGCCCGAAATCATCAACCGCATCCTGCTCGACAGCGACCTGCCAGCCGATTCTCTGGAGCTGGAGCTGACCGAGGGCGTGGCCATCCATGATCCGCGCCAGGCCACGGCCACCATGGACCGGCTGCGCGAGCATGGCGTGCGCCTGGCCATGGATGACTTCGGCACCGGCTATTCATCCCTGAGCCAGCTCAAGCGCTTTCAGATCTACAAACTCAAGATCGACCAGTCCTTCATCCAGGACCTGGACCACGACAGCAATGACCGCGCCATAGTCAGCGCCATCATCCGCATGGCCCAGGCCCTGGGCATGCAGACCACGGCCGAAGGCGTGGAAACGGAGGCACAGCTGGAGTTCCTGCGCGAGCAAGGCTGCGATGAAGCCCAGGGCTACCATTTCAGCCGCCCGCTGCCGCCCCAGGCGCTGGAGGCCTTTCTGCGCAGCCAGGGCTGAACGGCTCACCGCGCCACGGTCTGCAGACGAAAAAGCCGAAGACTGCAGCTTCGGCTTTCCATGGCAGAGAAAGTGCCCCCGCCGCTCAGGGCATGGGTGAATTCTTCGCCACGCTGGCCAGGCGCTCGGCGCAGCGGCTGGCCTGGTCGCCATCGCGTGCCTCCACCATCACGCGCAGCAAAGGCTCGGTGCCGCTGGCGCGGATAAGCACGCGCCCCGTATCGCCCAATTCGGCCTTGACGGCCTCGGTGGCTTCCTCCAGCTGGGTGTTGCGCTTCCAGTCCTGGCCCGGCTGCAGCCGCACGTTGAGCAATACCTGGGGAAACAGCTGGACTGAAGACAGCCACTGCGACAGGCTCTTGCCCGAACGCACGCAGGCCTGCAGCACCTGCAGCGCGCTGACCAGGCCATCGCCCGTGGTGTGCTTGTCCAGCGCCAGCAGATGGCCCGAGCCCTCGCCCCCCAGTGTCCAGCCCTGGCGGTGCAGCTCCTCCAGCACATAGCGGTCGCCGACCTTGGCGCGCACAAAGCCCACCCCCTGGGACTTCAGCGCCACCTCCACGGCCATATTGGTCATCAGTGTGCCCACGGCACCCGGCACGGCCTCGCCACGCGCCAGCCGATCGGCCGCCATCAGGTACAGCAGTTCGTCGCCGTTGTAGAGCCGGCCAGCCGCATCGACCAGCAGCAGCCGGTCGGCATCACCATCCAGCGCCACACCGAAGTCGGCCTTGTTCGCTCGCACGGCCAGCACCAGGGCCTCGGGATGGGTGGCACCCACGCCTTCGTTGATGTTCAGTCCATCGGGCGCACAGCCAATGGCCACCACATCGGCCCCCAGTTCATGGAAGACCTTGGGGGCGATCTGGTAGGCCGCGCCATGGGCTGCATCGACCACGATCTTCACACCCTTGAGCGTGAGCGCATGGTCGAAGGTGCTCTTGCAGAACTCGATGTAGCGCCCTGCCGCGTCTTCAAGGCGCCGGGCCTTTCCCAGAGCGGCAGAGTCGACCCATACGGGATCTTCGGTCAAGGCCTGCTCGACCTCTTCCTCCCAGGCATCGGGCAGCTTGGTGCCCTGTGCGCTGAAGAACTTGATGCCGTTGTCGTAATAAGGGTTGTGGCTGGCGCTGATGACCACGCCCAGGCTGGCGCGCTGGGCGCGCGTCAGATAGGCCACGCCCGGCGTGGGCAAGGGGCCCAGCAGCATCACGTCCACGCCGGCAGAGTTGAACCCGGACTCCAGCGCGCTCTCCAGCATGTAGCCCGAGATCCGCGTGTCCTTGCCGATCAGCACCATGGGACGGACTTCCTTGCGCCGCAGCACACGGCCCACGGCATGCGCCAGACGCAGCGCGAAGTCGGGGGTGATGGGCGAACGGCCCACCAGGCCGCGAATTCCATCGGTACCAAAATATGTGCGTGCCATAGTGCTCCTTTGTTGTTCAGTCGTTGTCGTGCATGGTCTGCCAGACCGTCAATGCCGCCACCGTATCGGCCACGTCGTGCACGCGCACCACGCGCGCGCCACGCTCCACCGCCAGCAGTGCCGCCGCCACGCTGGGCACCATGCGCTGGCCCTGTGGACGGCCACTGACCTGCCCGAGCGAGCCCTTGCGCGACCAGCCGGCCAGCAGCGGGAAGTCTAGGCCCAGCAATTCATGCTGGCGTGCAAGCAGGGAAAAATTCTGTGCCACGCTTTTGCCGAAGCCGATGCCATAGTCCCAGACGATGCGCTCCCGCGCCACGCCCCGGGCCAGCAGGGCATCGCTGTGCAACTGCAGGAAATCGCGCACGGCGGGCACGGCATCGCCTTGCATGGGCGTGGTCTGCATGTCCTGCGGCGTGCCATGCATGTGCATGAGACAGATGCCGCAGCTCGGGTGCGCGGCCACCACCTGCTGCGCGCCCGGCTGGCGCAGCGCCCAGATGTCGTTGACGATGTCGGCCCCCAGATCCAGCACGGCCTGCATGACCTCGGGCTTGTAGGTATCGACGGAGACAGGCACGCCCAATTGCACCGCGCCCTGCACAACAGGCAGCACGCGCCGCAACTCCTCATCCAGCGGAACAGCCGGTGAGCCGGGCCTGGTGGACTCGCCGCCAATATCGAGGATGTGCGCGCCCTCACTGACCAGTTGCTCTGCATGCCGCAAGGCCTGCTCCACCGTGTTGTGCCGCCCGCCGTCGGAAAACGAGTCGGGCGTCACATTGACGATGCCCATGACCAGTGGACGCTGAAGGTCTAGAACAAAGCGCGAAGTCTGCCATTGATGCGGCATGGGATTTCCTGAAGGTAGGCGCCCGCCGGACCGGGTTCATCGCTGGCCGTTGCGGGCAATTGAACACATCCTGCAAGCAAAGCAAAAGGGCCCCTCAGGGCCCTTTGCATGGGATTGACCGATTCTGCGGCAAGCAGCTCAGGCCGTGGTGGGCGCAGGGTCGGCATCCACTGCCGGCGTGCCGCCGGACGAGTTGCCACCGTCGGACGACGGAGGGTTGCGCGGCACCCAGTCCTTGGGAGGACGCGGCTCACGGCCGGCCATGATGTCATCGAGCTGCTCGGCGTCGATGGTTTCCCAGTCGAGCATGGCCTTGGCCATGGCATGCATCTTGTCGGAGTTGTCCTCGATCAGCTTGCGCGCCAGTCCGTACTGCTCGTCGATGATGCGGCGAACCTCCTGGTCCACCTTCTGCATCGTCTGCTCGCTCATGCTGTTGGTCTTGCTCATCGAGCGGCCCAGGAAAGGCTCGCCTTCCTGCTCCGCATAGACCATGGGACCCAGCGCGTCGGTCATGCCGTAGCGGGTGACCATGTCGCGTGCGATCTGCGTGGCCCGCTCGAAGTCGTTGCTCGCGCCCGTGGTCATCTGGTTCATGAACACTTCTTCGGCAATGCGTCCACCGAACAGCATGGCGATCTGGTTGAGCATGAACTCCTTGTCGTAGGAGTAGCGGTCCTTCTCGGGCAGGCTCATGGTCACGCCCAGCGCACGGCCGCGCGGGATGATGGTGACCTTGTGCACGGGATCGCACTTGGGCAGCAGCTTGCCGATCAGTGCGTGGCCTGCCTCGTGGTAGGCCGTGTTGCGGCGCTCTTCCTCGGGCATGACCATGCTCTTGCGCTCGGGGCCCATGATGATCTTGTCCTTGGCCTTCTCGAAGTCCTGCATCTCGACGGTGCGCGCATTGCGGCGCGCGGCCATCAGGGCTGCTTCGTTGCAGAGGTTGGCCAGATCGGCACCCGACATGCCAGGCGTGCCGCGCGCGATCACGCCCGGATTCACGTCCTGGCCGACAGGGATCTTGCGCATGTGCACATTGAGGATCTGCTCGCGGCCACGGATGTCGGGCAGCGTCACATACACCTGACGGTCGAAACGGCCGGGGCGCAGCAGCGCCGCATCCAGGATGTCGGGACGGTTGGTTGCAGCCACGACGATCACGCCGAGGTTGGTCTCGAAGCCGTCCATCTCGACCAGCATCTGGTTCAGGGTCTGTTCACGCTCATCGTTACCACCGCCCAGGCCTGCGCCACGCTGGCGGCCCACGGCATCGATTTCATCGATGAAGATGATGCAGGGTGCATTCTTCTTGGCGTTCTCGAACATGTCGCGCACGCGGGCCGCGCCCACGCCGACGAACATTTCAACGAAGTCGGAGCCCGAGATGCTGAAGAACGGAACCTTGGCTTCACCAGCGATGGACTTGGCCAGCAGCGTCTTGCCGGTACCCGGAGGACCGACCAGCAGCAGGCCGCGCGGAATGCGCCCGCCGAGCTTCTGGAACTTGTTGGGGTCCTTGAGGAAGTCCACGACTTCCTTGACCTCTTCCTTGGCTTCGTCGCAGCCTGCAACGTCGGCAAAGGTCACGGTGTTGTTGTTCTCGTCCAGCATGCGGGCCTTGCTCTTGCCGAAGCTGAAGGCACCGCCCTTGCCGCCGCCCTGCATCTGGCGCATGAAGTACACCCACACGCCGATCAACAGCAGCATGGGCCCCCAGCTCACGAGCAGGGTCATGAGGACCGAGCCTTCTTCGCGGGGCTTGACGTCGAACTTGACGTTGTTGTTGATCAGGTCACCCACGAGCCCGCGATCCAGGTAGGTGGCGGTGGTGCGCACCTTGCGGTCATCGTTGGTCGTGGCCACGATCTCGGTGCCGCCGGGGCTTTCCTGGATGGTGGCGCTCTTGATGCGATTGCTTCGCACCTCTTCCAGGAACTCGGAGTAACCGACATGGGACGCGCCAGCGCCGCCACGGGTGTCAAATTGCTTGAACACCGTAAACAGCACCATGGCGATGACCAGCCAGACGGCAATTTTTGAAAACCACTGATTGTTCAAGCGGGGCTCCAATGGGGGATACAGATAAAACGACTTCCAGCGTGCTCGAAGCGTATTTGCGGTCCATTTTAGGTGTTTCAAGCTGGCTGGTCGCCTATATCCCTCTATAGCAGCCATAGCTTGAATACGGTCTTGACCCGGGTCAGGACAGCGCCGGGCGGCTGCACAGGGCTACTTGAGCCCCATGCCCACCAAAAACGTCTCCGAAGACTTGTCACGCGAGGACTTGGGCTTGATCGGCTTGACCACCTTGAAGGTCTGCCGGAACAGCGCAACCAGGTCATCGTAGGCCCCGCCGTGGAAGAGCTTCACCACCAAGGCGCCTTCAGGTTTCATATGGTGGATGGAAAAATCAACCGCCAGTTCGACCAGCAGCGCAATGCGCGCCGCATCCGTCGTGCCGTTGCCCGACAGGTTGGGAGCCATGTCGGAGACCACCACGTCGGCCTTGCCCCCGCCCAGGGCCTCCTGGAGCTGGGCCAGAACCGGCTCCTCGCGGAAATCGCCCTGGATGTACTGCACGCCCTCAATGGGCTCCATGGGCAGCAGATCCAGCGAGATGATGCGGCCGTTGAGAGCGCCGACGGCCGCCCCGTTGGGCGACAGGCAACGGCGCACATACTGGCTCCAAGCCCCGGGTGCGCAGCCCAGGTCCACCACCGTGGCACCCGGCCGGATGAGCTTGAGCTGCTCGTCGATCTCCTTGAGTTTGTAGGCCGCGCGCGCGCGGTAGCCGTCCTTCTGGGCGGCCTTGACGTAAGGATCGTTGACGTGGCTGTTGAGCCAAGCCTTGTTGACCTTCTTGCTTTTTGTTTGGACTTTCATGCTGGATTCTTTCAGCCTCGATAATACGGCCATGCCCCAAATTCAATTGACTCCCGCCGAGCGCCGGGAACACCGCGCCAACGCACACCACCTGGACCCCGTGGTCCTCATCGGGGGTGACGGCCTGACGGCTGCCGTGCAAAAGGAGGTCAACGCCGGCCTTAACGCACATGGCCTGATCAAGGTCCGTGTCTTCAACGACGACCGCGCCGCACGCGAGCAGATGTATCTGCAGCTGTGCGACGAGCTTGGCGCTGCACCCATTCAGCACATCGGCAAGCTGCTGGTGCTCTGGCGCCCCATGCCGGAAAAGGAAAAAGCCATCGACGAGAACCGCATGCCCGGCCCTCGCGATGTCAAGCTGCTCAAGTTCAGCAAGCGCTCGGGCCAGAAGCCCGAGGTCAAGCAGATCCGCGTGCTGGGCAACCAGCGCCTGACGGCAGGTGGCCAGGTCAAGCGCGCCAAGCCCAAGCAGAAGTCGGTCAAGAAGCGTCAGGCAGACTGAGTCCGCCGCATCCATGACCGTAGCATCCCATGCCGCCAGCGTGGCCCAGGCCGCGCAACCGCCCTCCGCCTCCCCCTCTGCGCAGCAGCGCTTCGTGATCTGCATGAAGTGGGGCAAGAAGTACGGTCCGGAGTATGTCAACAGGCTCTACGCCATGGTGCGTCGGCATCTGAAGGGCGATTTTCGCCTTGTCTGCCTGACCGATGACGGCGTGGGGATTCGCGACGAGGTCGAATGCCTGCCGATTCCTCCGCTGAACCTGCCCGCGGGCATTCCGGAACGCGGCTGGAACAAGCTCGCCACCTTCAGTGCCGACCTGCACGGCCTGCGCGGCACGGCGCTGTTTCTTGACGTGGACGTGGTCATCACCGGGCCGCTGGACGATTTTTTCACCGAGCCCGGCGAGTTCCTGATCATCCACGACTACAAGCGTCCGTGGCGCATCACGGGCAATTCCTCGGTGTACCGCTTCGAGCTGGGTGCCCACCCCGAGGTGCTGGACTACTTCCGCACGCATTTCGAAGAGATACGCCGCAACTTTCGCAATGAGCAGGCCTATCTGTCCGACATGCTGCACAAGCAAGGCAAGCTCAAGTACTGGCCGCAGGCCTGGTGCCCCAGCTTCAAGTACCACTGCATTCCCGCATGGCCGACGAACTACTGGAAGCCGCCCTTCGTGCCGGATGGTGCGCGCGTGGTGATCTTCCACGGCGAATGCAACCCGCCTGACGCGTTGGCCGGCCGGCGCAATCGGCGCTTTCGCTATATCCGGCCTGCCACCTGGGTGGCCGAGCACTGGCACGAGTGAGCAGCTCGACCCACAAAAAACGCCCGCGCTTGCGGGCGTTTTTGTTTGGTATGGTGCCGAACCGGCAGGACCGGGATCAGGCCGTGGCCCGGGTGTTCGCTTGAGACGAACGGCCTATGCGCCACAGCACGACGAGCGCACACAGCCACTGCAGCGCATACATCACCGTGCCCACGCTGTGCCACAGCTTGAGGTTGTCGCGTGCAACGATGCGCGGCGACACGCCGTACTGGACGACAAATGCCAGCAGCATGCCTGCGATCACAAAGCCCAGGCAGGCCTTGGCCCAGGGCTGCAGGACCGACTCCTTGCTGCGCCGGGACAGGACCAGCAGCACGGCCGCGCAGGCGATGGACACCCAGGTCTGCGCGGCAAACAGCTTGGCAGCCATGAAGCCCGCGACAGCCGGCGTGGGCAAGTGGGCGAACAGCATGGGTACGGCCATGAAGCCGATGGCCGACAGGCTGCCCCACCACAGGGCAGCGGCCAGCAGGGGGACGCGCTCGTACAGGTTGCTCATGGGCTTAAGCCTTCCTCAACGATCGAGGCACAGGCACCGACGCATCAGAGGTAGCGCACCGACACCACTTCATAGCGGCGCTCGCCGCCCGGTGCCTGCACGACAGCGGTATCGCCTTCTTCCTTGCCGATCAGCGCGCGTGCGATGGGGCTGGAGACGTTGATCAGGCCCAGCTTGAGATCGGCCTCGTCCTCGCCGACGATCTGGTACTTGACCGTGTCGCCGCTGTCCTCGTCTTCGAGTTCAACCGTTGCACCGAAGACCACGCGGCCGCCGGCATCCACGGCGGAAGGATCGATGATCTGGGCTGCGGACAGCTTGCTCTCTACCTCGGCAATGCGGCCCTCGATGAAGCCTTGGCGGTCCTTGGCGGCCTCGTACTCGGCGTTTTCGCTCAGATCGCCCTGGGCACGGGCCTCGGCGATGGCCTGGATGATGGAAGGACGCTCCACGGTCTTCAGACGGTGCAGCTCGTCCTTGAGTTTCTCGGCTCCGCGCTTGGTGATGGGAATGGTGGCCATTGAAAAGTCTCCATGTGCAGCAAACGCCGCGCGTTGCGCGGCTTCTTTGGCACAGGCGGGCCGGCAGTATGGCGGCAGGGCCTGCGCCCCAAAAGCAAACCGCCGCACGTTGCCGCGCGGCGGTTTCATCAAGTCATGTGGTCCATTATGCCGCGTTTGACCACCAGCTTCGGTGGGAAAACCCGGCGGCACTGTCGGACAGTGCCGCCGGCTGCACCTCGTCAGAAACGAGGGGCGGCAGTGCGGAAGGATCAGGCCGTCTGCAGCTGGGCGTGCAGTTCCTGGACGGAGTGCACATCCATGTTGCCCATGGACTTCATGCCTTCGACGGCGGCTTCGGCACCGAAGATGGTGGTGAAGGTGGTCACGCGCGCCAGCAGGGCGCTGGTGCGGATGGCGCGCGAGTCGGCGATGGCGTTGCGGCGCTCTTCCACCGTGTTGATGACCATGGCGATCTCGCCGTTCTTGATCATGTCCACGATGTGGGGGCGGCCCTCGGTCACCTTGTTGACGAGCTGCACTTCGATACCTGCCTCGGAGATGGCCGCTGCCGTGCCGCGCGTGGCGCACAGCACGAAGCCCATGGCAGCCAGTTCCTTGGCCACGGCCACGGCGCGCGGCTTGTCGGCGTTCTTCACGGTCAGGAAGACCTTGCCCTGGGTGGGCAGTGCCACGCCGGCGCCCAGCTGGCTCTTGACGAAGGCTTCGCCAAAGGTCTTGCCCACGCCCATGACTTCGCCGGTGGACTTCATCTCGGGGCCGAGGATGGTGTCCACGCCCGGGAACTTCACGAACGGGAAGACGGCTTCCTTGACGCTGAAGTACGGCGGCGTGACTTCCTTGGTGATGCCTTGCTGGGCCAGCGTGTCGCCGGCCATGCAGCGCGCAGCCACCTTGGCCAGCTGGATGCCCGTGGCCTTGGAGACGAAGGGCACGGTGCGCGAGGCACGCGGATTGACTTCCAGCACGTAGATCACGTCGCCATCGGCCGTTTCCTTGATGGCGAACTGCACGTTCATCAGGCCGACCACGCTCAGCGCGTTGGCCATGGCAGCCGTCTGGCGCTTGATTTCGGCCACGGTCTCGGGCTTGAGGTAGTAAGGCGGCAGCGAGCAGGCGGAATCGCCCGAATGCACGCCGGCCTGCTCGATGTGCTCCATCACGCCGCCGATGAAGACGGCGCCTTCGCGGTCACGCACGCAGTCGACATCGCACTCGATGGCGTTGGACAGGAAGTGATCCAGCAGCACGGGCGAGTCATTGCTGACCTTGACGGCTTCGCGCATGTAGCGCTCCAGGTCGCGCTGCTCATGCACGATTTCCATGGCACGGCCACCCAGCACATAGCTGGGACGCACGACCAGGGGGTAGCCCAGGCCGGCCGCCTTTTCCAGCGCTTCGGGCTCGGTACGGGCCGTGGCATTGGGCGGCTGGCGCAGGCCCAGTTCATGCAGCAGCTTCTGGAAGCGCTCGCGGTCTTCGGCCGCGTCGATCATGTCGGGCGTGGTGCCGATGATGGGCACGCCTTCCTTTTCCAGGCCCAGGGCGAGCTTCAAGGGCGTCTGGCCACCGTACTGCACGATGACGCCGACCGGCTTCTCGACAGCCACGACTTCGAGCACGTCTTCCAGCGTCAGCGGCTCGAAGTACAGGCGGTCCGAGGTGTCGTAGTCGGTGGACACGGTTTCGGGGTTGCAGTTGACCATGATGGTTTCATAGCCGTCCTCGCGCATGGCGAGCGCGGCATGCACGCAGCAGTAGTCGAACTCGATGCCCTGGCCGATGCGGTTCGGGCCACCGCCCAGCACCATGATCTTTTTCTTGTCCGTCGGCTCGGCTTCGCACTCCTCGTCATAGGTGGAGTACATGTAGGCGGTGTCGGTGGCGAACTCGGCAGCGCAGGTGTCCACGCGCTTGAACACGGGGCGCACGCCCAGTGCCTTGCGCGCCTCGCGCACGGCCTTGTCGGTGCTGTGCAGCAGCTTGGCAAGGCGGCGGTCGGAGAAGCCCTTTTGCTTGAGCGTGCGCAGCGTGGTGGCGTCCAGTGCAGCCAGCGCGGCATCGCCCTTTTCCTCGTAGACCTTGTCCAGTTCGAGTTCGATCTTGACGATCTCTTCGATCTGCACGAGGAACCACTTGTCGATCTTGGTGATGTTGTGCACTTCATCCAGCGTCCAGCCGGCAGCAAAGGCGTCACCCACATACCAGATGCGGTCCGGACCTGGTTCGCCGAGTTCCTTTTCGAGGATCTCGCGGTCCTGGGTCTTTTCGTTCATGCCGTCCACGCCGACTTCCAGGCCGCGCAGCGCCTTCTGGAAAGACTCCTGGAAGGTACGGCCAATGGCCATGACCTCGCCCACGGACTTCATCTGCGTGGTCAGGCGGTTGTCGGCAGCCGGGAACTTCTCGAACGCGAAACGCGGGATCTTGGTGACCACGTAGTCGATCGAGGGCTCGAACGACGCAGGCGTCTTGCCGCCCGTGATGTCGTTCTTGAGTTCGTCCAGCGTGTAGCCCACGGCCAGCTTGGCAGCGACCTTGGCGATGGGGAAGCCCGTGGCCTTGGAGGCCAGCGCCGAGGAGCGCGACACGCGCGGGTTCATCTCGATGACGATCATGCGACCGTCCTTCGGATTCACCGAGAACTGCACGTTGGAGCCACCCGTGTCCACACCGATCTCGCGCAGCACCGCCAGCGAGGCGTTGCGCATGATCTGGTATTCCTTGTCGGTCAGCGTCTGCGCGGGCGCCACGGTGATCGAGTCGCCGGTGTGCACGCCCATGGGGTCCAGGTTCTCGATGGAGCAGATGATGATGCAGTTGTCCGCCTTGTCGCGGACGACTTCCATCTCGTACTCCTTCCAGCCGAGCAGCGATTCCTCGATCAGTAGCTCATTGGTCGGCGACGCTTCCAGGCCGCGCTTGCAGATGGTCTCGAACTCTTCGGGGTTGTAGGCAATGCCGCCGCCCGTGCCGCCCAGCGTGAAGCTGGGGCGGATGACGGTGGGAAAGCCCATTTCCTTTTGCACGGCCCAGGCTTCATCCATCGAATGGGCGATGCCCGAGCGTGCCGAACCCAGGCCGATGCGCGTCATCGCATCCTTGAACTTGAGGCGGTCCTCGGCCTTGTCGATGGCCTCGGGCGTGGCGCCGATCAGCTCGACCTTGTACTTGTGCAGCACGCCGTTGCGCCACAGGTCCAGCGCGCAGTTCAGCGCGGTCTGGCCGCCCATGGTCGGCAGGATGGCGTCGGGACGCTCCTTGGCGATGATCTTCTCGACCGTCTGCCAGGTGATGGGCTCGATGTAGGTGACGTCAGCCGTGGCCGGGTCGGTCATGATCGTGGCAGGGTTGCTGTTGATCAGGATGACCTTGTAGCCCTCTTCGCGCAACGCCTTGCAGGCCTGCACGCCGGAGTAGTCAAACTCGCAGGCCTGGCCGATGACGATGGGACCGGCGCCAATGATCAGAATGCTTTTGAGGTCGGTGCGCTTAGGCATTTTTGTGTTTCTCCATCAGCGCCGTGAAGCGGTCAAACAGGTAGGCGATATCGTGCGGGCCGGGCGAAGCCTCGGGGTGGCCCTGGAAGCAGAACGCAGGCTTGTCCTTGTGCTCAAGGCCTTGCAGCGTGCCGTCGAACAGGCTGATGTGCGTGGCGCGCAGCGTGTCGGGCAGCGATTCCATCTCCACCGCAAACCCGTGGTTCTGGCTGGTGATGCTCACGCGGCCGTTGTCCAGGTCCTTGACGGGGTGGTTGGCGCCGTGGTGGCTGTTGGCCATCTTGAAGGTCTTGGCGCCAGCGGCCAGGGCCATGATCTGATGACCCAGGCAGATGCCGAAGACGGGCTTGCCGGACTCCACCAGTTCCTTGGTCGCGGCAATGGCGTAGTCGCAGGGCTCCGGGTCGCCAGGGCCGTTGGACAGGAAAACGCCGTCGGGGTTGAGTGCCAGCACATCCTTGGCGGGCGTCTTGGCCGGCACCACGGTCAGCTTGCAGCCGCGCTCGGCCAGCATGCGCAGGATGTTGAACTTCACGCCGAAGTCATAGGCCACCACATGGAAACGCGGGGCCTGCTGCTGGCCGTAGCCTTCGCCCAGCTTCCACTCGGTTTCCGTCCATTCGTACTGCTGGGCGGCGCTCACCACCTGGGCCAGATCCAGGCCCTTCATGCTGGGGGCCGCCTTGGCCGCAGCCAGTGCCTCGTCGATGCGCGCCTGGGTCACTTCTTCGCCAGCGGCCAAACCGACGATGGCGCCGTTTTGTGCGCCCTTGTCGCGCAGCAGCCGTGTGAGCTTGCGCGTGTCGATGTTGGCAATCGCCACCGTGCCGCTGCGCGTGAGGTAGTCGGGCAGGGTCTCGGACTTGCGGAAGTTGCTGGCCAGCAGCGGAAGGTTCTTGATGATCAGGCCCGCCGCATGGACCTTGCCAGCCTCGACATCCTCTGCGTTGACGCCGTAGTTGCCGATGTGCGGATACGTGAGCGTCACGATCTGCTGGCAGTAGCTGGGGTCGGTGAGGATTTCCTGGTAGCCGGTGATTGCCGTGTTGAAAACGACTTCACCAACCGTGGTGCCTTGCGCACCGATCGAGTTGCCAACAAAGACCGTGCCGTCTGCGAGCGCCAGGATGGCGGATGGGAATGCTCCCTTGAGAGACAAAAGCACTGGGTTCTCCGGTTCTAATTACGGTTACGCCCAGCGTGCCGCACGGACGGGTCCGTGCGGTTTACAGCTTGTCTGCAGGGGGTGGCGAGGAAGCGTCGCTAGGCGTATTGTGGAATGCTTGAAAGCCGCCCATTATAGGCTGGTCGCGCTTCAGCCTCCTGACAGGAGGCGGGATTACCCTTGACGTGAGCCGGCACTCACGCTGCTTGCGTGCAGGCATATCGCCGCTGCCGCAGCCACGTTCAGAGACTCTTCACCACCCGGCTGGCCGATGCGCACATGCTGCGCCGCCTGCTGCATCAGCGCCTCGCCAACGCCCTGCCCTTCATGGCCCATGGCCCAGGCGCACGGCCAGGGCAGAGCGGCGCTCTGGATCAGTTCACCTTGATGGGAGCTGGTCACGATCAGGGGCAAGCCAAGCGCATTCAGGTCCTCGGGTGATGCCGACTCCACCAGGTGCAGCCCGAAATGCGCGCCCATTCCGGCGCGCAGCACCTTCTGGCTCCACAGCGCAGCCGTGCCCTTCAAGGCCACGATCTGGCCGAAGCCGAAAGCGGCCGCACTGCGAAGAATGGAGCCCACGTTGCCTGCGTCCTGCACACGGTCGAGCACCACGGTGGCCACGCCGGCACGCACGGCCGCCGACGCCTGCCAGTCCATCAGAAAGCCGATGCGCGCCGGAGACTCCAGTCCGCTGACCTCGGCAAACACGGCATCGGACAGCACCACGCACTTGCCTGCGCCCTGCACCCACTCCAGCGGCACCTGAGGCCAGAAGGACTCGGCCACCACGGCCACGGCGGGCTGCATGCCGCGCGCCAGGGCAGCACGGCACAGATGGTCCCCCTCCAGCCAGACACGTCCTTGTTTGCGATAGGCCCCGCTGTCCTGGGCAAGCCTTCGCAAATCCTTGACCAGGGCGTTGTCACGGGACTGGATCGATGTAGCGGCAGGTTGTCGGCTCATGGCAAGGCTTCCGGGCAAAGAGAACAGCGAAGAACAGCGCCACGGGCGCAGAAAGCGAAGGCGCTCAGGCCGACAGCAGCAAGGCCTGCGCGCCCTGCGCCGCAGCGGCCACGCGGGCGGCAGCCAGCGGCTCGGCCCTGCGGGCAATGCTCACGACATGGGCCACGGGCGCGAAGGTTCGTCGGTGCTCCTGGCAGGCGCCATGCAGGCGCAGCGCGGCAAGATGGGCCGCCGTGCCATAGCCCTTGTGGCCGTCGAAGCCGTATTCCGGGTATTGCTCATGCAGGCGCTGGCACCACCGATCCCGCGTGACCTTGGCAAGAATGGAGGCCGCCGAGATGGACTGCACCAGGGCGTCGCCCTTGACGATGGCCTCGGCCTGCACATCCAGCACGGGCAACTGGTTGCCATCCACCAGAACCAGTACCGGCTTCAATCGCAGGCCCAGCACCGCGCGGCGCATGGCCAGCAGCGTGGCCTGCAGGATGTTCAGGCGATCGATCTCTTCGACCGAGGCCTCGGCAATGCTGCAGCACAGCGCCTTGGCACGGATCTCGTCATAGAGTGCCTCGCGGCGCGCAGCCGTGAGCTTCTTGGAATCGTTCAGGCCCTCGATGGGATGGAGATCGTCAAGAATGACAGCGGCGGCCACCACGGGGCCGGCCAACGGGCCGCGGCCCGCTTCGTCCACGCCCGCAACCAACCCCGGCGGATGCCAGGGCAGGCACGCCTGTTCAGGCGGCAGTGGGGGCAATGATTTTCTCGATCGCATGGGCGGCCAGTTCGGCAGTATCGCGCCGCAATTCATGGTGCAGCGCTGTGAAGCGCTGTACCAGCGCTTCGACGGTTGAAGGGGAATGCTCGCAGGCCTGCAGCCATTGCAGCACGGCCGCGCTCAGCGCCTGGGGCGTTGCCGCATCCTGGATCAGCTCGGGCACGACGAAATCGCCGCACAGGATGTTGGGCAGGCCCACCCAGGGCTGCAGTTGCTTGCCACGCATCAGACGCCAGCTCCACGGGTGCATGTTGTAGCCGATCACCATGGGCCGCTTGTACAAGGCGGCTTCCAGCGTGGCCGTGCCGCTGGCTATCAGCGTCACGTCACAGGCTGCCAATGCGTCATGGGACTGGCCGCGCACGATGTGCAGCGACGAAGCCATGCCGGCTTGCGCGGCAATGCGCTGCAGCTCGTCGAATTGCGAAGGCACAGCAGGCACTACTATTTTAATAGCTGGCAGCGCCTTCCGAACCAAAGCTGCCGCCTGAAAGAAGCGGGCAGCCAGGTAACGTATTTCAGAGCGCCGACTGCCGGGCAGCACGGCCAGCACCAGACCATCTTCGGGCAGCCCTAACCGGCGGCGCGCAGCTGCGCGGTCGGGCTGCAGCGGAATCACGCTGGCCAGGGGATGGCCCACGTAGGTCGCGTCTATGCCATGGCGGGCCAGCAACTCGGGCTCAAAGGGGAAGATGCACAGGACATGATCGGCCGCGCGGCGGATCTTGTCGACGCGATCGGCACGCCAGGCCCAGATCGAAGGACAGACGAAATGCACGGTCTTGATGCCCGCAGCACGCAGATCGGTTTCCAGCCCCAGGTTGAAGTCCGGCGCGTCGATGCCGACAAAGACGGCCGGCCGCTGCTGGAGCAGTCGCTGACGCAGCTGGCGTCGGATATTCAGAATCTCGGCCAGCCGGCGAAACACTTCCCAGCTGTATCCATGCACGGCCAAGCGCTCGCTGGACCACCAGGCTTCAAAGCCGCGCTGCTGCATCTGCAGCCCGCCGATGCCAAAGGCCGAGGCCTCTGGCCAGCGGGACTGCAGCCCCCCCAGGAGCAAGGACGCCAGCAGGTCGCCAGAGGTTTCTCCGGCGACCATGGCAATCGATGGACTCAGGCGCGCCGATGGCGCCGCGTTCTCTGTCATGCCGTCCTTTCGCGCGCCAGATCAGCGCGCAATGCCCCGGGTCGAAGCCGCCAGGAAATCCAGCATCAGCGATACATCGGCCGCGGCCTCGGGCAGTTCACCCTCCAGCGAAGCAATGGCTTCTCGCGCAGCTTCAAGGGTCAGTCCCTGGCGGTACAGCAGACGGTGCATCTGCTTGACGGCCTGAATGCGCTGCGGCCCGAAGCCGCGACGGCGCAAGCCTTCGATATTGAAGCCGCGCACGGCCAGCGGATTGCCATCCACCATCATGAAGGGCGGCACATCCTGCGAGATATGACTGGCAAAGCCGGCCATGGCATGGGCACCCACCTTGGTGAACTGGTGCACGCCCGTCAGGCCGCCCAGGATGACATGGTCGCCCACGTGCACGTGGCCGGCCAGGGTAGCGTTGTTGGCCAGGATGGTGTGGCTGCCGACAACGCAGTCATGGGCCACATGCACATAGGCCATGATCCAGTTGTCGTCGCCGATGGCCGTGACGCCCTGGTCCTGCACGGTACCGGTGTTGAAGGTGCAAAACTCCCGCACCGTATTGCGATCGCCGATAACCAGCCGGGTAGGCTCGCCTGCGTACTTCTTGTCCTGGGGCTGCGCGCCCAGGGACGCGAACTGGAAAATCCGGTTGTCGCAGCCAATGCGGGTATGGCCTTCGACAACGCAATGCGCGCCGATGGTGGTGCCGGCGCCGATTTCCACATGCGGTCCGATGACGGCATAGGCGCCGACCGACACCGACGAATCCAGCTGCGCAGCGGAATCTATCAGTGCCGTGGGATGGATGCGTTCAATGCCAGCCATGCGCCCGTCAGCCCACGTTGCGCATGGTGCACATCAGCTCGGCTTCGCAGGCCACTTCGTCTTCGACGCGAGCCACGCCCTTGAACTTCCAGATGCCGCCGCGCACACGGTCGATGGTGATCTCCAGCACCAGTTGGTCGCCCGGCTCCACGGGACGCTTGAAGCGCGCTCCGTCGATGCCCACGAAGTAGTAGATGTTGTTCTCATCCGGAACCTGGCCCATCGCATCGAAGGCCAGAAGGCCGGCCGCCTGCGCCAGCGCCTCCAGGATGAGCACGCCAGGCATGACAGGGCGGCCCGGGAAATGGCCCATGAAATAGGGCTCGTTGAACGTGACGTTCTTGATCGCCTTGATGCGTGTATTGCGCTCAAGCTCCGTGACCTTGTCCACCAGCAGGAAGGGGTAGCGGTGGGGCAGTTGCTTGAGAATTGCGTGAATATCCATCATTGCGTTCCGTTATGGCCTTGATCCGCCGATTGCTGCAGTTGCCGCTCCAGGGCCTTGATGCGATCGCGCATGGAGTGCAGCTGCTTCAGCGTCGCAGCATTTTTTTCCCATTTGGCGTTTTCATCCACGGGAAACATGCCCGTGTAAACACCTGATTGTGTCAGCGAACGGGTCACTACCGTCGCTGCCGAAATATGCACCCGGTCAGCCAGCTGCAGATGGCCCAGCACGATGGCCCCGCCTCCCACGGTGCAATGCGCGCCAATGCGCGCGCTGCCGGCCACCCCCACGCAGCCGGCCATGGCCGTATGCCTGCCGACGTGCACGTTGTGACCGATCTGGATCAGGTTGTCGAGCTTGACCCCATCCTCGATCACCGTGTCGTCCAGCGCACCCCGGTCTATGCAGGTATTGGCGCCGATTTCCACATCGTCGCCAATCCGCACGCCGCCGAGCTGCTCGATCTTCACCCATGCGCCGTTCTCGGGCGCGAACCCAAAGCCGTCCGCCCCCAGCACCACGCCGGAATGCAGCAGACAGCGCGCGCCCACATGGCAGTTCTCGCCAATGGTGACGCGCGACTTGAGCACGGTGTGGGCACCGATGGTGGCACCCTCCTCGACCACGCACAGCGGGCCAATGGTGGCCGATGCATCAACGATGGCGCTCTCGTGCACCACGGCGCTCGGATGGATACCGGCCGGCGCCACGGGCCTGCAGTTTCGCTTCCACCACTGCGTGGCCCTGGCGAAATACGCATACGGATCAGGGACCACGATGCAGGCACCCCGCTGCTGCGCCAGCTCACGCATGGCGGGCGCCACAATAACGCAGGCCGCCTCGGAGGCGGCCAGTTGCTGGCGGTAGCGGGGGTTGCTCAGAAAACTGAGATCCCCGGCCCCGGCAGAGTCCAGCGGTGCGATGCGGGAGATGGACATCTCCCTTTCGCCACCGACCAACTCGCCACCGAGTGCATCGAGGATCTGGCCCAACAATACGCTCACGGCATGCAGCCCTGGACAGCTGGCTTACTTGCCGCCGCCGTTCAGCGCCTTGATCACCTTGTCAGTGATGTCGTACTTGGGGTTGATGTAGACGGCTTCCTGAAGGATGACGTCGTACTTCTCGGATTCGGCCACTTGCTTGACCACCTTGTTGGCGCGTTCCAGCACCTGGGCCAGTTCTTCGTTCTTGCGGGAGTTCAGGTCTTCCTGGAACTCACGGCGCTTGCGCTGGAACTCGCGGTCCTGATCCACCAGCTGGCGCTGGCGCGAGACGCGCTGGCTTTCGGCCATGGTGGGAGCTTCACGCTCGAACTTCTCCGAAGCGCTCTTGAGCGAGTTGCCCTGGTCAATCAGCTCCTTCTCACGCTTGGAGAATTCCTGCTCCAGCTTGGACTGCGCAGCCTTGGCAGTCGATGCTTCACGGAAGATGCGATCCGTATTCACAAAGCCGGCCTTGAACTCCTGGGCGTGCGCGGAAACGGCCATGGCGCCAAGCAGCACAGCCAGGGAAAAATGGCTAGATAGAGATTTCATTAGAAAGAGGTTCCGATTTGGAATTGCAGTCGCTGGATTTTATCCCCGGTCTGCTTGCGGATGGGTTGAGCAAAGGCCAGGCGCAGGGGACCCAGCGGGGAAATCCAGCTGATGCCCAGGCCCGTGGATGCCCGCAGCTCCCCGAGATCGAAGTTCTCGTTGGCTCCGTAGACATTGCCCACATCGAGGAATGTAAAAAGACGCAAAGTCCTGTCATTGCCGGCACCAGGGAACGGAACCATGAACTCGGCGTTCAATGTCACCTTCTTGGAGCCGCCAAGCGCCAGGTTTTCCTTGGTGTCGCGCGGACCCAGCGAGCCCTGCTCGAAGCCACGCACCGAGCCCAGGCCACCCGAGAAGAAGTTCTTGAACAGCGGGAACGGACGGCCATTGAGGCCCTTGCCGTAGCCCAGTTCACCGTTCAGTGCCAGCGTGTACTTCTTGCTCAGCGGGATGTACTGCTGGATCTGGTAGTTGGCTCGCACATACCGGGCCTCGCCACCCACCGACCATTCGGTGTTCAGGCGCTGGTAGAGACCGGAGTTGGGCGCCAGCGCGCTGTCGCGGCTGTCGCGCGACCAGCCCAGGGTCAGCGGTATGCCCGTGTTGGAGTAGCCGTACTTGTCGGCATAGTCCTTGTACGCCTGGGGCAGGTAGGTGCCGGGCTTGATTTCGGAGCGTTCAACGCCGCCGCCGAAGTAAACGGTGTCGATCTCGCTGAAGGGAACGCCAAAGCGGACGCTGCCGCCCGAGGTGACGATCTTGTAGGCCGCATCGTCGTAGTAGGGACGGTCAGTGCGGTAGTACAGGTCGTAGGTGCGCGAGATGCCGGTGTCCGTGAAGTACGGGTCCGTGGTCGACAGCACCATGGTGCGGCGGTACTTGCTGGTGTTCACGTCCACGCCCAGGTAGTTGCCCGAGCCGAACACGTTTTCCTGCTTGATGCCGAAGGACAGCGAAACCTTTTCAGCGCTGGAAAAACCAGCGCCCAGCTGCAGCGAGCCGGTGGGCTTTTCAGCCACCGAGATGACCAGATCCACCTGATCAGGCGAACCCGGCACTTCCTGGGTTTCGACGTTGACTTCGGTGAAGAAGCCCAGACGGTCCACCCGGTCGCGCGACAGGCGAATCTTGTCGCCGTCGTACCAGGAAGCCTCGTACTGGCGGAATTCGCGGCGGATCACTTCGTCGCGCGTGCGGTTGTTGCCGCTGAGATTGATGCGTCGCACATAGGCGCGGCGAGAAGGCTCGGCGTGCAGCACCAGGGCCACCCGGTTGGTCGCACGGTCGATGTCCGGCACGGCCTCGACGCGCGCGAAGGCAAAGCCGAAGTTGCCGAAGTGCTCGGTGAAGGCCTTGGTCGTTGCCGTGACCTGATCGGCGTTGTAGGGCTCGCCGGGCTTGATCTTGACCAGGGACTTGAATTCGTCGTCGCGGTCCAGGTAGTTGCCTTCCAGCTTGACGCCGGAGACCACGAAGCGCTCGCCTTCATGGATGTTCAGGGTCAGCGAGATGGTCTGCTTGTCGGGCGAGATCGCCACCTGGGTGGAGTCCACGCGGAATTCCAGGTAGCCACGCTGCAGGTAGTAGGAGCGCAGCGTTTCCAGGTCGGCGTTGAGCTTGTTGCGCGCATAGCGGTCCGACTTGGTGTACCAGCTCATCCAGTTGCCGGTGTCCTGGTCAAAAAGGTCCTTGAGCGTGGATTCGCTGAAGGCCTTGTTCCCGACGATATGGATCTCGTTGATACGGGCGGGATCACCTTCGGTCACCGTGAAGGTCAGGTTGACGCGGTTGCGCTCGATGGGCGTGACCGTCGTGACGACTTCGGCGCCATACAGGCTGCGGTTGATGTACTGGCGCTTGAGCTCCTGCTCCGCGCGGTCGGCAAGTGCCTTGTCGAACGGACGACCCTCGGCCAGGCCCACATCGCGCATGGCCTTTTGCAGGGTTTCCTTGTCGAATTCCTTGGTGCCGGCGAAGTTCACTTCGGCGATGGTCGGGCGTTCTTCAACGACGACGACGAGCACGTTGCCGTTGGCTTCCAGGCGGATGTCCTTGAACAGGCCCAGTGCGAACAGCGAGCGGATGGCGGCTGCACCCTTGTCGTCGTCATACTGGTCACCCACGCGCAGGGGGATGGAAGCGAAGACCGTGCCCGGCTCCACGCGCTGAAGACCTTCGATGCGGATGTCCTGTACGCGGAAGGGCTCCAGTGCCCAGGCTGCATTGGCAGCCAAAACCATGGCAGCCAGGGTCGATGCAGCGCGCACGCCCAGGCGATTGATACGTTTAGTCATGAATGGATTTGCCGCCGCTGCGGCTTGCCGAAAACGGCTGAAAAGTTAGCCCCAAAGCCGGTTGATATCGTTGAAAAAGGCGACGGACATCATCATCATCAAAACCGCCACGCCTGCACGCTGCAAGCGTCCGGCCCAGACTTCCGACACGCTTCGGCCAGTCACGCCCTCCCAAAGATAATACATCAGGTGCCCACCATCGAGCACCGGCAGGGGGAGCAAGTTGAGAACCCCCAGGCTGATGCTGATCAGCGCCAGGAACGAGAGATATTGGACCAGGCCCATGCTGGCCGAACGCCCCGCGTAATCGGCAATGGTCAGGGGCCCGCTGATGTTCTTGAGCGAGGCCTCGCCGATCACCATGCGGCCCATCATGCGCAGTGTCAGCGACGACAGCTCCCAGGTGCGCTGCACGCCGGCCCACAGGCCCTCCAGCGGACCGCGCTGCACCAGCGCCATTTCCGGGGCGCTGCCGATGTAGGCGCCGATGCGGGCGATGCTTTCCTTGCCGTCTTCCGATCGGCCCAGGTCGGGCAGCACCGGGATCTGCAACTGCCGCCCCTCGCGCTCCACCAGCCAGATCTGCTGCTGGACCTGGCCCGATGCGCCCATCTTGCGGATGAGATTGCGCAGCTGCGTGCCATCGTCCACCGAGGTGCCACCCACGCGCAAAACCAGATCGCCCTGGCGCAGGCCCGCCTTCTCGGCGGCACCACCGGCAATCACCTTGTCCAGCACAGGCTGCGTCCAAGGACCAAGCAAGCCCAGGCGCTCGAAGAAGGCGGCATCGGGCTCGCCCTGAACCTGCCCAGCCAGCGCGAGCCGCAGTTCGGACGGGGCGGTGCGGCGGGCCTGGAGCACCTCCATGCGCACGGACTCGTCATCGAGCGCTGCACGGGTCAGCGTCCAGCGCAGATCATTGATGGAGCGGACCTCTTCCCATTCCTGGTCACCCAAAGCCATGCGCAAAACGCGATCGCCGCCTTGAACACCCGCCATTTGCAGCACCGTGCCTGCTGGCGGTGTTGCCAGCCGTGCAACGGGCTCCTGCATGCCGACCCAATTGACGATGGCCAGCAGCGCAATGGCCAGCACGAGATTGGCCACGGGGCCTGCGGCCACGATGGCTGCACGCGCACGCAGCGGCTGGGTGTTGAATGCCAGATGGCGTTGGTCGGCAGGCACCTCGCCCTCACGCTCATCGAGCATGCGCACATAGCCGCCAAGGGGCAGTGCACCGATGACAAATTCCGTGTCCGAACCCTTGCGCTTCCATCGCAGGATGGGGCGGCCGAATCCGACGGAAAAGCGAAGCACCTTCACGCCGCAAGCCACGGCGACGCGGTAGTGGCCCCACTCATGCACGGCAATCAGCAAGCCCAGTGCGACCACGAATGCGACAACGGTCAGCAACAATTGATACTCCTTTGAATCCAATGCGCCTCTGGATTCCGCCGCAGGCCCATCAAGAAAACCCTCCTGACCTGCGAAGCCGGCATCACAGCTGCCACTGCCGCGCCACGGTCTGCGCGATTTCGCGCGCCTGCGCGTCCAGGGCCAGCAGGTCTTCCAGACTGCCCAGTGTAGGCGGCAGCAAGGTCTCGAGCGTGCGCAAATTCACAGCGTGGATACGGTCAAATGCCAGGCGCCGCTCCAGGAAGGCGGCAACGGCGACTTCGTTGGAAGCATTGAGAACCGCCGTGGTTCCCTCGCTGGCGTGCAGCGCCTGCCAGGAAAGGTGCAGGCCCGGAAAGCGCACGGCATCCGCCTCCTCGAAGGTCAGGGCAGACAGCTTGGCGAAATCCAGGGGCGCCGCACCGCTGGCGATGCGGCGGGGCCAGGCCAGGCCGCAGGCGATGGGCACGCGCATGTCGGGCGTACCCAGTTGCGCGAGCACCGAAGCATCCTTGAACTGCACCATGGAGTGCACGATCTGCTGCGGATGGATGACGACCTTGATCTTGTCAGGCGCCATGTCGAACAGCCAGCGGGCCTCGATCACCTCCAGCGCCTTGTTCATCATGGTGGCCGAGTCCACGGAGATCTTGCGCCCCATGGAGAAATTCGGGTGCGCGCAGGCCTGCTCCGGCGTGATCCCGGACAGGGTGGACGGATCGCGCAGGCGAAAAGGCCCGCCCGAGGCTGTGAGCAGCAGACTGTCCACGCGATCGGGCCAACTGGTGCGGTCTTCGGGCAGGCACTGGAAGATGGCCGAGTGCTCACTGTCAATGGGCAGCAGCGTTGCGCCGTGGCGCTTGACGGTGTCCATGAACAGTGCACCGCCAACCACCAGCGCCTCCTTGTTGGCCAGCAGCAGGCGCTTGCCGGCGCGTGCGGCAGCCAGGCAAGGCGCCAGGCCCGCCGCACCGACGATGGCCGCCATGACGGCATCGGCTTCAGGATGCGAGGCGATCTGCTCCAGCGCGTCAGGCGACTGCAGCACTTCGGTGGCCAATCCATTGCTGCGCAGCTGCTCAGCCAGCAGCCTTGCATGCGGCGCGCTGGCCATGACGGCGTAGCAGGGCTTGAATTCGGCACACTGGCGCAGCATCAGGTCCACCTGCGTGGCCGCGCTGAGCGCAAAGACTTCGTAGTGATCGCGGTGGCGCGCCACCACATCCAGCGTATTGGTACCGATGGAGCCTGTGGAGCCCAGGACGGTGATTTTCTGCTTCATGAATGCGCGAAAGAGGAAAGCATCAGGGCCAGCGGCAGGGTCGGCAGCAGGGCATCGACGCGGTCGAGGACGCCGCCATGACCGGGCAGCAGGCCACTGCTGTCCTTGACGCCGACGCTGCGCTTGACCAGGGATTCGACCAGGTCGCCGACCACGCTCATCGCGGCCATGAAAACAACCGCCAGCAGCAGGAACCAAGCCCCGCGCGCCAGCAGCAATGAATAGAAACTGGGCACGGCCACCGCGTAGTGGCGGTCAGCCCAGACCCAGACCAAGGCCAGCACCACAACGCCTGCCATGCCGCCCCATACGCCTTCCCAGCTCTTGCCGGGGCTGATCGTGGGAGCCAGCTTGGATTTGGTGAATTTCAGGCCCAGGGTCCGTCCTGCGAAATACGCGAACACGTCGGCCACCCAGACCAGCACCAGCACCGACAGCAGGAAGTTGATGCCCATCATGCGCGCCTGCACCACGGCGACCCAGGCCAGCCACAAGGCAAGCACTCCGCCGACCAGGCGCACAGGCGCAGCAATGCGCGGCCAGCCAGCCACGCCGGCACGCAGCAGCGCCCCGCCACCCAGCACCCAGGCAGCACCGGCAACAATCCAGAGCGCTGACAGCGGACGCTCCAGCCAGCCGGCAGCCCAGGCGCCCAGGCACATCGCCGTGCAGATGGCGCCTATGCCGATGGCGCCCGCAGTGCCAAAGCCGTTGAGACGCCCCCATTCCCAGGCACCTGCCGCCATGAGCACGAGCACGACCACGGCGAACGGAATACCCGTGGGATAGAACAGCGCAGGCAACAGGATGGCCAGCAGGATCAGGGCGGTGATGACTCGCTGCTTGAGCATGGCTCCCCCTTGTTCAGGACGTCTGCGGATGGGACGACGTCGGTTGTGATTGTTGTACTTGCGCGGAAGTCTGGCCGAAGCGCCGCTCGCGTGAAGCGAAAGCCGCGATGGCCTCGTCCAGGCAGGCCTCATCGAAATCAGGCCACAAGCTGTCACTGAAGAAAAGCTCGGAATACGCAGCCTGCCACAGCAGGAAGTTGCTGATGCGCATTTCCCCGCCGGTACGGATCAGCAGATCCGGGTCGGGCACATGGGCCAGCGCGAGCGCGCGGTCCAGGCTCTGCGGGGTGATGGGCTCGCCCTTCTCTGCCAGCCGGGCAGCTGCCTGTGCAATGTCCCAGCGTCCGCCGTAGTTGAAGCAGACGTTGAGAACCAGGCGATTGTTGTGCGCAGTGACGGTCTCGGCCTGCGCAAGGCCCGCGCACACTTTATCGCCCAGGCCACTGCGGTCACCGATGAAATGCAGGCGCACGCCGTCGCGGCTCAGTTGCTGCACTTCCTTGGCAAGCGCATTGGCCAGCAGGCCCATGAGACCGGAGACCTCCTCTTCGGGACGGTTCCAGTTCTCGGAAGAGAAAGCGAAGACGGTCAGGACCTGCACGCCGCGCTGGACGCAGGCGCGGGCGCAGCGGCGCAGTGATTCCACGCCCTGCTTGTGGCCAGCCAGTCGCGGCAGAAAGCGGCGATTGGCCCAGCGTCCATTGCCATCCATGATGACGGCAATATGGCGCGGCACCGCGCCGGAGTCTTGTTTGGTCAAAGGTACGGACCCTGAGGCAAATGAGGCAGGACGCCTCAGACCGCCATGATGTCTTGTTCCTTGGCCGCCACCAGCGTATCGATCTCGGCGATGTGCTTGTCGGTCATCTTCTGGACATCGGCTTCGCAACGCTTTTGATCGTCTTCCGAGGCTTCCTTGTCCTTGACCAGCTTCTTGACGGCTTCGTTGGCATCGCGGCGCAGGTTGCGCACGGCGACCTTGGAAGCTTCGCCTTCATTGCGCGCCAGCTTGGTCATTTCCTTGCGGCGCTCCTCGCTCATGGGAGGCATGGGCACGCGGATCAGGTCGCCCAGCGAGGCGGGGTTCAGGCCCAGATCGCTTTCGCGGATGGCCTTCTCCACCTTGGCCGACATGCTCTTTTCCCAGGGCTGGACGCTGATGGTGCGCGCGTCAAGCAGGGTGACGTTGGCCACCTGGGACAGCGGCACCATGGAGCCGTAGTACTCCACATGGATGGAGTCCAGCAGCGATGGATTGGCACGACCGGTGCGCACGCGCGCAAGATTGTTCTTGAGCGCTTCGATGGACTGGCCCATCTTGGACTCGGTGGTCTTCTTGATGTCTGCAATCGTCATGTTCTTGTTCCTTGAAGAGCTGTGTAACGCGGTATCAAAACGCTCAAGCGTACACCAGCGTGCCCTCGTCCTCGCCCATGACCACGCGCTTGAGCGCGCCGGGCTTGACGATGGAGAACACCCGGATCGGCAGCTTCTGATCGCGGCACAGCGCAAAGGCGGTGGCGTCCATGATGCCCAGGTTGCGCGAGATGGCCTCGTCGAAAGCCAGCTTGTGGTAGCGGGTCGCGTCGGGGTTCTTCATCGGGTCGTCGGTGTAGACACCGTCGACCTTGGTGGCCTTGAGCACCACCTCGGCGCCGATTTCAGCGCCACGCAGCGCGGCGGCCGTGTCGGTCGTGAAGAACGGGTTGCCGGTGCCGGCAGCGAACACCACCACCTTGCCCTCCTCGAGGTACTGCAGGGCCTTGGGGCGCACATAGGGCTCCACGACCTGCTCGATGGCAATGGCCGACATCACGCGGGCTGTCAGCCCCTGCTTGTCCATGGCATCGGCCAGGGCCAGGGCATTCATGACCGTGGCCAGCATGCCCATGTAGTCGGCGGTGGCACGGTCCATGCCGACCGAGCCGCCAGCCACGCCGCGAAAGATGTTCCCCCCACCGATCACCACCGCCACCTGGACACCAACCTTGGTGACCTCGGCAATTTCGGAAACCATGCGCTCGATGGTCGCACGGTTGATGCCGAACGAGTCATCCCCCATGAGTGCCTCACCGGACAGCTTGAGCAGGATGCGCTTGTGGGCCGGTGTGGCGTGGGTCATGGTGTTTCTCCGAAGTGGTGGATGATGATGGATGGTGAAGGAAACGGTTCGGTCGCCCGGAAGGATCAGGCGCCGGCCTTGGCGGCAGCCACCTGGGCAGCCACTTCGGCAGCGAAGTCGTCGACCTTCTTTTCAATGCCTTCGCCGACCACGTACAGGGTGAAGCCCTTGACGTTGGTGTTGGCGGCCTTGAGCATCTGGGCCACGGTCTGCTTGCCGTCGGCAGCCTTCACGAAGACCTGGTCGGCCAGCGAGACTTCCTTCAGGTACTTCTGCACCGAGCCTTCGACCATCTTGGCGACGATGTCGGCAGGCTTGCCGGACTCGGCAGCCTTGGCGGCAGCAACGGTACGCTCCTTCTCGATCAGCTCGGCGGGCACGTCGGCGCTGGTCACGGACACGGGCTTCATGGCGGCCACGTGCATGGCGACATCCTTGGCAGCCGTGGCATCGCCGTCGAACTCGACGACCACGCCGATGCGCGAGCCGTGCAGGTAGGAAGCCAGGCTGGAGCCTTCGAAGCGCTTGAAGCGGCGGAAGGACATGTTTTCGCCGATCTTGCCGATCAGGCCCTTGCGCACGTCTTCCAGCGTGGGACCGAAGCCGTCCTGCTCATAGGCCAGTGCGCTCAGCGCGGCCACGTCGGCGGGGTTTTGCTCGGCGACCAGCTTGGCGGCGGCGTTGGCCATCGCGATGAAGCTGTCGTTCTTGGACACGAAGTCGGTTTCGCTGTTGACTTCGATCATGGCACCCTGGTTGCCATTGATGAAGGCAGCGATCACGCCTTCGGCGGTCACGCGCGAGGCAGCCTTGCCAGCCTTGGTGCCGAGCTTGACGCGCAGCAGCTCTTCCGCCTTGACCAGATCGCCTTCGGCTTCGGTCAGGGCCTTCTTGCACTCCATCATGGGCGCGTCAGTCTTTGCGCGCAGTTCAGCCACCATGCTTGCGGTAATTGCAGCCATCGTATTTCTCCAATGTCAGTTCGATTCGTTACAGGATTTCGGCTTAAAAAAACGGGGCTACGCTGAGCCCCGCTTTTTATTCGGCGACGAGGTCGCTCAGCCGGACAAGCTCAATCAGGCAGCGGATTCTTCCACTTCCACGAACTCGTCACCGCTCTCGCCGGATGCGGCCTTGACCACGTCGGTCAGTGCAGCAGCGCGGCCTTCCAGGATCGCGTCGGCGATGCCTTGGGCGTACAGTTGCACGGCCTTGGCAGAGTCGTCGTTACCGGGGATGACATAGTCGATGCCTTCGGGATTGTGGTTGGAGTCAACCACGCCGACCAGGGGGATGCCCAGCTTCTTGGCTTCGGCCACGGCAATCTTGTGGAAGCCCACGTCGATCACGAAGATGGCGTCGGGCAGGCTGTTCATGTCCTGAATGCCGCCGATGTCCTTTTCCAGCTTTTCCAGTTCGCGAACGAACATCAGCTGTTCCTTCTTGCTCATGGCTTCCAGACCGGCTTCCTGCTGGGCCTTCATTTCCTTCAGACGCTTGATGGACGTCTTGACGGTCTTGAAGTTGGTCAGCATGCCGCCCAGCCAGCGCTGGTCAACGAAAGGAACGCCAGCGCGCTGGGCTTCGGCAGCCACCAGCTCGCGGGCCTGGCGCTTGGTGCCGACCATCAGGATGGTGCCGCCGTTGGAAGCCAGCTGCTTCACGAACTTCTGGGCGTCCTGGAACATCGGCAGCGACTTTTCCAGGTTGATGATGTGGATCTTGTTGCGGTGGCCGAAGATGAAGGGGGCCATCTTGGGGTTCCAGAAACGGGTCTGGTGACCGAAGTGGACGCCTGCTTCCAGCATATCGCGCATAGTGACGGACATATGAATACCTCAAAGGTTAGGTCTAAAATCCAGCCCGACAATTGCCCCTGGATACAGGAAGCAACACCTTGAAGGGACTGGTTTGCGATTGACTTTGCAACGGGGGTTGCAAGCATGGGCAGGCATTCATGACGAACACCTCGCACCCCAAAGCCATCACCTGATCTCCGGCAATTCCGAAGAAAATCAGGGTGAACCCCTAGCAAAGCCGCAAGATTCTAGCATACGCCATCCCAAGACTGAGGCTTCGCACCCAACGCGCGCTCACACCCCGCATAGCCATGGCTGCCGCATCGGCCACACACTCCTGTAGTGATAGCTACATCCGCTTGATAATTCAGGCACTTCAGCAGATTCCACCCCAAAATGAACATCGCGATTGTGGGCGCCGGCAGCATTGGCGTTGCGACAGCCCACGCACTGGCCCAGGTCGGGCACGAGGTCACCGTCTACGAGCGCCATGGCACGGTGGCCGAGGAAGCCAGCTTCGGACATGCCGGCTGGCTGGGCCCCAGCCTGCTCCAACCGTGGAGCGTCCCCGGCCTCTCCACCATAGAACGCTCACCCACGCTTCCCGGCCGGCAGGCTTTGCCACGCCCCGGCTCCGGAAACCTCGCAGCCCAGCTGCGCTGGCTATGGCAATGGCGCCAGGCTGGGCGGCGCCTGCGCAAAGCCGGCGAACCCACAGCCACGATGGCGGCACTGGAGACACTCACCCAGCGCAGCCAGCAGTTCCAGCAATCGCTGTGGCGGCAGTGGGAGCTGGACCCGGAATATGTCTCCGGCAGCCTGGTGCTGCTGGGCAGCGAGGCCGACCATGAGCAACTGAAACCTGCACTGGCAGCGCTGGCCGAGGCCGGCACGCGCTGCGAGGCACTGGATGCCGCCCAGACCCGCCTGCGTGAGCCCGCGCTGGGCGAGGAGACCGCACTCGCAGGCTCCTTGTATTTCCCGCAGGCTGGCGCCGCCAACGGCCGCCTGGCCACGCTGATGCAAAGGCAGGCCGCACAGTCCGCAGGAGCACGATTCGAGACGCAACGCCTTGTGCAGCGACTGCAGCCCGGCGGCGCCGGGCGCACCGCTCGCCTGCAGCTGCAAGGCGAAGACACGCCCCGGTCGCACGATGCCATCGTCGTCTGCGCTGGCGCCGAGGCCGCAAACCTGCTCGCGCCGCTGAGCCTGCGCCTGCCCATGATCGCCCTGCGCGGCTATGGCATCAGTGCTCCGCTGCGCGAACAAGGCTACGCGCCCCGCCACGCCATCGTCGACTGGAGCGAGCAGATGACCCTGGTGCGCCTTGGCCAGCGCATGCGGGTCGTGGCCGGCGCTGAACTGGGCAGCCACGGCCCCATGCACGAGGCCACGCTGCAGCGCATGTACCACCGACTCAACATGGTCTTTCCCGGCAGCGCCGTGCTGACCTCGGGCGTTCAGATCTGGCATGGCACACGCATGTGCACAGCCGATGGACTGCCGTTGCTGGGCGCCAGCGGTTTGCCCGGCATCTGGCTCAACCTGGGCCATGGCAGCTGTGGTGCCGCCATTGCCCAAGGCTGCGCCAGCATGCTGAGCGACCTGATGGACAACCGCACCAGTTTCCTGGACAGCGCATTGCTGGATCCGCGCCGCTTCGGCTGACCGCTGCCGACACCCCGCCCTGCGGCTGGCGGCTATGCTCAGGCCATGCTGCGCATTCCCACATCCACCGCATTGCCACTGTTCGATACAGTGGCCACACGCACCCTGGAACAGCAGGCCGCGGCCCGACTGCCCGAACACTGCCTCATGCAGCGCGCAGGCATGGGGCTGGCACGCCTGGCACGCGCCATCGCCCCTCACGCCAACCGCATCTGGATCGCCTGCGGCCCTGGGAACAACGGCGGAGATGGCTTGCAGGCAGCCGCCTGGCTTCAACAGCACCTGAACACGATGCCGGCACGATCCCGCAATTGCCGCATCCTGGTCAGCTGCGTGCGCGAACGCGACCGCATGCCCGCCGACGCGCGTGCCGCATGGGATGCGGCCCACAAGGCCGGCGTGCAATGGATCGCCCACATGCCCCCTGACATGGGGCCTCAGGATCTGTGCATTGATGCCTTGCTCGGCATCGGCCTGCGCCGACCCGACACGGCAAGCCCACCCACCCGAAAAGATGACCGATTGCTGCCGCTGCTGCGCAGCCTGCAGTCCGGCATCAGCCCCGTCCTTTGCGTGGACATCGCATCCGGCCTGGATGCCGACACCGGGCAATACCTGCCTGGATTCGAGCCCATGAACCTCCCGGTCAGCGCACGGCATACGCTGGCTCTGCTGACACTGCATCCCGGCCTGTTCACAGGAAGCGGCCGCGACGCCTGCGGCCAGATATGGTGGGACGATCTGGACACAGGACTGGCAAGCAGCGCGCCACCCTTCGCCATCTCACCGTGCGCACAACTTTTCTCCCCGGAAGCCCGCGCCCCGCGTCCGCATGCCAGCCATAAGGGGAGCTTTGGCGACGTGGCCATTCTGGGCGGAGAGGGGCTGGAACACCGCGGCCTGTCCATGACCGGCGCCGCCTGGCTGGCCGCACTGGCAGCCTTGCACGGCGGGGCGGGACGCGTGATGCTGGCACTGCTCGATGCCTCGCACGGGTCAGGCCAGGCCATCTCCCCCTGGCCCGAAATCATGTTGCGCAGCCCCAAAGCACAAGACTGGCGCGGCGCCACCGTCGTGTGCGGATGTGGCGGCGGCATGGCGGTGCGCGCCTGGCTGCCCCAAATTCTGGATCAGGCGCCCAGGCTGGTACTGGACGCAGACGCACTGAACGCGGTTGCCGAAGATGAGTCGCTGGCCCTGCTTCTGAAAGAACGCAGCCGACGCAGCCAGCACACGGTGCTGACACCGCACCCGCTGGAGGCCGCCCGCCTGCTGAACATGAGCACTGCCCAGGTCCAGGCCCAGCGACTTTCAGCAGCCAGGCAACTGGCGCTCCAATTCAACTGCACTGCGTTGCTGAAGGGCTCGGGCACCGTGATCGCCGGACCGCAGGGCGACGGCAATGCATCGCCGCCCTGCTGGATCAACCCCACAGGCAACGCCCGGCTGTCCACCGGAGGAACCGGAGATGTTCTCGCCGGGCTGATTGCCGCGCTATGGGCGCAAGGGCTGGACCCCGCGCAGGCCGCAACACTGGCGGCCTGGCGCCACGGCCATGCGGCAGACCAATGGCCTTCGCAAATGCCGTTCAGCGCCAGCGCGCTGGCCCAGCGGCTGGGCCAATAGACGCCCTCAGGGCTTGCGCCGGGGCTTGGATGTCTTGCCTGCCACCTTGGACTTGACGGCCCCCAAGGCCTTCTTACCCAAGGCGCGCAGCGCCTGCACCGGCGATGGCGGCGGCAACTGCGGCAGACCGTGGTCAGCATCGACGGCGACAGACTTGCGCGCTTCAGCCGCCCTGCCCCTGCGGGAAGCGCGTGCCGCAGGTGCGGACGAACCCGGCACCACGGCCGGCTCACTCACGTCGCTTTGACGCACTGGCGCGGCCGGGCGGGACTGGGCACTCGCATATTCAGCCTCCAGCGCGGCCAGGTTCACGCCCTTGACCATGGCCTTCTTGGACGCCTTGCGCCCCTGCTTGCCGGAAGACACCGCGCCATCGGATTCAGACCGGGCTCCGCCGGCACCGCCGGAGTTACGCTGCGCACGCTTTTCCTTGGCGTCGCGGCGCCCCCATTTTTCGCCCTGATGGGCTTCCGTGCGCGCCGGCGCCCTGCCGGAACGACCCGAAGCCGGCTGCTCTTCGCCGTCGCGCACCAGGCGGAAATCGATGCGCCGGCCATCCAGGTCCACACGGCTGACCTGAACGCGCAGCCGCGTACCTATGCCGTAGCGGATGCCCGAGCGCTCGCCCCGCAGTTCCTGGCGCGCCTCATCAAAGCGGAAGTAGTCCCCCCCCAGCTCGGTGATGTGGACCAGACCCTCCACATACATGGCATCGAGCGTGACGAAAATGCCGAAGGTGGTGACCGCAGAGACCACGCCTGCGAACTCCTCCCCCAGATGCTCACGCATGTACTTGCACTTGAGCCAGGCCTCGACATCTCGGCTGGCCTCATCGGCGCGGCGCTCGTTCGCGCTGCAGTGCAGGCCTGCAGCCTCCCAGGCCTGGACCTCGGCGGCGGGCGCGCGCTTGCGCGGCTTCTGGCCGGGTGCACTGACACGCGAGGCCAGACGCTTGGCCAACTTGGCTTCGGCCTCTCCAGGCGTGGGCAGCTCGGGCAGGCGATAGTGCGTGCCTTCAAGCTCGGCCTTGATCACGCGGTGCACGAGCAAGTCGGGATAGCGGCGAATCGGACTGGTGAAGTGCGTATAGGCATCGAAGGCCAGCCCGAAGTGGCCCGAATTTTCAGGCGTGTAGAAGGCCTGCATCATCGAGCGCAGCAGCATGGTGTGGATCTGCTGGGCATCAGGCCGGTCCTTGGTGGCATTGGCAATGGCCTGGAATTCGGACGTGGCCGGATTCTCGCCAAGCGCCATACCCACCCCCATGGCCTTGAGGTAGTTGCGCAGGATGTCCTGCTTCTCCAGCGAGGGCTTGTCGTGCACGCGGAACAGGCCAACGCGGCCGCTGTGCTCGATGAAGTCCGCGCTGCAGACGTTGGCGGCCAGCATGGCCTCCTCGATCAGCTTGTGCGCCTCGTTGCGCGTGCGCGGCACGATCTTCTCGATGCGGCCGTTCTCGTCACAGACGATCTGCGTCTCCGTGGTCTCGAAGTCCACGGCGCCGCGTGCTTCGCGCGACTTGAGCAGCGCCTGGTACACCCCATGCAGATTCAGCAAGTCGCCCACGCGATCGGAGCGCTTGGCAGCCTCCGGGCCACGCGTATTGGCCAGGATGGCAGCCACCTCGTTATAGGTGAAGCGCGCATGGCTGTGCATCACCGCGGGGTAGAACTGATAGGCATGGATATCGCCCTTTGCAGTGATCAGCATGTCGCAGACCATGCACAGGCGATCCACATCGGGATTGAGCGAGCACAGGCCATTGCTGAGCTTCTCGGGCAGCATGGGGATCACGCGGCGCGGGAAATAGACGCTGGTGGCACGGTCATAGGCATCGATATCGATGGCACTGCCCGTGGTCACGTAGTGACTCACATCGGCAATCGCCACCAGTAGGCGCCAGCCCTTGCCGCGCCCGACCTTGGCAGGCTCGCAGTAGACGGCGTCGTCGAAGTCGCGCGCATCCTCGCCATCGATGGTGACCAGGGGCACATCGGTCAGATCGATGCGATTCTTGCGATCGGCAGGCCGCACCCTGTCCGGCAGGGCCTTGGCCTGTGCCAGGCAGGCATCGGAAAACACATGGGGCACGCCGTACTTGCGCACCGCAATCTCGATCTCCATGCCGGGATCGTCGACCTCACCGAGCACTTCAATGATGCGCCCCACGGGCTGGCCGAACAGTGCAGGCGCCTCGGTCAACTCCACCACGACCACCTGCCCGATCTTGGCCGAACCCGTCGCGTTGACAGGGATCAGGATGTCCTGGCCATAGCGCTTGTCTTCGGGAGCGACCAGATACACGCCGCTTTCCTGCAAGAAGCGGCCAATGATGTTGTGCGCAGGCCGCTCGATGATCTCGACCACGCGGCCTTCAGGCCTGCCGCGGCGGTCCTGCCGCACGATGCGAACCTTGACACGGTCCTTGTGCAGCACCGCACGCATTTCATTGGGAGGAAGGAAGATGTCGCCTTCGCCGTCATCACGGATGACGAAGCCATGTCCGTCGCGGTGCCCCTGCACACTGCCCCCGATTTCGTCGTTCGCGTCGGCACTTTTTGCGTGAGGGTTCATTTTCTTGGTATACAATCTAAATCTTTCCTGAGAT
>NZ_BCTO01000025.1 GCF_001571325.1 Delftia tsuruhatensis NBRC 16741
CTTTGCCCAGGTCCATGGCCGCGCCGATGGCGGGCACATGCGAGGTGTAGACGGATGCGGTGATGCGTGCCATCAGATGCCTTTTTCCTGTCGTTCCTGCTCATGCAGGTAGCGGTTTCCATTGATGCTGCGTCCGCCGCCCAGCATCATCTGGCCGTAGTCCTCCTCGTTCATGCCACTCATGGTCGAGACCATGTTCTGCACGCTGACGCCGTCGGTGGCGCCGATCTTCACGAGGAAGTAGATGTTTCCGCCCAGCGCAATGCAGCGGTTCAGGTCGCGGTCCAGCACGGCCTGTCTTTGCTCGGCCGTCATGGCCCATTCGCCCAGATAGGCGCGCTCGTCAGCCCGAAAGCGCTCACGGTTCTCGGCCTTCATCAGCGACATGCAGAACTGGTTGAGCCAGTAGCCCTGGCGGGATTGCTCGGCGTCGAAGACCGTGGTTCCCGGTACGTCGAGATAGGGTTTGTCCAATGCCATGGAAGTGTTTCTCCTGCGCTTGAGCGCTTGGGCGCTTGGGCGCTCGGGCGCTCGGGCGCTCGGGCGCTCGGGCGCTCGGGCGCGTGCTCACGGATAGGGGTTCAAGGATCAAGCACCAGGCGCTCGCAGCGCGCCACCCCCCGGCGCCAGGGCGCGGCCGGCGCCCGTGGCCCACACGGCCAGCGCAGCGGCAATCAGCGGCAAGGCAAAGACGTAGTACAGCGAGGCAGGCTGCCAGCCACCGTCCAGCAGCAGGCCGGCCATGGTGGGCGCCACGATGGCGCCTATGCGCCCAATGCCTATGGCCCAGCCCATGCCGGTGGCGCGCACCTGGGCCGGATAGGTGGCCGGCACCAGCCCGTACAGCCCGGCCATGGAGGCGAACAGGAACACGCCCACGCCCACCGCTGCGGCAAACGCCCAGCCCAGGCTGGCCGAGGCCAGGCCGAACAGCGCGGTGAACAAGGCATTCAGCAGCAGGCTGCCCATGGCCAGATGCCGCAGCCTCACCTTCACTGCCAGCAGGCCGAACAGGCTGCCGCCGGCAATGCCTCCCAGGTTGAGCAGCACGCCGCCCGTCACGCCCTGCTGTGCCGACAGGCCGGCCTGCACCAGCAGCTTGGGCGTCCAGCTCAGCGAAAAATAGACGCTGAACATCAGCAGGAAGAAGCCGGCCCAGAGCATCAGCGTGGGGCGCGCCAGGCCGTTCCTGAACAGGGCAGCCACGGTGTTGCCCTGCCGGACTTCGCCGCCGGCCCGTGCAGGCAGCTGCAGCAAGGCAGGATGGCCCATCAGCGCCATCAGCCGGTTGAGCTTTTCCAGCGCACGTGCCGGGCGGCGGCCCAACAGAAAGTCCACCGACTCCGGCAGCCGCCATAGCACGATGGGCACCATCAGCGCCGTGGCCAGGCCGCCGAACACGAAGACCGAGCGCCAGCCATGGTGTGCCAGCAGCCAGGCGGCCATGAGCCCGCCCAGCGTGGCGCCAATCGGATAGCCCGTGGCCTGCAGCGCAATCGCCGTGCTGCGCCATTTGTTCGATGAATACTCCGAGGTGATCACCCCCACGCTGGCCAGCATGCCGCCAATGCCCACGCCCGTCATGGCGCGCAGGGCTGCCAGTTCCACATAGCTGCGCGCTGCGGCAGACAGCAGCATGCCCACGGACACCACGACCAGGCACAGCACGATGACGGGTTGCCGGCCACGGCGGTCGGCCACGGGCGCCAGGAACAGCGAGCCTATGGCCATGCCGATCAGCCCGGCACTGAACAGCACGCCCAGCTGCGCCCCGTTGAGCTTCCACTCGGCAGCGACGGCCGAGGCGGTGAAGGCCATCACCAGCACATCGAAGCCGTCCAGCATGATGAGCAGGATGCAGATGGCCACGGCGAGCCACTGGAACGGCGCCATGGCGCCCTCGTCCATCGTCTTGCGGATATCTTTCATACAAGTCCTTGTCGGAGCAGGTTGTCTCTTTGCCCTGGCAGGCGCTTTGCACCCAGGCCAGGTTCTGTTGTAGGGAAACCGGGGCGGCCTGTGTTCGGAGTGCACAGCGCCGACATTTCCCAGTGCAAAAAGTATCTCCACGCTAGCCTCTCCAGGCCAATGCCGACGGACGCGCAAGCTATGCGTTCTATTGATGGCTACATGCAAAAAGGCCGGCCACCCAGAGGTGACCGGCCTTCGTTCATCAAGAATCCAGGGCCTGAGCGGGCTGCCTCAGGTGCACTCCCCTGTCATGCCAGCCTCCCCAGCCCCGCCAGCAGCTTGTCGAGCGTGACCGGATAGTCACGCACGCGTACGCCGGTGGCGTTGTAGATGGCGTTGGCAATGGCCGCGCTCACGCCGCAGATGCCCAGCTCGCCCACACCCTTGGCCTTCATGGGCGAGGCCATGGGATCGACCTCGTCCAGAAAGATCACTTCCTGGTGCGGGATGTCGGCATGCACGGGCACCTCATAGCCCGCCAGGTCGTGGTTGACGAACAAGCCCAGGCGCGTGTCCACGGCCAGCTCCTCCATCAGGGCCGCTCCCACGCCCATGGTCATGGCGCCGATGACCTGGCTGCGGGCCGTCTTGGGATTGAGGATGCGGCCGGCCGCGCAAACGGCCAGCATGCGCCGCACGCGGACCTCGGCGGTGAAGGCGTCCACGGCGACCTCCACGAAGTGCGCGCCAAAGGTGGACTGCTGCATCTTCTTGTCGAGCACGCCGAATTCGATGGCATCCTCGGCCGTCAGGTCGCCGTCGCCGGCAGCGCTGGCCAGGGCCCGGCGCTTGCCGCCCGCCTGCACATGCCCATCCGAGAATTCGGCCGTCGCCGGGTCCATGCCCAGCTTGCGCGCCACGGCCTCGCGCAGCTTCACGCAGGCGGCATAGACGCCGGAGGTGGCACTGGCCGCACCCCATTGCCCGCCCGAGCCGGCAGACACGGGAAAGCCGGAATCGCCCAGCCGCACGCGCACCTGCTGCAGCGGCAGGCCCAGCATCTCGGCCGCCGTTTGGGCAATGATGGTGTAGCTGCCCGTGCCGATGTCGGTCATGTCGGTTTCCACGGTGAGCATGCCCTGCCTGTCCAGGCGCACGCGGGCGGCGGACTTCATGACAGGCGCGCCACGGTAGGCGCCGGCCATGCCCAGGCCGATCAGCCAGCGCCCTTCGCGTCGTTGGGCCGGCTGGGGATTGCGCTGGCTCCATCCGAAGCGCTCGGCGCCCGTGCGCAGGCACTGCACGAACTCACGGCGGGAAAACGGCTTGTGCTCCTGGGCAGGGGTGCCCTCCTTCGCCTCGGGTTGCGGCTTCTTGCCGCTGTCCGGCACCACCTGGGTGTCGTTGCGGATGCGCAGCTCCACGGGATCGATGCCGAGCTTTTCCGCCAGCTCGTCCATGGCAACCTCCAGCGCCATGTGGCCCGTGGCTTCGCCGGGGGCGCGCATGGCATTGGCCTCGGGCAGGTCCAGCACGGCCAGGCGGGTGGCAGTCATGCGATGGGTGCCGGCATACATGCGGCGGGTCTGGTCCACGGCACCGTCCGCCGATCCTCCGGGCTGGTCGCCCGACCAGCTTTCGTGGCCGATGGCGGTGATCCTGCCATCCTGCCCTGCCGCGATGCGCACTCGCTGGATGGTGGCCGGGCGGTGCGTGGTGTTGTTGGCCATCAGCGGGCGCTGCAGTGCGACCTTGACCGGGCGGCCTGCCGCGCGCGCCCCCAGTGCGGCCAAGAGCGCATCGGCCCGCAGGAACAGCTTGCCGCCAAAACCGCCGCCAATGAATGGCGAGACCAGGCGCACCTTGTCCTTGGGAATGCCCAGCGTCCTTGCCAGCTCGCCCTGCCCCCAGGCAATCATCTGGTTCGAGGTCCATACCGTGAGCTGGTCGCCCTTCCATGCGGCCAGCGTGGCATGGGGCTCCATCATGGCGTGCGACTGGTCTGGCGTGGTGTATGTGGCGTCCACCTTCACGGGGGCCGAAGCGAAGGCGCCGTCGAAATCGCCAATGGCCGTGTCCGGCGCATCGCCATTGATGCTGTCGGGTGGCACGGCGGAGTCCCTGGCCTTGGCCAAGTCATAGGCGCCAGCCACGGGCTCGTAGTCCACACGGACCAATTGCGCGGCAGCGCGCGCCTGCTCGAAGGTTTCCGCCACCACCAGGGCCACGGCCTGGTGGTAGTGGGCCACCTGGGGGCCTGCCAGCAACGGCGCGGTATTCATCTTGCCCTGGCCCAGCTTGCCAGCGGTCTGTGCGGTGACGATGGCCAGCACGCCGGGCGCGCGGCTTGCCTGCGCCAGCCCGATGCTGCGTATGCGGCCCTTGGCGATGGCCGAGCCCACCACATAGCCATAGGCCGGGTGCTGGACCACGTCATGCCGCTCATAGGCATACGGCGCCGTGCCGGTGGTCTTGAGCAGGCCGTCGATGCGGTTCATCGGCTGGCCGATGATCTTGAGCTGGTCAATGGGGTTGACCGTTGCGGGGGTGTCGAATTTCATGGCGTCAGTTCCTGGCCTGGTCCAGCACGGAGGCAAGCGTGCGCTCGGCCAGCGTGAGTTTGAAGGCGTTGTCGTGCGTGGGCCGGGCGCCTGCCAGCAGGCGGTCGGTGACGGCCTTGGCGCCCTGCGGCATCAACGCTTCGGCAGCCTCCAGACGCCACGGCTTGTGCGCCACGCCGCCCAGGGCCACGCGCCCGCTGCCGTCGCGCTGCACGATGGCGGCCACAGACACCAGCGCAAACGCATAGGAAGCGCGGTCACGCACCTTGTGATAGATGTGCGTGCCGCCCGGCGGCGGCGGCAGGGTGACGGAGGTGATCAGTTCGCCGGCCTGCAAGGCCGTCTCTACATGCGGCGTGCTGCCGGGCAGCCGGTGGAAGTCGGCAATGGGGATGACGCGGGCCTTGCCGTCGGCCTGGACGGTCTCCACCGTGGCATCCAGCGCGCGCAGCGCCACGGCCATGTCGCTGGGGTGGGTGGCAATGCAGGCCTCGCTGCCGCCGATCACCGCATGCTGGCGGCTCACGCCGGCAATGGCCGAACAGCCGCTGCCCGGCACACGCTTGTTGCACGGCATATTGGTGTCGTAGAAATACGGGCAGCGCGTGCGCTGCAGCAGATTGCCGCCTGTGGTGGCCATGTTGCGCAGTTGGCCCGAGGCACCGGCCACCAGGGCGCGGGTCAGCACGCCGTAGTCACGCCGCACGCGCGCATGGGCGGCCAGGTCGCTGTTGCGCACCAGCGCGCCTATGCGCAGCCCGCCCTGCGCGGTGGGCTCCACGGTATCCATGCCGGTGCCGTTGACATCGACCAGATGCACGGGGGTTTCTATCTGCAGCTTCATCAGGTCCAGCAGATTCGTGCCCCCGGCGATGAAGCGGGCGCCCGGCCGGGCCGCCACGGCGGCGGCAGCCTGCGCGGGGGACTGGGCGCGTTCGTAGGTGAAGGCAATCATGTCCGCCCCTCCCCTGCCACTTCGGTGATTGCATCGACGATGTTGGAATATGCCCCGCAGCGGCACAGGTTGCCGCTCATGCGTTCACGCAGTTCATGGGCCGACACCAGGGGCTGGGCCACGATGTCTTCGCTGGCATGGCTGGGCATGCCTTGCCGGATCTCGTCGAGCACGCCCACGGCAGAGCAGATCTGCCCCGGCGTGCAGTAGCCGCACTGGAATCCGTCATGCCGCACGAAGGCGGCCTGCATGGCGTGCGGGGATTGCGGCGTGCCCAGGCCTTCGATGGTGGTCACGGCGGCGCCCTGGTTCATCACGGCCAGGCTCAGGCAGGACACAACCCGCCGGCCATTCACCAGCACCGTGCAGGCCCCGCACTGGCCATGGTCGCAGCCTTTCTTGGTGCCAGTCAGGTGCAGGTGCTCGCGCAGGGCGTCGAGCAGCGTGGTGCGGGTGTCCAGGTCCAGGCGGTGTTCCTTGCCGTTGACTTGCAGGGTGACGGGCAGCTGGACCCCTTCGGGGATGGAGGGAGGCTGCACTTGCGCGCCGGCCGATCGAGGCACGGCCGTTGCCGCAGCCGTGGAGGCACCTGCAATCAGCAGGTCCCTCCGCGAAACGGAAAGCTGGGTGTTGTGTTCCATGGGGCGTCCATCGTGTTGGCTCTTCGTGGGGCGTGCACACTGCTGCGGACACGCCACTCCAAGCATCGGTTCGGGACGCGCCCCGGGTTGTAGGTGATGGTCCAACGTCCGGGACATCGGGTTGTCCGATGACGGATCAGCGCATGCAGACGTGCGAGGGCCCCCGGCCCATGCAAAGGCAGCGCCAGCAAGGCGCCCCAGCCTTTGCCGATGTGCCCTGCCCCGGCTTTGCCCCGGCGCAGCGCCTAGGCCGCAGGCGGCACGTCGCCGCGCTGCATGCGCTCGAAGGCCTTGTCGATTTCCTCGGAGCGTATGGCGCCCGCAGCCGGCACGGGGCGGCCCGCGCGCTGGGCGTCGATCTGCTCCTGCATGCGCGTGGCCACCTGCATCAGCACGCGGTGCAGGCCCAGCTGCTGGCGGCGGGCCTGGTCCAGGTGCGTGACCACGGGCTCCAGGGACTGGGCCAGCGACCGGGTCAGCAGTTGGCCCAGCATGTGGACCAGGGCCTGACGGTCCTGGGCGGCCTGCACCTCCGACGGGGTGCCGGCCTGGGTGCCGACGGGCTCGCTGGCCGCCCTTTGCGCCATCAGCTCGCGTATGCCGTGCAGCGAGTCGCCTGCGGCGCTTTGCGTCTGCAGCAGCCGGGCCAGCAGTGCCTGCAGCGCTTGCAGGAGCTGGGACTGTTCAGCGGCGCCTTCCTGCATCGCCTGCTGCTGGGGCTGGGCCACCGACTGGGCCACCTCGCGCGTGGCGGCGACCAGATCGACCAGCTGCGCCGTCACGCGCGTGGCAGCGTCGGCATTGGCGCCGCCTGCGGCCTGGCGGCGCAGGAACTGCTGGCGTATCTGCTGCCAGCGGGCGCTGTCCTCGTCGCTCATCTGCCCGCGCAGCTCGGCGAGCTTGAGCAGGTTCTCCTCGGCGCCCGTGGTCAGCATCTGCGCTTCGCCCTGGTAGTGGTCGGCCAGCATCTGCTGCATTTCCTGGTCGTTCATCACCGGGGTGATTTTTTCGGCCAGCTTGTTCATGTTGCGGTAGCTGCCCTGCAGCCGGAAGGCCGGCTCGGTGCGGTAGCCGTCGTCCTGCGCGGCGCTCTGGATGTACTGCTGGTTGACCTTGAACACCAGCTCGCGCACCTGCACCATGCGGGCCAGCACGGCCTCGATCTCGCGCAGTTCGGCCGATGAATAGTCGTGCGACAGCGCGTTGCCCGAGACATCCCTGCCCTGCGCCTTGTCCAGCAGCAGGTACAGGTCCTGCAGGCTGCGCGTGGCCATCGGCGCCAGCACGGCGTTCGAGGTCATGCTGTTTTCGATATAGCTGAGCTTGAACACCTCCTGCATGCCGCCCAGCACATCGCCCAGGTTGTAGATGTCGGCACGGTTGGCCAGCATGTCGGGGATCTTGAAGACCTCCCCCGACTCGGTGTACGGATTGCCCGACATGACCACGCAAAAGCGCTTGCCGCGCATGTCGTGGGTGCGGGTCTGCCCCTTCCACACGCCCTCGATGCGGCGCGTGCCGTCCGACAGCGAGATGAATTTCTGCAGGAACTCGGGGTGCGTGTGCTGTATGTCGTCGATGTACAGCATCACGTTGTTGGCCATCTCCAGCGCCAGGTTGAGCTTTTCCAGCTCCTTGGCCGCCGTGGCGTCCGGCGCCTGGGCCGGGTCCAGCGAGCGCACGGAGTGGCCCAGCGCCGGGCCGTTGATCTTCATGAAGATCAGGCCCAGGCGGTTGGCCACGTACTCCATCAGCGTGGTCTTGCCGTAGCCGGGCGGCGAGATCATCATCAGCAGGCCCATCTGGTCGGTGCGCTTGTTCTCGCCGGCCACGCCGATCTGCTTGGCCAGGTTGTCGCCGATCACGGGCAGGTAGATCTCGTTGATGAGCCGGTTGCGCACAAAGGACGACAGCGGCCGGGCCTTGAATTCGTCCACCCGCACGCGCGAGCGCCAGTCCTGCAGCAGCTGCTGGCGCAGCGCCTGGTAGCGGCCGAATTCGGGGACAAAGCTGCGGAAATGGCGCGCGGCGCGCTGGCCCAGGTCGTCGATCTGCAGCCACATGCGGCCGTCCGCAATGCGCGGATGCTGGCCCAGCAGGCCCGGCACTTCATGGCGCAGGTCCACATTGCTGACCTTGCAGGGCAGTGGGCCGGCGCAGCACAGCCAGGCGGCGGCTTCGCCGCAATAGGCCAGCCAGGCGTGCCCTTGCCCGTCGTCCAGCGCGCGACAGGCGGTCTGCAGCCAGTGCAGCGCGCTGCGCCAGCGCTGGTCCAGCGGCGCCAAAGGCTTGTCGTGCCGGTCCTCGCCCTGCCAGTAGGCCTGCATTTCCTCCCAGCGCTGCAGCGGCTGGGCCTGCTGCTGCACGGCGGCCTGCAGTGCGGCAATGGCCGACTGGCTGTAGCTGGAGAAGGAAAAGCGCACGGCCTTTTGCGCCAGCTCGGCCTGCAGGTAGTCGGCGGCGCCGTGGATGAGGCTGTCGATATCGCTGTCTGCGGGCGCCGCCTGTCCTGGCAGCAGGTCGCGCAGCAGGCCCCGCTCGTCGGCATAGGCGCGCAGGCGCTCGGCAATGTCGGCGCGCAGGCTCAGCTGCTCGGCCTCGCTGCCGAACATCTGCTGCATGGCCTGGGCCTGCTGGGCGCGCAGCGGCCACTGCGCCATGGCGGCAGCCAGCTGCGGCTGCTGCACCTGGGCCTGTGCGCTCCAGAACAGCAGGGCCAGCGCGCGGGCGTCGGGCGCAAAGCGCAGCACGCCGGCGGCATCGCGCAGGGGCAGCAGCACCTGCAGGATGCGGGCCGCATCATGGTCGTGGATACCGCGCTCATAGCCTTCGCGGTAGCGCGGCGCGGAGAATTCGCGGATGGCCTGGGTCAGCGCCGCCTCGTCGGGCAGCAACTGGGCCAGCCGGGCCTCGCTCCAGCCGTCACGGCGCTGGCGTGCGGCCTGCACCACTTCCAGGGCCAGGTATTCACCGCGATAGAAGTCTGCCGATTCGGCCGGCGTGGAGGCATCCCAGTAGGCCTGCAAAGCGGCCAGCTCGGGGTTGTCCACGGGCTCGAAATACTCGGTGCCGACCAGGTGCAGGAACAATGCGCCGTTGCGCGGCAGCAGGGTCAGGTCCAGTTCCTGGTTGCCCACGCTGAAGCGGTGGCGGCCCAGGCGGATGATGGCGCCGCCGCCTTCGTACAGCTCGCTGCGGTCCTGCAGCGCGCGAAACGCCTGGTCGCGCAGGTTCTTGACGCGGCCGTCGATATCGTCGGCCTTGACCGGGTCGTGCAACTGCTCTCGCAGGCGCTGGGACAGCTCCTTGAGCTTGCCGATCAGCGGATCGCCTGCAAAGAACGCATGCAGCGCGTCGGCACTGGCCAGTTTCTCGGTGCGCTTGGGCAGGCTCTGCACGATGCGCAGCGCCGCGTCCAGCACGCCCTGCGCCTTGCGCTGGCGCTCGTCCTGCAGCGACTGGCGGCGCGCCTCGAAGCTCTCCAGCACCTCCTCGCGCTTGGCCATGATGTCGCCAAGGAACTGCTCGTGCTCGCCGAAGCGGCTTTCGATTTCCTCCAGCTGCACCAGCAGACGCGCCAGCTGCTCGTCGCATTTCTCGGGCGTCTGCGCCAGGCCCAGGGCACTGACGATGCTTTGCGAGAACAGCGCCAGCTGGGCCGCGAACTGGGCCACGTTCTCGGCGCCACCCAGGCCCGACCGCCGCTGCTCGGCGCGTGCACGCACCTGGTTCAGGCGCGCGTAGACGGCCGAGATGCGGTCCACCACCTGGGTGCGCTGCGTGGCGTCGTCGATGGACAGGCTGCCCATCAGCTCGGACAGCATGTCCAGCGCGGCCGCCATGTCGGCCATGCGCGCCAGCGGCTGGTTGATCTGCGCCACCGTGGCTGCCGCCTGCGCAGCCTGGTCCAGCGCCTGCAGCTGCTCGGCATAGGGCTGCATGGCCTCGTCGGTGGCAATGAAGGCGGCCGTGCGCTGGGAGACATCGGCCTGGGCCTCGTTGACGCCCTGCACCATGGTGTCGATGGCGGCCTGGTCCACATAGCGCAGGTCGCGCGTGGCCATGAGCTGGCCGCGCAGCTGGCCCAGCTGGGTGAGCGCATCCACGTATTCGCCAATGCCCTTCCAGTCCGCCAGGCGCAACTGCTTGAGCAACCGGCCATGGCGGCCGGACACCTCGCCCATGGCCTTGGCCGAGGCATTTCGGATGCTCTCGACCTTTTCGTACTCGTCGATGACCGCATCACCCGTGGCGACGATGCCCAGCAGGGTCTCGTGCACCCCCTTGAGCTGCGGCGCGCCCAGCCAGTGGTAGCGCTCGAACAGGCGGCGCGCGGCGTCGATCAGGCGCTCGTAGCGCGGCAGCGAGACCTCGGTGGCCGCGATTTCCTTGCGCACGCTGTACAGGTCCGAGATGCCGCTGACCAGCTCGGCATTGCCTATGCGGCCCAGGAAGCTGTCGCGCTGCGGCTGGCGCGCCGCGTAGTCGTCCGAGGCGAAAGGCGTGCGCCAGACCTGCATGGGGTGCACGCGCGAGGCTTCGTTGCTCTCGGCCGCGAAGATGACGATGCGCCCGTCGTCCATGCGCGCATGGCCGTGGCCGATGATGGGCGGCTGCAGGGCGCGCTCGATCAGGTTGTACTTGAACAGCGCCATGCGTCCGCTCTCGGGCTCGTAGAACACGTAGAGCACGTCCTCGCCGTTGGGCGATCGGATGCTGCGCCGGTAGCGCATGCCCTGCATGTTCTGCTCGAACGAGCGGTTCTCCCCGCTTTGCAGGTAGTAGCCGCCCGGGAAGATGATGCCGTGGTCCTGCGGCAGCTGGATGCAGGCCGCGCCGATGGCATCCATGCGCAGCACCTGGCGGGAGACGGTGTTGAAGATCAGGTAGCGCCACTGCTCTTCGCGGTAGGGCAGGATCTTCAGCAGGATCAGGCTGCCGACGGCGGCGTACTCGAACACGGCGTCGTCCAGCGACTGGTTCTTCTCCTGCACGGGCTCGCTGTAGATGCCCAGTCCGTCGTTGGTGTTGTTCTCGACCTTGATGGTCAGCGTGCCGCCCAGGGTCTCGACGAAGACCTTGTCCAGCACGTTGATGTGCGGGTGGCGCCCCTGCACCAGTTGCTCGCGCCCGGCGCGCTGCCATTCGAAGTCATGGGGCGCAGGCAGTTCGATGTCGCGCTCGCCGCGGTTGTCTATGTAGCGTATGGGCTGGCCGTCCACGGGCACGGACCAGCGGAACACGCGCACATCGGACAGGCGCTCGCCGATCTGGAAGCTCGCCAGCAGCTTGCCGTCGCGCACGGCCAGCTGCATCAGCCGCGTGTTCTTGTAGTAGGCGTACAGCTCCTGGAAGTCCTGCACGAAGCTCTGTATGCCCAGGAAACTGTCCTTGAGGTCCACGGGAGTGACCTCGTAGCCCTGCTCTCCCTCGTGCAGGCGGTACAGGCCGAACACGTCTTCCACGCGCGTGGACTGCTTCAGGCCCATGAAGACGTTGTAGCCGAACAGCAGGTAGCCGCCGACCTGGGCGATGTCGCGGCCCAGGCAGTTGTTTTCGGTGCGCACGCGCATGCGCCCGATGACTTCCATCTGGCTGCGGCCGAATTCCTCCAGCCGCTCCTCGTTGAGCTGGCGCACCAGCGCCTCCAGCGCCTGCCCCTGGCCGTCCAGGCGCTTGGCCAGCACTTCGTAGGAGCCGCCGCTGGCGACTGCCTGGTCCACGGCGGAGGCGGCAGTGTCGGGGGAGAGGGGCGGTGAGGACGGTGTGGACGATGGGGACGGTTGGGACATGGGCGTCACGGGCTTTCGCGTGTCAGGGACCATTCACGCCTTTCCCCGCCGGCCGGCAGACGGGCGGGCAGGCAGGCGAAGACGAAGGCGGATGCGGGAGGCTGGGCAGCCGGCGGAGGGAGCGGCCGGGCGGCCGCCCCGTTCAGTCGGCCGTTGAATCGACCGTTCAGTCGACCCTCTGCGTGGGCGGCAGGCCCTTGCCGTCGCCCAGCGCGTTGAGCAGCGATGCGCCGCCCTTGCCGCTGAGGAACTTGCCGATCAGGTCCTGCACGATGGGGCTCTTGCCCGCCACGCCTTCCACGGCCTTGCCCACGGACAGCGCCTTGGCGAAGTTGTCGAAGAAGGCGCCCTCGCCCCCCACGATGTCGATGTTGGCCTTGCTGAGCGCGGCCGACAGCACCTCGGACTGGTCCTTGGCCACGCTCTTGTTGGCTTCGATGGCGGCCAGCGCCTGCTCGAAGTTCTTCTCCAGCTGCATGCGGAACTCCTCATGCGAGCGCGCCTGGTCGGACAGCGAGGCCAGCGCGGTGAACTTCTCGGTCAGGCCCTTGGCCTCGGCGAAGAGCTTGTCGCGCAGCACATCGGCCTCGGACGTGCCCACGTCGCGGGTGACCAAGGCCTTGGTCGCGCCCACCTGGGCCTCGCCGCGCGCCTGGGCCAGCAGGCGCTCTTCCAGCACCTTGGCATCGGCCAGGCCCTGCTTTTCGTTGGCGTCGGCCGTGGCCTCGATGACGCGCGCCTCGGCCAGGCCCTTTTCCTGCTGGCCCTTGGCCTCGGCCATCATCTTCTCGGCGATCACCCTGGCCTGCGCCAGGCCTTCCTTTTCCAGGGCGGCGGCCGTGACTTCGCGCACCTTGGCATCGGCCAGGCCGGGCGCGGCGCGCTCGACCTCGATGGCCTCGGCCAGCTTCTTCTTGGCCTCGGCGGTCTTGCTGGCCGCCTCCAGCTCGGCCTGGGCCATGGTCGTGACTTCCACGGCCTTGTGGCGCGAGGAAGCCTCTTCGGCCTCGGCCTTCTTGACCTGGCGCACCATGTCTTCCTCGGCCTGGGCCTGGGCAGTCAGCACGGTGACCTGCTTCATGCGCTCGGCCTCGGAGACCACGCGCACTTCCTTGATGCGCTCCTCTTCCTGGGCCACGGACTTTTCCACCACCACGCGCTCGCGCACCACGTTGGCGATGTTGGCCTTCTCGACCTCGATGGCCTTTTCCTTCTCGATGCGCTGCAGCTCCACCTCGCGCTGGCGGGCCACGATCTCCAGCTCCTTGGCGCGCGTGACCTTCTCGACCTCGATCACCACCGCACGCTCACGGTTTTGCTGGGCCACGGCCACTTCGCGCTGGCGGTTTTCCTCGCGGATGTCCAGTTGCTCCTGGGTCTGGATGCGGGCCTGCTCGGCCTTCAGGCGCTCTTCTTCCTGCACCTTCTGGGTCTCGGCCTGCTCGCGGGCCTGGATGGTGGCGATCTCGCGCTTTTGGCGGGCCTCGGCGTCGGCCTGCTGGCGCTCCAGCGCCAGCATGGCTTCCTTGGTCTCCACGTTCTTCTTGGTGATGGCCAGGTCGGAGTTGCGCTCGAGCTCGTTGGTGACGATGTTCTGGTTGGCCGTCAGCTCGGTGATCTTGCGGATGCCTTCGGCATCCAGGATGTTGTTGGGGTCCAGCGAGGACTTGGGAGTCTGCTCCAGGTAGTCGATGGCCACGTCCTCCAGCACATAGCCGTTGAGGTCGTTGCCGATGACATGGATGATCTGGTCGCGGAAATCCTGGCGGTTCTCGAACAGCTTCACGAACTCGATCTGCTTGCCCACGGTCTTGAGCGCCTCGGAGAACTTGGCGTTGAACAGGTCGTTGACGGCCGTCTTGTCCGAGGCCCGGTCCACGCCGATGGCCTTGGCCACCTTGAGCACGTCCTCGGCCGTTTCATTGACGCGCAGGTAGAAGGCCACGGTGATGTCGGCGCGCATGTTGTCGCGGCAGATCAGGCCTTCCTTGCCGCGCCGGTCGATCTCCAGCGTCAGCAGCGAGATCTGCATGAATTCCTTCTTGTGGATCACCGGCAGCACCAGGCCGCCCGTGAACTTGACCTTGGGCTGCGAGGTGGTGTCGTTGATGATCAGCGCCGTGCCCTGCGGGACCTTGATATAGAAGGCCTTGACCAGGGCGAACAGCCCGAGGATGACGACGAAGACGGAACCGATCACCACCCCGGCGACGATGTACCACTCCATGTTGCTCATGTTCATGCGAATCTCCCCTGTGAATTGCTATCTGTGAAAACGCTGAAAAACGCAAAGGCCGCGCCCGCCGCACGGGCGCCCGGGCCAATGGGAATCAATGGGAACGAATAGGAAGGAATTCCTGGAAATTCCTGGAGCTAGCGCGGCAGCTCGGTGCCGTCGAACTCGGCCTTGCTGACCACGCGCCAGGCGTTGTGCTCGGGCAGGTGCTCGATGAGCACGATCTCGGTGCCCCGGCCCAGTGCGCGCTCGGGCGAGCGCATCTGCACGTTCAGGCCGGCGCCGCCGTCCTCCACGCTGCCGTAGCCCTGCGTGCCGTCCACCACGGCGCTGCGCACCAGGCCGGTGCGGCCCAGCAGCACCTTGGGCTCCTCTGCAGGCGCCACCTTGTTGACGATGCCCCGCAGCGGGCGCAGCACCAGCACCGTGGCGGCAAAGCCCAGCACGGCAGCCGCCACGGCCACCAAGGTGCCGGTCAGCAGGTTCACCAGGGTCCAGCCCTGGGGCATGGGCACGAAATGGCACAGCACATAGGAAGCCAGCCAGGACAGCAGGAACAGCGCGGTGAGGATGACCGTGAGCGGAATGCCGCCCAGGCCCACCTTGAGCAGCAGCCCGGCCAGCGCGCTGGCCGAATGCTCCACACCGTGCGCATGGTCGCTGCCGTCGAACAGCACCCAGTGGTCCAGCGAGTCCACCTCCAGCAGGCCCAGCATGGCGATCAGCCAGTACAGCAGCATGAACAGCAGCAAGGCGCCGAAGATGAAGGTCGGAAAGCCGAACGCGTATTGCAGGAATGCAGACATGTTTTATCTCCTCCCTTCAAACCCGGCAGCCAGGACGGCGGGCACGACGCGGCCTGCCCGGACCACGGCCGCGCATCAAGCGCTTTTTCCGCCAGCGGCTGCGCGCTGCGCCTTCAGGCGTTCCAGCACCGATTGCGCATTGCCCGCCTGGGTCGTGATGCCGGCGGCACGCAGCTTGGCATCCAGCGCGTCTTCGCTGCTGTCGCGCGCCAGCTCGGCCGCGCTTTCCATGCGCGCACCGCGCTCGGCCTGCTTTTGCTTGATGCGTTCCAGCGAATCCAGCGCGCTTTGCACGCGCGTCTGCGATCCTGCATAGCGGCCGGCCACCGTGGCCTGGGCGCGCTGCACGCTTTCCGTGGCCTTGACGGTGTCGGCCTGCTGCTTGAGGCGCTTGATATGCGTTTGCGCCGTCTGTATGGCCACGCGCAGCTGCTCCACGCTTTGCGTGTAGGCATCCAGCTGGGATTGCTCCTCGTCGCGCTGCGTCTCCAGCACGGAGACCTTGCCGGCCACTTCCAGCGCCAGCGCCTCGTCACTGGTGTCCAGCGCCTTGACGGCATAGCCCTCGTACTCGGCAATGCGTTCCTGGGTCTGCTTGAGCTTGCCGGCCGCCAGCTTTTGCTTGGCCATGATGTCGGCCAGCGCTTCCTTGGACTTGTTCAGGTCGCTGTCGGCATCGCGGATTTCCTGGTCCAGGATGCGCAGGGCCTGGCTGTCTGTCACCGCCTCGCCGGCCTCGTGCGCTGCGCCGCGCAACGCGGTCACCAGCTTGTTCCAGATGGTCATGATGATCTCCTTGGGGCTCAGTGTCTTCAACGGGCAGGCTTCAGGCCTGCACTGGCGCGGGCACCGGCGCAGGGGTCAGATAGTGGGCCAGCGCCTCGGTGGCCTGGATGACGCTGTCGGCCAGGGTGAGGATTTCGGCAATGATGTCGCCCTCGCTGCTGCTGGCATGCAGGGCGGCGAACATCACATAGCCCTCGCCGCCATGGGCCTGGGGTTCCAGCGCCATGGTGGTGAAGGGAAACAGCTTTTGCAGGCGCAGCATCTGCTCGTTGAGGCCGGCGCGGTCGTGCACCTGGTCGGCGGGCCAGAGAAAGGCCTCCACCACGAGCTGGTCGCCCGACAGGGCCACGTGGACCGGCAGATCGCCGAATTCGGGCAGGCTGATGAGCAGACTGGCGTCCGCGCCTTCAAGCACCTCGATATGGAGCCGGCCGCCCTGCACCAGCGTTGATTGCTGCAGATCGCCCGCCAAGGCGTGAATATCCCGATATGCCTGTCTGCTGTTGTCCATGCTGCCCTCCTTGTGGATGAGAACCATTGAATCCGGTTGCAAGCCGGACACGCGCATTTGCTTTTCCAATTGCTGCAATGCAGCACCGTACTCTGGAAGAATCCAGACCTCCTTTTTCACCAGCCCCTGCTCGCGCAGCCGTTGCCGGTGCAGACGCTGGTAGTGGGCTGATGTCTTTTGTTCCATGCGGATACCATAGCGACCATTACATGTGATGTCTACATGTAATGAAGATCAATTTGTAAACGGATATGTAAAAGGAGTGCCGCAATGGAAGGCATTGCAGACGCCCTGACCATGCCTTTGCATCGCTGCAAATGCCCGTTCAGTATTCATTTTTTCTACTGAAAATCATTTATCGACAATTTTTCCTATCACCCACGGGAGAGCTCCTGCACAGGGGCGACCGCTGCCGCGAAAGTCTGCCGAGGCACTGCACAATGGCCGCTGTCGCAGGCAGACCCGGCCCTTGGCTGCCCGGCGCACGCTACGGAAACCTCTGCATGCCCGCCTTTCGGCTCTCACTTCGCACGGCAGTCACGGCCCCCTTCATTGCGGTGTTTGTGGTCACGGCCGGGCTATTGGCGGCTTGGCAGCAGCGCCAGGTGGACCAGCTCATCAATCGCGAAAGCCTGCGGCTGCTCGACTCCCTGTCCACCACCACGCGCCACCAATTGGCCGACTATCTGGAGACTCCGCTGCGCGTGCAGCAGGCCCTGGCCGAGACCGTGGCCCGGCAGGCGCTTTACACCCCCGGAGACCTGCGGCCCATCTATGGCTATCTGACACGCTCATTCACCGAGCTCTATGCCCAGCACCACCAGATCAGCCTGTTGAGCTTTGGAGGCGTGCAAGGCGAATACACGGGGGTGCGGCTGGAGCCCGATGGCCACTACCGCCTGATTCTTCAGGACCACAGCACCCAGGGAACCTTGCAGATTTTCGAGGGACTGCAGCCGGGCCCGCCCATGTCCAGCCTTGCCGGCTACGACCCCCGCGTGCGTCCCTGGTACCAGCCCGCCATTCGCGAAGACGGCCCGCACTGGTCGCCCATCTACACGGTGACGGGGGACCGGGGTGATGCCACGATTTCCGCAGCCACTGCGGTGCGTGTGTCCGGCCAGTTGGCCGGCGTGCTGGCCGCCGATGTGCGGCTGAGCAGCATGAACCGCTTTCTGCGCGACGAGCCCCTGCGCGGCAATGGCCATATCGCCGTGGTCGATGCGCAGGGCTACATGGTGGCGCACTCCTCCGAGCTGTCGGTGCTGAAACGCCGCGAAGGCCCCTACGACCCGCCCGTGCGCCTGCGCCTGTCCGAAAGCCCCGACCTGGCGCTGCGCTCGCTGGCAGCCCGGCTTCCCGAGCACCTGCCCGGGCATGCGCGCGAGGGCTCGACGCCAGCCCGGACAGGCCCTGACCGTGTCATCAACCTGAGCTTCACGGAGCAGGGCCAGATCTACCACGGGCAGGTCACCCCCTTCCACGATGTGCGCGGCATCGACTGGCGGATCCTGGTGCTGCAGCCCGAGTCCGATCTGGTCAGCAGCATGCGGGAGGACAGCCGCCAGACCCTTTTCCTGGCTTTCGGCCTGGCCTTGCTGGGGCTGGCGCTGGGCCTGTGGTGCCTGCGCAGGGCGCTGCGCCCCCTGGCCGTGACGGCCGACGCGGCCAACCGCCTGGCCCAGGGTGACTGGAGCGCGGTGAAGGCGCTGCCGGACACGTCCGTGGTGGAAACCTCGTCCCTGGTCTCGGCATTCCACAACATGGCGCAGCGGCTGCAGGAATCCTTCGAGCACATGCGCACCCTGCTGCAGTACGACAGCCTGACGCAGCTGCTCACGCGCGCCGGCCTGATCGAGCAGGCCGACGCGGCCGCCAACGCCGGCGCGCCCGTCCCTGCCGCGCTGTGCCTGCTGGAGCTGCAGAACTTCCGCAGCGTGCGCGACGATGTGGGCCATGGCACGGGCGAGCAGTTGCTGCGGGCCGTGGCAGAGAGGCTGCTCAACCACCATCTGCAATTTCCGGCCCTGCTGGCGCGCACGGCCAGCAATGAATTCGCCGTGCTGTGGCTGCACGAGTGCACGCCGCTGCAGGTACAGGACAAATGCCGCCATCTGCTGGAGATCTTCGACCAGCCATTTTCCGTGGGCAAGGACGACATCGTGCTGCGCGCCTGCGCGGGCGCCGTCAGCGGCGAGCTGCTGCCGGGCGCGCTGCCCGAGTGGCTGCGCAACGCCAGCATTGCGCTGGGTGAGGCGCAGCGCGGCTCGCACCCCTTCCTGCTGTTCGAGCCCAGCCTGGCGCAGAAAATGCTGGGCCGCACCCAATTGGCCATGGAATTGCGCCAGGCGCTGGAGCGCAACGAACTGCGCGTTTTCTACCAGCCCGTGGTGGATCTGGCCACGGGCCGCATGGTGGGTGCCGAGGCCCTGGTGCGCTGGGAAAGCCCGACGCGCGGCAGGGTGCCGCCGGGCGTGTTCATCCCGGTGGCCGAGGAGTCGGACCTGATCCTGAGCGTCGGCGAATGGGTGCTGCGCACGGCGGCGCACGATATTGCCCTGCACCTTGCACACCTGCCGGCCGACTTCGAGCTGCACGTCAACATGTCGGCACGCGAGCTGATCCAGTCCGACTTCGCCTGCACGCTGGAGCAGGCGCTGGCCACCAGCGGCCTGCCCGCCCGGGTGCTGACCCTGGAGCTGACGGAGTCCATGCTGCTGGACGACAGCGACGCCACGCTGCAGCGCATTGCCGCCATCCGCGCGCTGGGCGTGAAGATCGCCATCGACGACTTCGGCACCGGCTACTCGTCCCTGGCCTACCTGAGCCGCCTGCGCTTTGACTGCATCAAGATCGACCAGAGCTTTGTGGGCCAGCTGCCGGCTTCCGAGTCCGACAAGGCCATCGTGACCGCCGTGCTGCGCATTGCCCAGGGCTTTGGCGTCAAGGTGGTCGCCGAAGGTGTGGAAGAACAGGCCCAGGCGCAGCTGCTGCACGAGCTCGGCTGCGAGCATGCGCAGGGCTATCTGTTCGAGCGGCCCGTGCCGCTGGCGCAGATGCTGGACTACCGCGCCCCCTGGCGCGAGTGAACAGGTACAGTCAGCAGCCCGCAGACTATCGGCTTTGGCTGACGCGCACCGCTTGCATGATCCGGTGCACCGGCAGGTGCCATCCACGGAACAATCGGCGCCTGTTCCAGCCCGCTTCCTTCCATGACGCCCTCATCTTGCGACAACCAGCCGCCCAGGCTTGATCCCGCCGGCCCCATCCACCTGATCGTGCCGCTGCGCCCCGGCGCCGACCTGGAGCAGCTGCGCGCCCGCCTGACCGGCGTGCCGGCGCTGCAGCAGCGCAGCGTGCATTGGCATGTGCCGGGCGCAAGGGCCGACATCGTGCAGTTGGCCGCCAGCGCCGTGGACAGTGCCCGCAGGGACGGCGGCCTGGTCGTGGCCGCCGGCGGTGACGGCACCATCAATGCCGTGGCCTCGGCCGCCTGGTCGCGTGGCGTGCCCATGGGCGTGGTGCCGCTGGGCACCTTCAACTACTTCGCCCGCGAGCAGGCGCTGTCACTGGAGCCGGCCCAGGCCGTGCAGGACATTCTCCAGGCGTTGCAGGCCGGCCAGATGCGGGCCGTGAACGTGGGCCTGGTCAACGAACGGCTTTTCCTGGTGAACGCCAGCCTGGGCCTGTACCCCCGCCTGCTCGACGAACGCGAACGCGCGTCCACCCGCTTCGGCCGCACCCGGCTGGTGGCCATTGCCGCCTCCATCTGGAGCATCCTGCGCGGCGGCAGCGTGCGCCGCTGGCGCGTGGCCCTGCGCCCCGACCGGGATGCGCCGTTGCAGCAGCAGGAGCACCTGGCCACCACCCTGTTCGTCGGCAACAACCCGCTGCAGCTGGAGCGCGTGGGGATTGACGAGGCCCGCGCCGTGGCCGATGGCCGGCATCTGGCCGCCGTGCTGCTGCTGCCCCAGGCCAGCGAGGCCCCGGCGCGCGTGGTCTGGAATGCGGTGATGGGACGGCTGGCCCAGGACGATGCCGTCGCCAGCCTGGCCTGTACCGAGCTGGTGGCGGAGCCTGCAGGACGGCGTCCTCGCCGCATGAAGGTGGCCTTCGATGGCGAACGCGAATGGATGGCACCGCCCATCCGCTTTCGCCTGGGCGAGAAGCCGCTGTGGCTGGTGGTGCCTGCCCCGGCAGAGCCCGCCTCCTCCTGACCGCCGAATGAGGAACAAGGAGCGCCCATGGCCTTGCTCATGCATTTGTCGGACCTGCATTTCGGCGCCCACGATCAGGCCGTGTGCGCCGCCGTGGCCAGACTGGCGGCCCGGCTGCCGGTAACGCTGCTGGTGGTCTCCGGCGACCTGACCCAGCGCGCCACGGCCGCGCAATTTGCCCAGGCGCGGGAGTTTCTCGACAGCCTTTCCGTGCCCCGGCGACTGGTGGTGCCCGGCAACCACGACCTGCCGCTGCTCGCCTGGTGGGAACGGCTGGGTGGCCACGCCCACGACCGCTATGTGCGCTGGATCGATTCCGAACTGCAGCCCTGGTGCGCCGTGCCAGGCTTTTGCGTGATCGGCGTGGACACCACACGCTGGTGGCGCCACCAGCGCGGCAGCCTGTCGGCCGGGCAGATCCTGCACGTGGCGCAGCGCCTGGAGCAGGCCAGCCCCGCCGACTGGCGCATCGTCGTCAGCCACCACCCGCTGGCTGCGGCCCACGAAGAGGACCGCAGCCACCGTCCTCACCGCGCCGCGCAGGCCCTGGCCCGCTGGCGCGATGCCGGAGCGCAACTGGTGCTCTCGGGCCATGGGCATGACCCCGGCCTGGTCCAGCCCCTGCCCGGGCTGTGGGCAGCGCAGGCGGGCACCGCGGTCTCGGTGCGGCTGCGCGCCCATGCGCCCAACAGCCTGTTCACCCTGGAGCATCGGGATGGCGCCACAGGCCAGGACTGGCGCCGGCAGCTCACGCGCTGGGACTATTCGCGGCAGGCCGGTGAATTCCTGCCCGTGCAAAGGCATGTGCTGGATCCCCTGCCCACTGCCCAGACTTGAGATCGCACAGGCCGTTCGTGGGACTTGCCTTTGTATTGCACAATCCATCGCCTGGCGCGCACAGAAGGCAACCGTCGACCAAGTTTGCATGCTGTCCTACGTGATGGAGGGCGGCGGGTGTGGATGATCAGCCCTCGTCCATGCTGCCTTTTTGATAGCAGCATGACGCACTGCAACAAAGAGATATGCGAATCCTGTACGTTGAAGACAATGCCGACCTGCGAGAAACCATTGGCCTGCTGATGGAGAGCGAATCCCGTTTCGTGACCAGTTGCGCCACTGCCGAGCAGGCCCTGGAACTGGATGCGGGCCAGCCTTTCGACGTGGTGGTCTCCGATGTCAGTCTGCCGGGCCTGTCCGGCACCGATCTGGCGCGGCAGCTGCTGCAGGCCGATGCGCAGCGCTGGATCATCCTGTGCTCCGGCTACGATCTGGGGCCCTACCCGGCCGCCTGGGGTCCCCAGGTGCGGACCTTGCTCAAGCCCTTCGAGATCGAGGACCTGGAAACGCTGCTGGACTCCATACAGGAAGCGCTGCACACCAGGCCCGTCCACTGAGCCCATTTTCCCGAGACCGGCCTGCCGGTCCATCGGCTCCCGCCGTCACAGCACGGCCTTGGAGCCTCCCGCTGCCATCTCGCGCGGCAACTCCACCCTGAAGCTGGTCACGCCATCGGCGGAGTGCACATCGATGCGCCCGTTGTGCGAACGCACGATCTGGTGCGCGATGAAAAGCCCCAGGCCCAGGCCCTGGTGCTGGCCCGGCTTGCGCTCTCCTCCGCGAAACGGGTTGAACAGGGTGGGCATCAGCTCCGCAGGAATGGTGCCGCCGTTGCGCACCGTGATGACCACGCAATGGTCCTGCCTGCCATCGGCCGTCACCTGCACAGGCTGCGCCGGATCGCCATGGTGCATGGCGTTGCCCACCAGATTGGTGAGCACCTGGCACAGGCGTTCGCCATCCCAGGTGCCATCGAGATTGCCCAGCATCTCGCTGTCCAGGCGCCGCTGCGGAAAACCCGTCTCCACTTCCTGCAGCGTGCGCTGCAGCAGCGCTTGCAAGCTGGTAGGCCGCGGTGACAGCGGCAGGCCTTCCGCCTGGCGGATGCGGGTGACGTCCAGCAGGTCCTCGATCATGCGCGACATGCGCTGGCTGCTGCTGAGCATGCGCTCGGCCATGCTGGCCACCTTGCCCGTATCGGGCTGGCGCGTGAGCAACGTGGCGGCGGCCTTGATGGATTGCAGCGGCGTGCGCAGGTCGTGGCTGAGCACGGCCATGAACATCTCGTTGATGCGCAGCGCCTCGGTGCGTTCCTGCAACTGATGGGCCAGTGCCTGCTTGCGCTGGTGCAGCTCGAAGAACACATTGGCCTTGGTGGTCAGCATGTGGGGATCGATGGGCTTGTACAGGAAGTCCACGGCGCCGCTCTCATAGCCACGGAACTGCCAGTTGTGCTCGCGCGAGCCGGCCGTCATGAAGATGAGCGGGATATGGCGCGTGCGCTCGCTGCCGCGGATCAGCTCGGCCAGCTCGAAACCGTTCATCTCGGGCATCTGCACATCCAGCAGGGCCAGGGCCACGTCGCTGTGGTTGAGCAGCAGCTCCAGCGCCTCGGGGCCGGACTGGGCCTTGAGGAATTCGATGCCGTCGCGTTGCAGCAGCGCCTCGATGGCGATCAGGTTCTCGGCGATGTCATCGACGATCAAGCATTTGACGCGATCTGTATGGGGCATGGATTCTCTCTCGGTATTTAGTCTTGTGGGGGCGTGCCGGCTGGACATTCAAAGCCTTCCCTGGCGGTGCAGCGATGCAATGAGGGAGGCAATGCCTTCGGGCGCCAGCGCCTGGGCCTGCGGCACGCGGGCCAGCGCCGCCAGCGGCATGGTGGGCATGCGGGCGCCGTCGGGCGCCTGCACCACGGCCAGGCCACCGGCGGCGTGCACGCTGGCCATGCCCTGCGCGCCGTCGTCATTGGCGCCGGACAGCAGCACCGCAAGCAGCCGCTCGCCATAGCAATCCGCAGCGGACTCGAACAGCACGTCGATGGAGGGCCGCGAAAAATGCCAGGGCGCATCCAGCGACAGCGCCAGCCGGGGGCCGCTGTCCACCAGCAGGTGATAGTCGGCCGGGGCGAAGTACAGGCACCCAGGCTCGATCCATTGCTGGTCCTGCACCTCGCGCACCGGCACGGCGCAGCGCGGGCCGAAGAGCTGGGCCAGCAGGCTGCGGCGATCGCGCGGCAGGTGCAGCACCACCAGCACCGAGGCGCGCAGGCTGGCCGGCAGCGCGGGCAGCACCACCGATAGCGCATCGAGCGCGCCGGCCGAGCCGCCGATCACGATGGCCTCGTAGGCTGTGGCGGCGTCGGAGGCGGGTGTGTTCGTGATCACGGGCATCACAGCCCGGCCTTCTTGCGGTAGATGCGGTCCTCGAGCACGAAGTCCTCGAAGGCCTCCGAATGCCCTGAAAACCGCAGCGACTCCTTGGAGCCCAGCCCCAGGAATCCGCGATGGCACAGCGCATCGCGGAACAGGCCCAGCGCCCGGTCCTGCAGCTCGCGCTCGAAATAGATCAGCACGTTGCGGCAGGACACCAGGTGCATTTCGGCGAACACGCTGTCGGTGGCCAGGCTGTGGTCGGAGAACACCATGTGCTCCCGCAGCCCCTTGTCGAAGACCACGCGGCCGTAGCGCGCCGTGTAGTAGTGCGACAGCGAGCTGTGCCCGCCCGAGCGCGCATGGTTGTCGGTGAAGGCCGCCACGCGCGACATGTCGAACACGCCCTGCTCGGCCGCGCGCAGCGCATGCGGATTGATGTCGGTGGCATAGATCAGGGTGCGGTCCAGCAGGCCCTCTTCCTCCAGCAGGATGGCCAGCGAATACACCTCCTCGCCCGCGCTGCAGCCGGCCACCCAGACCTTGAGCGAGGGATAGGTGCGCAGCAGCGGCACCACCTCGGTGCGCAGCGCCCGGAAATAGCTCGGGTCGCGGAACATGTCGCTGACCTGGACCGTGAGGTATTCCAGCAGCGCCGGGAACACGCTTGCATCGTGCAATACGCGGTCCTGCAGCTGCGACAGCGTCTGGCAGCCGAACTGCACCAGGGCCGTCTGCAGGCGCCGCTTGAGCGAGGCCTGGGCATAGCCCCGGAAGTCGTAGTGGTAGCGGTGGTAGATGGCGTCGATCAGCAGGCGCTGCTCGATGTCGGCGGTGCGGGCTTTTTTCATCGCCGGGCCGCCCCAAGATGAAAAGCGGCCCCCTTGGGGGGCAGCGGACCTTGCGCAGCAAGGGGAGCGTGGGGGCTATTTTTCAGCTGAGGCATCGCGTCCTCCTTGCTACTTGGGCATCCACACCCGCACCAGCGACAGCAGCTTTTCCACGTCCAGCGGTTTGGCGATGTAGTCGTTGGCACCGGCGGCCAGGCATTTCTCCTGGTCGTCCTTCATGGCCTTGGCGGTCAGGGCGATGATGGGCAGGCGGCGCCATTGCGGCCGGTTGCGGATCTCGCGCATGGCGGTGTAGCCATCCATCTCGGGCATCATGATGTCCATCAGCACCAGGTCGATACCGGCCTGCGCCGCGCCGCGAGACTCCAGCGCCTCCAGCGCCTCGCGCCCGTTGCGCGCGATCTCCACGCGGATGCCCGTGGGCTCCAGGATGCTGGACAGCGCAAACACGTTGCGCACATCGTCTTCCACCACCAGCACCGTGCGCCCTTCCAGCGCAGACTCGCGGCTGCGCGCGACCTGCAGCATCTGGCGGTGCTCGGCCGACAGCTCCGACTCCACCTGGTGCAGGAACAGCGTGACCTCGTCGAGCAGGCGCTCGGGCGAGCGCGCGTCCTTGATGATGATGGACTTGGAAAAGCGCCGCAGCTGCTGCTCTTCATCGCGCGACAGCGCCCGGCCCGTGTAGACGATGACAGGCGGGAAGGAAACATCGTCCTGGTCCGTCATGCGCTGCAGCAGCTCGTAGCCGCTGATGTCAGGCAGGTTCAGGTCCATCACCATGCAGTCGAATGTGGAGCCGCGCAGATGATCCAGCGCGGCGGCCGCCGTGCCCGCGCAGACGATGTCCACATCGCTGCGGCTGAGCAGGTGGCGCACGCTCTCGCGCTGGCGCTCGTCATCCTCCACCACCAGCACGCGGCGCAGGTCCTGGGTGAACTTGGCCTCCAGCCGCTGCAGGGCGTGGACCAGTTCCTCGCGCTTGACGGGCTTGAGCGCGTAGCCGACGGCACCCCGCCCCATGGCTTCCTGCGAATAGTCCGCGACCGAGACCACGTGCACGGGAATGTGGCGCGTGGCCGGGTTGCGCTTGAGCTGGTCCAGCACGCCCAGGCCCGAGAAATCGGGCAGGTTGATATCGAGCACGATGGCGTTGGGCTGATTGTCGGCCGCCATGGACAGGCCGTCGGACGCCGTATTGGCCACGTCGCACTCGAAATCCATCTCGCGTGCCAGCTCCGACAGGATGTCCGCGAAGCGCAGGTCATCCTCGATCACGAGGATGCGGCGCCCGCTCTGACCCCTCTTGCGCAGGGCGTCCGTTGCCGCCGACGCGGCAGGTGCCATGGCAGGCGACATGGGCGGCGCGAACGCAGGTGCGGCGGGCGCAACGTTGGCCGTTGCGAGCACGGGCACGGACGACGCTGCCAAGGCCTCTCGCAGCCCCTGCGGCTGAGGCTGCGGTGCGGCAGTCGTGGCCGTGGCCGGGCCGGACTCGGCCGACTCCAGGCTCACGGGCACGGTCAGTGTGAAAACGCTGCCCTGGCCAGGCGTGCTGGAGACGGTCAGCGTGCCGCCCAGCAGCCCCGCCAGATCACGCGATATCGACAGGCCCAGGCCCGTGCCGCCGAACTTGCGGTGCGTGCTGCCATCGGCCTGGCGGAAGGCATCGAAGATGAATTGCTGCTGCTGCTCGGCAATGCCGATGCCGGTATCGCGCACCGCGAAAGACAGCATGCCCTGGGGCGCGCAGGACACCTGCAGGCCCACCGAGCCCTTGGCCGTGAACTTGAGCGCGTTGGACAACAGGTTCTTGAGCACCTGGGCCAGCCGCATGGGATCGGTCTGCATGGTGGCGGGCACGCCCGGGTCCACGGTCCAGGACAGCTCCAGGCCCTTTTCGCGGGCAATCGGGCGCAGCGGCTCCATCAGCGTCTGCAGCGCAGTGGCAATGGTCACGGGCTCGGCGACCACGGTGACCTGGCCGGCCTCGATCTTGGACAGGTCCAGGATGTCGTTGATCAGCGCCAGCAGGTCGCTGCCTGCGGCGTGGATGGTCTGCGCGTACTTGATCTGCTCGGCCTGCAGATTGCCCGGCCTGTTGTCGGCCAGCAGCTTGGCCAGGATCAGGGTGGAGTTCAGCGGCGTGCGCAGTTCGTGGCTCATATTGGCCAGGAACTCGCTCTTGTACTGGCTGGCCAGCTCCAGCTCGCGGGCCTTGTCGGTCAGCGCGCCCTGGGCGCGCAGCAATTGCTCGCGCTGGTACTCCAGCTGCTGGGTCTGCTCTTCCAGGTGGGCATTGGTCTGCTCCAGCTCGGTCTGCTGGTGCTCCATCTGGGTCTGCGACTCCTGCAGGATGCGGCTTTGCTGCTCCAGCTCCTCGTTGCTCACGCGCAGCTCTTCCTGCTGGGCTTGCAGCTCTTCCGACTGGCGGCGCGTTTCCTCCAGCAAGGTCTCCAGGCGCGAACGGTCCAGGCCCGAGCGAATGGCCACGGCCAGCGATTCGGAGGCGCGCTCCAGCAGGCTGCGCTCGGCTTCGCCCACGGGGCGCAGAAAGCCCAGTTCGATCACGGCGAACACTTCGCCGTTTTCCATGGCGGGCACCAGCATCAGCTGCAAGGGGCTGGACTGGCCGGTGCCCGAGGAAATCTGCAAATGCTGGGCAGGCACATCGCTGACATGCAGCAGCTTGCGCGACGCGGCCGCCTGGCCCGCCAGCCCCTCGCCGGGCAGCAGCTTTTGCTGCAGTCGCTCGCGCGGCAGGGCATAGCCGCCGAACAGGCGCAACCCGCCATCGGCGCAGTCCACCACATAGCCGGCGCCCACATCGGCACGCAAATAGTTGGCCAGGTACTCCAGCGCCTTCTGGCCCAGGTCTTCCAGCCGGTGGTCTCCCTGCAACTGCTGCCCCAGGCCGGAAAGACCGGACGTCACCCACGACTGGCGCGCCTTGACGCGGTACTCGCGCACCGTCAGCGCGGCCGATGCCAGGATCAGGCCCAGCAGGATGAGGGAGCCGCCCCAGGAATAGTAGGTCGAGGTGGTGGATGCCTCCACCCACAGCTGGCGACGCTGGGCCAGCTCCCGTGTCTGGTGCGTGTAGAGGTCGTCGATCAGCTCGCGCAGCCGGTCCATGGCGTTCTTGCCCACGTCCAGGCGCACCAGGGCCATGGCGGCGTCCAGATCGCCGGACTTGCGCAGGTCTATGGTCTCCTGCAGCTCGCGCAGCTTCTGGGCCGATATCTCCTCGATCTGCGCCAGCAGCCGGTGCTGGTCGGAGTCATTGGAAGTGCGCGCCTTGAGCGCCTCCAGCTGCTGCATCAGCACATCGCGTGCCTGCTGGTAGGGCTGCAGGTAGGCCGGGTCGCCCGTGAGCAGAAAACCGCGCTGCCCGGTCTCAGCGTCCTTGAGCGAAGCATTGAGCTGGCTGAGCTGGCGCATGGCCAGTGTCGTGCGGTCCATGGCCACCACGGCCTGGCCTCGCGTCTCAGACGCCCTGAAATTGACGAAGGCAATGACCAGGGTGGCCAGTGCCGCCGCGCCAAAGCCGGCAACAAGTGTCCATGGAATGGCAAAGCGCTGGGTGCTCTGATTGCGGGAGGATCGTGGCATGCAGTGGAGTTTCTGGCAGGAAGGGACGGGGAAATCCGCCAAGGACTGTAAACGTTTTGCGCAGCCCTCGGCAGCACTGTGGCGCAGCTTGCGCTGGTTTCGGCGGCGCGCGACGCCCGCAGGCGCCATTGCAGCCGTTAACATGGCCCGATACTCTCCTTCCGGCACCCCGCTGCGGGCGTCGGCCCACTTTCCAGGACCCATTGCATGAAAACCTTTGCCATCACCGTCGCATCGCTGGCCGCTGCCGCTTCGCTGGTGTCCACCAGCGCCAGCGCTGCGGCTTCGATCTTCCTCAACGACACCGTCGCCGCGCGCATTCCCGCCAGGGACCTGCCCGATGCCAAGGCCGCCGTGGCCAAGGTGCTCAACGAGGCCGCCGACGGCTCCGTGACCGAATGGACCAGCGGCCCGAACCGAACCAACCAGCGCGTGACGTTGGCCTTGCAGCCGCAGCAGACCGTGCAGACCGGGACGGCCGGAAGCTGCCGCCTGCTGTCGGCCGATGTGCGCCTGAAAAAGACCTCGGAAAACTGGCGCTTCTGGTTCTGCAAGCAGTCCGACGGATCGTGGAAGGCCAGCGGCAGCCAGCCCTGAGCAAGGATTGCGGTGGTCGGCGACCGGGAATCCGGCATGGACCTACGCCACCAGACCTGGGCGCGTGGGAGCATGTCGGCCGGAAGATAGACCACCGGAGAACAACCATGCCCCATGAATTTGTGCATGCCACGACACTTGCCAGACGGCTGGCCCTGGGCGTCGCCGCAAGCTCTTTGCTGACGCTGGCCGCCTGCTCGGGCGAGACCTCGTCGCAGCGCGCGGGATTTCCCATGGCCGAAGTGCCGCGCTTCAACCAGCCGCCACCGGACAAGCCCCTGCTGGGCCAGCCCGTGATCACGGCCGAGCAGGTCATGCCCCATGCCAAGGGCGACCCGCATGAGCCGTTGCCGGCTGCCGCGCCGCTGCCCGCCCGGGCGTCTGAACCGGCAAGCGGGTCAGGTGCCACCAACAAGGAAGATGCAGGCGGCGTGAATCCGGCCGCCGGCCAGGCCGCCGCCATCACCGACGGCCAGGGAGAGGGCTCCAAGTACGAGCTGGGCGCCCCCAAGTAACCTGGCCGGGCTCAGAACGAGGTCCAGTCCCCATCGTCCTTGCCAGTGGCAGGCACGGACTGCCGGGAGGCCGGCAGCTTGGCGGCTGCAGGCTTGGCGGCGGGTGCGCCCGGGGACGCCGCAGGCGCGGCCAGCGGCCTGGCAGGAGCGCGCATCTGCGCTGCCGCAGGCTGTGCACGCCCGGCAGGGGCCGGGGCTGGGGCCACCGCCGGACGAGCGGACGCCACGCCCTCGATACGGAATACGCTCACTGCAGCGGCCAGCTGGTGCACCTGGGATTTGAGCGAGCCGGTTGCAGCGGCCGCCTCCTCGACCAGCGCCGCATTCTGCTGTGTCACCGTGTCCATCTGGGAAATCGCCTGGTGCACCTGGTTGATGCCGCTGCTCTGCTCCTGGCTGGCGGCGGTGATCTCGGCCACTAGGTCGCTGACCTGCTGCACGCTTTGCACGATGCCATCCATGGTGCGTCCGGCCTCGGCCACCTGGCGCGTGCCCGCCTCCACCTTGGAGACCGAGTCGGCAATCAGGTCCTTGATGTCCTTGGCCGCCGAGGCGCTGCGCTGCGCCAGCGCGCGCACCTCACCGGCCACCACGGCAAAGCCGCGGCCCTGCTCGCCGGCGCGCGCCGCTTCCACGGCGGCGTTCAGCGCCAGGATGTTGGTCTGGAAGGCAATGGAGTCGATCACGCCGATGATGTCGGCAATCTTGCGGCTGGACTCGCTGATGCCGCCCATGGTGTCCACCACGCCCGCCACCACCTTGCCGCCCTGCACGGCTGTCTGCGACGCCGAAGCGGCCAGCTGATTGGCCTGGCGCGCGTTCTCTGCGTTCTGCTTGACCGTGCTGGTCAGCTCCTCCATGGCAGCGGCCGTCTGCTCCAGCGAGCTGGCCTGCTGCTCGGTGCGCGAGGACAGGTCCTGGTTGCCCGCGTCGATCTCGCCCGAAGCCGTGGCAATGTTGTCGGCACCCGAGCGCACCTGCCCCACGACCTGGGCCAGGTTGTCGTTCATCTGGCGCAGCGCCTGCAGCAACTGGCCCGTTTCATCGCGCGAATCAACGGTGATGCGGCTGGTCAGGTCGTTGTTGGCCACGGTGCGCGCCACGCGCAGGGCCTCGGCCAGCGGCCTGGTGATGCCGCGCGTGATCCACCAGGCGGCCAGCGCGCCCAGCACGAAGGCCAGCGAGACCACCGTGATGATGGCAGCTCGACTGGCCGAGAAGCGCACCAGCACATCGGCGGCGGAGCTGTCGATGGCCGCGCGCTGCATGTCCAGCAGGCGCTGGACCATGTCGATATAGCGCTGCGTGGCGGGCTGGTATTGCTGGGTGAACAGGCGCTCGGCGTCTTCGGCGCGGCCCTCGGCCTTGGCCTTGGTCACCACGTCGCGGCCCGCCAGATAGCCGGCGCGCGCCTTCTTGATCTCGACCCAGATGTCCTTTTCCTCCTGGGTCTGCAGCAGCGGCTCGATGCGGTCCTGCAGCTTGCTGGACTGGCGCGAGGACTCGGCTGCGTCTTCGGCGAAGAAGGTGGCCAGCGAGGGATCGCTGCTCTTGGCAATGGCCGTTGTGCGGCGCGAACCCGAGTGGATGTTGCGGAACCAGTCGCTGATCATCCGCTCCTTGGCCAGGGCTACCTCGGTGATTTCCGTGGTCGAGCGGGCCATGTGCCCCATGCTGACGATGCTGGTGACACTGATGAGCAGCATGATCAGCAAAAGAATGGTGAAACCGCCTCCGAGACGAAGGCCTATGCGCAGATTTTTCATGATGGGGAAACAGGATGCGGGACGGAAACGCGGCGAAAACTAGTTCTTGAGGTAGGCGTCCAGCACCATGCGATTCCAGTTGGCCGAGCCGACCAGGGAATCGCCGAGCTTCTCGGCCGTCGCCACCACGGCGCTTTGCTGCTGCTGCAGCGCCTTGACCCGGTCGCCCAGGCTTGCCATGGACGAACTCAGGCGGCTGCCCGTGGACAGTGCATCGTTGGCGCTGTTTTCCACCGCCTTGCCAATGCCGGCCAGGGCCGAGGTCACGCCTGCGGGATCTGTGGCCATGGACTTTTCCAGGGCCTTGGCGTCCACCGCCAGCGTGCCGTCCTGGCGCTGGACGATGCCGATCCTGCCCAGGCTGGGCGAAGTCGCGCTGCCCGTGACACTCATGATGGCCGCACGCAGCTCGCGCAGCGCGCGGGTGGCCCCCACATCGGTGGTGGAGCCGGCGGCCGCGCTGGCATTGCCCTTGGCCGCGCTGGCGTTGTAGCGCGCCACCAGCTTTTCCAGCGCACCTTGGACCGACTGGGTGGTGCTGGTCGCCGTGAGGGCTGCCATCTCCTTGCCCGCCGTGGCCAGATCCACCAGGGACGACTTGAACTGCCCCAGCGCCGACAGCGAGGTCGAGCCCGCCTGGGCCTGGGCCGCAATGCGCTCGTGTGCCTTGGACAGCGAAGGCGCCAGCTTGCGGACTTTCTCCGCTTCGGTGGTCTCCGTCTGGGTGCTGTCCGTCTTCGTGGCGCCGGCCTGCGCATCGCTCTTCTTGATGGCCGAGTCCGAAGCCGTCTGCGCCGTGGTGCTGCTGTTGAGCCTGGACTGGGCTCGGGCCAACAGGCTTTGCACATTCAGGTTGTCGGTTCTGATGCTCATGTTCTCTTCCCTGTAAGTTTGCGGATGGTGCGGGCGCAGGGCCCGTCCACGGTTTGGCAGGGAGACTACCGGGACGCCGCCGCCGCAATGCAGGGATAAGCGGGCCGCTTACCCGCGACTTGCAGCCTTTGCCGGGCCGGATGCACGCCCGCCTTCGCCCAGCGGCCCGTGCGCCCATGAAAAAGGGCCTCCGAAGAGGCCCGTTCCACACATCCCGACCATCAAGCCGTCTGCTGCAGGGCTCCGTAGCGCTCGCGCGCCGTCTGCAGCATGTAGAAGGTGATGCGCTTGACCTCGGCACGGCTGTCGGCGATGTGCTGCTTCAGGCAGGACTGGGCCAGCGCGGCATCGCCGGCCTCGATGGCGGCAAGAATGGCGGCATGGTCGTCATAGGTTGCCGAGACGCGCGGCAGCTTGATCACATCCAGGCGGCGGATGATGCGGATGCGCTCTGTAATGTCCAGGTGGATGCGCGCCATCTCCTGATTGCCGGTCGCGGCCACCAGGCCGGTATGGAAGGCCTCGTCCAGCGAGGCCACGACGGCGGGGTCGGTCTCGCGCTGCTCCTCGGGCACGCACCAGACTTCGCGCAGCGGCTGCAATGACTGCAGCGATTCGCCCACCAGGCTGGCCACGGCGCTGGTCTCCATCAGGGTGCGCACCTCGTACAGATCCTCGAAGTACTTGAAGTCGAAGGCCTTGATCTGCCATCCGCTCTTGAAGTGCACATCCACATAGCCATCGCGCTGCAACCAGAACAGCGCCTGGCGCACGGGCGTGCGGCTGACCTGCATGCGCGTGGCGATCTCGCCTTCACTGAAACGGTCGCCAGGCAGCAGGCGGAAATCGAAGATGTCGTTCTTCAGGCAGGTGTAGATCTGCGCAGCCAGCGAATGCGCGCTGCTTGCAGGCCCCTGGCGCGTCTCGCACACCGGCGAGGAAACAACCGCGATGCTCATGCGACTGCCGCGCCCGCTGGAGCACGCAGGCCTCGCCGCTGGCCGCCGCCAAGGCCTGGCAACGACATGCCCGGAGCCCTGAAGAAGGGCCAGGCCTTGCCTTCGACACCGGACTCGCGCATGGCCGAAGACAGGGTATACGCCGACCGTAGCAGCAATACCATTGCCTGATTTGCGATCAGGCAATGGGCAATGGTCCATTCACGCATTTAGTACTCTTTCTTGTACACAAGTTGGCAGTGGGATTTAATAAAGAAACGAATTGCGTTTTAATAATTGGACCTACAAGAATATCCTCGACAACGGCCGATCTTCGTGTATGCTCCGCGACTTGCCGCCGCAAAGGCCATACGCACCACAGCGTTTGGCAGCCCCCGACACCAGGCATTCAAAGTGACTGGACCAACACCAACAGGAACCCACTCGCGGTAATCCTGCGCATATTTGCGCCAATCCATTTTTTCCAGAGAGTTTCTGCACACACCTGGTGCAACGAGCACATCAATTTCCCCATGCCTGCGGCCATGGGTTTGTGTATTTGTTAAATATTGCAAGATATTGAGGCATTCAGCCTCTGACAGGAATGGAAGGCGGCTTTCTGTCAAGGAACTGACATGTGAATCTGCTAGCAGCGGCCTTGCGCGTGCAGAGACAAGGCACGTCCTGCCCGATATTCCATCCACCGCTCGATTCCAGCTTTCCATACTGGAAAGCCTCCATCGATGGATGGAGGCCATATTCCCGCGCATCCACGGCAAACCCACGCCGGATGCATCCGACGCGGGTTTGCCGCAGCAGCAAGCCTGCGCAAGAAGACTCAGGCTTCGCGGTTTTCCTTGATGTTGAAGCCCATCTGGCTCTCGGCGCCCTTGCCGCCCTGGTTGGTCTGTTCCCAGTACTGGGTCTTGACCTTGGCAGCCTGGAACGAGTAGTTGACAGTCACGGTGTCAGAGGAGTTGGCGCCGCTGACGGTCACGTTCGTCACCATGACGTCGGTCAGGGTGATCTTGGTGAACTCGATCTGCGAGCCACCGGCCTTGCACAGCGAGATGTCGACCTGGCCCAGGTGCTTGCCCGTGGCGCAGTGCTTGAGCACGGCGGGGTAGCACTTGTCCACCTTGGCGATGACGTTCAGGTCATGGAAGCTCACCTTGCCGGCGCCGGCACCGCCGCCGCTGGCCATGGTGTTGGGCTGGGTCGCGCCCCAGGTGAAGGAGTCGATGTCGGTCCAGCCCTTGTGGTTGGAATCCTGGGATTCGCCACTGGCGCCCTCGACCTTCATGAACATATCAACGGACATTGCACACCTCTCGAATTAATGGATTAAACGTTCGCATGCAACCCAATAGACCGACTGCATCGGATGGTTCACACGCGAACAAAGGGGAAAACCACTCCCGGGCAGAGCGCACGAAACCGATTCACTGAACATGTGATTCAGATCAGTGCGGCGCATACCCTGGATGGTCAAGGAATGTATTGACAATCGCCTGCAATCCTCACTGTCGTGAACCGCCCTCCTTTGTTGGAGCCGCGATGATAGTGGATAAGATCGGAAAAATACAAACAATTGGCCCGACTGAATTGTTACGGCCGATACATCTGAAAAAAAATGTATCCATCGCTTATCCATTCGATACGTGTCATGGCTTTTTGCAGAACTCAAGCTACACTCACGCCGCATTCGGAGTCCGATTGAAATACGATCTTGTATTCATGACGAGTCCATGACGTTCGTCTTTGGCCCCCGGCTTCAGACAATTGGCTGATCGAGGAAAACCAGCGGTTGCATAGACAGATTGCCGGTGCGATGCCGGCTTTGTGTGGCCTCGAACAGATTCGGCACCCTGGCACTGCGACAGACCTCGCCCGCCAGCGTGTGAAACAACATCTTGGGTGGGATTGCATGGATAGCGAAGCAGCATGTTCGACCAACTGCCTTCCGGCAGGTGTCCAGATTGGCGAATACCGCGTGCTCGATGTCATCGGCGAAGGCGGTTTCGGCATCGTCTACAAGGCCCGTGACCTCTCGCTGGACCGCGAGGTCGCGATCAAGGAGTACATGCCTTCGGCACTGGCCGGACGGCAAAGCTCCCATCAGGTGCATGTGCGCTCGCAGCACCGTGGCGCCTTCGACGCCGGGCTGCGCAGCTTCATCAACGAGGCCCGCCTGCTGGCGCGCTTCTCCCACCCCACCCTGGTGCATGTCTACCGCTTCTTCGAAGCCGGCGGCACGGCCTACATGGTGATGCGCCACTACGAGGGCCAGACGCTGGGCCAGGTGCTGAAGGCATCGTCCGGCCGCATGGATCAGGCCGGGCTCAGCGCGCTGCTGATCCCCTTGCTGGACGTGCTGGAAGTGCTGCATGCGCAGGACTGCTTCCACCGCGACATCGCGCCGGACAACATCTTCGTGCAGCGCGATGGCAGCCCCGTGCTGCTGGATTTCGGCGCCGCGCGCCGCATCATCGGCGACATGACCCAGGCGCTGACCATGGTGCTCAAGCCCGGTTTTGCGCCCATCGAGCAATACGTGGACGACGGCGCCATGCCCCAGGGCGCGTGGACGGACATCTACCAGGTCGGCGCACTGATCCACCAGGCCGCCACGGGCCGCATCCCGGCCACCTCGGTCGCGCGCATGGTCACCGATCCCATGCAGCCGCTGACCTCCGAACAGGTCCCGGGCTACTCCGACGCTTTCCTGCAGGGCATGCAACGGGCGCTGGCGGTGCGCCCCCAGGATCGCCCCCAGTCCATTGCCGAGCTGCGCAGCCTGCTGGGCCTGTCCACCGACGCCCGGGCAGCGCCTGCGCCGGGGGAACCCAGCCCCATCTACATCCCGATCACGCCGCCTGCGTCCGTACAGGCCGCCATGGCCACCCAGTCGGCAGCCGTGCAGGCGCCGCGCTTCGTGCCGATCACGGAAATCTTCGTTCCTGCAGCAGCGCCGCAGGCAGCGCCCGCGACCACGGTCATGCCCGTGCCTGCGGTCCCTCCTGTCGCCACGGTCGCACCGGTGCCGCCCGCTCCCACCGCGCCTGGGGGTTTGGCAACAGGCGGCCCTGTCCAGCCATCTGCAGCCGCAGCCGCGCCCCAGATGACGCCTCAGGCATCTGCCGCCGATCCCATGGGCCTGGACAACGGTCCGTACATCGACATCGACCAGGCACTGCCCCCCGCTCAGCCTGCGCAGCCCCCGGTGCAGGCGCAGGCGCCTGCATCCCAACAGCCCGCCTCCGCACCCGCCGTTCAGGGCGCGCCCGCAGGGGTGCAGCCTCCGGTCGCTGCCGTCCAGGCAGTGCCCAAGGTCAGGCGCAGCAGCATGGCCGTGCCGATGGCCATCGGCGCCCTGGTGCTGGCGGCCATCGCGGGCGGCGGCGTGCTGTGGTACGACCATTCCCAGGACCAGGCCCGTGCCAAGACCCTGGCGGCGCGCGACAGCCTGGCCTGGCAGCAGGCCCAAAGCCAGTCCAGCCTGGCCCGCCTGCAGGACTACCTGGACAGCTTCCCCGAAGGACAGCACCGCACCGAGGCCCAGGCGCTGCTCAAGCAGTTGCTCAACGAGGCCTCGCTGGCCTCCACGGAGCAGGTGCAGCCGATGACCCCGCCGGAGCAGGCCGCGCTGGCTGAACTCCCCCCTTCCCAGCCCGAGCAAGGGGCGCCCGTCGCCCCCGTCACGGTGGCCGCGGTGCCCGAGCCGTTGCCCACCGAGCCGCCCAAGACCGAAGCCCGCCCCGCCAAGCCCGCAGCGGCCACAGGCAAGGTGGTGTTCAGGGTCGTGCCCTGGGGCTATGTCTCCGTGAACCGCGCCCCGGCACGGACCAGCCCGCCGCTGACCCAGATGGAGTTGCCGGAGGGCGAGTACCGCATCGACATCAGCAACCCGGGTGCGGCCTCTACGGTGACCAAGACCATCACGGTCACCAAGGGCGAGTCGGTGACCGTGAACCATCTTTTCGAATGAGCGCGGCGCATGGCTCGACTGATGAACCACCGCTGGCGATGGATGCTGTGCACTGCAATGCTCGGCCTGCCCTGCCTGGCGCATTCCCAGGCGGCATGCGAGGAGGCCGCGCCGGCCCAAACCGGCTCGGCAGGACGCCCGCAGCTGGCGCAGGGCATTGCGCTGTTCGAGGCGCGCGACCTGGTCCAGGCCGAGCGTGCGCTGCAGGCTGCGCTGTTTGGCGGGCTGGCGGATCCCATGGAGCGGGCCTCCGCCCACAAGTACCTGGCCTACACCTATTGCACGCACAAGGAATGGGCACGCTGCGAGGCCGCCTTCGACGCCGCGTTCGCCGCCCACCCCGGCTTTGCGCTGCAGGCCTACGAGACCACGGGTACGCCGTGGCGGGACGCCTACAGCCGCGCCCAGGACCGCTGGACCCAGCGCTGCCCTGCCGCGCAACGGCTGCGCGTGGCAACCGCAGCGCCCACGGCCGGCGGCTTTGCACTGAACAGCCGCGTGATCACATCGATCACCGCACTGACATCGGGCTCGGCCCCGGTGCGCTCCGCCGCACTGGCCGCACGGCCTGAGACGCCACGGACAGATCACAACCTGCGCCTGAGGGTCAGCCCCTGGGCCAACGTGCTGATCAACGGCAAGCCGTCCGGCGTCACCCCTCCCGTCGTGCTGCTCAAGCTGGCGCCAGGCTCCCACACGGTGGAACTGCGCAACCCCGGCTTCGAGAGCTATCGGCAGGTGATCCGCATCACCGACGGCCAGTCGGTGACCCTTTCCCATGACTTTGATGCCCGATGACCATGTCCATGCATATCCCTCACTCCCTCCAGCGCCTGACCCTTGCCCTTGCCGTTGCCTTCGGGCTGGCCGCCTGCGAAACCGCACCCAAGCCGGTGGAGCCCGAGCCAGCACCGCCCGTGGTGCAGGCGCCTGTCGAGCCCGTCAAGCCCGTGGACCCGGTGGTGATCAAGGAGCAGGAGCTGGTCGAGGCCATCCAGCTCTACGTGGATGGCCGCTACGAGGATGCCATCACGGCCCTGACGCCCCTGTCCACCGCGCAGGAGCTGCCGATGAGCAGCCAGGTCAAGGCGCTCAAGTACATCGCCTTCAGCCACTGCGTGGAAGGCCGCCGCAAGCCCTGCCGGCAGCACTTCGACATGGCCCTGGCCCTGGACCCCACCTTCCAGCTGACCGAGGCCGAAAAGGGCCATCCCACCTGGGGCCGGGAATTCAACAATGCCCGCGCCGCGCTGCGCAACAAGCGCCCGGCGCCCGCGCGCAAGGCCTCCTGAGGCCTGCCGAGGCCCCCGACGCTTCCTGAAAACTGCCTAGCCTAAGACTCCATGGACAAAATCGAACTCAGGGTCGTGGACCACGATGGCGTTGCGGTCGACCGCCACTGGCATGCCGTATTCGGCATGGCAGGCGGCACGATCGGACGCAGTGGCCAGAACAAGCTCATCATCTCGGATCCGGACGCTTCCGTGGCGCGCGTGCACGCCATGGTCAGGCTCGATTCCGAGGGAGCCTTTGTTGCGAACCTGAGCGAGCGTGATCCCATCTGGGTGGCAGACCAGCCCGTGCGCTCGGGCCAGGAAGTGGCCCTGACACTGGGCGCGCGCATCCGCATCGGCGCCTACACCCTGGCCGCCGTGGCGCCGGGCACCCCTTTCGAAGCACCGGCCTCGCCCGGTGCAGCCGTGCCGGCGCCTGCCAGCGCAGCATTTGCAGCGGCTGTGACGCCCTCAGCACCTTCTGCGTCCTCAGCACCTTCTGCGTCCTCAGCACCCTCAACGCCATCGGTTCCCTCGCCGGTCACGGCAATCCCGCAGCCACAGATCCAGCAGCCCCCCGCAGTTGACAACCCCCTGCAGCCGCAAGCAACGGGGCCGGCAGAAGCTGCGCCACTGGCAGACGTTCTGCCTCCAGCCGCCGCCGGCATCGCCGATCCCTGGGAAGGCCTGACGGCGCTGAGCCTGGATGACATCCAGACCCCGCCTGCGCCTTCTGCCGAGAGTGCAATCCCCCCCGAGCAAGCGGCCATGGCGATGCCGCAGCCGGCCAGGCCGCAGCACCGCCCGCTGCTGATTCCCAATGATTTCGACCCCTTTGCACCGCCGCCCGAGCAGGCTCGGCAGCAGGAAGAAGGCTGGGCCGGCCTGCCCTCGCACGGCAAGGGCGAGCTGATTCAGCAGCGCCATGACGGCATGGTCCAAACGCTTCCCCTCAAGGGCCTGAGCACCGAGGCACTGCATGACGCCTCCCATACCGGCCTGCCTTCGTGCTTCGAGGCATCGCAAAAGCTCGATCCGCTCGCGCTGTTCGACCAGGGCGGCCTGCCCGGCGACGCAGCGCCGCTGCAACAGGCATCGGGCCGGGGCTCCGAGCTGGGCCAGGCCTTCAACCTGCCGCGCATGCAGCCGCCTGCGCAGCCAGCGGCGCCGGCCCAGCCGGCCGGCCTGGAGCAGTCATTGGCGCCTGCGGCGCAGACACAGCAACCTGTACAGGTTCAGGCCGCACCAACTGCCGTACCAGTTGCCGTACCAGCTCCCTTACCTGCCGCTGCACCAGTTGCTGCACCGATGGCCACGGCCCCCACTGCCGCGACAGCCCCCGAAATCCCCGCCCAGCCCGTCGTGCTCGACGGACTGCTGCCCACCAACGGGCTGGACCTGGACATCTTCCAGTCCGGCGCAGGCCAAGCTGCGCCAGCCATCGTTTCTGCCGCAAGCGCTGCCGCCGCTCCCGCCAACACCAGCTCCAGCTCCAGCGTCCACTTCAACGCAGCCTCCAGCATCCTCGGCCAGGGCGCCGCCGCCATTCCCGTCGGCACCCTGCCCTGCACCGCCGCGCCTGTCGATGCTCCGGTGCAGCCCCAGCCGGCCGCCAGCGCCGCCCACGCCGACCTGCAGGCCCTGGCCACGGCCTTCATGGAAGGCGCGGGCCTGAACCCGGCCAAGACCCATTTCGAGGTCACGCCTGAATTCATGCGCACCTTCGGCGAAGCCCTGCGCATTGCCGTGCAGGGCACCATCGACCTGCTGGCGGCGCGCTCTGAGATCAAGCGCGAGTTCCGTGCCGGCGTCACCATCATTGCCACGGGCGCCAACAATCCGCTCAAGTTCCTGCCCAATTCCGAGGGCGTGCTCATGCAGATGGTCCACCAGACCTTCCCGGGCTTCATGAAGCCGCTGCCCGCCATGCAGGACGCCTTCCAGGATCTGCACGTGCACCAGCTGGCCCTGATGGCCGGCATCCGCGCCGCCTATGCCGAGGCCCTGACCCGGTTCGATCCGACCGAGCTGGAGCGCCGCACCGAAACCAACCCCGGCCTGCTGGACAAGCTGCTGACCAATGGCCGCAAGGCTGCGCTGTGGGACGACTACAAGCACAACTTCGACGTGCTGCGCCGCCATGCCGAGGACGATCTGATGGCCTTCTCGGGCCGCACCTTCGTCGAGGCCTACGAAAACGCCGAGCAGTCCGTGAAAGGCCAGCCGTGATCGCCTACCTTGACGGAGACGGCCACCGCTACAGCATCCAGGTGGCCAGCGCATCCCACAGCGGCAGGCGTTCCAGCAACGAAGACGCCATGGGCCTGATGGACCTGGGCGCCGGCGGCCTGTGCTGCACCCTGGCCGATGGGGCTGGCGGGCACGGGCATGGCGAACTTGCCGCCCAGCTCACGGTCCAGGCCGTGCTGGAGGGCTTCCGGGAGAACCCGCTGTTCGCCCCTGCCAGCCTGGCCTCCCTGATTTCCCAGGCGGAGCACCGCGTCAGCGGCCAGCAGTCCACCTCGGCCTCGCGCATGCACATGAGCGCCACCGTGGTGGTGCTGTGCATCGACCCCGGGCAGGGCCGCGCCCTGTGGGCGCACTGGGGCGACTCGCGCCTGTACTGGTTCCGCGCAGGCCGCATGCACCTGCGCACCGAAGACCACAGCCTGGTGCAGCAGCTGCTGCACGCCGGCCTGTACGAAGAGAACGACCCGCGCCGCCTGCCCAACCGCAACGTCCTGGCCGGCGCCATCGGCGCCGAAGGCCAGGTGCCGCCCAGCATCCGCTCCGCCGCCGTGGCCCTGGAGCCCGGCGATGTCTTTTTGCTGTGCTCGGACGGCCTGTGGGAGGGCATGCACGAGTCGGAAATGGAGCAGCTGCTGGCCGCGAGCCAGCGCCCCGACGAATGGATACAGCGCATGGTCGGCCGCGTCGTATCCAGCGGCAATCCGCACCAGGACAACCTCAGCGCGCTGACGGTGTGGATCTGCCCGCGTGACACCAATGACTGATATCGAGACAGGAGAAGCCATGTGGAAATCGCATGCACCGCATGTACCGCAAGCGCGCCGTCAGGCGCTGCAAACGCTGGGCGCCTTGGGCCTGGGCACGGCAATGGCGACCGGCCTGGCCGGCTGCGGCTCCCTCAATCCCCTGAGCCGCGCGCCTGAAGTGGCGCCCACGGCCGTGCCCGCCGCCGTGTTCGAGGTGGTGGCCGACATGGACATCAACCCCGACCGCGAAGGCATCCCCAAGCCCGTGCTGCTGCGCATCTACGAGCTGCGCGCCTCCGCCGCCTTCGACCGCGCCGGCTTCTTCGACCTGCAGGACAAGGACGACGGCCAGCTGGGCAGCGACTTCGTGCGGCGCGAGGAATTCCTGATCGCGCCCGGCCAGCGCCAGGTGATTGAGCGCAAGGGCAACCCCGATGTGCGCGCCTTCGGCCTGTTCGCCGCCTACCGCGATCTGGAGCGCAGCACCTGGCGCGCCTCGGCCGCCGCGCCCAACTCCGTGGAGCTGCGCAGGCGGTGGTGGGGCATGGGCTCCACCGAAAAGCTGCAGCCCGTGCGCTACCAGGTGCACCTGACCCGCGAGGAGGTCACCGTGCGCATCCAACCCGCATCCCAATAAACGCACATCTATCCACCATGGTCTGGCAACGCAAAGTCATCTGGGCCGAAGGCATGTTCCTTCGGCCCCAGCACTTCCAGCAGCAGGAGCGCTTCCTGTTCCGGCAACTGCAGTCGCGCAGCCTGCCGGGACAGCCCTTTTTCTGGGGCTTCTCGGAACTGGAGCTGGACACCGATCTGCTGCGCATGGGCAAGCTGGGCATACGCTCGGCACACGGCGTACTGCCCGACGGCACGCCGTTCCAGCTGCCGGGCGACGACGAGGCGCCCACCCCGCTGGACATCGGCAAGGACCTCAAGGACGTGGTGGTGCACCTGGCCCTGCCGCTGCGCCGCCTGTCGGGCAGCGAGGTCACCTTTGGCGAAGGCACGCAAAGCCCCGCGCGCTATCTCAGTGACGTGACCGAAGTGGCGGACAGCAACGACGTGGGCGCCCAGCCCGCCGAGGTGCAGCTGGGCCGGCTGCGCCTGAGCCTGCGCCCCGCCCACGAGCTGACCGAAGGCTGGGTCAGCCTGCCCGTGGCCCATGTGGTCGAGCGCCAGGCCAGCGGAGGCGTGCTGCTGGAGCCCGGCTTCATTCCCACCGTGGTCAACAACGGGCCCAGCTCGGTGCTCAATACCTTCTGCAAGGAAATCCACGGCCTGCTGCGCCAGCGCGGCGAGGTTCTGGCCCAGCGCATGATCCAGCCCGAGCGCGGCGGCATCGGCGAGGTCGGCGACTTCCTGCTGCTGCAGCTCATCAACCACTGGACGGGCGCCGCCCAGCACTGGGTGCGCACCGGCAGCATCCATCCCGAGCGCCTGTTCGAGGAACTGCTGCGCCTGGCCGCCGAGCTGACCACCTTCGACCACGAGCGCCGCCGCCCCGAGGTGCTGCCCGCCTACGACCACGACGACCTGCGGCGCAGCTTTCCGCCACTGATGCTGGAGCTGCGGCGCAGCCTGTCCTCGGTGCTGGAGCAAAACGCCATCCAGATCCCGCTGCACGACCGCCAGTACGGCGTGCGCGTGGCGCTGATCCCGTCCACCGAGCTGCTGACCACCTGCGACTTCGTGCTGGCCGCCCATGCCCAGACCACGCCGGAATTCCTGCGCACCCACTTCCCCACCCAGACCAAGCTGGGCCCCGTGGAGCGCATACGCGACCTGGTGAACCTGCACCTGCCCGGCGTCACGCTGCGGCCGCTGCCCATCGCCCCGCGCGAGATCCCCTACCACGCGGGCTACAACTATTTCGAGGTGGACACCACGCACGACCTGTGGAACCAGCTGCAAAGCTCCGGCGGCCTTGCCATGCACGTCTCCGGTGAATTCCCCGACCTGCAGCTGGAGTTCTGGGCCATCCGCCGCTGACGGCGCGACGCATCTTCCGACATGAACAGTTCCAACATCAGCCACCAAATGCCCTGGGGGAGAGACGGCGACGCGGGCCGTGCCGAAGGCGCAGCCAGCGCCTCGCCCGCGCCTGCCGGCCAGGAGCCGCTGCGCTCCAACCTGCCCGACGTGGTCAGCGGCGGCAACCCGCTGGTGGCCGCCGCCAACCAGCTGCTGAACCTCATCCCCCAGATCCGCGCCATGGTCACCAACGAAGACCCGCGCGCGCTGCAGCAGCTGCTGCTCGAACACATACGCGAGTTCGAGCAGCGCGCCGGCGCCAGCGGCGTGCCCATGGAAACCATCATCGGCGCGCGCTACTGCATCTGCACCGTGCTCGACGAAACCGCCGCCCAGACGCCCTGGGGAAGCGCAGGTATCTGGCCTCACTACAGCCTGCTCGTGGCCCTGCATAACGAAACCTGGGGCGGCGAGAAGTTCTTCCAGCTGCTGGCCCGGCTGGTGCAGACGCCGCACCAGCACATCGACCTCATCGAGCTGCTGTACTACTGCGTGATGCTGGGCTTCGAAGGCCGCTACCGCGTGATCGACAACGGCCGCGCCCAGCTGGAGACGCTCAAGGCGCGCCTGCTGCAGCTCATCGAATCGACGCGCGGCGACCGCAGCAGCCTGCTGTCCGTGCACTGGCGCGGCGTGCAGCGCCTGGCCTCGCCGCCCTGGGCCATGGTGCCGCTGTGGGTGGCGGCAGCCATCACGCTGCTGCTGGCGTTCTTCATCTACCTGTGGTTCAGCTACCGGCTGTCCAACAGCTCGGATGATCTGTTCGCCGCCATCAACGAGATCCGGTTCCCGCGCACCTCGGCGGCTGCCACCGTGGCCACCATCAAGCCGCGGCTGCGGCAATTCCTGGAGCCCGAAATCCGCGAAGGCCTGGTCAGCGTGCGCGACGAAGCCGACCGCAGCACCGTCATCCTGCGCGGCGACGGCCTGTTCGACCCGGCTGCCACCGTCGTCAAGCCCCGCTACGTGCAGGTCATCCACCGCGTGGCCGCGGCGCTGGACGAAGTGCCGGGCAAGGTCATCGTCAATGGCTACACCGACAACCTGCCCATCCGCACGGCGCGCTTCCCGTCCAACTGGAACCTGTCGCAGGAGCGCGCCCAGGCCGTGTCCCAGATGCTGGGCGGCTCGCTGCGCGACCGCCAGCGCCTGCATGCCGAGGGCCGTGCCGACAGCGACCCCGTCGCCCCCAACAACACGGCCGAAGGCCGGGCGCTGAACCGGCGGGTGGAAATCGTCCTGCTGGTCGCGCCCCAGCAGCGTGACCAGCAACTGCAGGCCCTGCCTGCCGCACCCGAGACCAGGAACTGACCCCCATGATCCGTCGCATCGCCTCATGGCTGTTCAACCGCTACATGCTGGAGCTTCTGGGCCTGGTGGCCCTGAGCCTGCTCATCTGGTTCGTCGGCCCCCTCGTCTTCATCCAGCCCTACCAGCCACTGGGCAGCCCCACCGTGCGCTGGTGGTTGATCGCCGGCCTGTTCATCCTCTGGTTCCTGCGCCTGCTGCTGAAATGGTGGCGCGCACAGCGCATGAACGAGCACCTCATGACCGGCCTGTCCCGCCTGACCTCGCCGCGCGAGGCGGACGGCACGCCCGCTGCCGGCTCCGAGGAAGTGGCAGAGCTGGAGTCCCGCTTCAAGGAAGCCCTGGACACGCTGAGCAAGACCCGCTTCGGCCAGACCGAAGGCGGCCTGTTCGGGCGCTGGAACAAGCGCTACATCTACCAGCTGCCCTGGTACCTGATCATCGGCTCGCCGGGTTCGGGCAAGACCACGGCCCTGATCAACTCGGGGCTGGACTTCCCGCTGGCGGCCCAGTTCGGCAAGCGCGCCATCCCCGGCATGGGCGGCACGCGCAACTGCGACTGGTGGTTCACCGACCAAGCCGTGCTGCTGGACACGGCCGGCCGCTACACCACCCAGGAAAGCGATGCGGAGCAGGACAAGGCTGCCTGGAAGGGCTTCATGCAACTGCTCAGGCGCTTTCGCGGACGCCAGCCCGTCAACGGCGTCATCGTCACGCTCAGCGTGCAGGAGCTGCTCAGCAGCAGCGATACCGAGCGTGCCCAGCTGGCCCAGCTGATCGGCCTGCGCCTGAGCGAGCTGTGCGAGGAGCTGACCATCCGCTTTCCCGTCTACGTGCTGGTCACCAAGAGCGACCTGCTGGCGGGCTTCAACGAGTTCTTCGGCGCCATGAGCCGCGAGGAGCGCGCCCAGGTCTGGGGCTTCACCTACCCCTATGACGAAAAGACCCAGCGCTCGCCCGCCAGCGACCCGCAGGCCGCCAGCGCCCTGTACATGGAGGAATTCGACGCCCTGGTCGCCCAGATCAACCGCCTGCTGCCCCAGCGGCTGATGACCGAGCCCGATCTTGCGCGCCGCAGCCTGCTCTACGCACTGCCCCAGCAGTTTGCCGGCCTCAAGGACGTGGTGCGCGACACGCTGGATGCGGCGTTCTCCGCCTCGCGCTTCAAGGAAAAGCCGCTGCTGCGCGGCGTCTACTTCACCAGCGGAACGCAGGAGGGCATGCCCTTCGACCGCGTGATGTCGGCCCTGTCGCGCCGCTTTGCGCTGCGCGGCCGCCTGCCGGCCGATGCCGTGCCACAGCAGGGCCGCAGCTACTTCCTGGAGTCGCTGTTCAAGGACGTGATGTTCAACGAGTCCGGCCTGACCGGGCGCAACGCCAAGAAAGAGCGCCAGCTGCGCCTGATGCAGGCCGCCGGCCTGTGCGCCCTGCTGCTGGCCCTGGGCGGCGCGGCGCTGGCATGGACGCTGAGCTACGAGAACAACCAGCGCTACCTGAACGAAGTGGCCGACAACGCCGGCACGCTGCGCCAGGCCGTGGAGGAATCCAAGGCCACCGATCCCGACAACGTGGTCGCCCTGGTGCCCATGCTCAACCACGCGGCGCGCGTGGCGCAGAGCAGCCGCTTCGAGGAATCAGCCCCGCTGGGCTGGCGCTGGGGCCTGCTGCAGGTGCCCAAGGTGCAGACGGCCGCCCACGCCACCTACCTGCGCCTGCTGGAAGACGCCTGGCTGCCGCGCCTGAGCAGCCATGTCGCGCGCTCGCTGCGCCAGGTCAGCACCGGCAGCCCCGAGGCCAGCTACGAAACGCTCAAGGCCTATCTCATGCTCTACGAGCCCGACCACTTCGACGCCACCTTCGTCAAGGCCTGGCTGCGCAGCGATTGGGAAAACACCCTGCCCCAGCATCTGGTGCAGGCCGGCCTGGTGGACCAGCTGTCCGAGCACCTGGACCGCCTCATCGACGGCCGCGTGGTGGTCTCCGCCCAGCCCATCGACGCCAACCTGGTCGCCGAAGTGCGCCAGCGCCTGGCCCAGATGTCGCCCGCCCAGCGTGCCTACAGCCGCCTCAAGCAGCTGCTGAACACCGGCGACAAGCTGCCGCCCGACTTCAGCGTAGTGCGTGCCAGCGGACCCGAGGCGCCCCAGGTCTTTGCGCGTGCAAGCGGCAAACCGCTCACCCAGGGCATCAGCGGCCTGTTCACCTATGACGGCTACCACGGCCTCTTCCTGCACGAGCTGCCCAAGGTCACCACCTTGCTGGCCAAGGAGGAAACCTGGGTGCTGGGCCAGGCCGAAGGCCGGCGCAGCGTGGCCCAGGAAGTGCTCACGGGCCAGCTGGCCAACGAGGTCAAGCGCCTGTACCTGATGGAGTACGCGCGCCTGTGGGAAACCTTCCTGGCCGACATCCGCCCCATACGCACGGCCTCGCTGGAGCAGGCCGGCGAGCAGGCCCGCCTGTACTCGTCCGCCAACTCCAGCCTGGAGCAGTTCATCCGCGCCGTGGCCCGCGAGACCACGCTGGCCCGCCGCCCGGACCAGCAGGAAGGCGGCAGCTCGGGCAGCACCAGCAGCTGGCTGGGCGAGAAACTGCAGCGCATCCGCGAGGAACAGCACCAGCTCAGCCGCCTGACCGGCAAGCCGCTGAACGTGGGCGGCATGCTGGCCACCGGCACGCTGGAGGCCGACATCGTGGACTTCCGCTTCCGCGAATACCGGCGCCTTGCCACCAGCAACGGCTCGGGCCCGGCGCCCATCACCGCCAGCCTGCAGGTGCTCAACGAGGCGGCGGCCGTCATCGCCTCGGCGCGCCAGCAGGTGATCCAGGGCGGCGGCGTGCCTCCCTCGCTGAGCGGCACGCTGGAGAAGGTGCGCTCGGAGGCCAAGCGCGTGCCGCCTCCGCTCAACAGCATGTACGAGGCCCTGGCCACCTCCACCTCGTCCTTCGTGGGAAGCAGCGTGCGCAGCACGCTGGGCGGCAACCTCAACGCCACCATCGGCGACTTCTGCCGCCGAGCCATCCTGGGCCGCTACCCCTTCACGCGCAGCGCCACGCGCGACGTGACCACGGACGACTTCGCCCGCCTGTTCGCCACCGGCGGCACCATGGACGAGTTCTTCCGCACCCAGCTGCAGACCATGGTGGACATCTCCACCGTGCCCTGGACCTTCAAGCAGGGTGTGGACGGCACGCCGGTGGGGGGCTCTGCCTCGCTGGCCGCCTTCCAGCGCGCGGCCTCCATCCGCGACGTGTTCTTCCGCGCAGGCGGCAACACGCCCGGCATCCGGCTGGAGATCAAGCCGCTGGACATGGACGCCTCCATCTCCCAGATGGTGCTGGACGTGGACGGCGAGATCGTGCGCTACCAGCACGGCCCGCAAATCCCCAAGGCCGTCTCCTGGCCCGGCACGCGCGGCACCGGCCAGGCCCGGCTGCAGATCACGGCGGCCGGCGCGCAGAACACCGGCATCGTGACCGAAGGCCCCTGGGCCCTGCACCGCCTGTTCGACCGCGCCCAGATCCTGCCGGGCAACTCGCCCGAGCGCTTCACGGCCATCTTCACCATCGACGGGCGCAAGCTGCGCATGGAAGTCACCACCAGCAGCGTTCTCAACCCATTCCGGCTCAAGGCCATGGAGGAATTCGAATGTCCGGACCGGCTGTGAACGCCATGACTGTCCAGCGGCCATGCGCCGCCTGGTGGGGCAAGCTGCCCAGCCAGGGCGATTTCGTCGGCCGGCGCATGCCCCACGCACTGACCATGCGCTGGGACGAATGGCTGCGCAACGGCATGGACCAGTTGCGCAGCGATGCGGCCGATGGCTGGTCCACGCGCTTCGTGCACTCGCCGCTGTGGTTCTTCCTGTGCCCTGCCTCCATCCTGGGCCAGTCCATGGTGGGCGTGATCGGCCCCAGCTCCGACCGCATCGGCAGGCTCTTTCCGCTGGCCATCATGGCCACGGTGGACGGCAGCTCCGGCATACCGGCGTCGGACCAGGACATCGAACGCTTTCTGAGCGGCGCACGCGATGCGCTCATCGACGCGCGACGCCTGCCCCTGTCGGCCCAGCAGCTCGACGAGCGGCTGGCCACCCTGCAATGGCCGTTCCAGCAGGAGCGCAGCGCGCCGGACAGCACCTCCATCCACAGCCTGCTGGCGGATCTTGACATGGGCGCCTCGCAAGGCAACGCCGCGCGCCTGCCGCGCATGGACTGGCGCGCCTGCATGCGCCCGGGCTCCACCACCTCCGTCTGGTGGATCTCGGCCACGCCGCGCCACGCCCCTGACGAAGTGGTCCAGCACGAAGTGCTGCACCGCCGCCTGTTCACCCGGCTGTTCAAGGGCGCCTGAACCCGCACAGAGCGCACGGCCCCTGCACACCAAACCCCAAGCCACATCGAATCCCGCCCATGGCCAATATCCAGGACCTGCTGACCGAGACCTCCGCCGAGCCCCCCTGCGGCCCGGACCTCACCTATGACAACGACTTCCAGTCCATGGAAAGCGCTGCGCAGGGCAAGGTCGAACAGCAGTTCGGCGACACCGTCATCCCCGCCGAACCACCGGACTGGCGCGACGTGGAGCGCCAGGCCTCGGCCCTGATGCAGCGCACCAAGGACCTGCGCGTGGCCGTGCTGCTGTGCCGTGCCTGGACCATCCTGCACGGCCTGCGCGGCACGCTGCAGGGCCTGCAGCTGTGCGCCGCCCTGCTGGAGCGCCACTGGGAGCATGTCCACCCCCTGCCCGAGGACGGCGACGACTACTTCATGCGCATGAACGCCCTGGGCACCCTGTCGGACGTGACGGGCTTTGTGCGCGACCTGCGCAACGCCGACTTCCTGCGCGGAGCCCTGGGCCAGATCAGCGTGCGCGACGCCGAACTGATGGCCAGGGGCAACGTGCCCGAGGACCTGCCGCACCTGACCGCCGACGAATTGCGCATGGCCTCGGCCCGCGCACATGCCGAGGGCCACGAAACCCTGCTGGCCGTCACCCCTGCGCTGCAGGAACTCGACCGGATCCGTGCCTGCTGCGAACAGCACCTGCCCAGCCACCAGCAGCCCGAGCTCGACGGCCTGCGCCAGCTGCTGCTGGCCCTCGGTCAATGGCTGCCCCAGTCCACAGGCGACGCCGACACGGCCGCTGAAACCGATCCGGCCGCACAGGCCGGCACCGGGGACGGCCTGGCATCCCAGCCCGCGCCCGGCCCCCCCCACACCCCGGCACGCAACCGCGAACAGGCGATTGCCCAGTTGCTGGAAATCGCCGCCTTCGTGGAGCGCACCGAGCCCTCCAACCCCGCCCCCCTGCTCATCCGCCGCGCCGCCCGCTTCATGCGCATGGGCTTCATGGACATCCTGCGCGAACTGTCGCCCGACAGCCTGGCCCAGGTGGAAGTGATCACGGGCGCCCACCTGCAGGAGCAGCAGACATGAAGGCCAAATGCTGTTTCATGGCCCTGGGCGTGGGTCTCTCGACGCCAGCCTTCGCAGATGCCGGTGCACGGCATGCAAACGCCATCGAGCGCATCACGATCCGCGACGGCACCGCCAAAAGCGAAGCCCCCCGCATCCATTGCGATTCACTGCGCATTGACGAAAAGCGCGCGCGCTACTTCCTGCGCCACGCCAAGTCCAGCAGCCAGTTCAATTACGCGCATGCCTATGAAACCGGTAGCTGCAGTGCCCGTGCCGTCGTGCGCTTCAAGGGCGGCCGCCAGGTCAATCTGACCATCGACAGCGGCACCGGCTGGGGGACGACGGAGAACAAGCGCTCCATCGCCTACCTCTACTGCGAGGAATGCACGGATCTGCTGGACCCGGACTTCGCTTTCAAGGAGCCGGCTGCCCCATGACACCCACCCCGTCCACCTGTTTCCACACGGCCTCTTGCGCCCTCAGCCCTTCGGTCCGCCGCAAGGCGGGACTCCAGGCTTTTTACTTCTGCGACCTATTTTTTTCTTGAAAGGAACACCCGCATGTCGCTCACCAAAACCGGCAAGAGTGGTCAGAAATTCATCGCGCGCAACCGTGCGCCGCGCGTGCAGATCGAGTACGACGTCGAGATCTACGGTTCGGAAAAGAAGGTGCAGATCCCCTTCGTGATGGGCGTGCTGGCCGATCTGTCGGGCAAGCCCGTCGATCCGCTGCCCGAGATCGCCGACCGCAAGTTCCTGGAAATCGACATCGACAACTTCGATGCGCGCATGAAGTCCATCAAGCCCCGCGTCGCCTTCCAGGTGGACAACACGCTGACGGGCGAGGGCAAGCTCAACATCGACCTGAGCTTCGAGAGCATGGAGGACTTCTCCCCCGCCGCCATCGCGCGGCGCGTGGGCGCGCTCAACTCGCTGCTGGAGGCACGCACCCAGCTGCACAACCTGCTGTCCTACATGGACGGCAAGCAGGGCGCCGAGGAGCTGATCGGCAAGGTGCTCAAGGACCCTGCGCTGCTCAAGTCGCTGGCCGCCGCGCCCAATATCACTGCCCCGCAGGCCTCGGGCCCCGCATCCGAGGCTTGAGGCAGCACATCAGGAAGGCAAGCACGTCATGAATACCGCAACCCAACTCGAACAATCGACCCAGGCGCTGGCCGGCAGCGAATTCGGCAGCCTGCTGCAAAAGGAATTCAAGCCCAAGACCGAGCAGGCCCGCGAAGCCGTGGAAGCGGCCGTGCAGACGCTGGCCCAGCAGGCCCTGGGCTCGGCGATCACGCTGTCCAACGATGCCTACCAGACGGTGCAGGCCATCATTGCCGAGATCGACCGCAAGCTGTCCGAGCAGATCAACCGCATCATCCACCACGACGACTACCAGAAGCTCGAAGGCGCCTGGCGCGGCCTGCACCACCTGGTGACCAACACCGAGGTGGACGAGATGCTCAAGATCCGCGTCATGAACATCTCCAAGAAGGAGCTGCACCGCAACATGCGCCGCTTCAAGGGCGTGGGCTGGGACCAGAGCCCCGTCTTCAAGAAGGTGTACGAAGAGGAGTACGGCCAGTTCGGCGGCGAGCCCTTCGGCTGCCTGGTGGGCGACTATCACTTCGACCACAGCCCGCCGGACGTGGAGCTGCTCGGTGAAATGGCCAAGGTGGCCGCCGCGGCCCACTGCCCCTTCATCTCGGGCGCGGCGCCCGCCATCATGCAGATGGAATCCTGGCAGGAGCTGGCCAACCCGCGCGACCTGACCAAGATCTTCACCAACACCGAGTACGCCGCCTGGCGCAGCCTGCGCGAGTCCGACGACGCCAAGTACATCGGCCTGGCCATGCCCCGCTTCCTGGCACGCCTGCCCTACGGCGCGCGCACCAACCCGGTCGATGAATTCGATTTCGAGGAAGAAACCGACAGCGGCGACCACGGCAAGTACTGCTGGGCCAACTCGGCCTACGCCATGGCGGTCAACATCAACCGCTCGTTCAAGTACTACGGCTGGTGCACCTCCATCCGCGGCGTGGAATCGGGCGGCGCGGTGGACAACCTGCCGGCCCACACCTTCCCCACCGACGATGGTGGCGTGGACATGAAGTGCCCCACGGAAATCGCCATCAGCGACCGCCGCGAGGCTGAGCTCGCCAAGAACGGCTTCATGCCCCTGGTGCACCGCAAGAACTCGGACGTGGCCGCCTTCATCGGCGCCCAGTCGCTGGCCAAGCCCGCCGAGTACTACGACTCCGACGCCACGGCCAATGCCAACCTGTCGGCGCGCCTGCCCTACATGTTCGCCTGCTGCCGCTTCGCGCACTACCTCAAGTGCATCGTGCGCGACAAGATCGGCTCCTTCCGCGAGCGCACCGACATGGAGCGCTGGCTCAACGACTGGATCATGAACTACGTGGACGGCGACCCGGCCAACTCCTCGCAGGAAACCAAGGCCCGCAAGCCCCTGGCCGCCGCCGAGGTGCAAGTGCAGGAAGTCGAGGGCAACCCCGGCTACTACACCTCCAAGTTCTTCCTGCGCCCCCACTACCAGCTGGAAGGCCTGACGGTGTCGCTGCGCCTGGTGTCCAAGCTGCCTTCCGTGAAGCAGGGCGCGAAGTAAGACTGTCCGCCCACCTGGCTCCTGGTGCCGACACGCTCGCACCAGGGCCAGGCCCCATAACAAGAAACAGGCCTGGAGAAGCTTTCCCCTCCAGGACCCAACTCAGAGAGGCTTTTCATGCCCTGGAATGTAGACAACGCCGTCGCCACCCTGCAGACCAATGCCCGCGCCAGTTCGGCCGGCTACTGCGCGCGCTATGTGCGCGATGCGATCGGCGCTGGCGGCATCGCACTGCAGCGCACGCGCGATGCCAAGGACTACGGCACCAGCCTGGTGGCCGCCGGCTTCACACGCTACGACGCCATGCCCGAAGGTGGCTACAAGAAAGGCGATGTGGCCGTGATGCAGGGCTTCACCTCATCGCCCGCCGGCCACATGCAGATGTTCGACGGAAGCGTCTGGATCTCGGACTTCAAGCAGAACGGCTTCTGGGCAGGCCCCGGCTACCGCACCCACAAGCCCGCTTTCAAGATCTACCGCCATCCCTGATGCGCCTGATGCGCCCATTGAGCCACGCCATGAACGCCTGTTCCAAAGCTTTCTTCACCCTGCTGCTGGCCGGCACGGCCTGCGCCACGGTGCAAGCCGCACCTGCCACGGCAGCGGACATCACCACCCTGTTCACCGACGCCCTGCATTGCCGCATCGAGTTTCCCGATGGCCGCGACGAAGCGCTGGCCCAGCGCCTGCGCGCGCAGGGCGTGACCGTGGTGGACCGCGCGCCCGGCGAAAGCCTGGACCTGCTCTACCTGTTTGCCACGCCGCTGGAGATCGATGGCACGCAGGTGTCCTCCATCACCGTGCGCGGCGGCAGCGGCAGCATTGTCGCGGCGCGCGCCACGGGCAGCCTGCAGGCGCTGGTCCAGCGCACCAAGGCCCGGCCGCAGGTGCGCAGCAGCTGGAACCTGGAAGGTTTCGGCGAACTGCCCGCCCAGTACGCACGCGCCATGCCGCTCAGAAAGGGACTGGACGAGACGCCACCGCGCATCGTCATCGGCCATGTGGCCGGCGAGGCGCCCGACGCCGTGCGCTGGGGCTGCCGCTCCTACGACGACTGACCGGGGCGCAGCCGCACCCCGCCCCTCTCTTTTTCCTGCGTTTTCACCATGCCCCTGCCCAGCTTCACCTCACAGCTTTCCCTGGACGAGCAACTCAAGGCCCTGAAGGACCAGATCCGCCAAGCCCCGGCCTCGGCGCCCCTGCGCGTCTACTACTTCCAGCTGCTGTGCGTGCTGGGCGAATGGCAAAAGGCGCTGGAGCAGTTGCAGCTGTGCGCGCAGCTCGACCCTTCGTGCGAGCCCATGGCGCGCGCCTACCGCGAGGCCATCCGCTGCGAGGTGCTGCGCGCCGAGGTCTTCGCCGGCAAGAAAAAGCCCTTTCTCATGGGCGAGCCCGCGCAATGGCTGGCCTGCCTGATCGACGCCCTGGCCCATGAAGGAGCGGCCGCCCAGGACCTGCGCGCCCGCGCCCTGGACGAGGCGCCCGCCACGGCCGGCCACATGGGCGAGCACCGCTTCGAATGGCTGGCCGACAGCGATACCCGCCTGGGGCCCGTGTGCGAGCTGCTGGCCCACGGCAGCTACTACTGGCTGCCCTTCGACGCCATTGCACAGATCGGATTCGAGCCCGTGCAGGACCTGCGCGACCTGATCTGGCTGCCCTGCGAGGTCACGCTGCGCGAGGGCGGCGCGCTGCAGGGCTTCATGCCTGCGCGCTATCCGCTGGCGCCCGGCGATGACGACGCCGTCCGCATGTCGCGCCGCACGCAGTGGAGCCCGCTGGACACAGATGCCTCCGATCCTGACGAATCCGCAGGCCACGTCGCCGGCCACGGCCAGCGCACCTGGGTCACCGACTCCGAGGACTTTCCCATGCTGCAGGTGCGCCAGCTGGCGCTGGACACCGCCACGCGATGACGGAGCAAGCCATGCACGGAACAGTCGCCCCCGCGTCCCCGCAAGCCCTGCGCTGCCCGTTCTTGCTGCTGGCTGCCTTGCTGTGTCTGGGCCCGTGCCCTGCATCGGCCTCCAGCCACGGCCCGGCCAATGCCCTGCGCTGCGGCTGGTTCGACAACCCCACGCCCGCCAATGCCTCGTTGACCGATCGCGATACCGACTGGACCGTTGGCGTGCAGGGCGGCCATCAGGCCCAGGGTGACTGGCCCCGCTTTGCCAACCGTGACTGGGTGCGTACCGGCCATGGCAGCCACGGCTATGGCTGCGCCTGCATGAAGGTGTCCACCGATGACAAGGAGCAGATCGTTCAGATCTTCTCTGCCCGTTCACGCCCTCTTTCCGCCTGCCGCCAAGACCCGGCGTTGAAGGCGAAGGAGCCCGTGAACCCCCTGGCGGCTGCCCGGCCGGCCGGTTCCTGAAGAAACAAGCCATGCGCCCCAGTCCCCTCAACCCCATGCCCACGCTGCGCACGCGCCAGAACCAGGCGACCGCAGCCAAGGACCGGCTGCAGCCCGCCCTGCTGGACCGGCTGACCGACCATGAGCCCCATCTGCGCACCGAGCGGCCCGATGCGGTCTTCGTGAACGAATCCCGCCTGCGCGAGGCCCTGCTGCGCGACCTGGGCTGGCTGCTCAATGCGCGTGATGCCTGGGACCACGTGGAGATGGAGGGGCTGGAGCATGTGCAGCGCTCGGTCATCAACTACGGCATGCCGCCGCTGGCCGGCCAGCTGCTGTCCGAGCTGGACTGGGGCCATGTGGAACGCAGCATCCGCGAAAGCATCCTGGCCTTCGAGCCGCGCATCCTGCCCAAGACGCTGGCCGTGACGCTGCTGGCCTCCACCGAGCAGCTCAACCACCACAACACGCTGCAGTTCGAGATCCGCTGCCAGTTCTGGTCCATGCCCTATCCGCTGGAGCTGCTGCTCAAGACCAGCCTGGACCTGGAGACGGGCCAGGTCTCGCTGCAAAACCTCAGGGCCTGAGCCCGGACGCCGCCACACACACCATGAATCCCCGCCTCGTCGAGTACTACAACCGCGAACTGGCCTATCTGCGCGAGCTGGGCGCCGAGTTCGCTGCCGCCTTTCCCAAGGTCGCGGGCCGTCTTTCGCTGCACGACACCGATGTGGCCGACCCCTATGTGGAGCGCCTGCTGGAGGGCTTCAGCTTTCTGAGCGCACGCATCCAGCTGAAGATGGACGCGGAGTTCCCGCGCCTGTCCCAGCGCATGCTGGAAATGGTCTGCCCCCATTACCTGGCGCCCACGCCATCCATGGTGGTGGTCCAGCTCAAGCCCAGTGCCAAGGAAGGCAACCTGGTCGATGGATTCACCCTGCCCTCGGGCAGCGTGCTGCGCACCCACAAGGTGCAGGAAGAGCAGACCATCTGCGATTTCCGCACCGGCGGGCCGCTGACGCTGTGGCCGCTGGAGATACGCCAGGCCCGCCTGGGCGGCCCGGCGCTGGACCTGCCCCATGCGCTGGTGCCCCAGCTGGGCGAGGCCGGCGGCCACCTGCGGCTGCAGCTGGCCACGCTGGATGCCTCGCAGTGCATGCAGGTGGCGCTGGACCAGCTGTGGGTGTATATCCATGCGGGCGACGTCGTCGCTTCCCATCTGCAGGAGCTCATCCACACGCAGACGCTGGCCATCGTGGTCCACCACCCGCAGGACCCGCGCCAGGTCTGGGACGTGCTCCCGCCCGATGCGCTGCGCGCCGAGGGCCATGACAGCGAACAGGCCCTGATTCCCTATTCGCACCGCGCCTTCCAGGGCCACCGGCTGCTGCACGAGTACTTCGCGTTTCCCGCGCGGCAGCGGTTCTTCTCGATCAACGGCCTGTCCCGCAGCATGCGCCGCATTGCCCACGACGGCGTGGGCATCACGCTGCTGCTGCGCCGCGCCGCGCCCACGCTGGAGCCGCAGATCGACGCGGCCAAGCTGCTGATGCACTGCATTCCGGCCATCAACCTGTTCGAGTACACGGCGGACCGCCTGCACGTGGCCTCCAACGTGCACGAATACCACGTCGTTGCCGACCGCATGCGGCCGCTGGACTTCGAGGTCTACGGCGTGCAGGCCGTCACCGGCCACCACGAAGGCAAGACGCAGGACCGTGAATTTGCGCCGCTGTACGCCTCCACTCACGGCCTGCACTCCACCGAGCAGGCCTACTTCACCACGCGGCGCGAGCCCCGGCTGTTTTCCGAACGCAGCCTGCGCAGCGGCCCGCGCACGCAGTATCTGGGCTCGGAAGTCTTCATCTCGCTGGTGGACCAGCGCGAGGCGCCGTTCTCCGACGAGCTCAAGCAGCTGTCCATGCATACCCTGTGCACCAACCGCGACCTGCCCCTGCTCATGCGCGTCAACCAGCCGGGCGGCGACTTTGCCCTTCAGGAGTCGGCACCGGTGGACTGGGCCCGCGTCATCGCCGGCCCCAGCGCCCCTATACCGGCCGTGGCCGATGGCGGCCTCACCTGGCGGCTGATCTCCCACCTGAGCCTGAACTACCTGGCCATGACCGACCTGTCCGACGAGGAAGGCGCCGCCACGCTGCAGGAGCTGCTGCGCCTGTACCTGGACCTGGGCAACCACCAGCTGGCCGGACAGATCGCCGCCATCCAGGGCATGCGCATCGAGCCCATCACGCGCCGCCTGCCCCAGCACCGCCAGCTCGTCTACGGGCGCGGCGTGGGCGTGCACCTGAGCGTGGACGAGCCGGCCATGGCCGGTGTCAGCCCATGGCCCCTGGCCAACATGCTGGAGCGGTTCTTTGCCCGCCACGTGGGCGTCAACAGCTTCACCGAGCTGCAGCTGCACTCTCGCCAGCGCGGCCCCGTCGCGCACTGGGCGCCACGCCCCGGACAACGGCCCGGCATATGAGCAACGCCGCGCACGCTCCCCTTGCCCAGCCGGTGCCCGATCAGGACTCGGAGCTGCCCACCGTGCAGGCGAACGCGTCCGAGGACGCTCGGGCGCGCCTGTTCTGGCAGCGCCTGAGCGCCAGGCCCTACCAGTTCGACCTGATGCACAGCCTGCGCTACCTGCAGGCGCGCCACCCCGGCCTGCCGCGCCTGGGCCAGGCCACGCGCCCCAAGGACGAACCGCTGCGCCTGGGCCAGGACCCGTCGCTGGCCTTCGCGCCCGCCACCATCGCCGAGATCCTGCCCTCGCGCGCCGGCGAGCCCGAGCGCATGACGGTCTGGAACTTCGGCCTCTACGGCCCCAACGGACCGCTGCCCACGCACATCACCGAATACGTGCGCGAGCGCCTGCGCCAGCATGACGACGCCACGCTGGCGCGTTTTTCCGACATCTTTCACCACCGCATGCTGCTGCTGCTGTTCCGCGCCTGGTCGGACGCCCAGCCCACGGCATCGCTGGACCGCCCCGGCGAGGACCCCTTCGGCCGCTACATAGACAGCTTCATCGGCACCGGCCTGCCCAGCCAGCGCACACGCGACGACGTGCCCGACCACGCCAAGCGCTTCATGGCCGGCCACCTGACCCGCTGGACACGCAATCCCGAAGGCCTGTGCCAGGCCCTGTCGCACTACTTCCAGATCCCCGTGCGGCTGGAAGAAAACTGCCTGCACCACCTGGAGCTGGAACCCGGGCAGCAGACCCGGCTGCAAAGCCGCCCCTGCAACTCGCGCCTGGGAGTGGATGCCGTCGTGGGCTCGCGCGTGCCCGATGCGCAAAGCAAGTTCCGCCTGGTGCTCGGCCCGCTGGGCCTGGAGCAATACCGGCAGCTGCTGCCCCAGGCCGCACTGTTCCAGACCCTGGTGGACTGGGTGCGCAACTACCTGGGCATCGAATACGCCTGGGACTATGTGCTGGTGCTGCGCCGCCAGGAAGTGCCTGCCGCCCGGCTGGGCAGCAGCACCCAGCTGGGCTGGACCACCTGGCTCACCCACGCCGAGCCCGCACAGGACGCGCGCGACTTCCGCCTGGACCCCGAAGCCTGGCTGCGCCAGCGCCGCCAGCCCGTGCGGGGCCGGCGCCCCGGCCCCGGCCCCAGTCCTCGAGCCACTGAATCACCGAACCACTGAATCACCACTTCCCTCCTCGCACACATGCCCACCGTACAGATCAAGTTCCCGCACAACGCACCGGTTCCTTCCACGCTGACGCTGGTCGAAGGCAACCGCCTGCGCGTCAAGATCGAGGCCGTCGCCAAGACCTACAAGCTGGGTGCAAGGATCGATGCGCCCAGCATTCTTGCGGCCCAGCCCCCCGTACACAACGCCCGCGCCGACAGCTGGCAATTCGACTTCGTGGCGCAGCAGCCCGGGCTCACCAAGCTCAGCATCGTGGCGGTGCAGGGAAGCGGGCTCAGCGTCATGCCCGCAGCCATCACCGTGCAGGTGGAGAAGAGCATTTCGCTGCCTGCAGAGAGCACGACGGAGGGGATGCTGGCAAGGCTGTTCCTGGCGGAAAGCGTCTCGCCGGGCGACACCTCACTGGCCTGGAATCTCGACAACGTGAAAACCGGAATGCAATGGATGCGCCGAGTCATCGAGAACCGCTTGAAAAGCGGAAAGCCTGAAGACTTCATGGCCCGCGGTGCCACCAGCGTCGAGGACATCGTCATGGCGGATGACCGGGGATCGGTCCAATTCCATGGCTTCAACGTCTATCCGAAGCTGGGTCCCGACATTGCCAAGAACCTCCGCGACTATGTGGACAACGCCAACAACGGCCTGCATCCCAAACGCAAGGCCTATCTGGACTTTGTGCAGGCGGCCCTGGACGTTGCCACCGGCGCGGTGCCGCCAGACCCTACCCCCACAGGCCTGTTCGCCTGGAGAACTGCGAAATCCAGCTCTCCCGGTGCCGACTTCATTCAGCACGCCGCGCTGGCTAGAAACATGTTCTACACACATTCCCGGCTGCGCAAACGCGACTGATCCCCAAACACATCGAAAACCAAGGAGGGCACTCCATGTCACCAACCCATACCGGATCAAGCGCTTTGAAACCGCATCGCCATTTCCCAATGGCCAGCCTTGCCATTGCCATTGCAGTGAGCGCCTGCTTGATAGGTGCCCAAGCCTCCGAATCATCGCCGCCACCAGCATCGCCGGCTGAAATCAGCAGCCAGCAAACCCAGCCGACGGCTGCCGACTACTCTCGGCCTGCGCAGGAAAGAGTCGCGTCCATGACTGCGCTGCGGCAATACCTGAAGTTCAAGGATGAAGTCTGGGAAACCCAAAGAGCCCGCCAGAGCAATACCTTTTGCTTCGTGCAGCAGCGTCCCGACCATCCGTCCGATCCCGAGCCGAACGTGTGGATGGTCTGGCTCAATGGCGGCGAGATCGTCAATATGGGCTGGCATCTCTATTCGCCCAAAACGCTGACGAAAGAAGACGCCAAAGCGGATGGTGAAAGCCTGGCAAGAATGAAATCCATCAAGCTCGCGACCGACGTGCGGGAAACGGCCCAGGAAATCTACGGCAGCAGCTTCCTCGTCGAACGCGCCTGGGTGGACATGCTGCTGGCGCAGTGCAAGGCCAAGGGCCGCACCATCAAAGTGACTCCTGCCCGATAGCCGCATGCCGCATATCGGACGCAACCGCTTTCCCGGCCCATGCCGTGTCAGGCAAGGCCGTCGCCTGCTCGCAAGGTGTCTGCTGGCCACCCTGGCGGGATCGGCCCTGCCTTTGCTGGCAGCGCCTGAAAGCGGGCGGGCTTCCGATTTCTCGCGTCCGGCGCAATCCCTGATTCCTTCTCCAGCCGCCCTGCGTATCTATTTGAAGAGCCGCCAGGCATCGACTGGCCCCGGAAAGCCTTCAGCCCTCCAGCGCTTTTGCTTCGTGCAACAGCACAACCGCAGCGCAGTCCCTGCGCGCTCGTCGGTCTGGATGGTCTGGCTGGAAGGCGGCCAGATCGCCAATCTGGGACAGCGCCGCTTCACCGCCAAACCATCGCCGGATGAAGCGCAATGGGATGGCGATGCCTTGTCCGAAGCCAAGGCCATCCACCTCGCCGCCGACGTCCGTGAAACGGCGCAGGAAATCACCGGCAGCAGCTTCCTCGTCGAACGCGCCTGGGTCGACCGGCTGCTGGCGCAGTGCCAGGCCAAGGGCCACAAGGTCGAAGTCCGCCCCCGCCGCTAGCCGGCATGCCCGGCCCCCATTCATCCACTCTTTTTCCGCACCCAAGACCCATGACAGAAATCAGCCGCCAATCCCTCTTCGGCAAGCTCAACCCGCTGCTGTTCAAGTCGCTGGAAGGCGCCACCGTGTTCTGCAAGCTGCGCGGCAATCCCTATGTGGAGCTGGTGCACTGGCTGCACCAGCTGCTGCAGGAAAACGATTGCGACCTGATCCGCATCCTGCGCCACTTCGACATCGCCTCCGACCGCCTGGCCGCCGATGTGGTGCGCCGCCTGGACCAGCTGCCGCGCGGCGCCACCTCGATCAGCGACTTCTCCGTGCACATAGAGACCGCCATCGAGCGCGGCTGGGTCTATGCCACGCTGATGTTCAACGACAGCCAGATCCGCAGCGCCTATCTGCTGTCGGGCATGGTGCGCACGCGCTCGCTGGCCAATGAGCTGCGCTCCATCTCGCGCGAATTCGACAAGATCTCCGAGCCCGCGCTCAGCGACGCCTTCGCCCGCCTGCTGCCCGACTCGCCCGAGGCACGCATGCGCGCGGCCGATGGCAGCGGGCTGGAAGGCACGCCAGGCGAAGCGAGCCAGGCCACGGGCGCCGCACCCGGCCAGGGCGGTGCGCTGCAGCAGTACACGGTGGACCTGACGGCCCGCGCCAAGGCGGGCGAACTGGACCCCGTCACGGGCCGCGATGACGAAGTGCGCCAGATGGTGGACATCCTGCTGCGCCGCCGCCAGAACAACCCCATCCTGGTGGGCGAGGCCGGCGTGGGCAAGACCGCCGTGGTCGAGGGCCTGGCCCTGCGCATCGCCCAGGGCGATGTGCCGCCGCCGCTGCAGGGCGTGGAGCTGCGCGTGCTGGACGTCGGCCTGCTGCAGGCCGGCGCCAGCATGAAGGGCGAATTCGAGAACCGCTTGCGCGGCCTGCTGGACGCCGTGCAGTCCAGCACCACGCCCATCGTGCTCTTCATCGACGAAGTCCACACCCTGGTGGGCGCGGGCGGCCAGGCCGGCACGGGCGATGCCGCCAACCTGCTCAAGCCCGCCCTGGCGCGCGGCACGCTGCGCACCATCGGCGCCACCACCTGGGCCGAGTACAAGAAATACATTGAAAAAGACCCGGCCCTGACCCGCCGCTTCCAGCTGGTGCAGGTGCACGAGCCCGACGAGCCCCGCGCCGTGGACATGCTGCGCGGCGTGGCCGCCAAGCTGGAAAACCACCACCAGGTGCGCATTGCGGCCGACGCCGTGGCCGCGGCCGTCAGCCTGTCGCACCGCTACATTCCCTCGCGCCAGCTGCCCGACAAGGCCGTCAGCCTGCTGGACACGGCCTGCTCGCGCGTGGCCATGGCCCTGCATGCCACGCCCGCCCAGCTGGAAGCCGTGCAGCGCCGCATCGAGGCCCTGGGCGTAGAGCAGGAAGTGCTGCTGCGCGAGGCCGCCCTCGGCCTGCCCACGGCCGAGCGCCTGCAGGCGCTGGAAACCGACCTGGCCGGCCTGCGCGAGCGCCAGGCCACGCTGGCCGAACGCTTTGGCCAGGAAAGCGCGCTGGCCCGCCGCATCCTGGAAACCGAGGCCGCCCTCATGGGCCTGAAGTCGCCCGTCTTCTCCACCGGCGCCGCCGCAGACCCGTCCGCTGCGGCACCGGAAACGGCCGCCGAAGCCACCTCAACCGAACCTGCCGAGCCCCCCAGCGTGGCCTCGCTGGAAGCGCTGCGCCGCCAGTTCGCCGAGCTGCAGGGCGATTCCCCGCTGCTGCAGCCCGTGGTCGATGCCGGCGTGGTCGCCGCCGTCGTGGCCGAGTGGACCGGCATTCCCGTGGGCCGCATGGTGCGCGACGAGGTGCAGTCCGTGCTCTCGCTGGCAGACACGCTGGAGAAGCGCGTCATCGGCCAGCGCCACGGCCTGGAGGCCATCACGCGCCGCATCCAGACCTCGCGCGCGCGGCTGGACGATCCGGGCAAGCCCATCGGCGTGTTCCTGCTAGCCGGCCCCTCGGGCGTGGGCAAGACGGAAACCGCCCTCTCCCTGGCCGAAGCCCTGTATGGCGGCGAGCAAAACCTCATCACCATCAACATGAGCGAGTTCCAGGAGGCGCACACCGTCTCCACCCTCAAGGGCGCGCCGCCCGGCTACGTGGGCTACGGCGAAGGCGGCGTGCTCACCGAGGCCGTGCGCCGCCGCCCCTACAGCGTGGTCCTGCTCGACGAAATCGAGAAGGCCCACTCCGACGTGCACGAGATGTTCTTCCAGGTCTTCGACAAAGGCTGGATGGAAGACGGCGAGGGCCGCTACATCGACTTCAAGAACACCGTCATCATCCTGACCTCCAACGTGGGCTCGGACCTGATCGCCAGCATGTGCCGCGACCCGGACCTGGCGCCCACGCCCGAAGGCCTGGCCCAGGCCGTGCGCCAGCCGCTGCTGCAGACCTTCCCTGCCGCGCTGCTGGGCCGCCTGACGGTGGTGCCCTACTACCCCATCTCCGACGCCATGCTGGAGCAGATCATCCGGCTGCAGATGCTGCGCATCCAGCGGCGCATCGAGGAACGCCACGGCGCGCAGTTCAGCTTCGATGAAGCCGCCGTGGACCTGGTGCGCCGCCGCTGCAGCGAGGTCGAATCGGGCGCGCGCATGGTGGACGGCATCCTTACCCAGAACCTGCTGCCGCGCATGGCTACCCACTTCCTGCAGGCCACCGTGCAAGGCCAGGAACTGCAAAGCCTGCATGCCGGCGCCAGCGGCGACGACTTCACGCTGGACGTGCGCACCCGCGCTGCGGAGCCGGCATGAGAAGGCACCGCCTGCCACGCGCCGCCACGGCCGTGATCGCAGCCGCGCTGCTGGCCGCCCCGGCTGCGCAGGCGCTGGACCTGGGCGCCATCGGCCAGGCGGCCGACACCGTGCAGCGGGCCTCGGGCGCCGCCACGGCCGGCCAGCAGGCGCTGGAGGCCGGCCGCAGCGCGGCCAGCACGGCCACCAACGCGGCCACCGGTGCCGCCAACGAGGCCCGTGCCTGGTGGGACCGCAACCAGGCCCAGCCCGAGGCGACACAGTCGCCGCCCTCCGGCGCCGCCCCCGTGCAGGACGACCAGGGCGGCCCACGCCGCGTCATGGCCGTGCTGGGCGACGCCTGGACGGACAGCGCCCGGCGCGGCCAGGCCGTGGTCGCGCTCATGGACCAGGGGCCGTACCTCGTGCAGCGCCAGGCCGCCCATGTGGCGCCGGCCAAGTCGCAATGGCTGGCCCTGCCGCGCGGCGACAGCACCGGCGTGGCCATCGAACTGCCCGGCGACCCCGACGGCACGACCTATGACCTGTCCACCGGCCGTGCCCGCCCCGGGGGCCGGGGCGTGCGCATCTTCGCCCTGTCCGTCCATGCCGACGTGCCCCAGCGCGCGGGCCGGCGCAGCCTGGACGCCATAGAGCAGCACGCCATGCTGCGCGCCAGCTCGGTGCGCACCGAATGGCCGCGCCAAAGCGGCGACATCCTGGAGCCCACGGGCGGCAAGCTGCTGGTCTGGGCCAGCGATGCCACGCAGCGCTTCCCTTCCGGCTTTGGCGCCGACGGGCGCCTGTTCACCGCCGACGATCCCATGGTCACCCTGCCGCGCGGCTACACCGTGGTCACGCTGGAGCCGCAGGGCCTGCGCTTCGACCGCGCCCGGGAAATCGCCCTGGCCTTCCACGCCGTCCAGCCCGCGCAGGACATCGACCTGTCCCGCCTGGGCGCGGGCGATGCGGCCCAGGCCCTTATCGGCCTCATTGCCGAGCGCCACCCGCTGGCCTCTGCCAGCGGCTTTGATGCCGGCAAGCTGCGTGCCGACTACGGCCAGCGCCTGCAGACCGCCGCCGAGCGCGGCGACAGCGCCGCGCAGGCCCAGGCCCTGGCAGAAATGGGCCAGCGCCTGGGCGACGGCCAGTACCGCGTTCTGCTGCCCGGCGGCCAGGCCTGGCCTGCCCGCACAGACCGGGGCCTGTCCCCGCAGCTGCTGGCACGCGGCAGCGTCAACCTGCCCATGCCGCGCACCTGGCTGCGCGAGGACGGCCGCATCGCCATCACCGGCGTGGCGCCAGGCTCTGCCGCCGCCAAGGCGGGCCTGCAGCCCGGCAGCGACATCCTCGCCATCGAAGGGGAAAGCCCGACCCGCTACCTGGACCGCATTGCCCCCGCCTCGCTGCGCGCCGGTGCCGACGCCCGCCGCGCCGACCTGCTGGCACTGGACCTGGGCACGCCCGCCACGCTGAGCCTGCGCACCGCAGCGGGCACACCCTCGGCCAGCCAGGAGCAAACCCTGCGCCTGGACGCCGCCCCCGCCGCAACCACGGCCCTGCCTGCGGCCGAGCCCGCCCTCGCCTCCTTCCTGCTGCGCAGCGCCCAGGGCGGCAACCTGGCCTACATCGCCCTCGACAGCTTTGCCGACGGCGCCACCGGCCAGCTCAGCCGCTGGGAGGGCGCCCTGGCCGCCGCCAGCCAGGCCAGGGTCACGGGCCTGGTCATCGACCTGCGCGCCCACCGGGGCGACGACGCCTACCAGCTGCTGCCCCACATGCTGGCCTCGCTCTACACACGCGACAAGCCGCTGCGCATGCAGGACGCCGCCCAGCGCCTGTTCGACCCCGCCGCCCGCGTCTGGCGCAGCCGTGGCGGCCTGGGCCTGCCGGCCCAGCTGCCGCTGGCCGCCTCGGGCACGCCCTTCACGGCCCCCATCGCCGTGCTCACCGGCCCGGGCTGCGCAGGCCCCTGCGAACTGTTCGCCGCCTGGCTGCAGCACAGCCAACGTGCCGACATCGTCGCCACCAGCGCCACGGCTGGCGCCACCGGCCCCGCCACGCGCGTGCACCTGCCGGCCGGCTTCATCGTGCAAGTCCCCCTGCTCGCAGAAACCGGCCCCGCTGGCGGCAACAACCCCGCCGCACAGGCCCAAGGCGTGACCCCGCGCCTGCGCGTGCCCGTGGACGCGGCCTTCACCGCCTCCATCCAGGCCGGTGGCGACCCGCTGCTGGACGCCGCCGTGCTCCACCTGGATCGCAGCCGCACCGCGCAGGCGTCGCGCTAGACCCACAAGCCCTTGCCGCCATGCCACCGCACCTGAACCCCGCCCGTTTCGTGACTTGTGCAGTCATGGCTGCCAGCGCGCCGGCAGCGGGCTGCTCGTCCAGCACCGACCAGATGCGGGCTGCCCTCGCTACGCCAGTTAAGGTCGAAGCCACCGGGGAGCTGCGGCTGTATGGCGCGGATGGCCGGCAGACCCGGGTGTTGAACCAGGCAAGCCTGGCCGGCAGCGTGCTGGCCCGGAGCCAATCCCGCACGCTGGACCCGGACCAGCCCGGAACAGACAACGACTGGTTCAACGTAGCCCTGACGCCGGACGGCCTGGCGGTTTTCACCGACCGGCGCGGCAACTACCAGTTCGTTGCGCTGGGCCAGTCCTTCGACAGCGCCCCTGTCATGGATGGCGCCCAGGATGACGCCGACGGCGCCCGTCCGGGACTGGTGTACGCAGCCCGATAGCAGCAAAGGACCTTCCAGCCACCCCATGCAAGCCCTTCATCGACCGGCGCACCCAGGCCCTGCCATCCAGGCCTGAAGCCCCGACCCCTCTTCCACCCCAAGCACCGCGAGATCCGACACCATGACACGCAGAGTCACCATCAACACCCCCCTGGCAGACCAGCTGCAGCTGCGCCGGCTGCAGGGTCGCGAGGAAATCAGCCATCTGTTCGCCCTGGAGATCGACCTGCTCAGCGAGGACGACAGCATCGACCCCAAGGCCCTGCTGGGCAAGGGCGCCACCGTGGTGGTGGAGACCCAGGACGGCGGCAAGCGCTACATCGACGGCCTGGTCACTGCCTTTGGCATGCGCGGCCAGGACGAGCACCGCAACTTCCTGTACCGCGCACGCCTGTCGCCCTGGCTGTGGCTGGCCACGCGCCGCAGCGACTTCCGCATCTTCCAGAACAAAACCGTGCCGGACATCATCAACGAGGTCCTGGGCATCTACGGCCACCCCATGCAGCAGCGCCTGACGCGCTCCTACCGCACCTGGGAGTACTGCGTGCAGTACAACGAGACGGACTTCCAGTTCGTCTCGCGCCTCATGGAGCACGAGGGCATCTGCTACTACCACCAGCACAGCGCGGGCCAGCATGTGCTGACATTGGGCGACGATGTCATCGCCTCGCACGACCCGCTGCAGGGCGGTGCCGTCATCCCCTTCCACCCGCCGGGCAAGGCCGCCGTGGCGCGCGAGGAATGCATACACGCCTGGGAACTGCACCAGCGCGTCAAGCCTGGCCGGCACTACAACGACGACTACGACTTCAAGAAGCCCCGCGCCGAGCTGTCCAACATGCGCCGCAACCCGCCCGGCCACGCGCACGACGCCTACGAGATCTACGAATGGCCGGGCGGCTACACCGAGACCGGCGACGGCGAGGACTACATCCGCGTGCGCCTGCAGCAAAGCCTCACGCGCCAGAGCACGGTGCAGGGCCGCTCCAACCACCGCGCCATGGCGCCGGGCTACACCTTCACGCTGGACAACTATCCGCGCGGCGACCAGAACCAGGCCTACCTGGTCACGGCGGTCGACTATGCCTTCGAGGAGAACCCGCGCGTCAGCGACGGCGGCAGCGGCGAAGGCTCGGTGCAGAAATTCGTGCTCCAGGCCCAGCCCACCAGCCTTCCCTTCAAGCCCCAGCGCATCACCGCCAAACCACGTACCACGGGCCCGCAGACCGCCGTCGTCGTGGGCCCCGCAGGCGAAGAGATCTGGTGCGACCAGTACGGCCGCGTCAAGGTGCAGTTCCACTGGGACCGCATCGGCGGCATGAACGAGAACTCCAGCTGCTGGATGCGCGTGGCCACCAGCTGGGCCGGGCCGGGCTTTGGCGCCGTGCACATCCCGCGCATCGGCATGGAAGTCATCGTGGACTTCCTCAACGGGGATCCTGACCACCCCATCGTCATGGGCTGCGTATACAACGCGGCCAACATGCCGCCCTGGGCACTGCCGGCCAACGCCACGCAATCGGGCATCAAGACCCGGTCGAGCAAGGGCGGCGCCCCGGGCGCGGGCACGAAGAACGGCCAGGGCGACGCCAACGCCATCCGCTTCGAGGACAAGGCTGGGCAAGAGCAGCTTTGGCTGCACGCGCAGAAGGACCAGCTCACCGAAGTCGAGAACGACGAGGACAAATGGGTGGGCAACGACCGGCGCAAGACCATCGACCGGGACGAGACCAGCGTCATCCACCGCGACCGCACCGAGACCGTGGACCGCGACGAGACCATCACCGTGCACAACAACCGCACGGAGCGGGTGGACCACGACGAGAAGATCAGCATCGGCGACAACCGCAATGAAGACGTTGGCATCGACGAGAACATCTCCATCGGCAAGAACCGCAGCAAGACCATAGGCCGCAACGAGAAGGACAAGATCGGCAACAACTGGTCGATCAAGGTGGGCAGCTTCAAGACAGAGACCATCGGACTGGCCTACATGCAGAACGTGGGCCTGGCCAAGATGGTGAACATCGGCGCCGCCTACAACGTCAACGTGGGCGCGGCCATGGTGGTGAATGTGGGGCTGAGCCAGAGCACGACGGTGCTCATGAACCGCAGTGTTTCAGTGGGTCAGAACCAGTCCACCAGCGTGGGCAAGAACCGCACCGACGACACGGCCGACAACCATACGGCGACGGTCGGCAAGAACTCCGCCACCACCGTGGGCGAGGTGCAGACGATCACGGTAGGCAAGGAAATGGCCATCACCGTGGGTGACGCCATCGAAATCAAGTGCGGCAAGGCCGTGTTGCGCATGACCAGCGACGGCACCGTGCAGGTCAACGGACAGACGATCTCCATCAGCGGCAGCTCCAAGGTGACCGTTTCCTCCCCTGACAGCCACATCAACCCCGCTTGAAGGAAATCCCATGGCAATCGCACAAAAACGCCTTCCTGCCAAGCCATCCGACGTCGATGAGGCGCAACGCCTGCCGTCCAACGTACAGCTCCTGGCCGGGCAGGTCGTCGAGGTACTGGGGCAAGACCTCTATCTGGTGGCGTACACGCACGATCCCGCACTTTCGGTGCAAGCGCCTGCGGGCGTGCTGCTGCCGGTTCTGGTTCCGGGAGACGAGGTTTTGCTGGCAGTCCAGCCGACGGGGCGTGCCACGATCACCGCAGTGCTCTCACCCGCACCCACGGCGCCATGGGGACAAAGGAGCATCCACCTACAGTCGCAGGACTGCATCACGCTGGCCTGCGGGCAGGCCACGCTGAAACTCACGGCCCAGGGGCTTGCTCGCCTGGTGGCATTAACGATTGAGCAAGATGCGCGGGATCTGCTTGATCTGGACGCGGCCGAAGTCCGCATCAATTGAAGGCTGGCTCAGAGATGGATCTGAACACTTTCAAGACCACTGAGCACATGCGCGGCAAGCGTGTGTCGCCATATGAGGATCAGGTGCCCATGCTCGGGCTCGATGATCAGCGTGTCGAATTCCGGGCGTGCAGTGCCACGTTCACCGCGGAGCACCCAGCTCAGTTGCGGCCGGATCGCAGGCACGACGGTAGTGCCCATGCCCTGCGCGCTCAGGTTCATCCAGGCGATCTTCGTTCCTGGCTGCACCTGCTCGCGCCTGAACTGCATCCGGGGATGGGCGCAATTCCACGCGGCGGGATCAAACGAAGCCGGCATGCGCGTGAGAAGGCCTGGCGATGCGTCAACCTCCTTGCCCGTATAGCTGCCCCAGAGGGCGCGACGCGGCAACCAACTACGGCCTATGCAGCCGAAGCCGGCCGGCGAAACCCGGTCGACTGCAGAGCGAACCGGATCGTCAGGCCATTCGAGCTGATGCATGGGCTCGCCCTCCCGGGGCAGTCCTGCACTGAAGCCTGCTCCGATCGGATTGGCTCCGTGGAATACCTCCGGCTTTTCGGCATCCGCTCCCCCGAAGGCAAGGTTATAGGTAACAGGGACTTTCAAGGCGGGCTCCACCTCCTGTGCCAGGGGCAGCACTCCCAGGCGTCGGCGCCAGACCCGCTTGCCAAAGACTCTTATGACGCGGCTTTCACCGCCCACGGCCAGACCCGCATCGAAGTGGGCAGCGGGCTTGCCACCAGGAGCGTAGGCATAGCCGTTGAACAGCACATCCACCCGAGACTTGAGCGGAGCGATATCGGCCTCGTGGCGTACCACACCCATGGGTCCCTCCGCGCCAAAGAACTCATCGCCGCGAAACACAGGTACTGCATTGCCCTGGGCCACCGCGCGCCCTTCGAAATCCAGCGTGGCCTTGATCACCACGGTGGAGCACAGGGTGCCGTCGGCGCCATGTCCCGGCAGTATTTCCGCAGCAAACGGCGTCAGATTGTCCAGCATCGCTTGGGTTCCTCCTGGGGCGCATTGTCCCCCATGCATTCTCTTTCCGAGGGGGCTGCCAGGCTCTTTTCATCATGACCGTCATCGACCTTCCCATTCCCAGAGCCATCGACATTCCTGTGTCGGCCCCGCCGGCAGCGCGCATGGCCCGGACCCTGGTAACCCAGTACTGGCGCCGCTCCCATTTGCTGCAGCGTCCCGCGTCGCGCCCCGACGCATTTGCCGTGTTCGACGACAGCATCGTGCAGGCGCTGAGCGGCCTGAAGCAGCACCTGATGCACGCACCCGAGCTGGACCATGCCTGCCAGCAGGCCATCGAAACAGCTGGCGCTGAAATCCTGGATGAGCCCTCCCGCATCTTCGCGCTGGCCTGCCTGCAAGCCCTGCACCTGCAACGCAAGCACATTCACGATGGGCTGGAGCGAACGCTGGGAGCCCATCTCCAGGCCCAGCCGAACGCGGTATTTAACGCCATGCGGTTTTGCTTCGACAACACCGTCGCCGAATACTTCACCTGGCTGCTCTCCCAGGGACAGCACAGGCAGAGCGCGCCATTGGCACAGTTGCTCCAGCGCCTCGCAATTTCCCGGCCGGCTGTCAGCGACGAATTCTCACAAGCCATCTCTGCATGGACATCCGGTCTGCCGGGCGGCCTGACGGCCCTGTGTGATTGGCGATGCACCGGGCGTGGCGATGAAACCAAGGCCATCGCAGCCACGCAACAAGACAGCGATGCGCAGGCCGCCTTGCTGGCGCTGGCGCTCATGGGCAGCCGGCAGGAAACGCCTGTGGCACGCACTCTTTTGGCCCGGATGCCGCATTCCACCGTGGCCTTGGCCCTGCTGGCCGCCAGGGATGGACATGCGCTGGCAAGCGCCTTGCGGGAAGGCCGGCATCCCCAAATGCCCTGGGGACTGCAGGTATATGCGGCCTCACTTGTGGGAGACGTTCCCCTGCTTCGCCAGCTCGCTGCCCATACGGCCTGGGACGACGAAGAGGCATGCCGCACCCTGGCTGACGCCACGGCCCTGCTCACAGGAGAACCCGCCGACATTGCCTTTGACTTGGGTCACGAGGCATCGGGCCGCTCCGCCACCATCGACGCCGCTTTGGCCGCACTTCCTCTGTCAGGGCCGGCCCTGCGTCTCGGACGCCCCCGCACGCAAGTGGTTCTGCAGGAGGCCGTGGCCATGGTAGGCGCGCCCTTGCGCCACCTGCTCTATCTGGAGCACCTCTCACGCGTGGGCGCAGCGCTGTGGATCGAGGCCGACGATCTGGCCGTCGTTCAGGCCCTGGCCTGCAGCACGGCCTCCGTGATCGAACGTGCGGCATTCAACATCGGCAGGGCACAACCATGAACCCTCTCGTCATCGCGGCCACTGGTGCATGCACCCCCATCGGGACCCGGGCCTGGCAGACCGGCTGCGGCTTCTTTGCTCGCCAGTCGAGCTTTACCCGGCAGGCCATTACCGGCCAGGCCGAGCACCGTGCCACCGTATCCCGGGTGCAAGCCATTGATGCAGCCTGCAAAGGAACGGAACGCCTGATCCGGCTCGCAGCCCCTGCCCTGCACGAAGCGTTGCGCGGCCAGCCGGCGCCTGCCGCAGGCTGGCCGCTGCAGCGGCCCATCCCCCTCTTCGTGGCACTGCCCGACTCCTTGCCTGAACTGCCGGGCTGGATAGACGCCGGCCGATTCGCACTGGAGCTTCCCCGAGCACTGGACCTCGCCGCAGAGTTCCTGCCCATCAAGGTCTACCCGGGCGGCGCAGTGGCAGGCGCCGATGCGCTGTCGCAGGCCTATCGTTTCATGCACGACAACCCCTCGGTGCCCGAAGTGATCATCGGCGGAGTGGACAGCTTCGTGGACACGGAGATCGCGGACGTGCTCTACCAGCGTCGCTGGGCCAAGGTCAACGGCGTCTGCGAAGGCTTCATTGCCTCGGAAGGCGCAGCCTTTGTACGGCTGTCCCGCAAGCCGGCCACTGCAGATTTCGTCACGGTCTATCCACCATTCTTTGCAGACGAGCCACGCTCACGCCTGGACAGCGACACCCTGCCCGATGGCCGCGCACTGATCGAGGCCAGCCACGGTGCGCTGAAGGCAGCGCACATGCCGGTCAACGCCCTGCACTCCTATTGGTCAGACATGGATGGCTCGTCGTGGCGGGGCGCAGAGCTGGCCAGCCTCTCCGCGGCGCTGGCGTCACAGGGTGGCCTGCCGCAAGCCCCGGACCCGGCAGCACTGCTTGGTCAAATGGGCGCGGCCTGGGCGCCTCTCATGCTCAGCCTGTTCCATGAGATGCGCCAGTGGCTGACGCACCCCGTCATGCCGTCGCCTCTGGCAGGCCACGCAGGCCTGCTCACGGTCACCGGGCTGAACACCCGCGTGGCCGCCTGGAGCGCCACCTGGAATCGCCATGCCCGCACGGCAGGAAGATCTTCCGCAGCCGGGCGGCGCCAATCCTCCATTTCCCAAGAGTCCTGAGTCCATCCATGGCCACCTACGTCAACGACCGCCGAGCCATACACGAAGGCCGCAATCCGGCCATGATTCCTGGCCCGATCAACCCCGTCTTTCCCAAGCCCCAGGGACCACCGGTTCCCATCCTCAACATGGCCCATGGCCCGGGCCTGAAGAACGGCACGGCCACGCTCAAGATCGATGGGCACCCCGTGGCCGTTGCCGGCAGCCGCTTCGAGTCCATACCCGCCACACCCGACAAGCTCGGTGGTATCGCGGGCGTGCGTTCCGGCGTTGTCGGCGGCGCGGCCGAGCCCACCAGCTACAGCAGCGATACCAAGTTCGAGAGCCGGGGCAGCGTGCGGTCCTTCGACACGACCAAAAGCAACGCCATGGTCATCAATCCTGGCTGGGCCATGCGCCTTGCCATGAAGGCGCTGCCCGGGCCGTATGACCAATTGGCGCAGAAGGTGATCGAAAAGCTGCCGGGCGCCTTCTCCAGCCAGCTGTCGGCCCTTGGAGAAAGCCTGACCGATCCCAGCGCGCTGATCGGGCCCGCCCTCAAACTCGTAGGCAAGCTCATTCCCGGCGTCAACCTCGTCGTCGGAGGGGCCGCCATGGCCCAGGCGGCCGAGCAAGTCGCCGAACTCGCCCAGGAAATCCAGGAGCTGCTGACACCGCCGCTGACCGACGAAAAAATCGACCAGATCGCCGAAGTTATCGCCGATGGCGTGGTCGCCATCACCATTGGCTTTGTCCTGGGCAAGATCGCCCAGCGCGCCAAATCGCGCCGCAACCCCGTGGCAAAGCGCACGGACAACAGCGTCAATCCCAACACGCAGGGCAACATCATCGATAACGCCTCCAAGGGAAGCATTGCCACGCCACCGACCTGCGAGCTGGGCACATGCCATCCCGTGATCTTTGCCACAGGCACCAAGATCCTGCGCGACACGGATTTCGAATTGCCCGGCCCCATGGCCCTGACCTGGCAGCGGTACTACCGCTCCAGCGACCGCCGTCCTGGCTGGCTTGGATGGGGATGGAGCACGCCCCTGTCCACCGAACTGGTGCTGGTCCACGATGCGGTGCACTACTACGACGCCCGCGGGCGCCGCATACAGCTGCCCGTGATTGCCGCCGGGACCAGCCACTTCGACCCGCGCGAAAAAATCACCGTCACCCACCACCAGCAAGGCGGCTGGAGCGTTGAAAGCGCCGATGGCACCCGGCACCTGTTCGCCCCCCCGGCCACCGGTCAATGGCGTCTGCCACTGGTGCACCTGGTGGACCGCAATGGCAACACCATCACCCTTCACTACCCGGCCTACACCGCCACAGGCATCGATGGCCGCGCGCCCCGCCCGCTGGGACTGACCGACAGCGCTGGCCGCAAGCTGCGCTTCACCTGGAGTGAAGACCAGGGACCCTCCGGCCCGCTCCTGCAGGAGATCCACCTGGAATCCCGTGTGATCGACGGCGTGGAACAGGTCGGCGGCCTGCTGGCACGCTATGCCTATGGGACGGATGGCAACGTCCCGGATGACGCCCACGCCAACCTCCAGTCCGCCACGGATGCCATGGGCGGCGTGGCGCACTATCGCTATCGCCAGCACCTGATGGTGGCCTACAGCAGCCGCACCGGTTTCACCTACCACCAGGAATGGAGCCGGCTTGACGCGGGCGGCCGCGTCGTGCGGACCTGGACCGACGAGCCCGGCACGCTGGACACCCGCTTCGACTACGACCTGGGCCGCCGCACCACCCATGTCACCGACGCCCTGGGCCGGCGCAGCAGTTACGAATACAACGCCCGGCATGAGGTCATCGCCATCGTCGAACCCGGGCCGGATGGCCAGCCCGTCCGATCCGAGACGCGCATGGACGCCGCCGGCAACCCGCAACAGGCGCGGGACGCCATGGGCCGCATCACCCGCTGGCAATTCGACGGCCAGGGCAACCTGCTGGCCGTCACGGACGCATCAGGTGCCACCACCCGCCTCAAGTACAACCAGCTCAACCTGCCCGAAGAAGTCACCGACGCGCTGGGCCATGTCTGGCGGCAGGCCTACGACGCCCAGGGTAATCTGGTCGAGCGCCTGGACCCGCTCGGCCACGCCACGCGCTGGAAATACGACACGCGCGGCCTGCCCGTCGCCATAGAAGACGCGCTGGGCAAAACCCGCCATCTGCAGTGGGACGAAGCCGGACAGCTCGTGGCCTACACCGACTGCTCGGGCCAGGTCACGCGCTATGCGTGGGACATCCTGGGCAACCTCGTGGCCTCCACCGACGCCCTGGGCCAGACCACCCGCTACCTTCACGACGCGCTGGGGCGCCTGCGCAGGATGTGGGGCGCTGATGGTTCCGAACATCACTATGCCTACGACCCCCAGAGCAACCTGCTTTCCTACACCGACCCGCAAGGCGCCATCACCCGCTACACCTACAACGGCCTGGACCAGCCCGTGGAGCGCCGCGATGCGCTGGGCGGCACGCTGCGCTACCGCTATGACGCCGTGGGCAGGCTCATCGCCCTGCAGAACGAAAACGGCGCCGTCACCAGCTTCACCTACGACGCCGCAGACAACCTGATCGAGGAAACCGGTTTTGACGGCCGCATACAGCGCTACCGCTACAACGCCGCCAGCGAACTGACCGAACTGCACGAGCGCGATGCCCACCAGCCCCCGGACACGCCCTACGATCCACGGCCCGACGCAGCCCTGCCCAAGCGCACGCTGTTTCGCAGGGATGTGCTGGGCCGCCTTGTCGCCAAGATCCACGTGGGCAGCGACGCGGCAGGTAATGGAGACGGAGGAACCACCACCTATGGCTACGACCTGCTGGGCCGCATGCTGCATGCCAGCAACCCCGATGCACATGTGCGCTTCGCCTACGACGCTCTATCGCGGCTGGTGGAAGAGACCCAGGTACATATGGCGCCCAGTGCAGACGAGCAGGCGCTGGCGACCTACAGCTATCGGCACGCCTACGACGCGCTGAGCAACCGCACGGACTGCTGGCTGCCCGGGGGCCGCCACGTCCAATGGCTCTACTACGGCTCGGGCCACCTGCACCAGATCCTCGCCGACGGCCAAGTGCTCAGCGACATCGAACGCGACGCCCTGCACCAGGAAATCGAACGCACCCAAGGCACGCTGACCAGCCGCTATGGCTGGGACCCCATGGGCCGCCTCACCTCGCACAAGGTCAGCCAGCAAGGCGCACTCCAAGGTCAGCCCGGCAGGCCTTCACCCCAGGCCCTCTGGGACCGGGACACTCCCCTGCCCTCCGGCCAGCGCATCGCCCGCCTGTACCAGTACGACCCCACAGGTAACCTCGTCGCCACGCGCGACGGCCTGCGCGGCGACAGCCAGTACCGTTACGACGCCCTGGGCCGCATCCTTGCCGCCCAGAAAAATGCTGCCGGCGGATCGCCCACCTCGGGCCGGAACCTGGAAACCTTCGCATTCGACCCCGCAGGCAACCTGCTCAACCCCAACCGTGGTGGAGACCTCAGCAGCGGCGGCACCAGCAACGAACGCGAACAGGTGCCCACCAACCGGCTCGCCGTCTACCAGGACCTGCGCTTCCAGTACGACCTGCACGGCAACATCGTGGAGCGCCGCATCGGCTGGCACACCGTGCAGCGCTTTCGCTACAGCGCCGAGCACCAGATGCTCGAATCCACGGTCACGCGCTACCACGACAGGCCCGAACCGAAGATCGCCGGATCGAATGCGCAGCCAGAGCCTGCCGCCACCGTCCAGACCACGCGTTACCGCTACGACGCGCTGGGCCGGCGCATCGACAAGCACGATGCCTTCGGGCGCACCACCTTCCTCTACGACGGCGACCTGCTCGCCGGAGAAATCCGTGGCTCACGCCTGAGCGAATACCTCTACGAGCCCGACAGCTTCGTGCCCCTGGCCAAGCTGGAGTCGGAATGGAAGAGCGAGGAAAACCGCAACGCACAGGCAGAAGCGGACAAAGCCAGCTTCGCCACCTACTACTACCACTGCGACCAGATCGGCGCCCCCCAGGAACTCACCGACGAAGCCGGCCGCATCGTCTGGGCCGCCAGCTACAAGGTCTGGGGCCAGACCCAGCAGTTGCAGTACCTGCGCACCGGCACGGACGATGCAGCGGTGTTCACCCACGACCAGCGCCCGCTGGCCCTGGCCGCCCAGGGTGAGGTACAAAGCCTGGCGCTGGTGGAACAACCGCTACGGTTCCAGGGACAGTACTTTGACGGCGAGACGGGGCTGCACTACAACCGGTTCAGGTACTACGATCCTGTGGTGGGGAGGTTTGTGCATCAGGATCCGATTGGGTTGGCTGGGGGGTCCAATTTTTATATATTTGCCGTAAACCCACAAATATGGGCGGACATACTTGGCTTAACAGCAGCAAAATTGGGACGAAACCTTAGAAACTCTGGTCGCCCACTTCAACCAGGTCAAACCCCGCATCATATTGTTCAGGAAAATTGCAAAAAAAATAGGCACGTCCAGAATTCCAGAGATATTTTAGGCCGAAATAATATTGGAATAGACAGCGCATCCAATGGCGCCAGATTATGGGGAACAAATCCATCTCAGACTGCGATGGCCAACCATCCAGGCAAAGCGGCGAGCATCAGCACGGGAAACTATCATGCCGGGCCTCACGTGCACAGTGATATGAACGATAAACTGATATACCAGATACTGAAAGGTGTTGAAAAGCGAGGAGGCAATGTTGAGGCTGCCCTAGAGGATATAGGGCGACGACTTGAAAATGGTAGTTGGAAAGCAGCCTTTTCCTGCTGTTGCTTATAAGGAAATTTAAATGATAAATGAACGCGCAGATATAAAGAAAATCCTAGATACATTATTGATCAATTTTAAAGACGCATCTAATAATATTTCACAAAATGCACATATTGAATCATTTCCAAAAGTCGATGAATGGCGTTATTCAAAAGGTGATTTTTTTAATCCGATTCCTTATCGTTCAGAAATAGACGGGTTCAATTCACCAAAGCTTCTGAAGAAAAAATATGATTCTCCTTTTGAAGCCATCGAAAAAGGCAATTTCTCAACAGCATTTAATAATAATCATCCAACAATAATCATTGCCCCGAAGGAAAAGTCTTGCAACTTTATATCCACAAGTTTATATGGGGAATATTTATCATCAGATATCGCCAATGTACATCACATTGACCTTCCATATAAAGATTCTGTAAAGAATCTTCCACGACTTAATGGTTACGGGTATTTATCCAAAGAAAAAGACGGAAGCTTAGTCAGTATAATTGTTGGAAGAAATAATAATTATTCCATAAATATAATAGAAGCCATTGATAATCTGCCATCTAAAGAAACAGCCTATGCATCAGGATGGGCAGATGATATAGAATACCATTATCACCACGATAATAATGGTCTTTTCAAGATAACGACCCATGCAAAAAATGGTGGCCTTGCAGAAATATGGAGCAGATCTTAATTATATTTTATTGAAAAAGTAATTTTATTTTCAGTAAAATATGTCGCCACAATGAAATTTTGAAATATATTTCACATTAAAGAACAGCTTTCATTTTACAATAAAAAATGACCTTATTTTTATTCTTCAGAAGAATTACATAAATCCCTGGCCATGCACTGTTATTTCAGTGCATAAATGAATTGACAAGCTCGGTCCGGCCAGCGCATCGCCCGCCTGTACCAGTACGACCCCACAGGCAACCTCGTCGCCACGCGCGACGGCCTGCGCGGCGACAGCCAGTACCGTTACGACGCCCTGGGCCGCATCCTTGCCGCCCAGAAAAATGCTGCCGGCGGATCGCCCACCTCGGGCCGGAACCTGGAAACCTTCGCATTCGACCCCGCAGGCAACCTGCTCAACCCCAACCGTGGTGGAGACCTCAGCAGCGGCGGCACCAGCAACGAACGCGAACAGGTGCCCACCAACCGGCTCGCTGTCTACCAAGACCTGCGCTTCCAGTACGACCTGCACGGCAACATCGTGGAGCGCCGCATCGGCTGGCACACCGTGCAGCGCTTTCGCTACAGCGCCGAGCACCAGATTGAAGAGCATGTGGAGCTGTGCGATGGGCTGGAGCGGCCTGATTTCTCCAGCGGGGACGCAGTTCCCCAGCGCGATCTGTCCGGTGATGTGTGCCTGACGCAGTTTGGCGATGGGCAGCTCAACCGCGCGGCCTCCAATCCCTGGGGAGTGGCGGCGTTGGCGGTTGCCACGTTCACCCGGCTGCAGGCCAGCCCGCACGAGTGGCGCATCCGTGGCGGTGCGGCGGCGTTCTATCCGTTTCAGCATCCCATGCAGCAGGCCATGCTGCTGACGGAGCTTCAGCTGCCGCTGGCCAACATGCCCGGGCAGATGGCGGGTCTGCGTCTGTGCCTCGATGTGCCAGCCATATAAGGGCATATAGGGCCATATGGGCCATATGGGGGAAATCCGTGCACAGCCGTTGTTGTGGCGCTCCTGGCACAGCAATGTTCTGGTGGCGTCATTTTTCGGCTTTAGGATGGCGGGCCATGCGCAATTCCCACTCCCTTTGGACGGCGGCAGCCCTGGGCCTGGCAGCCTGTCTCGGCACCAGCCCGGCCCATGCAGCCCGGCCCATGATCACGGATGATGCCCGCATCGTCGATGCCAAGTCCTGCCAGCTGGAAAGCTGGGTCAAGTCCAAGAAGGACAGCACGGAGTTCTGGGCCCAGCCGGCCTGCAATTTCACGGGCAATCTGGAGCTGACGCTGGGCGCGGCACGCACGCGAGAGGACGGCAGCAGCCGGACCACGGATGTGGTGATCCAGGGCAAGACCCTGTTCAAGGAACTGCAGCCCAATGGCTGGGGCTGGGGCCTGGCCGTGGGCAATGCGCGGCATCCGAATGACGAGGGCCAGGGCCGGGGAGACCTGTACGCCTATGTGCCCGTCACGTTCTCGCTGCGCGATGACCGGCTGTTCTTCCACACCAACGTGGGCTGGCTGCGCACGGCGCAGGCGCATCGCAACCTCATGACCTGGGGCCTGGCCACCGAGGCCCAATTGAGCCAGAGCACCTGGCTGATTGCCGAGACATTCGGCCAGAACCAGGGCAAGCCGTTCTACCAGATGGGCCTGCGCTACTGGCTGGTTCCCAATCATGTGCAGGTCGATGCCACCTACGGCAACCGCGCGGGCAGCAGCACGCAGGAGCGGTGGTTTTCCATCGGCTTGCGGCTGCTGTCGTCACCGTTCCTGCCCTGAGCACTGCCTGGTGGCTGGCGTCGCGCCCGTATGCCTGCAGGCCCGGACGCCATGGAAACCGGTGCCCCGCACCGGCCGGTGCGGACCGTGCAGGACCGCAGTGCCTGCCGCAGTGCCTATTTGTTGGGCTTGGCTGCAGGGCCGGCCGGGATGGCGGCGACGCCATCAGGCTTGACGTAGGTGACCGAGGTCACGTAGTGCACACCGTCGTATTTTTCTGCGCCGTTCGGGCCGGTGCGCTCACCGCCGCTGCGCTCGTCGTGCGTGGCTTCGGCCACGTAGGTGCCCTTCCAGGGCATGTCGAACTGCACCAGGCCCTGCTCGTCGGCATGGGCTTCCTTGCTCCAGCCCGATTGCACGGTCAGCACCACCTTGGCCTTGGGCAGGGGCTGGCCCTTGTAGATAACCTTGAATTCGCCGGCCTTGCCCGAGGGCACCACATCCAGCGTCAGGCGCGGGGCCTGGGCGGCAAAGCCGGTGATCAGGCGCGCGGCCGGGTGGTACCAGTTGCGCAGTTCCTGCTCGCCCTTCTTGCTGGTGTACAGCGGATAGCCGGCATCCTCGGCCACGATGCTTTCGCCCTGGCCGGCCTTGAAGGGCAGCGCAAAGCCGGTGCCGGTCTTGCGGCCGTCGGCGGCCTTCTCGCCCTGGGCAGACACCAGGGTGGCCACGGGCTTGCCGAACTTGTCGAGCAGGCCCGGCGATGTCTCGCGCAGGTTGTCGCCAAACTCGCCAAAGCGGATCACGGCGGTTTCGCCGGCCGGCTGTTCCAGCCAGATCTGGTGGGCCTGGCTGGCGCCGCTGGCGGCCAGGAGTGCGGAGACAAGAATCCAGTGTTTCTTCATTGCAGCTTCCTCAATGGACAAAAAAAACAGCCATCGGCGCCACAACGGGCCGACGGCATGAACGTGCTTGGGCAGTGGGGTGCGGCCGCATGTCGCCGCATTGATTATTGAATGCGAATGGTTTGCATTCTATGCGCATTGCGCACCGCTCCGGCGCAGTTCACCAAGTGGCTGCAATGGGGTCCGGCCCAGCGTTCAGGCGGCATCCTCGATGCGCACCGGCTCGCCCGTGAAGGCCAGCGCCTCGGCGGCCTGCTCCCAGGGGCGCCTGTCGTGCGCCTTGGCCGGGCGCAGCACAAAGCCCTCGCCTTCCGCATGCGTGGTGCTGGCCGCGGGCGGCAGCGGCAGGCCCATGCGCTCATGCGCCTGGGCCACCAGGGTGCGGGCGTAGATTTCCGCAGCCATGCTGCGCAGGCGCGGCTTGTAGACCTTGCCCACGTTGGTGGTGGGGAGCGCATCGATGATGCGCACATAGCGCGGGCGCGCAGGCGCTTCGTCCACGCCGGCTGCGGCAAAGGCCAGCAGTTCGGTCTCATCGGCTTGGGCGCCGGGGTGGAGCGCGACAAAGGCCACAGGCACCTCGCCCGCATAGGCATCGGGCGCGCCCACGGCGGCGCAGGCCTTGACGGCGGGATGGCGCTCCAGCGCCTGCTCTATCACCTGCGGATCGATGTTGTGGCCGCTGCGGATGATCACGTCCTTGGAACGCCCGCGCAGCCGCAGCAGGCCATCGTCGCCGACCGAGCCCAGGTCGCCCGTGATCAGCCAGCCGTCATCGGTGAGGTAGCTGGACGGCTCGATGCCGGCCAGGTAGCCGGAAAACAGATTGGGCGACTGGAACACCACCATGCCGGTTTCGCCGGCCGCCGCTTCCTGGTCCGATGGCCTGCCGTCCGGCCCCATGCGGCGCACGGCCAGGCGCGCAAACGGCAGGCGCAGGCCCACATGTCCGGCCGCTGCGTGCAGGCCGGGCGGCGTGATGGTGGAGATGCCCGTCATCTCGGTCATGCCCAGGCTCTCGTGCACATGGAAGCCGCTGTGCGCCTTGAAGCGCGCCGCCACCTCGGGCGACAGCGGCGCGGCGCCCGTGCGGAAGTAGCGGATGGAGGACACATCGGCCCCCAGCAGCGGCACCTCCACCAGCGCGGCCAGCACCGTGGGCACGGCCGACATCAGCGTGGGCTTCCACTGTGCCGCCATGCGCCAGAAGCCGGCAATCACGGCCTTGTTGCGAAACAGCCCCGTGGTCGGAATGATGACGTGGGCCCCGGCCGAGAAGCAGGCCAGCGAGCCCGGCAGCACGCCCGCCACATGGAACAGCGGGTAGCCGTTGATGGTGCGGTCGGCCGTGTTCAGGCCCTGCATCTGCACGCTGGCCCAGGCGGTGTAGACCTGGGCGCCATGCGTTTGCACGGCGATCTTGGGCGCACCCGTGGTGCCCCCGGTATGAAAGTAGGCCGCCACGTCGCCGGCCTGGGGCTGGCGCCCGCTCACCAACCGGTCGGAGGGCTGGGCGGCCAGGGCGGCGTTCAGATCGCTGGCGGGCCAGCGCTGTCCATCCCCCTGGGGAACCCGGCCTTCATGCGAGACCCAGAGCACATGCGCCAGGTCCGCATCCAGCGCCGTGACTTTCTCGCGGATGCCGGCATCGTCCTCGTCCGCCCAGGCGATCAGAAAGCGCGCGCCCGTGGTCCGCATCAGGGCAGAGATCTTCTCGGCACTCAGCAGCGGATTGATGGGCTGCACGATGCCCGCCGCCTCGCCGCCCCACAGCGCAAAGTGGTACTCCATGCAGCCGGGCAGCAGGATGGCCACCGTGTCGCTGGCGCCCATGCCCAGCGCATGCAGGGCGTTGGCCGTCTGGTGGATCTTGCCCAGCAGTTCGGCATAGCTCAGGTGCCGGGCATCATCCACGCTGCCGGCCTGGGGCAGAAAGCTCAGCGCCCTGCCCTGGCCGTGCTCGCGCGCGGAGTTGCAAAACAGGTCGTAGACCGTTTGCGCCGTGATCAGCCCGGCCATGGGTTGGCTTTCGATGGCCTCCACATCGGCCAGGGAACGCACGGCCCGCAGGGGCCGGAACATGGATTGCGCAGGAATAGGACTCATGGCCATGGGCTCACTCCGCGCCCAGGCCGTTGGTACGCACCACCTCGCCCCAGCGGGTGTAGTCGCTGCGGATCAGGCCCTCGGTGTCCTGGGGGTTGAGGTAGGCGGCCGCCACGCCGATCTTCTCGAAACGGTCGCGCACCTCGTCGGTGGCCAGCAGCTGGCGCGAGGTGGCGCTGAGTTTGTCGATGATGGCGCGCGGTGTGTCCCTGGGTGCCACCAGGCCGCCCCAGGACGATGCCTCATAGCCGCCAAAGCCCTGCTCGGCCATGGTCTGCACGCCGTCCAGCGCCTTCACGCGCTGCGGCGTGCCCACCGCCAGGGCCCTCAGCCGACCGCTGCGGATATGGGGCAGCGCAGACACCATGTCCGCATAGATCACCGGCACCACGCCGCCCAGCGTGTCGTTCATGGCGGGCGCGCTGCCCTTGTAGGCCACGTGCTGCATGGTGTGCAGCTTGGCGGATTTCATCAGCTCCATGCTCAGGTGGCCCGAGCTGCCCGCCCCGGAGCTGGTGTAGTCCAGCGTGGCGGGCTGCGCCTTGGCGTACTGGAACAGCGATTTGAGGTCCGTCACCTTGGGCAGCGACTGCGCATTGACCGCAATCACATTGGGCAGGTCGTAGATCTTGGTGACCGGGGCGAAATCCGTGGCCGGGTGGAACTTGACGTTCTTGAAGAAATGCGGCGCCATGATGGTGGGCGTGACCATCATCATCAGCGTATAGCCGTCAGGCGCTGCCGTGCGGAACTGGCCTGCCGCCACCGCGCCCGATGCGCCGGGCTTGTTCTCTATCACCACGGGCTGGCCCAGCTGGCGCGCCAGCGCCTCGGCGTAGACGCGCGCCGCGCCATCGGTGGGTCCGCCCGGCGGGAAGGGAACGACCAGGCGAATCGGCCTGTCGGGCCAGGCGCCGGTATCGGTATTGGCCTGCGCCGCGCCGCACAGCGATGCGAACGCAGCCACGCCGATGGCGCCCAGCGCCATGCCCTTGGCCAACGCCTGTCTTTTTGTGATGCCTGCCATCTTGTCTCCTTGAATGCTTATGTGTTCTGGCTGGCCCATTCTGCCCAGCGCACCCTCTTTGACAATGGCGGCGGCGGTTGACATCATGTCAAACAATATTGACACCCCCTTGGACTGCAGCGCATGGATCTCCTGGCATTCAACATCCTTGTCCAGATCATCGAACACGGAAACCTGAGCCAGGCGGCAAAGTTCTTGAACATGTCGCGGGCCAACGTGAGCTACCACCTGGCCCGGCTGGAGAAGTCCCTGGGCGCATCGCTGCTGCGCAGAACGCCCCAGGGCGTGGAGGCCACCGAGGTCGGCCAGCGCATCTATCGTCATGCGCGCAACATCCTCAACGAGACCGAGCTGGTGCGCGAACTGGCCCAAAGCAGCACGGACGACATCTCGGGAAAGATCGGGCTGAGCGTGCCCACCGGCTACGGCCACCTGGTCATGGCGCCGTGGCTGATCGAGTTCAAGCGCGCCCATCCGCAGGTGGTGCTGGACATCCGCCTGGAGAACTTCATCGACAACCTGCTCAAGGACAGCGTGGACATCGCGATCCGCGTCATGTCCGACCCGCCGCCCATGCTGGTGGCGCGCGACATGGGGCCGGTGCGCTACAGCCTGTGCGCCTCCAGCGACTGGCTGCGCAGCCACCGCCTGCCGGAGACACCGTCCGAGCTGTCGCGCACGCCGCTCATCACATCGGGCGGCGAAAGCGGCAAGGTGCGCCTGCAGATTGCGCGGAACGGCCAGCCGCTGGAGGAGCTGGACATCACGCCCACGCTGATGTCGCGCAGCTACCCTTTCCTGTGCGACTGCATCACCGGCGGCCTGGGCGTGGGGCTGGTGCCCGACTACATGGTGCGCCGCCAGGTGGAGGATGGCCGCGTCGTGCTGGCCATGCAGGACTACGAATTCAGCATCAACCAGGGCCGCATGTTCATGCTGTACATGCCCAACCGCTTCCAGTCCGGCGCCGCCCGGGCCTTGATCGACTTTCTGAGCGACAGGATGGGCCTTGCGCGCATCATCCGGCCGGGTGACTTGCCCGACACGGCACAGGCCTTGCGACCGCCGGAATGACGCGGGAACAAAGTTTGTAGACGACTGGTCGGTTTTTGCGTTAGACTTCGATCCCATGAAGAAACCCGCACAGGAAACACGCCAGCACATCCTTGATGTGGCCAAGGCGTTGATGACCCAGAAAGGCTATACGGCCGTCGGCCTGGCCGAGGTCGTTGCGGCTGCGGGCGTGCCCAAGGGCTCCTTCTACTACTACTTCAAGTCCAAGGAAGAGTTCGGCCAGGCCCTGCTGCAGGAGTACTTCGACGAGTACCTGGCCAAGATCGATGCGCTCATGGAGACGCCCGATCCGGCCATCTCCCGGCTGATGACCTACTTCCGCCATTGGACGCAGAACCAGTGCTCGGCCCATGCAGGAGGCCAGTGCCTCGTGGTCAAGCTGGGCCCCGAGGTCTGCGACCTGTCCGACGACATGCGCTCGGTGCTGCGCACCGGCACCGACGCCATCATCACCCGGCTGACCGACTGCGTGCGCGCCGGCCAGGCCGACGGCTCCATCACATCCGACCTGGACGCGCCAGCGCTGGCCGAATCGCTGTACCAGCTGTGGCTGGGCGCCTCCCTGCTGTCCAAGCTGGGCCGGCATGAGGAGCCCTTTGCCGCAGCCCTTGTTTCCACGAAGCGGCTGCTGGGCTGAGCAGGCTTGGCCGCCGCTTTTTATTTGTCTTTTTTGTAGACGACTGGTCAACTTTAAAACCTACACCTCTTACTTATCCCACTTCTTTTTTGTTCAACCACCACTACTGCACACCATGACCGACCACAGCCTTCACACCGATCTGTTCTCCCCCACCCAACTGGGCGGCCTGTCGCTCGCCAACCGCTTCGTCATGGCCCCGCTGACCCGCAGCCGCGCCGGTGACGACGGCGTGCCCACCGAACTGCACGCCACCTACTACGCCCAGCGTGCCAGCGCAGGCCTGTTGATCAGCGAAGCCGTCAACATCTCGGCCCAGGGCCGCGGCTACAACCTGACCCCCGGCATCTGGACCGAGGAACAGGTCGCCGGCTGGAAGAAGGTCACCGACGCCGTACATGCGGCCGGCGGCAAGATCGTGGCCCAGCTGTGGCACGTGGGCCGCTACTCGCACGTGGACCTGCAGCCCGGTGGCGTGGCCCCTGTCGCCCCCTCTGCCATCAAGGCCGAAGGCGTCACCTTCACGCCCAACGGCGTAGCCGAGGTGTCCATGCCCCGCGCCCTGGAAACCAGCGAAATCCCCGGCATCGTCGAGCAATACCGCCATGCGGCCGAATGCGCCAAGCGTGCAGGCTTTGACGGCGTGGAAGTGCACTCGGCCAACGGCTACCTGCTCGACCAGTTCCTGCGCGACTCCACCAACCACCGCAGCGACGCCTATGGCGGCAGCATCGAAAACCGCGCCCGCCTGACGCTGGAAGTCACCGACACCGTGGCCAAGGTCTGGGGCGCCGACCGCGTGGGCATCCGCCTGTCGCCCGTCACGCCCAACGCCGGCAACACGCCGCTGGACAGCGACGTGATGGCCCTCTACGGCTACCTCATCCCCCAGCTCAACCGCTTCGGCCTGGCCTACCTGCACGTCGTGGAAGGCGCCACCGGCGGCTCGCGCGAACTGCCGCCCGGCGTGGACCTGGACGCGCTGCGCAAGCTCTTTGACGGCGCCTACATGGGCAACAACGGCTATGACCTGGAACTGGCCATGGACCGCCGCGCCAAGGGCCTGATCGACACCGTGGCCATCGGCCGCCCCTTCATCGCCAACCCCGATCTGGTGGCCCGCCTGCGCCACGGCAAGGAGCTGGCCGTGGCCCCGCACGAGGCCTACTACGGCGGCGGCGCCCAGGGCTACATCGACTGGCCTGCATTGGCGTAACTCCCCCTGAGCGGCTTACGCCGCTTCCCCCGTTGCACGACGCCCCCTCTCGCTTCGCGGGAGGGGGCGTCCGGGCAGCCGGCGACA
>NZ_BCTO01000026.1 GCF_001571325.1 Delftia tsuruhatensis NBRC 16741
GTAGGCCCTTCCTCGGTGTCCCTTGCCTTGGGCTGCACCAGTTTTATGCGCCACGCCATCTACGGCACACTGGCTGATCCGTGTCCCCATCGAAAGACCAAGCCATGCAACTGCTGATCGTAGGCGCCACGGGGCTGGTGGGCAGCCAGGTGCTGCAACAGGCCCTGGCCGACAGCCGCATCACCCGCGTCGTGGCCCCGGTACGCCGGGCGCTGCCGGCGCATCCCAGGCTGCTCGCCACCATCGTCGATTTCGAGCACCTGTCCGAAGATGCCGACTGGTGGAGCGCCGATGCCCTGGTCTGCACTCTGGGCACCACCATCAAGACAGCCGGCAGCCAGCCGGCTTTTCGGCGCGTGGACCATGACTACCCGCTGCTGGCCGCCCGCCTGGCCCATCGGCACGGCACGCCCACCTATGTGCTGAACTCGGCCATGGGCGCCGACGCCGGCTCGCGCATCTTCTACAACCGCGTCAAGGGCGAGCTGGAGCGCGACCTGCAAAGCCAGGGCTTCGCATCGCTCACCTTCGTGCGCCCCGGCCTGATCAGCGGCCCGCGCACCGAGCACCGGGCGGGCGAGCGCTTCATGGTCAGCCTTCTTGGCGCCCTGGGCACGCTGCTGCCCCGGCGCTGGCGGCTCAACCCGGCACACCGCATCGCCCATGCCTTGATAGAGGCAGCTGTCAACGCCAGGCCCGGTGTCCATATCGTGGGTTCCGAGGCGCTGGCCGAATGAGCCCGGCGCCTGCACGCGCAAAAACAGAACCCTTCAGGAACCATTGCATGAACCCGCATATTGCCCCGGTCGATCTCGCCAAGTCCTACCGACTGATCAACCACGGCCCCACCGTCCTGGTCTCGGCACGCCACGGCGGCGTGGACAACGTCATGGCCGCAGCCTGGTGCTGCGCGCTGGACTTTGCGCCCCCGAAGCTCACCGTGGTGCTGGACAAGGCCACGGCCACGCGCGCCCTGGTCGAGCACAGCGGCATGTTCGTGATCCAGGTGCCTACGGCCGCCCAGTTGCAGCTCACGCACCAGGTCGGCACGCTCAGCCTGTCCACCGATGCCGGCAAGCTCGCCACCAGCGGCGTTCAGCTGTTCGGCATGGACGGGTTCGACCTGCCCTTCGTGGACGGCTGCGCCGGCTGGCTGGCCTGCAGGCTGATCCCCGAGCCCCACAACCAGCAGGCCTACGACCTGTTCATCGGCGAGATCGTGGGCGCGTGGTCCGACACCTGCGTATTCCGCAACGGCCACTGGCACTTCGAGGACGCCGACCCCGCGCTGCGCAGCCTGCACTACGTGGCGGGTGGGCAGTTCTATGCGATTGGGCAGGCGTTGAGGGTGCAGGAAAGCAAAGAATAGTTTCTTTTTCCATTTCAGAAATCTGGCAGTACTTCTACTGCAATGCTTGCTGCGTCCTGAAGATCAATACCGCATCTGCGGTATATTTTCACTGGGACAAACAATTCATTATTCCTTCCCGTGGGTGTTATTTTTCACATCAACTGAAGGGAATCAAAATGGAATGGAACTCAACAAGAAACCAGTGGACGCGTCAGCTTGTCTTTTCCTTGATCGCGTGTCCCATCGCGGTCTTGATGACAGGGTGCAGTGGTGCAGAGGAAGTCTTGGATGCCATCGCAGTCGCCACAGGAGATGGTGGCAAGCGTGTCAAGCTCACCGGTCCTATCATGGGCGATCAGCGCATGATCTGCATTGATAGTCCACCACGCGTGGCACCGGCCGAATTGCAAAGAGAAATTGACAAATACCTGTTCAAGTCCATCCGTTGGGATAGTGGCACACCCGACAAGAAAACGACTGTCAACAAGGAAATCGAGGACAACCGGTCATGCAGCTATCGGATATCACCTTACGAAACCATTTCCTGGGACCAGTTCGTTTCTGACGCCATCAATCAGCAATTGGCAGATTGGGGGAATTTCAGCGCAAATACAAATATGGCAGGCCAAAAATATATCGATGTCTGCATAAAAGACAATGAATGCGAGGATGGAGATATTCTAGCCATCACATTGAATGAAAGGGAAGTTGCTCGTTCCGAACTTTTCAACCAGCCAAGTTGTTTTGAGGTGCCCGTCAGCTCAGGAGTCAGCTATCTTGGCATACGGGCCATCAATGGCAGCGGCAACAAGGGAGCGTGCTCCTATGCGGATCGAAATACAGGGGAAGTGACGGTAAGCGGGGCCACAGGCGCGGGACGCACGCAGCTCTATAGCGTGCGTGGCGGCCAGGGCTCCTATGGATCACTCACCATCGTCAATTAGTTTTCGCATCCTGGAAGAGGATATGACCGCATATTGACCAGCTCAATAAAAAATTCGTTCGAATGAACTCCTGGGTGCTGCAACAGTCCTGTGGGCTTTGATGTTTACAAAGGGCCAATCGCAAAATAAAGCGAATAGTGCCTGCAGCTCCTGAAAACTCCGCTCAAAAAATATTTCATCCCAGAGCCAGTGCCGAAGCCATCCCGCAAATGCGGTATGGCCTTGCGCACCATGGCTGGGAAGACTGCTGTCTAGGCGGATGAGGGAAACCATCGAATCCTTGCGCCGCCCATTCCCAATCGTTTGAAAGGCAGATACCCAATGACCAAGCAGACCCCCAAATTGCGCCCCACCCTCCTCGCCGGTGCCGTGCTCGCGCTTACGGCTTGCGGAGGTGGCAGTGGCGGTGGCGGAGACAACGAAGTGACGCCACCGGTTGCACCACCAACACAAACGACCCAGGAGTTGGTGCAGAAGTACATGGATGCCAGACAGGCGCTGACCGCCACCCAGTTGCCCGCCAAAGGCACCGAGCGCTTTGCGCATCTCGACGACTGCTACCTGGGCAACGGCAGCAGCAAGGAGCGTCTGGTCACCCATTGGGATGAAAACCAGACCCAGGTCCAGGCCTCCAATGCCTACCAGATTGGGCGGAGCTTCGAAAATCTGCAAATCCTGGCAGAGCGCAAAGCCACCAATGCCGACGGATCCGCACGGCATGAGGTGGATATCAGCTACGACGAAAAATTCACGGACGGGACCAGCACAAGGGACCAGCGTGAAACGCTGATCGCAGGAAGCAGCAGCGGCACCTGCGCCACTCCCCGCAATGCAGCCGAGATGCGCAGCCTGGGCAATCAGCGCGTGGTAAGCGTGGGACTGGTGTCGCGCAACCGCGCCAATGTGATACGCCAGCTGTCCGACGGCGAACCGTCCTCCAGTCCGTTCCACTTGCGGCGCGAGGTGCAGTTTGGCATTTCCGATCCTGCTCGGCTGGCAACTTACGCCATTGTCAGTTGGCCGTCGGCGAAAGCAGGCGGCGCGCGCAACTCGCTCAAGCTGCTGTCGCCACGCATCATGCGCGATGCACCCGAAATGCAAGGCGTGCGGGGCAACGCCAGCTATGCGGACACCAACAACTTCCGGCAGTGTCGATCGAACGCCAGCAACGACGTGGCCAACGCCGGCACGGCAGATTGCACCAACGCGCAACTGGGTGTGGCCAACGACTCGTGGGGCTCCACCGTGCGCAGCGGGTTCGATGCTGCCGCCATGGCAGACGGTGACAACCGTTTCGCAGCGCTGGGCCTGGCAGCGGGAACCGAGGTGCGCTTCGATATCCATGCCGACGATGGCTGGAAAGCCGTCAACGGACAGCAAGGCAAAACACCCATCGCCACCTATCAGGTCACGCTGAAGAGCGGGTCTTATGCGTTTGCGCAGATACCTGTCAATGCCTATCCCCAGTTCAACACCATCTCGCCCTCAGAGGGCGAGATCGTGGCCGGCTTCAAGGCCGGCGGCGGCAGCGCGCAGGTTGTCTGGTCGGCTGCGCAACCGCCAGCGGGCAGCATGCCCATGGCACTTTCAGTACTCAGTTCCTATCGGCAGGGCGCTGCGGCGGGGTCTGCCTCCGGCCTGCCCACGGTACGCACGCCCAACCTGACCGTGCCTGTTCCCAAAGGAGCCACCTCGGCCACCATACCTTTTGGAGGCAAGCCGGACGGTGCATCGGCCACGAACTATGCCGAGTTCCTCCTCGTCTACGCTGACCGCAACGGCAGGGAGATGTACTACAACCTGCAATACACCCCCTGAAGCAAGGGCTGCGTGACCAGCGCCCAATCCATCGCCCAGCCCGCAAGGCGCTGCGCGATGGGCAGGGACTGTTCACACCATTCCCCACCCCTGCAGCAGTTGCACCAATTCCACCTGCCGATGGCAGCCCGTCTTGCGCATCAGGTTCTTCATGTGGGTGCGCGCCGTATGCCAACTGCATCCTTCCATCAAGGCATAGTCCTTCACGGTCTTTCCGCCTGCCAGAAGCAACAGAAGGCGGGTCTCGCTGGGTGACAGGCCCAGCATCTCGCCCACCAGGCCTTGATTCTGCAAAACCATGGAGCCGGGCAACGTCAGAAAGATCAGGGCCAGGGGCTGTTGCCACGGCGCGGCAAACGCATGGTTGGCCGCCAGAGGCAACGCAGTCAGCCTGAGCAGGGACTGGCTGGGCCGGCTGCCTTGGAGCACCAAGGCAGCCGCCTTTGCGGGATTGGCGCAAGCGGCGGAGACCAAGCTCTGCAAGCGTGCATGCGCCTCGCCCGATGTGCATCGCAGCCCGCCGTGCACACATTGCAACGTGCCGAATGTTGCGAGCAGGCGCTCTGCCGCCGGATTGGAATGCTGCAGCCGGCACCGAGCATCCACGACGAGCAGTGCCTGCGCCAGCGCATCCAGTGCCGCGAGTCCCCATGCTGCCTGGCCGCATAGCTGGCCCATGCGCGCGCGCAAGCGGCCGGCCCGCTCGATGTGCGGCATCAAATGCTCTAGGAATGGCTTGTCCTGTGCACCATAGACGCCGGCATCCCTGGGGCGCATGAAACTGATGAAATCACGCGCATTGCCTTCCACGCGAACGGCGGCAGCGGCGGTATGCCGCAGTCCCAGCGGAACCAGCCAATCCGTATAGACGCTGTTCTGTGACGCCTGCCTGGCACTGATGTGCTCATGGTCCAGCATGACCTGGGCCACGGGCAGCCGCTGCACGGTTGCCATCCGCAGGTCGTTGTGCGCGTGGTGTGTCTCGTACTCCTGCATCAAGCCGTGATGCAGACCGAAGCTTTCCAGATTGCTTGCGCTTTGCGGAACGGCTGCCTCGCCAGCATTCAGCGTGAAATAGTGAAAGACGCCCGCCTGCAATTGCGCGCACATTCCCGCGAGCGCCTCGCTCCAGGCCTGGGGAGCGAGCACCCCCTCATACAGCTGACCGGCGATGGCATCAATGCGTTGTTGCACGGACTCACCTCGGCTGCAGGGATTGCAGCAGCCCCACCAATTCCACCTGCCGGTGGCAACCTGTCTTGCGCATCAGGTTCTTCATGTGGGTGCGCGCCGTATACCAGCTGCACCCCTCTATCCGGGCGTAGTCCTTGACGGTCCTGCCCGTGGCAAGCAGCACCGCCAGACGCGCTTCCGAGGGCGACAAACCCAGCGCTTCCTGCACGAGTCCGGGACTCGGGCCAGAAAATGGCGTACCGGCATCCGCCATTACCAGCAAAGCCATGGGCCGCTGGCGGAACGCAGCGGCATGGCTGGGCTTGAGCGGCAGGACCGTCACCATCAACCGCAACGCAGAGCCTGCCGTCATGCACAGCGCCCCGGCCAGGCCCTGTGCATGATGGCCGCAAGCCTGGGCCACAAGACGCAGCAGTTGTGCCTGGGCCTGCCCGTCAACGCAGCGCAGCAGGCCGTGGCGCACAGACAAGGCTTCGCAAAAAGCTGCCAGCAGGCAGTCGGCCGAGGGGTTGCAGTAGTGGATGCGGCAATTTGAATCCACAAGTGCAATGCCTTGCGGCAAGTTGTCCAGGGCTGTGAATCCCAAAGCCGCCTGCCGCGCCAGTCCGCCCATGTGCATGCGCAGGCGGGCGGCACGCGCCAGATCGGGCATCCACTGCTGCATGAAGACCCGCTCCTGTACGCCATAGATTCCACGGTCCGTGGGACGCATGAAACCCAGGAAGTCCTGCGTCCCCCCCTCGTCGCGCACCTTGACACCCAGCGTGTTGCGAAGTCCGTGGGGCGCCAGCACATCGACGTAGACCGCATTGCGCGACATCTCCCATGCGCTGAAGTGCTCATGGTCGAGCATGAACTGGCCCTGGGGCAGGCTCGCCACGACGGACATGCGCAGGTCCTCGCCAACGTAGTGGGTTTCGTATTCACGCAATTTATCGGCATCGATGCCCGCCAGGTCGTGGTTGTGCACGCTCTCGACCACCCCGCCACCAGTGCTGCCCAGCGTGAAGAAATGGAAAACGGACGCGCCCAGCGCCTGCCGCATGGCGTCCAGCGCAGACTGCCAGTCCTCAGCGGAAAGTACTCCGTCGTACAGCAGTCCCGGTATATGGCAACTGGCACCCTGTCGATCAATAAATTTCATGGAAATGAATTATTGATTCTTTATGGCTATTTTCAATCAGACAGCTCTGAATTTCGATACCGGTCTTGCCAAGTCGATTTGGGGCAATGTTCACATGGTTGTATTGCACAATCCATCAATGCCCGCCGCCCCCGTCCGCTCCGCACCCACGCGCGAAACCTATTCCGAACTGCAGCAGGCCTACGAGCACTTCAACCAGCGCCTTTTTGACGATGCCCTGCCCCATTGCCTGATCACGCTGCAGCGCGAGAAACGCACCTGCGGTTATTTCTCTGCCGCGCGCTTTGCCTCGCTGGACGGCAGCACCACCGACGAGATCGCGCTCAACCCCGCCTACTTCGCGGCGGTGCCCATCATCGAGACGCTGCAGACCCTGGTGCATGAGATGACGCACCTGTGGCAGCACCACTTCGGCAAGCCGGGCCGTGCGCGCTATCACAACGAGGAATGGGCAGACAAGCTGGAATCGCTGGGCCTCATGCCCTCGTCCACGGGCCGGCCCGGCGGGCGGCGCACGGGCGACATGATGGCCGACTACGCCGTGGCGGGCGGCCCCTTCCTGGCGGCCTGCGATGCCTTGCTGACCACGCGCTTCCAGCTGAGCTGGTACGACCGCTTCCCGGCCATCGAGCATGTGGTCACGGGCCAGTGGAGCATGGCCACGCAGCTCCAGGGCATGCAGGGCACCCAGCCGCCCATGTCATCCGTGCCCGCCCTGGCCGAAGCCGTGCGGCCCGTGGGCACCTCGGTGGCGGTGCCGGGCTCCACCACCGGCGAGACCACCGTGCAGCCCGTCAACAAGTCCCTGCGCGTCAAGTACCGGTGCGGCGGTTGCGCGGCGCCCGTCAATGTCTGGGGCAAGCCTGGGCTGAACCTGATCTGCGGCGATTGCGGCAAAGGCTTCATGGCCCAGGATTGAGCGCCCGGCAAGCCAGAGTGCTTCACCTGCCCCGCCCCACCTCCCGGCACAAGCGCCTGTGCGGACTCAATGCAGCAGCGTGGCCACCAGGGTCACCTCGGGCACGCCTGCCAGTGCCTTGGACAGCGGGCACTGGGACTTGGCCTCCTGCGCGATCTTCTGGAACTGCGCATCGTCGATACCAGGCACCTTGGCCTGCAGCGTGAGCGCGATGCGGTCGATCTTGAAGCCTTCGCCATCCTTGGCAAGCCGGACCTTGGCCGTGGTGTCCAGCATCTCGGTGGCGATGCCCGCCTTCTCGCAGGCAAAGGCAAAGGCCATCGTGAAACAGGCCGCATGTGCGGCGCCCACGATCTCCTCGGGATTCGTTCCCTTGCGGTCATCCCCGAAGCGGCTGCCGAACCCGTAGGGATGGTCCTTGAGCGCGCCGGTCTCCGTGCTGATGCGGCCCTGGCCGGTCTTGCCTGCACCTTCCCAATGGACGGAAGCGGTTTTCTCGGACATGTGTTTCTCCTGTGCGTTGGTTGGACAAGCCGCCATCACAGCACAGGCGCCACAGGGCAAGGCGTGGTCCCGGGGCGCGCCAGCCCCTGCGCGCACGTCCTACAGAGCCAGGCTTAAACACTCATCCAGCGATCTTTGTGATGGCAAAGCCGGCCCCCTCACCCCACAAACACCTGCCGCGTATCCGTTCGCCCCACGATCACCGCCGCCAACACCGCCGCCCCCGCCGCAACCCCAAAATTCGCCAGATAGGCCGCCTGGGCCGAAGTCTCCAGCAAGGCCGCGAACAGCGATCCGCCAATGGCCAGGGTGGCCGCCACGGCAATGGCCTCGCACAGCTGCAGGGCCGAGCTGTTGGCGCCCTGCTCGCCGGGCGCGGACATGGACAGCGTGAGCACCGACAGGCTTGCCGAGAGCAGGCCCATGCCCAGCCCCGACACGATCCAGCCCACCACCGCCACCCACACGGGCACGGCCGGCCAGCCCACCGATGCCGTCAGCAGCACGCCCGCCAGCACCGCGCTGGTGCCCACGCGCAGGAAGCGGTGACGGCTCCAGCCGTTGCGGCTGTGTCCCTGGTACCAGGAGGCGGAACACCAGCCCAGCGCACCCGCGCTCAGCACCAGCCCCGCCATGGGCGCTGACAGCCCGTGCTCGCGCGCCAGCACCAGCGGCAGGAACGCCTCGGCCCCGAAGAACGCCGCAAACACCAGCCCGCGCAAGGCGATCACGCTGGGCAGCCCGCGCCCGGCGCGCAGCGTGCCGGCCGGCAAGAGCTTCCAGGTGCAGACCAGCGACAAGGCCGCGGCCACCGCCACCGCCCCCAAGGCGCCCGCCGATTGCCTCTGCCCGCCCACATACAGAAGGCAGATGCCCGTGGCCGCGCCCAGGGCCCACAGCCCGCGCCGCACACCGCCCTGCATGCCCTGGCCATGGCCGCCCAGGCCCTGGAGCGCCGGGCGCAGCATCGCCCCGGCCGGCAAGGCCAGCAGGGGCACGCCCAGGAACACCCAGCGCCAGCCCAGGTGCTCCACCACCAGGCCGCTCAACGCCGGCCCCACCAGCGCGGGCACCACCCAGGCCGTGGCAAACGCCGCAAAAATGCGCCGCCGCAGTGCCTCGGGATACCGCCGGCCCACCAGCACATACAGCGCCACCGACATGCCACCGGCCCCCAGCCCCTGAACCAGCCGCCCCGCCAGAAACACCGGCATGGAAGGCGCAAAGCCCGCCAGCAGCAACCCCGCCACAAAACACGCCATGCCAGACCACAGCGGCGCCGCCGGCCCGCGCGCGTCGCACCAGCCGCCCGCCACCGTCATGCCCACCACGCTGGTGGCCAGGGTCACGCCAAAGGCAACCGCGTACAGCGGCACCCCATCGAGCGCGCGGGCCACCGCTGGCATGGCTGTGGCCACGGCCAGGGCCTCAAAGGCAATCAAGGCCACCAGCGAGACGATGCCGATCGTCGTCAGGCGGTAGGGGGAGGACAGGATGGACCAGCTCTCGCCGGTCGTCGGCCGGACCTGATCGTCCAGCGTGAGGGAATCTTGATGGCGCATGGATGCTTCTTGGTTGCAGGGTCTGCGCCGGCCATGGCGCAGTGCCATGGCGACGAAAAGCCTGGAGCATGCAACCTCAAGTGCGGTTGAGATCAAGGGGGTCCTGCCCCCAAGCACCTCTTACCGATCAATCACACGCCAATACTGGCCAGAGGAGCGGCTGGTGGCCGGCAGCATGACGGCAATGCCATGGTTATTGGCCGTGTCCAGCACGACGGCATCCGACAGGAAGCGGTTGTAGAGATGGAACTGGCCCGGCAGGTCGCTGGGCGCACAGCGCCATTGCTGGCCGCTGAAGCGTGGCGAGTCTCCCGCCGACGCCGTCATCTTCAGTTCAAGATGCGGTTTCCCGGCCACGCTGGTGACATCGAGCGCCATGGTGCCCGGTCCGAACGCCGCATTCTGGACAAGCCAGTAGCCCTTGCCGGTGCGCAGGAACCTCCATCTGTCGGCGCCCAGAATCATTGCCGGGAAGGAAATCTGCCATGGCTCGAAGTTGTACAGCCCGGGGGGAGACACAAGCCCCGTGCCCTGCAGCAGCGCTACCGCGTTGCGCCTTTCGCTCCAATACAGGTTCTGCAGCCCGACCCATTGGCGGTCCTTGAGCATGGGGCATTGGTCGTACAGGTAGTCGCCCGTCTCGTAGCGCCCAAATTCCGCATTGCTGAGCCGCTGGGCCGAGAGCGCGTGCGCCTCGGCGGAGATCCGCGCCAGTTCCCGCATGGCGGCCGTCATGGCGATCAAGGGCGCAGACGAGCCGCGCACCGGCCTCACCGGCAAGATGCGGCGAGCATTTGCAAGGTCGGAGGCCACGGCCCGCCAGCGCAACGCCAGGGTGCTGAATTCCGTTGCCATCGCCTGCGGCGCGGGCCCAAGGCGGACCACCGCGTTTGCCGGTGGCGGCTGCCTGGCATGGTGCGCGGCGGCCACGCGAAGCAGCGAGGCATGACTTTCCAGCTGCGCCACGACGGGCGCAGCCGCCGCAATGGCCGCATCCATTTCCGTCTCGACGGCTGCGACACCCGCATTCCACCGGGCCTCGTCCAGCGGTGCGTCGGGGGTCAGCGAAACGGCATCCAACTGGTCACAAAGCTGCTGCAAACGCCCCACGGCCTGCCCCAGCTTTTGCACCGTGTCGGCCAGCCCGTCGATACGGGTACGCAGCGTGCCCCAAGCGGCCGATGCCGCCTTCAGCGAAGGGAACGACTGCATGCTCTCCAGGCTCCTTACCAGCGTCATGCGGCCGCTGGCATCGTCCAGATCAAGCCCGGTCACGAACGAGAACTCGGCGATATCGGTCCATACCTGCCTTGCGACTGGCTCACGCGCCGGCTCGGCTTCGACGCGGCAGCTCGCTGCCATGGCGCCACCGCAGCACAGCGCCGTGGCAGCGGCGGGCAGCCACAGAAGCCGGCTCATTTGGCGGCAGTGCCGGCCATCAACAGGCGCAGGGCCCGAGGCGCTGCCGGCATCTGTCGGGGCTCCAGCACTTCGATCAGCCAGGTCGTGAACGGCGTCGGGCAGACATCTCCCAGGTGCTGCGAGAACTCGATCTGGTCGCCGGCGTAGGTGAAGTTGATCTTCAGGGGCGAGCAGAAAAGCCTCTCGTCCCCGTTGCCCGTGCTGTCGTGAAAATCGCTGCCGGTCACCATGTCGATATCGATGCGCTGGGCCGAGGCATCGGCAAACTCCAGCCAGGCCTGCACCGACGAAAGGCGGATGCGGCGGTAGCTGGCCAGTGCCGGATGGCTGGTGGCAATGGACAGGCTGATGGGCTGCCCATGCGCCAGCTGCTGCAGCAGCGCGGCGTCAGTGACCCGCAATTCCCGCCGCAGATCCCCTTGGGTCCTCGCATTGGCCGCCTGCGCGCTGGCGTGGTCTGCCAGCAGGGTGGCGTGTGCATCTGCCATGGCAGCGGCCGTGCCCGGCATCGACAGACGGTGGCCGGGCTGCTTGCCGGTCTCGTAGGCCTGTGCGGCGCGGACACCGAAGCAGTCCACGAAGAAACCGCGGCGCGCACTTTCTGCCCTGAGGGTGATTTCCCCCTGCAGCCGCGCGCTGCGCTCCAGCTCTGTCAGCGCCTGCTGCTCCAGCGCCTGCAGGCGCTTGCGCTTGCCGATCACCGCAACGTACTCCAGCTTCAGCGTGGCAAGCTCACGGGCAATGGCATTCTTGGATGCGCTTTGCTCAGCCAGCAGGCGGCCATAGACGGCCACCTTCTGCACCTGTGTCTTGAGGGTGTTGGCGGCGTTGCGCACGGCCGCCTCGGTGCCTTCCGTGGCAAGCACCAGATCCAGCCGGTTGACTGCATCGTTTTCCAGCACCGTCCAGGCGGCCTTGGCTTCATTGGCATCCGGCATGAGCGCAAGTGCACGCATGGTGTCGCCCAGCTCCCGGGAAATCCCCTCGACATCCAGCCCGCCCAGCGGCCCACGGATCACCGGCAGCACCGCATTCAATGCGCCCTTGGCGGGATCCACCAGATTCTTGAGCGTGCTGGAGTTATGCCTGGCCCATTGCAGCGGAATGGCAAACGACTGGCCCAGGGCCTTCAGCGCCTTGAGCGGGCCGTCTATGCTGCCGCCAAGCGTCTTGGCCTGCCCGTACAAGTCCTTCAGGCCGAGCACGCCTTTCTGACCGGTCTCGGTCAACGCCTTCGGGTCGGGCGGCACGCCCACGCACAGGGCGGCCACGCTGCCCGCGATTGCGATGACGCCAAAGGCGATTTCCAGGCTCATCTTCACGGTGCGCACGATCTGGGCAACGTCGCTTTCAAGCTTGAGCCGCATGGCGGCAAGTTCCGCTTCAAGCTCCTCCTGGCGCACCGTGCGTGCGGCGCGGTCAAGGGCATCGATCTGCTGAATCAACCGCTGCTCCAGCTCGGTGCAACGTGCCTCCAGCGTCTTGAGGTCCAAGGTATCCCGGTCGGCAAACGCCTGCGCGACGCTGCCCACGGCACCTGCCAGCTCGCCGCTGGCGCGCAGGCTGCGCAGGTGGCCCTCCATGGCCGCCATCACCTCCTGCCGGGCCTTGGCCAGCGACAGATAGCTGCCGGCGCTCAGATCAGGAATCGGCCTGGCCAGCCCGTCAACACCCATGACCGGCAGCAGACGCTGCAGCGAACCCGCCGCCTGGATCAACTCGCCAAACCCGGACTCGACCCCTGACCAGCGCGTGATCCAGCCCAGCGCCTCATGGCACAACGCCAGTTCGGCCGCGCTGTGGTCGCTATGGCCGGGCCTGCCCGCCATGCCGGCGCTCAGGGCAAACAGCGCGGCCAGCACCCTGTGCATCGGCTCGCCATGCTCCAGCAGGCCGGGCGGCACGGGGGTGTGCTTCACCACAGCCCGGTTGTCCTGCCACAGGAAATTGCTGAACTGCGGCCGCGCCACCGTGTCCCAGGCCCCCTCCAGCGCATAAGGGGTGTCGCGCGTGGGGCCGCCGTACAGCGTGAACCGGCCCTCCACGGTTTCCACGAAAATGCGCACCCTGCTGAGCTCGTTGTCCTCGTCATGCAGCATGCGCAGCACCGTCGTGCCTTCGGAAACAATGCGGCGGGCAACCACCGTCAGCCGCCGCACCGCACCGTCAAGCCGCCTGTCGAACCCCTCGGGCACCACCACGGTATCGGCATGAATGTCCAGCGCTTGCAGGCCGGCCGCGTCGGCCTCGTCCAGCGACACCTTCAGGTCCACCACCAGATCGGCCACGATGCCAAAGGGATTGAAGCTGCCGTCCGGCGCCCGGCCGCCGCTGCAGACCAGCGGCCCTGGCGGCACCAGGCCCTCGGCACGGTAGCGATCGATCAGGGTTCGCAATTCAATGGGAGTCATCGCGGCAGTGAGCGCGGGAGTCATTGCTGAAGTCATGGCGGGTGGTTCCAGGTAAGGCACTGCACCTGTGCAGCGGTGGGACAAAGGCCGGAGCAGATCGCTCAGGCTGCCTTCTTGCTGGCAAGCTCCACCAGTTGGTCCACGCTCTGCGCCTTCTTCGGCGTGCCGCCAAAACGGCGGAAATGATCTGCCTGTCCGGCGACACGCGCCCAGCCCTTCTTGGCCGTGCCCAGCACCACCGTCAGGCTGAACCAGTTTTCCCCTTGCAGGGACTTGCGGCCGGTGGTGCTCAAGACCTTGTGTATGTTGCCCAGATCGGCAGAAATCGCGCGCCATGCCTCGCCCAGCGTCTTGAGCTTGGGACCCAGGTCTTCGATGCTCTTGCTGATGCTGTCAAAGCGATCATTGCTTCGGTTGTAGTAGCCGATGAAGCGCTCGTTCGTAGCCATCGTGGCCTGGATGGTTCTCACCTCATCCACCTTCTCGGCAATCTTCCTGCGCGTGACCGCAAGGTCCGCACCCACACCGATATCCACCCCCGCCAGAATCAGCGGCCCGAAAAGCGGAATGGCCAGATAGGCTGGAGACGTGGACAGCACGATGACTTCATCCTTTTCCTTGCGGCGCAGGGCCTTCAAGTCGTTCTCCAGCTTCTCCACGGCGGCCTTCAGCTTCTGGTTGGCAGCACCCTCGGCGCCCAGAGTGGTCGTAAACTTCTGCTTTTGTCCATTGAATGCGGTCTTGCAGGCATTCAGGCGCATCAGTATTCCGTTGCCGTTGTCAAGAATGGAGTTCTGCAGCGCAAAGGCACGCACCGATCGTGCATTGGCGTCTTCAATCAACTGCTCCAGCGCGCTGCTGAAATTGCGCTTGATCTGCTCCGAACGCCCGCTGGGCGTATCGCTTTCCCAAACCTTGACCAGGGCCTTCCATTTCGCTTCCACCGCCGGCTCCGCCGATGGGGTGGGCGCCCCCTCCAGATCAAAACGGTCCACCAGCTCGATCAGCCGTTCATAGGTGGTTGCCGCCACATCGTTGTACTGAACGATATCGTCGGCAAGGGTCAGCATCTTGTCCTGCACATCGACCTTGAACTTCTGGCCGACACCCTTGAGCGTGACGAACAGCTCCACCGCTTCGGAAAACTCCGGCCTGAAAGCATCCTGCTTCTGCATGCCCAGCATGGCGCGCATCAGCTCCGTGGTGGTCGGGTTGTCGGTGACTGCAGACTCGAAGAACGTCGTCAGCCCGATCCAGTCCTCTGAACTGAGAACGGAAATTCCCTTGTAGATATCGGCAGACGGTGTGAATGCATTCGTTGAATTTGCAGGGTCGGACATGGCGAAGGCTCCTGATGGTGAAAGGCCGGATTCGGCCTCGAATCGGTGTGCAAACAAGCGGCGGCGTTGAAGAAATGACCGCACCGCAGTCATCGCCCGCCCTCCTTTTGCGCTCCAGTCGACCGGATGCTAGGTAGCCGCCATGGCCCTGTATGTCCCCCAAACAAGTGACACAAATTCATACAGCACTGGGGATAAGGACAGCAGCCGGACTGCTCTCTCACACCCAATGGCGCCTGTCCCCTGCGCGACCCATGGCAATGAGCACGATCAATCCATTGCCCCAAATGACAAGGCAAGGAATTTCGCAGACCAGGCATAGACCACCCGCTACGTAATCAATAGCACATTGCACACATTCATCGCCAGCCAGAAGACATCATCAGTGTCAATTTCTCTTGATTTCACCGCACCCATTGGCACAGGAATTCGCCTCACCCATAAATGTTGCAAAATGTTCGGCAATTTGAACGGTGGAGGAGCGGGAGTGGCAAGAAAACGAAAGACCAGCACGGCAGAAGACCTCATGGATCTGGTCGCCATGCTGCCCTGGTGGGCTGGCATCGCGTTGGCGCTCACCAGCTACATGGTGCTGCACTCCATTGCCATCCGTCCCCTGCCTGCAGCGCAAAGCCCGCAGCAAATCGGCCAATTGGCAACCACGGCCATATGGCAGGGCTTGGCTACCGGTGGCCAGTACATCCTGCCCCTCATCTGCCTGGCCGGCGCGGCCATTTCTGCCGTGCGCAAGCGCCGCCGCAGCCGGTTGTTCGAAACAACGTCGGCCAGTTCCAGCGCGGATGCGCTGCAGAACATGTCATGGCGGGAGTTTGAAACGCTGGTGGGTGAGGGATTTCGGCGGCGCGGCTACAGCGTCAAGGAAACCGGTGGCGGCGGGCCCGATGGTGGCGTGGACCTGGTCCTCTCGAAGAATGGCGAAAAGACACTGGTGCAATGCAAGCAGTGGAAAGCCTTCAAGGTCGGCGTTTCCACGGTGCGCGAACTTTATGGCGTCATGGCAGCTGATGGGGCTGCTGCCGGCTTTGTAGTGACCTCTGGCCGGTTCACTCAGGAGGCTGTGGCGTTTGCTGCGGGGAGGAATATCCACCTCATGGACGGAGCCGCGCTCATGAAATTGCTGAAGGAAGCAAAGGCCCAGACAGGAGCGGCTTCAGCAAACAAGGCCCGGACTTCTGTACCTTTGGCGAACCCTGTGCCTGTGGCCGAGCCCGTCAAGACGGAGCCTGCTTTTGACACAGTGCCACCGGCTGCCGCCCCAATACTTGGCTGTCCTCAATGCGGGAAAGCCATGGTTCAGCGGGTTGCCAAGCGAGGGCCTGCGGCTGGGAAGGCGTTTTGGGGGTGTTCGGCGTTTGGTGCGGGGTGTCGAGGGACTCGGGAGATGGCTGGGGTCAGGGATGGGAATTGATTTTGTAGATGGTCTGCTATCGACCCTTTGCGGTCGGTTGAAACGCGTCCATCGACACCTGCTGTGCAGCGGCTGCTGGTGGTCGCTGCGATCCGCGAAAACCTGATCTCGGCACTGTCATCGAAACCGGCAGCAGCCTAGAAGCTGCAATGTGATACAAATAGATAGAAGAACCTGGCCACAGAGAAAATTTTGGACATCGTGCAATCAAACACAACGTACTGGCTTCGCGCAAGGAAAGACACAACCGCAGCTATAGTCTTCGTCCACGGCATAAACTCTTGTGCTGATAAGTGCTGGCGTTCGGGACAGAGCTATTGGCCGTCGATGCTTATCGATGACCCTAGATACCGTGCTTTCGACGTAGTCGCACCTGACTACTTTACTGGGCTGGGCTCGGCTGACTACGGAATTTCCGACTGCGCAGCTGAAATGCTTCGGACCATAGAGAGCAAATCCACACCGCATGGTCGATCATTGTTTCAGTACAAGATAATAATATTCGTAGCACACAGTTTCGGCGGAATAATAACCAGATATCTAATCGAATCCCATCGAGAAGCCTTCAATGACAAGACGGTAGGACTTCTATTAATGGCTTCACCATCGCATGGTTCAGTCCTTGCTGATGCAATAAAAATACTCACTGGACTAGTCCGCCACAAGCAACGTGACGAGTTAAGCATAGTTAGCCCCATACTGGACGACTTAGACATCCGCTTTAAACGCCTTGTCCATTCGGATAATCCAAAATTCGCGCTTCATGGGATTGAAGCATACGAACAAAAGAGATTATTTGGACTAAAAAAGATTGTGACACGCAAGTCCGCAACACCATACTTTGGGGAAGCCGTACACATACCGAGGTCAACACACTCTTCGATTGTCAAGCCCACCAGCGTAGACCACCCGTCTTATCTTTTGTTAACTACGCTATGTGAAAGGTACTTCGCCTCTCACTATAGTTCAACAGCGCAACACACCGAACCCCAAGTTATGGACCGTCAAAAACTTGCTGTTTTTGACGTCTATACCCCGGCATGCGAAGAGTTTTACTTCCAACGTCCCATCGACGGCGTAGCGAAGAACGCCATACATTTCAGAAGCCTGTGGCTTCACGGATATTCAGGAGTCGGAAAGACCAGCATCGCTCGACGCATCTCTGAACATTCATCGAGCACGATATGTAATGTCTACCTAGCCAACTGCGATACACCCGTCGCAGAAAAAATCAAGCAGGAAATTGAAGAGTCAATTCGAGAACATCTCTGCAACCTATTCTCACTCCCCCTCAGCACCGAACGCAGCAGCCCACTGGCCATCATAAAATCCGCAGGCAGCTTAACCATATTCTTAGACGAAATTCCGATTGGGGAAAATGCCTCCGAGAATTTTAGAATTTGTGAAGCAATATCAAACTTTCTGCATGAACTCAAAAGCAACTGCGGCGCGTCGGAAATTACGGTACTTGCAGCTTCCTTGAAGAAGCCCCACTTTGCAGACCTCTCAAGTCCCAGTAAATTTTCTGAGCATTTTCAAGTACTCCATGTACCGAGCTGGAGCTCTGAGGACTTAGGCAATCTTGCTGCCCTGATTGATACAGCAAATATCAGTCAGAAAATTAAAATAAATATACAAAGCTTCGTAGATAAAAAATTTGACAATCCGCGAGACCTAAAGAATTCAATACGTGACGAGCTGATCCAACGGGCATAAAAAATAATGAACAAACTAGCCAATTTGACCATAATTCCCGACGATCTCTATGTCGAGCGAGATGCTGATCAACAGCTCAAGCGCGTGATCGACGACATGGGACGGCCAGCATATGTTCTTGTCGCAAGACAGATGGGAAAAACCAACCTTCTGCTACATGCAAAGAGGACGCATCAAAAAAGAGGAGACATATTCGTTTATCTCGACGTCTCAAACCCACTGGAAACAGTTCTTGAATTTTTCAATAGTATTGTTGACGCCATCATCGATACTGGCCTACTGCCTGATTGTGTGGTAGTCGAACTCCTTCGGGGAAGGGAGAAAGCACTACCACTAGCGGCACATCGGCTCCACGAACGAGAACTGCGAAAAATTCTTGCAGCGATACAAGGGAAACTTGTAGTTTTCTTGGACGAAGTTGACGCCTTGGGTAGTCGTCAGTACTCCGATCAAGTTTTCGCATACATTAGAAGCATTTACTTCGCAGCACGGACAAATTTTCCAGAGTTCAATAGACTTTCTTATGTCCTCTCAGGAGTTGCTGAGCCATCAGAGCTCATAAAGAACAAGGATATATCCCCATTTAATATTGGCCAAAAGATTTACCTGGACGATTTTTCTCGCGACGAGTTCAATCTGCTTTGCAAGAACGCCGATCAAGCATTTGATCTGAATACTTTGGAAAGAGTCTTTTACTGGACTTCTGGAAACCCAAGAATGAGTTGGGACATTCTGGCATGGCTCGGGGAACGGAATGACGACGGTGCTCATGTAGGCGAATCCCATGTTGACGCTGCAGTTGATGAACTGTATTTAAAGAATTTTGATCTCCCTCCCGTAGACCACATTCGCAATTTGGTTGAGAAGGACGTTGAACTCCAGACGGCTTTGATTTCTCTGCATTTCGGAAAATCGGATGCAATTCCTTCACACGTCACCAACAAACTTTATCTTGCCGGCATAGCACGATTTGAGTCCAGCAGCGGGGTGATTAAAATTCGAAATCGAATTATTTCGAATTCTCTTTCTTTAGGCTGGGTTCAGGAACTTGAAGGAAAGCTTGCAACACCCGTCGAACGTGCATATGCTGCATATCAGCAGCATAGGTGGGCGGACGCATTGGTTTTGCTTGAGGAATGCTTCAAAACGACTGATAGTGAGTCGTTGCGCGCCGAACTTGCAATTGATATAGGTCGGTGCAAATTTCAAACGGGTGCTTATGAGCAAGCGATCACTTGGCTTGAGGAATATATCCAGAAGAAACACGTTTCAGCCCATCTACATTACAGTACTTTGTACTGGATTGGGTTAGCGAACCATGCAGCTGGTAATACTCAGAAGAGTTTTGAAGCTTTCTCCAAAGCATCGGAAGAAAGCGCCGTTGGTGTAAATCCATTCTTCTATGAATGTCTTGTCAATCGCTGTGTTCACTACGGCACAGATTGGCGCAAGTATTCAAAGGAAACGGAGGCAGTAGTCAAGCAGATCCTTGACCTAGGTGAAAAGCCCGAACAGTTTCGCGACAATCCTTCTCGGGCAGATCACCTAAGATGCTCCGCATATGTACACCTTGCACACTTGCGTAGGCGTCAAGGCCTTATTCCCGAGGCGCTAGAGATTCTTTCGTTGGCAATGAATGTCGGAGATAAAAAATTCTCCGTCGGCATCGCGCTGGAACGGGCTCGCCTTCAAGATAGTGGTGCGTCCCGAATCCTTGTTGCATCTGAGATGGCACTCTCTATTATCGAGCAGGGCTACATCATCGAAGTTGATTCCGCTTTGTATCCATCTGCATTTACTCTACAAAATGCAGGAGAACTCACTGCCATTCTTGCCGTCCAACCAGAAGAGAAGCTTTTCGAGGAATTCATCTCCTACGTTAGAGGACTACTGCACGAAACTCCCAGTGACTTCGTGGAGGTAATCGTTTATTCAGCCGGAATTGCGGTCAGCTCTGGCGCTGTTGCCGGTGCGGCCAAACTTTATCGAATCGCATTTGAGGGAAACAGCCCTGGGATTGATGCAAACACTAGACGGATGTTTGCGACAAATGCGCTTCTAATTGCCTCGGGCGATGTTGTAGATTCGCTCCAGAGAAGGTACTTTGACGAATACCTTCTAGCCCCAGACTCCGATTTTCTGGCAACAGATTATCGAATCGTATACGACGCTTTCCAGTTGCACCTAAAGAACGATACAGATCGTGCAGAGCTCGTTCTTTCCGCAGCAAAGAGACTAGCGCCTGGATTGCTAATCAAGTCCGAGGGCAGTGACTCTTATGATGCAATGCAGATCGGCGCGTTAATTATTGAGGCCTGTGATGTTGAGCTCTTGTTCAAGACACGAAAATACGTTGAAGCTAGTCAACGTGCAGCGGCATGGCTCAAGCGCGCATCCAGCACAAATAGAGTCACGCCACCCAGTTACTTCAATCAAGATGTTCTCCGGAGCATCTCTGTACGAGTGCGTGAAATAGCCTTCTCGAAGAAGGCGGTTCCTCAATATGTGCGTGGAGAGAAGAAAATCGGACGAAATTCCGTCGTGACAGTCGTGGTCGCCGCTGATGGAACGCGAAAGACAGGAAAGTATAAAAACTTTGAGTCTGATATTCGCGCCGGAAATCTCTTGCTCGACGGCACTGCAGGCGGATCTTAGAAGTTTCTGATTACCATCGGCCTTCCTGTGCCGCTGAATCGCAAAGTCACGCGAGACGAAGAGTGAGTTCATCTTTCTTACTCAAAGGGGTGATAAATCTACATTCCCTCATTTATCTAAACAACTTTCAGACCATGACAGGACTTCAGCAGACTCCTCAGGTCACTGGCTGCTCTTAGCATCAGAAGTAATTGGTATTTCTGAACTGAATGACTGTAGCCAGCCTGACGTGGTTGGCCAGGCGGGCGTCGCGACCGACCGCTCCTGGCCGAGAGCAGTCCTCAATAGCCCAGCTCTCCACGTGTTCCAAACCCTGCGAGCAACCGCAAAAGCGCCCAGAAAGGCCACGCATCACATGCGTGGCCACCCAGGGCAGCACACAGTCAATCCAGTTCCCTCACCACCCCGCGCTCACTCACTCCTCCCATCACCCCCTCAATCGCCTCTTCCTGTGCCTGAATAAACGCAAGCAATTGCCCCGGAGTCACCGGCTCCAATGCATGCCCCGGGTAGGCACCCATGATCAAACTGGAAATCAGCCCCAACTGATCCTGCACGCGCCGCAGGCTGTTGTACTCGGGCTCGGAAAGTTGAAAGTACAGCATGGCAACTCCTCAATGAGCACGCTTGGCGGCTGACGCAAAGGAATGCCCAAGTGCTCGAAGCACGGGACCACGCAAAGGATTGGGAGAGGGTTCGGGCATTGATACGCCCGCAAGGAAAGCAGCCATAAGGCCTCCTGTGAGTACGTCCAACTGCTTTCGGGAGTGTGGCGGGACCGCCTGTGAAGGTGTGTTCAGCACCTGGGCGAGATGATACAGCGCTCAGGCACAGCTCCCGCATCCTTGTGTTGCCCGCCCGCCGCCGCTCAGCCCGGCAAGGCTCCGCGCTCAAAGACCCCAGCGCCTTCGGAACGCAAGGAAGACTCCCACGCAAACGCATAGCCAGACGCTCACCACCAGGGCGACTCCGGCACGGCTTCGGGGCTTGCGGCCCTGGACCTGCATCCAGGCCTCGGCCTGCTGGCGGCTGTCGGCCAGCACGGCCGGGGGAAGCAGCCGCACGGTGAGCCAGATCAGCGCGAGCAGCAGCAGGACGTCATCCACATAGCCCAGCACGGGGATGAAGTCGGGGATCAGGTCGATGGGGCTCAGGGCGTAGGCGACTACGAAGGCGCCCAGGGTCTTAGGGCCTGTTCACACTAATCTGGGGATCGCGTTGCCCGGCTGCGGGGTCGTATGCAAGGCGCACGTGCGCAGCAAGGCCCGTGCCTTGCAAGCGCGTGCAACGCCGCAGACGGTCCCGCAGCCGGGCAACCCGAAGGGAAGCTGCCTGCCAGCCCGCCACTCGGCGTTGCGCTCCTTGTGCGTGTGGGCACACGCACGGCGTCGCGCGCCTTGATTGGCGGGCTGGCAGGCAGCTTCGCGACCCCACATTAGTGTGAGCAGGCCCTACCGTACCAAGGCGTCTGCGGGCTCTTGCAGGCAAGCCACAGGGTGACGCCATCGCGCTTGATGCGTCGTGCCCAGGCCTTCAATCTTTCACTGGCTGTCATGGATATACGAGGTTGTGACCGGGCTGGATGATGGCGGCCGGCTGTTGCCGTTGGGGCTGCGCCGCCAGGCCCGCGCAGCACTCGATGATATGAAACGCCAGCCCGCTGCGCGCGGTGTCCTTGTACCGGGTCTTCATGACCGCATCACCACGGTGCCGTGCCTGTGGCCGCAAAGGCCCGCAGCACGGCGGTGTCGGCTGGCCTGCGTCCACTGGGGAAAATGGCTGCACTGACTGGCAAAGCCTTGTCACCGCCCTCTTCCTCATTCCAAATCCATATCGACTGCACTCAAGGCATGCATCTCGTATATGCATCTAGGAATAATCTGAAAATAATCAGTCACCAGCCTTTCTGCTTGACTTCCAGATACCCAAGAAATCAAATAGCCGGAGTCCCACAACGGAATTCCCACGCCATTGATTGACATTGGCCTTGGGAATGATTGCGAACGCGTAATTCCCACTCTGATACCTGATCGGTCCTGATTCATCACAGGCCTGATGGGAGGCCTGCGTTCGTGATTTTTCTGGCATTTGGCAAACCACCATTTCCTTATTCATTCCATTAACCATTCGCATGCAGGCCATGGCAACATCCACCGATATCACCCGTCCGTATATCAGCTATGAAAAGGCCTTCAACAGGCAGATCACCCGCGCCATGGACAGCCAGCAGGTGGACGTGGTGGTTCTCACGCCGCAAGAGTTCGTGGGCGTCCTGCAAGACAGGTCACGCAATGACCCGCGCCTGGCGGCCAGCCTGCGCGCCATCCTGGCCCAAAGCGCCCTGGGCCGGTATTGGACGCAGACGGCCAGCCCCAATGCCGGCAAACCCTGGACCATCCCCGCCTCCATGCTGGCCAATGACGCGTACCTGTTCACCAGAACGCTGATTGCATTGCGCCTTGCCGGTGCGCGCACCTATGTCAAGGCGACTCCCAAGGGCACCTATATCATCATCACGGGCCGAGCCGGGTTTCGCGGCAATCTGCTGCAGGGCACGCGCTTTCTCACCACCAATCCCCGCATGGTCCAGATGGGTCTGGGCATGCGCGGCCTTCAGGGCGTGGCCAGAGGGGGCTTCATCTTGAGCTTGGTCGTTGGCATCGGCGTGGAGACATTGGACTTCATCTTCAACGACGAGAAGACCATGCATGACCTGGTGGGAGGGATTGGGGTGGAGGCGGTCAAGGCTGGGTTGGCGACGATGGTTGGTATAGGGGCGGGAATTTTTGTCGCAAGCGTAACCACTATTGCTGTTTTTTCTTTAGGTGCCATGGCCTTAATGGTACTTTTTACCGGGATAACTTTAAATGGAATCGATAAAAGTTGGGAAATAAAGAAAAATGTTATTACTTCATTAAAAATTTTGACAAACAGCACACCTTCTGGCATATATCGCGTTAATACTGACGCTCTCGTCACAGAACAGTTGAGTGGCAATCATGAAACAACAGAGATCAAAGAAATACCCCAGAACCATCCTAAAAACTTACTATCTCCTATCAATCGCAAAAATTGATTAGTCTTGAAATGGAAAAAAGAAATTTAACCGAAATCAGAAAATCAATAATATGGAGTATTCCACTTTTTCTGCTGCTTCTAGCAATGTCAATTTGGAGTATTTTCTATTCTCTATGCGAAACCGTAAATGATTTGAATAAACTCGCACCATCAGTAAGAATCACACCATTTGAACCAATTGCGTTGTGTGTGCCAATAATTTCAATCACAGGAATTATCATTGCAATACAAAAAGCAATCCCTTGCATGGAAGACGCCATAAAAATCACAACGCGTATTTTTTTATCCGCCATAGCCGCAGGAGTTCTTATTATGTTTTTTTGTATTTTTGCAATTACGCCTTTTCAATACTATGCCATGCCAAAACTTGGCTATACCCGCTGCAACATTCTGGAAGATCATCCCACCATATATTTCACTGACTGGGTCAAAAATCCCGATTGGTGTGTGCGAGGCAAAAGCCGGGAATGGGTCAATGAGCAAGCTCGCCTGCCCAATGATTCAGACCATGGATCTCGGTGAAATGTCGTCAAGGCGTATCCACCTGAGTGGTGGTATCACAAAGGAAAATCAGAGATGGCGCCATCAACCTGAGAGAGTTAAGCAACAGAAGTAAAAGAAGAAAAACAAAGACAAACGCTCGGTACAGCCCAGCAATCTGCTGGCACCTATTAATCGAAAAATATGGATATTTAAGTGGAAGAAAATAATCTGACCGAGTTCAGAAAATCTTTAATCCATGGCATTCCTTCCCTTCTATTGGTCTCAGCACTATCAATATGGAGTACAAAATTTTCATTCCTAAACACAATAATTGAACTGAAAAATTCCGCTCCATCCGTAAGAATTACACCATCCAGTTTGCTAGTGGCGTATTTCCCTATAATGTCAATCACAGGAATTATTTTTCTTGTACAAAAATCAATTCCTTGCAGATCAAGTATCCTGAAAATCTCAGAGCGCATTTTCACGATTACCACAATCACGGGAGTAGTGATCATGATTACTTTTCTTCTTGTAATAACTCCTTTGCAATACTATGCCATGCCAAAATTAGGCTATACACGCTGCAATATTCTGGAAGACCACCCCACCATTTATTTCACAGACTGGGTAAAGAATCCCGCCTGGTGCGTGCGTGGCAAAAGCCGGGAATGGGTCAAAGAGCAAGCCCATCTTGCCCAATGACCAGATGATTTTTCCCGGGTAGGTAAAGAGGGTCGAATGGCCTACCGGCCCAGGAACAGGCGGGTGGCGCGCAGGCCCAGGGGCGTCCAGTGCAGGCCCGGTGACATGGCCTGTACCAGCAACTCATGCTGGGCCGCTGGATCGAGCGTGGGGTAGCGCTGCTCGAAGAGCATCAGGTCTGTGTCCAGCTCCTGCGCGCTGCGGCCCGGGTCGGGTCGCGCGCCACGGGATGTGCGCAGGCGTTCGGCCACGCGAAAGCTCATGCGCCGCGCCGGTTTGCCGGGCTCGGCCACGGATTCGAAGGAGGCGCCATCCGCACTGGCCGGCCCACGCAGCCAGTCATGAATGACTTGCAGCTCATAGGGAGAGAAAACACCAAACATCTCTGCCCGCTCGCCCTGCAGCAGCTGCCAGAAGCGGCTTTCCTCCGCAGGCCGGTTGCGTTGTATCCAGCGTGCCTGCTCCAGCGCTGCCAGGAAGGCAGGCATGTCCTGCGGATGGGACAGCCAGTCATTGACGCTGCGGCCGGCCACCTTGCAGAAGTCCGAGTGCGCGCCATGCCCGGAAGGCGATTTGCGCGCCAGGATGCGCACCACCTCAGCTTCGATATCGAACGACCGGATCACGTCCAGCGTGCTGGTGCCCGTGTCTGCCAGCCGGGCGCCTGCGCGTACGCGGCGCCAGTAGTCGCCGCCATCGTCAATGCGCGGCGCGTTCTCCCAGGCGGCAATGCAGGCGCGCCGGGCATGGCCGGTGTCGGCGTTGTCCACGGTGACATGCAGCGTGAAGTAGTAGGGATCTATCCCCAGTTCATTGAGTTCGTAGGCGGTGATGAGCAGGTGCAGCGGCAATTGCTCATAGCCCAGGTTGAATCCCACGATCTCGGGCAGGAACTGCTGCGCATTCCAGCCCAACGCCAGCTGTACCAGCCCCTGCCGGTACAGGTCGTCGGGCAGATCCTCCACGGGATCAAGGCCATACCTGGCCAGGAGTTCCCGGTAGAGCTTGACGTGGTTCTTGTCGGCCATGCCGTCGCCCAGTTCTTCCACATAGGTGGTGACCAGGTCCGACATGCGTGAGTTGCCCGCATGCGCGCACAGGCCGTAGAGCCAGGAACCGTCCACCAGCTTGGTAGGCGCCACATTGCGCAGGAAGTACAGGGCATGGGCGCGGTTGCCGAAGTAGCGGCGTGCCGCACCCGCCTTGCGCTCTGCCAGGTAGGCCTGGTACTGGGCGTGCACTTTCTCGACATTGGCACGCATCCAGTCGGTCAGGTGCTCCGGGTTGTCCGGCAGGCCATCGGCATCGGCAGAGGTCTCGGCGATCACGCCGTGCAGGAAGTCCGCAGCAGCCTGGCGCTCCTGTTCGGTGGGCAGATGGTTGGCCAGGCGCTCGTAGAGCGGCACATGCAGGAAAGAAGGCGCAAGCGTGCCTGCGCCGGCGGCCGGTTCGATACGTGGGGATTCCAGCAGTTCTGTGTTCATGGTGGGGCTTTGGTCCGTAACGCCTTCAGGATGCGGTGTGGCCCTCGGTACAGCCATCGGGCCAACGCCTTCCTGTGCGTCGTAATACGCCTACCCTTCGCGCAGGCGCCCGGGCCGGCCCGCCGTCGCCCTGGCGCCCGCGCTCATGGCAGGGGAACAGGATCCGGCCCGGCCTTGCCGGCGAGCATTGGCTGGTACTGGGCGCCGGCCTGCTGGGCATGGGCTGGGCCCGGTTATGGACTAGCGCGGCGCCTTGCTGATACTGAGATAAAGCCGGTCTTCCTGCCGCTGCCCGGCCATCGCCTCACGCTGGCGCTCAGCGCGCATCTTGGTGCCCACGCGTACTCCCCCTCCCCACCACCTCAAACCCCATATCCTGCGCGGCCACCGCCACGCCACCGGCCATGCGCGCAATCAGCGCCTCTGCGCCCAGGCGGCCGATGGCGGCGCCGTCCACGCGCACGGTGGACAGGGCGGGCCAGGCGTCCAGCGCCAGGGCCTGGTCGCCAAAGCCCAGCACGCCGAATTCCTCTGGCATGCGCAGGCCCAGCGCGTGGGCGTGGGAGAGCACGCCTTGCGCCAGCGCATCGGAGCTGCAGAAGACGGCATCGACCTCCGGTGCCTGGGCGCGCAGGGCGCTCAGGGCATCGCGGCCACGGCCGGATTGGGGGATGGCTTCCGAGAAGACGATTTGCGCAGTAACCGGGGCACCGGCTTCTGCGGCGGCGCGGGTGAAGCCCAGGGCGCGGCGGGCGGCGCGGCTGTCATCGGCGCGCAGGATGGCCGGGCGCCGGTAGCCGCAGGCGGTCAGGTGGCGGAAGGCGGCGCGGCCCGCGTCTTCCTGCGAGAAGCCGACCACCATGTCCAGCGGATGGGGCTGGTAGTCCCAGAGTTCGACCACGGGCACGTCGGCATTGACCAGCAGGCGCCGCGTGCGGGCCGTGTGCTCGGTGCCGGTGAGCACGATGCCGTCCGGGCGGCGGCTGAGCATGGCGGCCAGCCAGGTTTCCTCATGCTCCGGGTCATAGCTGGAGATGCCCAGCGTGGTTTCATAGCGCTGCGCGGCCAGGGTGTGGATGAGCGCATCGAGCATGTCGGAAAACAGCGAGTGCCCCACCGAGGGCACGATGGCCGCCACCAGCCGCGTCTGGCGCGAGGTCAGCCCGCCCGCCAGGGAGTTGGGCACGTAGCCCGATTGCTCCACGGCCTGCGCCACGCGCAGCCGCGTGGCCTCGGCCACCAGTTCAGGCCGGTGCAGCGCGCGCGAGGCGGTGATGGGCGACACGCCGGCAATGCGGGCCAGGTCCTTGAGCGTGGGCGCATTGGCGTTGCGCAGGGTGCGGAGGGTCATGCGAGGCCTTTGCCTGGAATGGCGATGGAGAGGCGGCTTGAGGATGATTGCGTGGTCATGTTAACGATGATGTCCATCAGCACGGTCTGATTTTTTCCCCTCGTACGTCCGAATGGAGAGCGCTGCCTTTGCTTGAAATGATTGCGCAATCATTCAAGAGGAGACCACCATGCGCCCTTCGCTCTCCAACCGCCGCAGCGCCATGGCGCGCCTGCTGGCTGCAGCCCTGGCTCCGGCCCCGATGCCGGCCCCGGCACACGCCCAGGCCCAGGCTGCCTGGCCGGTCAGGCCGATCACGCTGGTGATTCCCTTCCCTCCTGGTGGCCAGACCGATGTGGTGGGCCGGCTGGTGGGAGAGCGCCTGTCGCAGCGCCTGGGTCAGCCCGTGGTGGTGGAGAACCGGCCCGGCGTGAATGGCTCGCTGGCCTCCGAGGCCGTGGCGCGGGCGCGGGCCGATGGCTACGCGCTGGTGATTGGCGGGCCGGGCACGCATGCCATCAACCAGCTGGTCAATCCCAACGTGAAGTACGACACGCGGCGGGATTTCACGCATATTGCCATGCTGGGGCGCGTGCCCATGCTGCTGCTGGCCTCGCCCAGGCTGAAGGTCGCTTCGGTGGCCGATGTGGTGGCCCTGGCCCAGGCCAGCCCCGGCACGGTGAATGTGGCGCTGACGGGCATTGGCTCGTCCAGCCATGTGACGACGGAGCTGCTGCGCCAGGCGGCCGGCGTGAGCTTCAACAACGTTCCCTACAAGGGCGATGTGCCCGCCATGACCGATGTGATGGGCGGCCAGGCAGACCTGCTGTTCGTGCCCGCCACCTCGGCCGTGGGCTTTGCGCAGGCGGGCAAGCTGCGTGCGCTGGCCGTGGCAGGCGAGCGGCGTCTGGCGGCCCTGCCCGATGTGCCCACCATGGCCGAGGCCGGCCAGCCGCAGGTCGTCAACTATTCATGGACCAGCCTGGCGGGGCCGCCGGGCATGCCGGCCGATGTGGTGGAGCGGCTCAACCAGGCCTGCCAGTCCCTCCTGGCCGAGCCCGAGGTCATGGCCCGGCTGGCCGCCATGAGCAACGAGCCCACGCCGGGCACGCCCGCCCAGGCCGCCAGCTTCATCGCCGCCGAGGTGGCGCGCTGGAGCGAGGTGGTGCGCAAGGGAAACATCCAGGTCCAGTGAACAGCTTCAGGAGAGTCCCCATGAGCATGCTGCCCGCCAATACGTTCAAGCGCGCGCTGCGCGAAGGCCGCCCGCAGATCGGCCTGTGGTCCACCATTCCCTCCCCCTTTGTCTGCGAGATGATCGGCGGCGCGGGCTACGACTGGGTGCTGCTCGATACCGAGCACACGCCCACCGACGTGCCGCTGATGCTGGGCCAGCTGCAGGCCGTGGCCGCCGCCCTGCCCGCACCGGGCGCCCTGCCCGTGCATGCCGTGGTGCGGCCCGCCTGCAACGATGCGGTGCTGATCAAGCGCTACCTGGACCTGGGCGCCCAGTCCCTGCTGCTGCCCTTTGTGCAGAACGCGCAGCAAGCGCGGGATGCCGTGCGCGCCATGCGCTATGCACCCCAGGGCATGCGCGGCATGGGCGGTTCCACTCGCGCGGCCAACTTCGGGCGCACGGCCGACTATGTGGCACGTGCGGCCGACGAGCTGTGCCTGCTGGTGCAGGTGGAGACGGCCGAGGCGCTGGAGCAGATCGAGGCGATTGCGGCCGTCGATGGCGTGGACGGCATCTTCATCGGCCCCGCCGACCTGTCGGCCAGCCTGGGCTATCCGGGCCAGGCGCGCCACCCTGTGGTGAACCGGGCCATCGACCAGGCCATCGCCCGCATCCGCGCCTGCGGCAAGGCGCCGGGGATCCTGATGGTGGACGAGGCACGGGCGCGCGAATGCCTGGAGCTGGGCGCGCAGTTCGTGGCCGTGGCGCTGGACACGCTCTTGCTGCGCGACGGGCTGGATGCGGCGGCGGCGCGCTTCAGGAAAGGGCCGCTGGCCGCGAACCCGCCAGGGCCTGCATCCACTGCCGGCAGCTACCGAGGAGCCCCACAACCATGACACGTTCCCCCGAATCCCTGCGCAGCGCACGCTGGTTTGCTCCCGATGATTTCCGCTCCTTCGGCCACCGCTCGCGCGTGCTGCAGATGGGCTATGGCTACGAGGACTGGATGGGCAAGCCCGTGATCGCCATCGTCAACACCTGGAGCGATGCCAACCAGTGCCATGCCCACTTTCGGCAGCGCGTGGAAGACGTCAAGCGCGGCGTGCTGCAGGCCGGAGGATTTCCGCTGGAGCTGCCGGCCATCTCGCTGTCGGAAAGCATGGTCAAGCCCACGACCATGGTCTATCGCAACTTCCTGGCCATGGAGACGGAGGAGCTGCTGCGCAGCCACCCGGTGGATGGCGCCGTGCTCATGGGCGGCTGCGACAAGACCACGCCGGGGCTGACCATGGGGGCGATCTCCATGGGCCTTCCCTTCATCTACCTGCCGGCCGGCCCCATGCTGCGCGGCAACTGGAAGGGGCAGGTGCTGGGCTCGGGCTCGGACGCCTTCAAGTTCTGGGACGAACGCCGCGCCGGCCGGCTGGACGAGCAGGCCGGGCGCGAGATGGAAGCCGGCATTGCCCGCAGCCACGGCACCTGCATGACCATGGGCACGGCGGCCACCATGATGGGCATTGCCGAGGCCGTGGGCCTGGCGCTGCCGGGCGCTTCGTCCATTCCGGCCGCCGACGCCAACCACATCCGCATGAGCACCGACTGCGGCCGCCGCATCGTGCAGATGGTGTGGGAAGACCTCACGCCCGCCCGCATGCTCACGCGTGCGCATTTCGAGAACGGCATTGCCTGCGCCATGGCCATGGGCTGCTCCACCAACGCCATCATTCACCTGATCGCCATGTCGCGGCGCGCGGGCCATCCGGTCAGCCTCGATGACTTCGACGCCTTCAGCCGCCGCGTGCCCGTGATCGCCAACATCCGGCCCAGCGGCGACCGCTATCTGATGGAGGATTTCTTCTATGCAGGCGGCCTGCGCGCCCTGCTGGAACGCATCCGCCCGCATCTGGACACCGGGGCCATGACGGTCAACGGCAAGACCCTGGGCGAGAACATTGCGGGCAGCCAGGTCCACCAGGACGACGTGATCCGCCCCCTGTCCCGCCCCATCTACGCCGAAGGGGCGCTGGCCGTGCTGCGCGGCAACCTGGCGCCGGACGGCGTGGTCATCAAGCCCAGCGCCTGCGCCCTGCACCTGCTGCGCCATACGGGGCGCGCCCTGGTGTTCGACGACTACCCCAGCCTCAAGCAGGCCGTGGACGACCCCCATCTCGATGTGAACGGCGAAGACATCCTGGTGCTGCGCAACGCCGGCCCCAAGGGCGCGGGCATGCCCGAATGGGGCATGCTGCCCATTCCCACCAGGCTTCTCAAGCAAGGCGTGAAAGACATGCTGCGCCTGTCCGACGCCCGCATGAGCGGCACCAGCTACGGCGGCTGCCTGCTGCACTGCTCGCCCGAGTCCGCCGTGGGCGGGCCGCTGGCCCTGGTCAAGACGGGCGACCGCATCACGGTGGACGTGCCCGCCCGCCGCATCCACCTGGAAGTCAGCGACTCAGAACTCGCCACCCGCCGCGCCGCATGGACGCCCCCGCCCGCGCGCTACGAGCGCGGCTATGGCTGGCTGTTCGGCCGCCATATCCTGCAGGCCAATGAGGGATGCGATTTTGATTTTCTGGAGACGGGCTTTGGGCGGGCTGTGCCGGAGCCGGATATTTTTTGAAGCATGCAAATCAATTCTTTCTTTCAGACTTCCCTATATGATGGAAAGATTTTTTGATCCACATTGCATCAGAATATTGAAACCGTGAAAGCAATTGAAAAGCAATTTTCCCAATGGGTCGACGAAACACTTTCCGGCGATCTGCCAGAAGGAATCGCGGCATTCCACTTCAATCTGTATGACTCGCCCACATCGCACGAGCTCCAGATTGTGGGCTGCCCGACCTACGACCCGCAGGACCCGGACTGGGCGTGCGATGACATATTCATGTCCGACGACCCTCACTTCGAGTTGCCGCATGAAGTCGTGGGAAGCGAGTGGGATAAGGGACTTGCTGCTGCCAGGAAGCTGCTTGGCTCCTACGTGGCCTCGGAAGCGGCAGGAGCCCTTCGGCTGCGCCAGTCGCAAGCGGTGAGCGCCGGTTTTGTGGACGGAGAGCTTCACCTCATCTGGGCGCGAGAGGCGTAATTGATGAATTCAGCTGGCGGGCAATAGATTTCATCCAAAAACTGGAACCCTGGGCCTGCAAGCAAGGCAGGCCTGTATATGTATCCGCTTTTGCTGACGGCGCAGTCCTACATTGCCGTTGGTCTTTGTCGTGAATAGTGGCTCTGTTCTCAATAAGGATCGACCCAAAGAAGCCAATGAAATAGCCATATTCGATTGAATATTTCTTGGTCACAATCATTTGTGCAGAAGTATTTTCGATAGCTATTTCCAATAGCGACTCGCCGTTTCCCAGTCCACGCGCACGCAATGCCCCCTGCCCTCCCGGGGCAGCAGCTTCCGTTGCCTTGCGCCGCCGTGGACCTCAACCCAGAAGCAGAGGTGGCTGTGGACTTTCTCAGAAGCATCTTTCATCAGGCTCCGGAAATCGCGCTGTTTGCGGCCTTGGCGCTCGGTTACTGGGTGGGCAAGTTCAGGTTCGGGTCGTTCCAGCTGGGGGGCGTGGCGGGGTCGCTGCTGGCGGCGGTGCTGATCAGCCAGGTGGGGGTGACCATTGATTCGGGCATCAAGGCGGTGCTGTTTGCGCTGTTCATCTATGCCGTGGGCTTCGAGAGCGGGCCGCAGTTCTTCCGCTCGCTGGGTCGGCAATCGGTCAAGGAGATCCTGATGGCCCTGGTGGTGGCCGTGTCGGGGCTGGTCACGGTGGTGGTGATCGCGCGGGTGTTCCATCTGGACAAGGGGCTGGCGGCGGGGCTGGCCGCTGGCGGGCTGACGCAGTCGGCCATCATCGGCACGGCGGGCTCGGCCATCGAGAAGCTGGGGCTGGCGCCCGGCGAGGTGCAGCGCATGCAGGCCAATGTGGCCATCGGCTATGCGGTGACCTATATCTTCGGCTCCTTCGGCGCCATCATCATGTGCGTGAACGTGCTGCAGTGGCTGACGGGCCGCAAGATCCGCGAGGACGCGATCCAGGCCGAGCAGGAGCTGCTCAAGGGCGTGCGCGTGTACGGAACCGGCGAGTCACCGGCCGTGCCGGATCTGGTGGGGCGCATTTTCCGCGTGGGACAGGCGGGCCGCACCGTGGCGGAGCTGGAGGCCAGCGCCACCGCCAACGGCGGCACGGTGACGGTGGAGCGCATACAGCGCAGGAACGCGATGGTGGGCGTGGACGGCAGCCTGGCGCTGGAAGCCGGCGACATCATCTTGCTGGTGGGCCGGCGCGCGGCCGTGGTGGCGCTGGGCGCCTCGGTGGGCGAGGAGCTGCAGGGCGCCGAGGGCATGGACGTGGTGATGGTGCGGCGCGACGTGGCCATCTCCAACAACCAGTACCTGAACCGCAGCGTGAAGGACATCCTGGACAGCCTGTCGCAGGAGTTCAAGCACGGCGTGTACGCAGTGGCGCTGATGCGCGCGGGCACGCCGGTGCCGATTGCGCCGGCCACCATGGTCATGCCGGGCGATGTGGTGACGCTGTTCGGCACGCCGCAGGATGTGCAAAAGGCTGCGCAGTCGGTGGGCCCCATCATCGTTCCCAGCGACAAGACGGACTTTGTCTTCCATGGCCTGGGCATCACGGTGGGCCTGCTGATCGGGCTGCTGGTGCTGCGCCTGGGCTCCATTCCCATCACGCTGGGCAGCGGCGGCGGCGCCCTGCTGGCGGGCCTGCTGTTCGGCTGGTGGCGCAGCCGCAAGCACACCTTCGGCAACATGCCCACGGCCGCCTCCACGCTGCTGCGCGACCTGGGCCTGGCCGGCTTCGTGGCCATGGTGGGTCTGCAGTCGGGCCAGCAGGCCGTGACCACGGTGATGCAGCAGGGCCTGACGCTGTTCCTGCTGGGTGTGGTGGTGACCATCGTGCCGCTGCTGATCGCCATGCTGTTCGGCAAGTACGTGCTGCGCTATGACAACGTGGCCGTGTTCGCGGGCTCGCTGTCCGGGGCGCGCAGCGCCAACCCGGCGTTTGGCGAGATTCTGGACAAGGCCGGCAACTCGATTCCCACGGCACCGTTCGCGATCACCTATGCGCTGGCCAATGTGTTCCTCACATTGCTGGGCCCGCTGGTCATCGCCTTTGCCTGATCACCCCTGATCACCCCTGACCGATCCCCAAGGACCACCAAGGACCATCACAAGGAGCTGCGCAATGAGCAAGGATTATCGGAGTCTGGCGAATTTGAGCCCGTTCGAACTCAAGGACGAACTGATCAAGGTGGCCTCGGGCAAGGCCAACCGCCTCATGCTCAATGCGGGGCGCGGCAATCCCAACTTCCTGGCGACCACGCCGCGCCGGGCCTTCTTCCGGCTGGGGCTGTTCGCGGCGGCGGAGTCGGAGCTGTCGTACTCCTACATGACGGTGGGCGTGGGCGGGCTGGCCAAACTCGACGGCATCGAGGGGCGCTTCGAGCGCTTCATCGCCGAGCACCGCGATCAGGAGGGCGTGAAGTTCCTGGGCAAGTCGCTGAGCTATGTGCGCGACCAGCTGGGGCTGGACCCCGCCGCCTTCCTGCACGAGATGGTGGACGGCATCCTGGGCTGCAACTACCCCGTGCCGCCGCGCATGCTCACCGTGAGCGAGCAGATCGTGCGCCAGTACATCGTGCGCGAGATGGCAGGCGGCGCCGTGCCGCCCGAGTCGGTGGACCTGTTCGCGGTCGAGGGCGGCACGGCGGCCATGGCCTATATCTTCGAGAGCCTGCGCATCAGCGGCCTGCTCAAGGCCGGCGACAAGGTGGCCATCGGCATGCCGGTGTTCACGCCGTATATCGAGATCCCCGAACTGGCGCAGTACGACCTCAAGGAAGTGCCTATACACGCGGACCCCGACAATGGCTGGCAGTACTCCGACGCCGAGCTGGACAAGCTCAAGGACCCGGACGTCAAGATCTTCTTCTGCGTGAACCCCAGCAACCCGCCGTCCGTGAAGATGGACCAGCGCAGCCTGGACCGCGTGCGCGCCATCGTGGCCGAGCAGCGGCCCGACCTGCTGATCCTCACCGACGATGTCTACGGCACTTTTGCCGATGAATTCCAGTCCCTGTTCTCGGTCTGCCCCCGGAACACGCTGCTGGTGTATTCGTTCTCCAAGTATTTCGGGGCCACGGGCTGGCGCCTGGGCGTGATCGCGGCACACAAGGACAACGTGTTCGACCATGCGCTGGCGCAGTTGCCCGAGTCCGCCAAGAAGGCGCTGGACCACCGCTACCGCTCGCTGCTGCCCGATGTGCGCTCGCTCAAGTTCATAGACCGCCTGGTGGCCGACAGCCGCGTGGTGGCGCTGAACCACACGGCCGGCCTGTCCACGCCGCAGCAGGTGCAGATGGTGCTGTTCTCGCTGTTTGCGCTCATGGATGAAGCGGACGCCTACAAGCAGGCCCTCAAGCAGCTGATCCGCCGCCGCGAGGCCACGCTGTACCGCGAGCTGGGCATGCCCCCGCTGGAGAACCCCAACTCGGTCAACTACTACACGCTGATCGACCTGCAGAACGTCACCTGCCGGCTCTACGGCGAGGCCTTCTCGCAATGGGCGGTGCAGCAGTCGTCCACGGGCGACATGCTGTTCCGCGTGGCCGATGAGACCGGCATCGTGCTGCTGCCGGGCCGAGGCTTCGGGTCCGACCGGCCTTCCGGCCGTGCCTCGCTGGCCAACCTCAACGAGTACGAGTACGCAGCCATAGGCCGCGCCCTGCGCCGGCTGGCCGACGAGCTGTACGAGCAGTACAAGGCGCTGGGCAAGGAGTAGGCCCTGCGCACAAGGCCCGCACGGCTCATCGCCCGCACGGCTCATCGCAGCTGTCGGGCCTTGACCACCAGCAGCGCCCCGGCCATCAGGCCCACACCGGCCAGTTGCACGGCGTCCAGCGCACGCCCGTAGACGGCCCAGTCCAGCACGATGGCCGTCAACGGATAGACGTACTGCAGCACGGCGATGCGGCCCAGCGTGAGGCGGGCCATGCCCGCAAAGAGAATGGCGTAGGCCAGGCCGGTGTGCAGCACACCCAGCCCTGCCAGCCAGGCCCAGGATGACGGCGCCTGCGGCCAGCCATGAACCAGCGGCACCCACAGCAGCAGCACGGTGCCGACCGCGCATTGCCACCAGGCCAGCGCAAACGGCGTGACCACTTTCTCGGTCTTGGCCAGGATGGTCACGGCTGCATAGCACAGCGAGCCGGCCAGGCACATCAGCAGTCCGGACACATGGTCCGGTCCCCAGGCCGCCGCATCGCCACCCAGCAGCCCCGTGGTCAACACCAGTCCCAGCAACGCCGCCAGCATGGCCACCGCCTGCCGTGGCGCCACGGCCTCGCGCAGCACCAGGGTGCCGAACAGCATGATCCACACCGGCTGGATGTGGAACACGATGGTGGCCACGCCAATGGAGGTGCGCGGTATGGCGGCAAAGAACAGCGCCCAGTTCAGCACCATGAGGACGCCGGTGGCCGCCACCACCGGCCAGCTCCTGCCGCGCACGCGCAACTCCCGCACGCGGCCCGTGGCCAGCCCCCAGGCCAGCAGCGCCAGGGCACCGAAGGCGCAGCGGAACAGCACAGTGACCAGCGGATGCTGTCCGGCCTCCTGCACGAACACGCCCACGGTGCCCAGCAGCACGCCGCCCGCGATCATCAGCCACTGGCCGCGTGTCTCCTGCGCTGTGGGAGCGGCTTGTGCGGTCGCGGCGGAGGCTAGGGATGCGGCCTGTAAGGAATGGGTTCTGTCTTGCATGGCCACGATCGTCTCGTGGCAGCAAATTCTCGTAAAGCAAATAGTTTGCAGGTTTAGTATTCGATATTCGAATCCATGGAGCATGCCGTGAACCACCCCGACCTGCAGATCGACTGGCTGCGCGCCCTGGTGGCCGTGGTGGATGCGGGCTCGCTCTCGGCTGCCGCGCCGCTGCTGCACCGTTCACAGGCCGCCGTGAGCATGCAGATCAAGAAGCTGGAGACCACCCTGGGCCGGCCCGTGCTGCTGCGCGGCCCGCGCCATCTGCAGCTCACGCCCGCAGGCGCCGAGCTGCTGGGCTATGCCCGGCGCATGCTGGAGCTGCAGGCCCAGGCGCAGCAGGCGCTGTTCGGCCCCGACCTGTCCGGGCGCGTGCGGCTGGGCGTGCCGGACGACTACGCATCCACCTATCTGACGCCCGTGCTGCGCAGCTTCGCGGGCCGCTACCAGGGCGTGGAGATCGAGCTGACCTGCGAGCAGTCCACCGCACTCATCCCGCAGGTGGTGCGCGGCACGCTGGACCTGGCCCTGGTCTCACGCGACAGGCCCCAGCGCGGGCGCCTGCTGTTCCACGAGCCCCTGGTCTGGGTGGGCGCGCCGCAGCACGAGGTGTGGAGGAAGAATCCCCTGCCGATTGCCGTCTACGAGGCCGCCAGCCTGGCGCGCACGGCCGCGCTGTCCAGCCTGGCGGCCCAGCGGCGCGCGCACCGCGTGGTCTATCACAGCTCCAGCCTTGCCGGCCAGCTGGCCGCCGTGGAAAGCGGCCTGGCCGTGGCGGTGTTCACGCGCTGCAGCGTGCCCCCGCACCTGCAGGTGCTGCAGAACCTGCCGGCCGGCTTCGAGCTGCCGCCGCTGGTGTCCATGGAAGTGTCGGCCCTGCGCAGCAAGGCCTCGCAGGGCTCGGCGGCCGTGGATGCCATGTATGGGCAGTTGATTGCGACGCTGGGCGGTGGTCGACCCTAGAGCGGCGCAGTCCACAACCCCGCGTCGCCAGCCCGGGCATGCCATGACTGGAATCTGGCTCTGTAGCCTTGCCAGGGCTCGGCGAGCACGGGGCGCGGGTCCTCGCTGAGGTCATAGGCCATGCCTTCGGTCCACCATGCGGGCCGCAGCAGCATGCGGACGATGCCGAGTTGCTCGCTCTGCACCTGGTGGATGAGTTCATGGCGGAGGTAGTAGGCGGTCCAGGCCCTGGGGCCTATGACCGTGCCCAGGCCCGCCAGGTTCATGGCAGAGCGCGCGCCCAGCCCGAAGCTGTCCGCACAGGCCTGGGTGGCGCAGAACACCACCCGGGGCCGGTGCGGCGCAGTGCCCAGGCGCGCCGCCAGGAATCCATGGGCCTCCTCCACCATGGCGCTGGCCTGCTCCAGCCGCGAGACATCATCCACGCAGATCCGGTCCGCCGTACAGGACGCGCCGGCCAGCCCGGGAGCCATCACGCGCACTGGTTTGACCAGACACCAGGCCAGGGCTGGCACCACCACCGTGACGAGAACAAGCAGACGTTTGAGGGGAGGGATCCTGGGTCTCATGGATTGGCTGGGGTTGCGTCGCTGTACAAGGATTGTCGCGGGCGGCAGCCGCACTCAGTCATCAAAATCCCACAGCTCATGCAGATCCAGCCGCAGGCGGCTGTCGCCCTCCAGCGCCTCGCTGCGGGCCAGGCGTTCGGCCAGCAGCGCTTCGGCCAGGGTGCGGCGCACGGCCAGCAGTTCGGTGAGGCCCGACTCACCGGCGCGGTAGGCGCGCAGTGCGCGGTCGGCGGCGCCCTGCTGCAGCGTGGCGGCGCGGGCCTGGGCCTGGGCGGCGGCGCGCTTGCCGGCCAGCAGGCTCCAGAGAACGTCGAACTCCGCGCCCAGGCGGCGCTCGGCCGCCAGGCGGCGGGACAGCGCGGCGTCGGCATCGGCCAGGGCCTGGTCGGCCTGGGCCTGGCGGTGCACCGAGCCCAGGGGCACGGACAGACTGACGCCCGCAATGCGCTCGCTGCCCCCTCGCTCACTGGTGGCGAACACGCCCACGGTGGGGTCGGGCCGGCGCTCCAGATCGGCACGGCGGGCCTGGCGCAGGGCCAGGGTTTCCTCGGCCTGGGCCAGCAGGTATTCGTGGCTGTGCTCTATGTAGCGCAGGCGCAGCTGGGCCGGTGGCTGCGGTGGCAGATCCAGCAGCGGTGGCGCGGCCTCCCCCTCCTTCGTCCGCGCAGCCTCAAGGCCCGGAAAACGCGCCTGCAGGTCGGCCTGAGCCGCCTGGTGCGCGGCCTGGGCCGTTGCCAGCGCGGCCTGCATGCGCGCGTACTCGGCGGCGGCCAGTTCAGCGTCCAGCCTGGCCGCATCGCCTGCGCGCAGCCGGCGTTCGGTGACGCGGGCCAGTTCGGCGGCAGCGTCGGCATTGTGCCGGGCGGTCTGCTGCGCCTGGCCTGCGCGCTGTGCGGCAAACCACAGCGCCAGCAACTGGCGTGCGGCTTCGTGCCGCACATCCTGGGCCGCCACGCGCGATGCGGCCTGGGTCGCTTCGGCAAGCTGCGCATCGGACTCGGCCTTGCCGCCCAGGCGCAGGGGGCGCTCGATGGCGATCTGCCCTTCGGTAAAGCGTTGGCCCGAGCCGTCGTGCACCCAGCGGCGCTGGCCGCTGGCGCGCACCACGGTTTCATGCGGGCCGGCGCGCAGGGCCTGGGCGCGCGCCGCAGCGCCGCGTTGCGCGGCGTCGGCAGCCTGCACGGCAGGAGAGCGGGCCACGGCCTCGCGCACGGCGGCCTCGGGCGGCAGATGGCTTTGGGCCTGGGCCTGGACAGCGCAGGCACATAGCAAGGCAGCGGCCCAGGCATGCAGCAGGGGTTTCATGGGCATGTTCCTGAAAGAGAGTCCGGCAAGGCCTTGCGCCCTGCAGTGAGAGGAGGTGCTGTGGGTGTGGGTGCGGGTGGTGGTGTGGGTGGTGCTCATGACCGGGCCTCCCGCTCACGCCGCGGCAGGCCGAAGCGCTCGAACAGCAAAGGCAGCAGAAGCAGGGTCAGCGCCGTGGAACTGACCAGCCCGCCCGCCACCACGATGGCCAGCGGCCGCTGGATCTCCGAGCCCGGCCCGCTGGCCAGCAGCAGCGGCACCATGCCCAGCGCGGTGATGCAGGCCGTCATCAGCACGGGCCGCAGCCGGTCGCGCACGCCGTGCCGCACCACCTGGGACAGGGGCTGGCCCGCAGCCAGCAGGTTGTTGAAGTGCGATACCAGGACCACGCCGTTGAGCACCGCAATGCCCAGCAGCGCGATGAAGCCCACCGAGGCAGGCACCGACAGGTACTCGCCCGCCGCACTCAGCGCCGCCATGCCGCCCACCAGCGCGAACGGGATGTTGGCAATGACCAGCAGCGCCTGCCTGGGCGAGCGGAAGGTCAGCACCAGCAGCACGAAGATGGCGCCCAGCGCCAGCGGCACCACCAGCGCCAGCCGTGCGGCGGCGCGCTGCTGGTTCTCGAACTGGCCGCCCCAGACGATGCGCATGTCCTTGAGGCCGGCATCACCGGCGACGGCCGCCTGGGCATCGCGCACAAAGCTGGCCAGGTCGCGCCCTTCGACGTTGACCTGCACCACGGCGAAGCGTGCGCCGTTTTCGTGGTCCACGCGCACGGGGCCGTCGCGGGCCGCCAGCGTGGCAAGGGAGGTCAATGGCCAGCTGCTGCCGTTCGCCGCCGTCACCAGCAGCCCGGCCAGGCCTTCGGGCGACTGGCGCAGCGCCGCCCCGCCGCGCAGGATGAGCGGCGTGCGCGCCACGCCTTCGGGCACGATGCCAATGCGCTCGCCTTCCACCAGGGCGCGCAGTTGCGCCTGCAGGCCATCGCCACTGAGCCCGGACTGGCCCAGCGCCGCGCGGTTGAGCGCCACCTGCAGGTATTGCACGCCGCTGTTGCTGGGCGCGATGACTTCGGAGGCCCCGGCCACCGCGCGCATGCGCGCGGCCACGGCCTGGGCGGCTGTGTCCAGCCGCGCCAGGTCGGGATCGAAGATCTTGATGGCCACGTCGCCGCGCGTGCCGGTCAGCATTTCGGAGACGCGCATTTCTATGGGCTGGGTGAAGCCGTAGACAAGCCCCGGAAAGCCTTGCATGACGTGGCGTATGGCCTCGGCGATGTCTTCCTTGCTGCCGCGCCACTCGTCGCGCGGGCGCAGCACCAGGAAGGTATCGGTCTCGTTCAGGCCCATGGGGTCCAGGCCCAGATCGTCCGAGCCCGTGCGCGCGACGATGGAGCGGATCTCGGGCACCTGCTCCAGCAGCGCGCGCTGCACGCGCCCGTCCATGTCCAGCGAAGCGGCCAGCGAGATGGAGGGCGTCTTTTGCAGCTGCACGATCATGTCGCCCTCATCCATTGTGGGCATGAAGGTCTTGCCCACGGACAGGTAGAGCACGGCCGCCCCGGCCAGCGATGCCCCGGCAATGCCGAAGACCGCAGGCCGGTGGGCCAGGCTCCAGCGCTGCATGCGCTCGAAGCCCCGGGCCACGCGCCGCATCAGCCAGGGTTCATCGCCGCCATGCGAGCGCAGCAGCAGCGAGGCCAGCGCAGGCACCACGGTGAAGGCGATGAGCACCGAGGCTCCCAGCGCCAGCACGATGGTCAGCGCCACGGGCGCGAACAGCTTGCCCTCCAGCCCCTGCAGCGTGAGCAGCGGCAGGAACACGATGGCGATGATGGACACGCCGGCCAGCATGGGCACAGAGACCGCCGAGACTGCCTGGCGGATCAGCACGGCCCGGTCCTGCGGCGGGGAGCTGCCTGCCGTTTCGATGGCCGTTCCGCCCGCAGACTCATTCGCCAGCGCGGTCTCTATGTTCTCCACCACCACCACCGCAGCATCCACCAGCATGCCCAGGGCGATGGCCAGGCCGCCCAGGCTCATCAGGTTGGCCGTCAGGCCCGCATGGCGCATCAGCAGGAAGGTGGCCAGCATGGACAGCGGCAGCGTGGCCGCCACCACCAGGGCCGCCCGCAGCCCGCCCAGGAACAGGTAGAGCGTGACCAGCACCAGCACGCTGGCCTCGACCAGGGCGCGCACCACGGTGCCCGCCGCGCGCGAGACCAGGTCGCCCCGGTTGTAGAAGACCTGGGTGCTCATGCCCTTGGGCAGCCGGGGAGCCAGTTCGTCCAGCCGCGCCTGCACGGCGTCCACCAGGCTGCGCGCATCCACCCCGCGCAGTCCCAGCACCAGGCCCTGCACGGCTTCGCCACGCCCGTCGCGGCTGACGGCGCCGTTGCGCGTGGCTTCGCCCAGGCGCACGGTGGCCACATCGCCCACGGTGGCGGCAACGCGCCCCTCATGGGCGGGCGCCACGACAATGGCGCGCAGGTCGTCCAGCCCGCGCACGCCGCCTTCCACGCGCACCACCCAGTGCTCTTCCCCGCGGTCCAGCCGGCCTGCGCCGTCGTTGCGGTTGTTGGCCTCCAGCGCCTGGCGCAGCTGGTCCAGCGTCACGCCGCGCGCCCGCAGCCGGGCGGGGTCGGGGATCACCTCGTAGCCGCGCACCATGCCGCCCAGCGCATTCACGTCGGCCACGCCGGCCACGGTGCGCAGCGCAGGGCGAATCACCCAGTCCAGCACATGGCGGCGCTCGGCCAGAGACCATTGCTCACCGTCGATGGTGAACATGAACATCTCGCCCAGCGGCGTGGTGATGGGGGCAAGCCCGCCTTCGGCCGTGGCGGGGAGGTCGCGCTGCAGGCCGGCCAGCCGCTCGGACACCTGCTGGCGCGCCCAGTACACGTCCGTGCCTTCGCTGAAATCCACGGTCACGTCGCTGATGCCGTACTTGGACACCGAGCGCACCATGGTCTTGTGCGGCAGGCCCAGCAGTTCCTGCTCGACAGGCGTGGAGACGCGCTGCTCCACCTCCTCGGGCGTCATGCCGGGAACCTTCAGGATCACCTTGACCTGGGTGGGCGAGATGTCGGGGAAGGCGTCGATGGGCAGGTGCACATAGGCCCAGGCACCGGCCAGGGCCAGCGCGCAGGCCGCCATCAGCACCAGCGCGCGCTGGCGCAGCGAAAACTCGATGAGGCGCGCCAGCATCACTCACCCCCGCCCAACAGGCCCTTGAGCGCGGCAATGCCCGTCACGGCAATGCGCGCCTTGGGCGGCAGCGTGCCGCGCACCACGGCCGTGGCCTCGTCGCTGGCCTCCACGGACAGCGGCATGAAGCGCGCCCCCTGCCCGGTGGCGACAAAGACGCCGGTGCAGTTGTTCCAATGCGCCAGCGCCGCAGCGGGTACGCGCAGGCGTGCACCGCCAGAGCCACCAGCAGATCCGCCGGAAGGCCCGGCGTCCGCACCGGCCAGGGCCAGCGACGCGGTCACGCTTTCGCCCACGCGCAGGTCGCCAGCGCGTTCCAGCGCAACGCGCACCCGCATGCCGGCCGATCCATCACCGACCGGGGCCATGCCAGCCACCTTGCCCTGCGCACCGCGCGCCGCCACCTGAACGCGGTCGCCCACGCCGGGCAGCGGCACCTCGCGGCCCAGCAGCAGGTCCAGTTCCAGCGCCTTGGGGTCGGCCACGCGCAGCAGCGGCGCCGAGGCCTCCACACGCGCGCCCGGCACCGCCAGCACCTCGGTCACCAAGCCTGCGCGGGGCGCCACCAGGTGCACCTCGTTGCCCACGAACTGCAGGCCGCTGGCGGCCAGTTCGGCGCGCCGCGCCTGGGCCATGGCCGCGGCCTCGGCGGCGCGGGCCTGCGTGGCCTGCCAGCGGCTGGCGGCGATGATGCCGTCCTCATGCAGCGCCTGGTCGCGCGCCAGGGCCTGGCGTGCCAGGCGCGACTGGGACTCGGCCTCCAGCAGCGCGCGCCGCGCCTCATACAGCTGCGGGCTGGTGAACACCGCCACCGGCTGGCCGGTGCGCACCGTCTGGCCCAGGGCCACGAGCACGCGCGGCACCGCGCCCGCATAGGGGGCGGCCACCACAGCCTGGGCATCGGGCCGCAGCACGACGCGGGCGTGGGCCGAGACCTCGATGCGCTGTGCCGCCTGAATGGGTTCGAAACGCACGCCCAGCGCCTGTGCCTGTTCGGCGGACAAGGCAACGGATGTGGGCGTGGATGCAGATCCGGATGTGGGTGCGGATGCGGATGCGGACGGGGGATTGGCCGGGCTTGCGGGTGCGGCCTGGGCCTGGGCGGCCATGCCGACGGCTGGCAGCGCAAGTGCGCCGGCCAGCAGCCATGGGGAAAACATCATTCCTGACTCCGGGAAAAAAGACGAACGCCGTCCACGCGCAGGCGGTTCGCTGCGCGCGGACGAAGAAGGACTGAGGCGGGCCTGTGGACCAGGCCGGGGAGGTCAGGAAGCCAGGGGCGGTGCCTGGGCGGGAGAAGGCCGTATCACGCGCCCGCGCCAGCGCGGACTCAGGCGCATGGGCTGCAGCGGCAGGGCGGGCCGGGGCGCAATGCAGCGCATGCGCGCGGCACGCAGGCCCAGGGTGAGCAAGACCAGGCCGACCACGGCCAGCAAAGGCATGGGCAGCAGGTCCAGCGGCTGTATGGCGTCCTGCACATCGACCTCGAAAGGCTCAACATGGTCTTCATCCACATCGGTGAAGGAGCCGTGGGCCACGAACAGGTGGAAATGCGAGTCGGCCACGCGCGACGGCGCCGCGTGGATGTGCAGGCCGGCCTGGTTCGGAGTGCCGAAATGGCTGTGCAGCAGCGGTATCAGCAGCTGCGCCACCATGATGAGCAGCAGCAAGGCGCTCCGCATGGATAGGCTCCGGATGGCATGCAACATGGCAGGGGATTGTAGTGCCGGTGCCTGCGCAATCGGTTCAATCCCGCAGTTCGGCAAGGGCACATGCACCTGTCACATACCAAAGCAAGCCCCCGCCATCGCGGCGGGCCCGCAAGCCGCACCAGGCCTCGGTTCAAGCTGGAGTGACGAATTTCATTGTATTTTTTCGGATATAACGAAGCCATTCATGGAGCACTTCGCCCCCTCGGAGCCCGCCGAAGTCCGCCGGGCTGTGCTGGAGAACCGACTTGACGCAAAAATACATCCCCCATCTGCTGGCCCTGGACCGCGAGCGTGACTGGGCGCGCGCAGCGCAGGCCTGTGGCATCTCCGACAACGCGCTGGCACAGGCCATACGCTCGGCCGAGGCGGAGTTCGGCCACGCGCTGGTGCGTGCGGGCCGGCCCTTCCAGGGGTTCACGCTGGAGGGTGAACAGGTGCTGGCCTGGGCCCGGCAGTTCGCCCAGGCGGTGGATGCACTCAAGCACTGCTTTGCCGACACGCGCAAGCGGGCAGGCCTGGCGCCCCTGCTGGCGCGGCGCTCCGTCTCGCCCAGGCGGCTGGCCATGCCGGGGCCGGACAGCGGCGACATGGACCTGATGATCGAGGCCGCGCTATGTTCACCAGATCATGGTGCATTGCATCCCTGGCGCATTCTGGAGTTTCCAGTCCATCAGCGTGCAGCATTGGCTGCTCTGTTCGAACAGGAAAAACTGCGCCGCGACCCGCTGGCCCCGGCCGATGACATCCGCCGCGCCCGCGAGCACGCCACGCGTGCACCGACACTGCTGGCCTTCATCATCTCTCCCAAGCTGCGCTCGCGCGTTCCCGTGCGCGAGCAATGGCTGGCCGCAGGGGCTGCGCTGGGCAACTTCCTCAATGCTGCGCACCAGTTGGGCTTTGGCGCCATCATGCTCAGCGGCGAGCGCTGCTTTGATCCAGCCATCCACACCGCACTGGGCCTGGAGGACGGCGAGCACCTGGCCGGCTTCATCAGCCTGGGCACCATCACCAGCCAGCCATCCCCGCGCGCAACGGTGGCGCCCTCTTCCATGCGCACGGCATGGCAAGCGGAGCAGGCAGCAGCGGTCACGGCACAGGCCCTTCTCCAGCCAGACGGCAGCCACGGCAGCGATCTTTGAAGCCGCAGCCGGCGTGTGCAGGGTGGCGCACAAGTGGCGCTAAGGTGGCGCGCAGGTGGCGCACTGACTGCGCGGGGCGGTTAGAGTTGCGGGGCTGCTGCGCCCTCTTTTCCATCACGGAACAAGCTTTCATGATCATCCGGCCCCGCCCCCACTGGCTGCGCATGCTCTTCGTGCTGCGCGGCTCGGTGCTGCCCGACATCCTGCCCCAGCTGATGGCCGCCACCCTGTTCGCCGTGCTGGTCACGGCCCTGCACGGCCAGCTGTTCGCGTGGAAGGTGCCGCTGAACTTCGTGCCGTTTTCGCTGATCGGGCTGACGCTGGCCATCTTCCTGGGCTTTCGCAACAGCACCAGCTATGCGCGCTATTGGGAGGCGCGCACACTGTGGGGCACCCTGCTCAACGAGACGCGCTCCCTGGTGCGCCAGGCCCGGACCTTGACCGACGCGCCGCAGCACGCCCCGGCCCTGGCCATGGTGCTGGCGGCCTTTGTGCATGCGCTGCGCCACCAGTTGCGCGGCACCGATGCCGCGGCCGACATGCGCCGCCTGCTGCCCGCCGCCGACTGCGAGCGCCTGGCCACGGCGCGCTTCAAACCTGCCGTGCTGCTGCTCATGGCCGGCGAATGGCTGCAGGCGCGCCGCCAAGACGGCAGCCTGCAGCCGGTGCTGGTGCCCGCCATGGAGGCGCCGCTGTGCAAGCTGGGCGAGGCGCTGGGCGGCTGCGAACGCATTGCGGGCACGCCGATTCCCTTCACCTATGCGGTGATCATTCATCGCACCATCTATCTGTACTGCCTGCTGCTGCCCTTCGGCCTGGTGGATTCCATCGGCTTCATGACGCCGGTGATCGTGGCCTTCATCGCCTACACCTTCTTCGCGCTGGAGGCCTTGGGCGCCGAGCTGGAGGAGCCCTTCGGCACGGCACCCAACGACCTGGCGCTGGACGCCATGTCGCAGATGATCGAGGCCACGCTGCGCGAGCTGACCGGCGAGGTGCTGCCGCCTGCGCCGCAGCACAAGGATGTGCTGTTCCTGACCTGACCCCGCCTGCCGGCCCGGACAGCGCCAGCGCCAGCGGCACAATCTGCCACCCGCATCACAGGAACAGGACAAGCGCCATGACGGAGACAAGCAAGGTCAAGGGACCGGCCTCGTATTTCCCTTCCATCGAGAAGACCTACGGCCAGCCGATTGCGCACTGGATGCACCTGCTGCAACAGCAGGACACCCGCAAGCACATGGAACTGGTGGGCTGGCTCAAGGCCCAGCACCAGATGGGGCACGGCCATGCGAATGCGCTGGTGGCCGTGTTCCTGGCACAGGCCTGACCTGCACCCGGCAACCCTCAGCCCATGGCCGTGCCGAAAGCCTGGCGCACGGCGGCACCCGCTTCGTCAAACAGGCGGCGTGATGCCGGCGCCAGCCCCAGCATGTGCATGCAGGCGTGCACCATGCCGGGCAGGCGCACGGCCTGCACCGCCACACCGGCCTGCGCCAGCCGCTGCGCATAGGCTTCGGCCTCGTCGCGCAGCGGGTCGTATTCGCAGCTGATCACCGTGGCTTGGGGCAGGCCTGCCAGGTGGTCCGCGCGCAGCGGAGAGACAAGTTCGTGCCGCCCCGGTGCCGCATCGCCCAGGTACGCGCCATAGCAGTACTCCATGGCCGCACGCGTGAGGTAGTGGCCCTCGCCGAACTGCTGGAACGACGGCGAATCCATGGCCGCGTCCAGCGCCGGGTACAGCAGCAGTTGGTGGGCGATGGCCGGTGCGCCCGCCGCTCCCCAGCCTTCTTGCTGCCGCGCCAGCAGGCAGGCTGCGGCCGCGAGGTTGCCGCCCGCGCTGTCTCCGGCCACGCCGATGCGCCTGCGATCCAGGCCCAGCGCATCGGCCTGCTCAAAGGTCCAGGCAATGGCATCGCAGAAGTCATGCAGCGGCACGGGAAAGCGGTGCTCGGGCGCCAGCCGGTAGTCCACCGAGACCACGACGGCGCCCGTTGCCGCGGCCAGCGCGCGGCAGGGGTTGTCGTAGACCTCCAGCGAACCCAGGCACCAGCCGCCGCCGTGGGCGAAGACCAGGGCGGGCTGGGGCGTGGGTGTGTCCGAGGCCAGCGGCCGGTAGATGCGCACGCGCAGCGGCGCACCGTCGCGCGCGGGCAGCGTGAAGTCTTCGGTGCGGGCCATGGCCTCGGCCGGGCCGTGCAGGGCGCGCAGCCCGGCGTCGGTGGCCTCGCGCAGCGCCGCCAGCGTGGGCGGCGTGGGCGGGGCCACGGCCTGGGTTGCCTGCGCCAGCTCGGCGAGATAGCGCGCAATGTCAGCGTCCAGGCCCATGGTCACAGCGTCCTTTGCAGGAAGGGCAGCAGCTCGGCGATGAAGGGCTCGGCGGCTTCCTCCATGATGAAGTGGCCGCAGCCCGGCACGATCACGCCCGACAGGTCATCGGCATGGCCGCGCAGCGTGGCCAGCGGCGCATCGGCCGTGGCGTGCTCGGCGCCAATGGCCAGCACGGGCATGGCCAGCGGGCGCAGCGCACGCTCGCGGTTCTGGCGGATGGTTTCGGGAATGGCACGGTAGTAGGCAAAGCCGCCGCGCAGGCCACCGGGCGCCGCATAGGCATCGACATAGACGTCGACGGCCACGCGGTCGCGCCGCAGCGACCAGCGGTTGAACATGAATTCCAGGTAGGCACGCTCGCGCCCCGCGATCAGGGTCTCGGGCAGGTCGGCCAGCTGGTTGAACATGAAGTGCCACAGGAAGATGTTCTGCTCGGGCGGCGCAAAGATGCTGGGCTCGGGCGCCAGGCCAGGGATCACGGCCTCGGTCAGCGCCAGGGACTGCACGGCCTGCGGCTGGTCGCTGGCAAGCGCATAGGCCACCCACATGCCCACGTCGTGGCCGGCGACCTGGTAGCGCTCATGGCCCAGCGCCAGCATGGTGCGGTGCAGGGTCTGCGCGATGGAGCCCGTGTCGTAGCCGGTGTCGGGCCGGTCGGAAAAGCCCGTGCCCGGCGGATCGACGGCAATGGCCTGGAAGCCCTGCGCCGCCAGCGCCTGCATGACATGGCGCCAGGCATACCAGGTCTGGGGCCAGCCCGGGATCAGCAGCACGGGCGCGCCCTGCCCGGCCGTGATGCAGTGGATGCGGCGGCCGTCGATGCGCACGTAGTCGTGCGAGAACTCGCAGGCCTGGTCTTCCTGCTTGCGCAGGGCGTTCGATGTGAAAGCGTTCATTGTTGGATTCTTTTTGAGGTTCTTTGGCTGCGGGCTTGCTCAGGCGATACCGAGCATGGCGTTGATCTGGCGCTGGTCCACGGGGGCGCCGGCGAAGTCGTCAAAGATCTTGTCGGTGACGCGGATGATGTGGCGGTTGATGAAGTCCACGCCCTCGCGTGCCCCGTCTTCCTGGTCCTTGAGGCAGCACTCCCATTCCAGCGAGGCCCAGCCCTGGTAGTCGTACTGGGCGAACTTGGAGAAGATGGCCTTGAAGTCCACCTGCCCGTCACCCAGCGAACGGAAGCGCCCTGCCCGCTCCAGCCACGAGGAATAGCCGCCGTAGATGCCCTGGCGCCCGCTGGGCAGGAACTCCGCATCCTTCACATGGAACATGCGGATGTGCTCGCGGTAGATGTCGATGTAGTCGAGGTAGTTGAGCTGCTGCAGCACGAAATGGCTGGGATCGAACAGGATCTTGCAGCGCGCGTGCTGGCCCACCAGTTCATGGAAGCGCTCGAAGCTGGTGCCGTCGTGCAGGTCTTCGCTGGGGTGGATTTCGTAGCACAGGTTCACGCCCTGCTCGTCGCAGGCGTCGAGGATGGGGCGCCAGCGGCGCGCCAGCTCCTCGAAGGCGGTTTCGATCAGGCCGGCCGGGCGCTGCGGGAACGGGAACAGATAGGGCCAGGCGAACGAGCCCGAGAACGTGCCCATGTCGCTCAGCCCCATGCGGCGCGATGCACTGGCCGACAGCTTGAGCTGCTCCAGCGCCCAGGCCGTGCGTGCGGCCGGATTGCCGCGCAGCGCCTCGGGCGCAAAGCTGTCGCACATGGCGTCGTAGGCCGGGTGCACGGCCACGAGCTGGCCAAAGATGTGCGTGGTCAGCTCGCTGGCCACCAGGCCGTGCGAGGCCAGCATGCCGTTGACATCGTCGCAATAGGTCTGGCTGCTGGCGGCCGTGGCCACGTCGAACAGGCGCTGGTCCCAGGCGGGAATCTGCAGGCCCTTGAAGCCCACGCCGGCCGCCCAGCGTGCGATGTCTTCCAGGGAATTGAACGGTGCCTTGTTGTCGGCGAACTGCGCCAGATGAAGGCTGGGGCCCTTGATGGTCTGCATGTGATTTCCTTGCGTTGAGCTATTGTTTGTTGATCGACAAAGAATAGTATCACGCCAACGCGGCTGCTTTTGCGAAGCCGATGCAAGACAGCATCAAGGCGCCGCTAAGATGCCGCCCTGACTGTTGAGAAGGATGAGGAAGATGGCCGGAAGACCCAGGGAATTTGACCGAGACCAGGCGCTGGAGCGCGCCATGCTGGCGTTCTGGCGGCGAGGCTACGAGGGCACGTCCATGGCCGACCTGGTGCAGGCGCTGGGCATTGCGTCAGCGCGCATCTATGCGGCCTTCGGCAGCAAGCAGGACCTGTTCCGCGAGGCCGTGCAGCACTACGAGGCCGGTGATGGCGGCTTTGCCGACCGCGCCATGGCCCAGGAGCCGCACGTGCGCGACGCCCTGGCCCGCGTGCTGCGCGATGCCGTGGCCACCTATACGGACGATGCCCATCCGCTGGGCTGCATGGTGGTCACCGCCGCCACCAATTGCGCCGAGGAAAACGAGGCAGTCGCCGCCTGGCTGGCCGAACACCGCCGCCAGCGCACGCAGTCCCTGATCGACCGCCTTCAGCGCGCGCTGGATGAAGGCGAGTTGCGCGCAGGCACCGATGTGCAGGCGCTGGGGGATTTCTATGCCACGCAACTGCACGGCATCTCCGTGCAGGCCCGCGATGGCGTGCCGCGCCAGCGGCTGCTGGCTGCAGTGCAAACCGCCTTGCTGCTGCTGGACACGGCGCTGGAGCCGGCGCTGCAGCCCGCAGCCAAGGCGGGCTGAGCCGTCAGGCGCCGAGCTTTTGCAGTTTTTGCAGCTCGGCGCGCAACTGGATCACGCTGGGCGTGACGATGGGGATGAAGGCCGATTCACGCCAGCGGCGGGCAAAGCCATCGTCCGCATCCAGGCTGTAGGCACGGCCACCGGCCGTCTGCAGCTCCAGCTGCATGGCCTGCTGCACGCAGTCGTGCAGGGCCAGGCGCAGCGCGAAAAGCCGCTCGGGCGCCTCCACGAAATCGCCGGCCTCGACACCGGCCTTGAGTGCCGCCACCGCCTGCTCCAGATGGCTGCGGGTATCGTCCAGCGGCTGCTGCAGCACATGCCCGCCCTGCCCCATGCGCGAGGCGGCCTGCGCACAGGCCGCGCGCGCCAGCCCGATGGACAGGCCGCATTGCATGCCCAGGAAGGCCGGCCGCACACGCGGCAGGAATCCGCCGGCGCGCTCGGCCAGCAGATCGTCTTCGGTGATGGCCACGTTCTTGAGCTGCAGCGCGGCGGTGTTGGTGCCGCGCAGGGCGATCAACTCCAGATCCGGCGAGCGCTCCAGGCCCGGCCGGTCGGACGGCAGGGCCACGATCATGGGCGGCGCGCCGTCGTCACGCGCCACGGCAATGGCGGCCAGAAAGCGCGGCCCGCGCAGGTTGGTGCACCAGGGCACGCTGCCGTTGAGCAGCCAGCCGCCGCCTTCCCGGGCCGTGGCGCGGATGTTGAGTGCCTCCAGCCCGCTGAGGAATTTCATGATGTTGGACAGCCCCGAGGCACCGGCCGCCTCGCCCGCCAGCAGCGCGGGCAGCCAGCGCTCGCGCAGGGCCGCATTGCCGGTGTTCGCCAGCATCTCGATCAGCACGCGCTGGCCCCAGAAGGCAAAGGCGGCGGACATGGAGTGCGTGGCCACCTGGGCAATCGCCTCGATGGCATCGCCGGCGCTGCCGCCCTGCCCGCCCAAGGCATCGGCCAAGCCGTGGCCCAGCAGCCCGGCTTCGGCCAGATAGGGCACGACGGCGGCCGTGGCCTCGCCGTTGCCGGCATCCAGCGCCTGGGCACGTGCATCCAGCCATTGGCGGTTGGCGTCGGTCAGCAGGGGGAAATTGGGCATGGGCTCAGGCATGGGATCGGGCATGGGGCTTGTCATCTTGCGGGTGACCATAAAAAAAGGGACCGCTGTGGGAACAGCGGTCCCTTGCCATCCTAGCGCAGCACACAGGCTGCGCAGATGACGCGGCGCAAGCTCAGTGCGCCGCCACCTTGCCGGGGCGTGTTTCCTCGCGCAGGGCCTTGACCTTGTCGCTCAGGCCGGGCCATGGCTGCAGGCCGTACTGGCTGCGCATGGTGTTGAGCAGCGTGGCGATCTGATCGTCGCTGAGGTTGTGGCGGAAGGCGGGCATGGTGCCCAGCTGCGGGCGCGCCGGTTGCGTGATGCCGTTGAGCACCACATGGATGGCGTTGGTCGGCGAGTCGCTGTACAGGTTGGTGTTCAGCGACAGCTGGGGACGCACGCCGAAGCTGCTGCCGGCCAGCACGCCGCTGGGGTCGGCGCGGTGGCAGGCCATGCAGGCGCCCTGGTACAGGCGGTAGCCCTGGGCGTCGACCGGCAGCTTGGCAACCTCGGTCTTTTCCTTCACCAGCGCCTGGGCGTCCCCTGCGCCAGCGGCGTCTGCCACGGGCTTGCGGTACGACATCAGGTAGGTGGCCATGGCGTTGATGTCCTCGGCCGACTGGTGGGACAGGCCTTCGATCACGGGCGCCATGGGGCCGGCGGCCACGCCGTGGCGCTCCGAGAAACCGGTCTGCATGTAGCGGACCAGGTCCTCGCGCGTCCAGGGCAGCGGAGCCACGGCCTTGTCGTTGAGCGCGGGCGCATCCCAGCCGTCGATGAAGGCGCCGGCCAGGTGGTCGGCACCCTTTTTCTCGGCGCCGAACTGGTTGCGCGGCGAGTGGCATGCAGCGCAGTGGCCCAGGCCTTCGACCAGGTAGGCGCCGCGAATCCACTCGCCCGACTGGTTGGCCGGCGCGGGCTGCTCGCCCGGCTCCAGGTACAGCGCATTCCACAGGGCCAGCCCACGGCGCACGTTGAACGGGAAGTTCAGCGCGGTCTTGGGTGCCTCGTTGGAGACAGCCGGCTCGGTCATCAGGAAGGCGTACAGCGCCTTCATGTCCTCATCGGTCACGCGGGTGAATGCCGTGTACGGGAAGGCGGGGTACAGGTAGTTGCCCTCGCGGTCCACGCCATGGCGCATGGCGCGCTCGAAGGCCTCGTACGACCAGCGGCCGATGCCGGTTTCGGCATCGGGCGTGATGTTGGTCGAGTAGATGGTGCCGAAGGGGCTGGGCATGGCCAGGCCGCCTGCGTTGCGCTGGCCGCCCGGTGCCGTGTGGCAGACCGCGCAGTCGCCCATGTGCGCCAGGCGGCGCCCCTGGTCGATCTGCTGCTGGCTGAATTCCTGCACCGGGATCTGCTGCAGGGGCGCGATTTCGCTGCGGCCCGTGGCCAGCCAGAAGGCGGCGCCAGCCACGGCGGCCAGGCCGACCACGCCGAGGGTGATTTTCTTGAGTGTGTGCATGTTCCGGTCCTCCGCTCTCAGTTCTGTGCCTTGTCGGCCGGGGCTGCATCGGCAGCCTTTGCCTTGAGTGCGGCCAGCACGCGTGCCGGGGTGAACGGCACTTCGCGCAAGCGCACGCCGGTGGCGTCGAACACGGCGTTGGAGACAGCGGCGGCGCTGGGCACGGAGGCCGATTCGCCCGCGCCCATGGGGTCTTCGCCGGGGCGCTCGACCAGTTGCACGTCGATCTCGGGCAGCTCGTCAAAGCGCAGGATGGGGTAGCCGCCCCAATCCAGCGAGGTCACGCCCTTGCTGTCGAAGGTCACGTACTCCTTGAGCACGCGGCTGGCGGACTGGATGATGTTGCCGTGCACTTGGTGGCGCACGCCGGCCGGGTTGACCATCTCGCCGCAGTCATGGGCCACGAAGACCTTGTCCACCTTGATCACGCCGGTCTCGCGGTCCACGGTCACGTCGCAGATCCAGGTGGCCCAGGCCGCGCCGTAGCCGGGGAACTTGCTGTGGTAGTAGCGGGCATAGGCAAAGCCGCGGCCCTTGACCAGGCGCTGGTCGGCCGGCGCGGGGTTGCGGTGGGCCGGGCCATCCTGCCAGCCGGCCTGCTTGTGCGCAGCGTGCGTCAGCGCCACGGCGCGCGGGTCCTTCAGGTAGCGCAGGCGGTAGGCCAGCGGGTCTTCACCGGCCAGGTAGGCGCATTCGTCGATCCAGCATTCATGGGCAAAGACGTTGGGCAGGGCCGAGACGCCGCGCATCCACGAAGCGCGCACGATGGGCGCCGCATCCTGCGAGACCACGCGCATCTTGGGGTACTCGTACTGCGGGATGGCCGTACGGTCACCCATCTGCAGCACCTTGGGCTTGTTGGGCACCTTGCCCGTCAGGATCAGGGCCAGGGCTGCCGCGTCGTTGGACGGGTAGCAGGTCTTGAGCTCATAGCCCAGCACGGCATGGTTCTCGTCCAGGCCGCCGCGCACGCGGATCAATTGGCCCGTGCCCTTGGGCTCCCAGGCGGCTTCCTGCTCGCGCATCAGCTGCACGCGCACCGGGCGGCCCACGGCCTGCGACAGCAGCACGGCGTCGGATGCCACGTCGTCCGCGCAATTGCGGCCGTAGCAGCCTGAGGCTTCCAGGCGCGTCACATTGATCTGGTCGGCCGCCATGCCGGTCAGCGTGGCGATGTCCTTGCGCACGTCGTGCGGGTTCTGCGATCCGGTCCAGACCTGGATCTGGCTGGCGGACACCTCGGCCACGGCGCAGGACGGGCCGATGGAGGCATGCAGGTGGTAGGGCCAGACGTAGTCGGCCTCGATCACCTTCTTGGCACCCGAGAAGGCCTCGTCAATGCCCGCGTCCTCGCGCAGCATGCGGTCGGTCTTCTCGTGCTTGACCAGGGTGTCGTGCATGGCGTTCAGCGACAGGTCGGGCACGCCGGCCCAGTCCTTCCACTTCACCTCCAGCTGGCGCATGGCGGCAATGGCCTGCTCTTCGCGCTCGGCCACGATGCCCACGAAATCGCCCTGCACCACCACCTTGACGATGCCCGGCAGATGAGCGACCGACTGCTCGTTCACAGAGATCAGGCTGCTGCCCAGCGGCGCCGACGCATCGGCACCGCCATAGGGCGGGCGCACCACGCGGCCGTGCAGCATGCCCGGCACGCGCACATCGTGCACATAGGCCAGCGCGCCCAGCACCTTGGCCGGAATGTCCACGCGCTGCACGGACTTGCCGATGTAGTTGAAACCGCCGGTGCGCAGCGGCACTTCCTTGTCCAGCGCAATGTTCAGGTCCTGGCCCTGGGCCAGTTCGCCGTAGCCGATGCGCCGGCCGCCCTTGGCCACCACCGCGCCCTTGGACGTGGTCAGTGCGGACACGGGCTGCTGCAGCTTCTCGGCAGCCAGGCCCAGCAGCAGCTGGCGCACCTGCGCGGCGGCCTTGCGCATGGGGATGGCGTCCACCTGGATGGTGTTGCTGGCAATGGTCGGGCCCTGGTTGGGCGTGCGGCCCGTGTGGCCCAGAACCATGGTGATGCGTTCGAACTCCACATCGAGCTCATCGGCCACCAGCTGCGCCAGCGAGGTGCGGATGCCCGTGCCCAGGTCCACGTGGCCGTGGTAGGCCGTGACGCTGCCGTCCGCGCCAATGGCGATGAAGCTGCTCACCCGGTCAATGGGGGGAATGGGGAAGGCGCCGGCCACGGCGGGCGCCGTACCCGTGCTTTCAGCCACCAGGCCAGCGGCCGCCACCGAGCTGACCATGACCATGCCGCCCAGCTTGAGCAGGTTGCGGCGCGTCAGTTGAAGGGGGTTGGATGCACTCATGCTGCACCTCCCTGGGCGATCAGCACGCGGGCGCGAGCAGCCGCACGCATGATTTCCACATGCGTGCCGCAGCGGCACAGGTGGCCGGACAGGGCCTGGGTGACTTCCTCGTCGGTGGCCGTGGGCTTGTGGTCGAACAAGGCCACCAGGGCCATGACCATGCCGTTGGTGCAGTAGCCGCACTGGGCGGCCTGCTCGTCGATGAACGCCTGCTGCACGGGGTGCAGTGTGTGGACGGTCTTGCCATGCGTGTCAGCCGACGGCTTGCCGGCAGGCATTCCCGGCACGGTGGCCGGATGGGCAGCTTCCCAGTCACGCGCCACCCGGGCGTGCTCGGCCTGGGTTGCATCCTGCGACAGGCCTTCCAGCGTCGTGACCTTCATGCCCTGGACCACGCTCACGGGAACGGAGCAGGAGCGGGCCACCTTGCCGTCGATCAGCACGGCGCATGCGCCGCATTCGCCCAGGCCGCAGCCGAACTTGGGACCGTTGAGCTGCATGTCGTTGCGCAGCACATAAAGCAGCGGCGTCTCCGGGCTCACGCCCTGGATCTCGACCTCTTGTTGGTTGAGAGTGAATTTCATCGTGTGCAAACCTTGTGGTTGACAACAGGTGCAAACCATAGGTGCGCACTGAAAAATCAGGCGTCAGGCATGCCGCAGCAGGGCCCGAAAAAGAAAGCCCACCGCCGGCGGGGTGGGCTATTTCACGTGGTTTTTAGAGGCAAGTCGGATGGCTGGCTGCCTGTTGTATGCAAACGATTCTATGCCTCGCACTTGCTCGCCGCTGCCAGCGTGCCGCCATCCCGGCACCCGCACAGACTGCAGATTTCCGTGGCTTTTTATGCACAAGACCGAACTCATCCATCGGAAATATCCACGAAAGCACAGCGCAGCAGGCTGATCAGTGAGCCTGCACCAAGAGCAAAAAGGAGTGCACCACCACAGTGCACAGGAGGGCAGAACACGCTGCAGCAATTCCGGTCCGGATCTTTCAGCCATGCACGGCCGGGCATAGAGATCGCAGCCCGTCCAGGCGTTCAACGCGTCGGCTCGAAAATCACACCAACCCAGCAAAACACTCGGCTTTTACCTGCATCAAATTCCAGTGAGAACGCTTGAAATTCACGAACGCATCATGCGCAGCGCCTGCAAAACACATGCTCGTCTGCAGGATCGGCACCACGCAAGGCTGCTGGCTGCAACCCCTAGCATCAGCGGGTGCCCGGCGTGATCTGGATCGTGCCAAGGCCCGAATCCATGGCCACACGCCGCCGGGGAGTCAGCCAGTGCACCCACAGCCCCCAAAGCCACCCCAGCGCAAACACGCAGGCCAAGGCCAACATGCCCCAGCGCCCGGCAGACAGCGCGCTGTAAATCCAGTACGGCATGCCCCCCAGGCCGAAGAGGCAGGCCCATCGCCGAAGCGCGGTGGAACGGGATTGGGACAGCCAGACGGCAAGGGCTGCGGGGAGTGCGAAGGCGATCTGATCGATGCTCATGACTGCATCATACTGTACAAATAAACAGCATTGCACGGAAAAATCCAGACGCTTGCACAAGGCACGTCGACGGGACGGCCACACCCTCTGACTTGTTCGCATCTCATCTGGCAAGCAGCGTACAGACTGGACTTGAAGGATTCCGAATCCGCACCGGAGTTTGGGTAAAGCGCGGCCCTTGCATCACTCAATCCCAGCACCGCCGGCCATGAACCCGGAGTCACGGCTTATCCAGTTCCGCTCAGCCCGAAAGCGAGGGTGCACAGGATTTTGAAAACCCGCAGAACATACAGCGCCATACTGCGCAACGGCTCTTTACCCAAGGTTTACCTGGCAGTTTGAACGCATTCGGGACGGGCAATGGTGGTCATAGGGGGAAATAATCGAAAGCATGCAAACCGGTTCTTAAAAAACAGTTAATATTCGCGCTTCAATCCATGAAAGGCAAACTACCGTGAGCAACACATACAAAGAACTTCTGGCGCAGCGCGAAGCACTTGAGGCCCAGATCCAGACAGCACGCAAGCAAGAAGTCAGTGATGTGATCGCCAAGATTCGCGGTCTGGTTCAGGATTACGGCCTGACAGCCGACGACATTTTCACGGCACGCCGCGCCTCCTCCACCGTGGCCCCCAAGTTCCGCAATCCAGAGACAGGTGACACCTGGACCGGACGCGGCAAGCCGCCCGCCTGGATCAAGGACAAGGATCGCGCCCAGTTCGCCATCTGAAGCCCTGGATAAACGCCTCCATGAAAACAGCCTGCAGTCACTTGCAGGCTTTTTTCATTCTGGCCCCACCTGGAACGTGCACCTGAATTGGCGTGCCTGCACTTCTGCAGGGCGGCATTGCCCAGGCCTGGCCCCGTGCAATCGCGGCAAGCACGCGCACATGCCCTTAGACATGCACTGTGGATGGATGCCGTGGTTCAATCAGTCGGCCTGATCTGCATCTTGAAATTTCTCGCTGTAGAGACCGGCCCCCGACGTTCGGCCTTCCATGACAAAACAGATCTCCGCCCTGGACAGTGCCCCCACCGCACGCCGTCCTGACAAGCTACCGACCGCCTTTGGAACGACACCTGTCGCAGATGCACTCTTGCGGCCCCATCTGCCATTTTCAGGACAGCAGATTCTGTTCATCTCGTCATGCGACGATCAGCACGCCCATCTGCTCCCTTTGCTCAAGGAGTGGGGTTTGGTGACCACGGCATGCCGCCATCCCACCGCGATTCGCCAGGATCGGCTACAGAAGTTCCACGTTGTCGTGCTGTGCGGGCCGAAGACTTTATGGAATGCCAAGGACGAAAACCGCCTGGTGGCAGGAGCGGCACGCATCATCGAATGTGAAGCCAGCCATCCCATGCAGCCCAGAGTGATCAATGCCCGCATCATCGCGGTATCCTGGCATTCACCGCAGGGGATTCTTGATGCGCTGACGATGGCGATCCATTCAACGCATGCCAACCCCGACAGCCTCCTGCCGACTGACGAAGTCGTTCATTTCGAGAAAATTGCGCCAACCATCAGAAATGCCTTCCTGGAATCTGCGCGCTCTTCTCTGGCAACCATCAAATCCAGCCCAAACTGCGAAGATGTGCAAAGAGAGCTTCACAACCTGTCTGGCTCACTGAGATTCTTTGATCTGGTCGAGTTGTCAATACGGTGCGCCGACCTGGAAAGCCGCATGGGCCATGATGGGCTGGCATATCACAGACATTCGCTCTCGCTGCTGGAGCTCCAGCTTGAAGCAGTCATCCAGGACATACAGGCACTGAAGGTGGAATGAACATGCATCATTGAGATCTCGATGATGTCACCCACCCACATTCCAAGGCATATTTCATAAGGTCTATGTCTCGCTCTATGCCGAGCTTTTGCATGGCCTTGACTTTTTGCGTGCTGATGGTCTTCTTGCTCCTGTTGAGCTTGGCTGCAATTTCATCAATGCGCAGGCCAGCAGCGTACAACCGGACTACCTCGGACTCCTTGGGGCTCAGCTCGGCAGGCACTCTTCTCTCCCCCTGCACTCCGCCCAACCCGCCCGCACCACCTCTTTCCAGCCGCTCGGCGATGGCTGGCGAAAAATAAACTCCGCCAGTGAATGCCGCGTGGATCGCGGGAACAAGATGCAGCACCGGATCGGCCTTGCTGACAATACTGATGTTCGAGACACGACCCAGAGCCTGCAGTATTGCCGAGTTATCCAGCATGGTCAGGACCACCAGACCCAATTTTGGGAATCTTCTCGATATATATCCGAATAGATGCAGTCCATCTCCATATTGCCCGGTCGGCATGGAGTAATCGGATACAAGCACATCAAAACCTCCCTCTTCCAGCTTTTTAATCAGATCGGTTGAATTTGAAACACTCCCATTCAATGCAATTTCTGACTCACCAGACAATTCATGCCTGACACCTGATATTATCCCAGGATGATCGTCCGCCAACAATACGGATATTTTCAGGTGTTTTTTATAGTCCATGGCGCGTAAATATGAATAACCTGACACCAGCCGGCTTTCAACCTTTCTCACAAATCTTTCAGAACGTCCATGAAATTCACGAGCTCCACATCGACCGCTCGAAAATCTCGCGCATTGACAAGAGAAGAAATCCTATCAAGCGCCTGGACTATGTCATTGAACCCTGCCACTGCAAATGCCCCCTTCATGGCATGAATTTCCCTATGCACAGCCACGAGATCTCTTTTTTCCAAGGATTTCTTCAAGGAGATCAAGGATGCTTGTGTTGTTGAGACAAGAATGTCACGGTAGCCAGAAATCTTGCTTGTTCTTGCCGGCAATGCATCCACTTGGCAAACCCCGGACTTGCCGATATTTCTATCAATGAATTCCTTGATGCTTTTCAGGGAGGCTGGTTTGACGATGATGTCAGATATGCCGAATTTGGCACATTTATCCCTTTCATGCTTGCCTGCGTTTGCCGTTATTGCCCCCACTCTAATCCCGGGGTAATCCTTACGGATGTGCTGTGCAAGCACATAACCGTTCATGCCGGGCATCTGCAGGTCGGTTAGAACCAGGTCATAGGCCAGCTGTGCCAGCATGCTCAAGGCAGATTCCCCTCCTTCTGCAGAATCGGCCTCATACCCAATGATCCTCAGCTGATCCAGCAACAGCATTCTGTTAACAGGGTGGTCATCCACCACCAGAATCCTTGCCGAGAAATCCTCTCGTTCGTCCTCCGAAAGCAGGACATCGCCATCCTCCCAAGCGACAGCGGATGATGCGGGCTGCGCATGGTATGCGGGCAGCACCAGCTCGAAAATGCTGCCTTTTCCAAGGACACTTGAAAACCGGATCTCCCCTCCCATGAGGTGGGCCATCCGCTGGCACAGCGTCAGCCCAAGTCCGGTTCCTCCAAACTTCGTGGCGATTTCCGAGCCGGCCTGCTTGAACGCATCGAAGATGAACGCATGCTGCGAATGATGAATACCTATTCCAGTATCGGATACCTTGATGTTCAGCTCGCCGGATCTGTCGGATGCATATACCTCTATTTTTCCACTCTTGGTGAACTTCAAGGCATTGCTGAGTAGATTGTTGAGTATTTGCTTGATGCGCTCAGCATCGCCAAGATAACCAGACTTCAGCGAATCATCGATGGTCAGGGAAAATTCAATTTTTGCCTCTGTCACCAAGGGTTTATAGATGGATGCCACCTGCCTGATCACGGACTTGAGATCGAATCCGGCCATCTCGACACTCATCTGACCAGACTCGACCTTCGAGAAATCGAGGACATCATTCAACAGAGACAAAAGAGAATGTGAGGAATTCGAAATGATGTCCAGCCGTGTTTTCTGCTCCATGGACAGAATGCTTCTTCCCAGTATTTCCAGATTCCCCAGTATCGCATTGAGTGGAGTGCGTATCTCGTGGCTCATTACGGCGAGAAAAGATGATTTTTCATGGTTTGCCTCTTCCGCAGCCTTCTTTGCATCCTCCAGGCTTCTTTGGACCTGCTTGTGAGCCGTGATATCGGCAAACCCGCACAACAGCACGTTCCGACCTTGGTATTTTGCCTTCACCATGATCATGGAGAGCTCTGCAATGGTTCCATCGTTGGAAATCACCACCTCGCTGGACACGGGCACATAGTCACTTTTCCCGCCACCAAGATATTTCTCCACATAAACTCTGTGGAAATAGCCGATCAATAGCTCGCCAGGGACCGGGCCACGCAGTACTGCACTCTCCTTGTATTTGAACATCATGCTGTTCTCCAACAGCATCTTTTTCTCCTTGAAATCAAGAAGACCAAGTCCGTAAGGAGCCATGGCAATGATGGTTCGACTCAGCTGCTCGGTATCGAAAACATTCTTTGCCTTTTCATAGATTGGAATAAATACCTTTTCGTAGAAATATATCAAAAAGCACCAGAACAAGACAATGAATATCAACGAAAGAATCAAATATACGAACGATTTTCCCTTTAGAAAAACCGCATCCTTCCACGAAAACACGTGGAGCAGAATCATGTTTGTATTCGATATCCTCGAGTAGTAATGAAAAAAACCATCCTTGTATACAGCACCATACTTGAACAGAAGATAGCGACTCACCAGGTTGCCTTGGAATTTCGATGATTCAATATCAAAGAAATCCGCTTTGCTGTAGCCCTCGGGTTCAACACCCAGGGCAACGCTTCCCTGGGAGTCCATGATCAGAAAGGAACTTCTATCCTCACCTTGCTGCATCAGATTCTCAATATGCTGGGTAGGCATGTCACTCACCACGGTGAGAAATGGCTTACCCCTGTGGAATGCAGAAACAACAACCTGGAACGACATTTCACCCGTCAGAATACTTTTGGTCGGGGGAAGCCAAATGGGGTGGCGCACTTGTCCGGAATGAAGTGGAACGCCTTTGTCTTTCGGCAGCCCGGCAATCTGTTGCTGAAGCTCCAAGAGCATCCGTTCCCGCTCAGGCTCATCTGGAATCTGAGGCAGGAGAGCACCGATGAACCCGCCATCCGGACTGAAGGCATATACAGATATGGCTCTTCCATCCTGAAGAAAACTCGAGTTTGCCAGGTATGCAAGCTCCTCCAGCATATCCCTGTATCGCCTGCATGCAGGCTTGTCGCCCTTATCCTCGAGCAGAACCACCGGACTCACACCCGTGATCATAGCGCCCGGCCTGCCAACTCCCGCCGGTTGCGATATATGCGCTTGCCCCCAAAGCAATTCTGATGCGATTATTCCACGCATCATGATGACCTGCTTTGTTTCTATTTCCACCAGAATTCTAGTTCTCTTGTTCTGAAAAATTGACCTTCTTTCCTCCATGAAATCATTGAACTCGAACGATGCCGCAAATAACGCGACAATGATCACAAGGAAAGAAAAGATCAGCCCCCCACCAAAAAGCAGTCTCTTGTTATATCTGGCCAGAAGCAGAAGATCTTCCTTTTCTGCAATTTCTTTTTTATGGATTTCCATCTGGACATCGATATACAGCCATTGCTCAGGCCAATGATCGCCTCATGTAGTCGATAAAATCTTTGCAGGAAAGTGCTCTGGAATACAAGAATCCCTGGCCGACATCGGCATCCATACTCCTGATCATTCCCAGATCATCAACGTCCTCCACTCCCTCAACAACCACCTGTGCCCGAACATCTTTCGCAAGCGACACCGCTTTGCTCAGCACTCTCTTTGCATGGGCCTGGTTTCTTGCAGCATGCAGCAAAGCCTTGTCAATCTTGATCTGGTTGAAAGGAACGCTAAGCAGGCGCCCTAGGGTCGAGCCGCCCACGCCAAAGTCATCCATTGCGCACTGAAAGCCACTCATTCGTAAATTCGCAATGACACCGCCCAGAGACTTTTCGAGATCATCCGCCCCATCTTCCGTCACCTCAAAACCGATATTTTCAGGGGAGACACCTGCATCCCTGATCACGCGCAATGCCGAATCCATCCACTCCCAGGATGCCGCCAGGGAGGCGGATACATTGATGCTGCAGATGAACTGCCCTGAAGGTGCTGCCGATTTGATGAAAGAGATGGACTGCAGGAGCATTTGGAGAGTGAGCTCATGCATCAATCCATGGTCTCCGATGGCCTTCATGAACGCAGCAGGTGGCAACAGTTCCGTGGCCGAAATAGGCCACCGGGCCAAGGCTTCCGCCCCGATGATCCTGCCCGAGCCTGCATGATGCAAGGGTTGAAAATGGGCAACGATTTCGCCGCTGTGCAAAGCGTTCGTCAACCTTGCCCTCGGAATCGGCAAGATCGTCCTGGGCTGGCCATCCGTCTTGGTCCGCCCCAGGATACGCAGCAGGAAATCCCCGTTGACCGGCACCTCTCTTGCCATTCTGGAGCGAGATATTGCACAGACGATGTTGAGTGCCAGGCTCCGGGCATAGTCAGCGACCGCATGGAATATTCTTGGTTCGCAGCTGCTGACAAGGATGATGGGAACATCCACTTTCGACAGTGCCAGATCATTAAGCAACTTCATCAGCTTTTCGCCGATGAAATCCATATCCACAAAGGCCGCATCCGCATTGAATTTCTTCAGTTCCGCCAGAAGCTCATCCGGATTGCTGATCCATTGAATGCCGTGAAAAATTCCTTGCTGTTTGCAACATTGCTGTATCCAATATGGGGCCATCGGATCATTTGTGGCAACGAGCATTCTTTTGCCATGACCGGGACTATTTTCTGGCATCAATCCATCCCATCTCTATTCCATAGCGAATGAGGTCAATGTCCTTGCGGATGCCCAGTTTATTCATGACCGCCACCTTGTGCGTACTGACCGTCTTGATGCTGCGATAGAGTTTTTTCGCTATTTCAGACACTGTCATTCCAGAAATGAAAAGCAGCAGAACTTCCTCTTCACGCTTTGACAGTTCTATCGATGTTCGTACCGCCCCGAGCCATTCGCCGCCAAGCAGTTTGCTTGCGCTCGGCGAAATGAATTGACCATCTGTGTATGCCGCATAGATCGCCGGCACCAGGCTCCCCAAAGAATCTGTTTTATGGACTATCCTGTAGATCCCCTGATTGGCAAGCGACTTGATGATCCCAATATTCTCAATCATTGTCAGCATCACGATCTTGACGCCGGGAAATCGTCGCCGGATGACATTCAGCATGACCAGGCCGTCGCCATAGGTTCCGCCGGGCATTGAATAATCAGTCACCAGCACATCGCATTCGTTCTGCCTGAGAAAATTGATGATTTCCGTGGAGTTTTTCGCTCGACCCACAATCTCTATCTCATTTTTTTCCTCCAAAACACTTTCTATGCCTGCCAGAACCGCCGGATGGTCATCGGCAATCAGTATCCGCAAGACGAAATTTTTCATGACTCAAAAAATTAGCAAGAAGAACATTCCTATTCTAGGCAGTGGCGCACTAGGATTTAATTGGATTAATCTGATTTTTCCACTTCAAAATCTAAGATTTGTCTGATTTTTTGGTCCAATTGCTGCGAATTCGGGCGTCAGTCCTAGGTAGCACTCCTAGAATTCAACAGATAGTTGAATCGGTGGTTGAATGCGTTGCAGGCCAAGCATCCGGACCACGCGGGAGTCTGTGGATGAGATGCACGCGCCCGGGCAGGAGCCCGCGACCGATGCCGCGGTGGGGCTGAAGCGACCTCACCCCATGGCCGAGCGCGTGAAGAGACCGCCAAATCCCGGCACAATCCGTGGATGCGAATCCTTCACACCATGCTGCGCGTTGGCAATTTCCAGCGTTCCATCGATTTCTACACACAGGTTCTTGGCATGCAGCTGCTGCGAACCTCAGAGAACCCCGAGTACAAGTACTCGCTGGCCTTCCTGGGCTTCGAGGGCGGCAACCCTGGCCAGGCCGAGATCGAGCTGACCTACAACTGGGGTACGGAGTCCTACGACATGGGCACGGCCTACGGCCATATCGCCATTGGCGTGCCTGATGCCTATGCCGCCTGCGAGAAGATCAAGGCGTCCGGCGGCAACGTGACGCGCGAGGCCGGCCCCGTCAAGGGCGGCACCACGGTGATTGCCTTTGTGACGGATCCGGACGGCTACAAGATAGAACTCATACAGGAGAACTCACGCGCCCATGCCGGCATGCAGCCAGCTGGCGGCGAGAAGTTCGATCCCCTGCGCAATTCCTGATCCACGCAGCCCCAAAAACAAAGGCCCGGAGCGTTCATCGCTCCGGGCCTTTGTTTTTAGCTGCGGCTGCTGCCAGCCGCACTGCTGATCCGGTTCAATTCACCAGGATCACTTCCACCCGGCGGGCCTGGGCATTGCTGCCATCGGCCTGCAGTTGTTCGGGCTTCTTGAGTTCGACCTTTTCCTCGGCCACGCCCAGTGCCGACAGGGCAGCCTGGACTGCCAGGGCGCGCTTCTTGGCCAGTTCGGCGTTGAGTTCGGCGCTGCCGGTGGCGTCGTGGTATCCAGAGATCACGGCGCGCTTGCCGCCCTGCACACCAGCCACCACATCGGCCAGCGCTTCATTGGCGCCAGCCGCCAGCTCGGCCTTGGCCGATGCGAAGTAGAACTTGACCACGCCGTTTTCGACAACGACACGCGCCACGTCTTCCTCCAGGACCACAGGCGCCATCGCCGGCACAGGTGTGGCGCCGGTTGTCGTCTTTGCAGGACCATGCGCAATACCGCGCTGGTAGACCACGACACCCACGACCGTGGAGACGACGAGCGCAATCAGCGCAAACAAAAAGCCCAGGGCAAAACGTTGTTGGCTGTCGTCGTCGGATTGACTGAAGGACATGAAGCACTCTCCGTGAATGAACTGTTGAAGGAAACCAGAAAGACTGCGAAAAACCGGCCGATTGTAGAGGGCCGCCGCCAACGGCCCTGCGCACCGCCCAAGCCCCGTGATGCCACCCGGCACGAACTGTGGCGCCGCAGAGACAAAAGACCGGCCGTGCAAGGGCAACGCAGGCGCTTGTGCACCGTTTGGGCCGACAGGCGTTAAAACGTCATTGTTCCTTCACGCCACAGCGCCCATGTCCTCCCTGCCAGAATTCTCATTTGTCCGCCGAGAGTCCCAGCCCATGCTGGACGAGGCGCTGCACCGATGGGGCGGAAGCGATGACCTCTGGATCTTTGGCTACGGCTCGCTGATCTGGCGGCCGGATTTCGATTTCTGCGAACGCCGCACGGCCCGTGTCTTTGGCTGGCACCGGGCGCTGAAGATGTGGAGCACCATCAACCGCGGCACCCCCCAGAACCCTGGTCTGGTCTTTGGCATGCTGTCCGGTGGCAGCTGCCAGGGCATGGTGTTCCGCATTCCCCGGCACCACGGCCATGACGTCATGAGAAAGCTGTGGCAGCGCGAGATGGCCAATGCCGTCTATGACCCCCGCTGGCTGCCCTGCCGCACCGGCCAGGGCACGGTGCAGGCGCTGGCGTTCACGCTGTCCCGTCAAAGCCCCAATCACACGGGCGAGCTGGCGCCCGAAGACTATCGCCGCATCTTCAGCGAGGCCAAGGGCATCTATGGCAGCACGCATGACTATGCGCGCGCAACCTTCGATGAGCTCAAGCGCCTCGGCATCCGGGACCGTGCCTTGCAGCGCCTGCTCAGCTACGCGGGCCAGCCTGAAGCGGGTGCGCAAGCCGCGCGCTGACGCTTTGATGCGATTGATACGCTGATGCGCGCAGGCGCATAACGCTGCTCTCTCCGACATATCCACCGTATTGCACGCTGCAAGATGGCGGCTGCGCGCAATGCGCCTCACAACTTTTCCAGCACGGATATCAACCAGGAGATTGCCACCATGCGTTTGAACGCTTCCCCCTCCACCCCGTCCACCGCCGTGAAGCTGCTGATGGCAGCCGGCATGGTGCTGGCCCTTGGGGCCTGCGGCAGCCAGGCCAAGCCTCCTGCCACAGCCGCAGCGTCCACCCCGGCAGCCGTCACCGCAGCCCCTGCCGCCCGCAACGTGGCCATGGCCCAGCTGCAGCCCACGCAAGGCAGCAAGGTCAGCGGCAGCCTGCAGTTCACTGCCCAGGCCGATGGCAGCGTGCGCGTTCAGGGCTCGGTTCAGGGGCTGGCGCCCAACAGCGAGCATGGCTTTCATGTCCATGAGAAAGGCGATTGCTCCAGCCCTGATGGCCTGAGCGCGGGCGGCCATTTCAACCCCACCGGCCACGCCCATGGCCGGTTCGAATCCGCTGTCCACCACGCAGGGGATCTGCCCAGCCTGCGGTCCGACGCGCAAGGCATGGCCAGCATAGATTTCGTTTCGCGCGGCCTGGCACTGGATCAGAGTCCCAACAGCGTGGTGGGCCGCGGCCTGATCGTGCACAAGGACCCTGACGACTACACCACGCAGCCCACCGGCAATTCCGGGGCGCGCCTGGCCTGTGCGGTGATCACGCGCGGATGATGTGCTCGGCCGGGTCTGCGTTCAGCGCAGGCAGTCGCGCAGCCACGCCGCGCACTGCTCGGCGCGCGCGCCCGGCCATTGGACGCTGACCGTGGTATCGCCACGGCGCAGCTCGACATGAATGGTGTCGGCAGCGCCCGCGCTGCCCTCACCGCTCAAGCTGCCGATTAGCCGCCCCCACCAGCCACGGCCCCGCAGGTCTTGGGCCGTGGAGGAGAGCTCCGAAGCTGGCGCTGGTGCTGGCGAATTCCGGGCTTGCACCACCGTTTCCCTGGCTGGCTCGGAGGCCGGCGCGGGCGCGACAGGTGCAGGCGCCTGCATGGTCGCCTTGCCCGCAGCGGGCTCCCCTCCCCCGCCTTCGAGCCGCGCGGCCAGATTGTTACCGAACTCCTCCCATATTCGGTCGGCCTTGGTCTTCATCACGCTCAGGCCGAAGGCGCCCAGACGGCCCAGCAGGTCCACGTCGATCTTGATGCGCAGTTCGGTGCCTCCATCCGGCGTGGCGCTCAGGAAGATTTCACTGCGCTGCTTGAGCGAGCTGGCCACCGAGGTGTCTTCTCCCGTTCCTTCCACGCGCAGATACTCGGGAGCGCGTTGCTCGACGATGCGTGTGCGCAGCTTGAATCTGGCGCTGATGAAGGAGATCTTCTGGTGCATCACCGCCACGTATTCGGTGGGGCTGACCACTTCGATGGACTGCATGCCCGGCACGGCACCTCCCATGACCTGGGGATCGAGCAACAAGGCCCATACCCGCTCTCGCGAGGCCGAAACAGTCAGGGTTTTCTCAATTTCCATGCATTTTCTCCGCGGCCACAAGGACCGATTCCACGATCTGGGTGTAGCCCGTGCAACGGCACAGGTTGCCGTTGAGGCCATGGCGAACTTCGTCCGCGCCGGGAAGGGGGTTGCGCCCCAGCAGATCGCAGGCGGCCATGATGAAGCCCGGTGTGCAGTAGCCGCACTGCAGGCCGCCGCATTGCATGAAGCTTTGCTGCAGCGGGTGCAGGCGTTGTGACGGGTCTGCGCCCGCACCCCCAGCAATACGGTCGGCCAGGCCTTCGATGGTGGTGAGCGCGCGGCCCTGGACCTGCACGGCCAGCAGCAGGCAGGACTTCACCACTTCGCCATCCAGCAGCACCGAGCAGGCGCCGCACACGCCCGTCTCGCAGCCGCGCTTGGTGCCCGTCAGGTGCAGGTCATCACGCAGAAAATCCGACAGCAGCCGGCGCGCAGGCACGTCCACGCTGCAGGGCTCGCCGTTGACGGTGCATTCGATGCGATGTCGGCTCATGCCAGCTCTCCTTGTTCCAGTGCCAGGTCCAGGCCAAACAGTTCGGCCACGGTGCGCCGCACGTTGACGCGCACCATTTCTCGGCGGAAATCCGCCGAGCCGCGCAGGTCCGAAACCGGTGTGATGTCGGCCGCGACGATGTCACCCGCCTCGGCCGCCAAGGCCCAGGTGAGGGCACGGCCTTCAAGAAAGCCCTCGGCGCGCCGCTGGCGCACGGGTATGGGCGTAGAGGCGCCCACGACGAGACGCGCGTCGCGGCAGATGCCCCCGGCGGTGTGCGCCACCAGGGCCACGCTGGCCAGCGGCCGGTGTTCGGCCGCTGTGCGCAGAAAGCGCGTGTACACACCGCTGCGCCGGTCGTCTCCTTGCCCCATGGGCGGCACGCGGATCTCGCTGACGATCTCGTCGCCTTCCAGCGCCGTGGCGTAGTAGTCGACCAGGAAGTCCTCGATGTCCAACAGGCGCTCGCCTCTTGCGCTGGCCAGCACGATCTGGGCGCCCAATGCCATCAGGCAGCCGGGCGGGTCGGTGGAGGGGTCGGCATAGCAGAGATTGCCGCCCACCGTGCCCTGATTGCGCACCTGCGGGTTGGCCATGTGCTGCGCCATGCCGGCCAGGACAGGGTAGTGATGCGACACCAGCGGCGAGGCCGCCAGTTCGGCATGGCGCACCAGGGCGCCGATACGCAGGCCACGCACCGGGTCGAAGTCCAGGCCGCGCAACGCATCGATGCCAGCCAGCGAGACCAGGTGCGTGGGCGCGAGCATGCGCTGGCGCATGCCCAGCATCAAGGCCGTGCCGCCGGCGATCACGCGGCAGTCCTCGCCCAGTTCGGCCAGCAACCGGCTGGCCTCCGCCACCGAGGTGGGCTCCAGGAAGTCGAAGTCATGCATGACGGCCCTCCTCGGCGCGTGCGCGCAGCGCCGCCAGGATTTTTTCGGGCGTGATCGGCAGATCGCATATGCGCACGCCGATGGCGTCGTACACGGCGTTGGCGATGGCAGGCGCTCCCGGCAGGATGGCGGTTTCGCTGGCCCCTTTGGCGCCATAGGGGCCGTTGGGGTCGTTGGACTCGACAAAGCCGCCGCGCAGCAAGGGCACGGCGTCGGCCGTTGGCATGGTGTAGTCGGCGAAGTTGCCGTTGGCCAGGCGCCCGCCTTCCAGGTGCAGTTGCTCGTAAAGGGCCCAGCCCATGGCCTGGACGGTGGCCCCGTTGGTCTGCCCATGGATGGCGACGGGGTTCAGCGCCTTGCCGCAGTCGTCGGCCACATAGCTGTCAAGCACCAGGACCTGGCCGGTTTCCGTATCGACCTCGACCTCCACTGCCTGGGCCGCGAAGGAATAGGCCGGCGCGATGTTGCCGTGCAGCTGGGCGTCGTGCATCTGCGTCTGGGCATCCCAGGTGTGGCTGACCTGTATGCCCTCGCCGCCATGGCGCCAGATGTGCTGGCGTGCGAGCTCGGCCATGCCTGCCGCACGGTCGGTGCCGCGCACGCGCACCTGACCATCGGCCAGCTCCAGGTCGTCGACCTGCGCCTCCAGCACGACGGCGGCCAGGGCCAGCAGCTTGCTGCGGGCCGCCTGCGCGGCACCTATGGCGGCATTGCCTGCAGCCATGGTCACGCGCGAGGCCAGCGAGCCTATGGCGAAGGGCGTGCTGTCCGTGTCGGGTGCGGCCACGCGGACCTGCGACAACGGCAGCGTGAGTTCATGGGCGACGATCTGGCTGAGCATGGTGGCCGCGCCCTGGCCCATGTCGCACTCGCCACTGAGCACAAGCACCTGGCCATCCTCATGGATGCGCACCACCACGGTGGAGCCGTCCCAGTTGCCCATGGTGCGGTTGCCGCTGACATGCATGGCCGCAGCCATGCCCACGCCCCTGCGGCGGGCGCCAAGGGCCTGGCGGGGGCGGGCGCGCTTGCCGCGCCAGTCGATGGCATCGGTGGCCTGGTCTATGCACTCCTTGAGGCCGGCGCTGCCGATCTTCCAGCCATGCACTGTCACGTCGCCGGCTTGCACTGCATTGAGCTTGTGGACTTCGGCCGGATCCAGCCCCAGCTGCTCGGCCATGATGTGGATGTGGCTGTTGAGCGCGAACAGCATCTGCGTACCGCCAAAGCCGCGGAACGCGCCGTGCGGCGGGTTGTTGGTATAGACCAGGGTGGCGTGCGATCGGACGTTGCCCTGCCTGTGCATGTTGTCGCTGCGCATGGCACTGACGTGCATGACCTCGGCCGACAGACCCGCATAGGCACCGCACTCGGCAACGATGTGCACCTGCTTGGCGAGGATGCGGCCATCACGCGCCATGCCCAGCTTGAGCGTGATGCGCTCGGGGACGCTGGAGCAGCAGGCCAGGAAGTCCTCCAGCCGGTTGTTGACCAGGCGCACGGGCCGCCCGGTGCGCAGGGCCAGCAGGCCCGCCACGAGCTGGTTGTCGTCCTCGACGATCTTGCCGCCAAAGCCGCCGCCCGTGGTGGCCTGCACCACGCGGATGGCGGACACCGGCAGCTCCAGCGCCGCCGCCAGCCGGGCACGCGCCAGGAAAACCGACTGCGTGGAGGTCTGTACCAACAGGCGGCCATCGGCGTCGATGGAGGCCAGGGTGGCCATGGGTTCCAGGTAGCCCGGGTACTGCGCATGCGTGGTGTACGTGGCTTCGTGAACCAGATCAGCTGCGGCGAATCCGGCATCGGCATCGCCGCGCTCGAAGCGGATCTCGTGGGCGATGTTGCCCCGGCCCGGATGAACGCCGGGCGCTTCTTCATCCAGGGCTTCCTCGGGCGACAGGATGGCGGGCAGTTCTTCGTACTCGACCTCGATCAGGTCCAGCGCATCGCGGGCGATCTCTTCTGTGGCGGCAGCCACGGCTGCCACCTCTTCCCCCGCAAAGCGCACCAGGCCGTCGGCCAGGATGCGCCGCTCCTTGTGGCTCACGCCCCAGGGCGTGCGCGGTGCATCTGCCCCGGTCAGCACGGCTTTCACACCGGGCAGCGCACGCGCTGCAGCAATGTCGATGCGCACGATGCGCGCATGCGGATAGGGGCTGCGCAACAGCTTGGCATGCAGCATGCCCGGCAGCTTGAGGTCGCCCGCGTACTGGGCACGACCTAGTACCTTGGACAGCGCCGTGACCTGGGCCGTCTCGCGGCCCAGCGTGGAATTCGAGGTATTCATGTCATTCAGCGGTGATGCCGAGTTCGCGGATCACCTTGCCCAGGCGCTCGTAGTCGGCAGCGTTGACATCGGCCAGCACCTGCGGCGACCCGCCCACGGGCACGGCACCGAAGGTGGCCATCTTTGCCGCCACCTCCGGCATCCTGAGGATCTCGTTGAGATGGGTGTTCAAGGTCTGCACCACGGGGGTCGGCGTGCCCTTGGGCGCGAAGAAGCCATTCCAGGCACCTGCGGCTATGTCCCTGTAGCCCAGTTCCGCCAGCGAAGGCACATCGGGCAGCAGGGGCGAACGCTTCGGGTCGGTCACGGCCAGCGCGCGCAGCTTGCCCGCCTGGATGTACTGGGCCACCGGCCCCAGCGTGACGTAGGCCAGCCCCACATGACCCGCTGCCACATCGTTGACGGCCGGTGCCACGCCGCGATAGGGCACATGCTGAATGCTCACTCCGGCAGCGCGGTTCAGCCACTCGGCACCTATGTGCATGGGCGAGCCTGCGCCGGGACTGGCGTAGCTGAGCGTCTTGCCGGCCTTGGCCGCAGCCACCATGTCGGCCACGCTTTTGAATCCCGTGGAGGGATGGGCCACGAGCAGCACGGCCTGGCTGGCGGTCTGCACCACGGGGGTGAAACCTTTCAAGGGGTCATAGGTCGCGGCAGTAGGGAGCCTCATCACCATGGGGGCGATGGTGAAGGGGTTGGGCGTGAACAGTAGCGTGTAGCCATCGGGCACGGCCCGCGCAACCAGGTTGTTGCCCACGGTGCCGCCCGCCCCGGGCCGGTTGTCCACCACCACGGGCTGGCGCAGACGCACCGTGAGCTTTTCGGCGAACAGGCGCGCCATGGCGTCCGTGTCACCACCTGCGGGATAGGCGACCACCACGGTGATCGGCCTGGCGGGGTAGTCCTGTGCAAATGCCGGACCACAGACAGCGGTGGCAAAAGCCAATGCTGCAATGGTCAGGCCTTGCCGACGATGGGGGGTCATCACTGGCTCCTTTGAAAGCGCGGACATGCATCGGTCAGATACGGGCATGGCAGCTGGGGCTGGCTATGGGATGAATTCATACGATTCATCCATGAAACATTGATCCTCAAAAGAATCAATGACGATTTTCTCCGGCAAGTTGATGAATCAACTTACTGAAAACACTGATTGACCTCTATTGATTTCTCCAAAGAAATTCCACAAGACAAACGTCAGGCAGCCTGTGAAACAATTGATGGGAACATGTCCATCCCACCTTCTCCTCTCCCTGTGCCCAGCACGCCCGCAGGCAATCCCTGGACCCACCTTGACGAGGCAGGCAGCAGCCTGACCGTCGATGCCTTTCTGACCACGCTGATGAGCCAGGTGGGCAATGCGCTGCGGCGCACCATCACCGTGCCCTATGCCGATACGGCGGGCTTGACGGTTTCGGAGTGGCGGCTGTTGGCCCTTGTCGCGCATGCAGGCGAGTTGCCGTTCAGCGCGCTGGTGGTGCAATCCACTTCGGACAAGGCCCTGGTGAGCCGGGCGCTGCGGCTGCTCGAGGAACGCGGCCTGGTGGCCCTGCTGGCGCAAGGCTCCACTCCACGCAAGAAGATCCTGTGCTCCATCACGCCTGCGGGCCGGCAGTTGCATGACGAGGTGATGCCCGTGGCCCGACAACACCAGGCCGCTGCTCTGCTAGCGCTGACGCAGGAGGAACGGGAGGTGATGTATCGGGCCTTGCTCAAACTGCGCGGTTATTGCCAAGGCAGCCAAGCCGACCCAGCGACCGAAGGCGGCCCCGCTACGGCAGACGGCGAAGCCTGAATTCAGCCCACTTCAGGCCGGTTCTGCAGCAACACCTCAGCGCGCGCCAGATCGTCCAGCGTATCGATGTCGGTGAGCACACCAGCATCGTCCACATCGACCTGAACCACATGTCCGGCTTCGCGCAGCGCCTTCAGCACAGGCGCCCCGCCCTTCTCTCCGCTCAACGCCATGAGCGCCGCGCCGCATGCGGCGCCGAAACCCACGGGATGTCCACGCGCGCCTTGATGGACAGGCTGGGCGGCTCGGGCCCCCGCATGCAATGCATCGGCCACTTTCAGCAAGGTCTGTGGACTCACCAGCGGCAGATCGGCCGGCAAGACCAGCCAGCCTGGCGCATCGGCTGTGGCACGCACGGCCGCAGACAGCGAATCGCCCATTCCGGGGTGGCCCGCATCTTCCAGATGCCAGGGCAGGCCGCTGGCGCGGACGGCGGCCAGTGTGTGTTCCAGCACGGTGCTGCCGCCCAGCGGCGCGGCGAGCTTGTGCATGGCGCCGCCCGACGCGCGGAAACGCTCGCCACGGCCCGAGGCGAGGATGATCACGCAGGGGCGGCCTTTGAAGTCTCTGAGCATGCGCAACTCTAGCGCAGCAAATGGGAGGTCGGGCGCAGGCACAATGCAGGCCATGAGCAGCATTTCCACCTCGATCGCCGATCTGCGCAAAAGCTACGAGCGCGCGGAACTGAGCGAATCGGCCTCCCTGGCCGATCCGCTGCAGCAGTTTGACCAATGGCTGCAGGAAGCCCTGAGCGCCCAGGTGCCCGAGCCCAATGCCATGACGCTGGCCACCGTGGGCGGCGACCTGCGGCCCAGCACGCGCATCGTGCTCATCAAGGGCTATGACGAGCGCGGCCTAGTCTGGTACACGAACTACGACAGCCGCAAGGGCCAGCAACTGGCGGGCAACCCCTTTGCCGCGCTGCAGTTCCACTGGGTGGAGCTGGAGCGCGTGGTGCGCATCGAAGGTCGGGTGGAAAAGGTCAGCGAGGCCGAAAGCGACGCCTACTTCAACAGCCGCCCGCTGGACTCTCGCATTGGCGCCTGGGCCAGCCCGCAAAGCCAGGTCATCAGCGGGCGCAGCGTGCTGGTGGCCAATGCAGCCAAGTACGGCGCGCAGTTCCTGCTGAACCCGCCACGCCCGCCACATTGGGGCGGATTCAGGCTGGTGCCCGAGCGCTGGGAATTCTGGCAAGGCCGCAAGAGCCGGCTGCACGACCGCCTTTGCTACCAGCTTGAAGCTGGAACCTGGCTGCGCCAGCGCCTGGCGCCCTGATCCCCTCGATTGCTGGCGCTGCTGAAACCCATCAGCCCGGCAGGCGCTGGGCCAGCCACAGCATCAGCGGCACGGTAAGCAAGGCCAGCGCAGTGGACACCGCGATGCTGGCGGACACCTCCTCCTGCATCACGCCATAGCGCTGCGTGAACAGGAACACGTTGGCCCCCACGGGCAATGCAGCCGCCGTGAACATCACGACCACCGGCAGGCCGCCCAGACCGAAGGCCCAGGCCAGCGCAAGCAGCAGCAGCGGATGCACCAGGTTCTTGACCAGCGCGATGCCAGCAGCCTCTCGCAAGTTCTGGCCCACCCTGGTGTAGGCCAGTGTCACGCCGACCAACAGCAGCGCCATGGGGCCCAGCGCCTGGCCCAGGACCTGCAGGGACCGGTCCACCGCTTCGGGCAGCACCAGCCCAGTCTGAGCGAACAGCAAGCCAGCGAGTATGGGCAGCGGCACAGGATGCACGATGCCGTTGCGCACGGCCTGCAGCACCGTGCGCCACATGGGGCGCGGTGCGCTTTGGCCGCAGCGCTGGCGTTCGTGGGCCTCGGCCAGCTCGAACACGATGGTGGCTGCGGTCAGCAGGATCAGCGCATGCAGCGAGACCAGGGTGAACAACGTGACAGCCCTTCCTCCCCGTAGACCAGCCCCACCAGCGGCACGCCGATCATGACGGTGTTGCTGAACATATTGGCCAGCCCCCGCGCGGCCGAGCGCGTGGAAAAGCCGCCCAGCACCATGGACACCACGAAGATCAGAGCAGTCGCCAGGAAATACAGGGCCACGGGCTGAAAGTCCAGCTCCTGTACCCGCACCGCACCCATGGTGCGAAACAACAGCGCCGGCGTAAGCACCAGAAACACAAGGTTGGACAAATCCTTGATGGCGGTGGCACGCACCCAGGCCAGCCGGGCGGCAAGAAAGCCTGCGCCTATGCAAAGAATGACAGGGATGAGGGAGGCAAAGACGGGAGAGTTCACTGAAGCAGGACCGGGAAGCTGCGCCTGCGCAGGCTTGCGGCGCGCGCAGATTATGCGCCGCAGACCCGGCCCTGCCTCGTTCAGGCGTCGTCCCGGGCCTCGAAGGCCCGGCCAGCCTCCACGGACGTGCCAAGGCTCAGATTCATGCCGAACAGCCCCCTTTTCTGGCGACTTGTCGCCACTGACATTCATCAGCCGATAACAAGGTTGCCACTCAACTTCATGTAAGTTACATTGATCATCCCTATTGGTTGATTCGTTTTGCTCTAGACGTCCATGACTTCATCACCATCCCAGGCACCCGCTGCCGGCAAGCCGCCGTCCACTGTCCCCGACGGACTGGCCCTGTTCCGGCATTGGCTGGAAACCGAGGGCGCCAAGGGCTGGGATGCCCTGGACACGGCGCCCGACAGCGGCTACGAAAAGGTATGGCGTGCCTGGCTGCGCAGCCTGGGCGATGCGGGCATGCCCGCCAGAGAAAGTTCCCTCTCCCCCACCACGCCGAAAGGCAAAGTCAACGCAAAGGCCCGCGCCTGGCAGCAGGCCACCGCCGTGGATGTCCAGAATTTCCTGCGCCCGCGCGAAGGCCAGTTGTCGGGCCACCAGCCCGGCCGCCGCATCAGCGAGGTCACACGCAGGCGCTACTGGCGCCTGCTGGAACGCATCTACGACCATGCGCTGGACCACGGCTGGGTCAGCGCCAATCCCGCCGCAGGGCTGGCGCCGCAGGAGCGCCCCCCTGCCGAAGACGGCCAGGGCCATTGCCTTCCCGCGCCGCTGTGGAATGCCCTGCCCCGCCACATACCGATGGCCGACGGCTTTCAGTCGGCGCGCGACCGCGCCATCTTGCTGCTGCTGTACGAACTGGCGCTGGCGCCCGAGGAGGTGCGCGGCCTGTGCTGGCGCGATGTGCAATGCGCAGGACCAGGCGATGGCCTCCCCTGTCAATTGCATATCGATGGCGCACGCGCCGCGCAGCAGCGCACGCTGGATCTGTCGGAAACGGTGGTGAAGGCGCTGCAGGACTGGAAAGGCTTCAGCGCCGGCCAGCGCGGACCCGAGGCCGTTCAGCCCGACGCCCCGGTCTTTTACTCGCGCGAGGGGCAGCCGCTGTCGGTGCGCGTGCTGTTCCATGTGGCCTCGCAGCTGATACAGCGTGCCCATGCGGCCCAACCCGCTTCTGCCCAGAAGGCGCCGCTGCACCGGGTCGGGCCGCAGGTGCTGCGCAACACGGCCATCGTGCAGTGGTTGCGCGCGGGCCGTGCCGAGACCGAAGTGGTGCAGTGGATAGGCGTCGACAGCGCACGCGCCCTGCGCCATCTGCAGCATTACCTGTAGCAGACGGCGCGGGAGCGCAGCGCGGGCAACCCGCCTTAGAACGACACCTTGACGCCCACGGTGATATTGCGCCCCATCAGCGGCGCAGCGTTCTTGATGAACGATGTGTGGGCGAAGGCCAGGCGGTTGGTCAGGTTGTTGCCCTTGATGAAGAACTGCCAGGGCGTGCCACCCGAGGTGCGCAGCGTGTAACTGGCCGAGAGGTTGAGCATGCCGTAGCCGTCCGTCTCGGTCTCGTAGGCGGTGACGCGGTTCTGGCGCAGCACCTGCACCCACTCGGCCTGGGCATCCCAGCCCTTGTAGAAGGTGTCCACGCGCAGGCCTACGCGCGCCGCGGGAATGCGCGGCAAGGCGGAGCCGTCTTCCAGCCGCGCACGCACGGCGTCACCGAACAGGGTCACGCCCCACTGGCGCGACAGCTTCTGGCGCACCTGGCCCTCCACGCCGGTGAAGCGTGCGTCGGCCTGGGTGTATTGCAGCAGTTGCAGGCCGTCATGCTCGTCCAGCGTGGCGCCGTAGATGTAGCCCTTGACGCGATGGTGGAAGGCATTGACGCTGAACGTGGTATCCCCCGAGGTCTTGCGCAGGCCTATGTCCAGCGCCTGCGAGCGTTCGCGCTTGAGGTCGGCATTGCCGCGCTCGTAGGTGGAAGTCGCCATATGCAGGCCGTTGGCGTACAGCTCCTCGGCCGTGGGCAGGCGGTTGCCCTGCGTCAGCGAGGCCGACAGGCTGTAGCCCGGGGTGAACTTCCACACCGAGCCCAGCGAGAACGATGTGCCGCTGTGGCTGCGCGAGATGCCGCTTTGCTGGGCATCCACGGTCTGGCGCTCATGGCGCAGCGCAGCCTGCCAGCGCCAGTCCTGCCAGCGGTATTCCTCCAGCAGGTAGATGCTGTTGCGGCGGGTTTCGGTGGGCTGCACATAGGCCTCCTCCCCCTCGGCGCTGAACTTGCGCTGCACGGTCTGCAGGCCGATGACGCCGCGCCAGCCGGCGATGGGCTCCAGCTCGGCCTCCACGCGCAGGTCATGGGCGCGGTTCTTGAAGGTGGTCGAGACCTGGCCGTCCTCGATCTCGTCATGGCGGTAGTCGGTCCAGCCGCCGCGCACGCGCAACGCCGCAATGCCTGCCGTCGGATTGCGCCATTCGCCGCGCAGATCCCAGCGCTCGCTGTTGAGGTCGACCACCGGCACGCTGCCATGGTCGTGATCGTGTTCTTCGTCGCCATGGTCATGTCCGTCCTCGTCGCCGTGGTCATGGCCGCCGCAGTGCAGATGGTCGCCATGGGTGTGGCAGCCCTCGAAGCTGTGGTTGTGGCCCGGCAGGCCATAGCGCGCGGTCTGGCGCGTGTAGGCCAGGCCCAGGTAGCCTTGCGTGCCGATCCAGGACAGGCCCAGGCTGCCCGTATCCGTGCGGTTGAAGCTGCCGCCCACGCGCCCCTGCGACTGGCCGTTGGGCGCCCAGCCGCTGCCCACGCGGTAGTCGCCGGCATCGCGCGCCATGCCCTCGGCATGGATGGCCAACTGGCCCGCGCCGCCCGTCAGCGAGAACGCGCCGGCCGTCTCGCCCGCGCCCGTGCTGCCGCGCAGCTGGGCCGAGCCCGTGATGCCGTTCTTGGGAATGGACGTGGGGATCTTGTCGTCCAGGATGTTGACCACGCCGCCCATGGCACCGCCGCCGCCGTAGATCAGCGCCGAAGGGCCGCGCAGCACTTCGATCTGCGTGGCCAGCATGGGCTCGCTGGCCACGGCATGGTCGGGGCTGATGGTGGAGGCGTCATGCAGCTCCGAGCCATCGCTGAGGATCTGCACGCGCGGGCCGTCCATGCCGCGGATGATGGGGCGGCTTGCGCCCGCACCGAAATGGCTGGCGTGGATGCCGGGCTCGCCGTCCAGCGTCTCGCCCAGCGTGGCGGCCTGGCGCAGCGTCAGCACATCGCCTTCCAGCACCGTGGCTGGCGTGGACATATCGGCCGAGGTCAGGCCCAGGCCGCTGGCCTTGACCGTCACCTCATTGAGCACAGGCGTGTCGCTGCGCGGGGCATCCGCCTGGGCGCCGGTGGCAGTTCCGGGCGCGGCGGCGACTCCAGCCTCCGCAGGCTCTGCTGCCATGGCCAGCCCTGCCATCGCGGGGCCGAGCACGCCCGCCAGCAGCAGTTGCTGCAGCAGCGGGCGCAGCTTCATCCTCTCCCCCTGCACCTTGGCGTCCTGGTGGTATTGCTTTGTTGTCACTCTCATCACTGGTCTTCCCGGCAGCGGCCGGCCACGGCCCGGGGACGTGGGAATGCGGGCGCTGCAAAAAATGGCGTCGGAAACGGACAACCGGGGTGCGCCATGCAGGCGCACGCAGCCATCCGATCGGATATGCATTCAGGATCTGTCCAACCTGGGCACAGCGCCTCTTGCGTGCAATGCAGGAAGGCGCGCGCAAACAGCTTCAATGGGCGGGCGCATGCAGCGCCGCCGCCCAAGGTTCAAGCCGCCAGGCGGGCAGTGATGGGATGCGGGGGACCACGCGCATCGAAGAAAGCCGCCAGCACGCGGCCATCGCGCACGATGGGCGGCTGGGCGGGCTCGGCCTGTTCGCCCCAGAAAGGCGGCAGCGCCACGGCGGGCGGTGGCCCCGCCATGCCTTCGTGCAACTGGTCCAGCAGTTGGCAGTCCGCCGGGCCGTGGCCCGAGAACAGCGCATGCACCCAGTCGACGGGTGCAGCGCAGGAGGTGGCCACCACCTCGACCGGGCCATGGGCCGTGGCCGAGGCCAGGCCGCCAGCATGCACCACACGGTGCATCTGGCCCAGCAACGGCGCCAGTGCGATGGACCAGACCAGCAACCAGGCCAAAAGCCAACCCCGATTCGGCACGGCACCGCGCAACGCAAGCCGTGAGGCGGGCGCAGGCGAGTGGCGACTCGGGAGTTTGAAGGGCATGGATGAATCAGGAGCGGGTCAGGCAGCGCAGAGTGTATGCGCCAATTGGCGGGGCAGGTTCCAGCATCCCGTCACAAAGACGGGCGACTGCTCACAGCAGTGCACGGCGGGCAATGCCGCGCTCAATGCGCATGGCGCATGCCGCAGAACTTGCCCAGCGCCAGGCCCTTGCAGTCGGCCTGCAGCTGCTTGTGGCATTGCGCATGGTCACGCCCTGCCGCCAGACACTGTGCGGCGGCCTCGTGGGCCTTGGCCATCGAGCGGTGGCGCTCCATGTCGGCACGGGCATGGGCATCCAGTTGCACCGAGCCACCCTGTGCCTTGGCGTCCGCCGGGGTCTTGGCATGGTCATGGTCTTGGCCGTGATCGTGCGCCTGGGCCGCAGCGGCCAGAAAGACAGCGGCCAGGATCAGGGAAACGGAACGGAAGGGGGAAAAAGTCATGCGAGATCCTGAAGGGCTATGCAAGAGAAAAAGGGGAAGACGGCCACCTCACACGGACGGATCATTCCGGGAGTGCCCGGTGCCGCTGCAGACCTGGCACCGCCCCGTCACCGACACATCGATGGCCTGGCCCTGCAGGCCGCTGGCTGCCAGCGCCTGCCGCAATTGCAGCAAGGCGGCCTGCAGTTGCTCACCGCCCCCGCCTGCCTCGCCGCCCAGACGAAAGGCGCTGTGGCAATCAGCACACTCGAAGTGCGCAGCGGCGTCGCCTTCGCAGGCCGCGCCCTGAAGGGGCCTGCCGTACCGGGCCACGCGTGCCGCATCCACGCTGCGGCGCAACACGCCGGCTGCGGCCAGCCGGTCCAGCAGCCGGTAGACGGTGACGCGGTTGACCTGCACGCCCTGGGCATGCAGGGCGGCTTCCACATCCGCCTCGCTCAACAGCGCATCGGCGCGCGCCTCCCACAGCGCCAGCACGGCCCGCGTGGCGCGGGTCGAACGCATGCCGCAAGGCAAGAGCAAGGGGGAGGGAGTCGGCGATGACATGGGCAATGCAAGAGCGGGCTGCAGAGCGCGACAGGACACCGTTATCGCAACCGGGTTGCATTATGCCCGCAAATCACAACCGCTTACACAACCCGCCCACCTGGGCTCATTGCTTGACCCAGCGCGCAAAGGCACCCCGGAATTTCTGCACCTTGGGCCCCACCACGAAGGCGCAGTAGCCCTGGCTGGGATGGTTCAGGAAGTAGTCCTGGTGATAGTCCTCTGCGGGCCAGTAGCTGGCCAGGGGCTGGACCTCGGTCACGATGGGAGCGTCATACGCGCCCGCCTGGGCCAGCTCGGAGATCAGCGTACGTGCGACCTCCGCCTGATGGTCATTCGTGGTGTAGATCGCGCTGCGGTACTGCGTGCCCACGTCGTTGCCCTGGCGGTTGAGCGTGGTCGGATCGTGCGTGCCGAAGAACACGGTCAACAGGTCGCGCAGCGGAATCACCGCAGGGTCGAACTGCACGCGGATGACCTCGGCATGGCCGGTCTGCCCGGTGCAGATGTCTTCGTAGCTGGGATCGTCCAGATCGCCGTTGGCGTAGCCGCTTTGCACGTCGCTCACGCCGCGCACGCGGTCGAAAACGGCTTCGGTGCACCAGAAACAGCCGCCGCCCAGATAAATGGTTTCAGTCGTCATATGCGCCTTTTCTGTGAGAAATCGAAAAAATGACCACACGCAATGCATGCAGGCCGTTGCGCCTACAGGTTAGCCCATGCACAAGCCAGGTGACGACGAACGGTTCTGCGGTTACGATAACTAACCCATCAGTCATTAATTTTCCGTGACCGACTCCCCCGCCTCTTCACCCGCCCCCACCGAGCCCTCCGGAAAGCGCAGCCGCCGCAAGCACGAGCGTCCGGGCGAGCTGCTGGAAGCCGCGCTCGACCTCTTCGTGGAAAAGGGCTACGCCGCCACCCGCGTCGAAGAGGTCGCCGCCCGGGCCGGGGTTTCCAAGGGCACGCTGTTCCTCTATTTCGCGAGCAAGCAGGAGCTTTTCAAGGCCGTGGTGCGCCACAGCATCGCGGGCCGCTTCGGCGAGTGGAGCGAGGAACTCGACAACTACTGCGCACCGTCCACCGATCTGCTGCGCTACTGCTTCAAGTCCTGGTGGGAGCGCATCGGCAGCACCAAGGCGTCGGGCATCACCAAGCTCATGCTCAGCGAGGCGGGCAATTTTCCCGAGCTGTCGCAGTTCTATCACCAGGAGGTGGTTCTTCCAGGCCATGAACTGATCCGGCGCATCCTGCAGCGCGGCGTGGAGCGTGGCGAGTTCCGGCCCATGGATCTGGACCTGTCCGTGCACTGCGTGGTCGCCCCGATGATGTTCCTGATGATCTGGAAGCATTCACTGGGCGGCTGCCTGCCGCACGGCGACTTCGATCCCGAGCGGTTTCTGGAATCCCAGATCGACTACCTGCTGCATGGCATGTGCCAGCCCCTTGCAGCCACCTCACCACCCTCCTCCCCGCCCACACCATGAAGCGTCGCACCGGCTGGCTGATCGGCCTGGCCTTAATGATCGCCATCGGCGCCAGCGCATGGCGCGCCGCATCCACCCGGCACAGCAAGCAGGCCGCCATTGCCGCGGCCACCCAGCCGCGCGAGATGCCGGTGCGCGTGGGCCCGCAGGAGGTGGTGCAGCTGCAGCCGCGCCAGTTGCAATTGACCGTGCCCGTCAGCGGCGTGGTGCAGGCCGTGCGCAGCGCCGTGGTCAAGGCCTATGTGGCCGGCGAGCTGCGCGGCCTGCAGGTGCGCGAGGGCGACAGCGTGCGCAAGGGCCAGGAACTGGCCCGCGTGGACGCCACCGAGGTCGAGGCCCGCTGGCGGCAGGCCCGCCAGCAGGCCGACGCGGCCCAGGCGCAGCTGCAGCTGGCCCAGCGCCAGCACGACAACAACCAGGCCCTGGTCACCCAGGGCTTCATCTCGACCACGGCACTGGCCACGTCCCAATCCAATCTTGACGCCGCCCGCGCCAACCTGGCCGCCGCCCAGGCAGCCGCCGATGTGGCACGCAAGAGCGTGACCGACAGCGTGCTGCGCAGCCCCATGGACGGGCAGGTCGCCCAGCGTCTGGTGCAGGACGGCGAGCGCGTGGGCGTGGAAACGCGGGTGCTGGAGATCGTCGATCCCTCCGAGCTCGAGGTGGTGGCCCAGCTCGCGCCCGCCGATTCGGTGCGTGTGCAGGTCGGCCAGCAGGCCCTGTTGCAGGTCCAGGGCGCGGGCGACGATGTGGCCGCCGTGCCCGCGCGCGTGGTACGCATCAACCCCAGCGCCCAGGCAGGTTCGCGCAGCGTGGCCGTCTATCTGCGTGTGCAGGCTGCACCGGTCAACGCAGGCGCCGCCGGCAGATCCATCCCCATCGTGCGCCCGGGCCTGTACCTGCAGGGCAGCATTGTCACGGGGCAGACCGAACAGCTGGCCGTGCCCCTGACCGCCGTGCGCACCGACCAGCCCCAACCCTATGTGCAGCTGCTGCAGCCTGCGGACGAGTCCGAAGCGGACAAGAGCCTGCTGCGCGTGCAGCACCGCCCGGTCACGCTGGGCAGCCAGAGCGCGCAGGATGGGGCCACCTGGATTGCCGTATCCACCGGCCTGCAGGCCGGTGACAGGGTACTGGCCGGCAGTGTGGGCGGCCTGCGCGCGGGCACGGCGGTGCAGATGCAGCCGTCGCAGCAGATGCAAGCGCCGCAGACCCAGGCTGCGCCGGCCCCCGGAGCCCGCTGACCATGTGGTTCACGCGCGTCAGCCTGGCCAACCCTGTGTTCGCCACCATGCTCATGCTGGCCCTCATGGTGCTGGGTGTGTTTTCCTACCAGCGACTCAAGGTGGACCAGTTCCCGAATGTGGACTTCCCCGTGGTCGTGGTCACGGTGGACTATCCGGGCGCCTCGCCCGAGATCGTGGAGTCCGAGGTCACCAAGAAGATCGAGGAAGGCGTCAACTCCATTGCCGGCATCAACGCGCTGACCTCGCGCAGCTATGAAAGCACCAGCGTCGTCATCATCGAATTCCAGTTGCATGTCGATGGCCGCCGCGCTGCCGAAGACGTGCGCGAGAAGGTGGCCTCGGTGCGCCCCACCCTGCGCGACGAGGTCAAGGAGCCGCGCGTGCTGCGCTTCGATCCGGCCAGCTCGCCCATCTGGTCCGTGGCCGTGCTGCCCCAGGCCGATGCCGGCGCCAAGGCGCCCGATGCCGTCGCGCTGACCAGCTGGGCCGACCAGGTCCTCAAGAAGCGGCTGGAGAACGTGCGCGGCGTGGGCGCCGTCAACCTGGTGGGCGCCACGCCGCGCGAAATCAACATCTACCTGCAGCCCGAGGCGCTGGAAGCCTATGCCATCACGCCCGACCAGATCGTGAACGCCGTGCGTAGCGAGAACCAGGACCTGCCGCTGGGCGCCATCCGCTCGCGCGAGCAGGAGCGCGTGGTGCAGATCGACGCACGCATGAAGCGCCCGCAGGACTTCGAGCGCATCATCGTCGCCCAGCGCGGCGGCGCTCCCGTGCGGCTGGGCCAGCTGGCCCGCGTGCAGGACGGCGCGGGCGAACTGGAAACCGTGGCCCTGTACAACAGCAGCCGCACACTGCTGCTGTCCGTGCAGAAGGCCCAGGACGAGAACACCATCGAAGTCGTGGACGGCCTGAACGCCACGCTGCGCGAGATCGCCGCCGAAGTGCCGGCCGGCGTGCGGCTGGAGCCGATTGCCGACAGCGCCCGCCCCATCCGCGTGGCCGTCAACAACGTGCGCCAGACGCTGATCGAGGGCGCGGCACTGACGGTGCTCATCGTCTTCCTGTTCCTGAACTCCTGGCGCTCCACGGTGATCACGGGGCTGACGCTGCCCATTGCGCTGATCGGCACCTTTTTGTTCATGTACTGGTTCGGCTTCTCGATCAACATGATCACGCTGATGGCGCTGTCGCTGTGCGTGGGCCTGCTGATCGACGACGCCATCGTGGTGCGCGAGAACATCGTGCGCCATGTGCAGATGGGCAAGGACGCGCATGCCGCCGCGCTCGACGGCACGCAGGAGATCGGCCTGGCCGTGCTGGCCACCACGCTGTCCATCGTGGCGGTGTTCCTGCCCATCGGCTTCATGGGCGGCATCATCGGCAAGTTCTTCCACGAATTCGGCATCACGATCGTGGCGGCCGTGATGATCTCCATGTTCGTGAGCTTCACGCTGGACCCCATGCTGTCCAGCGTCTGGCACGACCCGACCATCCACGCCCATGGCGAGCAGCGCGGCCGCAGCCTCTACGACCGCACGCTGGGCCGGGTCACGGCTTGGTTCGAGCGCGCCACCGACTCGCTGTCCCACTTCTACCAGGACGTGCTGGGCTGGGCGCTGCGCCACAAGATCGCCACGCTGGCGGCGGCGCTGGCCATCTTCGTGGCCAGCATCTTCCTGGTGCCGCTGCTGGGCACGGAATTCGTGCCCAAGGCCGATTTCTCCGAGACCACGGTGAGCTTCAACACGCCCGTGGGCTCGTCCATCGAGGCCACCGAGGCCAAGGCACGCCAGGTCGATGCCATCATCCGCGCCCTGCCCGAGGTCCGCTACACGCTGGCCACCATCAACACCGGCACGGCCCAGGGCAAGATATACGCTAGCATCTACATCCGCCTGCTGGACCGCCATTTGCGCCAGCGCAGCGGTGACGAACTGTCGGGCGTGCTGCGCGAGCAGTTGCAAAGCGTGCCCGGCATCACCGTCACCCATGTGGGCCAGCGCGAGCCCGTGGGCGGGCAAAAACAGGTCGAATTCTCGCTGCAGGGCCCGGACCTGGGCGAGCTGGAGCGCCTGAACCGCGTGGTGATGGAACGCCTGCGCGGCATTTCCGGACTGGTGGACCTGGACAGCAGCCTCAAGCCCGACAAGCCCGTGATCGACATCACCGTGCGGCGCGATGCGGCCGCCGACCTGGGCCTGTCGGTAGGCTCCATGGCCGCCGCGCTGCGCACCTGGGTGGCCGGCCAGACCGTGGGCAACTGGCGCGCCAGCGACGACCAGACCTATGACGTCAAGGTGCGCCTGGCGCCCGAATCGCGCAGCACGCCCCAGGACCTGGAGCGCCTGCCCTTCGCCCTGCCCTCCACCTCCGGCGACGGCAACATGCGCATCGTGCGGCTGAACCAGGTGGCCACCGTCACGCCCGGCACCGGCCCCAGCCAGATCAACCGCCGCGACATGACGCGCGAGGTCGCCTTCAGCGGCAACGTCTACCTGCGCTCCAGCGGCGAGGTCTCGGCCGACATCCGCAAGGCCTTGGCCGACATCGCCCTGCCGCCCGGCTACCGCACGCAGTTCAGCGGCGCCACCAAGAGCATGAACGAGTCCTTCGGCTATGCCGTGTCCGCCCTGGCGCTGGCCATCATCTTCATCTACATGATCCTGGCCAGCCAGTTCAAGAGCTTCCTGCAGCCGCTGGCGCTGATGACCTCGCTGCCGCTGACGCTGATCGGCGTGGTGCTGGCGCTGATGATGTTCGGCTCGGCCCTGTCCATGTTCTCCATCATCGGCGTGGTCATGCTCATGGGACTGGTCACCAAGAACGCCATCTTGCTGGTGGACTTCGCCATCCGTGCGCGCGGGCCGCACAGCGACCCGGACACCGGCCAGATCCGCGACGGCCTGCCGCGCGAGCAGGCCCTGTTGCTGGCGGCGCGCGTGCGGCTGCGCCCCATCCTGATGACCACGCTGGCCATGATCTTCGGCATGGTGCCCCTGGCCTTCGCGCTCAGCGAGGGCTCCGAGCAGCGTGCGCCCATGGGCCAGTCGGTGATCGGCGGCGTGGTGACTTCCTCCCTGCTGACCCTGGTGGTCGTGCCCGTGGTCTATTGCTACCTCGACGACTTCTCCCAGTGGCTGCGGCGTCTGTGGAACGGCAACCAGCACGATGCGGCCCCCGGCCAAGGCGCCGCCAGCGCCCCCACCCTGCCGCGAGACTCGTAGAATCAAAGGTTTGTCCTGACAAGTCTTTCTCCGGAGATACCCCATGAGCCTGCCCCTGAACAGCCTGCCCGAACACCACAGCGCCCAAGCGCACGCGCGCTACAACATGATCGAGCAACAGATCCGCCCCTGGAACGTGCTTGATGAAGAAGTGCTGGCGCTGCTGGGCAAGGTGCACCGCGAGAATTTCGTGCCGCCCGAGCATGCCGGCCTGGCCTTCATGGACCTGGAAATCCCCCTGGTCGCCCCGGCCGAGGAAGCCGCCGCCAAGGGCTGGTGCATGCTGGCCCCGCGCATCGAGGCGCGCATGCTGCAGGACCTGAAGATCAAGCCCACCGACCGCGTGCTGGAAATCGGCGCCGGCTCGGGCTATATGGCCGCCCTGCTGGCCGCCCAGGCCAAGGAAGTCGTGACGCTGGAAATCGTGCCCGAGCTGGCCGAGATGGCCCGCGAAAACCTGCTGGGCGCAGGCATCACCAATGCCGAGGTCAAGCTGGCCGATGGCGCCACGGCAGCGGCTGCCCTGGGCCAGTTCGACGCCATCGTGCTCAGCGGCTCGGTGGCCCAGGTGCCGCAGGCCCTGCTGGCCCAGCTCAACGACGGCGGCCGCCTGGCAGCCATCGTCGGCCAGCTGCCCATGATGCGTTTCACGCTGGTGCGCAAGAACGGCCACCAGTTCGAGACGAGCCAGCCCTGGGACGTGGTGACCGCCCGCCTGGCCAACTTCGAAGAGCCCTCGCGCTTCACGTTCTGAAACCCGCTGCAGCGGCCGATGCCCGCAGGACCATGGCCGCTGCCGCAACCCCATTCCATTCCGCAAGGATCTTTCCGATGCTTCCCCAAGTGCCTCCCGCGCAACTCAACGATTGGCTGACCCAGCACTCCAGCGGCTCCGATGCCCTGCCCCTGGTGCTGGACGTGCGCGAGCCCTGGGAAGTGGCCCAGGCCAGCGTACGCCCCGAGGGCTTCGAGCTGCGCTGCATCCCCATGGGCGAGATTCCCTCGCGCCTGCAGGAACTCGATCCGGATCACCCCACAGCCTGCCTGTGCCATCACGGCGCACGCAGCATGCATGTCGCTGCCTTCCTGATGAACAACGGCTTCGAGACCGTGGCCAATATCAGCGGAGGCATCGATGCCTGGTCGCGCGAGCGCGACCCAGGCGTGCCGCGCTACTGAGCGGCAAGACGCAAAAGAAGCCCGGGACACGGCCAACCCGCCGTCCCCGGTGCTTCGTGACGACTGTGTTTTGATTCGAGGACCTCTATGCCCCTGCTTCGGCCCCTTGCCCCTGTCGCTTACGCCCCGCCCCGCCCACACGCCTGGCCCCTTCGCCAGATCGCCTTGCTGCTGTGTGCCTGCGGCATGGGGACCGCTCTGGCCCAGTCCACCGTCCCTGCCGCCCCGGCCTCGGGCTTGCCCGCCGTGACAGCCTCATCGGCCACGGGCCAGAGCCTGTCGGAGTTGGTCGCCAAGGCACGCGGCTACGACGCCCAGTGGCAGGCCCAGCAGGCCGACGCCCAGGCCGCCGCCAGCCGTGCCGAGCAGGCGCGCTCGGGCCTTCTGCCCAGCGTGGGCCTGCAGGCGGGCGCCAACACATCGCATGTGGAAGTCAGCGTGCTGCCGGGGAGCTTTCGCTCGCCCCAGCAGAACCTGCAGCTCAGCGCCCAGCAGCCGCTGTACCGCCCGGCCAACAAGATCGCCTACGACCAGGGCCAGCGCGGCGTGGACGTGGCGCGCGCCCAGTTGGACAGCGGCGAGCAGAACCTGCTGGTTCGCGTGGCCCAGGCCTACTTCGATGTCCTGGGTGCCCAGGACAGCCTGGCCGTGGTCAAGGCACAGAAGGCCGCCATTGCACAGCAGCTGGAATTCGCCAAGCGCAACTTCGAGGTCGGCACGGCCACCATCACCGACTCGCGCGAAGCCCAGGCCCGGTTCGACCTGGCCGGTGCCCAGGAAATCGCCGCCGAGAACGATCTGCGCGTCAAGCGCCTGGTGCTGGACCAGATCGTCGGCGCCGTGGGCACCGTGCCCCGCCCGCTGGCCCAGCCGCTGCAGTTGCCGGCCCTGATGCCCGCCGATGCCCAGGCCTGGGTGGACACCGCCCTGCAAGGCCAGCCCCAGCTGCGCCAGGCCCGCCTGGCGCTGGACATCGCCCAGCTGGAAACGAAGAAAGCCGAGGCCGGCCACAAGCCCACCGTGGACCTGCAGGCCGGCTACGTGGTCAACCGCTATCCCAACGGTTCGGTCACCCCGCAGATCGGCACCAGCTACCGCACCAATGCCGCCAGCGTGGGCGTGGTCATGAACCTGCCGCTGTTCGCCGGCTTTGCCGTGCAAAACCGCATCAAGGAAACCCTGGCGCTGGAAGACAAGGCGCGCGCACAGCTGGACGACGCCCAGCGCAACGTGGAGCAGAGCACGCGCACGGCCTTCTTCGGCGTGCAGTCGGGCCAGGCCCAGGTCAAGGCGCTGGAGGCCGCGCTGGCGTCCAGCCAAAGCGCGCTGGACGCCAACAAGCTCGGCTACGAGGTCGGCGTGCGCATCAACATCGACGTGCTCAACGCGCAAAGCCAGCTCTACCAGACCCAGCGCGACCTGGCCCTGGCGCGCTACCAGGTGCTGCTGGGCCAGCTCAAGCTGCGCCAGGCCGCCGGCACGCTCAGCGACGACGACCTGCGCGCCATCGATGCGCTGTCGCTCCGCGCGCCAGCCCCTTGAATCCCTGAAGCGCCCGCACGGCCGGCAGTGCCCCGGGCTGATGCCCGGCCGCCGTGGGCCGCGCGCCTGGCGCCGCAGCCCTGTGCTCTGGCAAAGCCGAGGCACGTAAACCCGCCACGACCAGCATCCAGGCAGCCAGCGCGCACAGCGCCGCCAGGCGGCTCAGCAAGGAACAGCGGGAGAGTCTTGGCATGCGCGCCTTCTTCGGAGTTGTCGAGCGGGCCACTGTGGCAAACCCGCCTGAAGACCTGCCCTGGCTTTCCTGAAGGGATGCTGAAGCGCATCGTCCCCGCCTTGACCGATACTCGCGGCAGCCCTCCCGCAGGCGCCGGTCCGCGGCATGGGAGCGGCACAGGGAACACACGATGAGACTGCTGCTGGTGGAGGACGATCTGGATCTGGGCAATGGCGTGCGCATCGCATTGGGCGATCACGCCATGGACGTGGTCTGGGTGCGCCGCCTGTCCGATGCGCTGCGCACGCTGGAGCAGCAAAGCTTCGAGATGGTGTTGCTGGACCTGGGCCTGCCCGATGGCGACGGCATCAGCCTGCTCACGCGCCTGCGCCGCGAATGGCGCCGCCTGCCCGTGCTGATCCTGAGCGCACGCGACAGCCTGCATGACCGGCTGCACGGCCTGGACAGCGGCGCCGATGACTATCTGGTCAAGCCCTTTGCCCTGGCCGAACTGGTGTCACGCGTGCGCGCCCTGGCGCGCCGCAGCTATGGGCAGGGCGACGGAACGCTTCATCTGCGCGGCCTGTCGCTGCACGAGCCCACGCGCCGTGTCAGCGTTGCAGGCCAGAACGTCGAGCTGTCCCGCTGCGAATTCGACCTGCTGGCCCTGCTGCTGCGGCGCATGGACCGCGTGGTCACGCGCAGCGGCATCGAGGAGGAAGTCATCCCGGGAGGCAGCGCCAACGGCAGCAATGCGCTGGAGGTCCATGTCTCCAACCTGCGCCGCAAGATCGGGCCGGGCTTCATACGCACGGTGCGCGGCATTGGCTATGTCATCGACTCGCAGCCGATGGCTCCCCTGTCCTGACCATGACATCGCAGACCGTGCAGGGGCAACAGGCCAGCCCGAGATGGCGCCGCTGGCTGCGGCCCACACTGGGCCGGCGGATGCTGCTGGCCCAGATGGGCGTACTCACCGCGATCTGGACCGCGTTGCTGGTGGCAGCCATCTACATGGCCCACTTCCACAATGAATTGCTGGTCAGCAAGCCTGTCTACGAACTTGTCATGGCAGTGGCCGAGGACCTGGCCGACCTTCCGGACCGCCAGCAGCACAGCCTGGCCGCGCTGGACACGGCCCTGCGCCATGAATACAGCGATGGAGACGACGACATCCGCTTCACGCCCACGCTGCTGGTCTGGCAGCGCGGCCAGCTCCTGTACCGCTCGCCCACGCCGGCACCCACCCTGCGCAACCGCGTGCTGGACACGGTCGAGGACATAGATTTCGAAGGGCAGACCTGGCGCATGAGCACGCTGCGCTCGGCCTCGGGCCAGACCGAAGTCACGCTGATGCTGCCGTCCTTCAAGGAACTGCTGATCACCCTCAACACCCGCAGCTATTACCTGCTGCCGCTGCTGATCAGCCTGCCCTTCCTGGCCTTTCCGGCCTGGTGGTCGGTGCGCGCGGCGCTGCGCCCGCTGCGCCGTGTGGGCGACGAGCTGGCCACACGCGGCCCCGACGACCTCAGCGCGCTCACCTATGCGCCGCCACATGCCGAGCTGCGGCCGCTGGTGCAGGACATCAACGCCCTGCTGGCCCGCGTACGCTCCAGCAGCGAGCGCGAGCGCAACCTCATCGCCGATGCAGCCCACGAACTGCGCACGCCGCTGGCAGCCATGCACGTCAACGTCGAGGCCCTGCTGCGCCTTGGCAGCGAACCGCGCCAGCAGGAACTCATGGACAGCCTGCTGCGCAGCAACCAGCGCGCCAGCCGCATGGTGGCCCAGCTGCTGCAGCTCATGCGCAGCGAGACCGAAGCGCCCGGCATGGCCATGCAGCCGCTGCGCCTGGACCTGCTGCTGGAAGACCGGCTCGCCGCACTCGACGCCCTGGCCTGCCGCCGCCCGGTGGAACTGGCCCTGGAAGCCAGCGAGCCACTGAGCGTGATGGGCGAACGCGAAGGCCTGGTCTCGCTGATCGACAACCTCGTGGACAACGCCATCAAATACAGCCCCGCGCACGCCACCATCAGCGTGCGCCTGCAGCGCCAGGGCGACCAGGCCGTGCTCCAGGTGCGCGACCGTGGCCCGGGCATTGCCGAGGCCTGGCGCCAGCGTGTCTTCGACCGCTTCTTCCGCGTACCCGACCAGAGCCAGAGCGGCAGCGGCCTGGGCCTGGCCATCGCCAGGACCGTGACCGAGCGGCACGGCGGCAGCATCGAGCTGCTCAGTGCGGAGGATGGAGGGCTGCTGGCGAGTGTCAGCCTGCCCGTGCTGCAGGACGCCGGCTGATCCGGCCTGCGGATACCGCCAGCCGAAAACCTAGTGCTCAGCGCAACGGTTGGGACTGCACCAGCCCGGTCACCGCCTGCGCCGTGGCCTGCGCGGCCCCACGGTGCTGGTCCAGAAAGCCGCGCGCCTGGGCCACGGCATGGGCGTGGGACTGGCGGTCCCCGGCCAGGTCCACGGCCAGGCGCAGCCCGTGCTCCAGGTCGGGTGCGCGCAGCGCGGCGCCGGCCTCGCAGGCCAGGTCCGAGGCCTCGCTGAAGTTGAAGGTGTGCGGCCCCAGCACCACGGGGCAGTCGCAGGCCAGGGCCTCGATGAGGTTCTGGCCGCCCAGCGGCGCAAAGCTGCCGCCCATGAGCGTGGCGTCGGCCAGGCCGTAGTACAGGGCCATCTCGCCCAGCGAATCACCCAGCCAGATGTCGATGTCATCCGCCGCAGCTCCGCAGGGCGGGCCACCCACCCACTGGCTGCGGCGCGAGACATGCAGGCCGCCGCCAGCCAGCAGCGCCGCCACTTCGTCAAAGCGCTGCGGATGGCGCGGCACGACCAGCCATTGCACGGCCCGGCCTGCCGGCCCCAGCGTGCGCAGGGCGGACAGCAGCATGGCCTCCTCGCCCTCCCGGCTGCTGGCCAGCAGCACCACAGGGCGGGACAGGCCGGACTTCCATTGCCGGGCGCGCTCCAGCAGCGCCGCGTCCGGACGCGCATCGAATTTCAGGTTGCCGAGCACGCCGCGCACGGGCGCACCCAGCAGGCGCAGGCGCTGCGCATCGTCCTCGGTCTGCGCCCAGGCGGCGGCCAGGGCGGCATAGGTGGGCCGCGCCAGCGGCGCCACGCGCAGTGCCTGGCCCAGCGATTTGTCGCTGAGCCGCGCATTGGCCAGCGCCAGCGGCACGCCCTCTTCGCGGCAGATGGCGACCAGGTTGGGCCAGACCTCGGTTTCCATGAGCACGCCGACTGCGGGCCTGAACTGCTGCACGAAGCGGCGCACGGCCGCCGGCGTATCCCAGGGCTGCCAGACCTGCAGGTCGCCGGACTGCAGCAGCCGGCGGCCTTCTGTGCGGCCTGTGGCCGTGCCATGGGTCAGCAGCAGGCGCATGCCGGGCAGGCGCTCGCGCAGCGCGGTCAGCAAGATGGCGGCAGCGCGCGTCTCACCCAGCGATACGGCATGAATCCAGATCCACAGGCCGCGTCCGTCCTGCCCCAGCGTGGCCGGCTGGTAGCGGCCAAAGCGCTCGGGAATGTGCTCGGCATAGACGGGCTCGGCCTCGGCGCGGCGCAGCAGCTTGCGTCGCAGCAGCGGCTGCGCCGCCCAGGTCACGGCGCTGTACAGCGCGCGCGCCCAGGACGTGGGAGAGCGGGAAGTCATCGCCTGGCGCGCAAATCAGTGCGCGGCACCGCCAACCTGCGCGCCGGGCTTGACGCGCTCCAGCAGCGCCAGCATCTGCGTCTCGATGCGCGACAGCGCCTCCTGGGTCTGGCCCTCGAAGCGCAGCACCAGCACGGGCGTGGTGTTGCTGGCGCGGATCAGGCCGAAGCCGTCGGCCCAGTCCACGCGCAGGCCGTCGATGGTGCTGACCTGGGCCGGTGCGGCAAAGGTCTCGGCGGCCAGGGCCTGCAGTTCGGCGGCCAGGCGATGGGGCTCGCCCTCGGCGCAGGCCACATTCAGTTCAGGGGTGGAAAAGCTGGTGGGCAGCGCGTTGAGCAAGGCACTGGGGTCGGCCTCGCGGCTGACGATCTCCAGCAGGCGGCAGCCCGCGTAGGTGCCGTCATCGAAGCCATACCAGCGCTCCTTGAAGAAGATGTGGCCGCTCATCTCGCCGCCCAGCGGCGCGTCCAGCTCCTTCATGCGGGCCTTGACCAGGGAGTGCCCGGTCTTGAACATCACGGGCTCGCCCCCGGCCTCGCGGATGGCGGGCGCCAGGCGCTGCGTGCATTTGACGTCGTAGACGATGCTGCCGCCCGGCACGCGCGAGAGCACGTCCTTGGCGAACAGCATCATCTGGCGGTCGGGGAAGATGTTCTGGCCTTCCTTGGTGACGATGCCCAGGCGGTCGCCGTCACCGTCGAAGGCCAGGCCCAGTTCGGCGTCCGAGGTGCGCAGCGCCTCGATCACGTCGCGCAGGTTCTCGGGCTTGCTGGGATCGGGATGGTGGTTGGGGAATTCACCGTCCACTTCGGAGAACAGTTCGATCACCTCGCAGCCCAGGGCGCGGAAGATGCCGGGCGCCGAGGCCCCGGCCACGCCGTTGCCGCAGTCCACCACGATCTTGATGGGGCGCGCCAGCTTCACATCACCCACGATGCGCGCCTGGTAGTCGGCCTGCACATCGGCGCGGCGCACGCTGCCGGTGCCCGTGATTGTCCAGTCATCGCTTTCGACGCGGCGGCGCAGCGCCTGGATTTCCTCGCCGTAGATGGCGCGGCCGGCCAGCACCATCTTGAAACCGTTGTAGTCCTTGGGATTGTGGCTGCCCGTGACCTGGATGCCCGAGCGCGCCAGCGTGCTGGCTGCGTAGTACAGCATGGGCGTGGTGGCCAGGCCGATGTCGATCACCTCGATGCCGACCTCGGTCAGCCCGGCGATCAGCGCCGCGGACAGCGAGGGTCCCGACAGGCGGCCATCGCGTCCCACGGCCACCACGGTCTCGCCGGCCGCCAGGGCCGCCATGCCGAAGGCGCGGCCCACGCCGAGCGCCACCTCCTCGTTGAGCGTGGACGGCACGATGCCGCGGATGTCATAGGCTTTGAAGATGGAAGATGCGACCTGCACGTCGAAAACGCTTTCTCGTCGGTTGAAAACAGGGCGCCGCAGCCTGGGGACCTGGCCCGGCTGCGGCCCAAGGCGCGATTGTAGGCGCGGCAGGCTTGTAGGCGCGGCAGGCAGGGGCGCCGCCGCACATCACCCCGGCTGCAAGCGGTTGTGGCGCGTGCCCTGCCTCACAGCTGCTGCTGCACCTGGGCCAGCGCAGCCGGATCTTCCATGGTGCTGAGGTCGCCCGGGTCGCGCCCCTCGGCCACGGCCTGCATGGCACGGCGCAGCAGCTTGCCGCTGCGCGTCTTGGGCAACGCACTGACGAAGACCACGCGCGAGGGCCGGGCCACGGCGCCCAGCCGCGCATCGACCAGCTTCATCACATCGGCCTGCAGAGCCGCGCGCTCGGCCTCGCCCTCCAGCGCCGTCCGGGGCACGGCAAAGGCCAGCGCCACCTGGCCCTTGAGCGTATCGGCCACGCCGACCACGGCGACTTCGGCCACCTGGGGGTGGGCGGAGATGCATTCCTCGATCTCGCGCGTGCCAAGGCGGTGGCCGGCCACGTTGATCACGTCGTCCGTGCGGCCCAGGATGAAGAAGTAGCCGTCCTCGTCGCGAATGCCCCAATCGAAGGTGCTGTAGACCATGCGGCCCGGAATGCTCTTCCAGTAGGTGTTGACGAAGCGCTGATCGTCACGCCAGACGGTCTGCATGCAGCCCGGCGGCAGCGGTCCCTCGATGGCCAGCACGCCCTTTTGCCCGGCGCCGAGCAGCTCCTCGCCCGTGGCCTCGTCGATCAGTTTCACGTCATAGCCATAGACGGCCTTGCCGGGACTGCCGAAGCGCGTGGTCTGCTGCTCCACGCCGTTGCACAGCGTGAGGATGGGCCAGCCGGTCTCGGTCTGCCAGTAGTTGTCGATGATGGGCTTGCCCAGGGCCTGGCTGATCCACTGCGCCGTGGGCTCGTCCAGCGGCTCGCCGGCCAGCCACAGCGCCTTGAGGCTGGAGATATCGTGGCGGTGCAGGTACTCGGCATCGTGCTTCTTGAGCACGCGGATGGCCGTGGGCGCCGAGAACATGTGGGTGACCCGGTACTTCTCCACGATGCTCCACCAGATGCCCGCGTCGGGGCGTATGGGCAGGCCCTCGTAGAGCACGGTGGCCATGCCCGCGATCAGGGGCCCATAGATGATGTAGCTGTGCCCCACGACCCAGCCGATGTCGCTGGTGCAGAAAAAGGTCTGGCCCGCCTCGGCCCCGAAGATCAGCGGCATGCTGGCGGCCAGCGCCACCGTGTAGCCGCCCGTGTCGCGCTGCACGCCCTTGGGGCGCCCCGTGGTGCCGCTGGTGTAGAGCGTGTAGCTGGGGTCGGTGGATTCCACCCAGGTGCAGGCGACCTGGGCGTCGGCGTGCAGCGCACGCAGGCTGGTCCAGTCGTGGTCGCGGCCGGCGCGCATGGGCGCAGGCGCCAGGCCACGGTCCACGATGAGCACGGCCGCTGGCTTGTGGCTGGCCAGTTGCAGGGCCTCGTCCAGCAAAGGCTTGTAGGCCACGACGCGCCCGCCGCGCGAGCCCGCGTCGGCACTGATGATGACCTTGGGCTCGGCATCGTCGATGCGCGAGGCCAGCGCCGCCGACGCAAAGCCGCCGAACACCACCGAATGGATGGCACCCAGCCGCGCACAGGCCAGCATGGCAAAGGCCGCCTCGGCAATCATGGGCATGTAGATCTGGACGCGGTCGCCCTTTTGCACGCCCAGCGACTGCAGCGCGGCGGCCATGCGCTGCACCTCGGCATGCAGTTCGCGGTAGGTATAGACCTTCTCGGTGCCGGTCTCGGTGGAGATGGCGATCAGCGCATTCTGGTCGGCGCGCTCGGCCAGGTGCCGGTCCACGGCGTTGTGGCAAAGATTGGTCTGGCCGCCCACGAACCACCTGGCGAACGGCGGGTTGTCATAGTCGCAGATGCGCTGGGGCGGCACATGCCAGTCGATGCGGCCGGCCTGCTCGGCCCAGAAGGCATCGCGCTCCTGGATGGAGCGGCGGTGGAAATCGTCGAAACGCGGGGCCATTGTCTGTCTCCTGTCGTTGTCATGGATTGGCGGCTTCTGAATTCATAATTATTCATAATGCGCTTGCCCAAAGCTGACAAATCCTGCACAGCGACCCGGGCCGGCCCCCTCCGTCCCATTCGTCTTTCATGGCCCCGCCTTGCGACGGGCGTAAAAAAAGGCGCCGTGCAGGCGCCTCGACGAAAACCATCGCTTCAGTGGCTTACTTGACCAGGGCCAGCAGATCTTTGAAGGCCGGGTGCTCGCAGCTGCGCAGCCACTCGAAGGCCACCATCTCCGTGGTCACCAGTTCGGCACCCGCGCCGGCCAGGCGATCGAAGGCAGCATCGCGGTTGCGCTCGGTGCGCGAGCTGCAGGCATCGGTGACGACCCAGACGTCGAACTCGTCCTCCAGCAGTTCCAGCGCCGTCTGCAGCAGGCAGACATGGGCTTCGCAGCCGGCAATCACCACCATGCTGCGCTCGGGCGCCTGCTGCTGGGGCTTTTGCAGGTGCTTGGGCAGGCTGCGCGCATTGCCGCCCTGGGGACGTGCAGGCGGACGCAGCCACTCGCCCAGTCCTTCGGACACGGCGCTGAAATGCATCTTGGACAGTGTCCTGTCGCACAGCGCGCGCAGTCGGGCATCGTTGGCACCCAGGCGCGAGGGGTTCTGTTCGGTGCCGAACACCGGCACTTCCACCAGATGCGCCAGACGAGCCAGTTTCACGGCATTGGCCAGGACTGCCGGGCCCTCGAAGATGGCCGGCATCAGGCGCTCCTGGTAATCGACGAGTACAAGCTGGGAGTCGGAGGCTTCAAGCAGCATGGCGGATCTTTCTTGGAATACGAGGCGGCGCGGGCCGCCCTTCTTATCGGAAAACAGGACAGCCCGCTATTGTCGCAGCTTGGGGGCCATCACCGCCGGGCGCCGGCGATTCCTGAGGTGGCTCAAAAACCCGGGCCTTCGGGGGTCTTATCGAATTTGTCCTACGTTTTTGCGTGGTAATCTCGCGCCCCATGTCCCGATGGCTTATCGCACTCCTGTTCGTCAGCGCCACTGCACACGCGGCTCCGCCCGAGCTGCGTGACGACGATATGAACCAGCTGCTGGTCAACCGCAGCCTCATCTCGCAGCTGCGCGAAGCCCGCCACCACATGGCGGAGCGCACTTCCGACTTCGTCAAGGAAGCACGACAGAGCGTCGCCGAAAAGACCTCCGACCTGGTCGTGACCGCCATGGGCTTCATCGGCGTTCCCTACCGTCGCGGCGGCAACAGTGCCGAGACCGGCTTCGACTGCAGCGGCTTTGTCCGTGCCATCTACTCCGAGACCCTGGGCAAGGTCCTGCCGCGTCGCGCTGACCAGCAGGCACAGGCCACGGAAAAAATCGACAAGAACGAACTCAAGCCCGGCGATCTGGTGTTCTTCAACACCATGCGCCGCGCCTTCAGCCACGTCGGCATCTATGTCGGCGACGGCAACTTCATTCATGCCCCTCGCACCGGTGCACAGGTGCGCGTGGAAAGCATGCAAAGCGCCTACTGGGCCCGCCGATTCGATGGCGCCCGTCGCGTGCAGGACTCCGACGGCCTGGGCCTGGACGCCAGCAAGGCTGCCTTGGCCATGCAGATGCAGGCAAGCCAGCTGCAGTAACCACGGCGGGCTGTCTGCCCTCCCCCAGTCCTGGCGCCTGCAGATGCAGGCGTTTTGTTTTTCAGCGCACTGCACTGCCTTCGTCCCAGGTTGAGACGCTGTCCGACAGGGCCGGCATGCGCCGGGCCCTAGAGTCGCGGCATGGAAGCTTCAGTTCGGAGAAAAGCATGATGTCCTTGATTGGCACCCTCATCGTTGGCCTGGTCGTTGGCCTGCTGGCGCGCGCACTCAAACCCGGCGACGACAGCCTTGGCTGGATCATGACCATCCTGCTTGGTGTGGCAGGATCGTTTCTTGCCAGCTATGTCGGTGTCGCCATGGGCTGGTATGAAGCCGGGCAGCCCGCTGGCTGGATCGCCTCCATCGTTGGCGCCATCGTCATCCTCTTCATCTACAGCCTGGTGCGCAGCAAGAGCGCACGCTGACCGCACCGGCGCCAGCCGCCTCCTCCGGCTGGCGCATTCTCCTGATCGACATCTGCCCCGGACCCACTGGCACGCATGATCTTTCGCACATCGGACAAGACCCCTCCCCCTCCACCACCGCGCCACGATGTGGCGCAGGCCGCAGAGAGCGCGCGCAAGCTGCTGCACCGGCGTGCGCTGGTGGGAGCCGCAGCCAGCAGCCTGCCCATCCCGGGGCTGGACTGGCTGGTTGACGCAGCCCTGCTGGCGCGCCTGCTGCCGCGCATCAACCGTGAGTTCGGCCTCACGCCCGAACAGCTGGACAGGCTGGACCCCGGCAAGCGCGAGCAGGTGCAAAAGGCCGTGGCCATGGTCGGCTCGGTACTGATCGGCAAGCTGATCACGCGCGACATGGTGGTGCGCCTGGCACGCGCTGCCGGCATGCGCATGACGGCAACCCAAGCGGCAAAGTACGTGCCGCTCGCCGGCCAGGCTGCAGCGGCCGCCCTGGGCTACGCCACGCTGCGCTACCTGGGAGAGCGCCACATCCAGGACTGCATTCGCGTGGTCGAGCAGGCGGAGCTCGACATTCCCTCGCATCTGCCCACGCAGCTGGAACGCACGGCCCGCAAGGTCGAGCAGGCCGGCAAGCAATTGCATGAGCACGGCAAAGGCAAAGGCGAGGGCGAGGGCGAGCCCGGGGCCGAGCCATCCGGCAAGCGCCCACGCTTTTGGCGCCAGCCGGACCGCGGCCCCTGGGGCCGCTCCCAGTAAATGGCGATCAGCCCAGGTCCGAGGCGCGGTGGCGCTCCGGCACCTGGGTAGCCTCGTCTCCCCAGGTGCGATTGACGCGGCGGCCGCGCACCACCGCCGGCCGTTGGGCAATCTCGCGGGCCCAGCGCATCACATGCGTGTACTCATGGGCCGCCAGGAACTCGGCCGCGCCGTACACCTCGTTGAGCACCAGTGCGCCATACCAGGGCCAGATGGCGATGTCGGCAATGCTGTAGTGCTCTCCCGCAATGAAGGCGTGCTCGGCCAGCTGGCGATTGAGCACGTCCAGCTGGCGCTTGGTTTCCATGGTGAACCGGTTGATCGGGTACTCGAATTTTTCGGGAGCATAGGCATAGAAATGACCGAAGCCGCCGCCCAGGTAAGGCGCCGATCCCATCTGCCAGAACAGCCAGTTCAGCGTCTCGGTGCGTGCAGCGGGCTCGGCAGGCAGCAGCGCGCCAAACTTCTCGGCCAGGTACAGCAGGATGGAGCCCGACTCGAACACGCGCACCGGCGGCTCCACGCTGCGGTCCACCAGCGCGGGAATCTTGGAATTGGGGTTGACCTCGACAAAGCCGCTGGAGAACTGGTCGCCATCGCTGATGCGGATCAGCCAGGCGTCGTACTCGGCGCCGCCATGGCCCAGCGCCAGCAGCTCCTCCAGCATGATGGTGACCTTCACGCCGTTGGGCGTGGCCAGCGAATACAGCTGCAGAGGCTGCTGCCCCACCGGCAGTGTCTTGTCGTGGGTCGGCCCGGCGACCGGGCGGTTGATGTTGGCGAAGGTGCCGCCCGAGGGCGCAGGCTGCCATACGGCGGGCGGGACATAGGTGGAGCGGTCGGACATGCAGGATTCCTGTGGTTCGCGGGCATGGGAAAGGCGCCCGGCTGAAGGCCATTGTCCAGCCCCTGACACACTCCTGCCGCCGCGCGCAGAACGCCGCCACGGCGTCCGGGGATTTGCCACAATCGTTGCATGACTGCAGCCCCCACACCCTCCGCCCGCCAGTTCTGGCTCATGAAGAACGAGCCCGACGAATACTCCATAGACCATGCGCTGGCCGCGCGGCAGGCCACCATTGCCTGGGACGGGGTGCGCAACTACCAGGCGCGCAACTTCATGCGTGATGCCATGCAGGTCGGCGACGGGGTGCTGTACTGGCATTCCAGCTGTGCCGAGCCCGGTATCTACGGCATCGCCCGCATTGCCGGCAATCTGCGCACCGACGCCTCGCAGTTCGACCCGGCCAGCCCGTACTACGACCCCAAGTCTTCTCCCGACAAGCCGCGCTGGCTCACGCTGGACGTGCAGGCGCTGCGCAAGACACGCACGCTGCAGATTGCCGAGCTGCGCGCGCATCCTGAACTGGCGCAGATGCGTGTGCTGCAAAAGGGCAATCGGCTGTCGATCACGCCGGTCACGCCCGAGGAATGGAGCTTCATCGAAGGCCTGCTCAGGCACGGCTGAACACGCCTCGCACGGGCTGCTTTCTTACAAGCAAGAAGCCTCTTTCCTGCACTCCTGCCCTGCATCGGCCGCTATGCTTTTGGGCATTTGCGAACCTGGATTTCGCAAGCTGGAGGGACCATCTTCGTGCGCTGGCGAAAATCAAAAGCAAAAACAACCACTGGACCACTCAAGAGCGGCATGGCCGCGGCGCCAGGCCGCCTGCGGCTGGCGCTGCGCGATGCCATCGCCGCCTCGCTGGGCGCCATGCTGGCCTGGGAACTGTCCCACTACCTGCTGGGCCACCCCAGACCCGTCTTTGCCGCCGTCACCGCCCTGGTCTGCCTGGCGCCCGGCCTGCCCAGCCATCTCAAGCAAACCTGGGGCCTGGTGCTGGGCTGCGCCATCGGCATCATCGTCGGCGAACTGGCCTGGCTGCTGCCCGATACCATTCCCCTGCTGCGGCTGAGCCTGGCCTCGTTGGTCGCGCTGTCGCTGGCCGCCATGCTGGGGCAGCCGCCTGTGGTTCCGATACAGGCCGGCGTTTCCGTGGTGCTGGTCCTCAGCATGGGGCCCAGCGCGGCGGGCGAAACCCGGCTGGTCGACGTGCTGGTCGGCGCAGGCGTGGGCCTGATGTTCAGCCAGGTCATCTTCACGGCCAATCCGCTGCGTGCCGTATCACGTTCGGCAAGCGCGTTGCTGGGCCAGCTGGCCGACGGGCTGGACGCCACGCTGCGTGCCACCGCCACCCACGACACACCCGACGCCACCGTGGCACTGGGCCAGCTCACGCGCAGCAGCGATGCGCTGAGCGCGCTGCGCACCGCCATGGCGGAGGCGCAAAGCGCCAGCCGCTGGTCCGTGCGCGGACGCCTGGGTGGCGCGGCACTGCAGACCGTCACGGCGCGCTACGACCGCCATGCCGTGCGCCTGTACGCCAGCGCGCTGCTGCTGGGCGAAAGCCTGGTGCGCGGAATGTCGCATGACAGCGGCCTCATGCCGCGCGCCATCGTCCTGCACTGTGAATGGCTGATCGAAGCCTGCCGGCAACTGGCCGCCAATGGCAACGTGGTGGCCCTGCAGCCCGACGACGCCCTGGGCAGGTTGGCCGCCTCGGCCCCCCAGGCGCCCACCCAGCCGCTGCCTGAGGCCTGGCTGCCCGCGCTGGACCACGCACGACAGATGGAAGAGGCCCTGAAGGCGCTCACAGGTTCGCGCGACGCGTGATCAGGCGGCAGCGCGTTCGCGCTGCCTTGCAGGCGCCGCGCTGATGCGGGCAATGGCGCCGGCCAGCCACCAGCCGATGGCGCACATGGCCGCCGTCACCACCCAGGTCCACTGCCATCCGCCCGCCTGCACTGCCACGGCCGCGACCAGAGGCGGCCCTGCAAACTGGCCCACGCTGGACCATTGCTGCATGAAGCCCACCGTGGTCGAAACAGTGGACTCATCGGGGGCAAGCCGCACGGCCATGGAAAACAGCGTGCCCGGAATCAGTCCCCCCGCTGCCGAGAACACAACTACCGCAGCAAATCGCAGCCACAAAGGTGCCAACGGCTGGCCTTGCCATTGCACATAGGCCAGCAGCGCGCACAACGCCATGCAGCCGAAGCCCAGGCGCAGCGCCCGCGAGGCGCTCCAGCCGCCTTGCAGCAGACGGCCCGATGCCACATTGCCCACCATGTTGGCCAGCGCCACCACGGCCGTCAGCGTGCCCGACAACGCCGCTCCCAGGCCCGCCTCGGCATAGACCGTGGGAAGAAAGCCGATGACGGCCATCCACTGTCCCGAATACACGGCAAAGCCCAGCGCCACGCACCAGGGGCCAGGGCTGCGCAAAGTCAGCGCCAGGCGCGGACGCCACCCCCCGCCAGCCGCCGACGTGCCAACGGGTGCCTTCGGGCCGTCTGCCGGCACGCCGTACCACACGGCGGCGCAAGCCAGGGCAGAGACCAGCCCCAGAAGCAGCCACCACAGCGGCCAGGAAGCCCAGGCCATCACCCAGGGACCCAGCAGCAAGCCGATGGCACTGCCCAGCGGCATGTAGGTGCCCCACCAGCCCATGCGCGCGCTCAGATCGTGCGGCGCCACGCAGCGGCGAATCAGGCCTGGCCCCGGCATGGCGACCAGCAGAAAGCCCAGTCCTTCCACGGCGCGCAGGGCCAGCAACGGTGCAAAACCCGTGGCGATGGCGCCCAGTGCGCTGGCACCCGCCATCAACAGCAGGCCCGCCAGCATGCTGCGCCGCAGTCCCCAGCGGTCAGCCCCCAGGCCCACCACCAGGCCCAGCAGCATGCCGGCCACCTGCACGGTGGAAAGCAGAAAGCCGGCCTGCAGCAGGGACACGCCCAGCTGCTGCTGCAGCACCGGCACGGCCGGCGGCAGCTTGCCTACATGCAGGGCCGCGCTGACGCCGGCCATCACGACGATCCATGAGGGATGCACCCCCTGCCTTGTTGTTTCCATTGGATGCGGTTTCCTGGGGGCCCATGCCGTGCGCCCTGTGGGTGATGTGTGAAGTATCGAAAGCATAGGCCAAGCGGCGCCCGCAAGCAGCGCCCCTGGCATCTGCCCACCAACCGGCTTGCGGCAGCGGGCATCGGCAGCGCATTCGACATAGCCCATGGCACTGGAACGCCCAGGTGAGGCGCTCCAGCTGCGCGGCCAGGCATTTCCGCTGCCCCAAAAACAGCTTGGCCTGCGAGGCACCCCATGGCACCTCGCAGGCCTTGCATGCCGGGCAGAGGCCGCATGCGCTGCGGCCTTTCGCCCGTCCTCCCCCACCGATTCCTGTCAGGCCTTCATGGCATCACAGCCTCAGCTTGGCACTGGCCAGCAACACACCGAAGCCCACCAACATGCCGCCAAAGGCCCGGTCTATCCAGTGCCGTACGGCCAGCAGCCGGGCACGAACCCGCTGCGCGGAAAAGCACAGCGCCACGATGCAAAACCAACCCACATGGGCCAGCGAGATGAACCCGCCGTACGCCAGTTGCGTGGCCAGCGATGTGTCCTGCCCCACGATCTGCAGGAACAGGCTCACCACAAACACCGTGGTCTTGGGATTGAGCGCATTCGTCAGAAAGCCCGTGCGCAGCGCCGCCATGTCGGACAGTACGGCAGCCGGCTGGCTGGCCATTTCTCCGTCCGGCCGGCTGCGCAGCATGGTCACGCCCAGATAGATCAGATAGGCTGCACCCAGCAGCTTGACCACATCGAACAGCCAGGTGGACTGCTGCATCAGCAACCCCACACCAAGCAAGGTATAGCCGACATGGACCAGCACGCCCAGGCCTATGCCCAGCGCCGTGAGCATGCCCGCGCGGCGCGAGCGCAGCAGGCTGTTGCGCGTGACCATGGCGAAATCCGCCCCGGGGCTGATCACGGCCAGCAAGGTAATGGTGACTACAGCTATCCATTCGGTCATGCATTCTCCGTTCGACTCAGTGCAACGCGGGATAGTATTGGCCTTCCATGAAAATACATAACGATGTTTTCTGACACAGTTAGTGAACTCAATTCACAGACTCCCAGCAAGCGGCTGCCGTCGTTGCAGGCCCTGCGCTGCTTCGAAGCAGCCGCCCGACGGGAGAACTTCAGCAAGGCGGCTGAAGAGTTGCATCTGACCCACGGCGCCATCAGCCGGGCCGTGCGCCTGCTGGAAGACGATCTGGGCGTGACCCTGTTTGACCGCCGCAGCCGCCGCGTCTTCCTGACCGACGCTGGGCGCCATCTCGCACAGGCCGTGCATGAAGGCCTGGAGCGCATGCGCCAGGCGACGCAGGAGTTGCGCGCACGCGCGCGGCATGCGCGCCGCTGGGTGCTGTCCTGCGAACCCACCTTGCTGATGCGCTGGCTGATTCCGCGCTGGCCACAGTTCCAGCAAATGCATCCCGAGCTGCAACTGCACCTGGTGGCCGGCGGTGGCCCGTTCTCGTTTGCGGACGGGATCGACCTGGCCATACGGCGCGACGATTTCGCCCTTCCCGCAGGCTGCCATGCCGAAACGCTGTTCGCAGAGCGCATAGGCCCGGTCTGCCGGCCCGATCGCCTGGCGCAATGGTGCGACCGCCACGCGCAAGAGCACACGCCCAGGCTGCGCGCCGATGCGCCCTTGCTGCAAAGCCGCACGCGCCCTGGCGCCTGGGCCACCTGGGCCGAGTACAGCGGCCAGCCCCAGCCCTCGGGACCGCAGCTGCAGTTCGAACATTTCTATTTCACGCTCCAGGCTGCCGTGGCCGGAATGGGCGTGGCCATAGGCCCCTGGCAACTGGTGCGCGACGACATTGCCAGCGGCGTGCTGGCGGCGCCCATGGGCTTTGTGGAGGATGGATCGCGCTATTGCCTGCTGTCCCCTGCCCCGCCTGCACCGAATGGCGTGCACGCGCAGTTACTGCAGTGGCTGCGCTCCCAGGCCTGAGCCGGCCTGCGAACCGTACTACCCCCCAAAGCACAAAGGCAGCCGAAGCTGCCTTTGTGTCCTTGCCCGTTCCGAAGGCCGGGCGTTGCGCTTACTTGCGCTGCGGCGGCAGGTCCGTGCAGGAGCCGTGCGCCACCTCGGCCGCCATGCCCAGGCTCTCGCCCAGCGTGGGGTGAGGATGGATGGTCTTGCCGATGTCCACGGCGTCGGCACCCATTTCAATGGCCAGCGCGATCTCGCCGATCATGTCGCCCGCATGCGTGCCGACGATGCCACCGCCCAGGATGCGGCCATGGCCATGCGCCTCGGGGCTGTCGTCGAACAGCAGCTTGGTGACGCCTTCGTCGCGGCCATTGGCAATGGCGCGGCCCGATGCCGTCCAGGGGAAGACCCCCTTCTTGACCTTGATGCCCTGGGCCTTGGCCTGGTCCTCGGTCAGGCCCACCCACGCCACTTCCGGGTCGGTGTAGGCCACGCTGGGGATCACGCGGGCATTGAAGGCGCTGGCGGCCAGCTCCTTGTTGCCCTGCAGTTCACCGGCGATGACTTCGGCGGCCACATGGGCCTCGTGCACGGCCTTGTGCGCCAGCATGGGCTGGCCCACCACGTCGCCGATGGCGAAGATGTGGGGCACGTTGGTGCGCATCTGGATGTCGACTTCGATGAAACCGCGGTCCGTGACGGCCACGCCGGCCTTCTCGGCGGCGATCTTCTTGCCGTTGGGCGTGCGGCCCACGGCCTGCAGCACCAGGTCGTAGACCTGAGGCTCGGGCACGGTGATGCCGTCCTTGGCGGGCGCGAAGCTGACCTTGATGCCTTCGGGCGTGGCTTCGGCACCCACGGTCTTGGTGTTGACCATGATGTTGTCGAAGCGCGGCGCGTTCATCTTCTGCCAGACCTTGACCAGGTCGCGGTCGGCGCCCTGCATGAGGCCGTCCATCATCTCCACCACGTCCAGGCGTGCGCCCAGCGTGGAGTAGACGGTGCCCATTTCCAGGCCGATGATGCCGCCACCCAGGATCAGCATGCGTTTGGGCACGCTGGCCAGGTCCAGCGCGCCGGTGGAGTCCACCACACGCGGGTCCTTGGGCATGAAGGGCAGGTGCACGGCCTGGCTGCCGGCGGCAATGATGGCGCGCTTGAACTGCACGATCTTCTTGCTGCCGGTCTTTTCCTGGCCGTCGCCCGTGGTCTCTTCCACCTCAAGGTGATTGGCACCGACGAAGTTGCCGTAGCCGCGCACCACGGTGACCTTGCGCATCTTGGCCATCTGGCCCAGGCCGCCGGTCAGCTTGCCGATGACCTTGTCCTTGTGTCCGCGCAACTGGTCGATGTTGACCTCGGGCGCGCCGAACTTGACGCCTGCCACTTCCAGGTGCTTGACCTCGTCCACGACGGCCGCCACGTGCAGCAGCGCCTTCGAGGGAATGCAGCCCACGTTCAGGCAGACGCCGCCGAGGGTCTTGTAGCGCTCGACGATGACCACGTTCAGGCCCAGGTCGGCTGCGCGGAAGGCGGCAGAGTAGCCGCCAGGGCCACCGCCGAGCACGACCACGTCGCAGTCATAGTCGGCCGCGCCACCAGCGTAGCTGGCTGCCGCAGGAGCGGGGACCGGGGCCGCTGGAGCCGGCACGGCAGGTGCCGCGGCGCTGGCGGCTGCAGGAGCCGCAGCGGCAGCCTGGGGCGCAGTGGCCGCCTCGCCGGCAGCCTCCAGCGTCAGGACCACGGAGCCCTCGGCGACCTTGTCGCCGAGCTGCACCTTGAGTTCCTTGACCACGCCGGCATGGCTGGAAGGAATCTCCATGGAGGCCTTGTCGGACTCCACGGTGATCAGAGACTGATCCTTGGCGACGGTGTCACCGGGCTGGACCAGCAGTTCGATCACGCCCACTTCGGCGAAGTCGCCGATGTCGGGCACCTTGATGTCGATGATTGCCATGTGTCGGGCCTCCGTTTACAGCAGGATGCGGCGGTAGTCCGCCAGCACCTGACCCAGGTAGGCGTTGAAGCGCGCGGCCGAGGCACCGTCGATGACGCGGTGGTCATAGGACAGCGACAGCGGCAGCGTCAGGCGCGGCACGAACTGCTTGCCGTCCCACACGGGCTTCATCTGGCCCTTGGACAGGCCGAGGATGGCCACTTCCGGGGCGTTGATGATGGGGGTGAAGTTCGTGCCGCCGATGCCGCCCAGCGACGAGATCGAGAAGCAGCCGCCCTGCATGTCGGCAGCGCCGAGCTTGCCGTCGCGGGCCTTCTTGGCCAGCTCGCCCATTTCCTGGCTGATCTGCAGGATGCCCTTCTTGTCGGCATCGCGCAGCACGGGCACCACCAGGCCATTGGGCGTGTCTGCCGCGAAGCCGATGTGGAAGTACTGCTTGTAGACCAGGGTGTCGCCGTCCAGCGAGGCGTTGAACTCCGGGAACTTCTTGAGCGCCGCGACCACCGCCTTGATCACGAAGGCCAGCATGGTCACCTTGACGCCGCTCTTCTCGTTCTCCTTGTTGGTGGAGACGCGGAAAGCTTCCAGGTCGGTGATGTCGGCCTCGTCGTTGTTGGTGACGTGGGGGATCATGACCCAGTTGCGCGACAGGTTGGCGCCGCTGATCTTCTTGATGCGCGACAGGTCCTTGCGCTCGACCGGGCCGAACTTGGCGAAGTCCACCTTGGGCCAGGGCAGCAGGTCCAGGCCGGCGCCGCCGCCGGAGCCGCCCTTGGGAGCCGCCGCAGCCTGGGCCTTGGTCTGCACGGCACCGGCCATGACGGACTTGGTGAAAGCCTGGATGTCGTCGGCCGTGATGCGGCCCTTGTTGCCCGAGCCCTTGACCTCGTCCAGCGGCACACCCAGTTCGCGGGCGAACTTGCGCACGGAGGGCGATGCATGGGGCAGCTTGCCGGTGGGCGCCACGGTGGGGTTGTGTGCAGGTGCAGCGGCAGGAGCCGATGCTGCAGCGGCAGCCACCGGAGCTGCAGCGGCCGGGGCAGCAGTTGCCGGTGCAGGGGCTGCAGCAGCAGGTGCCGGGGCCGCAGCCTGGGCTGCAGGCGCGGCAGCGCCCTGCACGCTCATCTGGCCGACCACGTCGCCCACATTGACCGTGTCGCCGATCTTGAGCGTCAGCGCCGTGATGGTGCCCGCTGCGGGCGAGGGGATCTCCATCGAGGCCTTGTCGGATTCGACAGTGAACAGCGATTGCTCTGCCGTCACGGTGTCGCCGACCTTGACCAGCATCTCGATCACGGCCACGTCCTTGAAGTCGCCGATGTCGGGAATCTTGATATCGATCTGCGTGGCGGCGCCCGAGGCCGCAGGCGCGGCAGCGGGAGCAGCGGCCGGCGCAGATGCAGGCGCAGCAGATGCAGGCGCAGCCACGGGAGCCGGGGCAGCAGCTGCCGGTGCCGGTGCCGCAGCGTCTGCGGTCTCGATCACGGCAATGATGCTGCCTTGCCTGACCTTGTCGCCCAGGTTCACGCGCAGCTCCTTGAGCACGCCGGCGTGGCTGGACGGAATCTCCATCGATGCCTTGTCGGACTCGACGGTGATCAGCGATTGCTCGGCCTTGATCTGGTCGCCGGCCTTGACCAGCACTTCGATCACACCGACTTCATCGAAATCGCCGATGTCCGGAACTTGAATGTCTACCAATGCCATAGGTGTCTCCCGTTCTTACTCAGGCGTGCAGCGGGTTGATCTTGTCGGCCTTGATGCCGTACTTGGCGATCGCCTCGGCCACGGTGGTGGCGTTGATCTTGCCTTCTTCGGCCAGCGCGCGCAGTGCGGCGACCACGATGTAGTGGCGGTCCACCTCGAAGTGCTCGCGCAGCTTGCGGCGGAAGTCCGAACGGCCGAAGCCGTCGGTGCCCAGCACCTTGTAGGTGCGGCCCTTGGGCATGTAGGGGCGGATCTGCTCGGCGTAGGCCTTCATGTAGTCGGTGGATGCGATCACCGGACCATTGTGCGACTGCAGCTGCTGCGTGACGAATGGCACCTTCTGCGTTTCCAGCGGATGCAGCAGGTTCCAGCGGTCGGCTTCCTGGCCGTCGCGGGTGAGTTCGTTGAAGCTGGGGCAGCTCCACACGTCGGCGGCAATGCCCCAGTCGGCCAGCAGCAGTTCCTGGGCGAAGAAGGATTCGCGCAGGATGGTGCCCGATCCCAGCAGCTGCACGCGCAGGCCGCTTTCCGGCACCTTCTGGCCGGGCTTGCACAGGTACATGCCCTTGATGATCTGCTGCTCGGTGCCGGGCGTGAGGCCGGGCATGGCGTAGTTCTCGTTGAGCAGCGTGATGTAGTAGAAGACGTTTTCCTGCTCCTGCACCATGCGGCGCAGGCCGTCCTGCATGATCACGGCGACTTCGTGGGCGAAGGTCGGGTCGTAGCTCACGCAGTTGGGAATGGTGTTGGCCAGGATGTGGCTGTGGCCGTCTTCGTGCTGCAGGCCTTCGCCGTTCAGCGTGGTGCGGCCCGAGGTGCCGCCCAGCAGGAAGCCGCGCGCCTGCATGTCGCCGGCCGCCCAGGCCAGGTCACCGATGCGCTGGAAGCCGAACATCGAGTAGTACACGTAGAACGGGATCATGATCCGGTTGCTCGTGCTGTAGCTCGTGGCTGCCGCGATCCAGCTGCTCATGCCGCCGGCTTCGTTGATGCCTTCCTGCAGGATCTGGCCGGCCTTGTCCTCGCGGTAGTACATCACCTGGTCCTTGTCGACCGGGGTGTACTGCTGTCCAGCGGGGTTGTAGATGCCGATCTGGCGGAACAGGCCTTCCATGCCGAAGGTACGTGCCTCGTCCACCAGGATGGGCACGACGCGCGGGCCGATTTCCTTGTCGCGCAGCAGCTGCGTCAGGAATCGCACATAGGCCTGCGTGGTCGAGATCTCACGGCCTTCGGGCGTGGCTTCGAGGATGGCCTTGAAGGTGTCCAGCGCAGGCGCCGTGAACTGCTCGCTGGCCTTGACGCGGCGGTGCGGCAGGTAGCCGCCCAGGGCCTTGCGGCGCTCGTGCAGGTAGCGCATTTCCGGCGTGTCGTCAGCCGGCTTGTAGAAAGGCAGGTCGGCGATCTGGCTGTCGGGAATCGGGATGTTGAAGCGGTCGCGGAAGGCCTTGATGTCCTCGTCGCCCAGCTTCTTGGTCTGGTGAACGGTGTTCTTGCCTTCACCGATCTTGCCCATGCCGAAGCCCTTGACGGTCTTGACCAGCAGCACGGTGGGCTGGCCCTTGTGCGAGTTGGCCGCATGGAAGGCCGCATAGACCTTCTGCGAATCGTGGCCGCCGCGGCGCAGGTTCCAGATCTCGTCGTCGCTCATGTGCTCGACCATCTTCAGCGCGCGCGGATCGCGGCCGAAGAAGTTCTTGCGCACGTAGGCGCCGTCATTGGCCTTGAACGACTGGTAGTCACCGTCGTTGCACTCGGCCATGATCTTCTTGAGCACGCCGTCCTTGTCCTTGGCCAGCAGCTCGTCCCAGCCCTTGCCCCACAGCAGCTTGATGACGTTCCAGCCGGAGCCGCGGAACTCGCCCTCGAGTTCCTGGATGATCTTGCCGTTGCCGCGCACCGGACCGTCCAGGCGCTGCAGGTTGCAGTTGATCACGAAGATCAGGTTGTCCAGCTTTTCGCGGGCGGCCAGGGAGATCGCGCCCAGCGACTCGACCTCGTCCATTTCCCCGTCGCCGCAGAAGACCCAGACCTTGCGGTTTTCGGTGTCGGCAATGCCGCGGGCGTGCAGGTACTTGAGGAAGCGCGCCTGGTAGATGGCCATCAGCGGGCCCAGGCCCATGGACACCGTGGGGAACTGCCAGAACTCGGGCATCAGCTTGGGGTGCGGGTAGCTGGACAGGCCCTTGCCGTCCACTTCCTGGCGGAAGTTCAGCAGCTGCTCTTCGGAGATGCGGCCTTCCAGATAGGCGCGGGCATAGATGCCGGGCGAGACGTGGCCCTGGATGTACAGGCAGTCGCCACCGTGGTTTTCGTTTTCGGCGTGCCAGAAGTGGTTGAAGCCGGCCGCAAACATGTTGGCCAGCGAAGCGAAGGAGCCGATGTGGCCACCCAGGTCACCGCCTTCGGGTGGGTGCAGGCGGTTGGCCTTGACCACCATGGCCATGGCGTTCCAGCGCATGTAGGCGCGCAGGCGGCCTTCGATTTCCAGGTTGCCGGGACAGCGCGCTTCCTGCGAGGCCTCGATGGTGTTCACGTAGCCGGTGTTGGCCGAGAAGGGCATGTCCACGCTGTTCTGGCGTGCATGTTCGAGCAGGTCCTCGATCAGCTTGTGCGCATATTCGGCGCCTTCACGGTCGATGACGGCCGACAGTGCGTCCATCCATTCGCGCGATTCTTGTTGGTCCAGGCCGGCGGGAACGCCTGCATTGCCTTGCGGGTCAGTCTGAGCTGTCATGGGAATGTCTCCTTGCAGAAGGTAGCGTCTTGGGGTCGAACCAGTGAGCGGCGCAGCGCGCCATCGCAGGCGGGTAGTTCACCACGCCTTGCGCGGCACAGACCCTGTCTGGCGAACTTGAAGATACCGATTCACTGCCTCAATGCTCGGCGAGTGTCGCATACTTTTTTCGAATTTCAAATGGTGCTTTTTGATTTCATAATTTGAAATTTTGCTGCAAACGCACATACAGTGAAGACCCCAAAGAACGTCGCCGAAGCGCCTGCGTGGCGACTCCAATACTCCTTAAAAACAGTCAGACTCTCCCCTACACTGGGCGCATGCAATCCTCCCCTTCCGAGCACGGCACGCACAGCCCTGCCCCCATGGCGGGCGTGGCCGCGCCAGTGCGCTGGTGGCGCAGCTGGTGGCGCAGTTTTTCCCCCACGCGCCAGGACCGCTTTGCGGCACTCGCCCCGCTGGCCGCCGTACTGATGTTCATGGCCGCCATCGTCGCGTCGTTCTGGTATCTGCGCATGGAGGAGATCGACCGCGAGAAGGAAGCGTTGCACCGCGACGTGGAATATGCCCAGCAGCGCGTGCGCCTGCGCCTGCTGGAGCGCCAGGAGCAACTGATGCGCATGGCGCGCGACATCAGCAACCACGATCTGGCCGAGTCCGATTTCGCCAGCCGCGCCGAAGCGCTCATCAGCCAGTATCCCGAACTGCAGTCCATCACCTGGATCGACTCCCAACGCCGCATTCTGGCCAGCCAGTCCGCCCCCACCGTGAGCAGCGACCAGTTGCGCATCCCCCGCGAGGTACTGCGCGCCGGTGACGCCCTGGAGGCCTACCAGCTCGCGCGCGAGATGCAGCAGCCCATCTATGTGCAAGGCCTGGCCCACAAGGGCGAGGCCGCGCCGCTGCTGCAGCTGCATGTGCCGCTGGCGCAGGACGGCCGCTACATCGGCGAGCTGCTGGGCGAGTATTCCGTGGACAGCCTGCTGCGCTACGGCACGCCCACCGAAATCATGGCCCGCTATGCCATGACCATGCTCGACAGCCGGGGCCAGGTTCTGGCCGGCACACCGCTGACGCCGCGCAAGCAAAATGCCACAGACCTGCTGCGCTGGCGCACGGTGGCCAATGAGGACGAGGCTCCGGTCGCCCCCGTGGGCAACAGTCTGGTGCTGCGCGCACAGGCCTACCGCACCTCGCTGGGCGTGGTGGGCAGCGGCCTGTTCTGGCTGGTGGGCACGCTCAGCGCGATGACGGCATGGCTGCTGCTGGCCACCTGGCGCCACACGCGACGCCGCCAGCGCGCGCAGGAAGCCCTGGTTGCCGAAACCAATTTCCGCCGCGCCATGGAGAACTCGGTGCTCACCGGCATGCGCGCGCTGGACCTGCAAGGCCGCATCACCTACGTGAACGCCGCCTTCTGCCAGATGACGGGATGGAGCGAATCCGAACTCGTCGGCCAGATGCCGCCCTATTCCTACTGGCCCGACAACGACTATGACAACCTGCACTCCAAGCTGCGCGAGGAGCTGTCGGGCAAGACCATCGTCGGGGGCTTTCAGGTGCGCGTGCAGCGCAAGAACGGCACGCAGTTCGACGCGCGCCTGTATGTCTCGCCGCTGATCGACGCCCACGGCCAGCACACGGGCTGGATGTCGTCCATGACCGACATCACCGAGCCCAACCGCATCCGCGAGCAGTTGTCGGCCTCCTACGAGCGCTTCACCATCGTGCTGGAGGCGCTGGACGCCTCGGTGTCCGTCGCCCCGCTTGGCAGCGCCGAGCTGCTGTTCGCCAACAAGCTGTACCGGCAATGGTTCGGCTCGCAGACCGATGGCCATCTGCAGCTCGTCGCCCAGGCCGGCGTGCTGCCCGTGCGCTCTCAGCCGCAGGGCATGGACGATGAGGATGGCCTGATGGGCCTGCCCACCGACTCGCTGACCAGCGCACGCAGCGAGAACGCCGAGATCTATCTGCCCGAACTGGGCAAGTGGCTGGAAGTGCGCTCGCGCTACCTGAGCTGGGTGGACGGACGCCTGGCGCAAATGGTGATCGCCACCGACATCACGCCGCGCCGCCTGGCCGAGGAGCAGGCCGATCGCCAGGCCGAGCACGCCCAGTCCGTCAGCCGCCTGATCACCATGGGCGAGATGGCCTCCAGCGTGGCCCACGAACTCAACCAGCCGCTGACCGCCATCAGCAACTACTGCAGCGGCATGCTCACGCGCCTCGAAAAAGGCACGCTGACCGAGGAGCAAATGAAGTTCGCGCTGGAGAAGACCGCCCACCAGGCACAACGCGCGGGCCAGATCATTTTGCGCATACGCTCCTTCGTCAAGCGCAGCGAACCCAACCGCACCCTGGCCCAGGTCACCGACATGGTCAGCGAGGCGGTGGAGCTGGCCGGCATCGAGCTGCGCCGCCGCAACGTACAGCTGACCTACCACGTGGCCGAGCGCATGCCGGCCATCATGGCCGACACCATCCTCATCGAGCAGGTGCTGGTCAACCTCATGAAGAACGGCGCCGAATCCATCGAGCAATCGGGCCGACCCAGCCACCAGCGCAACGTGGAACTGCGCGTGGTGCCGCGCACCATCGAGGACCAGCGCGTCATCGAATTCAACGTGCAGGACACCGGCAAGGGCTTGCCGCCCGAGGTGCTGGAGCGCCTCTTCGAGGCCTTCTTCACCACCAAGAGCGAAGGCATGGGCATGGGCCTGAATCTGTGCCGCAGCATTGTCGAGTCCCACCAGGGCCGTATGCGTGCCGAGAACCTCTACAATGGTTCCGAGGTTGTCGGCTGCCGATTTTCATTCTGGCTGCCGCTGGCCCCGCCGGGCGACGCGACAACGCCGGCAGCGACCATTGAACCCACAACAAGGACGATTGCATGAGCTTGATCCCCAAAAAAGGCACTGTGTACGTAGTTGATGACGACGAAGCGGTTCGTGATTCGCTGCAATGGTTGTTGGAGGGCAAGGACTATCGTGTGCGCTGCTTCGACTCGGCCGAGACCTTCCTCTCGCGCTACGACCCACGCGAAATCGCCTGCCTCATCGTCGACATCCGCATGGGCGGCATGACCGGCCTGGAACTGCAGGACCGCCTGATCGAACGCAAGTCTCCCCTGCCCATCGTCTTCATCACCGGCCACGGCGACGTGCCCATGGCGGTGAACACCATGAAGAAGGGCGCACTGGACTTCATCCAGAAGCCGTTCAACGAGGAAGAACTGCTGAACCTGGTCGAGCGCATGCTGGACCATGCCCGCGAAGCCTTTGCCGGCCACCAGCAGGCCGCCAGCCGCGACGCCCTGCTGGCCAAGCTGACCAGCCGCGAAGCCCAGGTGCTCGAGCGCATCGTCGCCGGCCGCCTGAACAAGCAGATCGCCGACGACCTGGGCATCAGCATCAAGACCGTGGAGGCGCACCGCGCCAACATCATGGAAAAGCTCAACGCCAACACCGTGGCCGACCTGCTCAAGATCGCCCTGGGCCAGGGCCAGACCGCTGCGGCGGCCAAGGCGGCCGTCGCAGGATAAGCACCGACGCCATCCCCTGCTTTTTTCAAAGGGCTGCTAGCGCTTGACCAACAAGCCCTAGCAGCATTTTTATTTTGGTATCCACTGCAATGACAGCCCAACTCATCGACGGCAACGCCCTCTCCCGCCAACTGCGTGCCGAAGTCGCACAGCGCGCCACTGCCCTGAAGGCCCGAGGGACCACGCCCGGCCTGGCCGTGGTCCTGGTCGGCGACAACCCTGCCTCCCAGGTCTATGTGCGCAACAAGGTCAAGGCCTGCGAGGACGCGGGCTTTCATTCGGTGCTGGAGAAGTACGATGCCTCGATGACCGAGGCCGAACTGCTGGCCCGCGTCGAGGCGCTGAACAACGACCCCAGCATCCACGGCATCCTGGTCCAGCTGCCGCTGCCCGCACACATCGACGACCACAAGGTCATCGAGACCATCTCGCCGCTCAAGGATGTGGATGGCTTTCACGTGGCCAGCGCCGGCGCGCTGATGGTGGGCGAAGTCGGCTTCAAGGCCTGCACGCCCTATGGCTGCATGAAGATGCTCGAATCCATCGGCATGAAGGACCTGCGCGGCAAGCACGCCGTGGTCATCGGCCGCTCCAACATCGTCGGCAAGCCCATGGCCATGATGCTGCTGGCCGCCAATGCCACCGTCACCATCTGCCACAGCGGCACGGCGGACCTGGCCGCCATGACGCGCCAGGCCGACATCGTGGTCGCCGCCGTGGGCAAGCGCAATGTGCTGACCGCAGACATGTGCAAGCCTGGCGCCGTGGTCATCGACGTGGGCATGAACCGCAACGACGAAGGCAAGCTCTGCGGCGACGTGGACTTTGACGGCGTCAAGGAAGTGGCCGGCTTCATCACCCCCGTGCCGGGCGGCGTCGGCCCCATGACGATTACCATGCTGCTGGTCAACACCATGGAGGCGGCCGAGCGCGCCGCCGGCTGACCAGGAGCTGACAAGCATCGGGCGGCTCCCCGGGGAGCCGCTTGATTTCAATGCACCCGACGGCATCTGACACGCATGAGCAATCCCCTCCTCGAATCCTCCGACCTGCCCCTGTTCGATCGCATCCGCCCCGCCGACGTCGGCCCGGCCATCGACCATCTTCTGACCGGGGCCTGCGAGGCCCTGGAGACCGTCACGGCACCTGACTTCCCCGCGCGCTGGGATTCGATCTCCGCCGTGCTCGATGTCGCCACCGAGAAGCTGGGAACCGCCTGGGGCGCCGTCAGCCACCTCAACAGCGTGGCCGACACACCCGAGCTGCGCGCTGCCTACAACGAATCCCTGCCCAAGGTCACCGAGTTCTGGACGCGCCTGGGCGCCGACGAGCGGCTGTACGCCAAGTACAAGGCCATCGACCCTGCCACGCTCAACGTGGAGCAGCGCGCCGCATGGGACCATGCCATGCGCAATTTCGTGCTGTCTGGCGCGGAGCTGCAGGGTGAAGCCAAGCTGCGCTTTGCCAAGATTCAGGAACGCTCGGCCGAACTCACGCAGAAGTTCAGCGAGAACGCGCTGGATGCCACCGATGCCTTTGCCTACTACGCCACGGCCGATGAGTTGGACGGTGTGCCCCAGGACGTGTGCCAGGCCGCCCGTGCCGCCGCCGAAGCCGAAGGCAAGCAAGGCTTCAAGCTCACGCTGAAGATGCCCTGCTACCTGCCCGTGATGCAGTTCGCCACCAGCAGCGCGCTGCGCGAGAAGCTCTACCGCGCCTATGTGACACGCGCCTCCGACCAGGCAGAGGGCGATGCCCGCCGCTTCGACAACACGGCCAACATTTCCGAAATACTTGCCCTGCGCAAGGAAGAGGCGCAGCTGCTGGGCTACCGCAACTTCGGCGAGATCTCGCTGGTTCCCAAGATGGCGCATTCGCCGCAGCAGGTGATCGACTTCCTGCGTGACCTCGCGCACCGCGCCCGCCCCTATGCCGAAAAGGATGTCGCCGACCTGCGCAGCTTTGCACGCAAGGAACTTGGCCTGGCCGATCCCCAGCCCTGGGACTGGGCCTATATCTCGGAAAAGCTCAAGGAAGCGCGCTATGCCTTCAGCGAGCAAGAGGTCAAGCAATATTTCCCCGCCCCCAAGGTGCTGGCCGGCCTGTTCAAGATCGTGGAGACGCTGTTCGACGTGGCCATCCGCCGCGACGTGGCGCCGGTGTGGCACCCCGCTGTCGAGTTCTATCGCATCGAGCGCAGCACGCCGCAAGGCCCCCAACTGGTCGGCCAGTTCTACCTGGACCAGCCCGCACGTTCGGGCAAGCGCGGCGGCGCCTGGATGGACGATGTACGCACCCGCTGGCTGCGCCCCGACAGCCACAAGCTGCAGACGCCGGTCGCGCACCTGGTCTGCAACTTTGCCACCGGCGTTGACGGCAAGCCGGCCCTGCTCACGCACGATGACGTGATCACGCTGTTCCATGAGACAGGCCATGGCCTGCACCACATGCTGACCCAGGTCAACGAGCGCGATGTCTCGGGCATCGCGGGCGTGGAATGGGACGCGGTGGAACTGCCGAGCCAGTTCATGGAAAACTTCTGCTGGGAGTGGGAAGTGCTCAAGCACATGACCGCCCACGTGGACACGGGCGAGCCACTGCCGCGCGCACTGTACGACAAGATGATCGCGGCCAAGAACTTCCAGTCTGGCATGCAGACGCTGCGCCAGATCGAGTTCTCGCTGTTCGACATGCTGCTGCACACCGAGCACGATCCGAAGGCCGACATCATGCCGCTGCTGGCCCAGGTTCGCGCCGAAGTGGCCGTGCTGCCCTCGCCCGCCTACAGCCGCTCGGCCCATACCTTCAGCCACATCTTTGCAGGCGGCTACGCAGCGGGCTACTACAGCTACAAGTGGGCCGAAGTCCTCTCGGCGGATGCCTATGCGGCCTTCGAGGAAACCATGCTGGCCGATGGAACCCCCAACCCCGAGACAGGCCGCCGCTACCGCGAGGCCATTCTTGAAGCCGGCGGATCCCGCCCGGCGATGGAGTCGTTCAAGGCCTTCCGTGGCCGCGAACCCCAGCTGGACGCGCTATTGCGCCACCAGGGCATGGCCGAGGCCTGAGCCTGGCAACCAAGTCTGCAGCGCCCCGATGGGGCGCTTTTTCCTGGCCCGGCAACTCCACCGGACGCGCAGCCACATCCTGCGACTCCAGAAGATGGCCCAGGATGAATGGCACGCTATGCTTGCAGGCACTCCTGTGCGGGCATCCATCCGGCGAGTGGTCGCCGCCCCGGCACGAAACCCTTCTTCCGAAACCGAGATCGTCCATGCAGTCTTCTCCCAGCCTTGGCCACGGCGCCCTGCGCCACCTGATGCCATGCCTCGCCCTCGCCTGCCTTGCCGCCGCGCTGCCAGCCGCCGCACAGCAGGTCTACCGTATCGTCGGGCCGGATGGAAAAGTCACCTTCTCGGACCGCCCCGCCCCAAGCGCACAGCAGCAGGCAGCGCCCGCCGCCCAGGCAGTGGCGGGCGCCCCGGACAGCAACGCAGGCCTGCCCTATGCGCTGCGCCAGATTGCGAGCCGCTTTCCAGTGACGCTGTACTCCTCGTCCGATTGCACGCCCTGCGATAGCGCTCGTCAGTTGCTGCAGTCCCGGGGCATCCCCTATGCCGAGCGCCTGGTGCAGACCGAGGCGGACGCGGCAGCCCTGAACAAGCTCAGCGGGCAGACCGGACTGCCGTTTGCCACCATCGGCAAGCAGTTTCTGACCGGCTTCTCCTCCAGCGAATGGACGCAGTACCTGGATGCCGCAGGCTACCCCGCAAGCTCCCAGCTGCCAGCCCAGTACAAGCGGCCACCCGCGCAGCCCCTGACCACACCCAAGCCTGCCGCACCGGCCGCATCAGCGCCCGCCGCAGCACCCACCGCCGAGGAGCAGGCAAACAGGCGCGCCCCCATACCCGCCCCCGCGCCAGGTGCACGCACCAGCGACAACCCCGCAGGCCTGAGCTTCTAGGCAGACACTGCCGCCGTCAGGAGCCCGGCCGTGGATTCCATGCTGTCCGACGTGGCCTGGACCTTGGCCAGGCTGGGCATTCTTGTGGGCCTGCCTGCGCTCATCGGGTGGGTACTGGTGGCAAGGCCTTCGTGGCGAGAGCCGTTGCGGCTAACCTGCCTGGTGCTGGTGCCCTGCCTGATCACGCTGTGGTTCATGCATGACGGAGGCCTGGGCAACGGTCTCAACCGCCTGGCCTACTACATGACGACGGCTGGCTTCTTTGCCATCTACGCCGGGCTGGCGGCCGTCACCTGGCTCATTCAGCGCATCAAAAAACAGCGCACGCAAGCTTCATTGCGCGCGCTGTGTCTCGGTGGCATGGCCCTGCTCGTCTGGACCGCAGGCGCTGCGGTGTTCGAGAGCATCGGCTAGCAGCCGAGAGGCCAGGACCGGGTTCCTGCCTCAATAGTCGAGCGTCTGCACGCCTTCAGGCGTGCCCAGCAGGCAGACCGATGCCTTCTGGTGCGCAAAAACGCCCACGGTGACCACGCCGGGCCACTGGTTGACCTCGGACTCAAAGGCCAGCGGCTCAGCAATCTTCAGGCCGCGCACATCAAGAATGTGCTGGCCGTTGTCCGTCACCAAAGGAGCGCCGTCCTTCATGCGGATCTCGGCCCGGCCACCCCTGGCCTCGAAACGCCGGGCAATCTGGGCAGCAGCCATGGGAATCACCTCCACCGGCAGCGGAAAGTCTCCCAGCACCTCGACGCGCTTGGAGGCATCGGCGATGCAGACAAAGCGCTCGGCCAGCGCCGCAACGATTTTCTCGCGCGTCAGTGCCGCGCCCCCGCCCTTGACCATGTAGCCCCGGCCGTCGATCTCGTCGGCGCCATCGATGTATACCGACAGGCGGTCCACCTCGTTGGCATCCAGCACCTTGATGCCCAGCGCCTTCAGGCGCTCGGTGCTGGCCACGGAGCTGGACACGGCCCCAGGGATCTGGTCCTTGATGGTGGCCAGCGCATCGATGAACTTGTTGACCGTCGAGCCCGTGCCGACGCCGACGATTTCGCCGGGCACTACGTAGGCAAGAGCGGCTTGCCCGACCAGGGCTTTGAGTTCATCTTGGGAAAAAGAGGCAGCAGATGTCGTCATGAGGGAAAATCCAGGTAATCCTTCGATTATCCCCATGTCTTTGATCCCCTACGCCCTGACCCGTCCCTTTCTCTTCGGCATGGACCCCGAATCCGCCCACGATCTCACGATGAACCTGATGGCAAAGGGGCAGAACACGCTCCTGCAGCAGGCCTGGGCCCAACCCATGGTGAGTGATCCCGTCGAGCTTGCCGGGCTCAGGTTCCCCAATCGCGTCGGCATGGCTGCAGGCCTGGACAAGAACGCACGCTGTATCGATGCGCTGGCCGCCATGGGCTTCGGCTTCGTCGAGGTAGGCACCGTGACTCCGCGCGCGCAGCCCGGCAACCCCAAGCCGCGCATGTTCCGCATCCCCGAACGCAATGCACTGATCAACCGACTGGGCTTCAACAACGAAGGCCTCGATGCCTTCCTGAGCAACGTCAAGCGCTCACAGGCCCGCGCCATGGGCAAGCCCATGCTGCTGGGGCTGAACATCGGCAAGAACGCCAGCACGCCCATCGAAGAAGCCACCAGCGACTACCTCAAGGCGCTCGATGGCGTCTACCCGCATGCCGACTACGTGACGGTGAACATCAGCTCGCCCAACACCAAGAATCTGCGTGCCCTGCAAAGCGACGAAGCGCTGGATGCCTTGCTGGGAGCGATTGCCGAGCGGCGCGAGCGACTGGCCACGCAGCACGGCAAGCGGGCGCCGGTGTTCGTGAAGATCGCACCCGACCTGGATGAGGAGCAGGTCGGCGTCATCGCCACCACGCTGCAGCGCCACGGCATGGACGGCGTGATCGCCACCAACACCACGATCAGCCGGGATGCCGTCAAGGGCCTGCTCCACGCCGAAGAAACGGGCGGCCTTTCCGGCGCGCCGGTGCTGGAGGCCAGCAACCAGGTCATCCGCCAACTGCGCTCTGCGCTGGGAAGCCGCTACCCCATCATCGGCGTGGGAGGCATTCTCAGCGGCGAAGATGCGGTCAGCAAGATCCGGGCGGGCGCCGATGTGGTCCAGATCTACAGCGGCCTGATCTATCGGGGCCCCTGCCTGGTACCAGAGGCCGCACGGGCCATCGCGCAACTGCGTTGACTGCCGCGTTATCCGCGTGCTGACCAAAGAAAACGCCCGGCATGCCGGGCGTTTTTTTGTGCAAGAAGCCTTGCAAGGCCTTATCTCAGCCCCTGCGCTGCTGAAGGCGTGCCAGCAAAGGCATGAGTGTGGTGCCGATGCGGATCAGTTTGCGCGGCCCCATGACCAAGGCAGCGGCAGCCGCCACGCCCACGGCCACGGGGTGCAGACGCGCAAACGTTGCGACGCGCTCGATCAGCGGTGCATCCGGGCGCACGTGTGTGGCGGCACGGCTCAGCGCCCGGGCCTGGGCCACGGCCGCCGAGCGCGCCCTGAGGCGCTCGCGCTGCTGGGCAATGCGCTGCATCACCTGCTGCTGCTCCACGGTGGAAGTGGGCCACAGCGCCGCATTGGGGCCCGTGGGCCTGGGCGACGCAACCTCGTCGCGGGACTGGGAAGCATTGGAAGCATTGACCATGGTTACAGCCTCTTCTTCAGCGCCTGCCAGTCCTGGCTCAGCTCGTTGCGGGTGAGGATGAAAGGGCGTGCCAGGCGTCGTACGGCCGCAAGCAACTGCCACAAGGCAATTGCAAGGATAGCCAGCCAGCCGCCAAACAGCAGCCAGGCCACCATCACGCGGTGCTCGGTGTCCCAGAACTGCACCAGCACCGCCACGGACAGCATGAGCATGACCACGACGCTGAGTCCGGCCAGCGCAATGAGCAGCACGACCACGGTCTGCATGCTGCGCTTGTGCTGAACCCATTCAAGCCGAGCCAGGTCGGTACGGTCCTCGGCGGCAATGGCCAGCTCGATCACGGCAGCACGCCAGCGCGCCACCCAGGCATCCAAACCCAGAAGGGAAATCCAGTTCACAGGCATCCTTTTCTGGTCAGGCATGCCGTTGATCAGCGACGGCCCAGCATGAAGCCCAGCAAGGCGCCCACAGCCAGGGCCGCGCCAGCCACACGCCACGGCTCGTCGTGGGCATAGCGATCCGCCGCATAGGCGGCATCCTTAGCTTGGCGGGCCGCTTCCTGCGCGGCGCGCACAGCCGAGTCACGCACATTGGACATGCCGTCATCGATGCGCTGGCGCAGCATGTGGATTTCCGGCACGGCATCCAGCTCCTTGGCAGACAGCAGGCCACGCAGGTCGCTGACCAGTTTTTCAAGATCGGCTTGCGCGGTGGAGACGGTTTCAGTGATCGACTTCGTCATGATGAGCCTTTCTATTGAGGTGAAAACAAATACAGCGGGGAGCAGGCAATCATGTCGCCCGATACCTGTCACGCAACATGGGCAGGCCCTTGTTACATGCAAGCATCTTATCCAATTGTTCCCTGGCTTCCGGGAAGCGAGGGGGCCTGAGCCTTGTCAGACAAGGCCTGCCGTGGCCGTGTGTCGTGGACCGGCAGACCATCAGGCCAGCAACTTCGCCACATGTGCGCCGATGGCCAGGCAGCTGGTCAGCCCCGGCGATTCGATGCCCAGCAACTGCACCACGCCCGCAACGCCATGGACCTGCGGTCCCTGGATCGTGAAGTCTGCCGCCGCCTCGCCAGGACCGCTGATCTTGGGACGGATGCCAGCGTAGCCGGGCACCAGCGCGCCATCGGCCAGGGCCGGCCAGTACCGGCGGATCTCTGCATAGAAGGCGTCGGCGCGCGCTGGATCGACCTGCAGATCGCTTGCGCTTTCCACCCACTGCACATCGGGGCCGAACTTGGCCTGTCCACCCATGTCCAGGGTGAGATGCACGCCCAGACCTGCAGCCTCGGGCACGGGATAGATGAGGCGCGAGAACGGCGCGCGCCCCGACAGCGTGAAATAGTTGCCCTTGGCATAGAAGGCGCGTGGAACCAACTGCTGCGGAAAGCCTTGCAGGCGCGCCGCCAGCAACGGGGCATTCAGGCCTGCCGCATTGACCAGGCTACGCGCCTGCAGTTGCGTGCCGTCGGCGGTGCGCAGCCACACGCCGCCAGACGTGGCGGCGGCCTCCTGCACCTCGGCATGGCAGACCACCATGCCGCCTGCGTTTTCGAGATCGCCCCGCAGAGCCAGCATCAGGCCGTGGCTGTCGATGATGCCGGTGCTGGGCGAATGCAGTGCCGCCACACACTGCAGCGCAGGCTCCAAGGCCCGTGCCTCGGGGCCATCCAGCCAGCGCAGGTCATTGACGCCATTGGCCTCGGCCTTGCGCGCAATGGCCTGGAGCTGGCCGCGCTGCGCCTCATCCGTTGCCACGATGAGCTTGCCGCAACGCTGGTGGGCAACGCCGCGTTCCTCGCAATAGGCATAGAGACGCTGGCGGCCTTCGACGCAAAACCGGGCCTTCAGCGAACCCTGGGGATAGTAGATGCCGGCATGGATGACCTCGCTGTTGCGCGAACTGGTGCCCGTACCAATGGCTTCAGCTGCCTCCAGCACCATGACTTCCCTGCCCTGCAACGCCAGCGCCCTGGCCACGGCCAGCCCCACGACGCCCGCCCCCACCACCACGCAATCGACCTGCTCGCTCATCCTGCCTGCCCTTTCGTCGTTCAGCCACTGATTATCAGACCGCGCCAGATACGAATACGCCGCAGATCACCGGGCTGCACTGGAATATCCAGGACCTGGAACAAATGGGAGCAACCAAAACGGAAAAGCCCTCCTGAACAAGTTTCAGGAGGGCTTGAAT